>NZ_NFJL01000017.1 GCF_002159835.1 Blautia sp. An249 | reverse complement strand
ATGCATGGAGCTGACTGTTACTAATCGGTCGAGGGCTTGACCTGGAGGCATAAGGGAGAGGCCTTATGCAGAAGAAGAGTGGATTTGTTGCAGCATGTATGTGGTTTTGAAGGTACAAGAAAGTGCACCATAGTTATGCTAATGGTGCTAAGTTTCTATATATAGGGGATTGGTCAAATGGTATGACAGGGGTCTCCAAAACCCTTAGTGGGAGTTCGATTCTCTCATCCCCTGCTGTTAAAAAGCCTTGAAAAATGCGTAAATACAGCATTTTTGAGGCTTTTATTTTTAAAATATATAAATTTAGACTTTTCTGTCTAAGCAGGATGTGCTATAATAACAAAGCAAGGGGTATTAGCGCAGTTGGGAGCGCGCCACACTGGCAGTGTGGAGGTCACGGGTTCAAGTCCCGTATACTCCATTAAACTAAGAACATATGAGTTCTGTTTCTGTGTATGATATATGTGTACAAGAATACACTTCGTCTGGTGTATTGGTTAAAATAGGGATAGCTTAGGCTGTTCTTTTTTTGTGTACCTGGAACAGACTCTTACCACTTTCTGCTATTGAATCGGCGCGTAAAATGTACAAGCCCTCAAGACTGAGGAGAAGGAGAGGTGACGTTTTTTAAGCAAATGATGAGAGGAAACTGGAAAAATATAGTTTGCCTTATTTCCTGGGGCCTTATCCTGATAGGAACTTTTCGCATACAGGGATTCGGAGTCCTGGTTTTTATTGGGCTGCTACTGAAATGGATTTGGAATAAAGTAAAAGCCATTCCAATTATAACCATAAAGAGGAAATAAGGAATCGTTGATACAGGAGGAGCTTTCCCGTTTCTCGTAAATGGGAAAGCTCCTCCTGTATCATGCTATGTATGGAGTTGGATGCCAATTGGAACTGGCAATATCTATATGAAAAAGGAAAACCCTTTGTTTGTATTTTAATATACAAAAAGTTTGTGAAAGAAATGTGATAGGAGAATTAAAAATCTGTGAAGGATCTGGAAAAAATCAGGAAACTTCCAGTTCGATCTGATGGAAAACCGACAGGCTGTCCTGCCAACGCGTATCGCTGCTGTCGCCCATGATGACACAGATATATGTTTCTCCCTGGATGACAGATGCAGATACCAGACAGCTTCCGGCCTGGCCGCTGTTTCCTGTTTTTAATCCCACTGCATTGGGATAGTAATAAGGACTTTCCGGATTCAGAAGTTCATTGGTATTATTATAGGTCACTTCCCGTCCGTCTGCCCAGGTATCGGAAATCCTAAAGGTGCCCATGATTTCTGCCAGGGTGGCATTTTCCAGACAGTTTGCTGCAATTTTTGCCAGATCTTCACAGGTGGTATACTGGCCTTCTGCATCGTAACCGTCCGGCCGTACGAAGTTTGAAGAGGCAGCGCCGATTTTCCTGGCCTTTTTGTTCATAGCTTCTGTAAAGGAGGAAACAGCGTCTTCTATGGGAAGACTGACATCCTGCTCTATTTTTCTGCCGGTATGGACGGCAATGGTATAAGCAGCGTCATTGCCGGAAGGCAGAAGCATGGCCACAAGGAGCTGTTTAAAAGTCAGTTGATTTCCGGCGGAAAGCCAGGCCCTTGAGGAATCAGAAGGAATCAGACCGATTTCTTCGCCCACGGTGACAACCTCCTCCATAGAGCAGTAATCAACGGCAGTCAGCGCTGTAAGCATTTTGGTTGTACTGGCGGGAGCGATTTGTTTTTGCCCTTCTTTGTCATAAATCGGAGTGCGTGACTCCAAATGCATGACATAGGCTTCCGGTGCGGCGAGCTCCAGAGTAAGGTCAGAGACAGGGGCGCTCTTAAAAAAAGGTAATCCTCCGCTAAACAAGGATGAAAAACATGTGTGAAAGATCAGGAGGAGGATAACGACATATTTTAATTCCGTCCCATCCGGGTTCTTTTTACGGGTGCGGGGCGTTTTAACAGGGACAAGGCGCAGGAAAAACAGCCCCAGTAAATAGCCCAAAAAGGTTCCGGCCAGGGAAAGGAGAAGCCGGTACAGAGAAAATCCGTCCGGACCTAAAAGATTAAAAATTCCTGTCAGTAAGCAGAGAATTGTTCCGTAAATAAAAAATGTACCAAAGCGGCGGCAGTTTCCGTAAAGGAGAACGGGAAATACGCCGAGTGGAAGGAACCAGATGAAAGTCCCCAGAGAGTCAGACAGAGAAACAGGCGAAAGACGAAACAGAGAGGACAGATCTGTCAGACTTTTCAGGAATGAGAACGACCACTGAGAAAAGGGAGCTGTCTGGCTGTCAAAAAGAAGACAGAGATAGACACAGTAGAAAAAGAATAAGAGTTTGTGGAACCAGGAGGTCGGCTTTTTTCTGAAAGAATGCCATAGCTGTACAGCAATGGTCAGTAAAAGACATAAAACCAATACGGACAAATAATAGTTCATAAATACACACCCCTTGAATGTCAAAATTGGTATCATTATAGCACAGAAAACTTTAGGAAATCTCTAAATTGCCATTATTTAGAAAATTTTAAGATTAACTCTTACAAAAAAAATTTCAAAGTGCTAAAATAATTATGTAGATTGAAGCATATTGATTTATAAAAACCGTTTTACTCAATCTTCTTGGGTTTAGCGGTTTTTTATTTGGAATCTTTCGTAGGATTCAGAAAAGGCGGTGCAGCGAAAATGTTCAGAGAAGGAGATTATATTGTTCATGGAAACGTAGGCGTGTGTCAGGTGAAGGAAATAGGGATGCCGGATTTTCTGCCGGCGGCCAGGGAGAGGCTTTATTATACTTTGCTGCCTTATAATACCAAAGGCAGTCTGATATTCACCCCGGTAGATAATCAGAAGGTAGTGATGCGGCCCCTTATGACTGCGAAGGAGGCCAGAGAGGTCATCGATTATGTGCAAAAGACGGACGTGCAGTGGTGCCGGGATGAAAAGAAAAGAGAAGCAGACTATAAAGAAGCCATCCGGTGCTGCAACGGGAAAAAACTGGGAATGATGGTGAAAGAAATTCGACAGCATAAGCGCCTCAGAACCGAGAAAGGGAAAAAAATCCCCTTCCAGGAAGAACGCTACTGCCGCATAGCAGAGGATAATCTGTTTGGAGAATTGACTCTTGTGCTGGGAATCCGGCCGGAAGAAATTAAAGAAAGGATCTTTTGTCCTATAAAACAGGCGTAACAGGAACTCTTTGCTGCTTTAATCAATAAGATAGAAAAAAAGGAGTTTTATATGGGAATTATTGATAAAGCAGTTGACTGGGCACAGAAGATAGCAGATAATAATAGTCACGGCTATGATCAGAATCAGAGATGGGGGCCGGACTATGACTGCAGTTCCTTCGTAATCGAGGCCTACGAGCAGGCCGGAGTTCCGGTGAAAACAAAAGGAGCCACTTATACAGGAAATATGCGGCAAGTATTTCTGCAGTGCGGATTCACCGATGTTACGGGAGAGTGTAATTTAGCCACAGGCAGCGGAATGAAGAAGGGAGATATTCTCCTGAATACCATTCATCATACGGTGATTGTAAAAGATACGAATACTAAGAGAGTGATTTCTGCCTCTTCCAATGAAAAAGGGACTGCAACCGGTGGAAAGACCGGAGATCAGACGGGGAAAGAAATTTTCGAGAGGTCATATTATAATTATCCCTGGGACTACGTACTGAGATATAAGGAAAAGAAACAATGGCTGGAAACAGGGGATCAGGGAGAAGAAGTATTACAGATGCAGAAGAATCTCATCTATATAGGATTCTCCTGCGGAGTCTCAGGTGCAGACGGTGTTTTCGGAAAAGATACGGAAAAGGCAGTCAAAGAAGCACAGAAAACCTTCGGACTTTCTGTGGACGGTCAATATGGAACAATGACAAAAGAAAAAACAGAGGCAGCAGTAAAAGAGAAAAAAGACAAAGAGCCGAAAAAGGCAGAGCTGTCTCAGATTACACTGCCCTATGTTCAAAAAGGGACGAAGGGAGTGGGAGCCAGCGTGCTTCAGTGTATTCTGGGCACAGAGATTAACGGAACGTTTGGCACAAAAGATGTGGAGGCATTAAAAGCGTTTCAGAAAAACACACGGCAGAGTCAGGACGGAGTCTGCGGAGAAAACGGCTGGAGGGCTGTCTGCGAACACCTTCTGGCCAATACAAAATAAGTTTGTCAGTCAGAAACGAAGCCGCACAGGTCTGCTAACTACAGGCGTGTGCGGTAAAATAGAAGAGAAAAGGGAGGAAAAGGATGTACCGGATTGATTTACATTGCGATACCGTGGGAAAACTGGCCGGCAGGGTGAATCGGTACTGTTTGAAAGGGAATCTGATGGAAAATCCCTTTGGGGTGGATGTAGAAAGGCTGGAGAAAACAGGCGGAGGGATACAGTGTTTCTCCACATTTTTTTTGACCGGCCATGTGCCCTCGGCCTTTCGGGAAGATTACGCATACCAAAAAGCGAAAAAACTGATTTCCTGGTATCACCGAGACAGAAATTTCACCCAGGGAAGGCTGCAGCCTATACGAACGGCAGAAGATCTGGAGTATTGTTTTAAACACAGAGTGTCGGGCGGTCTGCTGACTTTGGAAGATGCAGTTCCAACGGCAGGGGATCCGGAGAGACTTCGTGAATTTTATGATTTGGGCATACGGCTGATTACTCTGACCTGGAATTATGAGAACGCCCTGGGGTATCCTAATTCTCAAAATGCCTCTGTAATGATGCGGGGATTAAAACCGGCAGGAAGAGAAATGGTGGAAGAGATGAACCGGCTTGGCATTATTATAGATGTTTCTCATTTATCAGACGGAGGATTCTGGGATGTGGCAAGGATCAGTAAAAAACCGTTTATCGCCTCCCATTCCAATGCCCGGGCTGTGACGGAGCATCCGAGGAATCTGACTGACCGAATGATTCGTACCATAGCAGAGAGCGGAGGAGTGATTGGAATTAATTTTTGCCCCCGTTTTTTAAACGAGAAAGGAAAAGTAAGCCGTATCCGGGATATGGTAAGACATATTCATCATATTTACCAGACGGGCGGAGAAGATGTATTGGCTATTGGAACAGATTTGGACGGGATTACCGGAAAACTGGAGATCAATAGCTGTGAAAAACTGGAACGTCTTGAAGATGCCCTGAAGAAACGCCATATGTCCGGGAGAATTCTGGAGAAAATGTGGAGCAGGAATGCAAAAAGAGTACTGAAAGAAATCCTGTAAACGGAAAAAAGGTATAATTTTTGAAAAAACGGTTAACCTAATGCTGTTAAAAGGGAGATAAATATAAAAATCTTATGAATTTCTTTCCTCTGAGTAAATTAGTATTGGAAATTAGATTAAATATGTTATAATAAAAACGTTGTATGAAAAAAGAGAAAGTAGTTTGTTGAGGAGTTAGCAATCCATGAGTAACGAGGAAGAAAAGAGAAAAATCCGTGAACTCTTCCAGGAAGAGGTGGAGAGAGAGGAAACGGTTCAGAAAGAAATAGAAGATAAGACGGCTCCCGCGTCTCTGGATAAAGAGGCCACAGAGGCAGCCGATACACAGGAGAAGAAAGAAGCAACGAAAGAAGAAATCACAGAAGAACCGAAAGAAGAAGGAAAAGAAGAAACCCGGGAAAAGAAAGAAGAAACAAAGGAAGATACAAAAGAGAAAGAACATGAGCCTGAATCTCAGCCGGGGCCGGAAGAAGAAAGCAATCCGGTTTCTGAAGAAACAAAGGAAGAGAAGGTTCAGGAAAAAGAAGTTTCCCCGGAAGAGATGGAAAGTAAGATTGACGCGGCTGTGAAGAAAATTGTAACTGAAACAGTGGGAGACACCCCGGTTCCGGAAAGGACAGGCCCTCCCAGAAATGCAAGAGGAATGGTACAGACGCCCGTAAAGAAGAAGAAAAAAGGCCTGAAGATTGCAGGGCTTAGCCTTTTACTGGTGCTGGTGGCAGCAGGATGCGCTTATGGTGCAGGGACGTATTATTACTCGGATAAGTTCTTTGACGGTACGGTTATTAATGGCTTCGACTGTTCCAGAATGACGGCATATGAAGTGGAACAGGTGATTGCTGATAAAGTAGAGAATTATTCCATTAATGTAAAGGCCAGAAACAGCTCCGATCAGAGTATTTCCGGAGAAAGCATTAACTATGAATATGCCTCAGACGGAGAAGTATTAAAGCTTCTGAAAGAACAGAAGTCCTATGAATGGGTGAAAGGATTTTTCCAGAAAAAGGAATACGCCACCAAAGAGAACATCTCCTTCGATGTAGATCTGCTTCAGCAGCAGGTTTCCCAGTTGGAATGCGCGAAGGAGGAAAATCAGGTAGCGCCTCAGAATGCTTATGTGGCTTTTCAGGATTCTCAGTTTGTGATTGTTCCGGAAGATAATGGAAGTACCATTAACGTGCGGGAAGCCTATAATCTGGTGATGAATGCGGTTGCAAAGAGTGAGGAAGAAGTAAACCTGGATCAGGAAGGCGTTTACCAGACGGCAGAACTGACTCAGGACAGCGAGACACTGAAAAATACCCTTACGGAATGCAATAACCTTGTAAAGGCAAGTATTACCTACACTATCGGAGATGCTACGGAAGTGCTGGACGGAAACATCATTAAGGACTGGCTTACCTTCGACGAAAAGGGGCAGTTGGTGGATCTGGATACAACCCTGCAGACGAAGGTAACAGAATATGTGGCGTCCCTGGCGTCCAAGTATGACACCTATGGAAAAGACCAGACTTTCCACAGTACCAGTGGAAGAGACGTTGTGGTTATGGGATATACTTACGGCTGGCAGATTAACCAGCAGGAAGAGGCAGCTCAGCTTTTAACAGAGATTAAGGGCGGCCAGCAGGTAAATCGAGAACCTGTATATTCCAGCAGAGCTGCGGCAGGCAACAATGGATTTGGAGATACTTATGTGGAGCTGGATTTAAGCGCTCAGCACATGTATGTATACCAGGGAGGAGCGTTGGCTCTGGAATCCGATTTTGTCTCCGGAAACATGAGCTACAGCGACAGACAGACACCGGCAGGGGTTTACAGGCTGTATTATAAGAAAAGCCCGGATGTATTAAGAGGAAAACAAAGGCCGGACGGTTCCTATGAGTATGAAGAGCCGGTAACCTTCTGGATGCCTTTTAACGGCGGTGTGGGACTCCATGATGCACCGTGGAGAAGCTCTTTCGGCGGAGATATTTATCTGACCGGAGGTTCTCATGGATGTATCAACCTTCCTTATGCAGCGGCGGAACAGTTGTATGGCATCATTAATTCAGACATGCCGATTATCTGTTTCTATTAAAGAAGTTCAAATAAAAAGTGCCTTCTCACCAATGGGAAGGCACTTTAATTTTGCTGAAAACTAAAATATTTTACTTAAATCTGAAAACTGTTCAATTGTATAAGCAAAGTCGGGAACTTCTCCGAATCCATAGGAAGCATATACAAAAGGCACCCCAGCTTCCTGACAGGCCTGGTGATCTCCCAGAGTATCGCCCACGTAGACGGCAGAAGAAAGCTGATTTCTCTTTATGATTTCCTGGATATTGGCGCCCTTTTGGTTTCCTGTATCACCGGAACAGAGATAGTCGGTAAAATATTCAGAAAGGCCGGTGACTTTTAAAAAGACCTCGATATACCCGCTCTGGCAGTTGCTTACAATAAAAAGTTTATATTTTTCAGAGAGGATTTTTAAAGTTTCTTCCACTTTGTCAAAGGTAGGATTTCCATATTTTAAGAGATATTCATGTTCTTTATCACAGCACTTATTGATATAGGAAAGCTGTGTTTCTTTATCATATTCCGGAAAGATCCTGGCGGCGATTTCCGGGAGAACTTTACCGAAGAGCTGGTGCAGACGTTCTGCAGTAATTTCCATAGAAAGACCCAGATCCTGCTGAATACAGTCAGACCAGGCTTTTGCCACATTTTCTGTGGAATCCCAGAGAGTTCCGTCCACGTCAAAGATGATACTATCCATGCTATTTTCCTCCATATACAGGTATTTATATAAAAACTATGTTCATTCTAAAGTAGAATTTTAGAAAATGCAACTGCTTTTTCCGGGGTTTTGTGATATAATAGCCCAATGAGATACGAGAAGATAAAAAATGGAATTTTTATAAAAAGACCCAACCGTTTTGTGGCCCACGTGCTGATAGAAGGCAAAGAGGAAATCTGTCATGTGAAAAATACGGGAAGATGCCGGGAATTGTTAATCCCGGGAGTTTCTGTGATTCTGGCAGAGGGCAAAGGGACGGGCAGAAAAACAAAATATGATTTGGTTGCAGTAAACAAGGGGGGACAGTGGATCAATATGGATTCTCAGGCTCCCAATCAGGCTGTATGGGAATGGATTCTGGAGGGAAACCTGTTTTCAAAGGAAGCCCACGTTCAGAGGGAGAAAAAATATAAAGCATCCCGGTTTGACCTGTATGTGGAAGAGAAGGACAGGAAAGCATTTCTGGAAGTAAAGGGTGTGACCCTGGAAGAGAATCAGACGGCTAAGTTTCCCGATGCTCCCACTGCCCGTGGAATAAAACATATTCAGGAATTAATACAGTGTACAGAAGATGGGTATGAGGCATATCTGATTTTTGTAATTCAAATGAAAGGGATTCGCGAATTTTGTCCTAACTGGGATACTCAGCCGGAATTAGGGGAAAACTTAATAAAAGCTCAAAATGCAGGGGTACATATTCTGGCCTGGGACTGCAGGGTGACGGAATCGGAGATGAAACTGGATCAGCCGGTTTTCGTGAATCTCACAAAGGAGTAACAGATGATGGAAGAGAATATACTGAGGAAAATTTCTGAGCCTCTGCTGGCCTGGTATGAAGAAAAGAAACGGGAACTCCCCTGGAGAGATAAGAATAACGCCTACTATACCTGGGTTTCGGAAATTATGCTTCAGCAGACCCGGGTAGAAGCGGTAAAGCCCTATTTCACCAGATTTATTCAGGAACTGCCGGATATAAAAGCTCTGGCATACTGTGAAGAGAAAAAACTTTTAAAGCTCTGGGAGGGGCTGGGGTATTATAACCGGGTCAGGAATATGCAGAAAGCAGCTCTGGAAGTATGCGAAAAATATCAGGGAGAGCTTCCGGCAGATTATGAAGACCTGCTGTCCTTACCCGGAATCGGAAGTTATACGGCGGGAGCGATTGCATCCATTGCTTATGGGCTTCCCGTGCCGGCTGTGGACGGGAATGTTTTCCGGGTGGTGTGCCGGCTGACAGAAAACGGGGCGGATGTCAGCAAACAGTCTGTAAGACGCCAAATCGAGCAGCAGGTAAAAGAAATTATCCCGGCTGCCAGGGCAGGGGACTTTAACCAGGCTTTGATGGAGCTGGGGGCAGTGGTATGCGTTCCCAACGGCCAGGCCAGATGCGGGGAATGTCCCCTTGAGGCTTTCTGCCAGGCAAAAAAGAACGACAGAATCCAGGAATATCCTTATAAAGCGCCTAAGAAAGCCAGAACCATTCAGGAGAAAACCGTTCTGGTGATTCAGGATGGAGAGAAGGTTGTATTAAAAAAACGGCCGGAGAAAGGGCTTTTAGCCGGACTGTATGAGTTTCCCAATAAGGCCGGAGTGCTGGATCAGAAAACAGCCTTAAAAGAAGTAGAGAAAATGGGGCTTTTGCCCCTTCGGATACAGCCCATGGAAGAGGCAAAACATATTTTTTCCCATGTGGAATGGAGGATGCATGGGTATCAGATACGGGTGGAAGGCCTGGAAAGAAAGCAGAAAAAGCTGATTTATGCCGATAAAAAGCAGGTACAGGAAAAATATGCAATTCCATCCGCATTTTCTGCATTTATTAAATACCTGAATTTGAAGGAGGAAGAAGAGAAATGAAAATACTGAGTATAGCAGTGCCCTGTTATAATTCCCAGGCATATATGAGAAAATGTATCGATTCTCTGCTGGAAGGCGGGGAAGATGTGGAAATTTTAGTGGTGGATGACGGGTCTTCTGATGAAACCGCTCAGATTGCCGATGAATATGCAGAGAAATATCCTACCATTGTAAAAGCAATCCATCAGGAAAACGGGGGCCATGGAGAGGCTGTAAATACAGGGATCAGGAATGCGTCCGGTATTTACTTTAAAGTGGTGGACAGCGACGACTGGGTACAGAAAGAAGCTTATCTGGAGATTTTATCTACCCTGTCTATGTTTGTAAAAGGTTCCTACACTGTAGATATGCTGATTAGCAATTTTGTCTATGAAAAACAGGGAGCCAGGAGAAAGAAAATCATGCAGTATAAGAACTGTTTTCCGGAAAAGGAAGTCTTTACCTGGGATAAGGTGGGACGTCTGCCCAAAGGAAAATATCTGCTGATGCATTCCCTGATTTACCGGACGAAGCTTCTCCATGACTGTCAGCTGAAACTGCCGAAACATACCTTTTATGTGGATAATTTATTTGCATTTGAACCCCTTCCTTATGTGAAAAATATGTACTATCTGAATGTGAATTTTTACCGGTATTTTATCGGAAGAGAGGATCAGTCTGTGAATGAAGAAGTGATGATTCGCAGAATTGATCAGCAGTTACTGGTAAATAAACGGATGATAGATACTTATGTGAAATACGATCTCCGACAGAAGGGACTCAGAAAATATATGAGGACGTATCTGGATATTATTATGACAGTTTCCTCTATAATGCTGCTGCGTTCCGGAACCGAAGAGGCCATTGAGAAGAAGAACGAACTGTGGGCGTATTTAAAGAACGCGGATCGGTATCTGTACCGGAAAATCCGGTACGGTCTCTTAGGAAGGGCAGTGAATCTGCCGGGAAGCGGAGGAAGGAAGATCTCCGTGGATATTTACCGTGTGGTACAGAAATTCTATGGATTCAATTAAAGAAGGCATCAAAAAAACAGGACCTGAATCGGTCCTGTTTTTTGATCCAATCAGAAAGTAATTCGTTACCGGCTGCGGCTCCAGCTTACTGCTTTGGATTTCTGCTTTGCATGGGCTCTTACTTTTTCCCTGTAGAAAATCAGATAACCGGCCAGAGCCAGAGTAGTTCCCAGACAGACATCCACCACGGAATGCTGTTTTAAAAACATAGTGGATAAAATAATCAGTATGGTTAAAATCCAGGAAACCGTCCGGATTCCATGGCGGTTTTTCAGGGAGCGGCAGGATAAAATCGCCAGATGAATCGCCAGGGAATTAAATACGTGAATACTTGGCAGAATGTTTGTGGGTGTATCAGAACGGTAAACCATCTGAACCAGATCCACGAAGAAATTATCCCGGGCAAACTCCGTAGGCCGAAGCATCTGGGCATTGGGGTAAATAAAAGAAACAATCAGAAAAATTGTCATTCCCATGCACAGGTTCTTGGTCAGACGATAGTATTCTTCTTTGTCCGGATTCCGGAAAATAAAATATGCAACAGCTCCGAACATGTAAGGGAACCATAAAAGGTATGGAACTACAAAATACTCGCAAAACGGAATATAGTCGTCCAGAGTTGTGTGAATAATATGATAACTGATAACCGTACGCTGTTCCAGATATCCAAACAGCAGCGTGTAAACAATGCTGTAGATTGTGATAATAAGCCCGTGTTTATATTTTCTGACAAATTGCACTATTTCACCTTCTTATTTTATTTTCCCCTCAAATAAGATTATAGCGATTATAGCACAGGTGAAGCGATTTTTAAAGTTGTTTTTTCAAGGCCAACCTGCAGGTCACTTTGCATTCCGCCGGACTCTCCGTCTCTGTGGAGCGGGAGGGGAGATGTACTATGTATTTGTATGGATTTACAGCGGAAAGGAAGCAGGAGGAGGAATTTCAGCCTGGAAATACCGGAAACAATGCAGACGTCTAAAAGTCCGTCGTCATCTCTGGCACCGGGACAAAACCTCACCCCGCCTCCTTCACAGGGCTGATTCATCACAGAGATAAAGTAGACCCTGGAAAAGGAATAATTCCTGTCATTATCCAGTCTGACTTTAATATCTGCAGGGCGGCACAGGAGAAGCTGTTTCACGGCCAGAAAGGCATAGGTAAGTTTTCCTGCATGAAAACGGTTTAATACTTTTTTAACAGGAGAAACAAGGGCTTCCTGACAGATAGCCGCATCAAATCCCATTCCGCAGCTTACGCCGAAGCGGAAGGATTTTCCCTGGGATTTGCAGACGCCCACGTCGATGGAGCGGCTGTAAGGATTCTCTAACAGGTAATCCAGACAGTCTGAAACCTTTTTAGGGAGGCGGCAGCCTCTTGCGAAATCATTTCCGGAACCGGTGGGAATGTAGCCCAGCAGTACTTTGGAAAAATCAGAAATTCCATTTAAAACCTCATTGAGCGTGCCGTCTCCGCCGATTACAATAAGTTCCACGGGATATTCTTTTTTGGTGAGTTGTTTTGCAAGCAGGGCGGCATGACCGGCATATTCCGTAAGATGCGCCTGATAGGAAATACCGCGAAAATCCAGTTCTTTTTTCACAGACAACCAGATGTTCTTCCCGAATCCGGAAGAGGAATTAGGGTTTACAAGGAAGTATTTCATAGGGAAATCCTTTCTGCATAGTATTTTACGGGTTTATTGTAGCTCTGATTCGGACTGTTTACAAGAGAAACAAAAAAAGAAAAGCATTTGTCCCGTGGAAAGAGAAATGATATAATAGCCAGAGTGAATAAAAAAGGAGTAATGCAATGAAATCATTGGTAATCGCTGAAAAACCTTCCGTGGGAAGAGACATTGCCAGGGTTCTGCAGTGCCAGAAAGCAGGAAACGGCATTTTAGAGGGAAAACAGTATGTGGTGACCTGGGCGCTGGGACACCTGGTGACATTGGCCGACCCGGAAGAATACGATAAAAAATACGAACAGTGGAAGATGGAGACCCTGCCCATGCTTCCGGAACACATGAAACTGGTGGTTATCCGTCAGACATCGAAACAGTTTAAAATTGTGAAATCCCAGTTAAACCGGCAGGATATTAAAGAGGTTATTATTGCCACGGACGCAGGAAGAGAAGGAGAACTGGTAGCCCGGTGGATTCTGGAGAAAGCCGGCTGCCATAAACCAGTCAAACGGCTCTGGATTTCTTCTGTAACCGATAAGGCTATCCGGGAAGGTTTTGCGAACTTAAAGGACGGACGGCAGTATGAGAA
Organism: Blautia sp. An249; assembly: GCF_002159835.1. GTDB lineage: Bacteria > Bacillota > Clostridia > Lachnospirales > Lachnospiraceae > Blautia_A > Blautia_A avistercoris. The sequence continues at coordinate 61,106 of NZ_NFJL01000017.1, read as the reverse complement.
TCTTTACCATGCTGCCCAAGCCAGAGCAGAGGCGGACTGGCTGGTGGGAATAAACGGAACCAGAGCGCTGACCTGTAAATATAACGCCCAGTTATCCTGCGGCCGGGTACAGACGCCAACCCTGGCTATGATAGCCAAAAGGGAGGAAGAAATCCGCAGTTTCCAGCCCAGAGAATATTATGGAATCCAGGTGACAGCCCAGGGGATTCATTTTACCTGGAAAGATAAGAAAAGCGGAAGCTTCAGCACTTTCCAGAAAGAAAAAGCAGAAAAGATTGTACAGGAGATCCAGGGAAAACCTGTTACCATAGAAAAGGTGGAGCGAAAAGAGAAGAGGAGCAGCGCGCCGGGGCTGTATGATTTAACAACCCTGCAAAGGGAAGCAAACCAGAAGTTTGGGTTTTCTGCAAAAGAGACGCTGAATATTATGCAGCGTCTGTACGAGAGCCATAAAGTTCTGACCTATCCCAGGACAGATTCCAGATATATCGGAAAAGACGTGGTTCCTACCATTAAAGAGAGGCTGAAAGCCTGCGGCGTGGGCCCCTATAAGAAACTGTGCGCCCACCTTCTGGGAAAACCGGTACAGACAAATAAAAGTTTTGTGGATGACAGCAGGGTAAGCGACCACCATGCCATTATTCCCACAGAACAGTTTGTGGATCTGACCCATATGACAAACGAGGAAAGAAAGATTTACGATCTGGTTGTACGCCGTTTCCTGAGCGTTTTATATCCCCCTTATATTTATGACAAGGTGACGGTGGAAGGAAACGCAGGAGGATATTCATTTGCTGCCGCCGGAAAAGCAGTGAAAAGTTCCGGATGGAAAGAGGTCTATGAGCAGGAGGTTCCAGAAGAAGAGGAAGACCTCCAGTTAAAAGAGCAGAAGCTGCCGGACTTAAAGCAGGGAGAGAAATTACAGCAGGAGAGAGCGGTAATCACAAAAGGAAAGACCAGGCCGCCTGCCAGGTTTACAGAAGCCAGTCTGCTGGCCGCCATGGAAAATCCGGTAAAATATATGGAAAGCCGGGATAAACAGGCAGTGAAGACTCTGGGAGAAACAGGAGGACTGGGAACGGTTGCCACCAGAGCGGATATTATTGAGAAATTATTTCATACCTTTTTAATGGAAAAGAAGGGAAATGAGATTTATCTTACCTCAAAGGCAAGGCAGTTATTGAAATTAGTGCCCGAAGATCTGAAGAAACCGGAGCTGACGGCGGACTGGGAAATGAAACTGGCCGGAATTTCCAAGGGGAAGATAAGACGGGATACTTTCTTAAAGGGAATTACCCAATATACCAAAGAAATTGTGGAGGAAATCAAAGAGGGAACAGGAACGTTCGCCCACGACAACCTGACAAACAAAGTCTGCCCCAACTGCGGAAAGAGACTTCTGGCAGTCAATGGAAAGAACAGTAAAATGCTGGTGTGTCAGGATCGGGAGTGCGGATACCGGGAGACTGTCTCCAGAACCTCCAATGCCCGCTGTCCCAAATGCCATAAGAAAATGGAGCTGTATTTAAAGGGAAAAGAAGAAACCTTTATCTGTGTCTGCGGATATAAGGAGAAATTATCTGCCTTTAAATCCAGAAGAGAAAAGGAAGGGGCAGGAGTTAATAAGCGGGACGTGCAGAATTATCTGAGAAAACAGAAACAGGAAGCAAAGGAGCCGGTAAATAACAGTTTTGCCCAGGCTCTGGCAGGAATCAAGCTGGATTCTTAGAAAGAAATGTAAACTAAATGGTAAAAAGAGGTTGACAATTGGTGAATCAGATTTTATAGTAAACTGGAAAACACCGGATCCATACCGGTAATAAAAGAAAAGAAGAGGAAAAAATATGGCGAAACATCAGAGATTGTCAACCAGGTATTTAGTTTTATGCGGAATGTTTACAGCATTAACTGCAATCGGAGCCTTTATCCAGATTCCCGTCCCTTATATGGACTATTTCACGCTCCAGTTTTTCTTTGTCCTTCTGGCAGGAATTGTATTAGGGGGAAAGAAGGGAGCCGCATCTGTGGGCTGTTACGTGCTGTTGGGCCTTCTGGGGATTCCCATCTTTGCAGCAGGCGGAGGAATCGGTTATATCTTCCGTCCCAGTTTCGGTTATCTGCTGGGATTTATAGCGGCCGCCTTTGTAACAGGAAGCATCTGTGAAAAAAGAGCCTGCAATTACCGGAATTATTTTTTAGCCTGTCTGGCAGGTTTTGTGGTTACTTACGGAATCGGAATTTTATACAAATATTTTATATTAAATTATTATGCAGATACGCCGGCAACTCTGGCAGTGGTACTGCTGTCCTGTTTTCCGCTGGATATGCCCGGAGACTTCGTGCTTTGCATGGTAGCGTCAGGAGTGGGTGTGACACTTAGGAAACGGGTACTGTCTCAGTTAAGTTATAGTTGATCCGGCCAAATGAGGTGAGAAGATGACAGTAAAGGAAAAGGTACTTTCCCTTCTGATGGAAGCAGAGGGAAGATCGGTTTCCGGAGAAGAAATTGCAAAAACTCTGCAGGTAACACGAAGCGCCGTCTGGAAAGGCATTCAGGGACTGAAAAAAGCAGGGTACCAGGTGGAAGGAGTGCCAAACAAAGGATACCGCCTGGTTAAAGAAAGCGACCGGCTGTCCGCTCAGGCGATTTCCGGATACCTGGGAAAAGATAAGGATAAATACAGAATTCAGGTATACCAGGAGGTCACTTCCACCAACGATGTGTTAAAAAAGATGGCCGAAGAGAAAGCGCCGGAAGGAACCATTGTGCTGGCGGAATCCCAGCTGGCCGGTAGGGGCCGGAAAGATCGGAGATTCTATTCTCCTTCGGAAAGAGGGATCTACATGAGTCTTCTTCTGAAACCCCAGATGGATCTTTCAGACGCCCGCCTGATAACCTGTGCGGCGGCGGCGGCCACAGCCCGTGCCATAGAAGAAATTACGGGACAGGATACAAAAATCAAATGGGTAAACGATCTGTTTCTGGAAGATAAGAAGATATGCGGAATTCTCACAGAAGCTTCCATGTCCCTGGAAACAGGGGCAGTGGAATACTTTATTTTAGGAATCGGCGTCAACGTCTATCTTCCGGAAGACGGATTTCCCCGGGAACTGAAATCCATTGCCGCCTTCCTCTATCCGGATCGGAAGACGGAGATTCGAAACCCTCTGGCAGCTAGGATCATACAAAATGTGATGGAGTATTACCGGGGATTAGAGGAAAAAACTTTTTACCAGGAATACAGGAAGCGATCTTTTATAATAGGAAGAAAGGTAAAACTTCACGGGATCCGGCAGGAGGAGAGAGCACAGGTTCTGGATTTGGATCAGGGCTGCCGGCTGGTGGTAAAACTGGAAAACGGTACGGTGAAAAAATTACAGGGAGGAGAGGTTTCCCTTCTCCTGGAGGAATAGAGGGTGACAACAAATTATGGAATTACTGGAAAAATTAACAGAGAAAGTACTCAGAAAGGAAAAAATTACCAAAGATGAGGCGCTGAAATTATATGATATGCCTCTGGAAGAATTGTGCGGGGCCGCAGATCGGATACGGAAGCATTTCTGTAAAGACGGATTTGATATTTGCACCATCGTCAATGGAAAAAGCGGCAGATGTTCGGAAAACTGCAAGTACTGCGCCCAGTCTTCTTTCTATCATACTTCGGCGAAAGAGTACTCCCTTCTGGATAAGGAAGAGATATTACGGCAGGCCCGCTATAATGCCCAAAAAGGCGTGCTTCGGTATTCTATCGTAACTTCCGGAAAGAAACTGCCGGATAAAGAAGTGGATGAGATGTGTGATATTATTAAGGAAATACGAAAAACTGTGGGAATTTCCGTCTGTGTTTCCTTTGGTCTGTTAAACAAAGAGCAGTTTGCAAAGTTAAAGGAGGCAGGAGCTTCCCGGGTACACAACAATCTGGAAACTTCCAGAAGGAATTTTCCCAATGTCTGTACCACCCATACCTTTGACGATAAGATTCAGGCTATCCAGGCAGCTAAAGAAGCGGGACTTACCGTATGCAGCGGGGGAATCCTGGGATTGGGAGAGACGGTAGAAGACCGGATCGATCTGGCTCTGTCTTTAAGAGAACTGGAGATTAAAAGTGTTCCCATCAATCTGTTGAATCCTATTCCCGGAACACCTTACGAAAATAACCCGGTCCTGTCAGAGGAGGAAATGCGAAGAACCGTGGCAGTCTTTCGCTTCCTTTTGCCGGAGGCTTCCCTGCGGCTGGCCGGAGGCAGAGGACTTTTAAAGGATAAGGGAGAAAGCTGCTTCTGTTCTGGGGCCAATGCAGTCATATCCGGCGATATGCTGACCACCTCAGGGTATACCATTGACTCCGACATGAAACTGATAAAGAAGTTGGGATATAAGGCGGAATTGTGTAATGAGTAAAGGAATTTTTGTAACCGGAACCGGGACAGACGTGGGGAAAACTTACGTAACAGCATTACTGGTGAAAAAGTTAAGAGAGTCCGGGTATAAAGCCGGATATTATAAGGCGGCAATCTCAGGGGCATCCCGGATAGAAGAAAGTGATGCGGGATACGTAAAGAAAATTTCTAAAATCCCTCAGGAGGAAGAAACTCTGGTTTCTTATTTATACCAGGAGGCGGTTTCGCCTCACCTTGCGGCAAGATGGGAAGGACGGCCGGTGGAAATGGAGCAGGTTAAAAAAGACTTTGCGAAAGTAAAGCAGCAGTATGAATATGTGACGGTGGAAGGCAGCGGCGGAATCTTATGCCCCATCCGCTGGGATGAGAAGGAAAAAGTGATGCTGGAAGACGTTATTCAAATGCTGGGGCTGAATCTGATACTGGTGGCAGATGCAGGACTGGGCTCTATCAACGCCACAGTGTTAACCACAGAGTACTTAAAACAGAAAAACAGGAAAGTGAAAGGGATTATTCTGAACCACTTTACAGGAACAGAGATGGAAGAGGATAACCGGAAGATGATAGAAGAGTTATCCGGGATTCCGGTAATCGCCACGGTAAAACCGGGCCAGGAAGATCTGGAGACGGATGGAAAGACCCTGGCATCCCTTTATGAATAAAACGAAATGCCATAAAAACAGGAGGAACCGAAACCTCCTGTTTTTTATGTAATAGGAAATTCCTTTGGATTTCCTATTACATAAAAAATGCTCCGCTATGGATGCGACCAGATGCATATGGAATTTGGTTAAAAAAGCCGACTACCTGTAAAAATTGGTATGAATGGATGAAATTTGGGACAAGTGGCTCTGGTCTGAAAAAGAAAAAAAGCATATAATAAAGGATATAACACGTATTATGGAAACAAAATTAGGGGATATGACGATTGAAGATTGCAATATGTGATGATATTAAAGAAGATCTGGCATGTTTAAAAGCGGATTTAAATGAACTCTGGCAGGAGGCGGAAATTGATACTTACGAAAGCGGTACAGAGGTCGTCCGTCAGATACAGCAGGGAACTTACTATGATCTGATATTTTTAGACATTTTTATGAAACAGGAAAACGGAATCGAAATCGGCAAAGAAATCCGCCAGTATTTTCCGGGAATTGAATTGGTTTACGTTAGTAATAGCAGGGAGTTCGGCCCGGAGGTATATGAGCTGAATGCCCTGCATTATTTAGTAAAACCCTATCGTACAGAAGCTTTAAAGGAAATAAAAAGAAGGTTTCTGGAACTGGACAGGAAGAGGACCGTAGTCTGTCTGGGCAGGGAGCAGAAGCAGGAAGTTCCTTACCATATGATTACATATATTGAAAGTGCGCACAATAATCTGATGATTCATCTAATCACAGGTTCTGTGCTGAAAATCCGGGACAGCATTCAGGGATTTATGGAGAAATTGGATGATCGTTTTTTGAGGATTAACCGGGGAGTCATTGTAAATATGGAAGCCATTGAAAGAATGAATGGAGATTCCTGTGAAATCGGGGGAATTACTTTTATGTTAAGCCGCAGAGAGCGGGCGGAGAACAGAAGACGCTATAATGACTGGCTGTTTAAAATTGCCATGGGCGGTAAGGAGAATGAAAAAGAATGATAATTGATTTTGAGAGGGTTTGGTACTTCTTAATGCAGTTTCTGGGGTATAACTTTCAGCTGCTGCCTGTAGCCCTGCTTTTGTGGGTGCCTTTTTCTGATGAACAGTTAAAAATCAGAAAGAAAAGACTGTATCCGGTTGTAATTTCTACAGTTGTCCTGTTCAGTCTGGTGTTTGCGCTGATAATGGCAAGTATCTATGAGAGTTTCCTCTTCTATACAAGAGGATGGCTGGTGGGAAACGTGATGTTTTCCCTGGTCTGGATTCTTGGCACGGCGGTATATTTTGGCAATTTCAAAAAAGGAACCAACGGCCGGATTCTGTGCTATGTAATGGCTCTTCAATACGGGATTTCTATTTATACTCTGTCAGAAATCGGGGGAAAATTCTGCAGCATTGATGAGATGTATGGGAGAATGTTTACTCCCTATGGAACATTCGCGGTTTTATTTTACTTCATCTGCAGCCTGATACTGATGCCTGTTATGTATCGGTTCCTGACGAAATATAATTTCAATATGCTGTCAGGAGAAAATAAAAGGAATGTTTTACTGATTTCTATAAGCTCCATTATTCTTCTGGTGCTCTATGTGGTGGCTCTGATGGCAGAATTGGAGATCTATAACCATACCCGTTTATTCAGAGTATATGTTGCTTCCAGTGTATGGATGGTCTGCATGATTGCCAGCGATTTTCTGGCGTATTTCATCTATTTCTCCTGTCTCCGTATAGAGAAAGAGAAGGAGCAGATGCACACCCAGCTTACAGCCTTTGAACTTCAGTCCCAGCATATGCGGGATAAGATACAGGAAGAGAAAAAGTCCATGCATAATATGAGGCATCATTTCCGTACCCTGATCAGTCTGTCAGAAAGACAGGAATATGAAAAGCTGCAGGAATATCTCCGGAAATATCTGGAAGAATGGGAAAATGTCAGCAGCCGTCTGATTTCCAGAAACCCTATAATAGGCAGTATCTTAGGATATTACATTGCACAGGCAGAAGAAAAGGGGATTCAGGTACAGAAAAACATTGAGATTAAAGAGCATTACCCCTTTGATATGATGGATTTAACCGTACTTCTGGGAAATGCTCTGGAGAATGCTCTGGAAGCCTGCAGTCAGTGCAGCTCTGATACGAAGTCCTTTATCCGGATTCAGATGGGACAGAGAAAGCAGACTCTGCTTATAAAAATTGAAAATTCCTGTGAAAACAGAAAGAACGTATCATGTTATGGAGATAAAATCCCCAAATCCTCTAAATCGGGAAGGATGTACGGATATGGAATCTCCAGCATGCAGATGATTGTTAAAAAATATCAGGGTTCACTGGAATTCTGGGAAGACGGGGAGATTTTTACAGTAAGGATGGTTTTAAATATACCGGATTCTGATGAAAATCAAAAAGTAAGTGGGAAGGGATAAAATGAGATTAAAAGACGGACTGATTTTAAGGGAAGTTGCCGGACAGTACGTGATCGTCCCCACGGGAAGAAGGGTACAGGAAGTCACGTCCATTGTGTACATATCTTCTTCGGGAGCTTATCTGTGGGAGTATATGAAAAATCAGGAATTTGAAAAGGAAGACCTGGCGGAACAGATAGTAAACCACTATCGGGGAGTAACCCGGGAGAAAGCTCTGGAAGACATTGAGAAATTTCTGAACGTTCTGAGGGAGAATAACATTCTGGAGAGCGGCGGACTTAGGGGCAGTTATATTGTGAGACTGCCGGAGGGCAGACATGAATCAGAGAAATGAGTGGGAATCCATCTGTCAAAGGACGGAGCATCTGGATCCCTTTTATCAGGCAGTATGGAAAAAGGCGTATGCAGAGGCCATTCCTATCACGGGAACCTTTGAACTGACCTGCCGGTGTAATTTTTCCTGCCGGATGTGTTACGTTCACTTAAAGCCGGATCAGATGGCGGGACAGGGACGGGAACTGACAGCAAAAGAATGGATCCGCACAGCAGAAGAAGCAAAGAAGGCAGGAACCACCTGGCTGTGTATTACCGGCGGAGAGCCCCTGATGCATCCGGAGTTTGAGAGCATCTGGAGGGAGCTGTCTCAGATGGGGTTTTTCATTACTCTGCAGACCAACGGTTCTCTCATCAATGAGAGGATGGCGAAGCTGCTGGAGGAATACCCTCCCAGGAGAGTCAAACTCACCCTCTATGGTTCCGGGGATTCTGTATACCAAGAGGTGTGCCGGGTAAAAGAGGGCTTTGGAAGAGTGGATGCAGGCATCCGCACGCTGAAGGAACTGAAGATTCCCATAAGCCTTGTGGGAACCATTATCCGCCAGAATGAGGAGGACGTTAATGGAATCGTCGCCTATGCCTACAGAAACCGTCTTCCTCTGACCCTGACCAAGAACATAAAAGCTTCCGCCAGAGGGGCAGACAGCCAGGCCAGGGAAGTGAGGATCCCGGAGGAAAATAACTGGGAGATACAAAGAGAGAAATTACAGAAGCGTCTGAGGGAGGCGCCCATGAGGGAGGACAGGAAACCCTGTTCCTACTGCAGGGATTACCGGGTCGGGTACTGGATTACCTGGAACGGGGACATGCGTTTCTGCAGTTTCATGGAGGAACCCCATATTTCTGTGAGGGAGAGAACCTTTCAGAAAGCGTGGGAGGAACTGATAGAGTATGAGGAGAATCTGGACTGGCCGAAGGAGTGCAAAAGCTGTGAGGTCCGGGGAGCCTGTTACAGATGCGCGGGCCTGTTAGCAGCAGAATGCGGGGGTCCGGAGCAGGTGACAGAGGAATTCTGCCAGAGAGTAAAGAAGTATTTAAAGGAGTGAAATGATATGCAGGGAAGTTTTTATGGGGAAATCCCCATGAGCGATGAATATGTAGCGGTGGAAGCCTACAGTGTGGAGTCCAGAGCCAGCTCCGGATCCGGTACGGAAGGAAGTTATTTTAGAGGAATTCAAGTTATGTGGACAACGGATGAGTCACCAGGTGGAGTTACAAATAATGGATGGTATACAGGGGATCCCAATAGTCCGTTTTATAATTATGCTGATGAGGAAATTGTAGCGAATATTAATGCTGCCGGAAATGCAGACGCTTATTTTTCAGCATGGGTAGGAAATACGAGTATAAATCACGAAGCATTTATCAATAACATATTTGGTTGTTGGCGGTTGGTTTACTAGAAAAACATGTACAAAATAGCGGAAATCTTTTTAGAAACAAATAGCCTTCCCCTGCCGTCATGCTGGAAGCAGTTTCAAAGCCTGCCGGGGGAGGAGGAACAGAAAGCGGATTTTAAGGTCAGTGTGCTGCATCAGGAAAAAATGGCCCATGGAATGGAGTGCTATTCTCTGGAACACAGGCCGGTTCATCTGTGGAAAATGGATCGCTCCATTCTCCTGACAGATGAAAAGTGGAAGGAGGGAAAATTGTTTTCCGCCTCCGATGAATACGGAACCCTCCAGCTATTGCTGCAGATGTTTTATACCCATGCAGTGGCGCGGGGGATGATACAGGTACACAGTTCCCTGATTGACTACCGGGGAAAGGGGGTGCTGTTTCTGGGGCCTTCCGGAATCGGAAAGACAACCCAGGCAGAACTCTGGAACCAGTACCGAGAGGCCCGAATCATTAACGGAGACGTGGTCTTCGTTCAGAAAACCCGGGAGAATTTCCTGGGGTGGGGGACTCCCTGGCATGGTTCTTCTCCCTACTGCATAAACGACCGGGTTCCTCTTAGAGCGCTGGTAGTTTTAAAGCAGGATGAAAAGAACCGGATTCGCAGACTGGAAGGATTTGAGAAAGTAGCGGCGGTTTCCCGGAGCATTTTCTATCCCCGGTGGATGGAGGAGGGGACTGCGCTATGTCTGGATATTTTGGATCAGTTATTAACGGCTCTTCCGGTTTATGAGCTGAGCTGTCGGCCGGAGGAAGAGGCAGTGGCCCTTACGGAAAAGACAATATTTGGAGATTAGAAGTTCTCATTCCTGTGTTCGGGGGAAAATACAGAATAGAGGAATGGGAATTTTTTTGTCCGGGGGAAGAGAATGAAGGAGTTAAAAAGGATTGTTCAGAAAATCCGGGAAGGAAAACTAAAGAGACTGCTGGGCGAACTGCTCTGGATGTATACGTATGTGCGCCGCTACTGGGCGCTCATCGGCGTCTATATTCTGCTGGGGGCCTCGGGTTCTCTGCTGGGACTTGGAACCTCCATGGTCAGCCGGGATCTGGTGGACGCCATTACCGGGGTAAATTCAAAAAGAATCCTTCAGGTGGCCCTGACCTACATAGGGGTGGGGGTTTTTCAGATTGTTGTCAGCGCCGTAAAGACGCGGCTGTCTTTGCGGGTGAGACTGAAGGTAAACAATGAAATCCGGGCGGATATTTACGAGCAGGTGCTGAATACGGACTGGCCGTCTCTGTCTGCCTACCGATCCGGAGATTTGCTCTACCGGGTCAACGGGGATTCCAATGTGGTGGCCAACAGTATTTTAACCTTCATTCCCAGTGTGGTCAGTTCCTGTATCAGTCTGGGCGGCGCCTTTCTGGTGGTCATAAGAAATGACCCCATGATGGCTCTTCTGGCTCTGGCAGGGGCGCCTGTTTCCTTTCTTACCACCAGATACAGCGCCAGAAAGATGCGGCAGTTTCAGAGAGAAAATCAGGAGATGGCCAGTAACCGGACGGTTTTCGATCAGGAAACCTTTCAGAATTTACAGTTTATCAAAGCTTTCGGTATTCTGGATCAGATAACCGAAAGATTCCATACCATACAAAATGAAACCGTAGAGATTGCCCTCCGCCAGAATAAAGTCCAGTCCGTCAGCATGATTCTGACGTCCCTGGTGGGACAGGCCATCGGCTATGCCTGCTATGGATTTGCCGCCTTTCGGCTCTGGCAGGGGGAGATCAGCTACGGAACCATGACCATGTTTGTCTCTATGGCAGGATCCTTAAGAAGTTCTTTCAGCGGGATTTTAAATCTGATTCCCACGGCGGTGCGGGCAGGGGCCAGCGCCAGCCGGATTATGGAAGTGGTGGAACTGCCCAGGGAGAAAAAGGAAGATCAAAAAGAAGCAGAAGCCCTGAAAGAAACAGGAAAAAACACAGGAGTGTATGTACATATGGAACAGGTGGATTTTGCCTATGAAGAGGAAAAATGGGTTTATAAAGACGCAGATTTTCGGGCAGAGCCAGGAGAGATTGTGGCTCTAATCGGGCCTTCCGGCCAGGGTAAGACCACCACGCTGAATCTGCTTTTAGGGCTTTACCATCCTCAGAGGGGCAGGATTGTAACAGGAAACCCGGGAGGGAATTCTCTGGAAGTTTCTTCTTCTACCCGCTGTCTGTTCAGCTATATCCCCCAGGGCAACGCCCTGTTTTCGGGAACCATTGCGGAAAATATGCGGATGGTAAAACCGGAGGCAACCGACGGGGAAATCCGGGCAGCTCTGGAGGCCGCCTGCGCCTGGGAGTTTATAGAGAACCTAAAGGAGGGAATCCATACCCAGGTAAGAGAGCGGGGACAGCGTTTCTCGGAAGGACAGAAGCAGAGGATTTCCATTGCCAGAGCCCTTCTGGCAGATGCGCCCGTTATGATACTGGATGAGGCAACCAGCGCCCTGGATGTGGCCACGGAGAAAAGGGTTCTCAAAAGAATCATACGAAGAGAGCCGCAGCGTACAGTGATTGTGGCGGCGCACCGGCCAAGTGTATTTTCTCTCTGCAGCCGGGTTTATAAGGTGCAGCAGGGACAGATGCAGGAAGCAGATGAACAGGAGGTCAAACGTTTCCTGGAGTCTTCTTAAGCGTATACAGCAAAAAGAAACGAGGTAGAAAATGAAGTACGTAAAAGTTGCAGTTATCATACTTTTTATATTGTCAGTGGGGATTTTTGCAGCGGGAATGGAAAAGGAGAGACGGGCGGAGGATCCCACGAAGCCGGTGCTGACCAGCGACCGGGAGATCCTGGAGATTTCCACCTCCTATGAGGAAGCTGATTTGCTGCAGGGATTGACGGCACAGGATGGAAAGGACGGGGAGCTGACTTCCGAAATCCTGGTGGGAGAGTTTTCCCAGTTTGTGGAAAAAGGCGTCTCCAATCTCAGCTATGTGGTATTCGACAGCTCCAATCAGGCAGCCACTCTTACCAGGAAGGTGAAGTTCACCGATTATGAATCGCCCAGGCTGACCCTGACGGAACCTCTGGTATTCCCTGCAGGAAAGACAGAAAACGCCATGGAATTCATCGGGGCTTCAGATATGATAGATGCCAGCCTGTCCGCCCTGGTGAAACAGACGGAATCCACCATTGATTATAAAAATGTGGGAGATTATTATATCCACGTGGAAGTGACCAACAGCTTCGGAGATGTGGAAGAGCAGCAGCTTCCTGTTCATGTGATCGAAGCGTCTCATCAGGCTCTGGAAATCCAGTTAAGTTCCAGCCTGGTTTACCTGAAGCAGGGAGAGGCCTTTGACCCCAACAGTTACGTGGAAGCTTTAAATGATACATACGGAGAAGCGTTGGATCCGGCCCTGGTACAGGCAGAGTCCAATGTGAATACAGGACAGCCGGGCTGTTATGAAGTTCATTATCAGGCGACCAGTGAGAAAGGACAGATCGGGGAAACCTGGCTGACGGTCATTGTACGGGGATAAAGGAGAAAATAAATGGGAGAAATAAGAGAATTTAATTTGGATGAAGTCAGCATCCGAAGTGTCTGTGTGGATGTCCTGCGGCACATCTGGGTGATTTTACTGGCAGCGGCGGCCGCCTGGTTTGCGGTAACCGGAACAGAGAAGCTGATTTACGAGCCGGAGTATACGGCTACGGCGACCCTGGTGGTAAACGCGAAAGGAAGCAACAGCAATGCATTTACCTCCCTGTCTCTGACCAGTCAGATGGCCGGAGTATTCAGTGAGGTATTTGACAGCAATACTCTCCGGGAGAAAATAGCGGAGGATTTGGGGATGGAGACAGTGGAAGGGGAGATTTCCTCCAGCATTATTGAAGAGACCAATCTGATCCTTCTGAAAGTAACCTCCGTAAATCCCAGACAGACGTATCTGATGATCCGTTCTGCTCTGGATAATTACGATTCCGTATCCGACTATCTGTTTTCCAATGCGGTTTTAAGGATTGTCCAGGAACCTACCATTCCCTACAGTCCCTCCAATGTGCCCAATGTGGCGCGCATCCGCAGACTGGCGATGCTGGGGACAGCCCTGGCTGTGACGGCTCTTCTGGTGGTTCTTTCCGTCCTGCGCTTTACGGTAAAGACTAAAGAAGGGGCCAGGAGAAACCTGGACGGAAAGATTCTGGGAAGTATTCCCTTTGAGAAAAAACGTCTGTCTCTGTCAGACAGGATGAGACGGAAAAATAAATCCCTGCTGATTTCCTCCCCTATGGTGAGTATGAAGTTTGCAGAGTCCTCCCGGAAGATTGCTACCCGTCTGAGCCATCATATGAACCGGAGAGGGGAAAAAGTTCTGATGGTGACCAGCGTATCCGAAAATGAGGGAAAATCTTCTGTGGCAGCCAATCTGGCCCTGGCTCTGGCAGAAAAAGGGAAAAATGTGGTACTCATTGACGCGGATTTAAAGAAACCGGCCCAGTACCGGATCTTCAGCCGTGAAAAAAACGGGCAGATCCGCCTGTCTTCTTATCTGTCTGGAAAAGTTTCTGCCTATGATGTGTTAGAGTATGAGAAAAAGACAAATCTTTTCCACATCTATCAGGATTCGGGAGTGAGAAACTCCAGTGTGCTGCTGGATTCTGAGAAAATGAGAACCCTGCTGAAGGCCTGCCGCAAGAGTATGGACTATGTGATTCTGGACTCTTCGCCTATGGCCCTTTCCAGTGATACGGAACTGATGATGCGCCAGGTGGATATTCTGCTGATGATTGTGCGGCAGGACTGGACAGACATCCGTGTTATCAATGACGCCGCGGATGTGGCCCGAAAGAGCGGGGTAGACTTTGCAGGTTTTGTTTTAAATGCATTTCATAAAGATCTTTCTCTTCAGGAAGGAAGAGAGAGCAGTCACTATTACGGACGAAGAAATTCACAGACAGCGGAGGAATAAACATGGAAGAACAAAGAGAAATGGAAATTGATCTCGGAACCCTTATATGGAATTTCCTTCGGGGACTGAAGAAAACCTGGTATCTGATTCCGCTGCTGGCTCTGCTGGGAGGAGCCTTCGGATATGGAAAAGCGGCAGGCTTTTATGTACCTATGTATCAGGCTTCCGCCTCTTTTACAGTTCTGACAGGAGGAACCAGCGAAGATACCGGATCAGAGAGCTATAATTTTTACTATGACAGTTCCACGGCCGGACAGATGGCAAAGACATTTCCCTATATTCTGGGAAGTAATCTTTTACAGGAGGCTATCTTAGGGGCTCTGGGTGTGGATGCTCTTAATGGAAGTATCTCGGCAAAGGCTGTTTCGGATTCCAACTTAATTACTATGACAGTGACCAGCAGCAGTCCCCAGGATGCAAAAGACATACTGGAATCCGCCATTAAAGTTTATCCGGATGTGGCCCGTTTTGTTATTGGGAATACCCGGTTCAATATGATTGATATGCCTTCCGTATCTTCTGTGCCCTATAACCAGCCAAACTATACCAGAACGGTACAGAAATGGGCGCTTGTGGGAGCGGCAGGAGCCGTATTACTGATTGCTCTGTTTGCTCTTTTGCGAAAGACGATACAGAAACCGGAAGAAATAAAGACCATTATGAGCCTTCCCTGTCTGGGAAATATCCCGGAAGTGCGGTTTAAGGCCAGGGGAAAGCAGAATCATCAGGAAGTATCTTTTTTCAATTCCAGGATCCCACAGGGCTTTAAGGAGAGTGTTATGAGCCTGCAGGTGAGACTGGAAAGGGAGATGGGAGACAGAAAGGCCAAAGTCCTTCTGATTACAAGCACGGTTTCTTCGGAAGGAAAATCGGCCACAGCGTTGAATCTGGCTTATGCCTTTGCTTCCCATGGGAAAAAGGTCCTGCTAATCGACGGAGATCTCCGCAAACAGAAGTTAAGAAGTATGATGACCGAAAAGCAGGGCAAAGGACTGGAAAGTGTAATCAAAGGGAATGTCCCTCTGGAAGAGGCCCTGGAACAGGAAGAGAGGAGCAGTATCTGGATGCTGTGCGGAGATAAACCCGCATCTCGGATTCCCAAAATTCTCAATCATAAGAAAATGAAAGAGTTGATAGATAGCTGCCGGGAAACCATGGACTTGATTCTCATTGATGCGCCTCCCTGTGATTTATTCGAGGATGCAGGAATCCTTTCAGAATACGCAGATTGTATTTTGTACCTGATTCGTCATGACTTTGTCACAAAGAGGAGGGTGCTCGAGGGCGTTTCAGCCCTGGAGGAGGGGAACGCGCAGCTTCTGGGCTATGCTTTTAACCGGGTTCCGGTTCACCGGGGCGGATACGGCTATTACGGATACGGCAGATATGGCTATGGATACTATGGCTACGGAAAGTACGGGTATGGAAAATACGGCTATGGAGAAAAGAAAACACAATAGACGGGTCATTCTGGGAATCGTCTCCGTTCTCCTTCTGACGGGACTGCTGGGAGCAGCTTATATTCAGGACAAAAAGAAACAGGCAGAGCCCCAGACAGGCAGAGAACCGGAAGAAATTCAGTTTCTTTTTGAACCGGAAGTGCTTACTTATGGAGGAGAGGGAAACTTTGATTTCATGGAGGGCGTCTCAGCCAGGACCCGGGACGGAACCGATGTGACCGATACGGTACAGGCAGTATTAACAGCAGACGGGACACAAAATGAAAAGGTGATTCGTTATACCGCTTTTGACTCTCAGGGAAAGGAAGCAACACAGACCAGAACTCTGAAAATGGAAGGTTATAAAGGGCCTCAGTTATCGGTGGAAGACCCCTTGCAGATCGACGCAGGTGAGCTTGACAATCTGGCGGAAACCCTGGGGGAAAAGGGAGATCTGACAGCTCAGGACGGTTTCGGCAACGATTGTATCAGTCAGGTGACCTGGGTGCGGACACGGCTGTCTAAGGGGAAATACTCCATTACCTTTACTTTAAATAATTCTTTTCTGGATACTGCCCGGCAGACGGTGGAGGCAGATATTACCGGGGAAGTATCGGATATTGAACTTCATTTAACAGAAACCAGCATTACCATTCCCACAGGAAGTGAGTTCTATCCTCTGGATTATGTGCAGGAAGCCCTGGATCCCCGACAGGGAAGTCTTCTGTCCCGGGTGCAGGTAAATAATCTGGTGGATGTGACTCAGCCGGGACGCTATCAGGTGATTTATACGGTATATTCTCTGGATGGCACACAGAAAGCAGAGGCAGTTCTTGCCGTTACGGTAACAGGAGAAAACTGAGATGATTGATCTTCATATACATATTCTGCCCGGGATCGACGACGGCGCCCAGTCCTGGGACGATGCAGTTGAGATGGCGGAGATGGCCGCAGAATCCGGAGTGGATACAGTTGCGGCAACGGTTCACAGCAATCTGCCGGGAAAGCCGGATCCCCGGGAAGCTGCTCTTTATTTAAAACAGTTAAAAGAGTTCCGGCAAATACTGGAAGAAGAAAAAATTCCCCTTACTGTTCTTCCCGGAATGGAAATCTTTGCGGGGGAAGAGTTTCTGAAACGGCTGCAGAAAGGTCAGCTCCTGTCTTTGAATCAGACCCGGTATGTGCTGATGGAATTTCCCATGGATGTGCCGGCGGCAGAAATTTACCGGGTTCTGTTTGAAACCACAGAAGCAGGATACCTTCCTGTGTTAGCCCATCCGGAACGGTATTTCTGTGTGCAGAAAGTACCCGCCCACGTATACGAATGGTATCAGATGGGGATAGTAATACAGATAAATAAAGGAAGTATTCTGGGCAGATTCGGAAAGAAGGTGCAAAGGACGGCAGATTCCCTGCTGAGACATAAAATTGTCACAGTGGCGGCTTCCGATGCACACAGCCCTTATATTCGTACGCCGGATATGGTAGAATTAAAAGAAGTTTTAAGAGAAAACTACGGGGAATCCGTCCGGCAGCGGCTGCTTACGGAAAATCCCCGGCGGATTTTAAGAGGAGAAAAAACACTCCGTACCAATCCGGTTCCGTATGATTATTCCTGAGGAAACCCAGGCCAAAAGCCTGGCAGAAAGAGGTGATGAGATGAAAAGAAAGAGAAAAGTACCCTTAGCGATAAAAATTCTGCTGATTATCCTGGCCCCCTTCTGGTTCTCACAGCCGGAATTCTGTACGGCTATGTCTTTTACAAGGTGGGCTCCATTGAAAAAGTAGATACCAGCCAGGAAGAAAGAATTGATCCTTCTAAGGAATCTTTTGAGACAGACGAGGATATTCCTGAGAATGTCACAGAGATGGAAGAGTCTCAGATTACCTGGGAAGGTGCCGATCCGGATGTGATGAAAGACAAGGAAGTGGTTAATATCCTTCTCATTGGGCAGGACAGACGGGAGGGCGAGAGCCGGCAGCGTTCTGACTCCATGATCCTTGTGACCATTAATAAAGAGACAAAGAAATTATCTATGACCTCTTTTATGCGTGATTTGTATGTGCAGATTCCCGGCTACAGTGATAACCGGCTGAACGCGGCCTATGCCTTTGGCGGAATGTCGCTGCTGGATGAAACCCTGCAGAAAAATTTCGGAATATCCGTAGACGGAAATGTGGAAGTGGATTTTGAAGGATTTGTGGGATGCATCGATACTTTGGGCGGAGTAGACATTACGCTGAACCAGGCGGAGGCAGCTTATTTAAACGATCCTTCTTTAAAGGAGGGAGCAAACCACTTAAACGGGGAACAGGCCCTGAGATACAGCCGGATCCGTTCTGTGGGAAATGCGGACTATGAGCGGACAGAACGCCAGAGAAGGGTGCTGACAGCAGTATTTGATAAATTCAAGAATGCGGATATTGCAACTATTATGAATACGGTGAACAGCCTGATTCCTTATCTGACCACAGATATGAGTACTTCCCAGATTCTGGGATATGCGCTGGAAGTATTTCAGACAGGTGCCCGTTCTGTAGACAGTTACCGGGTTCCTGTAGACGGAGGTTATACCCCTGCCGTGATACGGGGAATGATGGTATTGGTACCGGATTTGAAGGTAAACCAGGACTATCTGAAAAATCAGTTGTATGGAAATTAAAAAATGAAATATTTTAATCTGGTTTTAATTTTCCTTTTTTATAATAGCCTTAACAAAAAACAAAGAGAAATGTTAAGGAGGAAATGAACATGAAAAATAGAAAATTAAAAGCAATGGCAGGGATTTTAGCAGCAGCGATGGTTCTGACAGCAGCGGGAGGTGTTTCCGTAAACGCGGCAAAAATCAGGAACATTCAGAAAGAGGCAGAGCTGACAGAGGAAAAAGCCCTGGAGACGGCCAGAAAAGACGCTGATCTGAAAGAAAAAGAGATTGACAAATCCAGAGTCAAACTGGACTATGACGACGGACAGCTTTACTACGAAGTGGAATTCTATGCCGGTGAAAAGGAATACGATTACGAAATTGACGCAAAAACCGGGAAGATTTTATCTAAAGATTTTGAAATCGAAGATGATTTTCTGACCTCAAAGGAAGTCAGAGAGGAAATTCTTTCAGAGTCAGAAGTACAGAAAATCGTATTAAAGAAAGTTCCGGGAGCATCGGAGAAGAAACTTTACATGAAGTTAGACCGGGATGACGGAAAGTGGATTTACGAGGGAGATATTTTATATAAGAATATGGAATACGAATTTGAAATTGATGCAGAAACAGGAAAGATTTTAAGCTGGGAAGAAGAGGATATGGACGATTGAAGGAAACAGTCCGCTGCGGGGAAAGTGCTCCGCAGCGGTTTTCTTTTACCTGAAGTAAAAGTTTAAACCGGCAGTAAATGGAAATAAGCTTTGCTGAAAAATAATGCATAAAATAAAATCAAAAATTTTGTAAGATTTAAATCTTGATTTTTGTCGAAATCTGGTAGTATTATACGTATAAGAGAGGTGTCACATATCAGACAAGTGAAAACGAAAGACACTATCAGAAGGAGATACCAGATGAAATACAGTTCATGGAATTCAGTTGCTTCTTATTTAGTTGAGAATCTGAAAAAAAGAATAGAAAATGGAGAATATGAGGCCGGTGGGAAACTTCCCAGTGAGAAAATGCTGGCCGCAGAGTATTCGGTGGGGCGTTCTTCTGTAAGGGAGGCGTTAAAAATGCTTCAGGCAGAGAATTTAATCCAGATTGTGAAAGGAAAAGGGAGTTTTGTTTTATCTGGAGAAGCCCAGACAAAAAAAATGGAGCAATGGTATCATTCTCAGACAGAAACTTTTGAAAATCTGGTAGAAATCAGGGAAGCGCTGGAGTGTCTGGCTGTCCGGAAAGCTGCGGTAAAGGCTACAGAAGACACGATTACAAAATTAACTGCAATTAATCAGGCATATGAATCCACAAGCTCAACCGATCTTTCCGCAAGACTGGAATATGACGAGGCATTTCACCGGCTCATTGTGGAAACTGCCGATATGGTCTTGCTGGAGGATATGTACCGGAAATTTGAAAGTACTTATACGGAATACAGGATTAAGGGCTTTGTTTTTACCAAATATTTCGAGAAAGCGGCTGAAGGGCACAGAAGAATCATAGAGGCGATGAAGGAGCAGGATGCAGAGCTTGCACAGGAGGTAATGAGAGAGCACATTTATGAAGTGGTGGCAGATATAGAGAAACTGCTGCAGATTGCGAAATAAAAGAGAACAGGATGGAAATCTCCTTTGTCTGGAGATTTCCATTAAAGGAATATTTTATTACATTAACATGTCTGACATCAGACAGAAAGGAGAGGGTTTATGAGCAAAGTTTTCAGAAACCGGTTAATATCGTTCCTTGTGGGGGCTGTACTTGCAGCAGTATGTGCCATACCAGTGGGAGCAGCAAAAGAGGAACCCAGGTATTCTATTCGTCTGGCCTGCAGTTCCACAGAGTATACTGCGATTGGCCAAAATACAGTTATGAATTTCAACTATGCAGCCCAGTTAGCTTTTAAGAATTATGTGGAATCTGCATCTAATGGACAGATTGAAGTAAACATTTATACGAACAGTTCTTTGGGAAATGCATCAGAAATTTTACTGCAGTGTATGCAGGGAGTGATTGAATGCAGTACTGCAGGTGATTCCGATTTGTCTAATTATTATCCGGAGATTCAAATGTTTTCTCTTCCATATGCCTTTGACGACCGGGCAGAATTTTATGATTTTCTGGATGGACCTTATATGGAGAAGATGTATGAAGAGATTGCTGCCAAAACAGGCGTAAGAATAATCGCCGGATTTGATAATGGAGGTTTTCGGAATTTTTCCAATAACATACGACAGATTCATACAGCGGAAGATTTAAAAGGATTAAAAATCCGTTGTATGCAAAGCGCGGCTTATATTACAACACTGGAAACATTTGGTGCAGTACCCACAGGAATGGCTTTCAGTGAATTATATTCCGCCCTCCAGACAGGAGTTGTGGATGGCCAGGAAAATGCACCTCTGGTTATGCTGGATAATTCTATCTATGAACAGCAGAAGTATTACAGTCTGGACGGCCATTCAATTTCCCCGGCATTTTTAATCGTAAACGAGAAGTGGCTCCGCTCTCTGCCGGAAGATTTGCAGGCTGTTGTACTGGAAGGAGGAGAAATGGCACAGACAGCAGCCAGAGGAACGATTACATCCACAGAAGGGATTGCCCTTGAATTTTTAGAGGAGAAGGGAGTGGAGATTTATACTCCCAATGATTCGGAAAGAGAGAGCTTTAAAATTGCACAGGAACCAGTTACAAAATGGCTGATAAGTGAACTGGGGGAAGAGGATGTGGCAGAATTTCAGGAAGCGCTGACAAAGACAGCAGAGTCGTCAGAAGATACCGGAGAAGAAACACAGAATCTGAAAGTCAGTCAGGCAAATGTAGTGCCTTATCTGGTAATTATTGTTTTGCTGGTACTGACCGTGCTGGTAATTGGGAAAAAATATCAAAGAGATATGAAAAAAGTGAAGGAGAAAAGGGAACCCTGATCAGGGAAGGAAAGAAATGGGGGATGTTTATGAAGCCTGCATCATTTAGAACAAAACTGGATGAAATATCGGAAATTATTGATGAGATAGTCGGAACCATTTGCTGCATATTAACGATCCTGATGTTTCTGTCGGTTTTCTATCAGGTTCTGGGACGTTACGTTTTTTCTGGTTCGATTGCCTGGACGGAGGAGACGGCCAGATATTGCATGATTTGGCTGGCATTTTTAGGGGCAAGCATGTTAATTCGAAGCGGGGAGAACTCATCCGTCACTTTTCTGATTGACCGATTACCGAAGAAAACAAGATGGGGGCTGGATTTGCTGATACAGGCAATTATGCTTTTGTTTATGCTGATTGTTTTTGCAGTTTCAGTGACTCAGTTACAGTATAGTCTGAGTGAATTTTCGCCGGCACTTCGTATTCGTATGTTTATTCCCAAATCCAGTATTTTATTTGGGAGCCTGATGATTTCTATTCAGCTTCTCTGGAAAATCACAGATACATTGCTGGCGGTAAAAGCAGAACAGAAAGGAGGATGACAGGATGGGACAGTTTTTGGGAATTATGCTTCTTTTAGTAGTTCTGATTCTGGCAGGAATTCCTATTTCTTATTCTATGGGGATTACATCGTTTATTTATATTTTAATTACCAATGTTTCTTATATATCTGTAATACCAAATCGTCTGTATGAGGGTTTGAATCAGTTTCAGCTTCTTGCTATCCCGTTTTTCCTTCTGGCTGCAGATATTATGGTTCATGCAGATATATCCGGTAAACTGTTTCGCTTTGTAAAATTATTTGTAGGCAGATTCCGCGGAGGGCTGGCTTATGTAAATGTGATTGTAAGTATGGTATTCGGAAGTGTTTCCGGTACGGCTCTGGGAGATATTGCAGCATTGGGAAAAGTGGAGATGGATGCCATGGATGAAGAAGGGTATGAACCTAATTTTTCATGTGCCCTTACGGCAGCTTCTTCTCTGCAAAGTCCGCTGATTCCGCCAAGTAATATTGCAGTGCTTTATGCAAGCGTTATGGGACTTTCTGTGGGAGCATTGTTTCTGGCAGGTCTGCTTCCCGGAGTTATGCTGGGGCTGGCGCAGATTTTATATATTATTTCTGTAAGGGATAAGAAGAATTTTCCGGCATGTCAGGAAAAAACAGGCTGGAAAGAGAAAAAATCAATTCTTTTAAACGGAATAATCACGTTGGGAATGCCTCTTATTATTATCGGAGGCGTATTGGGCGGATGGTTTACGGCCACAGAATCTGCGAATATTGCATGCGTATATTCCCTGATTCTGGGAATCTTTGTATACCGTAATTATCATTTGAAAGATTTTAAGAAGGCACTTGGAGGAGTGGCGCATCAGATGGCGAATATTTTTCTGATTATTTCTTTTGCTTCGGTGTTTGCATGGATTATGGGGATGGAACGGGTACCGGAACAGATTGCATCGATGCTGCTGGAAATTTCAGATAACAAATATCTGCTTTTGTTTTTAATTAATCTATTTCTGCTGGCTGTTGGGATGTTCATGGATACAGGAGCTGCTATTATTCTTTTTGCACCGATTCTGGCGCCTATTATGTACGAGGTTGGAATACATCCCGTACACTTTGCCGTAATTATGCTGATGAATCTGACGCTTGGTTTAATTACTCCGCCTGTAGGAGTAGTCCTCTATTCCGCAACGGCTGTGGGAAAACGAAAATTCGAAGAAGTGGTGAAAGCTTTAGTTCCGTTTTTAATTCTCTCTTTTGCAGCGCTTGCTTTGGTTTGTCTGTTTCCGGCAATTACTCTGATTCTGCCGGAGACATTTGGATTTTTGTAAAGAAGGGAGGAAGAATGTTGAAAGTACTGATTTCTTTGGGGAAAAGTTTTTATCAGGCTTTCCCGGATTTAGGAGACTGGCTGAGAGAAGAAGGTATCCAGGTGACAGAACAGGTGTCCGCGGATCAGGAGCCTTCCCGGGAACAGAGAAAGAGTCTGTTGAGGGATGTTCAAATCTATATTGTGGGAGTTGACCGTGTGGATGAAGAGATTATGGACGCAGCCCCAGACCTGAAACTGATTATTAAACATGGAGCCGGTTATGACAATATTGATTTAGAGGCGGCAAAGAAAAGGGGAATCGCAGTAACTTACGCAAAGGGAGAGAATGCGCAGAGTGTGGCGGAACTTACAATGGGTCTGATACTGGCAGCATGCAGAGGAATTGCCAGGGGAGACAGGGAAGTACATAACCAGGTCTGGAACCTTTTTATGGGCTGTGAGCTTTCCGGAAAAAATCTGGGCCTGATAGGATATGGAAACATCGGAAGGCGTGTGGCAAAGATTGCCCGTGGATTCGGAATGAAGGTGTATGCCTGCGATCCATGGGTTTCCGGGGAAGAACTGAAAAGGGAAGAAGTTTATCCGGCAGACTTTGAAACTCTGTTAGAAACAGCGGACTTTCTGTCTCTTCATATTCCGGTTACAGAAACTACCAGACATCTGATAAACGAAGAAGCATTTCAGAGAATGAAAGCCTCTGCCTATCTTATAAATACAGCAAGAGGAGAGCTGGTAGATGAAGCAGCTCTGAAGAAAGCGCTGAAAGAAGGGCAGATTCGGGGAGCGGCCGTAGATGTATTTCAAAAAGAACCTCCGGATCCCAGTCTGGCTCTTTTAAAAGAGGCCGTATTTACTCCCCATCTGGGCGCCTGTACGGTAGACAGTGCCAGACGGTTGTCTTTCATCTCATTTGAAAATGTAATGAATTTTATAAATCAACGACCATTGAAGAACCGTTTAGTATAAGAAAAAAAGGAGGAATAGAAAATGTCAATGAATCCACAGGAAATGAAAAAGCATATCAAAGGAATCTTCCATCTGTCTCTGACACCGTTTGATTCTGCCGGAAATCTGGACATTCCGGCCTTAAAAACCAGTATCCGGATGGTCACGCAAAATCCGGTACTGGAGGGGGAAGATGTGGTATTTCTTGCTCTTGGAACTACAGGAGAGTTTTACGCGATGTCTGAAGAGGAGAACAGACAGGTAATTGATGTGGTGACCCAGGAAGTAAATGGCAGATTTCCAGTCATGATAGGAACCGGAAGAGCCGGAACGAAAAACACAATTGAAATGTCAAAATATGCACAGAGTGCAGGGGCAGATGCGCTTTTAGTGATTCCCCCATACTATACCATGCCGACAGAGGAAGGGGTTATCCGACACTTTGAATCCGTTGCAGATGCCGTAGAGATAGGAATAACAATTTATAATAATCCTGCGGCCAGTAAACTCTGGCTTCCTATGCCTGTGATAAAGAGACTGGCAAAAGTGGAAAATATTATTGGATTAAAAGAAAACACCAATAATCCTATGGCTTTTTTAACGATGCTCCAGAATATTCCAAAGGAGGATATGGCGATCTTTGCCGGCCTGGGACATTTCATGTATCAGTTTATGTGTTTTTGTGACTGCCGGGGATTTGTGACAGAAATGCTGAATTATGCGCCTCATCTGGCGGTAGAATTATATCATGCAGGTCTTGAAAAAGATGCCGGGAAAGTTCGGGCAGCGGCGGATAAGATGAATCTGTTCTGGAACTGGGTCTTCCGTATGGCGGCAAAACATTCCGGGATTCCTTCAGCTTTACATCCCGCCAGTCAGATTCCGGGAGATATGCCCTATTATCAGGCGGCAAATAAAATGGCGGCGCAGTTATGCGGTATGCCGGCAGGGATTGCAAGGGGACCAATGGAAAATATCCCGGAAGAAGAGATTGCAGAACTAAAGGAAATACTAAAAGAAATGGGATGTAATGTGGAATAATAAGCGGCCTGTTCTTTTCTTCCGTGCTGTGGTATGCTAAGAAAAAACAAAGGAGCACATTTTTTTATGGAAGCAAATTCAGAAAAGAACTGCGCGTTACTTGTGATTGATATTCAGCAGGAAGACTTTATGGAGTTAAGGGAAGAAAATCTGGAACAGCCGGAGTGGAAATGTATTCGCAATGGAAAACGGGTGCTGGATATTTTCCGGAAAAAGAAACTTCCCGTCATCCAGATTAAAGAAGTACACCGGGCAGATATGGTGGATTTCGGCCGGGAACTGGATGGGTCAGAAGGGATACACTGTATGGAAAATTCCCCATATACGGACTATGCAGAACTTACGTATCCCATTGAGGGGGAATACCGGATTACCAAGAGACGTTACAGCGCTTTTTTCGGAACGGATCTGGAAATTCTGCTGAAGGGCCTCCATGTGGATACCCTGTATCTGATAGGAGGTCTGACGGATGTCTGTATTCACTATACTGCCGTAGACGCACATCAGCATGACTATCATATTAAAGTGGTGACAGACGCAGTGGCAGGATCCAGCCCGAGAGCTCACGAATATGCGCTGGAGGCGATAAAGTATTTGCAGAGAGATGCGCTGATAACTACTTCAGAAATAGAAAAGACGTTTTCCTGTTGACTCTCCCCTTAGGTCATGATTTATACTCAAATCAGATTCGAATCAAAAGAACGCTAAGCTCCCGACGGCGGCAAGCAGTTCATCATTGACCGCCGACACATGGACAACGGGGCGTATGGTAGTGCGCCGTATGGCCTGCCGGAGAAACTCGGACTGGCTGATACCGTAAGGGGCAAGCCGCTCTGTGAAGTCGGCGTATTCTTCCTCGGACAGCCGGGTTTTCACAACGCGGTTGCGGTGGGACGTGTTGTATTTCTTTCGCATGGTCGTGACCTCCTTTCCTGCCGCATGAGCGCGGCGGGGATAAGCGGCGCAAGCCGCCATAGCAGGGTTTGGGGAAGGCACTCCCCAACAAGTTTCCCGCAGGGGCAAAAGGCGCGGTAAGCGAATTTTGGTACTGTGGTAGAAACTTGCTCTGCGAGAAACACTCTCTACCTATCGCGGATTTTCGGGCGGTTTTACCCCCTGTTTTGCGGCGCGTCCGAAAAAATCTCTCTATATGCCATTTCATTTTGGCGGGATTTGTTCGGGGGTGCCGCAAATTTTTTCATAAACAAAGCGAACAAGGCGGCTCATTCTGCCCGCTGCGGGTTTGCTTTCCTCTACGGACGGAAGCAGAAAATGCCAAATGAAACTTTTCTTTTTTCATCACTACTACGGTCTGCCTGTGCCGTTCTTCCAAAAATGGGCGCAAAAAAAAGCAGCAAATCTTTTCAGACTTACTGCTTGTGTGCCGCTGTGGTGGGCGATGGGTATTTAATTTTTCAATGGGAGATTAAAGTGAAAACTGGAATTTACATCTTCCCAAAAATCTCTCAAAGTTATTTCATATCAGTTGAATACAAATATATTTGAATCTTCGACATGTTCAAGAAATTTTCTTGCCGCCAGAGACAGTGTTTTTCTGTCTTTCCAACAGATTGCAACATTACGCTTCGGTCTTTCTTTTATCGGACGTATAATTAAACCGTCATCAAAGCCTCTCAGGATGCGCTCATATAGCATAGACACCCCCAAGTCCTGACGAACCATTTCCATAACTGCATAGTCGTCATAAACTGTCAGTTTCAAATTCCGAGGTTGCACACCTGCATCTTTGAATGCCGCCAGTGGATATGAATACCCCAACTCATCCATAAGGATAAAAGGTTCCTTAGCAAGGTCTTTCACAGAAACAATATCTTTTTCTGCCAAAGGATGATTAGATGGCAATACCGCAAGCAATTCATCCTCATACAAAATATCATATTCCAAATCCTCTGCGGTATCTGTACTGATAAATCCCAAATCAGCTTCTCTTGCTCTGACTGCCGCTGCATTTACCTCATATCCACCCTGTAGCAGTTTGAACTCTACAGAAGGGTATTTCTCTTGAAAAGTTTTCATCAAGATGGGTAGATATAACCTGCTTACACTCGACCAAGCTGCAATGGATACAACACTACTTTCAAGACCTTCGATTTCTTTTTTCTTCCCGGAAAGGTTTTTTTCCGCCGCATAAATGGCTTGAATAAAGGGATAGAGATTTTCGCCATCTGACGTCAATTCCAGACGGTTTTTCTGTCGCAGGAGCAATGTTACCCCTAATTCCTCCTCAAGAGATAAAACTTTTTGGCTAACTGAACTTTGCGTATATCCTAATTCCTCCGCCGCTAAACTGAAACTGCCTAATTCAACAACACGACAAAACACCGTGTATTTTGATGTTTGGATCATTGTTGCAACCGCCCTCCTTGTATCGTGTTTTCTAATACACACATTATATCTATTAATTTTACAAATAGCAAGGGCGCAGCTATAATAAAAGAAAAACAAACAAGGAGTCTAACGATGAATAAACAAAAGGCAACATTTTTAGCGTTCACTGTACCGCTTGCATGGGGTACTTCCTATATTTTTATGGCTTATCTAATGGATGGGATTCCGCCGGTTACCATTGTTGCCCTCCGCACAGGAATCGCCTTTCTGGTCATGTTTGCTCTCTTTTTCCGCAGAGTGTGCCGCCCGGATCGTCAAACCTTAAAAGCAAGTGCAATATGCGGAGGATTACTGGCAACGGTTTTCCTGTGTCTTTTGTTGGGTGTACAATATACATCTGCCTCAGAAACAGGTTTTCTGCAAAGCACGACAGTCATTATTGTGCCTATTATCATGGCCGTTCTCCGCAAGCGTATGCCGGAAACTAAAATCGTGATTGGTGTTATTGCTGT
Source organism: Blautia sp. An249 (assembly GCF_002159835.1). GTDB lineage: Bacteria > Bacillota > Clostridia > Lachnospirales > Lachnospiraceae > Blautia_A > Blautia_A avistercoris. The sequence continues at coordinate 33,298 of NZ_NFJL01000017.1, read as the reverse complement.
TACAGCTGGTCTCCTCCTGCTCAGTGGCGGTGTTGGACAGTTTTCTATCGGAAGCGGTATCATGCTGTTTTCTGCTTTTGTGTATGCTGTTCATATTGTGGTCAGCAAATCCTTTGTGGAACGAGTAGACAGCATTTCCTTGGGCATCTGGCAAATGCTTTTTGCTTGTATCTATGCCACCATAGCAGCCTTCATTTTTGAAACGCCAGTTCTTCCTCAAACGGGAATCCAGTGGGCGAGTTTACTTGGTTTAACCTTGATTTGCTCTGCTTACGGTTTTGTCATGCAGGCTTATGTGCAGAAATTTGTCAGCGCTGAAACAACGGGATTTATGTTTTCTTTAGAACCTGTCTTTACTGCGGTATTTGCATTTGCTTTTCTGGGTGAGCGACTGAATCTGATGGGCTACATTGGTGCATTACTGATTCTACTCGGTGTCATGTGTGCAAATATTTGTTATAAACCTCAGAAATAACGAAATGGGTATTATATATAAGGACAATCTTTGACAGAAAATCCATATACTAATGCCCATTCCGTATGATATTTATGTAAAAACTCAGTTTGATAATCTGAAGCCAGAAGACTGGGAAACAGAAGTTTATTTTCCGATTAAAAAGAAATAAGAAAACAGATAAACAGAACAATCTGTTGAGGAGAGATGAGACTGCTGTACTGATTTAGTGCAGCAGCCTTTTCATGAAAAGAGAAAGATGTTATATTTAAAGCATCAGTCAAAAGGATTACCGTCAATGAAGAAATGAAAACGGGGCGGTCACAGGGGAGGAGAGAAGATGGAACGAATAAAAAAGAACTTCGGATTTGGATGTATGCGCCTGCCCATGAATGGAGATAAAGTGGACGAAGAGCAGGTCTGCAAAATGGTGGATGCTTTTTTAGAAGCAGGATTTAATTATTTTGATACAGCCCATGGCTATCTGGAGGGAATGAGCGAACAGGCGGTGAAACACTGTCTGACCAGCCGTCATCCCCGGGAAAGTTATGTTCTGACCAATAAGCTTTCCAGCTTCTTTTTTGAAAAGGAAGAAGAGATTCGTCCTCTTTTTGAAAAGCAGTTGGAGTGTTGTGGAGTGGATTACTTTGATTTTTATCTGATGCACGCCCAAAGTGAGGAATTCTTTGCAAAATTTAAGAAATGCAGGGCCTATGAAACGGCGCTGGAACTGAAAGCTGAAGGGAAATTCCGGCATTTCGGCATATCCTTTCATGACAGACCGGAGATACTGGAGCAAATTCTGACAGAATATCCACAGATTGAGGTGGTTCAGATTCAGTTTAATTATGTGGATTATGAGGAGCCGGCGGTGGAAAGTAAAAAGTGCTATGAAATTTGCCGGAAATTCGGTAAGCCGGTAATTGTAATGGAGCCGGTAAAAGGAGGAAGCCTGGTGGATCTGCCTTTACAGGCGATGGAGGTGCTGGAAAAATTAAAAGGAGGAAGTACCGCCAGCTATGCCATCCGATATGCCGCAGGTTTTGAAGGGATTCTGATGGTACTTTCCGGTATGAGCGCTATGGAGCAGATGGAGGATAATATCCGTTTTATGAAAGACTTTCAGCCGCTGAATGAGCAGGAAATGGAAGCGATAGCACAGGTACGGAAGATTTTCCAGGAAATGAATCTGATTCCCTGCACTGCCTGCCGCTACTGCACGCCAGGATGTCCGAAACACATATCAATTCCGGATTTATTTGCCTGTATGAATGCGAAAAAGCAGTATCAGAACCGAAATGCAGATTATTATTATCATAACGTACATACCAGCCAGAAGGGAAAGGCTTCGGACTGTATCAAGTGCGGAAAATGTGAGAAAGAATGTCCTCAGCATCTTCCTATCCGGGATTTGCTGGAAGCGGTTGCCGCCGAGTTTGAAAAGAAAGAAAATTAAGCAGAAAAGAGGAAGGAATAGATGAGCGGGCAGAAGGATGCGTTACTGGCAGTCTGCTATGGTATTTCCATATTCGGTATTGCTTCAAAAGTGGAAAAAGACAAATAAAGCATACATAAAAATCCCTGACGGGAATGATATGCTGCCCCATATAGAACTGTAAAATATAAAAGTTCTGTATGGGGCGTTTTTATATCAAAGTTAGTTTTTCTGTTTTACAGTATGGACTGCATCTGTTATGCTGAACATAGCAGAAACCGGACGGAAGAAGAAAATTTGCCGAAGCAGAATGCAGAACGGAGGGAAACAGTATTATGAAACAATTTACAGCAGGAGATAAATGCGTCTCGGTCTATTCAGGAGAATCCGGGGATTTGCCGGTTGTGTACCTGAACACGTTTGGAAATGAAGGAGAAGCTGTATATCAGGAGCTGAAACAGGAGAAGGGGCCAAATTTCCATTTTGTGACAATAAGCGGTCTTCAATGGGATCATGATATGTCCCCGTGGAAAATTCCGCCTATAGCTAAAGGGGATACACCATGTACCGGCGGAGCCGGCCAGTATATGGAAATTCTGAGAAACGAGATCGTACCGAAGGCGGAAAGCCTTATTTTGGGCAAACCTTTGTGGAGGGGAATTGCAGGGTATTCCCTGGCCGGTCTGTTTGCAGTTTATTCTTTATATCAGACCAGTCTGTTTTCCAGAGCGGCCAGTATTTCCGGTTCTCTCTGGTTTCCGGATTTTCAGAAATATGTATCCTCACATAACTGGAAATCAGTTCCTGATCGGGTTTATTTTTCTCTGGGAGACAAGGAGCACCGGACGAAAAATCCGTTTTTAAAAGGAGTTCGGGAAAGGACAGAAGAGATCTGTGCTTTTTATACGGGAAAAGGGATTGATACGGTTCTTCAGTTTAATCCGGGCAATCATTTTCAGAATGAAGGGCACCGTATCGCCAGGGGAATCCGATGGATACTTAGATAGAAAAAGGGGATCAGGCTTGAAAGGAGAGAAAGATAATGGATAACCGCATATTGCTTCTGGAAGATGACAGCAGTCTGATTGATGGTCTGTGCTATTCTCTGAAAAAGAACGGCTTTCTTACAGATGTTGCCCGTACCGTGTCTGAGGCGGAAAAATTTCTTCAAAATATAAAAAAATACGACCTGTTGATTTTAGATGTTACTCTTCCGGACGGAACCGGTTTTGACGTCTGTGAAGCCGTGCGCAGGGATGATCGGCAAATTCCCATAATTTTTCTGACGGCTTCTGATGAAGAGGTTCATGTAATCCGGGGATTGGATTCCGGAGGAGATGACTATATAACAAAACCATTTAAGTTAGGAGAACTGTGTTCCCGTATCCGCGCGTTGCTGCGCCGTTCCGGCATGAAAGTAAAAAAAGAGGAAGAAACAAAGCTGCTGTGCGGAGATGTTTCCATTGATTTGCTGGGCAGCAGGGTCTGGATGAACGGACGGGCTCTGGAGCTGACCCATATTGAATATAAACTTCTCTGTCTGTTGGTACGAAACGCCGACTGCGTGGTAACAAGAGAGAGAATTCTGGCTGCGCTGTGGGATGATGCCGGGAATTTTGTAGATAATAATACGTTGTCGGTCTATATACGCCGTCTCAGGGAGAAGGTGGAGTCCGATCCCTCCCATCCTGTACATCTGCTTACCGTGCGGGGATTTGGCTATCAGTGGAAAGAGGTGTCACCATGAATTTCCTTCGGGATAAACAAATCCGCAGATATATAACGTTTCTGGGGTTCATTTCCTTTTTTCTGATTAGCGCCGGGTTTTTCTTTACAGGGTATCAGAACCGGATGGTGAAAACAATTTCGGCATCACATGACGAGGCCATTGCCTCTGCTTTATTGGAGCAGGGAATCTCGAAAGAGATAACAGCCAGTGCCTTAACAAATACAGTGAAAAATGAAAAGGGGCAAAAGCTTTTAAATGAGCTTGGAATGGGAGAAGAATCAGAAAGCAGTCTGCAGCCTCTGCCCCTGGAATTCCAAAAAAAGAGTCTGTGTGTTCTGACGGCGGGGCTGCTGGGGTTCGTGCTGGCCCTTTTCGGAGGAACGATTGTCTTTTTGAGGAAGAGGAATCAACTGTACATGCAGGCTATAAAGATCACAGAGAAGTATGCAGACGGAGATTTCTCCATACACCTTCCCCAGAACAGGGAGGGCGCGGTTTATCAGATGTTTGCCTCTGTGGAACAGCTTGCCGCTATGCTCCGGGCGAAAAAGGACACAGAACATAAGACGAAGGAATTTCTAAAGAGCACCATTTCCGATTTATCCCATCAGCTAAAGACGCCGCTGGCGGCTATGTCCATGTATCAGGAGATTATCAGCGAGGAACCGGAAAATACAGAAACGGTTAAGGAGTTTTCAGAGAAGATTGGCATATCCTTAAAGCGTATGGAACAACTGATTCAGTCTGTGTTAAAAATTGCTAGGCTGGATGCAGGAAGTATTCTCTTTGAAAGAGAATTCTGTCCGGCGGCGGACCTGGTTTCCAGGTCAGTGGATGAATTCACAGAACGGGCTGCAAAGGAAAAGAAGAATCTGGTTCTGTCCGGAGACCGGGAACAGTCTGTGTTCTGCGATCCCCAATGGACCAGCCAGGCCCTGGCAAATCTGGTGAAAAATGCCCTGGATCACACAAAAGAAGGAGATACCATCGAGATTCTCTGGGAGGATACGCCTGCGGGCCTGCGGATTTCTGTCTCTGATAACGGGGAGGGAATTGCACCAGAAGATATACACCATATTTTTAAACGGTTTTACCGAAGCCGGCGCTCTCTTAATACCCCGGGAATTGGCCTTGGACTTTCCCTGGCAAAGGCCATTATAGAAGGCCAGGGCGGTATGCTTGGGGTTTCGAGCCGGCAAAAGGAAGGAACTACCTTTACAGTATTCTTCCTTACGGAATCGTAAGGTTAAATTCACCGGATTGTAAGCTGTCTCTGCTATCCTTGGGATAAAGGAGGATGAGCACATGGAAATTTTAAAAGTTCATAATTTATGTAAAACCTACACCCAGGGAGAGATAAAAGTAGAAGCTTTAAAAAATGTCTCTTTTTCTTTGGAGAAAGGTGAATTTGCCGCTGTGGTGGGAGAATCCGGTTCCGGTAAGAGTACGCTGCTGAACTGCATCGGGGCGTTGGATGTTCCCACTTCCGGTCAGATTCTGCTGGACGGACAGAATCTCTTTTCCATGAAGGAGGAAGAGCGTACCATTTTCAGGCGGCGGAATATTGGGTTTGTTTTTCAGACATTCCAGCTGGTTTCGGAATTGAATGTGGAACAAAATCTTATTTTTCCCCTGCTCTTAGATTACCGGAAACCGGATCCGGAAGCGGTGGAGGAGCTGCTGAAACTTCTGGGACTGTCGGATCGGCGGCGTCATTTGCCGGGTCAGTTGTCCGGGGGTCAGCAGCAGCGTGTGGCCATTGGACGGGCGCTGATTACCAGGCCCAAGCTGATTTTAGCCGACGAACCCACCGGAAATCTCGACAGTAAAAACAGTCAGGATGTGATTGATCTGCTTACAGAGGCTTCCAGACGTTATCAGCAGACCATTTTAATGATTACCCATAACAGAAACCTGACGGCGTGTGCAGACCGGGTTTTCCGGGTATCTGACGGAATTCTGAAAGACTTGGGAGGGACAGTAAATGAAACATTATCTTGAGCTTGTCCCTATATCCTCTAAAGTCCACCGGAAACAAAACCGGATGTGTGTGTTCTGTATTCTTCTTGCAGTATTTTTGGTAGCGGCTATCTTTGGGATGGCAGATATGTTTATCCGCAGCCAGATTTTACAGGCCCGGATTGAAGGGGGAAACTGGCATATGGCTCTGTCTGACATTGAAGATGAAGATGCTGCGGTACTGTCTGTCCGGCCGGATATAAAATGTGTGTCCTTCTACGGCGCTCTGAATTACCGGGGAAACCAGGGATATACAATAGACGGCAAAGCGGCAGTGATAACGGGAAGTGACAGGAATTTTCCAACTGAAATATTTGAAGGGATCATCAGCAGCGGAAACTTCCCTCAGTCTGAGTCAGAAGCCATGGTGTCAGAAAATACCAGGGAGCTTTTAGGACTCAGCCAGGGGGATTCTATAGAGATAGACAGCGCTGACGGGAGGAGCCATACCTTTACCATTTCCGGCTTTATAGAAAATACAGGGTACCTGATGCGCAGTGATTTTTACGGAGTCATGCTGTCCCAGGAAGGATTTGAGGCGTTTTGTTCCGGCTTAAAAGGGGAGGACAGGCCCGGAATAAATTATTACGTCCAGTTTAAAAATACCTTCCGGATTCAGAAAAAGATTGCCGATGTCAGGGAGCAGTTTGGATTTCCAGAGGATCAGGTTCACGAAAATACGAAGCTTCTTGGCTTACTGGGGCAGAGCGGCAATTCTTTTATGATGCAGACATATGCTGCGGCAGGGATTCTGTTCGTTCTGGTACTCTGCGCCGCAATCATGATGATTACCAGCAGTCTGAACAGCAATGTAGCCCAGAGAACAGAGTTTTTCGGACTGATGCGCTGCATCGGGGCAACGCCCGTACAGGTAATGCGGATGGTCCGTAAAGAAGCCCTGGGCTGGTGCCGGCTTGCAATCCCCATGGGAACAGGAGCGAGTATCCTGCTTGTGTGGATTCTGTGCGCGGTGCTTCGTATCCTGAGTCCGGTTTATTTCAGAGAGATGCCTGCCTTTGGCATTAGTCTTCCGGGGATTGGAGCAGGCGCTGCAGCCGGATTCCTGACGGTGATTCTGGCTGCCCGTTCTCCGGCAAGGAAGGCTTCAGGGGTTTCTCCCCTGGCTGCAGTATCCGGAAATGCCAGTGTATTACAGCCTGTAAGAAAGGCCGCCAATACCCGTTTATTTAAAATTGAAACGGCTCTGGGCATTCACCATGCCAAATCCGGCAGAAAGAATTTTATTTTAACTTCTCTTTCTTTTGCTCTTAGCATCGTACTCTTTCTGTCGTTTTCCGTGACCATTGATTTTATGAATCACAGCCTGACGCCCCTGTATCCCTGGAGTGCGGATGTATCCATTATAAGCAAAGACAATACCTGTACCGTGGATCGCCGGATCGCTGAGAAACTAGAGGAGAATCCTGCTGTACAGTCAGCCTATGGAAGAATGTTCTGGTATGACGTACCGGCTCAGATGAACGGTACAAAACAGAAGGTCTCCCTTGTCTCTTACGAGGAACAACAGTTTGAATGGTCCGGGGAATACCTGCAGGAAGGCTCTCTGGAGGCTGTCCGGGAAGAAAAAAATACGGCGCTGTTTGTATATAACCCCCAAAGCAGCATTCAGACAGGAGATACCATAAGGCTGGAAATAAAAGGAAAGCCGGTGGATATAGAAATTGTGGGACTGCTGTCTGCAAGCCCGTTCCATATGGGTGAGGGCGAAGCTGGAATTCTGGTCTTTTCAGAAGAGACTTTTCGCCAGGTGACGGGAGAGCAGGATTACACCATTCTTGATCTGCAGCTGACACCCGATGCCACAGATGCCGATGTAAATGCCATCCACCATACATATGGTCAGGGATATACATTCTCTGACGAACGTATGGACAATGAAAGCGCCATTGGCGTATACTACTGTATCTGGCTTTTCCTCTATGGATTTTTGGCCGTAATTGTGCTGATTGCCGTATTTCATGTGATTAATACCATCGCTTTGAGTGTATCTTCCAGAATGAATCAGTACGGAGCATTTCGCGCCATCGGGCTAAGCGTCCGGCAGCTCAAAAGAATGATCCGGACGGAGGCGTGTACTTATACAGTGGCCGGATGTGCCGCGGGAGCGGTTCTGGGACTGGCTTTTCACAATCTGCTTTTCCAGATGCTGATTGGTTCCAAATGGGGAGATACCTGGACGATCCCCTGGACAGAACTGGGCGTGATTCTTCTGATCATGATTCTTTCTGTTATAGCCGCAGTGCACGGGCCAATAAAGAAAATACGGAAAATGTCAGTGGTTGACACAATTTCGGCACAGTAGTTTTGGGAAAAGAGGCGAAGAGGAAAGTTTTTTGTTTCTGATAGCTATAACAGCGGTTCTGTGGTATACTAAATATGGATAAGAATCTTATGGATTCGGCATAGAATATAGCAGGAGTGATGCCCTATGTTAGTAAGAGCAGATAAAAAATGGGATTATGGGATCGGAATGATCAAAGTAGACGGTCTGGAGCCTACGGAAGACATGAAAAAGCTTATCGAAAAAGAAAAAAAAGGTGAAATTTCTATGGAAGAAGTAAGGAAGGCTTTAGATCGGAAATACAAAATGAAGGAATAATATGATGAGAGATCCTTATTTATATCCGGATTCAGATGTACTGAGAAATCTGGCGGGGATTCAGGACTCAGAAGAATTGAAAAATATGGAAGCAGATTATACCCTGTTTCGCCTTTCAGAAATCGCAGAGGATAAATCACCGGAGCAATTTGATTTTTGCACACTTTGTGGACTTCATTACCGAATTTTTCAGGATGTTTACGAATGGGCAGGAAAGCCGAGGAAGATCAATATTGAAAAGGCTGAGGCAGTGCTTGGGGAAATATCGATCGTATATTCGGACTGTTTCGATATTGCAGAAGATGCAGAAAGAATCCTACGAAGTGCGAACTGTTTCGATTGGAAACAAGATTCTTTTGAAAAGGTTGTTATAAGATTTAGCGACTTTATGGCGGATTTATGGAAGGTGCACCCCTTCCGAGAGGGAAATACACGTACAGTTGTTACGTTTTGTTCTATGTTTATAGAGGCACAGGGAATTTATATTGAAAGCGAACTGTTCAAAGACAACGCAACTTATATGAGAAATGCGTTGGTAGCTGCAAATGCCGTGTTTGATGATCTTGGTGATTTGAGAAAACCTGGGTATCTGTACCGCATTGTTCAGGATGCATTGGAACGAGGACAAAAGATGAAGGATCAGGTTGCAGAAACAATCCGGAAAAGTGGCTTCTCAGATACAGAAGAAAGGATTAAGCAGGTAATCCTGTGGAACAGAAAAGAAAAGCGCGAGCATCTTCCGGAAGAAATCAGAGAAATGGCCAAAACTTATCCTGCCAGGCAGGGAGAAATAGACTCTGTTGAACTGTTGGAAAAATCCTCAGAATCCCGGTAAAAAAGAAATTTATACTTGACTTTCTCAGAAAAGAGGAGTAAGCTAGGAACATCATAAAAAGCAAAGGCGCTTCGGTAGAGACTGAGGCGCTTTTTTCTTTATTATGAAATTGAATATCTGAGAACACAAAGACGTGTAACACGGGCTGCCGGTTACACGTCTTTTATTTTCAGAAAAAGAGGAGGAGAAGTTTATGACAGAAGAAATCATGAAAACGATTGCAGAAACAGTGAATACAGAAGCTTTTGGTATCTGGTTTCTGGTAGGTGCGGCCTTTGTGTTTTTTATGCAGGCTGGTTTTGCTATGGTAGAAACAGGGTTTACCAGGGCGAAAAATGCAGGAAATATCATCATGAAAAACCTGATGGATTTCTGTATCGGAACGGTAATGTTTATTTTTATTGGATTTGGCATCATGATGGGGGAAGACGCGCTGGGCGGTCTGATTGGATGTCCTACTTTAGGAATTTTTACAGATTATGCCAACTTTGACTGGTCTTCTTTTGTATTTAATCTTGTATTCTGCGCTACCGCGGCGACCATTGTATCAGGAGCCATGGCCGAACGGACAAAATTCCTTTCTTACTGTATTTATTCCGGAGTGATTTCCGCAGTGGTTTATCCGATTGAAGCACATTGGATCTGGGGCGGCGGATGGCTGGCACAGCTTGGCTTCCATGATTTCGCAGGCTCCTGTGTAATTCATATGGTAGGCGGTCTTGCATCTTTTATTGGAGCCGCTATGGTTGGAGCCAGAATCGGAAAGTTTGTCAGGGATGAAAACGGGAAAGTGACCAAAGTTCATGCATTCCCCGGACATAATATTGTAGTTGGTTCCCTTGGCTGCTTTATCTTATGGTTTGGATGGTATGGATTTAACGGTGCGGCTGCAACAAGCGGTCCTCAGCTGGCATCCATCTTCATGTCAACAACAATTGCTCCGGCAGTTGCGACGGTAGTATGTATGATTTTTACCTGGTTACGTTATGGCAAGCCGGATGTATCCATGTGTCTGAACGCTTCCCTGGCGGGCCTTGTGGCAATCACAGCCCCCTGTGATGTTGTGGATGCATTCGGGTCTCTGGTAATTGGCGTAGTTGCCGGTGTGCTGGTTGTATTTGGCGTTTGGTTCTGTGATAATGTTGCGAGAGTGGATGACCCGGTGGGAGCTATTGCAGTTCATGGCTTTAATGGTTTATGGGGAACACTGGCAGTAGGGCTGTTTGCAACGGATACAGTACCGGGCAACTCTATCAGGGGACTGTTTTACGGCGGCGGTTTTGAACAGATGAAGATTCAGTTGATTGGAGCGTCTTCTGTGCTTGCATGGACGGCTGTTACGATGCTGATTGTATTTAAACTGATTAAGATGACTGTTGGTCTTCGTGTCAGCCAGGAAGAAGAAATTGTCGGTTTAGATTCTATGGAACATGGCCTTGCTTCTGCATATGCCGGTTTCAGCATTATGGACGCCACCGCAGGTGGAATGGTTGAAAACGAAAATACCGATCTTGGACAGGGAGAATATGACAAGGCCTCTGCAGTTCAAAAGTCAGTATCTGTTCCGGTGGCAGGTCCCGTAGACCGGGAAAGCGGTATGTACAAGGTTGTAATTATTGCTAAACTCAGCCGCTATGAGCGCCTGAAAAATGCTCTTAATGAATTGGGTATTACAGGAATGACCGTGACACAGGTCATGGGATGCGGAATTCAGAAAGGCGCCGGTGAACGGTATCGAGGCGTTGAAATGGATGTAACGGTACTGCCTAAAGTGAAAATAGAAGTCATTGTAGGCAATATTTCTGTAGACGATGTTATCGAAACTGCAAAGAGAACCCTTTATACAGGACATGTGGGCGATGGTAAGATCTTTGTTTACAATGTTCAGAAAGTTGTGAAGATCCGTACGGGTGAAGTGAACCTGGAAGCGCTGAAAGATGTAGAGTAATAGATCCTTTTCATTTTTATATATAAAGGCAGAGGGAGAGACTGAGTTATAGTCTTTCCCTCTGTTTTTGCGGAAAGGGTTGGGCGTATTTCAGATTTCAGGATTATCCCAGCAGTTTCAGCAGCAATTGCAGGTAGAGAGACACATCCGGATCTTCCAGGGAAAGCCCCGTGATTTCTTCAATCCTGCGAATCCGGTAGGAACAGGAACTTCTGGCGATATAGAGCTCCTCCATGGTTTTGGACAGACTGTGGTGGTTTGCCAGATAGGATTTTAAAGTCATAACAAGCTCCGAATGATTCTGGGCATCATAATCAAAAAGCCGCCGCAGGCTGTGACTGACAAAGACAGAACTGTCATAATGATCCCGGATGCGCCAGAGCATCATGGGAAGAATATTTTTCTCATATTCCAGGGGCCTGCCGGAGTGGGTCTGTACTGCGTAATTTACCATCAGCGTGGCCTGCAGCAGGTAATTGTGCAGCTCGTAAAAATTACAGAAGATAGTGCTGTATCCGATCTGCAGGGCATTATTATTCTGAAAAATGCGCAGACGCCTCTGAACCTCAGGCAGAGACAGGGGAGAACGGGTCAGATTTAAGATCTGATAAATAATATGGTTCTGAATAAATATGTAGTTATCCTCCAGCAGATCCGACAGGAAAAAGGCAGCATTGTTCAGGGTGCTGTCCAGGGAAGCAGAGGGGAGCTGGGAAATAGCTGTGCAGATATATTCATCGCTTTTTTCCCAGCCAATCGCTGAAAGGGCCGGTTCGCCCTGATTTTCCTGAACCTTTATATCACTTAAAAGACGCTGGATCAGATTTTCCAGCCCCTGAGAGGCTTCAAAGTGAAACTCCTGATTCTGCTCCAGAAGCATACGCAGGTAATCGCCAATCCATTCCAGAAGCATATAGTCCCCGTCCTGAAATTCCCGGCAGGAATCTTCAATCATAATCCGGCCGATATAGTGATCCTGACGGAAAAGATTATAATAAAGAATATTCGTTGAGTACATAGTGGAATGCATGAAAGCAGGGCCATGGACGGACAGGGTATTCACCCAGTCTTTATCTGCATACAAAATACATCGTTCCTCATTATCCAGATAATCTCCAAGACATCCGGCATACCGGATGGCATCGTTTTCCTTTTCTTTGTCATATTCAATGAACAGAACTTTTTCAAAAGTTCCAAAAGCGGAAACCGGGGTCTGAAAAATGCGATAGCAGAGTTTCCCAAAGGTTTCATAAGACTGTCTTGCAATAATCATATCTTTAAAAGTCTCGTTCAGACTTTCAAATTCATAAAAGATTTCCAAAACCAACTGAAAAACCTGTGTAATATCATTGTCTGTACGGATACAGACAAATTCACACTCCTTTGCACTGACATAGGCAGCAGGAGGAAACCCCAGACAGATCAGGCAGAGGTGCTCTGGCAGATCAGGATTCAGAGGCAGATTTTCGGAAACTGCCACATAAAGAACAGAAGGGTCAAAGGTGGTTTCGCCCTGGTAGTGACGGGGAAATTTCAGGGTGCGCTTTTGCATGGGATCGGTCTGGGCCTGCAGAATATGCAGAGCCTGCAGCCGGTCTTTTAGGATGGAAAGATTCAGAAGCATCCGGATGGCCTCCTTCTAAACAATTTTGACAAATTACAGCAAACATCAGGTCATTATTTGCTATTAGTGATTATATCATCCGGGAGTTTTCCACTGCAACTGAAGATTATGAGGAAAAGGAGCAGAGGTATTCGTCGTTTTTGACGAATAAAATAAGAAAAGCCAAATTGAAATATCCGGAAAAGAAATCAGGCATTGGTTGAAACCGTCTAAATACAGTCAGCTTTTTCAAAAATGCCGATTATTTACGGCCGTATTTCCACCCTGCTAGAATATAGTTATACAAAATGATTTGAGGTTGATTGGGAGGTATGAAAATGAAGGAACTGAAAGGAATACGCTATTGGGTATTTATTATATCCCTGATGCTGACTACGATTATCGTTATGGCTGATTTACCGGTTTATGTCATAGTGAATAACCTGTATACGGATTTCGTGGATCAGGTAGGAGTTGTGAATTTTATTATTTCAGGTACGGCGTTTATGGTTATGATTTCCTCGCTGGCAGCCGCGCCGATTATGAAGGCAGTCGGGAAGAAAAATACCCTTGTAATTTCAGGAATTGTTTTCCTGGTGTGCGGAGTTTCCTGTGCGTTTGTAAACAACGCAATGCTTCTTGCCGTATTACGCGGTGTCTGCGGATTTACGATGGGATGCACCAATGTGGCGGCAGTTACAATCATTACAGATTACTATACTGATGAAATCAAACGGGCTAAGGTTATTGGTATTTACAACACCTGCATGCCGTTAATTGGATCCGTTCTCAGTGCGACTGCGGGAATACTGGCAGTAAAGGGATGGCAGAATATCTTTCATATTTACTGGATAACGCTGCCGATGATGATTTTAATTCTTCTTACTGTGCCCAAGGATGTTAAGGAAAAGGAATCGGCAGAGGAAAAAAAGGAGAAAGCGCCCATGGGACTTTCTTTCTGGTATATGATCGGTAACTTCTTTCTCCTTGTTCTGGGCGTAATGATGATGCAGATGTTCTGCTCTGTTTATATTGCAGAACATAGCCTGGGGGACACGGCATATACCGGATTGGTGAGCACAGTCATCGGATACGGCAGTGTACTGGCCAATTTACTGTTTGGATTTATATATGCCAAACTGGGAAGAAAACTGGTTCCCCTTTCCAGTATCCTGGTTATATTAGGAGGACTGCTGTTAATCTTCTTCCCGGGTAAGATTATGGTATTTGTAGGATATTTCATTATACGAGGCGGGTATGGGATTGCTTTTTCCACGGCATATGTTTATACACCCACCTTATGTCCGGCCCGGGGTGTGGAGATGGCCATCGGTATCGCCACTGCCATTTACTCACTGGGATCCTTTTTATCCACGTATGCAGTGACCGGTATTCAAAGCCTCTTCCATATCGAAACATTCTCGGGAGTTATTCCGATTATAGTAGGTATGACAGCAGTCCTGCTGGTGATTGAGCTGCTCCTTCCAAAGAAATTTAAGAAAGCAGCAAACGAGTAATAGAGGTTTTACACCCGTGAAAAAGAAAGCATAAAATTAAGAAATAAAAGGAGAGAGACTTATGGAAAAAATAAAATATGATGAGAAAGAACTGCAGACCGGACGTACTCGCTTCCTGTTTGGATGTGAATTTACAGAGGCGGACACGCCCATTACTCCAAGAGAAAATCTGCTGCGAACCCTCCAGGGACAGCCGGTCTGGCTGCCAAGCACCTTTGACATAGGCTATCTTTATCCCAGATGCGTACCGGATAACCCGGCCAAAGGAAACGTTTCTGACTACAAACTTCCGGCAGAGGAACTGGGAGGACTGGATATGTTCGGAATTGACTGGGAATATGTCCCGGAGGTGGGCGGATCCACAGTCCGTCCGGGGAAGCCCCTTCTGGAAGACGCCAATGAGTGGAAGGAGAAAGTGAAATTCCCCACAAAAGAATTCATTGATTCCTGGTCCTGGGAGGAAGCCCGTGAAAATAATTATAAAATCCTCAGAAAAGGGGACGCCTGGGAAATAGTAATCTGTACAGGATACTATGAACGCCTGATTTCTTTTATGGATTTTGAAGAAGCAGCAATCGCCATGATAGATGAAGATCAGGAGGACGCAGTAAAAGAACTTTTCGATAAACTGTCGGATTTATATATTTATCTGATTCAGAAGTTCCAGTCCGTATTTGGCAAAGAACAGATTGCGGCTGTCTGCATCCACGATGACTGGGGACACCAGAGAGGCGTTTTCTTCTCTCAGAATACCATTCGGGAAATGATTCTGCCTTATATGAAACGGGTGGTGGATTTTATCCATGAAGAAGGAATGGTTGCGGAATGCCATAGCTGCGGAAAAGTAGATTCTCTGCTTCCTGTCTATATTGAAGCAGGTTTCGATATGCTGGAATGCCAGGCTTCTCTGTTGGATTTTGACACGGATATTCCACAGTACGGGGATAAGATCCTGATGCATGTAGCTCCGGAAAGCCCTGTGCCGGAGGCTCCCGAAGAAGAGCATATCAGGGCGGCACGGGACTTTGTGGATAAGATGATTTCCTATGGAAATCCGTTTTTGATGGATAATTATTATTGCAAATATCCTTTAACGAAAACCTTTATAGATGAGGTTTACCGCTATTCCAGAATCCGGTTTGCCGAGTAAACCCGCATAACTTAATTTTATGCAGTTCGGGGCAGGTGAGATTTCATGGGAAATCCCGCCTGCCTCTAAATTCAGCTCAGACGCTTTTGAGCTTCTTCCAGTATGGCATCTAATTTGCGGATCACTTCCTCAGATAATGGCTCTGGTTTATGCTCTGCAAGGATTTTTGCCGTCCGATTATGGACCCGAGTTCTCATGTCTTCCTTCTTTTCTTCCCAGATAGTGTATCTGCTGCGGTCAATCAGTTTAGGGAACCAGAATTCTTCCCGGAAGTTCTCGGCAGTATGTTCTGATGTGAGAAATTCTCCGCCTGGTCCCACTTCCTCGATAACATCGTAGGCCAGGGTTTCTTCGTCGATGGTAATTCCCCGTGCAACACGTTTGGCGTAGCCGATAATTTCATCGTTTAATACAATCTGATCCAGAGAGGCGGACATGGCTCCGTCCAGAAAGCCTACATCGTGAACCATATGGCCGCCGCTTATGGTATTGATCAGCGCGCCCATTGAGCATTCAATGGCGGACTGTTCATCTGCGGATTTGGAATCTGTTACACCGGCAGTCTGCCACATAGGAAGATCCAGATAATGGAAAATGTCTGCTGACATAGCTTCTCCGATACAGTGTTCCGGGCTGCCGTAGGCTGCCTGGGTAGTTCCCATGTCAACCGTTAAAACGACGACGCCGCAGACGACGCAGCTGCCTTTTTTGATTAACTGGGCCAGAACAATACCGGCAAAAATTTCAGCCAGATTCAGGGAGAATGCGCCCGCAATGGTAACAGGGGTCACAGTACCAAGCTGAGCCCCGCTGGACCAGACAATGGAAAATCCTTCCTGAATGGAATATTCTATTTTCTCAAATTCATTTTCCGCAATTATCAGCGGACTGACCGGACAGCCCGGGAACAGGGAAAGAAACGGTTTTTCCCTGAGTTTGTCAATCCCGCCTGCTACTGCGGCGCACATTGCAACCTGATCTTTAAGACCCTGGACATTAACACCCCAGCCTACAATCGGTTTGGTTGTATTTTCCAGCATCTCTCTCATTTCTACCACGTCGGAAATCCGTATGTCACAGTCCTGTACCTGGGCAAGTCCCATCATGAAATCAATATTCGGACACGCATCGGCTACCAGAACAGAATTTTTAACGTCTTTTCTGCAGGCCTTTCTTCTTTCCCCTGTTTCAAAATCATTAGTAAACGGATTCGTAGGACCTAAGCCAAAATAAGTATTGGTACCGGAGACCTGAAGGGCTTTATTTCCATTACGGTCATAGAGAACCAGCTCTTTGGCTGCAGAATTAATGCAGTCAATGACCAGTTCTTTCGGAAAACGGACAGTTTCACCATCCACGGTACAGCCGGCATCTTTCAACATGGTACGCGCCCGTTCATGTTTGATAACCAGACCGATATTTTCCATAATCCGCAGGCTGGCATTTATAATTGTCTCACATTGCTCCTCCGTCAGTTCATGATATTTTACGGGATACTTGTAATAATTGGATTTTAAACCTTTAATAGCCATAATAGATTCCCCTTTCCTGTTTTCTTATTTCGTGAACAGCTGATTATATAAAAAGCAAGTTCTATGCCAGGTGAAAAATCCGTAGAAATTTAATTTTTAGCGGTAAAAAAAGAAAAATAAAGCAAAAATATTTGCGCAAAAAAAATGGCAGTTTGACAAAAAGCAAAAATATTTGCATAATAGAATCCAGGAGGAGATTCTTATGGAGGAACGTATTTTATATGATATTTTAGAACATTTGCAAAGCGCCGTATACATTGTGGACGGAAAGGGCCGCCTGGTTTATGTAAATCAGGCCGGGGAACGGCTGGATGGTTTTAAGCGGGAAGAGGTTCTGGGGAAAGAAATTAAGACCATTTACCGAAATACTGTCCTGGTAGACGGATATGAATCCCCCTGTCTTGCAGCACTGACAAAAGGTATTGTTTTAGAGGATGAGAATATCGAATGGTTCAGTAACCGGAAAGTGGTAAATGCACTGACAAGCGCTTATCCTATAGAAAAAGACGGAAAGAGAACAGGAGCCTTTGCCATTTGCGATGACGTTAGTGTTTTGAAAAAGCGGATTATTGAGAAATGTACAATAGGAGAGAAGAGAAGCTATCCCCTGAAAAGCCGGAACTTAAAAAACGGTACCAATTATGTTTTTGAGGACATTATCGGGGAGAGCAGCGCTCTTCAAAATGCTGTCCGGATTGCCAAAAAGTATGCGGCCAAAAATATTCCAATTATGATTTACGGAGAAACCGGTACAGGAAAAGAGCTCTTTGCACAGAGTATCCATAATGCCAGCGATTTTTATGCAGGCCCGTTTATGGCGATTAACTGTGCAGCTATTCCGGATACGTTATTGGAAAGTACGCTGTTTGGGACCGTTCGCGGAGCTTATACGGGAGCGGTGGATCATGCAGGAATGTTTGAACTGGCAGGCGGAGGCACTCTTTTTCTGGATGAAATTAATTCCATGAATATAGTTTTACAGGCGAAACTTCTGCGGGTACTGCAGGAAAAACAGTTCCAGAGGATAGGAGATTCCAGGGTAAGAAGTGTAAAATGCAGAATTATCAGTGCGACCAATGTGGAGCCCACTCTGCTGCTGAGAGAAAAGATTATGAGAGAGGATCTCTATTACCGGCTGTCAGCCGGTATTATTCACATCCCGCCCCTGCGTGTGAGAGGAAACGATTTAGACTTGTTGATTCAGCTTTATATTGACAAATACAATGAAGAAACAAATTCCATGATTATTGGTCTGCTTCCTTCATTGAAATCTCTGCTTCACGCTTATGGATGGCCCGGGAATGTAAGAGAATTGTCCAACGTAATCGAAAGTACAGCCAACATGGTTTCAGCCAATACGGCTTACCTGAGCCTGGATGATCTTCCGGATTATTTACGGAATTCTATGGAGGAATCGGTAAAAAGTTCCCTGGGCTATGATTTTGCAGAGTCCCGGGGAAGTCATATACCGCCTTCTTATGGAGAAAATCTACCGGATGACCGACTGAATTTTAAAGAACTGACAGAAAATTATGAGATCCAAATTCTGCGGAAAGGATTAGGAAAAGCAAGGGGAAATCTGACTCAGTGCGCACAGATGCTGGGACTATCCAGACAATGCCTGACTGCTAAACTGAAAAAATATCAAATTGAACCCAGGGAATTTCGTCCGGAGAAGGAGAAAATTCCGTCCAACTAAATAAAAAAGAACTCTTCCAGATAAGTTGGCATAAAAATTGCTATTTATAAAAGTAGTGTGAACAGCTTTTATAACTATCAATTTGTACCTGAAGTTAACTCTTACTGAGGTACGCCAACTTTTGGAGGGGATAATATGAAGAAAAACGGAATCCTGAGAAACCGCTGGTTTCAGCTAATTCTTTTATCTGCCAGCACGGGACTGATCTATCAGCTTCCTTATCTGCGCTATACCTTTTATGATCCTATGTTAGAAGCATTCGGATATACCAATATCCAGCTTGGAAATTTAATGAGTGTTTATGGGATCGGTTCAGTTATCTGTTACATTATAGGAGGAATTCTGGCAGACCGGATGTCAAGTAAAGTTCTTCTGTCATCGGGACAGATTCTCACAGGACTGGCAGGATTCTGGTTTGCCACATTTCCGGCCTATCCGGTGGCTCTGGGACTTAGTTTCTTCTGGGCATTTTCTACGTCACTGATTTTCTGGCCGGCACTGGTTAATTACGTGCGCTGTCTTGGAAATGACAAGGAACAGGGCCGTCTGTTCGGCCTGCTGGAAGGAACCAGAGGAATTATTGCCACGGCTGTGGGGCTTGGGATTGTAGCAGCCTTTAACGCTGCAGCGGGAGCAGTTGCAGGTCTGAAAACAGCGATTCTTCTCTATGCGTTTATCAATATTGGTTTGGGAATTGTAACTTTTCTGGTTATTCCCGGAGAGAAGAAAGAAGATGCGCAGGAGGCGGTACAGACAGAGAAGCGCTCCATTGTGCGCGATTTTGCAACGGCGTTAAAGATGCCGGCAGCCTGGCTTGTAACAATTGCTATTTTTGCAACCATGACCTGTTTTATCTGTCTGGGATATTTTACTCCTTATCTGACGGGAGTTATGGGAGCAACTGCAGCCTTTGCGGCGACCATTGGAACCATACGGACCTGGGGACTTCAGATTGTGGGAGGAACTCTGGGTGGTGTTTTTGCAGATAAAATTAAATCCAGTTCCCTAACCATGATTTTTGCATTTATTATTATTGCCATTGGATTCGGAGTCATGCTGATCTTACCGTCAAAGCCGGCGTTTGTAATGACGGCAACAATTCTGATGTTTTTATTCGGATTTGCTATTTATGTGAACCGGGGCGTTTACTTTGCCACGCTGACAGAAGCCGGGGTACCTGCGAATTTAAATGGGATTGTGGTGGGGTTTGCCTCTGCATTCGGATTCTTACCGGACGCTTTTATGTATACGGTTATCGGCGGATGGCTGGATCGTTATCCGGGAGCGAAGGGGTATCAGATGGTATTTATCTGCGCCATTGTCAGTGCAGTGGTGGGAGGAGTCGCTTCATTTCTCATTTATAAAAATCTGAAAAAGAATAAATAAAGGCAAAACTATAAAAATGGAGGCGCGGTTAATGGGCTTTGAATTCATTCAGAAGCTGGAGCAGAAGCAGGTTTTATCCCAGCAGCAGATTTACTCTTTGAATATTCTGGCAATGAACGGTTATGAATTGCAGAAGTTTCTTATAGAGGAAGAAATGGAAAATCCGTTTTTAAGTGTGAAAGCAAACAGAGAAATTGTTACGTATGACGGGGATGTAAATCTGCAGCATCTGGCTGTCCGCAAAACCAGGTATGAGACGGAGGAGGAAGTTTCTTCCATTGACAATGTAACAGAGGGAACCGGAAGTTTGCAGGAATTTCTGCTTAGTCAGGCAGATCTTATGAATATGGATGAAAAAAGGATTTCCCTGCTTTCTTATATCATTGACCTTTTGGACGATAATGGGTATCTGCGGTTCTCAGAAGAAGAGATTTCCAGGCTGACAGGAGTTTCTTCCCGGGAAGTTTCCGTCTGCATCGGGATTGTGAAAAATCTGGAACCTCCCGGAATCGGAGCGTTTGATCTGAGGGAATGTCTGGAACTTCAGCTTCGGAAGAAAGGCGCCTACGACAATATATATGGAGAAATTTTAAAAGAGCATTTAGAAGATCTGGCGGCAGGAAAGCACAGCAAACTGGCTCGCTGTCTTCATCTGCCCCTGACTGACGTACAGAGACGAGTGAAAGAAATTAAGAGTTTAAGCCCCAAACCTTTAAATGGAACCGGGTTTGGCGGCAGGCAGAATCAGTATCTGATACCGGATCTGCTGTTTTCCTGTGAGAACGGAGCCTGGTCGGTGAGTCTTACCGGACAAAATCAGATCCGGATAGGAATATCCAGAGAATATGAATCCCTCCTTGAAAGGTATGCAAACGGAGAGGTTTATGAATATTATCAGGATAAGAAAAAGAGCGTTCTGTTTTTAAAACGCTGTATTGAGAAACGAAACCGGACACTTCTGGAGATTTCCAGGTACATCCTTTCTTTCCAGATGGATTATTTTGAGAGAAGGGGAGGGCTGAAAGCGCTGACGGAAAAACAGATTGCCGATGCCCTTTCCATTCATCCATCCACGGTTAGCAGAGCGGTGAAAGGAAAATACGTCCAGTATCCCTTTGGGGCAGCGCCGCTGAAACAGTTTCTGGCACCGCCGTTTGCGGCAAAATCCAGAGAAACTGCCGATGCCAGTAAGGGGGATGTGGAAAGCCTTCTGAGAGGAATAATTAAAAAGGAAAACCGTCAGAAACCCTGCAGCGATCAGGAACTGGCAGAGCAACTGAAAGAAAAGGGAATCTGCATCTCAAGGCGCACTGTGGCGGCATACCGCGCCCAGTTAAATATCGGAAACGCGCAAAACAGAAAACTTGAATATATGGAGTGGAAAGAGTAAAAATGGCCAGAGAGATTTTAGGATATCTGAACAGAGAAAATTACAGAAGGATTCTGGAGGAATTTACCCTGGCCACACAGATCAGGGCAAATATTGTGGATCGAAATGGGATTTCTATATTTTCCAGGAAAGACTTTGGAAGCTGCTGTCAGTTCTGTCAGACCATCTATAATTCCCCGGGAGGTCTGGAAAGATGCCGTCAGGCCTATAAAGTAGCGGGACATCAGGCATGCCAGAGCAAGTCGCCCTTTATGTTTCAGTGTCCGGCAGGACTGATTGAAATGGCATTTCCCATAGAAAGAAAAGGGAAACATCTGGGAAGTCTGATTTGCGGCCAGGTGCTCTTGTGGGAGCCGGATGCCACTCTTTACCAGGAGATCGACAGTCTGAATAAAGGGAATATGCCGGATGTCAGCCGGCTTCTGAAATCCCTGGAGTCCCTTCCGGTTATACCGGAGGAAAAGCTTCGGGCATATTCCTGTTTCCTTTCTGTGGTTCTGGATACCATGATGCAGGGAGAGAACAAATAGGATAAAAACAGCTTGCCGTGAAACAGAGATTATAATCTGCTGGCTCAGACAGAAGATGTGTTTCAGAAAGATATTGAAGAGGAATACAGTATCCGTCCGTCTACGGCGACGGAGTTACTGAAACAGATGGAGAAAAACGGCCTGATTACCCGGGAGCCGGTTCCTTATGATAATCGTCTGAAACGGATTGCTGTTACGGAGAAAGCCCTGGTTTATAAAGAACAGGTAATAGATGAGCTGACTGCACTGGAAGAAATTTGTCTGAATAAAATATTTGGATAGATTATCTTAATTTTAGACCAAATACTTAGGAAGCTAACTAAATAACCTCAGCAGGCTAATCCAATATCGGCAGCCTGCTGAAGGAAAAGAGAAAATATTACCAATTGCGCCATGAGGCGCCTGAGTTAAGTTAAAAACATTTCTTACAGGCTTCATATCCCTGGGCTTCTGCGTCAGCCCGGGAGACCTGCCTTGCGTTGTCGGGATTCATATTTCCGCAGTCAGGAATGCTGTGGTATTTGGAACCTGTAGCCGAGAGCCAGACAGAAGCCGTCTGTGTCTGAGCTTCTGCGGCAGGCGCAGGCGTATCCTGAACCTGAGGGGCGGAAGCTGCTGCGGACTGCGGCTGCGTGCCCGTATCCCCGGAGTCTCCGGCGGAATAATCGTTGCAGGGCTTGGTGTTCCAGTCGATGCGGGTGCCGTCTGATACGGCGACGATAGTTCCCTGTTCATCTGTGCGGAATACCTGGATATCCATATCCTGCAGCTTATCCATGGTATCCTTGTCCGGATGTCCGTACTGATTTCCCGCGCCGCAGGAGATTACAGCATACTCCGGGACGGTTTCCTCAAGGAAATCCCAGGTTGTGGCCGTGGCGGAGCCGTGATGGCCGGGGACGAGGACGTCACAGTCCAGGTCAATTTTTGAGTCGCACATCTCTTCTTCGCTGTTATGCTCGGCGTCTCCGGTGAAGATAAAGGAGTTCTCACCGTTTTCCAGTTTAATGGCAACGGAATTGGCGTTGCTGTCATTTTTGCTGATGGTTTCCGGAGAGAGGACAGTGAATTCTCCTGTGCCGAATTCAAATTCCGTTCCCACCTCAGGATGCTCTACGGTTACGCCCTCTGCCTTGACTGCGTTCATAAAGGACTGATAGAGCTTGGAATCATGGGTGTAATCAGAACCTATGACCTGTTTTACGTCGAAGGCGTTCAGGCATCCGATCAGCCCTGCCAGGTGGTCGGAGTCATAATGGGAAGAAATCAGATAATCAATGGTAGTGATATTCTGTTTCCTGAGGTAGGAGACTACGAAGCTGGAAGTCTCTTTATCGCCGCCGTCATAAATCAGGTTTTCACCGCCGGACTGTACGAGTATGGACAGTCCCTGCCCCACGTCCAGAAAATGGACAGCCATGGTCTGGTCAGCGGATTTGGCTGCCGCTTCTGTCTGCACCGCTCCCAAAGAAGTAAAGAGCATAGTCCACACAAGCAGCAGAGCCCAGATGCGTTTTCTTTTTCTCATTTGTATTCCCCCTTATAATTGATAAAAAAATTATACCATGCAAATGGAAAAGGGGTCAATTTTCTGCCCATTAAAATATGGTATGGGCGGTCAAACTTTGTTATAATTGGGAGGACGAAAATTGTCACTGTAAAATGAGGGAGCGAAATGAAGAAGAAATGGTATGTGATCCTGGCACTTCTCTGCCTGTCGCTGGCAGGCGGGGCTGCCGCAAGGCAGCAGTATCAGGCTGTCCAGGAGAAAAAAGAACTGGAACAAAAAGAGCAGGAGAAAAAGCAGCAGGAAGCACAGAGAAAAAAGAAAGAAGAAGAGCGAAAACGGCAGATTCAGATTCGGACCGAAGCGGCCCAAAAGCTCGCGGACCGGATGGAGGAGGCCGTTACAGATGAAGCCTTATGTGAAAATATGTCTGCGGCCTTGGAAAGTGCAGAGCAGATTCAGACACAGATTGAGGAGTTTTACCGTGATCATAAATCAGACAGGGATGAGTATGTACGGGAAGCGTATGAGATTCTGGAAAAAACGTCTCAGAAGGCGGAAGCTTTGAAGGGGATAGAAGAGATTGACAAGAAGTTTTCCGAACTGTACGAGTCTGAGAGTGACCTGGTCGCTATGGACACGGCGAAGAATGACCGCCTGTTTCGCGAAGCTCAGCAGGAGCTTTGGAAAATTCCGTCGGAATACCCGGAAAAACGAGGCCAGTATGATGAGATTGTGGAGAGAATCTCCGAGGAGTGGAATTATCAGAATGACGACTGGCATTATGAGACCAGTACGCTGAAGATTTCCGTGGAACCCAGGGAGACTTCTTATACACGTTACTGGGTCTGTCATATACAGACTTTCAGCACGGAGCAGATCTGTTCCGCTTTATGCGGAGGAACCTATGGAAATCCCAGGAGAACCACCTCCGCTGAGCTGGCAGACCACAATGGCGTTCTGGGAATCAATGGAAGCGGCTTTTCCTACAGTACGGGAATTCCGGCAGAAGGAAAGAGCATGATCAAGGATCGTCAGGTCTATGAAGATGTGTATTCCAACGGAAATATCATGTGTGTCACCGGGGAGGGCGGCATGTTTACGGCTCCGGCGGGAATGACCACAGAAGAGATGCTGGGAAGGGACGTGAAGGATACTTATTGTTTCGGACCCACTCTGGTGGAAAACAGCGAAGCCTGTGAGATCTCCGGACAGTTCCGCCAGACCTACCGTTATCAGAGGACAGCGGTGGGGATGGCAAGCCCCGGCGATTATTATGTGGTGGTGGTAGATGGAAAAGGAGCCGGGGGCTCCCAGGGAATGACCTATGAGGAACTGCAGGAGGTGTTCCTGGACTTAGGCTGTGAGTATGCTTATAATCTGGACGGCGGCGGTTCCTCCACCCTGGTTTTTAAGGGCAGAGTACTGAATTCTCTGACGGACGGGCAGGAACGGCCCTGTGCCGATATTCTGTATTTTATCGATGTGGGAGACGGCGCGGAAGGCGATGAGATTATGATTCATGAGGATGAGGCCATGATCCGGCCAACGAAAGAAAGATAAAACCCTGTACGGTGAATTAGGGAGACTGACGGCGGTGCTGTCAGTCTCCCTGCTGCTTTTACAGGAGTGTGCGGCACAGACTGAGATATTCCCGGCGCAGGTTCTGGCTGAACGAACAGTTGCGGATGGGATGGCCGTCCCAGGAAGAGACGGGCATAATTCCCATCAATGAGTTGGTGAGGAAAATTTCATCGAATTCGGAAATCTGGCCGGGATATAGGACGGCCTCTTCCACAGGATACTTTTTCATCAGGTAATTCCGCATAATACCGTTCAGGAGTCCGCAGCTTACTTTCGGTGTAAAAAGGGTCTGATTTTTTACGAAAAAAATATTGGACGTGGCCCCTTCGCAGATCTGTCCCCGGGTATTGAGAAAGACAGGTTCATCGAAGCCGCAGGAGTGGGCTCTGCGCTTTTCCAGGATGTTGTCCCCGTAATTGGCGGTTTTATAATAGACCAGGGGAGAGGTTTCATTTCTGCGGATGGGACTGGTCTGCACGGCGAATCCCCTGCGGTACTGCTCTTCACGGTAGGTGTTTTCCCGGACTGTGAAAAGCAGATTCTGTTCTGAGACAGATATTTTCAAAACGCCGTGTCTGTAGGGACATAAAAAAGCTTCCTTTCGCAGACGGCTGACAGTCAGGGCAGATTCCGTCTCAGGATTTTGGATATGCAGGTTTTTCAGGGCGTTTTGCAGTCGTTCCAGGTGTTCCATGGGGAAAACGGGAATATTGTCTTCCACCGCAATGGTCTCGAATACCTGAAGACCGAAATAATAGCCGTCATCTGCGTTAATCTTCAGCATGGGCATCTCCTTTCTGGGGATACAGGGCCTCCAGTACGGCCCTGGCCTTCTGTAAAGTTTCCTCATATTCGAATTCCAGGTCTGACTCGCAGGTTATGCCGCCGCCTACCCCAAGGTGATAATTACCGTCTGTGTGGAGGGCTGTGCGTATGACGATATTCAGATCGCAGGAACCGTCAAAAGCGAGATACCCTATAGAACCTGTGTAGAGACTGCGTCGGCCGTGCTCCAGCTGGTCGATGATTTCCATAGCCCGGATTTTCGGAGTTCCGGTGATGGAACCGCCGGGAAAAGCCGCACGGATCAGATCCATAATTCCCATGTCTGCGCGCAGTTTTCCCACGATTGTGGACACCAGATGAAAGACTGTGGCATAGGCTTCCACGGCGAAATGTTCCGTGACTTTTACGCTTCCGGGCTCGCAGACGTGGTTGAGATCGTTTCGTTCAAGATCAACAACCATCAGAAGTTCACTGCGGTCTTTGCCGGAATTCTCCAGTTCTGTTCTCAGCGCAGCGTCCTCGGCGGGGCTGCTGCCTCTTTTGCGTGTGCCCTTTATGGGGCGGGTCTCCACCCACCCGTCTTTTACCCGAAGGAAACGTTCCGGCGAAGAGCAGACAATCTGGAAATCCTCACCGTTCAAGTAGGCGCCGAAGGGAGAAGGATTGTATGTCCGCAGATAGCGGAAAGCGTCATAGGGGGCCACGGGACTTGATACCTTAAGCTGCTGCGTCATATTGGCGATATAAATATCTCCCTCTGTGATGTAAGAAATCATCTGATCGATGGCCTGTTTGTACTCTTCCTTTTGGAAATTAGGCAGGAAATCTGCCAGTTCACAGTGCTTCGCAGGCAGAGAGGCCTTCGGACAGTTTTGAATCTGGAGAGTAAGTTCTTCTGCAGACTTGCGGGCAGCTTTTAACTTTCCGCAGGCAGTGAGCCAAAGCTTTTTCTCTTTTTTGTCCTCAATGATGTAATTGTCGTAGAAGACAAAAAGGGCGTCGGGAATCTGGATGTCTTTATCATGGCGGGAAGAGATTTTCTCAAATTTTCTCCCGTAGTCATAGCTGAAATAGCCCACGGCGCCGGAGATGAGAGGAAGATGCGTAGGGTTTTCCTCCCTATGTTTCCGCAGGCAGTCTGCCATGATTTTCTCGAAGCTTTCCCTTTGGGGAACGCCGCAGCAGCGGCAGATCTGGTCTTCTTCCGTGACTGTCAGCCAGGGATTCAGACCGATAATGGAATAGCGACCCATCTCGTTCTTCAGGGAAGAATCCAGAAAGACGGAGAGGGGAGTCTCGGCAAAGAGGCCGAAAATGTCAGAGGTTTCTCTATAAAAGGGCAGTTCCCGGACAAGGGTTTTCATTGCGGTTCCTCCATTCTTCGCACAGGGTAATAAAGTTGCCAAGCAGTTGGTGGCCGTATTCAGTCATCACAGCTTCCGGGTGGAATTGGATACCGTAGACCGGCAGGGTTCTGTGACTGACAGCCATGATGGCGCCGTCTTCTGAGCGGGCGTCCACACTCAGGCAGTCGGGCAGCTTAGAGGGACTGATCACCAGGGAGTGGTAGCGGGTGACGAAGAACTGGGCGGGAAGTCCCCGGAACATTCGTTTTTGGCAGTTGTTTATCAGGCTGACCTTGCCGTGCATGGGGCGCTCTCCCTTTACCACCTGAGCCTTCCAGGCATGGCCAATGATCTGGTGCCCCAGACAGATCCCCAGCACCGGTACCAGACCGGCCATTTTTTTCAGAATATCCAGGCATTGTCCGCAGTCCTGGGGGCTTTTAGGACCAGGGGACAGAAGAATGCCGTCCAGCTTCTTCTCCTGGTGCAGATGAAAAAGAAATGAAAGATCCACCTGGTCATTTCGGATCAGACGGACTTCCTGTCCCAGTTCTCTCAGATAGACTGCCAGGTTATGAACAAACGAGTCATAGTTGTCGATCATTACAAACATAAATATCTCCTTTCAGTGTTAAATCCGACGAAATCTCCCATTACATAAAAAAACCGGAAAAACACCTGCAGCCATTAGGCCGCAGATCTTTTTCCGGCAGTCTTCCGTCTCGATGGAAATCGGGCACACCTTTTTGTGAAATTTTCTGCGCATAGTATACCATAAGCTTTTCTTTTCGTCTATAAGGATTCTCAGAATTTGTTACTGGCTTTAAGCCGGTTTATCGAACACGGTAAATGCCTTTTAGGCATAAGTGACTGATGAAATTAAGTATTTGATATAATCAGACATGGATTTTATAATGTAGGTGCAGAATAAAAGAATTGGAGGGTGATTATGAAAAAAATAACAGCAGTTTTACTTACACTTGTAATGGCTGTATCGCTTATGGCCTGCTCCGGAAATACACAGACATCAGAAACGGAATCGTCTCATTCGCAGAGCGGTCAGGCAGAAGCAACATCAGCGCCTGAAAACCAGAAAAATAATTCTGAGGCAGAAGGCGATACTGCACAGACAAATGCGGCAGCAGGTGACACTGAGACTGAAGAAAATAAAATTTTAGTAGCATTTTTCTCTGCAACCAACACGACCCAGGGAGTGGCAGAACAAATGGCAGACGGTCTCGGGGCTGACCTGTACGAGATTGTGCCGGAAGAACCGTATACAGATGCAGATTTGGATTACAATGATGATAACAGCCGCAGTACCATGGAAATGAACGATCCCACTGTCCGTCCGGCTATTTCCGGCTCTGTGGAGAATATGGAGCAGTATGATCTCGTATTCCTTGGATACCCGATCTGGTGGGGAGAAGCTCCGAGAATCGTCAGCACTTTTATGGAAAGTTATGATTTCTCGGGCAAAACGATTATTCCTTTCTGTACATCCGGAGGCAGCGGGATTGGATCCAGTGCAGAGAACCTTGCAGATTTAACAGATGGAGCAGAGTGGATTCCCGGACAGCGTCTGGACGGCGGAAGCTCTCAGGATGAGATCATGGAATGGGTGAACAGCCTGGGGCTGGATGTAACCGGAGAATAAAGCCTTTTAGACCAGAGGCATACTTTGATTTTACACTGTATTGATGAGGAGGCCGATTTGCAGAAAGCCTTGTATGGAGGAATTCTGGAATACATACAGGAACTGAAAATATGCTTATGTTCAGTATTAATCCGGCATATGATTTTACCGGCAAAGAAGAACCGGATTATGAGACAGAAAATTATGCAGTAGGAAGTGCAGAGGAACGATTAAAGCTGTATGAGATGTGAGGCAAATGGCGTGTCTTTTTAGGATTTCTAAACGCTGCGCCGGAGGCAGGGGACTGTATCGGATGCGGGCATTGTGACAGCCGGTGTCCTTTCCATGTGAAGCAGGCAGAAAGGATGCAGGCCATTCAGAATTATTTCGGAAAATAGCTGCCTCTGTAAAAAATCGCTGTAGGAAACGTAAAAATTACGATGAATGTTTCAAATGGTCAGTCTTTAGAGGCTGGCCATTTTTCGCGCCTCATTCCGCACATTTCTATAAACAGAATATTTATTGACAAAGCGACACAAGTGTCTTATAATTCATGGAAACGACATGTATGTCGCTTAATGGAGGATGAATGGGAAAAAAAGGTGACGAAACAAAAAGGAACATCAAAGAAAAAGCCCTCTCTTTGTTTGCTGAAAAAGGATTTAAAAATGTTACGATGAAAGATATTTGTGCAGAAACAGGCTTAAGCAGAGGCGGTCTGTACAGGCATTATAATAGTACCTGCGAAATATTTTCTGAAATTATAGATGGCCTTATGAAGGCACAAAACGATGAATTTTCTGAGAAAATGAAGAAAGGCATAGCGGCAGCTGAAATACTTGACGAAATTTTGAATCGCTATAAATGCGAAATGACAGACAGTGAAAATTCTTTAAGTCTGGCGATATATGAATATTACAGTGAAAAGCAGGCAGATGCAGAGAATAATATGCTGTTAAAACAGTATGAATCTTCTGTGAATATGTGGCAGGATTTCCTTTCATACGGAATACAAAGAGGAGAGTTCAGAAATATTGACTGTGAAGAAGTAATTGATATAATCATTTTTTCCTACCAGGGAGTACGAATGTATTCCTCTGTTTTATTGCCGAGTGAAAAAATAGCGGAACGGATAATCAGTCATATTAAAAAAATACTGTTAGTCTGAGGTACAGCAACTGAATTGGTAAAGAGTCTGAAATACACAGAAATGATTTTATTGTGAGGTGAAGGAAAATGAAATTGAAAATAGCAGGAAGCGGAGGAATGTTCCAGATACCGAATCCCTTCTGCAAGTGCCCTGTCTGCGAAGAGGCCAGGAAGAAAAGAGGACGGTATCAGAGGCTGGGGCCGAGTCTTTACATTGAGGATGTGAAAATGCTGATTGACACTC
Source organism: Blautia sp. An249 (assembly GCF_002159835.1). Classification (GTDB taxonomy): domain Bacteria; phylum Bacillota; class Clostridia; order Lachnospirales; family Lachnospiraceae; genus Blautia_A; species Blautia_A avistercoris. Next base: position 3,199 of record NZ_NFJL01000017.1, on the reverse strand, counting down.
CGGAGGACATCGGTGTTGCCTGTGACAGGCAGAATATTACGGAAATAAAATATCTTTCCATATCTCATAAAGATCCGGATCACACCAGAGGTATGCGTATCGTAGAACCGTTAGGGTATGACTGCATAGCAGACAGAGGTTCACCCATACAGTTTATAGTATTACCTGAAGTGGCAGATGATATTAATGCATGGAATGGAGACGGATTACATTATTACGAAGACGTACTCCACTGTATTTCGATCCAAAAAACCGATTATGCCCGAATCGGAGATATAGAACTACATTTAGTAAATAATAAGACCCATCGCGGCAATATGACATTTTATGTTATATCAGAGAAAGGGAAAAAAGCTATCTATGCCTGCTGTGATGTAAAACCGTTTATTCATAATGAATTATACTTTGATGCGGATGTATTAATTATCGGGCTTGTATCCGATAACGGAATACTCAAAGATGGTTCCCATCTTAAGGACGCTCCGTTTAGGGAAGACATGTTTACTTTGGATGAAATTGTGGAGATTAAAAACAAATACCGGATAAAGCGTATAATAGTTACCCATATCGATGAGTATTGGGGAAAATCATATGCTTACTATCAGGAGTTAGAAAAATCTTTGGACAATATATGCTTTGCTTATGACGGGATGGAAATAGAACTATAGAACCGGGACATGACAGACAGATAAAAATATATATTATATAATGTTGCAAATAAAAATAGGAGAATATAAATGCAAAAACTTTTCGATATAAGTTATCTGCCCCTCAGAGTCATCCTGACTGCACTGGAAGAAGCCCAACTGCCGCCATATCTGGGATCGACTCTGCGAGGAGCAATCGGGCATTCTCTGCTTGGGACTGACAAGGAAGCATGTGCGTATTTATACGAGAATAACAGCGGGAATTCGGACACCGTGCAGATTAATGCGAAACCATATATGATCATTCCCCCGGAGATCCATATGCCTCAAACTATAGTGGGTAGGGGCGCACAGATTGAGTTTGAAATTCTGCTGATCGGGAATGGGGTAAGATATGTAGATTCCTTGATTAAAGCGTTGGAACAGATGGAATGTTTCGGCCTGGGAGCATACAGATACCCATTTCGTTTATCGCAGATTATTCATAGTAAGGAACAGAGAATAATCTGGAGAAATGGGAAATGCCTGTTACATAGTATGAAATCTGTAGCTATGCCATGCTTTGAGTTACCGGATGTGACAAGGGCATTGATTAAAATACGCACACCTCTGCGGATTCGTCACGGCGGAAAGATTCTTAAAACAATCTCTTTCCAGACATTAATCCGAAACATAACCAATCGAATCATGACCCTCACAGAAAGATACGGGGGCTGGACAGACAGAGAGGAAGCCGGAAAAATCCAGATGCTTTCAGCAGAAGTGGAAACCGTTCGGGAAAAACTGCATCTGGTACATATGGAAAGGTATTCAAATCGGTCAAATGGAAAGATGGATTTCAGCGGTTTGATGGGCGAAGTAGAGTATCAAGGTGACCTGACACCATTTGTTCCGTGGCTGTATGCTGCTCAGCGGCTGCATGTGGGGCGAAATACGACATTTGGGATGGGAAGGATAGAGGTGTATTTTATTTAAGAAAGATGAATGTAACAGACAAGGACTGTACGAGGTGCAGAAGAGAGGAAAAAAGAGATATGAGTACGGAGAGCAGAAAAATTATAAAACATATTAAAGAGAACTACAAAAGGCTGGAGGAAGGGATTGTAAACCAGCTCTATTTCGAAAATGAGCATAGTGGTACTATTGGAAGCTATCGTGAAAAAATATGGAAAGAAATGTTTCAAAGCATCATTCCGAAAAAATTTGTCATAGAGCAGTCAGTTTTTCTTATTGATTCGAAGGGGAATGTATCGAATGAAGTGGATCTGGTGATTTTTGATGAGATGTATACACCCTATATTTTCAGGTATTATAACTTGAAATTTATTCCTATTGAGGCGGTTGCGGTGGTAGTCGAATGCAAAAGCACTTCTATGGATGAAACAAAATTGTGGAACTGGACAAGCAGTATTACAGATCTGAAAACATCTTCATCCCAACGTTCATTTGTACGAACGATTAATTCTATTACTTGCAGCACTGTACCAACACAAACGGCGACACGGCCGTTGCGTATCCTGTGCTGCTTGAATAATAGAGAAGTAAGTCTGCCGAAAGAAAATGATAAAAAGTTTGATGTGGTCATTAGAGCAAGAAAAAGTGAGAAAAAGTTAGACATTAAATGGGATGAGAATAAGGAAAATCTGTTTGACTGGTATCAATGTATCAATCATGCAGAAGGGCTAAAACAGCAAACAGATGGAGGGAAAGCAGCAGAACATAATTTAGATGAATATAAAGTGAAAGACGGAAAAGAAGATCTTTCCTTGATGTCTTTTAATTTTCAGTTGAATCAGATTCTGATGCTGCTGAATAATCCGATGTTGTTTCCGCATCTGGATTATGTAGAAATGTTTAATAATTTTAGTAATATGCAAAATGAAGAAGAGAGTGTGGAAGATGAACAGAATTAGTAAAAGATGCTAACAAAATAAGCAGAAGAAAAATGCGACAGATGTGCTCCTAATGGGTGGATACAAAGGTTTACTACATACGATCGTATTGTCAACAGCACAGAAAGGAGAAGAGGTCAGAAGCGGCGTGTGCCTTGATCCGGAGAAAAATCTTCCACATGGATTGGTAAGGATTAAGAGTAAGATTTGTTAAAGTAAGAAGAAGGTAATTGAGTGATTCGGTGCGAACCTTAAGTAAACATAAATTTTCTAAAGGATTCGCACCGAGTCGCATGACTAAAAAGTGGAATTAGGAGAGGAAATTGCCGGGTATTTCTTGCATTACAGAATAAAAATTAGTATAATTGTTCAATAGGAAGGGAAAAAACAAAGAGAATTTGTGAGAGATTGCAGTCGCTCCCCTCGTGGGAGCGTGGATTGAAACTTGTCATATCCTATCTGATATGTTTTACGAAGCTGTCGCTCCCCTCGTGGGAGCGTGGATTGAAACAAGAAGTTTCCGGCTCAGTTTTATGTAATCCATCGTCGCTCCCCTCGTGGGAGCGTGGATTGAAACTTGTTGGAGGGCGTAAAATTTTCTGTGTCTATGGGAAAAATTCTTCTTTGATAAGAAACAGATATGTATAATTGTCTTGTCGG
>NZ_NFJL01000016.1 GCF_002159835.1 Blautia sp. An249 | reverse complement strand
TAAGTAAATAAATATGCAAGAATTTTGAATAAAAGTTGGAGGAAGAGAAATGAAGAACAGCAAAAAATTTGCAGCCCTGGCGCTGGCATGTATTATGGTTGGATCTTTCGCAGCATGTTCCGGAAGTGACGCAGCAGAAGAAAGCACGGAAAGCACAGAAACTACGGCAACTTCCGGCAGCGCAGTAGAAGAAGGCGGAGAAATTACTTCAAAAGAAGATCTGAACGGAAAGGTTATCGGCGTTCAGCTTGGCACCACGGGTGACCTGGCCGCTTCCGAAGAAGAAATCGGAGCTAAAGAAGTGAAACGTTACAATAAAGGAAACGAAGCGGTTCAGGCATTGAAGGCAGGACAGGTTGACTGTGTTATCATTGATTCCCAGCCGGCAGAGAAATTCGTGGAGAAGAACGATGATCTGAAAATCCTGGAAGAAGACTTTGTAAACGAGGAATATGCAATCTGTCTGAAAAAAGGAAATGACGAACTGTTAGAGGCTATGAACGGCGCTCTTCAGGAACTGCAGGAAGACGGCACCATCGACAGCATTATGTCCAACTACATCGGCGATAATATCGGGGAAACTCCTTATGAATCACCGGCAGATGTGGATCGTTCCAATGGAAAACTGATCATGGCTACCAATGCCGCATTCGAACCTTATGAATACCGCGAAGGCGATGAAATTGTGGGAATTGATGCGGATATTGCACAGGCTATCTGTGACAAACTGGGATATGAACTTCAGATTGACGATATGGAATTTGACTCCATTCTCCCGGCGGTACAGTCAGGAAAGGCAGATTTCGGCGCTGCCGGTATGACGGTTACAGAAGACAGAAAAGCAAGCGTCGACTTTACAGATACTTACGCCAACGCAAGCCAGGTAATGATTGTTAGAAAATAAGCAGATTATAGAGAACGAAGTAAAACAGGGCTGCTGACATTTTGCCAACAGCTCTGTTTTGCAGATGGGGGTGAAAATAAATGGATTTTTTCACAAATTTTAAAGAACAGTTCTATATGAACTTTATTAAGGATGACCGGTATCTGTGGCTGACGGACGGATTAAAGAACACGCTTATAATTACGGCGCTTGCAATTATTCTGGGTGTAATCATCGGATTTATTGTTGCGATTATCCGTTCTACCCATGAGAAAAACGGTACCTTTAAAATTGCCAATTGGATCTGCAAAGTCTATCTGACGGTAATCCGCGGAACCCCTTCCATGATTCAGTTGTTAATTATGAACTTTGTCATTTTGGCATCTGTCAGCGTGAATCCCATTCTCGTAGGAGGACTTTCCTTCGGAATTAACTCAGGCGCTTATGTGGCCGAGATTGTCCGCTCCGGAATTATGTCTATTGACCAGGGACAGATGGAGGCAGGAAGGAGTCTGGGACTGAACTACATACAGACTATGAAACTGATTATTGTTCCCCAGGCATTTAAAAATGTACTGCCGGCTCTGGTAAATGAGCTGATTGTTTTAATTAAGGAAACATCCATCATCGGATATATCGGAACTATGGATCTGACCAAAGGAGCGATGCTGATTCAGAGCCGTACCTACAACGCCTTTTTCCCGCTGATTGCGGCTGCGCTTATCTATCTTGCCATTGTCATGATTCTGACATTCTTTATGGGAAAATTAGAGAGGAGGCTGCGTACCAGTGAGCGATAAGAACAATGTTTTAATTGAAGTACAGGGGCTGGAAAAAGCCTTTGGCGACAATTTGGTGCTGAGAGGAATTACCACAGACATCTGCCAGGGGGAAGTGGTTGTAGTAATCGGGGCTTCCGGTTCCGGAAAATCCACCTTCCTTCGTTCTCTGAATCTGCTGGAAAAGCCCACAGGAGGACGAATCCTGTTTGAGGGGACAGATATTACGGATCCCAAGGTGGATATTAACCGCCACCGCCAGAAAATCGGTATGGTTTTCCAGCAGTTTAACCTGTTCCCTCATAAGACAGTAAAGGAAAACATTATGCTGGCGCCGGTGACTCTGGGACTGATGAGCAAAGAGGAAGCTGAGAAAAAAGCCGAAGAGCTTCTGGAACGTGTGGGGCTTCCTGACAAGGCAGATACGTATCCGGATATGCTTTCCGGCGGACAGAAACAGAGAATTGCCATTGCCCGTGCTCTGGCCATGAACCCGGATGTGATGCTCTTTGACGAACCTACGTCGGCGCTGGATCCGGAAATGGTAGGGGAAGTTCTGGAAATTATGAAAGAACTGGCCGAGGATGGAATGACCATGGTAGTGGTAACTCATGAAATGGGATTTGCAAGGGAAGTGGCAACCCGTGTTCTCTTTGTGGATGAAGGCGTTATTAAAGAGGAGAACGAGCCGGGAGAATTTTTTGAACATCCTCAGGATCAGAGACTGAAAGATTTTCTGTCCAAGGTTTTATAAGGGACTTTCCCATTACAGAACAAGCTGGAGTACTTTCCTGTGATATAAAAAAGAATCCTGCGAGCAGGATTCTCCGCCTGCGGCGGGGCGCAAAGCGCCTTCTTCCACTCCGACGCAGCGCGATCCACGCGGAGCGTTTTATTTAATAGGGAACGCAGTTTCCTATTAAATAAAAACAAAATATGCAGCAGTATCCAAATACATGAATATCTGCTGCATATTTTCTGTCATTCATTTTTGTTTTTTTCAGTTTCTTCCATATGGCATTTCGCATAGTACTGAATAATATTTTTGCGGGTAATAATACCGATGAAAGAATTCTGATCATCTGCTACGGGGACATAATTCTGATTGATTGCCCGCTCGATGAGATCTTCCATATTGGAATTTGCGCGGACGGTACGGTAATTCTGTCTTCTGGGAATGGACATAATAGGGTAGTCCTCAGCCTGTTTCATGGACTGGATTCCCAGGTTTTTCATTCCCCAGAGCAAATCTCCTTCGGAAATCGTAGCCACATACCGTCCGTCCAGGCTCAGTATGGGGATACAGGAATACTTTCTGTGCTCCATCTTTTCCAAAGCCTGGCGCAGGGTTTCGTTTTCGTATATGTATGCAATTTCACTTTTGGGTGTCAGAAAAAATAAAATATTTTTCACAGTTATTTAACCTCTTTACATGATATGTTGTACATATTCATGATAGTATGCAGGAAGTGGGTTGTCAACATTTCAAATATTAAAATTTAAGAAATTCGGATTAAGAAGAAAGGATTAGAGATCATGACTTTTTTTAATCAGATGATTGCAGATTTAAATACATTTTTGTACAGCTATATCCTGATTATTTTACTGGTTGGAACGGGAATCTATTTCACGGTAAGAACGAAATTCGTACAGATCCGGATGTTCCCGGAAGCCATCCGGGTACTTACAGAGAAGAAAAGCGATTCCGCAGGCGTCTCCTCTTTTCAGGCTCTGATGATTTCTACCGCTTCCAGAGTGGGAACCGGAAATATTGCCGGGGTTGCCACCGCTTTGGCAGCGGGAGGCGCAGGGGCGATTTTCTGGATGTGGCTTCTGGCTGTTATCGGAAGCGCCTCCGCTTTTATAGAAAGCACTCTGGCCCAGATTTATAAGGTGAAAGGCGAGAAGGAATTCCGTGGAGGCCCGGCTTACTATATTCAGTATGCCCTGGGAAAACGGTGGCTTGGAATTGTATTTTCCGTGCTGCTGATTGCCTGTTTTTCCTTCGGATTTAATGCTCTTCAGGCATTCAATGTAAGTTCTGCCATTGAATACTACATTGGACCTGAGTATTCTCAGACCTGTATCCCCGCAGTTATCGGCGCTGTTCTGGCCATTTGTACCGCTTTGGTTATTTTCGGCGGAGTTCATCGAATCGGAATCATTACTTCAGGACTGGTGCCTGTTATGGCAGTTCTTTATATTTTACTGGGAATTTATATTACAGCGATGAATATACAGGATCTTCCGGCAATTTTTTCGCTGATTTTCACAGAGGCGTTTGATATACAGTCTATTGCAGGGGGATTTGCAGGTTCCTGCGTCATGCTGGGAATTAAAAGAGGTCTGTTTTCCAATGAAGCCGGAATGGGTTCTGCTCCCAATGCAGGAGCGGCGGCAGACGTATCCCACCCTGCAAAACAGGGATTTGTACAGATGCTGTCAGTATTTATTGATACTATTTTGATTTGCACCACAACGGCTATGATGTTATTAAATTACGGAGTCATTGATCCGGAACTGACAGGAATGCCTTTCGTGCAGCAGGCCATTAAGGCAGAGGTGGGAGAATTGGGGATCCATTTTATCACCATTTCCATTTTCCTGTTTGCTTTCAGCTCCCTGGTGGGAAATTACTGCTACGCAGAATCTAACCTGAAATTTATTAAAGACGATAAGAATCTGCTTACGGTATTTCGTATTATCTGTGTCCTTATTATTTTCTGGGGCGCCCAGGCAAGCTTTGATACCGTATGGAACCTGGCGGACGTTCTGATGGGCTTTATGGCCATTGTAAATATTATTGCAATTTTACTGCTGTCCGGGGTTGGAGTCCGCACCCTGAACGATTATGTACAGCAGAAGGCCGAAGGAAAGGATCCTCGTTTTTCTCCCGGAAAGCTGGGGATCAAAAATACCCGTTGCTGGAAAGATTAAAAGCTTTATCGTATAAAAAAGACTGCCATTTTGAGGCAGTCTTTTTTGCACAGTAAATTGGTTTATAACAGACAGATGTCATGTCTGGCGGCCTCTTCTACCATATCTTTTGGCCAGAGGGAAACATGAACTTCTCCGATATGGGCTTTTCTTAAAAAGAACATACAGATTCGGGACTGTCCGATTCCGCCGCCGATGGTATAGGGAAGTTCTTTGTTTAAGATGGCTTTCTGGAAATCCAGTTCCTTCCGTTCCTGACAGCCTGCCAGTTCCAGCTGGCGTTCCAGGGCCTCTTCATCTACGCGGATTCCCATGGAAGTCAGTTCCAGGGCAATATCCAGGACAGGATAGTATACCAGAATATCTCCGTTTAATGTCCAGTCATCGTAGTCCGGAGCGCGTCCGTCGTGGGGCTCTCCGTCAGAGAGTTTTCCTCCGATCTGCATCAGGAAAACAGCGCCCTTTTCTTTTACTATCTTATATTCTCTCTCCTTGGGAGTACAGTCCGGATACATATCCAGAAGTTCCTGGGAAGTGATAAAGAAAATATCTTTCGGCAGGATTTCCTGTATGTAATCATACTGGACAGCCATATATTTTTCTGTTTTGCGGAAAGTTTTATAGATGGTGCGTACCACGTTCTGTAAAGTTTCCACAGTTCTTTCTTCTTTGGTGATGATTTTCTCCCAGTCCCACTGATCCACATAGACAGAATGAATATTGTCCAGATCTTCGTCCCGGCGAATGGCAATCATATCAGCATAAAGGCCCTCTCCGTGGGAAAAGCCGTATTTCTTTAACGCGTAACGTTTCCATTTTGCAAGTGAATGAACAACCTCCGCGTGTTCTTCCTGATCTTTGATGTCGAAGCTGACCGGTCTTTCCACACCGTTTAAATTATCGTTCAGACCGGAATTTGGAGATACGAAGACAGGAGCGGATACTCTAAGCAGATTCAGATTGTTTGCAAGAGTCTGCTGGAAGAAGTCTTTTACTGTTTTAATCGCAACCTGGGTATCATGGAGATTCAAATCAGAATGATACTCTTTCGGAATCGTTAATTGATGCATGAGGAGCCCTCCTTAAATTTATTTCAACAATATTCTATTATCTTATAACAAACAGAGATATTATACAAGAAAAAAATTGCCCCTTTTCTTTTAAAAAGAAATGTGCTATACTGCTTCTACCAGATATGGGAATACATATTTGGGTATTTTTTTGAGATATACAACATATGGTATTTTGGATGAAAATGGTATGAAATTTAAAATCAGGGAGAAGCGTTATGATTTATATTATCAAGAAAGATGGGACGAAAGAAGAATTTAATGCGGATAAGATCGTGGCGGCAGTAAATAAGTCTGCTTCCAGGATTCTTTATACATTTACAGAGGAGGAAAAGGAGTTCATCTGCCGGTTTGCCACAGAACATGCCCAGTCTCTGGGAAAGACGGAGATTCCCATTCAGGATATGCACAATATCGTGGAGGGGGCACTGGAGAGAGTAAACCCTGCAGTAGCCAAAAGTTACAGGGACTACCGGAATTATAAAAAAGATTTTATCCATATGATGGACGATGTTTATACGAAGAGTCAGGCCATCCGTTATATCGGAGATAAAAGCAACGCCAATACCGACAGCGCTCTGGTAGCCACAAAGAGAAGCTTAATCTTCAATGAGCTGAATAAGGAACTGTACCGGAAATTCTTTATGAACCGGAATGAACTTCAGGCGTGTAAAGACGGCTATATTTATATCCATGATCAGTCTGCGCGTCTGGATACCATGAACTGCTGTCTGTTTGATGTTGCTTCGGTTTTAAAGGGCGGTTTTGAAATGGGCAATGTCTGGTATAATGAACCGAAGACGCTGGATACGGCTTTTGACGTTATGGGAGACATTATTTTAAGTACGGCTGCGCAGCAGTACGGCGGCTTTACTGTACCGGAAGTAGATAAGATTTTAGGACCCTATGCTCGTAAGAGTTATGACAAATATGTGGCTGAGTTTCTCAGATATGCAGATGAGAGCTGGGATGGAAGAGAAGAGAAGGCGGTAGAATATGCCCTTGATAAAGTCCGCAGGGATTTCGACCAGGGCTGGCAGGGAATTGAGTATAAATTAAATACCGTCGGTTCTTCCAGAGGAGACTACCCCTTTGTAACAGTGACACTGGGACTGGGAACAGAGCCTTTTGAAAAAATGTGCAACATCTCTCTTCTGAATGTACACAAAGGGGGCCAGGGAAAGAAAGGCCGTAAAAAACCGGTGCTGTTTCCCAAAATTGTATTTTTGTATGATGAAAATCTGCACGGCCCGGGAGGTCAGTGTGAGGACGTTTTTGAGGCAGGAGTAGACTGCTCTGCCAAGACCATGTATCCGGACTGGCTGTCCATGACAGGAAAAGGTTATATTTCCAGTATGTACAAAAAGTACGGAAAGGTTATCAGCCCCATGGGCTGCCGGGCATTTTTAAGTCCCTGGTATGAACGGGGCGGAATGAATCCTGCAGATGACAAGGATACGCCGGTCTTTGTGGGAAGGTTTAATGTGGGGGCGGTAAGTCTTCATCTGCCCATGATTCTGGCTAAGTCCAGATCAGAGAACCGGGATTTTTATGAGGTACTGGATTTTTATCTGGAGATGATCCGGGATCTTCATAAACGAACCTATGAATATCTGGGACAAATGCGGGCGTCCACCAATCCGCTGGCTTACTGTGAAGGCGGCTTTTACGGAGGACATCTGCAGCCCCATGAAAAAATAGGAAAACTGTTAAAACCGATGACCGCTTCTTTTGGAATTACAGCCCTTAATGAGCTGCAGGAGCTGTATAACGGCAAATCCATCCGGGAAGACGGGGAGTTTGCCCTGGAAGTGCTGCGTTACATTAACAGAAGAGTAAATGAATATAAAGAAAAAGACGGCCATTTATATGCCATTTACGGAACTCCTGCAGAGAGTCTGTGCGGTCTGCAGGTGGAACAGTTCCGGAAAATGTACGGTATCGTAGAGGGGGTTTCCGACCGTCCTTACGTAAGCAACAGTTTCCATTGTCATGTAACAGAGGAAGTAACTCCTATTGAGAAACAGGATCTGGAAGGCAGGTTCTGGGAGCTGTGCAACGGGGGCAAGATTCAGTACGTACGTTATCCCATCAGCTATAATAAAGAGGCGATCCGTTCTCTGATTCGAAGAGCAATGGATCTGGGATACTATGAAGGCGTGAACCTGTCTCTGGCTTACTGCGACGACTGCGGACATGAAGAGCTGGAGATGGATGTCTGCCCGGTCTGCGGTTCTAAAAATCTGACCAAGATCGACCGAATGAACGGCTATTTATCTTACAGCCGGGTTCATGGAGATACCCGTCTCAATGACGCTAAAATGGCGGAAATAGCAGAGAGAAAGTCTATGTAAACAGAAAAAAAGATTCTTTTGTCCTGGAATTGATTTTTTTGTAATTGGTGCTATAATAGATGCATGTTTGAAAAAACGGGGGAGAAAAACATGTCATCTTATGCATTTTTAATGGACTTGGCACTGATTTTGCTGAGTACAAAAGTTTTTGGCCTTTTAACAAAAAGGATTCATATGCCTCAGGTAGTCGGGGCGCTGGTGGCCGGTCTGATTTTGGGCCCTGCCATGCTGAATATTATTCATGAGACGGATTTTATTAAGCAGTTGTCAGAGGTGGGCGTAATTGTCCTGATGTTCTGTGCAGGACTGGAAACGGACATCGACGAACTGAAAAGAAGCGGCAAGGCGTCCTTCATTATCGCGCTGATGGGCGTAATTATTCCGTTGATTGGCGGATTTTTAGTGGCCTTTGCCTTTAACCGTCCGGGAATGATTGAATCCGACGTAAGCACCAGCATCTTTTTACAGAATGTCTTTATCGGAGTTATTCTGACGGCCACTTCTGTAAGTATTTCGGTAGAAACCCTGAAAGAGATGGGCAAGCTTAACACGAAAGCGGGAAACGCTATCCTGGGAGCGGCTATAATCGACGATATTCTTGGTATTATTGCCCTGACTTTAATCACCAGTATGGCAGATACCAGTGTGAAAATCGGAGTGGTGCTTTTAAAGATTTTAGGTTTCCTGGTAATGGTGGCCGTGGCAGGACTTCTGGTGCACAGACTGTATAAACAGTGGGTGGATCGGTACAAAGGAAACATGCGCCGTTTTGTGATTGCGGCTTTTGTTATTTGTCTGCTGATGGCTTACTGCTCTGAAGTCTTTTTCGGGGTGGCGGATATTACGGGCGCCTTTTTTGCAGGACTGATAATTACAAAAACCACGAAGACTTCTTATGTGGCAAAGCGTTTTGATACCTTATCCTATATTTTACTTTCACCGGTATTTTTTGCCAGTATTGGGCTTCAGGTAGACCTGCCCAATATGACTTCAGCAGTTATCTGGTTTTCGGTGGCTTTGGTGGTGGTTGCAATTCTGACCAAGATTCTGGGCTGCGGCCTGGGTGCGAAAATGTGCCACTTTAAGAATAAAGACTGTGTTCGGGTCGGTGTGGGTATGATTTCCCGTGGTGAGGTGGCATTGATTGTTGCGTCCAAAGGAAACTCCATAGGACTGATGTCTCAGAGCCTTTTGGGACCGGTGGTTATTGTGGTTGTACTGACGACGATTGTGGCTCCTGTCTTCCTGAAAATAGCCTTCACGTCCAGAAAGAAAGGCGGATCCGCTGAATCTGAAGTTCCGTATGAAAGCGAATTAATCAGCAGCTATAATGAACAGGAGAGCTGGGCGCCAACGGCTTCTCAGGGCAATAAATCAAATCAGAAATAAAAGGCAGAAAAACTGCCGTCGTATGACATTAAAACAGTGCATACGGCGGCAGTTTTTTTGTAATAAGATTAAGGTGTCAAAAGTCTCTTCTGGAATTATGTTTCGGTAAAATACACAAAATCATCCGGACGTCGCGACTTTGCGCACAATGGAGATGAGACTCAGGGAATCGTGGAAGCCTTTGCTGAACACGATTTCCGATGCTGTTTGGTATACTTCATATAGTCTGCTACCATCATAGCAATCTTGAGGGTCAGGGCGTCTTCAAAAGTCCGGATGTCCAGATTGAATTTTTTCTGTATTTTTTCCAGACGGTATACCAGAGTATTCCGGTGTATATAGAGCTGACGGGAGGTTTCGGACAGATTTAAGTTGTTCTTAAAAAAGGTTTCAATAATACGCAGAGTCTCCTCATCCAGAGAATCCAGATCGTGTTCCTGAAAGATTTCATCGATAAACATTTTACAGATCGGAAGGGGAATCTGATAGAGAAGCCGACCGATTCCCAACTGGTTGTAGCCGAAGGTGTTTTTCTGGGAATTAAAGATTTTTCCCACTTCTAAGGCAGTCCGTGCTTCCTGATAGGCCGTTTGCAACTCTTCCAGGTTTTCTGCAATGCCGCTGTAGGAAACCCAGGCCGGAGTCATTGCTTCTGTATTTAACATATCTACCAGAACGAGAGCTGTTTCTTCCAGGACCTTTTCCGTATCGGTAGAACGCAGTTCCTTAATAATTACCAGAGTATTATTATCGAAAGAAGTTATGAAATCTTTTGATTTGGCGGAAAAAAGATTCCGGACGGTGGCCAGAACGCTTTCGTCTTTGCCGTTTTTTGTCTCTGCCAACAAAACGGCCCTTCTGGCCTGGGCAGAGATGTAAAGTTTTTTCGCCTTTGTATAGGCTTCTACGGAATTATAAGTTCCAAGCAGAAGTTTCTGCATAAACGCCGTTTTATCTGTCTTTTCCCGGTATGCTGCCAAAAGGCTTTCTATCTGGCAGACGGCCAGTTCGCCGATGGTCTGAGCCTGGATGGAACGTCCCCAGACCACTAAGAGGTAGACGGGAACACGAGCGGAATGAATTTTGAAAAGATGGACGGCGCTGTAACTGCAGGTAAGCGAGGAACTGTCCAGAAATTCCTGCAGCTTTTTTTCGGAAGGGAGTTTTTTATCTGCAGTGGAGATTTCCACCTTTTTCTCAAGAGTCATGAGGCAGTAATCCAGACCGCTGATTTCCTTCCATTGTTCCAGGGTGGATTGAAGTGTCTGATGTAAAGTCAATGAATTTAGAACCTCCTTATTGGTGTCTTTTACCGATAATCTTATTGTAGCACAGGGTCTGTAAAAAGGCATCGGCAATTTGTCTGAGGAAAAACAAATCCGGGCCAAAGCCCGGATTTGTCGTTGGAAGGTGATGATTAATGGGTAATAGCAATTTCTGTTTCTTTGTCAAAGAAATGTGCTTTTTCCATATCAAAAGCAAATTTAATAGGATCTCCTGTTTTTGCTGTTGTACGCGGATCCACGCGGGCGGTAATCTGAGTTCCGTTTATATCGAAGTATAAGAATACTTCAGCGCCCAGAAGCTCGTATACTTTTACAGTGGAATCCATGGTTGCACCGGGATTGGCGGCAATAAACATCTGGGAATCATGAATATCTTCCGGACGAATGCCGAGTACGACTGTTTTGCCCACATAGCCGCCTTCTTTTAAAGCTTTTGCTTTACCTACAGGAATTTCCAGTTTATAGGAGCCGATCTGTGCATATGTCTGGCCCTTTTCCTCTGTGATCTGAGCGTCCAGGAAGTTCATCTGCGGTGATCCCATGAATCCGGCAACAAACAGGTTGACCGGTTTATGATATAAGTTCTGAGGGGTATCCACCTGCTGAACAAGACCGTCTTTCATAACAACGATTCTGGTTCCCAGGGTCATAGCCTCTGTCTGGTCATGAGTTACATAGATGATGGTAGAGCCCAGTCTCTGATGGAGTTTGGAAATTTCAATACGCATCTGTACACGAAGCTTTGCATCCAGGTTGGATAAAGGCTCATCCATCAGGAAGACCTTGGGTTCACGTACGATAGCACGTCCCATGGCAACTCGCTGTCTCTGGCCACCGGAAAGAGCTTTCGGTTTTCTGTCCAGAAGATTTTCCAGATTCAGAATCCTGGCGGCTTCCCTAACCATTTTATCAATTTCATCTTTGGGAACTTTCCGTAATTTCAGACCAAAAGCCATATTATCATATACAGTCATATGGGGATAAAGGGCATAGTTCTGAAATACCATAGCGATGTCACGGTCTTTTGGTTCTACGTCATTTACAACTTTGTCACCGATTTTTAAGGTACCGCTGCTGATGTCCTCCAGCCCGGCGATCATACGAAGGGTTGTGGATTTTCCACATCCGGAAGGGCCGACAAAGATGATAAATTCCTTGTCTTCAATTTCAAGATTGAAGTCTTTTACTGCTTCGAATCCATTGGAATAGGTTTTGTTAATATGCTGTAATGATAAACTTGCCATGATAATTCCTCCAAAAAATTTTATTCACGTTTTCTTTAATCTGAACATAGTATATCGGACAAAAAGGGAAAGAAACAGAGCAGAATCCAACAAAGATTTGGAAAAAATGTTGACAGAATGACGAAAGACTTTCCAGGAAAAGGGAAATGCTCTTTACGATAGAACGGGAAATAGGATATAATGAATAGGAGGAATTTTCGCAATAGAAATTAAATTCTGAATTTACTTCATGAAAAGGGGGTTTTCAAATGGAGAAAAGGATGTTTAAAGTTTATGCAGAATGCGATGACAAAATCGTACTGAAGGTTATTCCCGGCCATTTTGCCACACCTCAGTCCCATATCACCCATTATATTGATATGACGACGATGAAGGCACGGGCCTCAGAAGCTTCCAGAATTGCCAGGGCTTTGTCCAGAAATTACGAGACAAGTACTCCGGTGGATACCATTGTATGTATGGACGGTCTGCAGGTGGTGGGTGCATATCTGGCGGAAGAACTGACGAAGGTAGGAGTTCTTAACATGAATGCCCATCAGACGATCTATGTTATTGAACCGGAATTTAACAGCATTGGGCAGATGATTTTCCGGGACAATATGCAGCCCATGATTAAAGGGAAAAATGTGCTGCTTTTAAACGGCTCAATTACAACAGGTGAAACCTTAAGCAGAGCCATTGAAAGCGTATTGTACTACGGAGGAATTATTCAGGGGGTTGCAGCCGTATTCAGCGCTGTAAATAAGGTTGCCGGGATGGAAATACGTTCGGTGTTTACCCAGAGAGACGTCCCCAATTACGGAACCTATAAGAACAGTGAATGTCCGCTGTGCAAACGGGGAGAGAAGATCGACGCCATTGTCAACAGCTATGGATACTCCAAATTATAAAGGGAGAAAGGAAATGGCCCGCCCGTCATAAGGTATGACAGGCAGGCCATTTTAATAGAGAGAAATATAAATCAAGAGCAGATAACGGGAGTCGGACCCGCCTCTCCAGCTTGGGAAGCTAGCATTCTACCGATGAACTATATCTGCTTGAAAGGATATAATAATTATAACATTCTCTCTTTGTTTGTCAAGGAAGACTTTCTTTCAGAATATCTGATATTCTTCATTGATTTGACAAAAAATCTTTCCGGACGACAGAAAATATTCTCGTTTCACAAAAAAATCAGGGGAAGTTCCCCTGATCTTTTGTGTGTCCTTTTTATAAAGTAAGAGAAGGTGCGCTGTAAACTCTGGCCCCCATTTCCTGATCCAGCATGTAGAGACTCTTGGGATCGGAACCGAACAATTCCATTTTTTTCACTAAATCGGAGGCGTTGGTTTCTTCTTCGCCCTGTTCCTTTACAAACCAGTCCAAAAACTGCATCGTACGGAAATCCTTCACTTCATAGGCCTGGGCATAGATGGTATGAATTAAACTGGTTACGTACTGTTCGTGCTTTAACCCTTCCTTTAAAGGAGAAAGGTTCCCGGTTAATTCCACACTGGGTTTGTCAATGGCCTCGAAGGTAACGGTTTCATCGTTGTTCTGCAGATACTGCATCATTAACATGGCGTGATCCCGTTCTTCCTGGGCCTGGATCTGATACCAGTTGGCAAAACCATTGAGGCCCTGTTCCACATAATAGTTAGAAAAATATAAGTACAGATAAGCAGAATAAAATTCTTTGTTCACCTGGTTGTTGAGTAATTTCGTCACTTTTTCGTTTAACATATGTAATTCTCCTTTCCAGAAAGTCTGATGTATTTATTTTATCTTAGAACCGATTATGATTCATCAACAGTATAATACGAATCGCCGAAAAAGACAATGGGAATCCGTCCCTGGGGAAAAGCTTTCAAAGGCTCACCTTTTTTGGTTTTTTTCATATAGTACTACAGGAAAAGGAGGAGTTTTATGAAAAAGAAATGGCTTGCGGCTGCAGTATGCAGCGTACTGTCTCTGACGTTACTGGCGGGATGTGAGACACAAAAGGAAACTCCGGAGGAGGAAACCGCACATATGGATGTGTCGGCGGCGCCGGAAAAGGAAGAAGAACTGACAAAGGTTACGTTAAATGAAGTAGCTCATTCTATTTTTTATGCGCCCCAGTACGTGGCTGCAGAATTGGGGTATTTCCGGGACGAGGGAATTGATCTGGAAATTGTTACCGGATTTGGAGCGGATAAAGTTATGACGGCCGTTTTGTCCGGGGAGGCAGATATTGGTTTCATGGGAGCGGAGGCTTCTGTTTATGCCTACCAGGAAGGAGCGTCAGACGCGGTTGTCAATTTCGCCCAACTGACCCAGAGAGCAGGGAATTTCCTGGTGGCCAGACAGGAAATGCCGGGATTTACCTGGGAGGATCTGCGGGGGAAGACCGTGCTGGGAGGCCGAAAAGGCGGTATGCCTAACAACGATGTAACATGGGAGCACATAAAGGAAATTTATGAGTGGACAAGCCGAAAAGCCGCAAATATAAAGGTTTTCAAGAATGCTTTAACTTGTGCTAATTTGTCAGCGGAATTATAATAAGAGACGGTGTTATATAACTTTGGAGGATAGATAAGGTATGCAAAAAATTCTGTATGTAGAAGATGATTTAAGCCTGATTGATGGCTTGCAATATACTTTGGAAAGCAGCGGATATGCCGTAGACAATGCGAGAACCGTCAAAGAGGCATTGTCCCTGTTTCGGAGAAATCATTACGATTTACTGCTATTGGATGTCACTCTGCCAGATGGCACAGGATTTGATGTCTGCAAAGAGGTACGGAGCGGTTCAACCATCCCGATTATATTTTTAACTGCGTCCGATCAGGAAATCAGCATTGTTAGGGGTCTTGATATGGGCGGGGATGATTACATCACAAAGCCTTTCAAGCTCAATGAGCTGCTTTCCAGAATAAAAGCACTTCTTCGGCGCTCTCTGAAATTTTCTAAAGCAGAGGCAATCTTGGAGGCAAATGGTATTCGTGTAGATACCATCGAAAGGCTTGTCTGGAAAAACGGCAAGCCGATTGACCTGCCTCTGGTAGAATACAAACTTCTGTGTCTGTTCATGCAAAATCCTAATCATCTCATGCCACGGGAAATGATTTTAGACCGGATGTGGGATGGCAATGGGAATTTTGTAGATGATAATACTTTATCCGTTTATATCCGGCGGTTACGAAACAAAATTGAAGATACGCCAAATGCGCCCAAATATCTGCTGACCGAACGGGGAGTTGGATATAAGTGGGTTGTTGAGTGAGGAAAGAGCTATGGGCAAATTAGGGAAAGAAACAAAAATATTGTTAATCGCCATTACTGCTATCTGCCTCATTTCCTTTCTTCTGGCCGGAGGGATTGCCACACTTCTGGCAAAAAATTTTCAGCAGGAATTATTGTTCCATGATTATGGCGTTGCAGGCCATTTAATGAACAATGAAAATGAGCTGTCAATCTCCGCTTTCACTGCACAGCCGAACGAGAATGACATAGAACGCGGCAGGGAGGCTTTGGCTTCTGTCGGATATGATGAAACGGCTTCCATGTGCTTTCTGCCTGCTGTCCAGACATACCGAAATCAAACAATGCTTTCTATATTTCTGCTGTTGGTTTTCCTGTTTGGGGCAATCTACTTATCGCTGTTTCTTTATCTTCGCCGCCAACACAGGACTTTCAGTAATGCCGAAAATACCATCCGCCAATTTCTGGATGGCAATACCACGTCCCGTATCGAATGTTCACAGGCCGGTGACTGGTACAGCCTGTTTCATGCCATCAATGAAATGGCGGCCATCCTCTCTGCTCATGCCGAGAACCAACGGCAGACCAAAGAATTTTTGCAGGACATTATTTCAGATGTATCACATCAGATGAAAACGCCGCTGTCTGCCCTGAAAATGTACCATGAGATTATAGCGAACCATAAAGATGATGCTGAAACAGTGAGCGGCTTCACTGAAAAATCGCAAAGAGAGATTAGGCGGATGGAAGATGTGATTTACACCCTGTTGAAATTGGCGCGGCTGGACGCAGGAATTATCCAGATGGAAAAGACCCCGGAAAATCTTTCTGTTCTTATGCAGGATGTTTTGGAACGCTTTGAAACTTGGGCGGAACGGGAGCATAAAACAATTACGCTTTTCGGTAAAGAAGATGTTGTTTTATCATGCGACGCTCTGTGGGTATCGGAAGCCATCGGCAATATTGTAAAAAACGCTTTGGAGCATACAGAGAACAGCGGCCATATCAGAGTAAAATGGAGCCAGTCCCCTTTAATGACACAGATTGAAATTTCTGATGATGGAAAAGGAATACACCCGGAAGATCTGTATAACATTTTCAAACGGTTTTACCGCAGTCGTTTTTCATCGGATGTTCATGGCATTGGCTTAGGGCTGCCGCTGGCTAAATCTATTGTAGAAGCTCACAGCGGAACCATTTCCGTAACCAGCAGTTTAGGCGCAGGAACCACGTTTACATTGAATTTTTTCAACCTTACAGATGAGTAAGATAGATGTCACTTGGAAGTAAGTCATGGGGTGTATGATGTGTCTGTAAGGAGGTTTTGAATATGAATATTCTTGAAGTACAGGACCTGTGCAAAACCTATGGCACAGGCGAAACAGAAGTTCACGCTTTGAATCATGTATCATTTTCTGTCCGCAAAGGCGAGTTTATCGCCATCATTGGTGAATCGGGTTCCGGCAAAAGTACCCTGCTGAATGTGATCGGCGCTCTGGACAGCGCCACTTCCGGCAAGGTGTGGATTGATGGACAGGATATTTTTTCGATGCCGGAGAAGAAATTAACTGTGTTCCGGCGGCAGCATATCGGATTTATTTTCCAGTCATTTAATCTGATACCGGAGCTGAATGTGGAGCAGAACATTACATTTCCGTTGCTGCTTGACTATAAAAAGCCAAATCAAAAGTTCGTCAATGAGTTATTGCAGGTACTTGGGTTGAGTGAACGCCGGAAACATCTTCCCAGCCAGCTTTCCGGCGGCCAGCAGCAGCGTGTGGCGATTGGCCGGGCATTAGTCACACGCCCTGCCCTGATTATGGCAGATGAACCGACCGGAAATCTGGACAGTAAAAACAGTCAGGAAGTTTTGGCTTTACTGCAAACCATGTCCGACAGGTATCAACAGACCATTTTGATGATTACCCACAACAAAAACCACGCCGGCGCAGCAGACCGTGTGTTCCGTATGAGTGATGGTGTGCTGAAGGATTTGGGGGTGTCGTCGCGTTGAAAAGTTATCTTGGATTAGTGCCGCAATATGAAAAGGTACACCGCAAGAACAATCGAATTTCGGTTCTTTGCATTGTCCTCTCGGTGTTGCTGGTAACTGCTATTTTCAGCATGGCAGACATGGCGCTGCGCGCACAGAAAAATTATTTTATCAAGACGAACGGGGAATACCATATCAGTTTGACCGACATTGATGAACAGACGGCGGAGCTTGTAAAAGCGCGGATAGATGTTGCCCTCTGCGGATGGACCTATCAGGGAAGTACGGGAGCTATCGGCTCCAAAACCGTCAGCTACGCAGGTGCGAATGAGGACACCTTTTCCACTTTGACAGAAATGGATATGGAAAACGGCTCATACCCCACCCAGCCTGATGAAGCATTATTGAATAAATCGGCTATGGAACAGTTGGGGCTTGCGATTGGCGACACCGTAGCCGTTACAGTGCCGGACGGTTCCAGCCGGGAATACCGCATTACCGGCGTCCTTACCGATATGGGAAGTTTGCTGAAAGCGGATGTATATGGCATGGTATTGACCGAGGATGGTTTTCGCCAGATTGCAGACGAAAATGCCAAAGATGGAACTACTTTCCGCATTCAGTTCAAAGATGGTGTAAACATTCAGGCAGCCATAAAGGAGATAAAAACGCAATATGGACTTTCAGACAGTCAGGTAAGCGAAAACACGGCTCTCCTTGGCTTGATGGGGAAAAGCGAGAATAGTACAATGCAGTCCCTATACATCGTTGCAGGCTTTCTTGTCCTTTTGGTGCTGATTGCCGGTGCAGTAATGATTGCCGCCAGCTTTAACACAAATGTTCTGGAACGGGTTCAGTTCTATGGCCTTTTACGGTGTCTGGGTGCATCCAAAGCACAGGTAAAGCACTTCGTCATTCTTCAAGGGCTGCGCCAAAGTATGAAAGGCGTACCGGTTGGGCTGGTTGCCGGACAGATTATTACATGGTGTGCCTGCCTCTTACTGAAATCCATCAGCGGGGAACGCTTTTCAGAAATACCGCTTTTTCAGTTCAGTGTAAGCGGTCTGATTGCTGGTGTAGTGATTGGTTTTCTGATTGTACTACTGGCATCCCTGTCCCCGGCAAAGAAGGCTTCAAAAGTATCGCCGGTAACTGCAATCAGCGGCAGCACACAGCTTACGCAGAACAAGAGGGCCGCAAATACAAAGCTGTTCCACATTGAAACCAGTATGGGAATTTTTCATGCGCTATCCGGCAAGAATGTATTCCTTATGACCTGTTCGTTTGCTATCAGTATTATGATGTTCCTTGCGTTTCAGGTAATGGTAGTCTTTCTCGATCAGGGGATGCCGGCGCTCTCTCCATCGGCCGCGGATGTATCGATCACAATGGGAAATACATCTCTGGACAAATCGTTGCCGGAACAGATCAGAGAAACGGAAGGTATTGACAAAGTTTTTGGCCGTATGGAAATGACTGGCCTTTCTGTTTTCTCTGATGTGGGGGAAGGAACCGTCACACTCATTTCCTACGATGATAACCAATTCGGATGGGCGAAAGAAGAATTGAATCAAGGCAGTATCACGCCTGTTATGGAAAATACAGATCGTGTTCTGGTTACTTATCAGGATGGTGTAAACTGGAATGTTGGAGATACCGTAGTCCTTCATACAACTTCCGGCGATAAGCAGGTAACGATTGCCGGAATACTGGAAACAGCTACGGCCAGTGCGGCGGGTGGTGCAGGAAGCAGCGGATATATGATTTGCTCGGAGCAGACATTTGCCGCTTTGGTTGGCGATTGGGGCTATACAACGATTGATGTTCAATTTTCTTCTGCCGGTGGGGATGATACTGTTTCCACAATACGGAGCATGCTCCCATCCGACAGCACTGTTTCAGACAAGAGAATTACCAATTCCGAGTCTCAAAGCTCCTACTATACAGGCGCTGTGTTTATTTATGGTTTCCTCATCATTATTGCACTTATCACCGTGTTTAATATTTTTAACAGCATGAACGCCAGCGTAGCGTCCAGAACAAGGCAATACGGCATTATGCGTTCTATTGGAATGGGTGCAAATCAGCTTTATAAGATGATTGCGGCGGAAGCCTTTACCTATGCAATACTTGGCTGTGTTGTTGGATGTGTCCTGGGGCTGCCGCTGAACAAGCTGATGTTCCAATTTTTGATTGCAGATAAATGGGGAACTGCATGGCAAATCCCTGTGGGTTCCCTTCTATTGATTGTGTTCCTCTGCCCTGCGTCTGCGGCGATTGCGATTAGACGCCCCATCCGGCAGATCAGCAGAATGGCAATCGTAGACACAATTAAGCTCCAGCAATAATTTCGTTAAACAACAAGCGTAAAAGACTGGCCTTCCGTTTCCTTGGAGGGTCAGTTTTTTAATGCCTATCTTACTCTCGCTATTGCCGGCTTACCGGACAAACAGGCAAAACGCATTTACGCTCACTTTATTATTGGCATGACGAAACAGGATATTGCCCGGGGTTTTTTGTTTATCAATAAGATAAGCTGTAACTCGCATAAGATATAATAACCACATGCTGAGGTGATTGCAATAGACAGAAAAAAAGAAGTATGCTATCTGCTGCAAAAGACCGACACTGATCCAAAAGAAATTGACAGAAAAAAAGAACGTCTGAAAAAGCAGGGGTATCTTGTCGTCACGATTATTGAAGGAGAAAACGATATAAAGAAAGGGTTGCAGGAAGTGGTCAGGGATCATTTTTATAGAAGTAAAGAAGGACGATAATATGACTTCAACAATCACAGATACCCCTATTGTCATAGATGGATATGTGCGTCTCTCCCGGGATGATAACAAACGAAATTATTCATCTATTGAAAACCAGAAAAAAATCATTCAGAAATATGCAGAAGAAAACAACATGATTGTCCGCCACATTTATGAAGATGACGGAATTTCCGGTTATTCTTTTAACCGTCCCGACTTCCAGAACATGATGTCCAATTTAAACGCAATAGATGTCATTGTGGCAAAAGACCTTTCCCGAATCGGCAGACACAATGCGAAGGTACTGCTCTTTCTGGAAGAAATGGAGGAACAGGGTAAACGGGTAATCCTGATTGACGATAACTATGATTCCCTCTATTCTGATGACGATATTATCGGTATTAAAACATGGGATAATGAGCGGCACGTTAAGAACACAAGCCGCAAGGTAAAGCGTATCAAAAAAATGGAACAGGAAAACGGCACACTGAAATGTGCTCCGCCGTTTGGCTATACCAGACACCCGCTGAATAAGCAGATGGTTTTGATTGATGAAGAAGCTGCCGCTATCCTGAACCTTGAAAAAGACCTTTATCTGGAAGGGAACGGAATACGCAGAACGGCCGAAATCCTTTCAGAACGAGGTGTTCCCACGCCTACTATGTTACAAAAAGAGCGGTATGAAGCTCTGGGGCGTCCCTATAACAGAGAAGTCGCTTATATGTGGAGCTATGGCATGGTAAAAGACACGCTTTTCAATGATTATCACAACGGAATCCTTCGCACTCATAAACGGGAACGTGTCACAATCAACGGAAAAGATAAAAAGGTTCCGAAAGACCAGCAATATGTGTTTTATAATCACCATCCAAAAATATTTGATGATGATACTATGAAGTTACTCTTTGAAGTCAAGGACAGCCGCCATCACAGCCGGTACAGAGGTCAGAGAAAGCATATCAATATTTTTTCCGGGTGTTTGTACTGCAAAGACTGCGGCATGAAGCTGACCGCTATCAACCGCCCCAACCGTGGGAAATATTATGTCTGCGGCACTTATAATAAAAAAGGAAAGCAATTTTGCGGTCATGCTCATTTAGTGACGCAGGAAACCCTTGTGGACGCACTGATTAAATACCTTACACTTTGCCGTGACAGTTTGGCAGACATGATTCAAAACTTTGATTTGTCAAAACTGAAAGCCGATACGTTCTCTGCTGATGATAGCCAGCAACGGCTTGAAATTGAGCTGGAAAAGCTCAAAAAAGAATTGAAAACACTGGTTACTCAAAAGATAAAGGAAATTACAGCCAACCCGGATATGAATGAAATTATCAACGAGACCTACGCTTCTTTGCAGGCAGACAAAATGGAACGTATTTCAGCCATCGAAAAGAC
Source organism: Blautia sp. An249 (assembly GCF_002159835.1). GTDB lineage: Bacteria > Bacillota > Clostridia > Lachnospirales > Lachnospiraceae > Blautia_A > Blautia_A avistercoris. The sequence continues at coordinate 62,494 of NZ_NFJL01000016.1, read as the reverse complement.
TTTGCAGGATTTGACAAAAGAACCGCATATTCCGGCGGCCATCAAGCCCAATCTTCAAACGGCTCTCGATATTCTAAATGAGGTATTGGAGCAAAAAGCTCTGACACGGACGGATATTGAAGTGCTTGTGGAAAAAATCATTGTCGATAAAGACGGAAATGTGGATATTTACTTAAAACATGGTCTTGGTAATCTGGCGGCCTACGATTTCAAGGCCGATAAAGAAAACCAGAAACTGACCATGCTGCTCGAGGCAATCCGGCTTCTGGAAAAGGACGAAACAGGTTTTACCTCTGTGAAATTCCTCTCCGATAGCCTGAAAGCCATGGGCTATCCCATGCACAAGAAAAAATTCGTTACTTACATGGAGCACCTGTTGGAGCTGGGGCTTGTTGAAAAGACCGGAATTTATCATTATCCTTACAGAATTGTCGCTTCTCGACAAAAACTGCGTGATGTGGAAAAAATGTTCATCATGGTAGGGCAGACAGGCGGTATGCCGGAGATGGTATTCGAATATATTCTGAAAGAAAACGGAATTGATCCTGAAAAAGATCTGGAAATCGATCAGAGCATTGATTTTGGATCAACGGCAGCGGCGTTTTCAGGAGGAATGGGAGACTTTTCTGTGGAATTTGAACCGTCAGCCACTGCGCTGGAACAGGAAGGAGCCGGTTACGTGGTAGCTTCCTGCGGCGTTGATTCAGGTTATGTACCTTATACGTCTTACAGCGCCAAGTCCAGTTTTATGGAAAAGAATCCCGGAATAATTCAGAAATTTACCAATGCCCTGCAAAAAGGAATGGATTATGTACAGGAACATGATGCCAGAGAAATCGCAGAGGTGATTGCGCCTCAGTTCCCGGACAGTGATCTGGATACCATTACCACCATAGTAAACCGGTATTTAGAGCAGGACACCTGGAAAGGAGACCTGATTTTCCAAAAAGAGAGCTTTGAACTTCTGCAGGATATTCTGGAGAGCGCGGGGGAACTGAAAGAACGGGTACCCTATGAAGAGCTGGTTGTCACGGATTTTGCTGAAAAAAGTGTTTCTTCTGCAGAAGAATGAAAATTATCTGTATTTAAACAGGTTATCTGTGATATAATGAAACTACTTCTGAGGATGTGAAAAAACAGAGCTGACGCCGGCCCTTTTCGGTTCCGGCGTCGGCCGGAAAAGGATTCCCAGGCTGAATCCGGAAAGGGGAAACACGATGATAAAAGCGGTAATCCTGGACATGGACGGCGTCATGTTTGATACGGAACGGCTGGCTGTTACCGGATGGAAAGAAGCAGGCAGGAGCCTGGGATTTTCCATGACTGAGAGTCAGTTAAACCAGATACGGGGAAGTATTACTTCCTACAGCCGGATTTTATTTCAGAACTGGTTCGGGACTTCCATTGATTATGACGAGGCACGAAGACTTCGTTCCCAATATGTGGATTCCTATATTGCCGCCCATTCCATTCCTTTAAAAGAAGGACTGGAGGAATTACTGAAATATTTAAAAGCCCGCCAGATCCCGGCAGTTGTGGCCACCTGTTCCCGCCGTCATATTGCTGAGCGGTACTGGAAAGAGGCGGGGATTTCTTCTCTTATCACGGAATCCATATGCGGGGATGAGGTGGAAAAGGGCAAGCCGGATCCGGAGATTTTTCTGAAAGCAGCCCGCAAAATTCAAATGCCCATAGAGAACTGTCTGATAGTGGAGGACAGTTTCAATGGAATCCGCGCAGCCCGGGCGTCCGGCGCAATTGTGTGCATGATTCCCGATTTGATGGAACCCACAGAAGAAATCCACAGCTTATGCAATTACATTCTGAAAGATTTGCGGCAGATTATTGAAAAACTAGAAAGACAGCAGGAGGAATAAGAATGCACAACCATGAAATCCGAAAGAGAATCAGCGACATAGTTCATAATGTAGCCCGTTATATGGAAATTGTACTTTCCATCGGCGTTTTAATTATCGCCCTGTTCTCTGCCATTGAATTATTCTGGACAGTGACCCAGACGCCTTTTAAGGAATTGGATTCTGCTTTTTTTACCTCTTTTCTGGCACAGGGACTGGCGATTATTGTAGGTCTGGAATTTGTGGACATGCTGTGTCGTCATACGGTGGAAAGCCTGATTGAGGTTTTGCTGTTTGCCACGGCCCGTCAAATGGTGGTGGAACATCTGAAAAACTGGGAGACTCTGATGGGAGTTCTGGCTATCGGCGTTTTATTTGCCATTCATAAATACCTGGTGGTAAGGCCCGACAGGAAAGAAAAAGAGAAAGAAGAGAAGAAAGAATCTTAGATTAAAAAAGGCTGCGCCGGGTGGGCGCAGCTTTTTTTGTTCTAATGAATATCGTTATACTGGATTGGATGTTTCTTCTGTGAAGCCTTTCCAAAATAAAGGATGCTTACCATAATCAGAACCAGGGTAATTGCCAGAGGTATCCACGGACTGTTTAAAAGCCCCATAATTAGGTAGCCGATAGTGGCGCATACAGTAACCAGTGTGGCATAGAACATCTGACTGGATACGTGATCAATATGGTTGCATCCGGCTCCCGTGGAAGACATAATGGTGGTGTCGGAAATGGGAGATACATGATCGCCGTATACGGCTCCCGCCATAATTGCCCCAAAGACCGGCAGCAATAAATGAGCCGTATTGGCCGGGGTACAGATGGCGGCTCCGATAGGGATTAAAAGAGCCATTGTGCCCCAGGATGTACCGGTGGCAAATCCCAGAAATCCTGCAACCAGAAAGATAACTGCAGGTAATACAAATACAGGGAAGGAAGAATCATTTACCAGATTTCCCACAAATCCGCCTGTATTTAAATAATCACTGCCGCAGATACCGCCGATGGTCCATGCCAGAATCAGGATGGAAAAAGCAGGAACCATGGATTTGATACCCTCTGTAATTCCGGTGAAAAATTCTGTAAAGGTGATTACTTTTCTGGGAATGAACAAGAAGAAGGTAACCACCAGTGCGCAGAAGCTGCCAAGGACCAGAGAAAGAGCGGAGTCGCAGTTTCCGAAGGACTCGGTGAAAGAAGCTTCTCCGGTGAATCCTCCGCCGGTATAAACCATGGCCAGGACGGTAAAAATAATCAAACTGAGAATCGGAATAATTAAATCGTAAACCCTGCCCCGTTTTCTGAAGTTTTGCTGCACTTTGGCTTCTTCGGCAAATTCTTCATTGGAGAACAAATCCCCTTTTTCAATGGCGTTTTTCTCAAATTTTGCCATGGAACCAAAGTTGAAATGGGTACTGCAGATAATAAGAATCATGAAAATGGTTCCGAAAGCATACAGGTTGTAAGGAATGGTCTGTACGAAAACGGTCATTCCATTGCCTGCATTGGCATCCTGCATATACGTGGCCACAGAGGCTCCCCAACTGGAAATCGGCGCAATAATGCAGATCGGAGCTGCCGTAGCATCCAGTAAATAGGCAAGCTTTGCCCGGGAAATCCGGTGACGGTCTGTAACCGGCCGCATAACGGTTCCCACGGTCAGACAGTTGAAATAGTCGTCAATAAAAATAATGCATCCCAAAGCTGCAGTAGCCAGACTGGCGCCTTTGCGGGTCTTGATTCTGCGGATTGCCCATTCGCCGTAGGCGGCGGAACCCCCTGCTCTTGTGACCAGTACCACCAGAGCGCCCAGCAGTCCTAAGAAAATCAGGATATTTGCATTGCTTCCCATTTTTTCTGACATAATGGTAAAAGTGGTTACAATCATGGAAACGGGATGTCCGTGACTGTAAATCAGAGCCCCGGCTAAAATACCGACAATCAAAGAAGAAAGTACTTCTTTTGTAATAAGCGCCAGTATAATGGCAACCAGCGGAGGCAGAATGCTCCACCATCCATAATGGGGCAATTGTAAGATTTCCATAAAAAATCGCTCCCTTCCCTCAAAAAAATATTAAATTAGCTAATATTATAACATGAATGTAAAACAGATAACAATAAAATTTCTTGCTTTACAGAAAAATATGCTATAATTATTCAAAAACAGATAGGATTTGCAAGGATATGGAGGAAAGTAAAATGAAAATAGGATTTATCGGATGCGGAAATATGGCTTCAGCGATGATTGGAGGCATTTTAAACAAAGGCCTGTATAAGAAAGAAGAAATTCTGGCTTCCAATCCCACGGAAGAAGAGAAAAGAAGAAGTGAAGAACGACTGGGGATCTACATAACTTTAGATAATAAAGAAGTGGTACAGAAGTCGGAGATTTTAGTACTCTCTGTGAAACCTCAGTTCTACCAGGAAGTTCTGGATGAAATCAGGGACGTAGTTAGAGAAGGGCAGATTCTTATTTCTATTGCACCGGGAAAAACGGTGGGCTGGCTGGAAGAACGGCTTGGAAAGGAGAAAAAGATTGTACGGGTAATGCCCAATACTCCCGCTTTGGTAGGAGAAGGCATGACCGGAGCCTGTGCCAATGAAAATGTTTCGGAAGAAGAAATGAAACAGGTGTGTGAGATCTTGGACAGTTTCGGAAAAACAGAAGTGGTGCCGGAGCGGTTAATGGATGCAGTTGTGGCAGTCAGCGGAAGTTCCCCGGCCTATGTTTTTCTCTTTATTGAAGCAATGGCGGATGCGGCAGTATCTGAAGGGATGCCCCGGCAGCAGGCTTATAAATTCGCAGCCCAGGCGGTACTTGGCAGTGCGAAGATGGTTCTGGAGTCAGGCAGACATCCGGGAGATTTAAAAGATATGGTGTGCTCTCCAGGAGGGACAACCATTGAGGCTGTCCGCCGGCTGGAGAAAGACGGGTTCAGGAGCGCAGTAATCGAAGCGATGAAAGTATGTGTTGAAAAAAGTAAGAATATGTAATTGCAAAAATTAAGTTTGCATCCAGGGCATTACAATGCTACAATTTAGTTAGCTTTTTTTGAAGCTGTATGTATTTGCGTACATTTGCCCGGGCACCTGCGGGAAGCTGCTGGTATTCAATCAGAATTCGAATATCATCGTCTTCCAGCAGGCCTTTACCAGGTCTGCCTGTAATCAGAATCTGTAAATCCACATCTAAAATGCCGGCAATCTGTGCAGTCATTTCAAGAGACGGGAGCCGGTGTCCATTTTCATAATTGCAATAAGTTTGACGCTGCACATGCAGCTGCCGGCTCATTTCTGCCTGAGTAAGACCTCGTGCCGTACGGAAACTCCGTAAATTTCGGGAAAAAGTTGAATTGCTCATAGTCTACCTCCACTGATTTCTTACGTTTCTTATAAAGGAAAGTATAACAAGGAGAACAAAAAATATCTTCAAGAGCAACAAAACGAATACATTCAGCGTCCAAAATGGAAAAAAGCAATAAAATGTAGCGGTCGGAGGCCAGTATGTTCATGTGTCAATTACTGGAGTGGTGTATGAGAATGAGAAAGAACAGAGGAAAACTCTGCTGGATTATCGGAACCGTCATCGGCACCATTCCCATAACTTACAGCAAATGGATTTTGCTGAGAATACACTTTAAGAGGAAAAGAAGACTGAAAAAGGAAAACGCCGGGCAGGAAAAACAGCGGCGCAGCCGCTAGAAAGGATTCCTGCGGCTTAAGGTACTGTTATGATATTTGGAAGAATAGGTAACTTCTTCTCCAAACCAGTCCGGCGGCGTAAACCCAAGGGCTTCCTGTTCGCTGGAGAATTCAACTTCTACGAGCCGGAGGCCCTCATAAGTATCGTGGAAAATATCCAGCTCTGCCTTTCGTCCCTGAGGGAGAGGGATGAGATAGCGGGTCTTGGATAAGAGAATCCCATCCGCCTTTTCCCGGAGGTGGGCATAGGCGCTTTCGTTAAGCGGAAGATTGTATTCTTCTCTGGAAAGCAGGCCCTTTGATTTATAGGTAAGGAAATATGCGTCGTCCTGCTTCCGGATGCGGACAACCGGATCGGTACAGAGATACCCCTGTTCAATCTGAAGATGTGGGTAAGCCGGGAATTTTTCCGGCAGATGGTTTACAAGAAATTTTCTTTCGATTTCCATAAGGTCGTTCCTTTCTGATTGTAAGAGATTCTTATTTACAGTATAACCTTTTCATTGTAAATAAGATAGTCCAATGTTATACTTTTAGTCAAAGAAATTAAGGAAAGAGGGTCGTTTCGATGAAAAAGGTAAGTGTTTTTCTGGCAGATGGTTTTGAAGACGTGGAGGGACTGGCTGTTATTGATATTTTACGAAGAGCAGGGGTGTCCGTAACAACTGTTTCAATTAAGGAAGAAAAAGAGATTGTCAGTTCCCATGGGATTCCCATGAAAACAGACACATTATATAAAGATATGGATTTTTCCCAAATGGATATGCTGGTACTTCCGGGAGGAGGAAAGGGAACAGAGAACCTGGAAAATTATCAGCCCTTAAGGGAACTGGTAACGGAATTTGCCGCACAGGGGAAGAAAGTTGCCGCTATTTGTGCTGCGCCGAGGATCCTGGCGGGGCTGGGCCTTCTGAAAGGGAAGAAAGCTACCTGTTATCCTTCTGTGGCAGAGATGCTGGAAGGAGCACAGCTGACAGAGAATCCGGTGGAAGTGGACGGAAATATTACCACCAGCCGGGGAATGGGGACAGCTATTGATTTCGGACTGGAACTGACGGCTCAGCTCTGCGGAGAAGAAGCGGCGGAAAAGGTAAGAAAATCCATTGTTTACAGGTGTTCATAAAAAGTCAACAGAAATAGTAAAAAATACTGGCATTTTTAAAACTCTTATGTTATACTTCTTTAATGATTGCAAAAGTGGAGCGGTATGCCGGAAATGATGCGGGCCTGTCCGCTTAAAATAGAAATGTTCCCTAAAAGTTAAGGAGGAGTTAACCAATATGAGTTTACAAGTTGAAAAAATGGAAAAAAACATGGCGAAACTTACCATTGAAGTTTCCGCAGAAGAATTAGAAAAAGCAATTGACAGTGCATACCGGAAAAACAGAAGTAAAATTTCAGTTCCCGGATTCCGCAAAGGAAAAGTTCCGAGAAAGATTATTGAGCAGATGTACGGTAAAGGGATCTTCCTGGAAGACGCTGCCAATGAGCTGATTCCGAGAGCATATTCCGAAGAACTGGAAAACTGCGATCTGGAAATCGTATCCCAGCCGGAAATCGACGTAACACAGTTAGAACCGGGAAAACCATTCATCTTCACAGCAGAAGTAGCAGTGAAACCAGAAGTAACACTGGGCGAATATAAAGGTCTGGAAGTTCCGAAGGCAGAACTGGAAGCAACAGAGGAAGAAATTGCTGCAGAACTGAAAAAGGAACAGGAAAACAATTCCAGAACCGTTACCGTAGAAGACAGAGCGTCTGAAAACGGAGACATCGTAACTCTGGATTTTGAAGGATTTGTAGACGATGTGGCATTTGAAGGCGGGAAAGGAACCGACTATGCCTTAACACTGGGTTCCAATACTTTTATCCCGGGCTTTGAAGAGCAGTTAACAGGACTGAAAGCAGGAGACGAGAAAGACGTAAACGTAACTTTCCCGGAGGAATATCAGTCCAAAGAACTGGCAGGAAAACCTGCAGTATTTAAATGTACAATCAAGAAAGTAGAAGCAAAAGAACTTCCGGAACTGGATGATGAATTTGCAAAAGATGTATCTGAATTTGATACTTTAGACGAATATAAAGCAGACGTAAAGAAAAAACTGGAAGAGAAAAAAGCAGAAGATGCAAAACGTCAGAAAGAAGACGCAGCGATTGAGAAAGTAATCGAAGGCGCGCAGATGGAAATTCCGGAAGCTATGATCAAAGCTCAGGTAAACCAGATGGTAAACGACTTTGCAGGCAGAATGCAGGCTCAGGGCTTAACTATGGAGCAGTACTTCCAGTTTACAGGACTTTCTGCAGAGAAGATGGCGGAAGATATGAAACCTCAGGCCTTAAAACGCATTCAGACAAGACTGGTTCTGGAGAAAATTGCAGAAGTTGAAAACATTCCGGTAAGCGATGAGGAACTGGATGAAGAATTCAAGAAGATGGCAGAGATGTACAAGATGGAATTCGAGAAGCTGAAAGAGCTGATCGGAGACGGCGAGAAAGAGCAGATGAAGAAAGACATGGCTGTTCAGAAAGCAGTTACCCTTGTTGCAGACGCTGCGAAAGAAGTATAATTGCCATAGACAGGAGGCAGATATATTATGAGTTTGGTACCTTATGTCATTGAACAGACAAGCAGAGGAGAAAGAAGCTATGACATTTATTCCAGGCTGTTAAAAGACAGGATCATCTTTCTGGGAGAAGAGGTAAATGACGTATCCGCAGGGATAATTATTGCCCAGCTTCTGTTCCTGGAATCAGAAGATCCGGGAAAGGATATTCATTTATATATCAACAGCCCGGGCGGTTCTGTTACAGCAGGAATGGCTATTTACGACACGATGCAGTATATTAAATGCGATGTTTCTACGATATGTCTCGGCATGGCTGCAAGTATGGGTGCATTCTTACTGGCAGGCGGTGCAAAAGGCAAGAGAATGGCGCTTCCCAATTCTACGATTATGATTCACCAGCCATCAGGCGGCGCTCAGGGACAGGCAACAGAAATTCAGATTGTTGCAGACCATATTGCCAAGACCAAAAAGACATTAAACGAAATTCTGGCAGCCAATACGGGACAGCCCCTGGAGGTTGTGGAAAGAGATACCGATCGTGATAATTATATGTCTGCAGAAGAAGCAAAGGCATATGGCTTAATTGACAGTGTTATCATGCACAGATAAGAAAGAATGAATAAGTAAGACTCCTTGGCTGTGCGCCGGGAGTCTTATTGTTAATATTGCCCTGAAAATCAGGCGACAGTAGAAAGGATAAGGAGTATCAATGGCGGATAAAATAAAAGACAGAGTCAGGTGTTCGTTTTGCGGAAAGACAGAGGATCAGGTGCGGAAATTAATCGCGGGTCCGGACGGAGCATATATCTGTGACGAGTGTATTGGAATTTGTTCCGAGATCATGGAAGAAGAGCTCCATATATATGGAGGCGAGGAGGAAGATCTGGATATTAATTTATTAACGCCGGAAGAGATTCATGGAATTCTGGATGATTATGTAATCGGGCAGGACAGTGCGAAAAAAGCGCTGTCAGTGGCCGTTTATAATCATTATAAGAGAGTCATGGCGCCCAAGGATCTGGATGTGGAGCTTCAGAAAAGCAATATTCTCATGCTGGGTCCTACCGGTTCCGGTAAAACCCTGCTGGCCCAGACTCTTGCAAGAATGCTGAATGTTCCTTTTGCCATCGCGGACGCTACCACATTGACAGAAGCCGGATATGTGGGAGAAGATGTGGAGAACATTCTTCTGAAAATTATTCAGGCCGCTGATTACGATATTGAGCGGGCTCAGTATGGAATTATTTATATTGATGAAATTGATAAGATTACCAGGAAGTCTGAAAATGCCTCCATTACCAGAGATGTATCCGGAGAAGGGGTACAGCAGGCTTTACTGAAAATTCTGGAGGGAACCGTAGCCAGCGTGCCACCCCAGGGAGGCAGAAAACATCCGCATCAGGAGTTTATTCAGATTGACACTACCAATATTCTCTTCATCTGCGGAGGCGCTTTTGAGGGACTGGAAAAAATTATAGAAACCAGAAAAGATACGAAATCTATCGGTTTTGGCGCAGACGTTTCCCAGCTGAAAGATAAAAACGTGGGAGACGTGTTAAGAGAAGTAATGCCCGAAGACTTTATCCGGTTCGGTATGATTCCGGAATTTATCGGACGTGTTCCGGTTGTGGTAACGTTAGACGCGTTAGATGAAACAGCTTTGGTAAGAATTCTGGAAGAGCCGAAGAATTCTCTGACGAAACAATACCGGAAACTCTTCGAGATGGACGGAGTGGATCTGACTTTCCAGAAAGACGCGCTGAAACTGATTGCACAGAAATCTATGGAAAGAAAGACGGGAGCCAGAGGACTTCGTGCAATTATGGAACATTCCATGATGGATCTGATGTATAAAGCGCCGTCAGATCATACTATCCGCAAGTGCGTAATCACCAAAGAAGTGGTGGAAGGAACCGGTGAGCCGGAGATTATCCACGAGAAAGCGGAAGAGAATCCTTTAAAAGGCGCCAGACGCAGTTCCAAAGGGACCTCAAAGGTAAAACGGAAAGAAAAACCAGAAACTGCCTGACAAGGAGGCAAACGGATGAAAAATTTAATAGAAACCATTCCGGCGATTGCATTGCGGGGAACAACCATTCTGCCGGGAATGATTATCCATTTTGACGTGAGCCGTCAGCGTTCCATTAAAGCAATTGAGGCGGCCATGTTAAAAGATCAGAAAATATTTTTAGTAAGCCAGAAAGATCCGGATGTGGAAACACCGGGTCTTCTTGACTTATATCAAATCGGCACCATTGCGTATATTAAGCAGGTAGTGAAGCTTCCCCAGAATCTGATTCGGGTTCTGGTGGAAGGAATCGAGCGGGCGGAGTTACTGAGCATTGAAAAAGAACAGCCTTATCTGGAATTTGAAATTGCACATTTTGCTGAGGAAGAGGATCTGCCCATTGCCGATAATGTGAAAAAGGCCATGTGCAGGAGTCTGAAAGAGCTGTTCCAGAGCTATTGTTCAGAAAACGGGAAAATCAGCAGGGAACTGGTCAGCCAGATATTAAACATTGAGGATGTGGAGCAGTTAGTGGATCAGATCTGCGTACATCTTCCCATCCGCTATCAGGACAAGCAGAGGCTGCTGGAGGCAGTAACCCTGTCCGAGCGGTATGAACTTCTGGGTGTGATTTTAAGCAATGAGATTCAGATTATTCAGATTACCCATGATTTGCAGAAGAAGGTAAAAGAGAGAGTTGACAAAAACCAGAGAGAATATATTCTGAGAGAACAGCTTAACCTCATCCGGGAAGAACTGGGAGAAGACAATCCTCAGACAGATGCAGAAAAATATAAAAAACAGGCAGAAGAGCTGGCTGCTTCCCGGGAAGTAAAAGATAAAATTATAAAGGAAATTGACCGCTTTAAAAGTATCAATGCAAATGCGGCGGAAAGCCCGGTACTGCGCACCTATATTGAGATGCTTCTGGCCCTGCCCTGGGAACATTATTCCCGGGATTGCGAGGATTTGAAAGAAGCAAACCGGATCCTGGAGGAGGATCACTACGGACTCAAAGATGTAAAGCAGAGAATTATGGAATTTCTGGCTGTCCGCCTTCTGACACAGAAAGGGAAAAGCCCGATTTTATGTCTGGCGGGACCGCCGGGAACAGGAAAGACGTCCATAGCCAAATCGGTGGCACGGGCCCTGAACAAAAAGTATGTGCGGATCTGCCTTGGAGGCGTAAAGGACGAGGCAGAGATCCGCGGGCACAGAAGAACATATGTGGGAGCTATGCCGGGAAGGATTGCAGAAGCTCTGAAACAGGCAGGGGTAGGAAATCCGCTGATGCTTCTGGATGAGATTGACAAAACAAGCGGGGACTACAGAGGAGATACTTCTTCTGCCCTGTTGGAAGTACTGGATCCGGAACAGAACAGCCATTTCAGTGATCACTATGTGGAAATTCCCATTGATTTGTCAGAAGTGCTGTTTATTGCCACTGCCAACGACATACAGGAAATTCCCCGTCCCCTTTTAGACAGAATGGAGGTTATCGAGCTTTCCAGTTATACAGAAAATGAGAAAGAGCATATTGCCAGTCTTCATCTTCTGCCAAAGCAGCTTGCGGTACACGGCCTGAAACCGGAACAGCTTATTATCCGGCCGGCAGTCTATAAGAGTATTATTAATGGATACACAAAGGAGGCCGGAGTCCGGAATCTGGAGAGAAAGATCGGACAGATTTGCAGAAAAGCCGCAAGGGAAATTCTGGAGAACGGAAAAGAGAAGATTGTGGTTACTTCCAGAAATCTGAAAACCTATTTAGGTCCTGTAAAATATACATATAAAACCGCCAATAAAAAAGATGAGGTGGGAATTGCCAGGGGACTGGCCTGGACCAGCGTAGGAGGCGACACCCTGCAGATAGAAGTAAACGTCATGCCCGGGAAAGGAGAACTTTTGCTTACCGGTCAGTTGGGCGATGTTATGAAAGAGTCTGCCCAGGCAGGCATCAGCTATATTCGTTCTGTGGCAGACAGCTATGGAATCTCGCCGGAATTTTTCCGGAACAATGACATTCATATTCATATTCCCGAAGGGGCAGTTCCCAAAGACGGCCCTTCTGCCGGTATTACTATGGCTACGGCAATGCTCTCTGCCATCACGGAAAAGCCGGTGAAAGCAGAGGTGGCAATGACAGGGGAAATCACTCTGCGGGGACATGTGCTGCCCATCGGAGGACTGAAAGAAAAACTGCTGGCCGCCAAGTTTGCAAAGATTAAAACCGTTCTGGTTCCGGATGAAAACAGAACCGATGTCCAGGAAATGGATAAAGAAATTACAAGCGGTCTGCGGATTGCCTATGTGGAAAATATGCAGGATGTGATTTCAGAAGCTTTTACAAATTAAAAAAGGGAGAAGTTACATGATAATAAAGAACGTATCTTTAGATATTGTATGTGGAATTACCAGTAAACTGCCCAGTAATCAGGTGCCGGAAATCGCTTTTGCCGGAAAATCCAATGTGGGGAAATCCTCTCTGATTAATGTGCTGATGAACCGGAAGTCTCTGGCCAGAACCAGCGCCCAGCCGGGAAAAACACAGACCATTAATTTTTATAATATCAATGATGTGATGTATCTGGTAGACCTTCCGGGTTACGGTTATGCAAAAACGGCCGTTTCGGAAAAAGAAAAATGGGGAAAGATGATAGAGAAATATCTGCATCATTCCAGAATGTTAAAGGCCGTTTTCTTACTGATTGATATTCGTCACCAACCCTCAGAAAATGACAGGATGATGTATGACTGGATGATCTATAACGGATATGAACCCATTATTATTGCCACGAAAGCAGATAAATTAAAACGAAGCCAGCTTCCCAAACATGTAAAAATGATTAAAGAAGGGCTGAATCTGCGTCCCGGCGGAAAAATTATACCATTTTCTGCAGCCAGTAAGCAGGGAAGAGAAGAAATATGGGATTTAATGGATGAGCTGCTGGGGCTGAAAGAACCAGAACAGAAGTAGAAATACAGAGGCTTTTTACAGGAGGCAGTCATGGGAATTATTAAGGCGAAGAAACTGGGATTTGAATATGTAAAATACGACGACAATGGAAACGTACAGGAAGGCAGCCATGCCATAGAAAGTGTGGATTTGGATATTAAAGAAGGGCAGTTTATCGCTGTTCTGGGGCATAATGGAAGCGGAAAATCCACTCTGGCCAAGCATATGAACGCATTGCTTCTGCCTACGGAGGGGACTCTGTGGGTGGATGGAACATCCACAGCCGAAGAGGAGGATCTCTGGAAAATCAGACAGAAAGCCGGAATGGTTTTCCAGAATCCGGATAACCAGATTATTGGCACGGTAGTGGAAGAAGACGTGGGATTCGGCCCGGAAAACATGGGGGTGGCCACGGACGACATCTGGAAACGGGTAGATGATTCCCTGGCAAAGGTGGGGATGATTTCCTACCGCCACCATTCACCCAATAAACTTTCCGGGGGACAGAAACAGAGGGTGGCCATTGCCGGTGTGATGGCCATGCATCCCCGCTGCATTATCTTAGACGAGCCTACGGCTATGCTGGATCCCAACGGCCGGAAAGAAGTTCTGCATGCTGTGCGGGAGTTAAATGAAAAGGAAAACGTTACGGTTATCCTGATTACCCATTACATGGAGGAAGTGGTTTATGCAGATAAAGTCTATGTGATGGATCAGGGACAAATCGTAATGAAGGGAACGCCCAGAGAGATTTTCTCCCAGGTAGAAACCCTGAAAAAGTACAGATTAGATGTTCCTCAGGTAACCCTCCTGGCTCACGAACTGAAGTTAGCCGGCGCAGAGATTCCGGAGGGGATTCTGACAATTGAGGAGTTGGTAAACGCGATATGTCAATAGAATTAAGAGATGTAACTTATACGTACAATCCGGGAAGTGCATATGAAATTCATGCTCTGGAAAATATCAGCCTTAAGATCCCGGACGGACAGTTTATTGGAATGATCGGGCACACAGGAAGCGGAAAATCCACATTAATCCAGCATTTTAACGGCTTAATCCGCCCCACCCGGGGAGAAGTTTTATATAACGGAGAGAATATCTGGGAAGAAAAGTATAACCTGCGGCATTTAAGAAGCGAGGTAGGACTGGTCTTCCAGTATCCGGAACATCAGCTATTTGAGACGGATATTATCACAGATGTCTGTTTCGGACCAAAGAACCAGGGATACAGCCAGGAAGAGGCAGAACAGCAGGCCAGACTGGCGCTGGCTCAGGTGGGAATTCCGGAAGAATATTATCAGAAGTCCCCCTTTGAACTTTCCGGGGGACAGAAAAAACGGGTGGCCATTGCCGGAGTTCTGGCAATGAATCCAAAGATACTGATTCTGGATGAACCTACAGCAGGACTGGATCCCAGGGGGCGGGATGAGATTCTGGATGAAATAGCCCTTCTCCATAAAAAGAGGGGGATTACCATCATTCTGGTATCCCACAGCATGGAAGATATTGCGAAATATGTGGAACGGATTATTGTTATGAACGGGGGAAAAGTAGCCTTTGACGGAGTACCCAAAGAAGTGTTTTCCCACTATCGGGAACTGGAGCAAATTGGTCTTGCTGCTCCGCAGATTACGTACATCATGCATGAACTGAAAGCTCGGGGACTGGATGTGGATACAGGAGCAACTACGGTGGAGGAAGCGAAAGAAAGTATACTAAAGGCTCTGCACAAGAACCAGGGCGGAAAGGAAAAATCATGATCCGGGATATTACAATAGGACAATACTATCCGGGAAAATCGGTGCTTCACCGGTTAGATCCCAGAACAAAATTTATCGGAACGCTGGCTTTTCTGATTTCGGTCTTTGTGTTCCATACGTTTTTGGGTTATCTGGTAGCCACGATATTTCTGGCGGCAATGATTAAACTTTCCACGGTACCGGTAAAATTTATTTTTAAAGGTCTGAAGGCCATCGTAATTATTCTGATGATTACCGTGTTCTTCAATATGCTTTTGACTCCGGGAGAGGTTTTGTGGAAGTTTGGCATCCTGAAAATTACGAAAGAGGGTGTTTCCCTGGCTGTAAAAATGGCAATCCGGTTAATTTATCTGGTAATCGGTTCCTCTGTGATGACTCTTACGACCACACCTAACCAGCTTACAGACGGACTGGAGAGACTGCTGCGTCCGCTGAACAAGATTCACGTTCCCGTTCATGAAATTTCCATGATGATGTCCATAGCCCTTCGCTTTATTCCTATTTTACTGGAAGAGACGGATAAAATTATGAAGGCGCAGATGGCAAGGGGAGCGGATTTTGAAAGCGGAAACTTCATTCAGAGAGCCAAAAATATGGTTCCTCTTTTAGTTCCGTTATTTATCTCTGCCTTCCGGCGGGCCAACGATCTGGCCATGGCTATGGAAGCCAGATGTTACCATGGAGGTGCGGGCAGAACCCAGATGAAACCTCTGAAATATGCATCCGGGGACTGGATCGCTTTTGGAATTTTAGTTCTTTATATGGGAATTGCAATCGGTTTTCGAATAGCAGGATTATAGACAAAGGCCGCGGCAGAAAATGGATTTTGCAGCGGCTTTTTAAGGAGGATTTATGAAACGGGTAGGATTGGTAGTGGCATATGACGGAACAAACTACTGCGGGTGGCAGGTACAGCCCAACGGAGTAACCGTTCAGGGGATTTTAAATGAAAAACTGTCTGAACTTCTGGGGGAAGAAATCGAGACAATCGGAGCCAGCAGAACGGATGCGGGCGTTCATGCCCTGGGAAACGTGGCGGTATTCGATACCAATACGAGAATTCCGGGGGATAAGATTTCCTATGCTTTAAATCAGCGGCTTCCGGAGGACATCCGCATTCAGTTGTCGGAAGAGGTGGAGGCGGAATTTCATCCCCGATACTGCGACAGCGAAAAGACTTATGAATACAGGATCTTAAACCGGCGGTTTCCGGTGCCCACGGAACGACTGTATTCTTATTTCTATCACTATCCCCTGAATGTGGAAAAAATGCGGGAGGCCACATCGTATCTCATTGGCCGTCATGATTTTAAAAGTTTCTGCGGAGCGAAGGCTCAGGTAAAAAGCACCATCCGTACCATAACAGCTATAGAAATATGGAAAGACGGGGATATGATCACCATTCGTATCTCCGGAGAGGGATTCCTGTACAATATGGTAAGGATTATTGCGGGGACTCTGATAGAAGTGGGAAACGGACAGTATCCGCCGGAACAGGTAAAAGAGATTTTAGAAGCCTGTGACCGGGAAGCTGCCGGACCCACAGCTCCGGCTCATGGGCTGACGCTGATGGGGATTGCTTTTTTTGATTAAAAATCGAAAATAAGGCGGAAAAATGGTTGACACAAAATACCAGATATAATATAATAACTCAATGTGACGTAGTGCGAAGATGTCTATAAGCCAAAGCCCCGGCTCAGACGTCTCAAAGCAGTTCGGACATTCTGCTATCCGCATGAACGTTTCAAAAATATGAAAAATGCATAAGAAATGCAGACAAAATATTGATTGATACAGATTATATACAGGAGGTATAACCATGCAGACTTATATGGCTAATCCAGATAAAATCGAAAGAAAATGGTATGTAGTTGACGCTGCTGACTGTACACTGGGCCGTATGGCATCAGGAATCGCCGGCGTTTTAAGAGGAAAGAATAAACCACAGTTTACACCTCACGTAGATACCGGTGATTATGTAATCGTTGTAAATGCGGATAAGGTGAAAGTGACCGGAAAGAAATTAGAACAGAAAATCTACTATCGTCATTCTGGATATGTAGGAGGAATGAAAGAGACTACATTAAAAGAAATGTTAGATAAGAAACCGGAAAAGGTAATCGAACTGGCAGTAAAAGGTATGCTTCCCAAAGGACCTTTAGGAAGAAGCATGTTAAAGAAGCTTTTCGTTTACGCTGGACCTGAGCACAAACATGAAGCTCAGAAACCGGAAACATTAACATTTTAGTGAGGAGGTAGAGAATATTGGCTAACGCAAAATATTACGGAACAGGAAGAAGAAAAAAATCAATCGCAAGAGTTTACCTGGTACCTGGAACCGGTAAAATCACAATTAATAAAAGAGATATTGATGAATATTTTGGTTTAGAGACACTGAAAGTGATCGTACGTCAGCCATTAGTTGCTACAGAAGCAGAAGGCAAATTTGATGCGATCATCAATGTACACGGCGGCGGATATACAGGACAGGCCGGTGCTATCAGACACGGTGTTGCCAGAGCTCTGCTTCAGGCAGACGCTGACTACAGACCGGCACTGAAAGCTGCAGGTTTCTTAACAAGAGATCCACGTATGAAAGAAAGAAAGAAATACGGCCTCAAGGCTGCCCGTCGCGCTCCGCAGTTCAGCAAGCGCTAAACTTTATCAAAAGTGGTCAAAAACCCCGGAACTACGCGGTTTCCGGGGTTTTTCCTTTTCAAATGGTTTGACGCAATTTGACAGAACGAAGCCTCTTTTAACCCGTTTTCTATGGGTTAAATGGTGGACAACCACCCCAAAAAGAGGGCTTATGGGTTAAAAAATAGGACAACCGAGACGCGATTTTGGGATGCCAAGGGGATGTTTATTTATACATCTCCAAGAGACCTTTTTCGTGAAAACGGTTTGTCTGAATTTGACCTAATTTGAACAAAAGAGAATAAATCTAATCGCCAAGCGCTCAGTATTTTCTACTGGGCGCTTTTTGCGTTTCCGGGGAATTTCATTCCGGGATAAGAAAAGGCCGTCACTTTCAATTTTTGAAGTGGCGGCTTTTTCTATTTCCAGAAGCCATAGAACAATTCAGAAATGAGGTGAAGTCATTGAACACGCAAATCATCGCCATCGCCAACCAGAAAGGCGGCGTTGGCAAGACAACCACCTGCGCGAACCTGGGGATTGGGCTGGCGCAGGCCGGAAAGAAAGTGCTGCTGATCGACGGGGACCCGCAAGGCAGCCTGACCATCAGCCTGGGCCACCCCCAGCCGGACAAGCTGCCCTTTACCCTGTCCGACGCGATGGGCCGTATCCTGATGGACGAGCCGCTGCGCCCCGGCGAGGGTATCCTGCACCACCCGGAGGGCGTTGACCTGATGCCCGCAGACATCCAGCTCTCCGGCATGGAGGTCTCCCTGGTGAACGCCATGAGCCGAGAGACCATCCTGCGGCAGTATCTGGACACGCTCAAGGGACAGTATTCCCATATCCTGATTGACTGCCAGCCATCCCTGGGTATGCTCACGGTCAACGCCCTGGCCGCCGCCAACAGGGTCATAATCCCCGTTCAGGCGGAGTACCTGCCCGCCAAGGGCCTGGAACAGCTGCTCCAGACCGTAAACAAGGTGAAGCGGCAGATCAACCCCAAGCTCCAGATCGACGGCATATTGCTGACGATGGTGGACAACCGCACCAACTTCGCCAAGGAGATTGCCGCCCTGCTGCGGGAGACCTATGGCAGCAAAATCAAGGTGTTCGGCACCGAGATTCCCCATTCTGTCCGGGCAAAGGAGATCAGCGCCGAGGGCAAAAGCATTTTTGCCCATGACCCTAATGGCAAGGTGGCCGAGGGCTATAAGAATCTGACCAAGGAGGTGATAAAACTTGAAAAGCAGCGCGAAAAAAGTAGAGCTGGCTCCATACGATGATTTGTTTTCCACCGAGGAAAGCCGCCAGGATGCCAAGCTGGAGAAGATACAGGAAATTCCGCTGTCTGAGCTGCACCCATTTAAGGGGCATCCCTTCAAAGTCAAGGATGACGAGGCCATGATGGAGACCGCCGACAGCGTTCGGCAGTATGGTGTTCTGGTTCCGGCGATCGCCCGCCCGGACCCGGAGGGCGGCTATGAGCTGGTTGCCGGTCACAGGCGGCACCGGGCCAGTGAGCTGGCCGAGAAAGAAACCATGCCTGTCATTGTCCGAGACCTGGACGATGATGCTGCCACTATCATCATGGTGGACAGCAACTTACAACGTGAAAGCCTGCTCCCCAGCGAAAGGGCCTTTGCTTACAAGATGAAGCTGGAGGCTATGAAACACCAAGGCGCACGGGGGGACTTAACTTCGTCCCAACTTGGGACGAAGTTGCGTGCAGATGAATTGTTGGCGCAGCAGGCTGGTTCGAGTAGGAACCAGGTGCAGCGCTATATCCGCCTGACGGAGCTGATTCCCGAACTGCTGGATATGGTCGATGAAAAGAAAATCGCCCTCAATCCGGCTTATGAGCTGTCCTTTCTCAAAAAAGAAGAACAGCGGGATTTGCTGGACGCGATGGACAGCGAACAGGCTACCCCCTCTCTCTCCCAGGCTCAGCGACTCAAGAAATACAGCCAGGAGGGACATCTGACCCTCGATATGATGCGCGTCATCATGGGTGAGGAAAAGAAAAGTGATCTCGACAAAGTGACTTTCACCTCCGACACCCTGCGGAAGTATTTCCCCAAAAGCTATACGCCCCAGCGGATGCAGGAAACCATTATCAAACTGCTGGAGGCGTGGCAGAAGAAGCGCCAGAGAGACCAGGAACGATGAAAGGAGCCGCCTATGAGGGATATTTCAGCCCGTGAGCTGAAAGGACACAATATCTTGGCCGTAGAGCGTTTTCAGGACAGCACCCGCTGGATGATCGAGTTTTCCGTTCAGCGCCCTTGTTCCTACGGCTGCCCCGGCGATGATATGCGGCTGTTTCTTACGGAGGACGGGTATCAGGCCGCCCTCGTAAGCCAGAAGCGTCGGGAAATCAAAATCAAGCGGTATGCCCGTGTGATCGAGGGCCATGTGCTCGACTTCAAACCGGACAAGCGCCGCCGCCACCCGTAAACTCATTATCACTACGAAAGGAAAGGAATGAATATGTGTACTGTCCAGAGCATCAAAGATGCCATCCGGGAAAGTTGCCAGTCCCAGTATGATATGGAATCCACCGACATTGACCGGGTTTTGCAGACCCTCCCGTTTTCGGAGCATGAGCCGATGTTCAGTCATCCGCCGAAGTACAAGCGTCCTTACCGGCCCTGGCAGAACAACAAAAACAGCTGAAAGCCACAGTCTTTTTCACGAAGGATTGTGGCTTTTTTCATGCCCTAAAATTAGAAAGGAGTGAAGTCAATGGCCGTTTTTCGCATTGAACGGACCAAAGATTATACCGTGATGAGCAATCATCACCTGCGGAACCACGAACTATCCCTCAAGGCAAAGGGGCTTCTTTCCATGATGTTATCCCTGCCTGATGACTGGAACTATACTACCCGTGGACTTGCGAAAATCTGCAAGGAGGGCGTTGATGCCATCGGCAGTGCGCTGCGGGAGTTGGAAACCGCCGGTTACATCGTGCGGAACCAGCTGCGGGACCAACAAGGCCGGATCAGCGACACCGAGTATGTGATTTATGAGAAACCCCAGCCCAGGCAGCCAGAAACGCCAAGGCCGGATACGGCTGTACCAGATACGGCTTCACCAGATACGGAAAACCCGTATCTGGATAAACCGGATACGGAAAAGCCCGCAGAATTAAATATAGAGAAACCAAATACTCAAAAACAAAATACTCATGGAGCAAGTACCGATTCCATTCCCTTCCGGGAAACAGCGGCAGCACAGCTGCCGGAACGGAAAGGAAGGGATGCGATGTCTGTCTCAGAGATAGAAAATTATCGGGAATTGATTCTGGAGAACATCGAGTATGACTATCTGTGCAGAGAGTTTTCGACCTACCGTGAGGACCTGGACGAGATTGTGGAGCTGATGGTGGAGACCGTTTGTGCCAAACGTAAAACCACTCGGATCGCTGGCAGCGACTTTCCCCATGAAGTCGTGCGCTCCCGGTTCTTGAAGCTGGATAGCGAGCATATCCGATTTGTCATGGACGGTATGCAGAAAAACACCACGGAGGTCCGCAATATGAAACAGTATTTGCTTGCAGTGCTGTTCAACGCGCCCACCACGATCAGCAATCACTACACCGTACAAGTCAATCACGATATGAACACAGGCGGCTGGTAAACAGCCGCTTTTCTGTTGCCCGGCAATACCGGGAGAAAGGATTTTGCCATGAAACGACCTCTTGCCTACATTACGGCTCCCTGGAGCAACAACCAGTATGAGAACGCCGAGAACGCTGCCACCTACTGCCGCCAGGTGTACGACGCCGGGTATTCGCCCATCTGCCCGGTTCTGTTCTTGTCCACCTTCCTCAAGGACGAGATTCCCCAGGAACACAAGGACGGGCTGGATATGGTGCGAGACTATCTGCGCCGGTCCCATGTGCTGGTGGTCTGCGGCCACGGCATCGACGAGACCGTGAAGAATGACATCGCCACCGCTGAGCGCCTGCGGATCACCGCTACCACCCTGGACGGTATCCTGACTGTGAAAGGCCAGGGACGCGGGAAAGGAGGTGCGCGCCATGCCTGAGCGTAAGACCGTGGGCCAGCTGATGGAGGAAATGCGGCTCAAGGCCGGGGCGCAGAACTACCACGGCCATGAGTACATGGATTTGGAGCGGTTTGCCGAGGACACCCGGCACATGATTATCTTCGATGTGCTGACCCACGATTCGCCGGTGGGCTGGAAAGGCGAACGGACCCGCCTGTTTCTGACGGAGGCCGGATACCAGAAAAGCCTGGAGAACCAGGAAAAGGGCCACATCAAGATTCTCAGCCATGCCAAGGTGCGCCAGGGACATCTGTACTATGACCGCTCCGATCAGCTGCGTTGAAAGGAGCCTGCCATGATGAAATACCTGCTGCGGCGGCTGGTGGTCCCGCCTTAGTATCAAGCGCCACCCCTGCAAAATCCGTGGAAAGGAGGCGATGACCTATGCAGGAGGAAGTGGAAAACAGGACTTTGACGCTGGTAGTCAGCGGAACAAAGTTTACCGGGCGGCTGTTTAAGGCCGCCATCACCAAGTACCTTGCCCACCGCAAGGAAAAGAAGCTGCAAAAGCAGAAAAGCCGGGATACCCCCGTGATTCCCCACGGCAAACAGACGGTGAAGCAGCTGATCGGCCAGAATCAGGGCGTTTCCAACATCGAGATCACCGACCCCTCCATCAAGGAGTTTGAAAAGATCGCCCGGAAATACGGCGTTGACTATGCGGTGAAGAAGGACCGCAGCAGCTCCCCGCCCAAGTACCTGATCTTTTTCAAAGGCCGCGATGCGGATGCCCTGACCGCTGCCTTTACCGAGTACACCGGCAAGAAGGTCAGAAAGGCGCAGAAAACAGAGCGTCCGTCCGTGCTGGCAAAGCTGAGCCAGTTCAAAGAGCTGGTGAAACACGCCGTTGTGGACCGGAACAAGCGGAAGGAGCTGGAACGATGAAGATGAAAAAGCAACTTGACATCAAAAAGCTCCTTTTGCTGAATATGCCCTATATCCTGATGGGGCTGTTCGCAACCAACTTCGGTGAAGGATGGCGGATGGCCGTGGGTGCGGACGCTTCGGCAAAAATGCTTTCGTTCTTCTCCACGCTGCCGGTGGCGCTGGCCAGCTGGTGGCCCAGCCTGCACCCTTTGGACCTGCTGGTGGGGCTGTGCTGCGGCGCTGGCCTGCGATTGGCCGTGTATCTCAAAAGCAAGAACGCCAAGAAGTACCGGCACGGTATGGAGTATGGCAGCGCCCGCTGGGGCACCCATGAGGACATCGCACCCTACATCGACCCGGTGTTCCAGAACAATGTGATTCTGACTAAAACCGAGAGCCTGACCATGAACAGCCGCCCCAAGGACCCCAAGACCGCCAGAAACAAAAATGTGCTGGTGATCGGTGGCTCCGGTTCCGGCAAGACCCGCTTCTGGCTGAAACCGAACCTGATGCAGATGCACAGCTCCTATGTGGTGACAGACCCAAAAGGCACCATCCTGGTGGAGTGCGGCAAAATGCTTCAGCGCGGCACACCCAAGCTGGGCAAGGACGGCAAGCCCATGAAGGATAAGCACGGCAAGGACATCTATGAGCCTTATCGGATCAAAGTCCTCAATACCATCAACTTCAAGAAGTCCATGCACTATAATCCCTTTGCCTACATCCACTCCGAAAAGGACATCTTGAAACTGGTCACGACGCTGATCGCCAACACCAAGGGCGAGGGCAAGGCCGGGGACGATTTTTGGGTTAAGGCCGAGACGCTTTTGTACTGCGCCCTCATTGGGTATATCCACTACGAGGCCCCGGTGGAGGAACAGAATTTCTCCACCCTCATCGAGTTCATCAACGCGATGGAGGTCCGGGAGGATGACGAGGAGTTCAAGAACCCCGTGGACCTGATGTTTGACGCGCTGGAGGCAGAGAAGCCCAACCACTTCGCCGTCCGTCAGTACAAAAAGTACAAGCTGGCTGCGGGCAAAACCGCAAAATCCATCCTGATTTCCTGCGGTGCGCGCCTTGCCGTGTTCGACATCGCGGAGCTGCGGGAGGTCACGGCCTACGACGAGCTGGAGCTGGATACCCTGGGAGACCGGAAAACCGCCTTGTTCTTGATTATGAGCGACACGGACGATAGCTTTAACTTCCTGATCTCCATGTGCTACACCCAGCTGTTCAATCTGCTCTGCGAAAAAGCGGACGATGTGTACGGCGGGCGGCTGCCGGTCCATGTGCGGTGCCTCATTGACGAGGCCGCCAATATTGGACAGATCCCTCGGCTGGAAAAGCTGGTTGCCACCATCCGAAGCCGTGAGATTTCCGCCTGCCTGGTGCTGCAAGCACAGTCCCAGCTCAAAGCTATCTACAAGGACAACGCCGATACCATCATCGGCAACATGGATACCTCCATCTTCCTGGGCGGCAAAGAGCCGACAACCCTCAAGGAGCTGGCCGCCGTGCTGGGCAAGGAGACCATCGACACCTACAACACCGGCGAGAGCCGGGGCCGCGAGACATCCCATTCTCTTAACTACCAAAAGCTCGGCAAAGAGCTTATGAGCCAGGATGAACTGGCCGTCATGGACGGCGGCAAGTGTATCCTCCAGCTGCGCGGTGTGCGGCCTTTCCTCTCGGACAAGTACGACATCACCAAGCACCCCAATTACCCGTACACCGCCGACGCGGACCCCAAGAACGCCTTTGACATCGAGGCGTTCCTGTCCACCCGGCTCAAGCTCAAGCCCAACGAGGTCTACGATGTGTATGAAGTAGACGCAGAGGGCGTGTAAATCTGTTCCGCTGTGAAAGACCTGCTAATAAAAGTCAAGTAGAAATTTCAGATTTTTAGGGAGGCGAAAAAATGCAATACAAAATCAAGCCGCTGAGCATCTCAAAATTAAAACGGCGGCCAGCCAGATGGTATAGAGTGTAAAAATCAGTCGTGCTCCAGGGATTCCAAGTAGGCTTTCACAGAAGCGTAGTAGATGCGCAGGAACTTGTTGGCAGAGGCCATCATGTAGACACGATATGGCTTGCCTTCAGAGCGTTTCTTGTCCATGAACTGGTACACCGGCTCGTCTATTGGAGCACATTGCAGGATGACGCTCATCACCAGAAAGAGCGTCCTGCGCAGTGAGGCAGATCCTCGCTTGGAAATGCTACGGCTACGGACATCTATTTGACCGGATTGGTAGGGCGGGGCGTCAATACCCGCAAAGGCAACCAACGCTTTTTTGGAATGAAAACGGCGTACATCGCCAATTTCAGCCAGGAGTTGAGGGCCGAGGGTTGGGCCAACACCAAACATCCCCATCACTACAGGATACTCCGGCAGAGAAGCTGCCAGGGATTGCATCTCCTGTTTGAGAGCAGCTAACGCGGAAGAAGTTGTCTGGAGTTGAGAAATGGCCTGTTCTACCAAAAGTTTTGCCGTATCCGTTTTCGGTATGACACCGAAGTGTCTGCAAGCAGAGGCATAAATATCCAGCGCCTTATCCTCGCTGAAATTGTAGCCGTGCTTTCTGCACCACTTCTGGTATTGGGTAGTAAAGGCCTTCTCAGACCGGCCACAAACGCACTCGCAATGCCAAAAAGTAGCGACAAAGTCCACCCACTTCTCGCTGCCATCGGCGCGGGGCGGACTGGTAAACAAGCGATTTGCGTCTGGGAAGGTGGTGTCCAGCAGGGAGATCAGGTTATTCTTCAGCATGGTCTGAACTTTGGAATACTGTTGGTACTGCCGGTAGCAGATTTTCAGCATGAGTCGGGTATCCTCCTCCGGGATATATCTCGGCAATGTGAGCCAGTGGTCAAGACCGTAGTTGGCCAGCTTTACGGCATCCTTTTTGTCGGTTTTGGCCCGTCTTAAACTGTTGTTTCCGTAGTCATGCACCAGCATTGCATTGACTACCGAGACATAAAGGCCCGCGTCGTGGAGCAGCCAGGCCACCGGAGCATGGTAATTACCCGTGGATTCCATCACCACACGGGTCTCGCCGTCCAGGCTTTTGAGCAGTCCTGCCAGCTCGCTCAGTTCATTGGCGGTGTGACGTACTTCAAAGGGTGAAACCACTACCTCTCCGAAGGGCCGCATGACTGCAATCATGCTCTTACCCTTGGAAACATCGATGCCAACGCAGTTCATTCACATTCCTCCAATACAAAGAATCTGCAACCGGAATCCATCTTTTCTCGCTGCCGATTCAATCTATTGTGTGACACGAACTCTCCGACATCCGGTGGTTCAACCTGCTTAAATCGAACGCTGCAACGAGAGGATGGCTAACAGTCTTTCACACGGACATACAAGCCCAAGGAGTGATTGGTCAGCCAGTTGCTCCTCTCATTGTAGCTTAGGCACGAGATGGAGGGAAAGCCGGACTGGCTGTCCGGCTTTCCTGTCCAAATTTATTGTAATAGGAGTGATCTTATCTACCCGCCTCAACCGCCCCGGATGGGGCCATCGGCGTACAAAGCGGACAATCACCAAAAAATAATGAAAAAAGGAGGACAGCCGGAATCAGGCCCCGGAAACCGGGTGCCGATTGTTCCGGCTTTTGTATGCCTATGAATGACTAAATCAAACTTTTCAAATGATTCCGGCTAACTATAATTTATGGCATTTTTCAATCAGGCTATCACCGTTCTTCAGACCCTCGTTATCGCTCTGGGCGCTGGTCTCGGCATCTGGGGTGTCATCAACCTGCTGGAAGGTTACGGCAACGACAACCCCGGTGCGAAGTCCCAGGGCATGAAGCAGCTCATGGCTGGCGCTGGCGTCGCCGTGGTCGGCATGGTCCTCGTACCCCTGCTCTCCAGCCTGTTCACCGTCTGATCGCTCCCGTCGTTAAGCTGTCATAAGAAATCCTTGCCGCCCCTGCCCCCAAGCGGGGGCGGCTGAAAGGAGGTTGACACCGTATGGATTTCTTACTCGATGCCCTTACTGACTGGCTCAAGGAAATGTTGGTAGGCGGCATTATGAGCAACTTATCGGGGATGTTCGATAGCGTGAACCAGCAGGTCGCAGACATTGCGACACAGGTGGGCCAGACCCCTCAGGGCTGGAACGGGAGTATTTTCAGCATGATCCAAAATCTCTCCAACTCCATCATGGTGCCGATTGCTGGCGTGATCCTGGCTATCGTGATGACGCTGGAGCTGATTCAGATGATTACCGACAAGAACAACCTGCATGATGTGGACACCTGGATGATCTTCAAATGGGTGTTCAAATCTGCCGCTGCCATCCTCATCGTCTCAAACACCTGGAACATCGTGATGGGCGTGTTTGACGCAGCTCAAAGTGTGGTGGCGCAGGCGGCGGGCATCATCGGTTCCGACGCTTCCATCGACATCTCCTCTGTCATGACCGATATGGAGTCCCGGCTGATGGATATGGACCTGGGGCCGCTGTTCGGCCTGTGGTTCCAGTCGCTCTTTATCGGCATTACCATGTGGGCGCTTTACATTTGTATCTTTATCGTGATTTATGGCCGTATGATTGAGATTTACCTTGTGACCTCGGTGGCTCCCATCCCTATGGCCACCATGATGGGCAAGGAATGGGGCGGTATGGGCCAGAACTATCTGCGCTCGTTGATCGCCCTGGGCTTCCAGGCATTTCTCATCATCGTCTGTGTGGCGATCTACGCCGTGCTGGTGCAGAGTATTGCCACCGAATCCGACATCATTATGGCCATCTGGAGCTGCGTGGGCTATACGGTCCTGTTGTGCTTTACGCTCTTTAAGACCGGCAGCCTCGCAAAATCCGTTTTCAATGCACATTAACCAGGAAGGAGGTAATCCCTTTGGCTTATGTACCTGTACCCAAGGATCTTACGAAAGTCAAAACCAAGGTCGCGTTCAACTTAACCAAGAGGCAGCTTGTCTGCTTCGGCGGCGGTGCGCTGATCGGCGTACCGCTTTTCTTCCTGCTCCGGGGGCCTGTGGGAAACAGCGTGGCTGCCATGTGTATGATGCTGGTCATGCTGCCCTTCTTCATGCTGGCGATGTATGAAAAACACGGTCAGCCCCTGGAAAAGATCGTGGGCAATATCATCAAGGTGGCCGTCATCCGGCCCAAGGAGCGCCCGTATCAGACCAACAACTTCTATGCCGTTTTGGAACGGCAGGAAAAACTCGACAAGGAGGTGTATGACATTGTTCACGGTAATCAAAAGCTGGCTGCACCGGCTGTTCGGAAAAGACGAAAAGACCGCGCAGCCGGTTAATCAGAAAAAGATGAAAAAGCTGTCCCGCGCCGACAGAAAGCAGATCGAGGCTGCCATTGCCCGTGCCAATCGCACAGACAAAAAGAAAAAATCGGCTCAGGACAGTATCCCCTATGAACGGATGTGGCCGGACGGCATCTGCCGTGTGGCAGGCAGCCGCTACACAAAGACCATCCAATTCCAGGACATCAACTATCAGCTCTCGCAGAACGAGGACAAGACAGCGATCTTCGAGGGCTGGTGCGATTTCCTCAACTACTTCGACAGCTCCATTCAGTTCCAGCTGTCCTTTTTGAACCTGGCAGCCTCTGAGGAGACCTTTGCCCGCGCCATCAACATTCCTCTCCAGGGGGATGATTTTGACAGCATCCGGGTGGAGTACACCACCATGCTGCAAAACCAGCTGGCAAGAGGCAACAACGGTCTTATCAAGACCAAGTACCTGACTTTCGGCATCGACGCCGACAGCCTCAAGGCCGCCAAGCCCCGTCTGGAGCGCATTGAGACCGACATTCTCAACAACTTCAAACGCCTGGGCGTGGCCGCCGAGACCCTGGACGGCAAGGCGCGGCTGGCACAGCTTCACGGCATTTTCCACATGGATGAACAGGTGCCGTTCCGCTTTGAATGGGACTGGCTGGCTCCGTCCGGTCTGTCCACCAAGGATTTCATCGCGCCGTCCGGCTTCGAGTTCCGCACCGGCAAACAGTTCCGTATGGGTAAAAAATACGGGGCTGTTTCTTTTTTGCAGATCCTCGCCCCGGAGCTGAATGACCGGATGCTGGCGGATTTTCTGGATATGGAAAGCTCTCTGATCGTCAGCCTGCATATCCAGTCCGTAGATCAGATCAAGGCCATCAAGACGGTCAAGCGGAAAATCACCGACCTGGATAAATCCAAAATTGAGGAACAGAAAAAAGCCGTCCGCGCCGGATATGACATGGACATCATTCCCTCCGACCTTGCCACCTACGGTGCCGAGGCCAAGAAGCTCTTGCAGGATTTGCAGAGCCGAAACGAGCGAATGTTCCTTGTGACCTTCCTGGTGCTGAACACGGCGGACAATCCCCGGCAGCTGGGCAACAATGTGTTCCAGGCCAGTTCCATCGCACAGAAGTACAACTGCCAGCTGACAAGGCTTGACTTCCAGCAGGAAGAAGGGCTGATGTCTGCGCTGCCCTTGGGCCTCAATCAGATCGAGATTCAGCGGGGGCTGACCACCAGTTCCACGGCTATCTTTGTTCCGTTCACCACCCAGGAGCTTTTCCAGAACGGCAAAGAGGCGCTGTACTACGGTATCAACGCCCTGTCCAACAACCTCATCATGGTGGACCGCAAGCTGCTGAAAAACCCCAATGGACTGATTCTCGGCACCCCTGGTTCCGGCAAGTCCTTCAGCGCCAAGCGCGAGATCGCCAACTGTTTCCTGCTCACCAATGATGACATCATTATCTGCGACCCGGAGGCCGAGTACGCGCCCTTGGTGGAGCGCCTGCATGGGCAGGTCATCAAGATTTCGCCCACCAGCAGCAATTACATTAACCCTATGGATTTGAACCTGGACTACTCGGACGATGAAAGTCCGCTGTCTCTCAAGTCCGACTTCATCCTGTCTCTGTGCGAGCTGATCGTAGGCGGCAAAGAGGGCTTGCAGCCGGTTCAGAAAACCATCATTGACCGCTGTGTGCGGCTGGTGTATCAGGACTATCTCAATGACCCCCGCCCGGAGAATATGCCCATCCTGGAGGACCTCTACAACCTGCTGCGGGCGCAGGACGAGAAAGAGGCGCAGTACATCGCCACGGCGCTGGAAATCTATGTGACCGGCTCCCTCAATGTGTTTAACCATCAGAGCAATGTGGACATCAACAACCGTATCGTCTGCTACGACATCAAGGAGCTGGGCAAGCAGCTGAAAAAGATCGGTATGCTGGTGGTCCAGGACCAAGTGTGGAACCGCGTTACCATCAACCGTGCTGCCCACAAATCCACCCGTTACTACATCGACGAGATGCACCTGCTGCTGAAAGAGGAACAGACCGCCGCCTACACGGTGGAGATTTGGAAGCGGTTCAGAAAATGGGGCGGCATCCCCACCGGCATCACGCAGAATGTCAAAGACTTGCTTTCTTCCCGCGAGGTGGAGAACATCTTTGAGAACTCCGACTTCGTGTATATGCTCAACCAGGCGGGCGGGGACCGGCAGATTCTCGCCAAGCAGCTGGGCATTTCCCCTCACCAGCTTTCCTATGTGACCCACTCCAGCGAGGGCGAGGGCCTGCTGTTCTATGGCTCCACGATCCTGCCTTTCGTGGACCATTTCCCCAAGAACACCGAGCTGTACCGCATTATGACCACCAAACCCCAGGAACTGAAAAAGGAGGATGAATGACCATGAAACCCAACACCGAACTGAATACCATGATGTTTTTTGACGATGCCCTGGAGGGTGAGCGCACCCAGCTGCTCACCGAGCTGGCCGATGCCGTCAGCGAGACCCGCACGGCGGCGGATCAGGCTGCGGAGCTGAACGAGGACGGCGAAGCGGGCCTGCTGCGCCTGACGGAAATCTGGTGCGCCATGAACGGCGTCCCGGCCATCGTCATCTTCGAGGGCGGGCAGTCCGAGCTGCTGGCCAATGTGGTGGCGCAGATCTACGCCCATCTGCTTCAGCACCCCTCCCGTGACCCTGTGGGGCTGGCCGTCTATGTGGAGCTGCGCTACATGACGGCCTCCCTCATGTTGGGGGAATGGTTTGAATAAGGAACCGCGCCTGCGCTTTACGGACGAGGAACGGGCTGACCCGGCTCTGGAGAAGCCCATCCGTAAGGCGGACAAGGCCGCCGCCAAAGCAGACAAGGCGCAGGCCAAAATCCCCAAAAAGCAGGTCCGGCAAAAGACGGTGGACCCGGAGACCGGCAAAGTGACCACCAAGCTGGTGCTGGAGGACAAGAAGAAGCCGCCCTCCAAATTGTCCCATGCGGTGCGGGATACCCCCGCCAATGCCGCTCTGGGGAAGCTCCACAAGGAAATCCGGGAGACCGAACAGGACAATGTGGGCGTGGAGAGCGCCCACAAGTCCGAGGAGGCTGCCGAGACCGGCGTTAGGCTTGCACGGGAAGGCTACCGCAGCCACAAGTTGAAGCCCTACCGCAAGGCGGCCCAGGCCGAGCAGAAGCTGGAGAAGGCCAATGTGAACGCCTTGTATCAGAAGTCCCTGCGGGAAAATCCCCAGCTTGCCAGCAACCCCATCTCCCGCTGGCAGCAGAAACAGGCCATCAAAAAGGAATACGCTGCCGCCAAGCGCGCCGGTCAAGCTGTCGGGAACACCGCCAAGACTGCGGAGGCCACCGGCATGGCGGCCAAGGCGGTCAAGGAGAAAGCCCAGCAAGCGGGCGCGTTTGTCATGCGCCACAAAAAGGGCTTTTTGATTGCGGGTGCGATCTTCCTGCTGGTCTGTATGCTGCTCAACACCATGTCCTCCTGCTCCATGATGGCGCAGAGTATCGGTTCCGTGGTGTCCGGCACCACCTACCCGTCGGATGATCCTGAGCTGGTGGCGGTGGAGGCCGACTACGCTGCCAAAGAAACGGCGCTGCAAGCCGAGATCGACAACATCGAAAGCAGCCATCCGGGGTATGACGAGTACCGCTATGACCTGGATATGATCGGGCATGACCCCCATGAGCTGGCAGCCTACCTGTCCGCCGTGCTGCAAGGCTATACCCGGCAGAGCGCCCAGGCCGAGCTGGAGCGCGTGTTCGACGCACAGTATGAACTGACGCTTACCGAGGAAGTGGAGATACGATACCGCACCGAAACTTCCACGGACCCCGTGACCGGCGAGACGACCACCGAGGAAGTCCCGTATGAGTATTACATTCTGAATGTGAAGCTCACCAGCAAGCCCATATCTTCCGTGGCTTCGGAGCTGCTAACCCCGGAACAGCTGGAAATGTACCAGGTGTACCGGCAGACGCTGGGCAACAAGCCGCTGATCTTCGGCGGCGGCTCCCCGGATACGAGCAACTCCGAGGACCTGACCGGCGTGGTATTCGTCAACGGCACCCGCCCCGGCAATCAGGCCGTGGTGGACATAGCCAAAAGTCAGGTGGGCAATGTGGGCGGTCAGCCCTACTGGAGCTGGTACGGCTTCAATTCCCGTGTGGAATGGTGCGCCTGCTTCGTGTCCTGGTGCTACGGCCAGATGGGGCTGTCCGAGCCGCGCTTTGCCGCCTGCCAGTCCCAGGGTATTCCGTGGTTCCAGTCTCACGGACAATGGGGCGGGCGTGATTACGCCAATATCGCCCCCGGCGACGCCATCTTCTTTGACTGGGACCTGGATGGCAGCGCCGACCATGTGGGCCTTGTGGTCGGCACAGACGGCAGCCGGGTCTACACCGTGGAGGGCAATTCTGGCGACGCCTGCAAGATCAAGAGTTATTCCCTGTCCTACGAGTGCATCAAGGGCTACGGCCTGATGAACTGGTAAGGCCGATTTATGAGAAAAGGAGTGATTGAAATGGCTAAGAACAAAATCCAGCGCATTGACCAGGAGATTGCCAAGGTCCGCGAGAAGATCGCGGAGTACCAGGACAAGCTGAAAACCCTGGAGGCGCAGAAAACCGAGGCGGAGAACCTGGAAATCGTTCAGATGGTGCGCGCCCTGCGGCTGACCCCGGAGCAGCTGAACGCCATGCTCTCCGGTGGTACGGTCCCTGGCATGGCCGCTGCCTCCGCCAACTACAACGAACAGGAGGATACCGACCATGAAGAATAAGAAAATTTTCAAAACCCTTTCGGCCCTCTGCGCCGCCCTGGTGCTGATGATGGGCCTTTCCGTGACTGCCTTTGCCCAGGGAACGGAAGAACTTCCGGCGGAGGATGCCACCAACGACAGCAATGTGGTCGTGGAGGAAACCGAGGACAGTCCGGCCCTGACCCCGGATGGCAACGCCGCCCTGGTGGATGATTTCGGCGACAACAAGCAGCTCATCACCGTCACCACCAAGGCAGGCAACTACTTCTACATCCTCATTGACCGGGCCAACGAGGACAAGGAAACCGCTGTCCACTTCTTAAACCAGGTGGACGAGGCGGACCTGATGGCGCTGATGGAGGACGGTCAGACCACCCAGGAGCAGCCCGCCACCTGTACCTGTACGGAGAAATGTGTGGCCGGTGCGGTGAATACGGCCTGCCCGGTGTGTGCCACCAATATGAGCGCCTGCACGGGTAAGGAGCCGGAACCGGAGACCCCGGAAGAAACCCCGGAACCGGAAGAACCGGCGCAGAAACCCGCAGGACTGAATCCGGCCATTCTTTTGGCGGTGCTGGCTCTGATGGGTGGCGGCGGCGCTTTTGCCTACTTTAAGCTGGTAAAAAGCAGACCCAAGACCAAGGGCAACGACAATTTGGACGATTATGACTACGGCGAGGATGATACCGATCAGGAGGACGAGGACTCCTGGGAGACCGAGGAATCTGACGAGCCGGACGCTGACGGGGGCGGCGACGAGGAAAGCGAGGACAAGACGGTTTGACCCGCTTCACCGACAGCCCCTATGAACGCATGATGACACGCAGGCCGGAGGGCGGGAAGGAAACTTCCCGTCCTCCTACTTTATCTCCCGGCCACCCCTGTTATGGCTGCGGAAATTACCGTGACGGTCAGCCCTGCGTGGGATTCTGCCACCGGCAGCTGACCGCATGGCTGCGGGAAAGGAGGATGAAAAACCATGAAGCTGGTGATCGCTGAGAAACCGTCCGTTGCCCAAAGTCTGGCCGCCGTGATTGGGGCCACCGCCCGCAAGGACGGCTATCTGGAGGGCGGCGGCTGGCGGGTCAGCTGGTGTGTGGGCCATCTGGCTGGTCTGGCCGACGCCGACGCTTATAACCCGGACTACGCCAAGTGGCGCTATGACGATCTGCCCATTCTGCCGGAACCCTGGCAGATGGTGGTGAGCAAGGACAAGAAGAAACAGTTTGATGTGCTGAAGCAGCTGATGAACGCCCCGGATGTGACCGAAGTGGTAAACGCCTGCGACGCCGGACGCGAGGGGGAGCTGATCTTCCGCAGCGTCTATGAGCTGGCGGGCTGCCAGAAGCCCATGAAGCGGCTCTGGATTTCCTCAATGGAGGATTCCGCCATCCGGGAGGGCTTTGCAAACCTGCGCCCCGGTGCAGACTATGACGGCCTGCGGGATGCGGCCCTCTGCCGCGCCAAAGCGGACTGGCTGGTGGGTATCAATGCCACCCGGCTGTTTTCCGTGCTGTACCACCGGACCCTCAACATCGGACGTGTCATGTCCCCGACGCTGGCCCTCATTGTCCAGCGAGAAGCCGAGATCGACACCTTCAAGCCGGTGCCATTCTACACGGTCACACTGGAGCTGCCCGGTTTCACCGTTTCCGGGGAGCGCATGGCAGACAAGGCTGCCGCCCAACAGCTGAAAACGGCCTGCCAAGGTGCGGCTGCCACAGTGAAAAAAGTGGGGCGCAAAAACAAATCCGAGAAGCCGCCCGCCCTCTATGACCTGACCACCCTCCAACGGGACGCCAACCGGCTGCTGGGGTTCACCGCCCAGCAAACCCTGGACTACCTGCAAAATTTGTATGAAAAGAAGCTCTGTACCTACCCTCGGACGGACAGCCGCTATCTGACTTCGGATATGGCGGCGAGTCTACCGGAGCTGGTCCAGCTCACTGCCGGGGCGATGCCCTTTTCCAATGGCATGGAGATTGCCTGCAATGCCGCCCAGATTGTCAACGACAAGAAAGTGACCGACCATCATGCAGTGATCCCTACCCGCAACCTCCAGGGCGCGGACCTGTCCGGCCTGCCGGTGGGCGAAAAGGCGGTGCTGGAGTTGGTGGCTCTGCGCCTGCTGTGCGCCGTGGCCCAGCCCTATACCTTTGCGGAAACCGCCGTTGTTGTCGAGTGCGCCGGAGCGGAGTTTACTGCCAAAGGCCGCACAGTGAAAAATTACGGCTGGCGGGCGCTGGACGCTGCCTATCGCGCAGGGCTGAAGAATGTGGAGCAGGACAAAGAACCCGAGGACAAGGCTCTGCCTGAGCTGTCTGAAGGTCAGACGCTGCCCCTTTCTGGTGCTACCGTCAAGGAGGGCAAGACCACCCCGCCCAAGCACTTCACCGAAGATACGCTACTCTCCGCAATGGAGACTGCCGGGAAGGACGATATGCCGGAGGATGCCGAGCGCAAGGGCCTGGGGACCCCGGCCACCCGCGCCGGGATTCTGGAAAAGCTGGTTTCCACCGGCTTTTTGGAGCGCAAAAAGAGCAAGAAAACCGTGCAGCTCATGCCATCCCATGACGCGGTATCCCTTATCACCGTGTTGCCGGAGCAGCTGCAATCGCCCCTTCTGACTGCTGAGTGGGAGTACCGGCTGGGTGAGATCGAGCGTGGCGAGCTGGCCCCGGAGGATTTCATGGCTGGGATTAGTGCCATGCTCAAAGAACTTGTGGGAACCTATCAAGCTATCAAGGGAACGGAGTATTTGTTCAGCCCTTCCCACGAAGTGGTGGGCAAATGCCCCCGCTGTGGCGGAGAGGTTGCAGAAATGCAAAAAGGCTTCTTCTGTCAGACAGAATCTTGCAAATTTGCAATTTGGAAAAACAACAAGTGGTGGGAGATGAAGCACAAGCAACCTACCAAAGCCATCGTAACGGCACTGCTCAAAGATGGCCGCGCTCATGTGAGGGGCTTGTACTCCGAGAAAACCGGCAAGACCTACGATGCCACTGTGGTGTTGGCGGATGATGGGCAGTACGCCAACTTCAAGCTGGAGTTTGACCAGCAGAAAGGTGGCAAACGATGAAGCTCTCACGCTATGAACAGGAAACCATCATCCTCTACAACCAGGCCGAAGCCACCGCCGAGGTCTATACCCATGACCCCCGGCTGCTGGAGAAGCTGCGGCGACTGGCAGAGAAATACCCGGACCAGATTGTGAAAAAGGACCGCCAGACCTTTCTCGTTCCCAAACGCTGTGTGTCCGTCCGGGAACCTTACAGCGCCGAGCGCCGTAAGGCAGCCAGTGAACTGGCCAAGGCTGCCGGATACAGGCCGCCCACCCCCAAGAAAGGCAATGAGTAAGCATGGCTGAAAGTGTCTTTGAGGCTGTCAAGCAGTCCATCACCGTCCGAGAAGCAGCGCAGATGTACGGAATCGAGGTCAACCGGAGCGGCATGGCCTGTTGTCCCTTCCACGATGACAAAAATCCCAGCATGAAGCTGAACGAGGAATATTTTTATTGCTTTGGCTGCGGAGCCACCGGCGATGTGATTGACTTCACAGCGAGGCTCTACAATCTGTCCCCCAAAGAGGCCGCCGAGAAGCTGGCCCAGGATTTTGGCCTGGCTTATGACAGTCAGGCCCCTCCCCGGCGACGCCATGTCCGCCAGAAATCCGAGGCGCAGAAATTCAAGGAGGACCGAGACCATGCCTTTCGTGTCCTGGCCGACTACTTTCATTTGCTCCGCAAGTGGGAAACGGACTACACACCCAAAACACCGGAGGAAAATCCACATCCCCGATTCATGGAGG
Organism: Blautia sp. An249; assembly: GCF_002159835.1. Taxonomy (GTDB): domain Bacteria; phylum Bacillota; class Clostridia; order Lachnospirales; family Lachnospiraceae; genus Blautia_A; species Blautia_A avistercoris. The sequence continues at coordinate 26,210 of NZ_NFJL01000016.1, read as the reverse complement.
CAATCCAGAAAAAGGACTATGTGGGCTATCTGCTGGATTTTTTTCTGGAGAACAGCCCGGAGGAGCAAAAGCTGTGGATTGCCGAACATCAATCAGAAATAGCCAAATTGGAAAGGAGAGTGAAATTCATGGCTGATAAGACCACCAATCGAGAACGGTTACAAGAGATCACAGCGGGCATTGAACAGGGTATCAAGGAACTGTTTGAGAGCGAGAAGTATATGCGCTATCTGTCCGTCATGTCCAAGTTCCACCGCTACTCCGTCAACAACACCATGCTCATCTATATGCAGCGCCCGGACGCCACCCTGGTGGCCGGGTTCAACAAGTGGAAAAATCAGTTTGAGCGCCATGTGAAAAAGGGTGAGCATGGTATCACCATCATTGCCCCCACGCCCTACAAAAAGAAGATCGAGGAAATGAAGCGCGACCCGGATACTCATGCACCCATCCTGGACGCGGATGGCAAGGCGGTCATGGAGGAAAAAGAAATTGAAATCCCCATGTTCCGTCCGGTGAAGGTGTTCGATGTGAGCCAGACGGACGGAAAGCCCCTGCCAGAGCTGGCCTCCAGCCTGTCCGGGACGGTGCCGCACTATGAGGCTTTCATGGAAGCTCTGCGCCGCTCGGCTCCGGTTCCCATCGAGTTTGAGCCGATGGCCGAGAACATGGACGGCTATTTCTCCTCTGACCAGCAGCGGATCGCCATCCGGGAAGGCATGAGCGAGGTGCAGACTGTTTCCGCCGCTGTCCATGAGACCGCGCACAGTAAGCTCCACGACCCCAAAAAGTACGAAGCGGAGCCGACCTGGAAGATCGTGATGGTGAGCGAGGGCGGCACCAAGCATGACTTCCGTCTGGACTTCGCCACCGAAGCAGAGGCGGAACAGGCCGCCGCCGAGGAAGGCTGGCGCTATGTGGACGAGAATCGGTTTGAGTGGCGGTTGGAAGTGGAGGAAGATCTGACGGCGGTGAAACAGGCCGCCAAGAACCGCAACACCGAGGAAGTGGAGGCCGAGAGCATTTCTTATGCGGTTTGCCAGTATTTCGGCATCCAGACCGGCGAGAACAGTTTTGGCTACATCGCTTCCTGGTCGAAGGACAAGGAGCTGAAGGAGCTGCGGGCCAGTCTGGAGACCATCAACAAGACTTCCTGCGAGCTGATTAACGACATCGAGCGCAACTACAAGGAAATCTGCAAGGAGCGCGGCATTGACCTGACTGCCGCCACGGAACCGCAGCAGGACTCTATCGAGCAGCTGGCAGCAGACATCGACCAGTTCACTTTCGATTATGACCCTTATGAGTATCGGAACAATGCAGATAGCCGTGAGGACGCACTGCACGAACTGACTGCCACACTCCGAAGCGGAGATGCCAGCGGTGTACGCGAATGGCTCCAGAATATCGTGAACGAGGATGAACCGGATGAAACCACCCAAAAAGCTGCCGAGCTTATGGGACGCTTGGATCAGCTGGTGCCGATGACTGAACCGGAACAGCTGACCGAGCCGGAAAATACCGAAAGTGTCCAGCCCAGCGCCGAGTACCGGGAGGCCCTGTTGGTGCTGGATGATACCAGCTACCTTCATGTTCAGCCCTGCGACACCGGCTGGGACTACACGCTCTACGATGTGGCAACCATGAAGCAGATGGACGGCGGCCAGTTGGACGGGCCGGATATGGGCCGTTCCACAGCGGTTAGCCATATCTGCGAGGACCTGGGGATGGGCGGCAAGTCCATCAAGTATGCGCCGCTGTCCATGATCGAGACTTTGCAGGAGGCGGCTTACCACCAGATGCAGGAACAGGTCAGCCAGCAGACCACAGAAGCTGCCGCCACCCAGCTGCCGGATGCCCAGGAGCAGGCGTTGGACGAGTATCCCATGCCGGACCCGGCACTGACTCAGGATGATCTGGAGAAATGCGGCTACCTGGACGGTGACCTTCTGCCCCTCTCCAAAGAGCGAGCCTATGAGCTGATGGAGCGAGACCTGACCGTTTATATCGTCCAGGAGGGTGAAAACCCGGAAATGGCCTTTGACACTGCCGACCTGGACGCCCATGACGGTATCTTTGCTGTGTCCCGCGAGGAATGGGAGCAAAGCCCGGACTTTCACGAAAAAGTTTTGGAACGACAGGATCGGCAGTTGGAACGGGAACAGGCGTTTCTTTCCCATGAGGGAAATTGTTTTGCTATTTATCAGGTGAGCAAGGATGACCCGCAGAATGTGCGTTTTATGAATCTGGATTGGCTGCAATCGCACAATCTGTCCGTAGAGCGGAGTAACTATGACCTTATCTATACCGCCCCTCTGGACGGTTCCGGCAGCACTATGGAGCAGCTGGAAAGGCTGTATGAGCAGTTCAATCTGCAAAAGCCGGTGGATTTTCACAGCCCGTCTATGAGCGTCAGTGACATCGTTGCCATCAAGCAGAATGGTCAGGTATCCTGTCATTACTGCGACAGTGTTGGTTTCACCCAGGTGCAAGGTTTCTTGCCGGAAAATTCGCTGAGAAATGCGGAAATGACGGTGGAAGATGATTACGGCATGATCGACGGTATCATCAATAACGGCCCAAAGGAGCCGACAGTGGCCCAGCTGGAACAACAGGCCCGCAGTGGTCAGCCCATTTCTCTTATGGACTTGGCAGCAGCCGTCCATCGAGAGGAACGGGAAAAGAAAAAGTCCGTAATGGAGCAGCTGAAAAGCCAGCCCAAGACGGAACACAAAAAGACAGCGCAAAAAAAGAGCGCGGAAAGGGAGCTTTGATATGAACAACTTCACCTTTGAGGAAACGAACCTTCTTTGCATCTACAACACCGGCAGCCGCACCGGGCTGATCGACGCTCTGACGGAGATGCGCGGTGAGCTTTCGCCGGAGGAAGCCGAGCTGCGGGAACTGACGGACAGCGCCCTGGGTAAACTCCAAGCTATGAACGACACCGAGTTTGCCGAACTGGAGCTGTACCCAGATTTCGACGAGTAAAAAACACACATAAAGACCTGATGGGACGGCCTGATATGCCGTCCCATTTCTATTCAACATGAAGGGAGGACAGAAAACCATGCCATCCAAAGCTGAATTTTACCGGCAGATGGCCGAACAGGTATCGACCCAGCTTGTAGGCAGCTGGAAGGAGTGGACGGCTTTTCTCACCACCGCCGCCCGCCTTTATAAATACCCATTCCACGAGCAAATGATGATTTACGCCCAGCGCCCGGATGCCACCGCCTGCGCCGAGTATGACCTGTGGAATGAAAAAATGGGACGGTATGTGCGCCGTGGCTCCAAGGGTATTGCCCTGGTGGACGATTCCGGCGACAAGCTTCGCCTGCGCTATGTGTTCGATATTTCCGATACCGGCACCCGTGAACATTCCCGTACACCCTGGTTGTGGCAGCTGGAAGAACAGCACATTGGGCCTGTGTCGGCCATGCTGGAGCAAAACTACGGCGTTGCCGGTGACAATCTCGCCCAGCAGCTCACGGATGTAGCCGGAAAGCTGGCGAGTGAGTATTGGGACGATCATCAGAGAGATTTCCGCTATATCGTTGACGGTTCGTTCCTGGCGGAGTACGATGATTACAACATCGAAGTCCAATTTAAGTCCGCCGCCACCGTCAGTATCGCCTATGCCCTGATGTCTCGCTGTGGGCTGGATACGGAACAATATTTCCAGCATGAGGACTTCATGCCGATTTTCGATTTCAATACCCCGGCCACGGTTGGGGCGTTGGGCGCGGCGGTCAGCCAGATTAACCAGCAGGTTTTGCGGCAGATCGGCGTCACCATCCAGATCTATGAGCGCGAGCAACTCGCGGAAAGGAGCGTTACACATGGAGAACAGCCTGACTTACACGATGAACGGAGATTATCAGATTCCCGACCTGAAGCTGACCGAACAGCCGGAGAAGCCCCTGGGCAAGTACGGCAGGATGCGGAAAGCGTACCTGAAGGAACACCGGCCCCTGATTTACAATCAGCTGCTGCTGACCGAGAAGCTGTACCCGCACCTCATCGAGATCGACGAGACAGCGCAGAGCCGTCTGGAGCAGATGATGCCCCAGCTGGCGAAAGACGCGGGCGCGACGGAGCAGCTGAAAGCCAGCGACCCGATGCGCTGGGTGGGCCTGATGAACACCTGCAAAGCACAGGCCGAGGAGATTCTGATGGCGGAGCTTATTCACAGCTGAGTTTCTTCCTCTCCGAAGCAGAACAAATCAGAATCATAGATGAAGCAGAGAATGTGAAAACATCCTCTGCTTTTTCTTTTGCCCAGGCTGACATCGACCATGTGCTGCGGCTGGGCGGCAACACCTATCGCCAGAGAGAGCGCATTGTCGCGGCCTTTGAGGAGCAGAAGTCCACCACCGAGATCGCAGACACCCTGAAAACCCTGTACCATGGCGGCAACGGGATTGGCAGCATCACTGCATGGTATGCCGAGGATGGAATCCATCTTTCCCACGGCAAAACTGCCCGTTACGATAAGTCCGCCCAGGTCATTTCCTGGGAGAGTGCCGCTGAGCGTATCGGCCAGCTTTTGCAGGACGGCCAGTTTGCCACCAATGTGGAGCTGGCTGAGGCTGCGGGCTATGAACGCTCCCTCCTCGCGGAAAAGTTCTGGAATCTGTACCACGATTTCAGCGAGGAAGCCAGAGAAGCTGGGTATCTGCCCATCCTTTCCAACAATCCGGGGCGCGGTTTCCCGGAGGAATCTGCATGGCTCACCGAACAGCTGAAAAGCCCGGAGTTTCGCCAGAACCTTGCGGAAGAATATGCTGCCTTCTGGACGGCCTACCAGCAGGATCGGGATTTGCTGCGCTTCCACTACCATAAACCCAAAGAAATTTGGGAGAACCTGCAAGATCTGTCCTTGCCTCGCACCACCTTTACCTCTCAGTTGACGGAAGTACCTTCGGTCAAGCAGTTTATCTCTGAGGACGAGATCGACGCCGCCATGACCAGAGGCAGCGGATTTGAGGGCGGTAAGGGCCGAGTTTTCACCTTTTTCCAGGAACCCCATACGGATAAGGAAAAGGTGGATTTTCTCAAACATAAGTATGGTATTGGCGGTCACTCCCATGCCCTGTCCGGTGCAATGAAAAGCGATGAAAGCCACGACGGAAAAGGTCTGCACTACAAAAAAGACGGCTGCCCGGATGTGCATTTCACCTGGGAGAAAGTCGCCAAACGGATTACCGACCTGATCCAGAAGGGACGCTATCTCACAGAACAGGAACAGGCGGAGTATGACAAAATCCAGGCAGAAAAGGCCCTGGCGGAAGAAGATGCCCTGCAAGCCCAGCAGCCGGACCCGGCTGTGTGGGAATACAACGGCGTCAAGGAGCGCCACCCGGATGATATAATCCTCTACCAAATGGGGGATTTTTTTGAGCTGTACGGTGAGGACGCCAAAACTGCTGCTGCGGAACTGGACCTCAATCTCACGACCCGCGCTATCCCCGGCGGTGGCCGTGTGGAAATGTGCGGCTTTCCGGCAAACCGGCTGGAGCAGGTTGTGGAACAGCTGCGGGATAAGCATGATGTGACCATTTCCGCTGTCCCGAAGGGCGGCAGGGAGCGGCAGGAGTATTCCATGCCCTCTATCGACCATGAGGCGGAACAGCACATCAATGCCCAGGAAGCGGAGTTTGGCGCAGACGGGACCAGAGTATTTCAGGAGACCGAAGCAGCCGCAGCCCCTACGATTCGAGAACTGCATGAGCAATACAAGCCCATTGTACTTGCCGCTGTTATGGAAGATGTGCCATATCGCAATGCCTGCGGTCACAGTGACCATGAGAACGCCGTGATCGAGGGCAATGCCGCTATTCGCCGTGCTGTCCTGGGATCTGGCAACATGGAGCTGCTCCGCCTCTATTCCGACACACCGGAGTTCCGCCAGCGCCTTCATCGAGAAATCATCGACGAGACCTATCCCAAGCTCCATGAGCTGCTGCACCCTCTCACGGACAATGACATCGACAAGGCTATCCAGGACTGGAACGGCAAAATCGAAAGTAAACACGCCGTTGTCCGTTACATGGAGAAACATGGGCGGGAAAAAGATACCGCTGCATGGCTGGCCCATGAGTTTGACGGCGGCGATGGCAAAACCCCGTTTTCGGTTCGCCCGGAAAGCCCCGAAGGAACGGTGCTGCCCTGGCCCAAGGTACAGCGCCGGATCGCTCAGCTTATCAAGGAGGACCGGTTCTACACCGAAGCGGAACAGGACCGGTTCGACAACATCGACCCCATCGCCATTCGGGAGGCTTTGGCCGAGCGCGGCATTGTGAATGGTGAACTGGTGGATGAGGAAAAACTGGATAATGACCCATTCATCCAGCGTGTTATGGCGGATGTGGAGGCCATATCCAGAGAGAGCGTCCCGGCAGATGAGCCGGAACAGCCTTCTCCCCATAATTTGCGTGTTCTGGTTTCAGATGAGGAATACGCTGCGGCTCGTGGCACACTCCGGGAGCGAACCTCCTACGATCCAGCGGTTCCTCCTTACAATGTGGGTGATATTGTCTATCTGGATGACCGGCCCCATCAGATCACAGAGCTGCGGGATGACACGGTGCAGCTGCTGCCCACCGGCATGAGCTATCCCATCTACCGGGCTGAGAGCCGGGAACGGTTTGAGCAGCTTTTGCGGGAGGATAACCGCAACGACTTCTATACCGAATTCCTGCCTGCAAATCTGGATACGGTGGACCAGGACCTTCGGGATGTGCTGGCCCATGGCCTGATTGGTGAGGCGGACAAGGCGGAGCTTTCCGAGCTTCTTCGCAACGGCAAGAGTAACCAGGAGGTAGCCTTGTGGCTGAGCCGGGCCTATCCCAACATCGTGGAAACGATGGAGCTGGAGACCGGCGAGACCGCCGATTACCGCACGATGCCGGAAGGTATCGAGCTGGAAGTGCTGGATGCAGATGAAAAGCGTCTGGCCATGCTGTTCTTCCAGTGGAGCGAGGTTGCGCCTTTGCTGCGCGGGATGTATGCCCGTCAGTTGGACGGTTTTGAGCAGGAACGCCCCGAACCGGCTGCCGAAACCCCGGCCTTCCAAGCCGAGACTGTGGCTGTCTATCCGGGCGATAAGAACAATCTGCCCTATGATGTGGTTGTTCAGACCCTGCGAACCAATGAGCCGGAGCCGCCCACGCCTGCTGTCGAGCCGGAAAAGACTCTGGATGAGGTACTGGACGAACACCCCGTTTCCATTCAGGTAAACGGCGAGTGGCAGACCTTCCCCAATGTCAAAGCTGCCGAGGAAGCCTCTTATGAGGAATACAAGGCCAATCTGCGTCGCACCGCCGAGAATTTCCGTATCACTGACGATCACCTGGGCGAAGGCGGCCCCAAGGCTAAGTTCCAGGCCAATGTCGAGGCAATCAAGCTGCTGAAATACCTGGAGGAAACCACCGAGCAGGCAACGCCGGAACAGCAGAAAATCCTTTCTCGGTATGTGGGCTGGGGCGGCCTTGCCGATGCCTTTGACCCCGACAAGGAAAGCTGGAGCAAGGAATATGCCCAGCTGAAGGAACTGCTGACCCCGGAGGAATACGCTGCTGCCAGAGGTTCCACCCTCAACGCGCACTACACCAGCCCTACGGTCATCAAAGCGATTTACGAGGCTGTGGGCCGCATGGGATTTGAGACCGGCAACATCCTGGAGCCGTCCTGTGGTGTAGGCAATTTCTTCGGTATGCTGCCGGAGGAAATGCGAAACAGCCGTCTTTACGGCGTGGAGCTGGATTCCATCAGCGGGCGTATTGCCCAGCAGCTCTACCCCAAGGCCGACATCACCGTGGCAGGGTTTGAGACCACCGACAGGCGGGATTTCTACGATCTGGCGGTGGGTAATGTACCGTTTGGCCAGTATCAGGTTCGGGATAAAGCCTATGACAAGCTGAATTTCAGCATTCACAACTACTTTTTCGCCAAGGCTCTGGATCAGGTTCGTCCCGGTGGCGTGGTGGCCTTTGTCACCAGCCGCTACACGATGGACGCCAAGGATTCCACCGTGCGCCGGTATCTTGCTCAGCGCGCCGAACTGCTGGGGGCCATCCGTCTGCCCAATGACGCTTTCAAAAAGAACGCAGGTGCCGAGGTCGTTTCGGACATCATCTTCCTGCAAAAGCGTGACCGTCCGTTGGACATCGTGCCGGAGTGGACGCAGACCGGGCAGACCGAGGACGGCTTTGCCATCAACCGCTATTTCCTGGACCACCCGGAAATGGTGCTGGGCCGACAGGAACCGGAAAGCACCGCCCACGGCATGGACTACACCGTGAACCCCATCGAGGGGCTGGAGCTTGCCGATCAGCTGCATGATGCCGTGAAGTACATTCGCGGCACCTACCAGGAGGCCGAGCTGCCGGAGCTGGGCGAGGGCGAAGCCATCGACACTTCTATCCCTGCTGACCCCAATGTGAAAAATTACTCCTACACCGTTGTGGACGGCGATGTGTATTACCGTGAAAACAGCTGTATGGTACGGCCTGACCTGAATGCCACCGCCGAAGCCCGTGTGAAAGGACTGGTGGGTCTGCGAGAATGTGTCCAGCAGCTCATTGATCTGCAAATGGACGCCGCCACACCGGACAGCGCCATCCAGGACAAACAGGCCGAACTGAACCGGCTCTATGACAGCTTCTCTGCAAAATATGGTCTTATCAATGACCGGGCGAACCGGCTGGCCTTTGCTGATGATTCCAGCTACTATCTGCTCTGCGCGCTGGAAGTCATTGACGAGGACGGCAAGCTGGAGCGCAAGGCGGATATGTTCACCAAGCGCACCATCAAGCCCCACAAGGCGGTGGACACTGTGGATACCGCAAGTGAAGCTCTGGCCGTATCAATTTCCGAAAAAGCCTTTGTCGATATGGCGTATATGGCGGAGTTGACCGGCAAGACCGGCGACGAACTGGCCGCCGAGCTAAAAGGCGTGATCTTCCGTGTACCTGGGCAGTTGGAGAAAGACGGCACTCCCCATTATGTAACAGCCGACGAATACCTGTCCGGCAATGTGCGGCGCAAGCTGCGTCAGGCACAGCGGGCCGCACAGCAGGACCCTTCCTTTGCAGTCAATGTGGAGGCCCTTACCGCTGCCCAGCCCAAAGACCTGGATGCGTCGGAGATTGAGGTGCGCCTGGGCGCTACCTGGATCGACAAAGAGTACATCCAGCAGTTTATGTATGAGACCTTCGACACGCCGTTTTATCTCCAGCGCAATATCGAGGTCAACTATTCTTCTTTCACCGCTGAGTGGCAGATCACCGGCAAAAGCTCTGTAAGCCAGAACAATGTGGCAGCCTATACCACCTACGGAACCAGCCGTGCCAATGCCTACAAGATTCTGGAGGACAGCCTGAACCTGCGGGATGTCCGTATCTACGACACCATAGAGGATGCAGACGGCAAAGAGCGCCGGGTGTTGAATGCCAAAGAGACCACCCTGGCCGCCCAAAAGCAGCAAGCGATCCGGGACGCTTTCAAAGACTGGATTTGGAAAGACCCGGACCGCCGCCAAGCTCTGGTCCGCCAGTACAATGAGGAAATGAACTCCACCCGTCCCCGTGAATACGACGGCGGACACATTACTTTCGGTGGTATGAACCCGGCCATCACCTTGCGGGAACACCAGAAAAACGCTATCGCTCATGTGCTGTACGGCGGCAATACGCTGCTGGCACACGAGGTAGGCGCTGGCAAAACCTTTGAAATGGTGGCTGCCGCCATGGAGAGTAAGCGCCTGGGCTTGTGTCAGAAATCCCTCTTTGTGGTGCCGAACCATCTGACCGAACAATGGGCGTCGGAGTTTCTGCGGCTCTATCCTTCCGCCAACATTCTTGTCACCACCAAAAAGGACTTTGAGACCCACAACCGCAAGAAGTTCTGCGCCCGCATTGCCACCGGCGATTATGACGCCATCATCATGGGACACAGCCAGTTTGAGAAAATCCCCATCAGCCGAGAGCGTCAGGAACGGCTCCTTCAGGAGCAGATCGACGAGATCACCGAGGGCATTGCCGAGGTGAAGTACAGCGGCGGTGAGCGTTTCACGGTCAAGCAGTTGGAACGCACCAAGAAGTCCCTGGAAGCCCGGCTGGAGAAATTGCAGGCCGAGAGCCGCAAGGACGATGTGGTAACATTCGAGCAGTTGGGTGTGGACCGCCTGTTCGTCGATGAGGCGCATAACTATAAAAACCTGTTTTTATACACCAAGATGCGGAATGTGGCAGGTCTCTCCACAAGCGATGCCCAAAAGTCCAGCGATATGTTTGCAAAGTGTCGCTATATGGATGAACTGACCGGAAACCGTGGTGTGATTTTCGCCACTGGCACCCCCGTATCGAACAGCATGACCGAACTTTACACCATGCAGCGGTATCTCCAGTATGACCGCCTGCAAGAGCTGAACATGACCCACTTCGACTGCTGGGCCAGCCGCTTCGGAGAAACCGTCACGGCGCTGGAGCTGGCACCGGAAGGCACCGGCTACCGGGCAAGAACGAGATTCAGCAAGTTTTTCAACCTCCCGGAGCTGATGAACTTGTTCCGTGAAGTTGCCGACATCAAAACCGCCGATCAGCTGAACTTGCCCACCCCGGAGGTGGAATACCACAACATCGTGGCCCAGCCTACTGAACACCAAAAAGAGATGGTGCAGGTTCTCTCCGAGCGCGCCTCCAGGGTACACAGCGGCAGCGTTGACCCCTCAGAGGACAATATGCTCAAGATTACCGGCGATGGCCGCAAGCTGGGTCTGGACCAGCGTATCATCAACCAGCTGCTGCCGGATGAACCCGGCACCAAGGTCAATCAGTGTGTGGGTAATATCATGCAGATCTGGCGGGACGGCGAGGCTGACAAGCTGACCCAGCTGGTATTCTGCGACATTTCCACGCCCCAGGCAGCCCCCTCCAAAAAGGCAGCCAAACAGCTGGATAATCCCACACTTCATGCGCTGGAACAGGCTGTGCCGTTGGATGAGCCTGAGCCTGCCTTTACCATCTATGAGGACATCCGCCAGAAGCTCATCGCCCAGGGAATGCCCGCCGAGCAGATTGCTTTTATCCACGAAGCCAAGACCGAGGTGCAGAAGAAAGAACTGTTTTCCAAGGTTCGCACTGGGCAGGTGCGCGTCCTGCTGGGCAGCACCTCCAAAATGGGCGCTGGCACCAATGTGCAGGACCGGCTTGTGGCGCTCCATGACCTGGATTGTCCGTGGCGTCCGGGAGACCTTGCCCAGCGCAAGGGCCGTATCGAGCGCCAGGGCAACCAGAATCCGCTGGTCCATGTGTACCGCTATGTTACCGAGGGAACTTTCGATGCCTACCTGTGGCAGACGGTGGAGAACAAACAGAAATTCATTTCGCAAATCATGACCAGCAAAAGCCCGGTCCGCTCCTGCGATGATGTGGACGAAACGGCGCTGTCCTTTGCCGAGATCAAGGCCCTGTGCGCCGGAGACCCCCGTATCAAGGAGCGCATGGATTTGGATGTGGAGGTTGCGCGTCTGAAGCTGATGAAAGCTGACCATCAGAGCAAGCAGTACCGCCTGGAGGATCAGTTGCTCAAATACTTCCCCCAGGAAATCGAAACTAACAAGGGGTTTATTAAAGGCTTTGAAGCGGATCTGGAGACCCTGGCCGCCCATCCTCACCCGGAGGATGGCTTTGCTGGAATGGAGATCCGGGGCGATGTGCTGACTGACAAAGAAAACGCCGGTGCAGCCTTGCTAGACGCCTGTAAGGAGGTCAAAGGCTCCGAACCGGTGCAGATCGGCAGCTATCGGGGCTTTACTATGTCCGTGGAGTTTTCCGCTTGGAAACAGGAATATACGCTCCTGTTGAAAGGCCAGATGACCCACCGGGCAAGCCTCGGCACAGACCCGCGCGGAAACCTCACCCGTATCGACAATGCACTGGCTCAAATGCCTCAGCGTTTGGAAGCCGTGAAAAACCAGCTGGACAACCTTTACCAACAGCAGGCCGCAGCCAAAGAGGAAATCGGAAAGCCGTTTCCCTTTGAGGATGATCTGCGAGTCAAGTCCGCCCGTCTGGTGGAACTGGACACGCTGCTGAACATTGACGGCAAGGGCCATGCCCAGCCGGAAACTGTGGTTGCCAAGAGCGCACGGCCTTCGGTGCTGGACAGCTTGAAGCGCCCGGTGCCACCCCGTAGCCCTGAAAAGAAACCGAAACAACATGAGGAGGTGCGATAACATGAATACCAACGATCTGAATACGGCCCTTTATGAGAAGATGGCCGCTGAACAGGACAAATACCGGGACTGGCTGAAAAGCCAGCCCCCGGAGGAAATCCTGCACCATACCTATGAGTACACCGTCCGGGAGGACATTGTGATGGCGATGGAGGACTTGGAGCTGACCGATGCCCAGGCCCAGGCGCTTTTGGATTCGCCTACACCGCTGGCCGATGTGTACCGTCACTTTGAGAAGCTGGAGACCGGCTACATGGATGTGATCCGGGACAGCATTGAAAACCGAGCGGATGATGTGTGTAAGGTTTTGGAAGAACAGCGGTCCATCCCTCTCTATCTCCATTCTGCCGCCTATGCGTCCCAGCATGGGGAGATGGCACAATATAACCGCTCTTATCAGGCAAACTTTGACTGTAAAGAGGCCATTGAACACGCCATCAGCGCCCACTATGCGGATAACCGACTGGATACGGAGTCTGCGGTTAAGGCGGTGCTGGAAAAGTTCGGGTCGGAACGAGTACAGTTCATCCTTGCCAACACCATCCAGCATAAGGACAGCGACGGTCGCGTTTCCCGTGACAACAAAGCCTGGGCAAAGACCATTCCCATGCCGGAGGACAGCGGCACTTCGCGCCACTGTGCTTATCTGGTTGTGGATGAGGTCAATCTTGGTCTGACCGATCTGTTTACACGGCAGGCACGAAAAACGCTTCAGGAACCGGAGAAAGGCTCTGTCTTGCAAAAGCTCAAACAGGAGCCTACCACCCACAAGCCTGCTTTATCGAAGAAACAGGAGCCGGAACGATGAGCGCCAAAAAGCGTAAACGGGATGTGCCGGTCCTGTTTTGGGTTTCCGATGCGGAGATGGAAGCGATCCAGCAGAAAATGGCACAGTTCGGAACAAAAAACCTGAGCGCCTATCTGCGGAAGATGGCTGTGGACGGCTATGTGGTACAGCTGGACTTGCCGGAGCTGAAGGAACTGGTATCCCTGTTGCGCCGAAGCAGCAATAACCTGAACCAGCTCACCCGACGGGTACATGAAACGGGGCGGATTTATGATGCTGACCTGGAGGATATAGCCCAACGGCAGGAGCAGTTATGGGAGGGCGTGAAAGAAATCCTAACCCAGCTTTCCAGGCTTTCGTAACAGGGATATATGCCCCAACTGCGGAGGGAGGAACGGCGTTCTTTTCGCCGCGCCTTCCTCCGTTTTTTCTTTTGCCCATATCCTTGTCTTTTTGAAATGTTGGAAGGATAATATGGGTAGAAAACAGATTGCCGCAAAGGAGTTGAGAATAGATGAAAACCTTTGAGAAGGTGTTGGAGATTTTTCGTGAGTATTTGGACTGTGATCTAGAGGAAGAAGTCCTCCCTTGTCGAGAAGGTTATCTCCGCGTCACATGGAATGGAGATTCCCGCTACTGTGTGGATGGACTTCTCAGCCGGACACCGGACGAACTATTCGAGGTGCTGTTATCTGATTATCGCAGCTATGAGGAACTGCGGCTAACCAAAGGATGCCGAGAAGTGACGGAAGAAGATGAAAGACAGGCAGAAATTCTCTGTCAGAGCTTTCGGGAACGATGGAAGGAGGAAGAAAAATGAGGGCGATCTGGTTCATTCTGAAACTGCCGTTGAAGATTTTAATGGCTCCGGTGATTCTGTCGCTGACCCTGTTCGTCTGGATTTGTGTGGGGATTGTCTATGTCTCCGGTTTGGTGCTGGGGCTTATCAGCATGGTGGTTGCCCTGCTGGGTGTGGCAGTTCTGATTACTTACTCCTTGCAAAACGGCATTATCCTGCTGGTGATAGCATTTCTCATTAGTCCCTATGGTTTGCCAATGGCTGCAATCTGGCTACTGGGCAAGGTACAGGACTTGAAGTTTATCATTCAAGATTTGGTTTATGGATAATATGAAAACCTCCGACGAATTTCGTCGGAGGTTTTATGGTTCTAGGTTATCTTCTTGAAAAAGCGGCGATGCAAAAAAGGTATCTATCCCAATCCCCATTCCTTGGCACATCTCATGAATGATCCGTAGCTTAACCGAATCATACGAGCAGTTGATGACATTTCCAATCGTAGACTTGGGAACACCGCTTTTCATATACAGTTGATATTGTGTCATTTTTCTTTCATCTAGTAATTCTAACAGACGTTTGCTTACCGCCTCGTTTAGCTTCATTCTATACACCGCCCCTGTGACTGTACTATATTTAGTATATGGGCAGTTTTGCTAAAATTGGTCCCTGTACCTGTACTAATAGAGCTATTTGCAGTATGATGGTAATAGGGGTGCCATCGTATGAACGTAACTTTTTGTGGCCATTCGCAAATCACAAAGGCAGACAATATTGCGAATTGGCTTCGCAATGTAACACAAGACCTAATTGAGCAAGGAGCAACAACTTTTTATCTTGGAGGATATGGAGAGTTCGACAGTTTAGCAGCGTCTATTTTACGGGAACAAAAGAAAAAGTATCCGCAAATCGAGCTGGTTCTTGTATTGGCATATTTGAACACTGGCCGGGATGTTTCTGGCTATGACAGTACCGTGTATCCACCGCTGGAAAACGTACCGCGCCGTTTTTCGATTTCTCATAGAAATCGCTGGATGGTAGAGTCCGCCGATGTAGTGGTGGCCTATGTTCTCCATGATTGGGGCGGAGCAGCCACAACGTTACGGTGTGCCAAACAGAAAAAGAAGCAGATTATTTCATATCGTGATGAAATGGGCAGCTGAGGTTGTCTATTTTGCTGCCACTTCATATTTCCAAAACTGTTGAACGTTAAGCTGTCGGTAAAATTATGCCGAATTTTCATCACTTTACTTTTGAACTAATATTGCTTATAATATTAGTGTGAAAGGAAGTGGTACGGTGGGACAATTTGAACAGCTGGATCAGCTGCTGGAAACACAGGATGGGATGCTGCGAACAGCTCAAGTAGTATCTGCTGGTATTTCTAAGCCTGTTTTTTATGATTATGTGCACTCACGGGAATTGGAGCGGGTCGCGCATGGAATTTATCTTTCCAAGGATGCCTGGGTCGATGCCATGTACTTACTTCATCTGCGGGTCGAACAGGCAGTGTTTTCCCATGAGACAGCTTTATTTTTTCACGATCTGACAGACCGCGAGCCGCTGGAATATACGGTCACAGTCAAGACCGGATATAATCCCTCCAAGCTGAAAGCAGAGGGCGTACAGGTATTCACCATTAAGGCGGAACTGCATGGGGTGGGCCTGACAACGGCTCAGACACCATTTGGGCATACAGTTCCTGTCTATGACCTGGAGCGCACCATCTGCGACCTGCTCCGCAGCAGGAACAACATGGAGATGCAGACTTTTCAAGGGGCATTAAAGATGTATGCCAGAAGAAAAGACAAAGACCTGCGGACATTGATGCGGTATGCCGGTATGTTCCGGGTAGAAAAAATTCTGCGGCAGTATTTGGAGGTGCTTTTATGATAAAAACAGCAAGGCAGTTGAAGGATCTGATCCGCAATCTTTCCAGAAAAAAATCTGCGGACGCCCAGCTCTTGATGCGGAACTACATGATGGAGCGTTTTCTGGAGCGTATCTCCCTTTCTGAATATCGTGACAAATTTATTCTGAAAGGCGGTATGCTGGTAGCGGCTATGGTTGGTCTGGATGCCCGTTCCACGATGGATTTGGACGCTACTGTAAAAGGAGCCAATGTCAATGTGGAGGACATAGAGAATTTGATTTCCGCTATTGTGAGTGTCCCGCTTGATGATGGCGTCAAATTCCAGCTGAAAAGTATTTCGGAGATTATGGATGAGGCGGAATATCCGGGGATTCGCGTAAATATGACTACAACCTTTGACGGTGTGGTGACGCCTTTGAAGATTGACATTTCCACAGGGGATGCCATTACCCCCAGGGAGATCCGCTACTCTTTCAAGCTGATGCTGGAAGATCGCTCCATTGATATTTGGGCGTACAATCTGGAAACGGTTCTGGCCGAAAAGCTGGAAACGATCATTACCAGAACTACCACCAACACCCGCATGAGAGATTTCTATGACATTTATATTCTGGAACAGCTGCATGGGAATACATTGGACCCTCAGATTCTCCATGATGCGCTGCGGGCCACTGCTCACAAACGCGGGACAGAACGACATCTTGCAGAAGCTGCCGAAGTTTTTGAGGAAGTGGAGAACAGCTCGGTTATGCAGAAACTTTGGGAATCGTACCGCAAAAAATTTTCCTATGCGGCAGATCTGGAGTGGAACATCATCATGGGGGCGGTGCGCAGTTTATACGCTCTCAGTGAAAAGGAATCGAGCCTATGAAGAAGCACGGCCATTATTGTAAAGTCTGCGGAGAATATAAGGCTAATGAAAAATTTTCCGGCAAAGGTCATGCGGCGCACGTCTGTAAATCCTGTGCTTCTTTGCCGCCGGAGAAGCAAGCGGAGCAAATGACAATAAACCGCTTGCTGAATCTCCCATGGAGATTATCAAAGGAGCAGATTTCCTGGCTGAAGAACCGAATGAAAGATAAGCGCCGGGAAGTTCGTGCGCTGGCAAAAGAACAATACGAGATGAGGTTTCCTCCGAAGCGGTTAGAGGACATCGAGGACAATTTTGATTTTCTCGATGAGGACGATTTAATAGAATAACAAAAGCGGTCTGCACCATGCAGGCCGTTTCTTTTTTGGAAAGGAGGTCTCCCTTATGGCAACCACACGCATCATGCCGCTGCATATCGGCAAGGGTCGGACTGAGAGCCGTGCCATCAGCGATATTATTGACTATGTGGCAAATCCCCAAAAGACCGACAACGGAAAATTGATTACCAGCTATGGATGTGACAGCCGCACTGCTGATGCAGAGTTTCTGTTGGCAAAGCGGCAGTATATTGCCGCCACCGGACGAGTGCGCGGTACAGATGATGTGATCGCCTACCATGTGCGCCAGTCGTTCAGGCCCGGAGAGATCACACCGGAGGAAGCCAACCGGCTGGGCATAGAATTTGCCAGGCGGTTCACCAAAGGCAATCATTCCTTTGTGGTCTGCACCCACATCGACAAATCGCATATTCATAATCACATCATCTGGTCGGCGGTCAATATGGATTGTGACCGGAAGTTCCGTAACTTTTGGGGAAGCACCAGAGCTGTTCGACGTTTAAGTGACACCATTTGTATCGAGAACGGACTATCCATTGTGGAGAACCCCAAGCCCCACGGAAAAAGCTATAACAAGTGGCTGGGCGAACAAGCCAAGCCCTCCCATCGGGAACAGCTACGGGTGATGATTGACCGGGCGCTGGAGCAAAAGCCAGCAGACTTTGACACACTTCTGCAACTGCTTTCCGAGATGGGCTGCGAGGTATCTCGGCGCGGGAAAGCAATCCGCCTTAAAGCTCCCGGCTGGAAGAATGTAGCCCGTATGGATGACAAGCTGGGAGCCGGGTACAGCGAAACAGAAATCCGTGCGGTGCTGGCTGGAGAAAAGCAGCACACGCCCCGCAAGAAATCCACCGTGCAGCCGGAGCCACCCAAGGTCAATTTGCTGGTGGATATTCAGGCAAAATTGCAGGCCGGGAAAGGTGCTGGATATGCACGCTGGGCCAAGGTTTTTAACTTAAAACAGATGGCGCAGACCGTGAATTTTCTTACCGAACATCACCTACTGGACTATACAGAGCTGGAAGAAAAAGCGGTGGCGGCTACCGCCCATCACAATGAGCTGTCAGCGCAGATTAAGGCGACGGAGAAACGCATGGCAGAGATCGCCGTCCTGCGTACCCATATCGTTAATTATGCCAAGACCCGCGAGACCTATGTTGCCTATCGCAAGGCCGGTTATTCCCGAAAATTTCGGGAGGAACATGAGCAAGAAATTCTGCTCCATCAGGCGGCAAAAAATGCCTTTGATGAGATGGGAGTGAAGAAGCTGCCCAAGGTCAAAGACCTGCAATCTGAGTATGCCAAACTGCTGGAGGAAAAGAAGAAAACCTACGCCGAGTACCGGCGTTCCCGTGAGGAAATGCGGGAACTTTTGACGGCAAAGGCCAATGTGGATCGGCTGCTGAAAATGGATGAGGAACAGAAAAAAGAACAAGAAAAAGACCACGGCCAGCGGTAAGCCGGTCATGGTCATAAGCGTCCATCGGACGCGTAGCCGCAGAATGAAATTCTGCGTTCAAAGGGGCTTGGGGGCGCTGCCCTCAACAAGCAAAGCAGAGGGGGAAATCACGTCAGGATTTTTCCCTCTGTGGGCCGAGTGTATTAACACCGGCATTGCTTGCCACTTTTGTTCGCAAACAATATCCGTATCCTTTACACGATGATTTACTTTTATTATCATAGTCGTAATAAGTATATAAACTACTTACATATAAGCACCTAAAATATGAAAGGGCTGATAAAATGATGACCTTTGAAAAGGTTTTAGAAGTATTCAACGATTACCTAAATAAAGATAGTGTTTTGGAGGTGGTGAACACTAAGCGAGGATACACCGTTATGATTTGGGATGAAAAAGATGAGCAATGGTTTGGTGTGGAACATTGCAAAGCCCCCGAGCTTTTACGGGATGCCTTACTTGATGGCTATCGTGATTTTTTAGAGCAACAACTTACTCATAACCGCAGGAGTTTAACCGAAACAGAAATCTTAGATATTCAAAACCGATGTGAACAGCTTTATGATTTGTGTGGAGAATAAAAAAATAACCTAAAAAGTGCGATAGCCTGTGTAGGTGTCGCACTTTTTTCAGTTGGCTTGGCTTACGAAAACAGCGTTAATTATTCCGCAGTTTCTCTTGCCTTTTTCAAGCCTTGAGCCGTAGCTTCCATCACGATAAGCTCCTTTTCTTCCATATCATTCAACAGTACATCAACTTGTTTGCGGCGATTGTTGTCGCCATCTTCATTGCATGGAAAAAAGAACTGGTCTACAGAGATGTCAAGCAAGGTAGTAATGAGATAAAATTTGTTAAGCCTTGGGTGCTGCCCCCTGTTCTCTATATACATAATAGAGCGTGGCGTAAGGTCTACCAGTTGGGCAAGATATTCCTGTGTCCACCCTTTTGCTTCCCGAGCTTTTTTTATCGCTATACCTAACGGCTTAAAATCAAGTTTTCTTTCATCTTGGTACATTTTAATATCATCCTATATCATTGTACATTTCGGGTGATGATATTTGAACGAAGTATGATTTTATGTTTAGTAGTGTATAATTTCGTATTAGTGGAGAGAAACTTGCTATTATTCGTCATTCCGTATATAATAATTATATACTCTTTGCGAAAGGAAGTTGATATTATGAATTACATTTCTGTGAAAGCCGCTTCTGAAAAATGGGGCATATCGGAAAGACGGATACAAAAATTATGTGAGGAAAATCGCATTGACGGAACTGAAAAATTTGGTCGTGCATGGATGATACCAAAAGATGCAGAAAAACCCGTTGATGGACGTATGAAAACAAGGAACAAACAGGAGGAGAATCATGGAATTTAATGAAAAGCTACAACAGCTTAGGACTGGAAAGAACTTAACGCAGGAACAACTTGCGGAGCAATTATATGTATCAAGAACAGCCATTTCAAAATGGGAAAGCGGCAAGGGTTACCCTAACATTGAGTCGCTCAAGTGTATTTCTAAATTCTTTTCTGTGACCATAGATGAACTGCTATCGGGCGAAGAACTGATTACACTTGCCGAAACTGAAAATCGTTCCAACTTGAAAAAAATTTACAGTTTCATTTATGGAATATTAGATATGATGGCGGTTACTTTTATACTTTTGCCGTTGTATGGTAACCTTGTTGACGGATATATTTATTCTGTCAATCTACTTTCATTTACAGACACTACCCCAATATATCTTGCAATCTATTGGATTGTTTTTATTGTTTTGATTGCACTTGGGATAGCGAAACTGATGTGTGTTTGTTTTGAAAAGGAATCATGGAGCAACATAATCACAAAATGCTCTCTCGTGCTGAGTACGCTTTTTATCTGCTTCTTCGCTGCGGCAAGACAACCCTATGTAACCGCCCTTATGTTTCTGCTATTTGTTGCTAAAATATTTGTCTGGATAAAGCAAACCCAAACAAAGTAAAATGCCATAAACCCTTTAAAATAGGCTCTGACACGATAAGTGTCGGAGCTTTTTTCGTGCTGACATCTATTGTGTCGGCATTGTGACGGTAGATTTCTTGGCTTCTATGCAATACTCGTGGATAATAAGATTGTGGTCAGCGAAAACAAGAACAGCAACCCACGGAAAGGAGAATCAAATATGGATTATATCATTGAAACAGAAAATCTTACGAAGCGATACGGAACAGCCACCGTTGTCGATAAGGTAAATCTTCATGTGCCAAAGGGCAAAATTTATGGTTTGCTCGGCAGAAACGGAGCAGGCAAAACCACAGCAATGAAAATGATGTTGCAGCTTGCTTTCCCAACGGAGGGAACGGTACGCTTGTTTGGCACAAACTATAAGGAAAATATCCATACCCTTTATAGCAAAGTAGGCTCTATTATCGAAACACCGGGATTTTACAGTAATTTAACAGGGTATGAGAATTTGCAAATTCTCGCTAAACTGCGAGGGGGAGTATCTAAAAGTGGAGTAGAAAAAGCTCTTGAAGTTGTGGGGCTGCATAAGGAGAAAAGAAAAGTCTTTTCCGATTATTCCCTCGGAATGAAGCAACGGCTTGGTATTGCCGCCGCCATTATGCACGAGCCGGAGCTTTTAATACTTGACGAACCGATTAACGGACTTGACCCCATTGGAATAGTTGAAATACGCTCATTTTTATCTGAACTTAGTCACAATCATGGCATTACCATTTTTATCTCAAGCCATGTTTTAAGCGAGATTGAACAGATAGCAGATATTATCGGCGTTATGCACGAGGGGCATTTAGTAGAGGAAGTGAATATATCCGAGCTTCACAAAAGGAATCGAAAATACATTCAATTTGATTTATCTGACAGTGAGATAGCCGGAAAGATTTTAGAAAACCACTACCACATGACGGATTTTACAGTGCAGGACGGTACGGTGAGAATTTATGACTTTAGCCAAAGTGTTGGAGAAATCAATCGAGAATTTGCACGAAATGGACTGCTCGTGACAAGGATAAATGATAGTGAGGAAAACTTAGAGGACTACTTTTCTAAACTGATTGGAGGTGGCGGTATTGCTTAATCTTATTTCTTGTGAATTATTAAAACTAAAGCGTTCAAAAATGGTGCTAATTAGTGTGGCAGGGGTATTATCTACCCCACTTTTGATGTTAATAGAAGCCTTGCAAACACATTTTGATAAGCCGGAGATTATCTTTACCTTGTCTGACATATACAGCGACAGTGTACTGTATATCATGCTGCTGGTAAACATTATGATATATGTGGCAATTGCAGCTTACTTGTTTAGCAGAGAGTACACAGAAAGCACCCTCAAAACCATATTGCCCATACCCATTTCAAGGACAAAACTATTAATTGGAAAATTTTGCACCCTGCTTCTTTGGATTGTTATGCTAACCCTTGTAACATGGGCAGGTATATTTATCGTTTGTGGGCTATATGACGCTGTCTTTACATTGGAGGGATATAGCTTACTAGTGGCAATAGTATGGCTCCCCAAGTTTTTGTTTGGCAGTATCCTGATGTTTTTAACAGTTTCTCCTTTTGTGTTTGTTGCTATGAAAACAAAAGGATTTGTCGCCCCGATGATTGGCTCTGCCGTGATTGTCATGGGAAGTGCCGCACTTTCAAATCAAGAATGGGGAGCGTTGTATCCGTGGACAGCCACCTATTTCTTGGTGCAGGGTAAACTTCAGAGTACCGGCTATCCTACACTGCTGTCTGTATCTATTATTATTCTTGTATCAGCAGTTGGTTTTCTTATGACCTTTCATCATTTTAAAAAGGAGGATTTGAAATAATGGTACTTGATTTTATAGAAATTTTAAAAGTTATTTTTCTTGGAATTGTTGAGGGTATTACTGAGTGGCTACCTATCAGCAGCACAGGACATATGATTCTTGTGGACGAATTTATCACACTTAATATGAGCGAAGCATTTAAAGAAATGTTTTTTGTTGTTATTCAACTTGGAGCTATACTCGCAGTGGTTGTAATGTTTTGGAACAAGATGTTTCCCTTTCAATTTAAGAACAAAGCACAGTCAATTGTTAAAAAGGATACTTTCTCGTTGTGGTTCAAGGTTGCGGTAGCTTGTGTACCGTCAGCTATTATGGGGATTCTATTTGATGATTATTTGGATGCTTACCTCCAAACCCCCATTGTGATTTCAATCATGTTAATCTTTTATGGTTTGTTATTCATTCTCATAGAAAATTGGAATAAAAAGCGTACTCCTACTACTATGGCACTTTCTGACATCAGCTATAAAACAGCAATCTTGATAGGGGCATTTCAAGTGTTATCACTTATACCCGGCACATCACGGTCGGGAGCAACGATTATAGGTGCTTTACTCATAGGAGTTTCACGAGTGGCAGCAGCAGAGTTTACTTTTTTCCTCGCAGTACCTACTATGCTTGGAGCAAGTGCTTTTAAGCTGTTAAAATTCGGGTTTGAATTTACAAGTGCAGAACTGCTCGCTCTTGTTCTCGGTATGGCTGTGGCATTTGCGGTATCTGTCTTAGTAATTAAATTCCTAATGAACTTTATCAAAAAACATGATTTTAAGGTGTTTGGTTGGTATCGAATTGTGCTTGGTATACTTGTTGTACTTATAAAATCTTAATAATGCGTTTTCTTTGTGCGCGAATAAAAATGCCAGTTGGTCCTTAAGATCAGCTGGCATTTTTGTTTCTGGGGATGGAAAACAACCCAGAGATTCTCGTTGTCGATCTCCTCCTGATTTTAGTTTGCATGGTGAATTTTGCAAATTGAATCTACAGGAGGTTAATAATGGGATTTAATTATGGATATGAGAAAAAGAAGTTTGATAGTAGATGGAAGCGTTTAGAAGTTGAGTATTGTGATGCAGGGATGAGCGAAGAACAGATTGCTGCCATGAAAGAATATGACTGGGCATGGTTTTGCAGTCAAAGGGTTTTTCAAAACCATACGCAACCAATACCTTGTGAACAATATGATGAAGTATGTGGTCAATCACAGCTGTTCCGAAAGTTTGCATCGTTATCTTATCAATGGGATGTTGATAAGATTGATCAAACGCGATATGGATGGTTGGCTTCGGTGGAAAACGAACAACTACTGTTGAGATTGAAGAAGCTGTCGAAGAAAGATTTGGAGCTATTGACATTACGTAAGTAGGTAATCATCCGTGCCTTGACAAAATATGAAAATCCCCCAGCATTTACCGGGGGAAAATTAGTCTCTCATTTTTTCAGTTTGCTGCGGCAGTCAGTCGGCAGGCTGTTGGACCATGGAAGCAGTTCCAGCATAGCTTCCTTTTCCGGGAATGGACTAAGATCTTTCATCTGCTCCATCACATAGGTGAGATAATTGTAGGGTTTCAGTCCGTTCAGCATGGCTGTTTCCGTGATGCTGTATACAGTTGCGCTGGCCTGCGCTCCACGGATGCTCTTTGCGAAAAGCCAGTTCCGTCTCCCTGTCGCAAAGTTTTTTAGTGCACGTTCCGCTGCCAGATTATCAATACTTAAGTGTCCGTCCTCCAGATATCTTTTCAGATAAGCTTCCTGGTTCAGGGTGTACAGGACAGCTTCACCGATCAACGAAGACCGGTCTACGGAATCCTCCAGTGTATGAAGCCACTCAAAGAAAGCCTCTAAAAGCGGTTTCGCCTGCTTTTGACGCTCTCCATACCGTTCTTCCGGTGACTTGTCACGGATCATCTCCTCAATCTTATAGAGCATCCCGATCCGTGCCATTGCCTGATATGCGGTTGTCTCCTTCAGCTGCTCTTTGGTGAAATCCTTTTTCAGTACCGTCAGGGCTTCATCAAACCTGCGCCTCGCATGGGCCATGCATCCCGTTACAGTGATCCTTTCCGGGAGACTGTGGTATGCCTGGTAACCATCACAGGTGAAATATCCCTCAAACTGGTCTCCAAGGAATTCCACCGGATGATATCCGGCGCGGGTCCTTTCATATTGGAAGAGGACCATCCGGGGTGAGCTACTGTATTCATCGGTGAGATAGACCCACATCCAGTTCTGGGTGGAGCCCTTCTGGTCCGGTTCATCGATCACCTGGATCCGGGTTTCGTCTCCGTGTAAATATTTACTCCGGAGCAGCTCTTCTTTCATCAGAGCGTAGAGTGGCTGCAGATACCGGTCCGCACATTGGATGATCCAGTTCGCCATGGTCTTTGTGGAAAGGTCCAGGTCGTACCGGGCGAATTCCCGTTCCTGGCGTGCAAGCGGCATCCCGTTTACATACTTGGCATTCATGATGCCCGCCACCAGGGATGGCGTTGCCACGCTGCCCTTCAGAAGTGACGGCGTTTTTTCCGGCCGCTTCATGGCTCCGCATTTCGGGCAGCTGTATACAAAGGTCACTTCTTCCACGACTTCAAACCGTGCGGGAACGAATTTCAGCCGTTTTACGGTTTCCTTTGTGACAACCTTATATTTCGTATTGCAGTCCGGGCAGTAACGGTCTGCCCCTGTCAGCTTGTACTCGATCACTTCGGTTGTCTCAAAGGAGGAAAGGTCTTCCTCCTTTTTGCCGGAACGTTTCTTCCTCTTGTAAGAAGACGGATGGACCTCTTCCAGGTCCGGTTCCGGGGCATTGGGATCCGCTTCCTGCTCTGCCTCGTTGAAAAGATCCAGCTGGGTATACCCGTCCGCATATTTTTCGCTGGACGCTCCAAAGCGTTTCCTCTGGGCAAGGGTAAGGCGGTCCGAGAGCATGGCGTTCAGGAATTCCAGTTCCTTTGTTTTCTCTTCCAGGAGCTGGATCCTCGTTTCCTGTTTTTCCAGGGCCTCTTTCTGTTTCTGATAATGCCCCTGCATGATCTTTACCAGTGAAAGCATATCATCCCTGCTCATCCTGTTCAGTTGTTCCTCTGTAAAAATCGGATCCATCGTGCCGCCTCATCTTTCTGAAATCTCTATGGACAGTTTACCATAAAAAGGAGCTGGTTTCTATTGGAAACTGCTTTCAGGAGCAGAGGAAAATCTGCGTAAAATCAAGGAATTTTCGGCTTTTTGCGAATTGACAGGAAACGGGCTCAGACCACGATCTTTGGGTGGCGTTCTTCAAAAGCGCCGCTGGGATTCAGGGACAATCCATCGCACAGCCAGTGGATCTCTTTGAGAGTCACTTTCCGCAGTTCATCCGGTGTGTCCGGCCAATGGAAGGAATTCCGGTCCAGGCGTTTCATCAGGATCCAAAATCCGGAACCATCCCACTGGAGGATCTTGATCAATGTGCGTCTGCGATTGCAGAATGCGAACATACAGCGGGAGTACGGGTCGAGGTGGAATTTCAGTTTGATGATCGCGGCTAAACCGGTATAACTCTTGCGGAGATCCGTAACCCCGCACGCCAGATAGACCGTTGTGCTTCCTGAAAAATCAAGCATAGTTCTTCAAAGCCTGGAGCAGAGCAGTCATCAGCCTGGAAGGACAGTCGGCACCCACTTCAATCCGGATATTTTCCGGAAGAAAGATCGTAACAGAATGATTTCCTGCCGGGGCGTTAAACTGCTGCTCCTGTTCCGAAGGGAGCTTTGCGAACACCGGATCAGAAAAAGGTTCCGTTCCAGTAGCTCCTGACTGGATCTTACGGATCCAATAGCCCAGAGTAGACTGTGGAATCTCATTCTGCTGACACCAGTCTTTGCGGGATAAGCCGCTTTCCTGGAAAGAATGGACTCGATCAGCCCAGAGATCAGTTTTTGAGATTTTATTGTCATCCATCTCTATTGGTATCACCTCCATCATTTGAGAACATCTTATCAAATGATGGAAGGGATTTGAAGATACGGATGATTACCTACTTAC
>NZ_NFJL01000015.1 GCF_002159835.1 Blautia sp. An249 | reverse complement strand
GCCGGTCCCCTGCCTCTTTTTCTTCTCTTCCATAGTCTCCTGCTGCATGGTACAATCAAGGTATCTGATACAGAAACGGAGGCGGTCAATATGAAACGAGTCACTGAGGCAGAACTTGCAAAGGAACTTCGGGAACAGTATATGAAAAATCCTCCAGAAGGCATGACCTCTGATGAAGTCCGCAACATGAGTGATGACGACCTTTTGGACATGGATTATTTCTTACATGAATTTGATGATCTGGATGATGACGATTTCGGTGAGGAAGGTTTTTACATCTTCTGACCCTGAACCGTCTAATTGCCATGCCCGCTTTTCAGCGGGTTTTCTTTTTCTCAAATTTCCTCAATCACGCATTTTCCTATAAAGTAAAAAAGCCCCGCCCGCCACTAATGAAAGTGACGGGAGAGGCCATATGCTTCCCTTAAATTACAGTGATATTTCTGTGGCTTTATGTTTTGGCGTCTGAAGACGTTCTTTGACTGCATCTTTTACACCGTCTATTGCCTGATCCAGCTTCCGCTGCTGGAAACGGTCCGCCTTTTCAAAAACACGTTCTTTGGTATCATAATGATATACTTCATCTGTCAAACGTTCTTCCGGTGCAACCTGTGTATGGTTGATCTCATTGACCATTTCTTTCAGTTCCTTGTGGTCCAGAGAACCATCATCCGGAACAACGATCACTTCATTTATTGAAGAAGGAAGAATAAAATAATCTCCCTTCATGGACTCACCGATCTGATCCAGCATTCCGGGATAGAAGAGGGCAGACGCCCCATCTACGGTTTGTTCATTTGAAACAACCGTCATAGGGTTGGGGTTAGCTGAAATCATCTGATCCATTTCTTCTTCCATTGCTTTCAGTTCTTCAGCCCCCATACCGGATGCTTTCATATCATCCAGCATCATACGTCGAAGCAGTTTGTCCATGTTTTCTACTGTGGCTGGAAGCACTTTAGGACTGCTTACAAGAGCATCCTGATATAGCTGTTCTTTCGTAATACCGTACTGCTCCATGATGTTGTTGGTGATCATAGTGGAAGCCAGTCCCTCTTCACCAAGATCTACCGCCAAATGGAAAGTGATCGCAAGGTCTTCTTTTAATTCATAAGGAACATTCTGTAAAAGCTCCTGATTCTTTTCAGCCGAGGATACCCGCATAAACAGTTTTTCTTTTGCCAGGTCATACTGCAAGATACTTCCTATATTTAAGCCAGGCTGATCTCTTTGGATGATGGCTGAAATCTTCTCCATGACATCATAAATGCTCATTTCCGGATGAGCATTATAATAATCAAATAACTGCTCCATATTAACGGTTGGAGTCATAGTTCCCCCTTCCTGCAGCACCAGAAGCCCGGTATAACGATTATTCAGTTTTTGCTGTTCCTGCACCAGCACTTCTGCGTTTTCATATTCTCTGGGAAGATAGTCCCTGATAGATTCCTTTATTCTGTTTACAAATTCTTCAAAATTCATACTCTATGTCCTCCTATTTTCTCTTTGATTTCTTGTTATTCTTTGGAAAAGAAAGAGAGAAGACAATCTTTCCGTCTTCTCCCTTCATAAGCAGATCTGCTTCAAAATATCTTCCCGTTTTGGAAGAATACAGATCTTTGACGTGCGTACTTCCATTTTTCAGCAGTTCCGCCGCCATATTATTGTCAATCACTTTTCGCATATTCTGCAGATACCGGGTTTCTTTCCAGAGCACAAAGCTGCATTCCCGGTTGCTGCAATAATAATTTCGTTTCCCTGCATATACCAGACTTCCGCAAAAAGGACAGGTGCCAATGCTTTCCCTCGTCTGGAACTTCCTGGATTCCTCCTCACTGATCTGATCACATCCGTTCAGCATCATTGTGATCAGATTCCGGATCCCGGTCAGGAACTGTTCCGACTGGATCTTTCCGTGCTCCATTTCCAGCAGCTGATTCTCCCATTCAGCCGTCATAGATGCCGATTTCAGATAATCCGGAAGGATCTCGATCAGGGACTGCCCGTCATCTGTAGCCACGATCTGTTTCCCTTTCCTGCAGGCGTACTGGGAATGGACCAGTTTTTCAATGATCGATGCCCTGGTTGCCGGAGTCCCCAAGCCCTTTTTCTCTGTATCTGCATCAAATTCCTTATTTCCTGCCGTCTCCATTGCTGCAAGCAGCGTATCCTCCGTATAGGGTTTCGGCGGAGAAGTGAAATGTTCCGTCACCTTCGCTTCCACATGATAGAAGGTCTTCCCTTTTTTCACCTTTGGAATCGTCTCCTTTGCAGCCTCTTTCGGATCCTCTATAGCAATTCCGTCAGGATTTCGGAAACAAGCTTCGTAAATCTTCCAGCCCTGTTCCATAATCTCTTTCCCTTTCGCATGGAAATGCTCACCCTCGCATTCAACTTCCACAGAAATCTCACGGAAAACATGCTCCCTGCTGACAGCCTCCACCATGTGTACGGCAATCAGAAACAGAATCTTCTGCTCCGTTTCCTTCAGATCGTCCAGATGAGCATCCGCAAGCTCTATGGTGGGGATGATTGCATGGTGATCGGACACTTTTTTATTGTTCACGACCCGGCCAAGATCCGGTTTTTCCGGTTTATCAAAAGGCCCCATCAGCTGATATTTCTCATGAATCACACGGATCACCTGTCTGGCAGTTGTCTCCATATCTTCCGTCAGGAAATTACTGTCTGTCCTCGGGTAAGTGATCAGTTTTTCTTCATAAAGGCTCTGGGCAGCCGTAAGAGTCTGCTGCGCCGTAAAGCCATAGATGCGGTTTGCCTCTCTTTGCAGGGTAGTTAAGTCGTAGAGTCTGGGCGGTTTCACCTTCTTCTCTACACTCTCACAGGACATCACATGAGCATCTTTCCCGTCGCACAGGTTCTGGAGTTTTTCAGCTTCCTCCGGATCAAAGATCTTCTGCCGTTCCGCTTTCATGCCGTCACAATCCAGTTCCACGTTGAAATACTTCTCCTTCCGGAACTTTTTGATCTGTTCCATCCGGTCTACCAGCATGGCAAGTGTCGGGGTCTGAACCCTTCCTACTGTAAGTTTCTTGTAATACTTGGTTGTAAAAGCCCTGGTTGCGTTCATTCCTACCAGCCAGTCCGCTTTTGCACGGCAGACAGCCGCCTCCGCCAGATTCCGGTATTCTTCCGCATCTTTCAACTGTTCCATGCCCGCCCGGATCGCACTGTCTTCCATGGAGCTGACCCAGAGACGTTTCACCGGCTTTCTGCTTCCGGAAAGCTGGTACACCCGCCGGAAGATCAGTTCCCCTTCTCTTCCCGCATCACAGGCATTTACCACATACTCCACATCCGGACTGTTCAGCAACCGTTTCAGTGTATAAAACTGTTCTTTTTTCTCCTGGGATACCGCCAGTTTCCACTCATCCGGGATGATAGGAAGATCTTCATACTTCCAGCTTTCATATTTTTTATCATAACCATCCGGCGGCAGATATTCTGCCAGATGCCCCATGCACCAGCTCACGATACAGTCCTTTCCGGAAAGAAATCCTTCCTCCCTGTTCTCTGCCCCGATCACACGGGCGATCGCTCTTGATACGCTTGGTTTTTCTGCAATCACAAGATACATACGTCTATTCCTCCTTCAATGAAAAAAGAGAGAGATCTTTGTGCAATCCCTCTCCATAAAATCTTTTATCTGGTTTCTTCCCGTTCATCCACAGTTTCCAGGCCATCGTCCAGCTCAAGCCCTTCCTCATCCTCTTCTTCCTCTATCGCTTTCTTTTTCCGGATCTTAAGGAAGTAATAAGCCGCGATACCGGCTCCCGCCGCAAGGAAAATCACGATCAATCCTGCAGCATTGCCGGAGACTTCCTCTTCTGGCTCCTCCTCAACGGCCGGCTCTTTTTCCTGACCGGTTTCCGCAGACGCTCCTGTCTGGGATTCTTCTTCCAGCACAACAGCCGGTTCCTGTTTTTCTGATACAGATACAGCACCGTCTTTCAGAAATTCCTGCAGATCGTTTTCATCGATCTGAGAAAGCAGATAGACATTTTCAGTCGATGCGCTCCTGTCGATCACAAGATAAAATGTATTATTATTTTTGGTCGTGATTGTCAGGAACTCCTTACTTCCATCTTCTGTAATATCATCCTGCACCTGTGCGTTCCCGGGAGTGGTAAATGCCGTGCCTCCGGTCCCGTCTTCTTCCAGCACCGGTTCTGTCTGAGGTGTCTCAGTTGCTGCATCTGCCGGGACATTTTCCGTCTGACCGTTTTCCCCGGCCGAAGCAGACTGTTCCTGTGCTGCCTCCTGCCCTTCCGGAGGAGAAGCATTGGCAAATGCTGTTGTTGACGTTCCCAGGATCATGGCCACAGCCATGACCGCAGCCAGTACCCGCTTATTCCATTTCTTTCTCATCATTCTCATCCTCTCTTTCTTTATTTGAATCCTGCCGGACGAAAGAGCCTTTTCCGCTCCCATCCGTCTTCTTTCCGACTTCAAAGCGAACATTTCCGTCTTTCAGCCCGTCCAGGAACTGGAGGAGTTCTTCCCCCTCCAGCTTCATGCCCCGGATTGCCCGGATCATTTCATTATTTTCTTCCTCTTTCAAGGCGCTTTTGATCCCTTTCAGATACTGTTGGAGATCTGCGATCTTTTTCTCCGTCTTCTCAATCTCTTCTAGATACCGTCTGATCTTTTTATTCAAATCCTCACCTCCATTCTATGGCAGCCTGCCGTAACACATAAAATGCTGCTGCCAGTAACTGCTGTTGATATTTGCATACTGGACCGGATCCCCGCAGTGGATCATCATTCCATTACCTACATAGATACCGATGTGAGATGCTCCGGACGTATTGTACGTTCCCTGGAAGAAAATCAGATCTCCAGGTTTTGCTTCTCCCGGTGCCACGTAAGTACACTGTCCCCGCAGCCCTTCTGCTGTCAGTCGTCCGTAATTCCAGCCGTTTCCGCAGTTGTTTACTACATAGGAAACAAATCCGGAACAGTCAAATCCTGACGGGGAATATCCGCCCCATACATAAGGAACGCCCAGATATTTTTCCGCTTCGTGGATCATCCGAGCGAACTCTTCATCTTCCAGTGCTTCCGGCGGGATATCGTAGTCCATGCCCCCGGACCCTCCGGAAATTGCTCCGCTGTCCCAGAGATAATCCCGGTTTCCAAGCGTTGTATTCAGCGCATTGTAAAGAATCAGCTGTTCCTCATCCAGGTTTTCCCGCGCTATAGCGTCAAGCCCCTGGTTTGTGAGCGTCACATACAGGATTTTGACTGTCCTGGTATCGGTTACAGTTACCTCATTACTCCCGTTATCATCGGCCAGATAACATTCCCAGGTCTTGTGTCCATGAGCGGAAGCGGATGCATGATCGTCATAATAAACATCAAAATCTACACCGTACCGGTCAAAAGCCCCGGTGTCTTCTACGGTGTATTCCACACCATTCATTACAACTTTTGTTCCCATCGGGACGATTGGGTTAGAGGCATCCACCGCCAGGGTATGATTGGCCGTGGGATAAACTCCGCTGGCGGTCGGTCCGCCGGACCATTGACCGCAGCAGATGGAACAGCTGCAGTAGCCGCTCGTGACTACCTGTCCTAATGACTCTCCTACACGCACCGTCCGGGTCTCCGTCACGGTCTCTGTCCGTCCTTCTGTATGGAGGGAATACTGCTCCGAAAACAAAGCTTCAATCTCCGCCTCTACATCGGCATAGGTCCAGTCTCCGTATTTCGCAGTCAGGTATGATATCAGATGATAAGGATTATGAGAAATCTCACTCACGTTATAGTTGTATTCGTCATAATCGGGATGCGTGGACTCCATCTGGTTAATCTGTTCATTCAGTGCCGCTTCCAACGCAGCATAGGCGTTCTCTGCCGCATAAATATCTTCGTCTGAGCTTGGATATGTAGTAATCCCGATGACAGATCCGCTCCCCTGTACCGAAGCGCTGCAGCTGGAAAAGGCCACGGCGATCAATAGGAAGAGAAGTCCAAAAATTCCCAGGACGGCAAATACTGCATGGTTCCTTCTTGCCACTTCTTTTAAGGCGTTCTTTGCCTTAGTGGTCATAGTCTCGGTCGCGGCAGCCGCTTTTGAGGCTCCTGCTTTTCCTGAGGCCGCCCCGCTTCTCGCAGACTGATAAGCCTCTTTATAGCGTTTCCGCTGAAAAAAACGGTTCATAACAGTCTGGCGGTCTTCCTGCTTCTTCTTATTAAAAGAGGTACTTCCTGTCCCTTCCTGCCCTCCCTGCGTGAATTTCAATCTGCTTTCCGAAGTACTCTCCATATGGATCCCCCGCCGGCTGGCGCGGACGTCCGCTCTTTTACTCCGGTCCTGAGTACGTTTCAAGCTCACCGCAGCCCGTTCTGTCATCAGCTCCCCAGCCGAAGCAGCATCTACAGCAGCGTTATCATCCGCTTCCTCTGATGCTTTCACATGAACATATACCGAAGCGGCAGATGCCGCTGTTCCTGCGGCCTTGTGTCCTACTCCCATTCCGGCTCCCCGGACCATTTGGCTTCCTTCATCATCAAAAGCCAGTCGCCCGGATTTTGCCTGTTCTTCTTTCAGACGGGCCTTTTTCTGTCTGGTTTTGATCTGGGATTTCTGACCATCCAGTCCGTCTGTGTCTGGAACCGTCTCATGATCCCGGATTTTTTCTGACCGGTTCCTTACCTTTTCACTGTCTGCAGTTATCCGCTGTCTGCTTTGCGGATCTCCATCCACTGATATGCGCCGCTCCAATTTGGAGCCATCAACGCTTTCTCCTGCAGACACCTCCTCCTGTCGAAGAGATGCCTCCCGGATCTGTTTTTCAAATCTGGCGGACGGACGCCCCCTGGTTTTATCCGGCATATCTTTTTTCTGACCATCTCCGATATGTTCTTCCGTCAGACCATCCCTGGTCATCTTCTGTACCGTTTTTTCTTTGGCGGTATATTTCACTCCTGCCAGACTTTCCACCTCCTTTGCAAAAAGAAAGACCATTTACTGGAAACGGTAAATGGTCGGTTAATCTTTAACTTCTTCTGGTTTTGTCGTCATCAGGGAATACAGTTTCAGGCTCTTATCAAACTTATCCTTAAACGGGATGATCGTACTGCCATAAAACAAAAGCCCTTCGCCTTCTCCTGAATTGGTCACATAGGACAGCTGATACGGCGAAATATTCAGCTGTTTTGCCAGGATCTGCCGGTCGCCGGCGGCCTGGTTGAGCATCAGGATAAAATCACTGTTCTCAAAGATATTTTCAATCTCACGGCTTGCCAGCAGGTCTTTGATATTCTGAGTGATTCCGGTCGGGATGCCTCCCCATTTCCTGAACCTTTTCCAGATTTCTATACTGTAAGCCGCTGTCTGTTCTTCCTTCAAAAGAAGATGGAATTCATCTATATAATATCGCGTTGCCTTATGGCTGGCCCGGTTGACCGTCACCCGGTTCCAGACCTGATCCTGGACGATCAGCATTCCCAGCTTCTTCAGCTGTTTTCCCAGATCTTTCACGTCATAGCATACGATCCGGTTGTTAAGTTCCACATTGGTCCTGTGATTAAAGACATTCAATGATCCATTCACATAGATCTCAAGTGCTGTGGCGATCCTCTGCGCCTGGGGTTCTTTCTGCTTCCGGAGACAATCGTAAAGGTCGCCCAGCACAGGCATATTCTCCGGCCTTGGATCAGAAAAATACTTCTGATATACAAGCGGGAGACAGCGGTCGATTACCGATTTTTCCTCTGCCTCGATGCCATTTCTGCTTCCCATGATCAATTCACACAGCGACAGGACAAAATCTGATTTTACACCCAGCGGGTTATCATCATCAGAATAATCCATGTTGATATCCATAGGATTAATGTAGTCTTTACTGGTAGGTGAAATATGGATCACCTGCCCTCCTAAGGCGTGCACAAGAGGATAATACTCCCCCTCCGGATCTCCGATGATGATATCATCCTGCGTGATACAGAAGGCGTTGGTGATCTCACGCTTCGCGGCAAATGATTTTCCGGATCCAGGCGTACCAAGGATCAGCCCATTAGGATTCTTCAATTTTTTTCTGTCCACCATAATCATGTTGTTGGACAAGGCATTTAAACCGTAGTATAACGACTCCCCTTCCATAAAAAGCTCCTGACTTGTAAAAGGAACGAAAATTGCTGTACTCGTAGTTGTCAGAGCCCTCTTGATCGGCACATGGCCCACTCCCAGAGGAAGGCTGCTCATCAACCCTTCTTCCTGCTGATAATCCAGCCTTCTTAAGATACAGTTATATTTTTGTGCGATTCCTGCCGTCTGCAGGATGGCATTATCCAGTGCCTGCTTTGTCTTCGCAGTGTTCAGGAACAATACCGTTACAAGAAACATCCTTTCGTTTCTGCTCTGCAGATCTTCCAGCAGTCGTTTTGCCTCACCGCCGTAAGTGTTCAGATCCGACGGTATAATATCCATATCGTAGCCGGAACGGACCGCCTTTTTCTGCTCTTCGATCTTCATCCGGTTGATATCCGTCATTTTTCCTTTCACCAGCTTAATTGCCTTTACCTGATCCACAGACTGCACATGCAGATTGACGATCAGATTTTTATCCAGGTCCAAAAACTCCGCCAACATCTTATCGGTAAGTTCCGGCGCCAGGATCTGCAGGTACGAAACTGCGCCGATGGTATTTCCCATCTGGAACGTCTTTCCGTCCTTGAACACAAAACTGGTAGGCGCCACATAATCTTTTGTAGAGAGCCCACTATGGGCCATAGATCCATAATCGAACGGGATATCCCCCAGCTCGTCCGGATTCAGTATCTGACGCAGGATCTTCAATCGTTCCGCTCCATTTAACGGTTCTGCGGGAACACCCAGGATTTTAAAATTATTCAGGATATCAGTCTCTATACGCTCCAGTTTTGGCTTTGCCTCCCGGATATTATCCGCCTCTATGGAAAAAGTGATATACTTGGATTTCACCAGACCGTTATTCCCTTTTGCAAGCTGCCGATGCAGCATCCGAGCGTATTCTCTCCGGATCTCATCAAATTCATCATGCCTCCGGCGGATCCGGATCACCTTTTCAAATTCCTTCATGTTGCTCTTCTGATTGATAAAGCTAAGCTGAAAATGGATACTGCTGTCAAAATAATTCAGAAAATCGCACCAGTTTTCAAAGATCGCATTTTTGTCATCGTTTTGAGCCAGCTGATAATTGATATCCGAAAACCGGATTGTTTTGGAATAACATTTATCATGCACCCTGCAGATCCCGTCCTTTGCCATTTCCTTATAAGCAATCGTCCTCTGTGCAGATATCCTTTTCTCTTCTTTCTGCTTCTCCTTCTGATCTGCCTTCCCGCGGGGAGCTTTACGGCTGCCTTTTTTCGCGGCTTTCAAAGCCGCCTGCTGTTTCGCAGCTTTCTTCTCTTCTTTAGCCCGGCGCTTTTCCAGACGCCGTTTCTTACCGCTTCTTTCTGCCAAGGTTCTTTCCTCCCTTCTCCGATTTTTTTACTGTCACAGACACGGACTTTCCCGGATCTGTCTCAAAATAATTTTCCGTTTCATATTTTCTGACTGCCGGACGCAGCCATTTGACACGGATCATATGGATCAGCACCTCTTCCAGATGCATGCCGTCCTTTTCGTACATAGCGAAAAGAAAGGCCGGCAGCATCAGCAGGACCATAATTGTAGCAGCATTGCTGTTCCCCAGAACGCCTCTTGTAAGGAAATAAAAAGGAATTCCTGCCGCCGCTCCCGCCGCGATACAGATCAGCTGCCGCTTAGTCAGGTTAAACGCCACCTTATTCTTTACTTTTGTTAAATCTTTTGGAACACTGACATAAGCCATCGTCCAAATCCTCCTTCCTGAAATTTAATGGGCATTAAAAATTGATTTGCTGAGTGCTCCCGTCTTGAACAGGCTGAAACACAGCACAACCGTGTAAGCCATCACTCCGAAGAGAGAGGAACTTAAGTTATCCGAATACTGGATGCCCGCCACCAGTATGGAATAGATTGCCACGCATACCATCATCAGGAATGCCTGGAACGCCAGGGCAAAAAGGCCCCGGAAATAATTGGTCCCGATCTGTCCCCATTCGCGGTTGGTCATAGTAGCAAATGGAATCGGGGCGATTGAAGTATACAGATAAATCTCGATCATTCGACCATACAGGATTACCGTGATCAGAACACTCATGATCTTCATGCCAAAGCTGACAATCAGCGTTTCCAGCACCAGAACGACCAGTTCCCCGATCTCCATAGCTTCCAGTGCTGTGTCCAGGTCTGTCAGCACAGAACTGATATCTATCTCTGTACTTCCGGTGATCACACCTGCCGCAGAATTGACCACACTTTGCCCTACATCAAATACGGCCATCGTAATGGTAAATGTATTGCTGACCAGATAGACCGCGATCCACATCTTTACAAAGTACTTGAAGAACATCCATGTATCGACATCATGCATGTTGTTTTTCTCTGTGATCATACTGATCAGTTCATAGCAGAGCACAAATGTGATGATGATCCCTGCAATCGGCAGGATCACCGTTTCCGATAAGTTTTCGATCATACTGAATATGCTGCTGTTCCAGCCCTGCGGGGTCTGTCCAACCTGAACGGCAATCTCACTGGTCTTTTCATTGACATCGGTAAACATCCGGTCCAGGTTGGAATGAATGATCCCTGTGAGGAGTCCCCTCATCCACTCTTCAATCGCATCAAAGATCTGATCGAACATGGATAATTACTCCTTCCTCTAAAATAAGCTGCTGAGAAGCGGGATCAGCTGGGTTCCAATCAGGATTACCCCGCCGCCGCTCATCAGCTGTTTGATTCCCTGGCTCTTAGCGCCCGGGTTATCATTTCCATATCCTTCCATCAAATTTATCACGCCCCATACGCCAAGACCGGCGCCGATCGCGACCACTAATGTCTGAAGGATATTAACAGCGCTTGTAAAAAAACCCATATACGCACAACTGACAAAAGCGCCTTTTTTTCAGCCTGTCAGCGCTTTTTCTCTCCTTTCCCTCTTATTCAGGCCATAAATCGGTATCCCCTGGTCGGGGACCTGATATGAATTTCCATGGTTTTCCTCCATAAAAAAACCCGTCCATACGGACGGTCCCAAACCTAAAAATCGATATCTGATTTATTCTTCCGGCCTGAATTTCAGGGGCAGAATACTACGCATCCAGACGAAAGTTTATTCTTTCGTCAGCTATACGCACATCATCCTACATCTTCCATCACCTCCTTCTCTGCCGCCTCAATCTCTTCCGGCGACAGTTCATACTCATAAAGTTCAAATGCTTCCTCCTGCGGAAGCACAAGCCTGTGTTCCAGATACTCTTCGATATGGAACTCGTTGTTTTTATCAAAATCCAACAGCTCCCGGTAACGCCTGTGTTTCGTGATATCAAACTTATCACTGTAAAACGGGCGCACCCCACGCAGCTGCAGGATGCACTTATCTCCCGGCATTACTGCCAGTTCGTCCCGGCTCATCAGTTCATGACCGGTCTTCTGGTAATTCATCCCGTAAGACGGATTCTGTCCTCTCGTATCAGAGGTATTATAAAGATCAATCGTCTCTTTCCCCAGTGTCTCTGAGATTTCTTTCAATGTACTGCTCTCTTTCCCGCCAAGGAACAAGACAGTATCGCAGTTGCCAAGTATTGTTTCTGCCGCATCCCGGTAGATCGTCTTCAGCTGACTCTGTGACTGCAGGATGATCGAAGCAGAGATTTCTCTGCTTCGGATCGTGGCGATCAGTTTGTCAAATTTCGGAATCTGCCCGATATTACTGAACTCGTCCAGCAAAAGCCGCACATGATACGGAAGTCTCCCGCCGTATAAGTCATCCGCCCTGTCACATAACAGGTTGAACAACTGTGAATACATGATCGCGACAAGAAAATTAAACGTGTCGTCGGTATCAGAAATGATTACGAACATTGCCGTCCTCCTGTCTCCAAGAAGATCCAGTTCCATCTCATCGTAACTGGTCAGTTCCCTGATTTCAGCAATATCAAAAGGTGCCAGCCTCGCTCCGCAGCTGATCAGAATACTCTTAGCTGTCTTGCCGGCCGCCAGCTTATATTTGCGATACTGCCGGACAGCAAAATGTTCCGGGTTTTCTGCTTCCAATTCCTCAAACAGTTCGTCCACCGCATTCTTAAACTCCTCGTCATCCTCTCTGGTCTCACTGGCATTAATGAATTCCAGCAATGTAGAAAAATTTTTTTCTTCCTCCGGGGCTTCGTACCAGATATATCCGATCAGTGCTGTATAGAGCAAACGCTCTGCTTTCACCCAGAAATCTTCGGTTGACTTTTCGCCTTCGCCTTTTGTATTGGCGATAATGGTATTGACCAGCTTCAGGATATCTTTTTCTGAGCGGATATATCGGAACGGGTTATAATGCATGGACTTATTAAAATTGATCGTATTGAACACCTTGATCCGATACCCATGCCGGACCAGCATCCGTCCGCATTCCACAATGATGGTTCCCTTCGGATCTGTCACTACATAGGAAACTTTCCGGGTCATCTGCATCAGGTTCGGTTTTACGTAGAATCTGGTCTTTCCGGATCCGGATCCACCGATCACGATCACATTTTTATTCCTGGCGTACTTTGGAAGCTTCGGCCGGCTGTTCATCGTCAGCCGTTCCGTCTGCGTCAGGAGGATGTTATTCTCAAAAATCGGATCCATAAACGGTTTGATATCTTCCGCAGTCCCCCAGCGGGCGGAGCCATATTCTTCTCCGTGCCGGAACTTTTTTGCATTTTTTCCCCGGTACACAACTGCAAGTTTCAAAAACACTGCAGCTGCAGTTCCCGCAAGAAGATCCGTAAAATAAATGCTCGGCAGAAAATGCGTGAACGCCAGCGAAAAATTTATCAGCATAACGCCAAGTCTTTCTATCTGACTGTCCCCGATACAATGCCGGAACAGCCAGGCACCCCGGTTGACCAGGTAAAATATGATGAAATAAGGAAGATTGAGTACCAGGATCCTGGTCCACTTTTCCTTCATCGTTCCTGCCCCCGGTCCTTCTGCCGGGTTTTTACACGCTCACGGTGCTTTGCCAGCCTCTGCATGGCTTTCTGCAGTTTCTTCCGGACAGATGGTTTTCTTGATTTTTTCAGCGTAATTCCTGTATATTCTTTAAAAGCTGCTGTCATCACATCCACGTCTTTTGCCTTAAAGAACACCATATACTTTGGCGGGCTGACGCTGCTGTCACGTTTCAGGCTGTAATCAATCCCATATTTTCTGGCAACCCGGTCAAAAGATTTTATATTATCATCCGTGATCAGGATATTCGTAAGCTGGGCGCCTTTCGCCATCAGCTGCTTCATCGTCTGCTTCCCGTGAGGCTGCTTTTTTTCCAGCTTTCGGCGTTCTTTTGCCCTACTCCGCTCCTGAGCACGGCCATTCTTCACCGCCTGGCGTCTCTGGACCTTTTTTTGCTTATGTCGTTCTTTCTCATTCAGATATTTCCGCATAGCAGCTTTCAGAACACCAGCCGTCATACGGCCGCACTGTACACACAGCGCAATTGTTTTTTCATTTACTTCATCCTGCAATCAACCACCTTCCTTCCTGTAGATTTCAATTCCCGATAGATTTCTGCGATACAATATCCGATACACGGCAGATGCTTCCCGTAAGGACAATCCTTACAGTTTTTCGATACATCAGACTTCGGCTTCTCTGGTTTCACCGGCTCCAGGTACCAGCACTCGCTCTTTGTGCATCCGGCTTTTCCCCACCAGTAACAATATGCACAGGACCATGGTTTGTCCTTCTGGTAGATGCGTCCTGGAAGTGCCGCCTTCGGATCGATCACATACTTTGTTTTTTCCATAATCCCTGCATCCTTTCCAAAAACAGCCGCAGGCGCCTACCGATACGGTAAACGCCTGCTCTCTTCCCGTTATCTTCTTTTTCTTCTCATCACAAATGCTGCGCCGGTTCCGCAAAGTCCAATTCCAAGCAGTGCCGTCCAGAATAAAAGATTCGTATCATCTCCTGTCTTCGGAGCATCTGTCCCAACCGGATTTTGCGGTTCTTCCGGTGTTTCCTCTGGAGCCGCCTCATCTTTCATCACGACTTTCTGGATTTCACCAGTATCTTTCACCTCAAACTCTATATCCTCAGCCACCAGATATCCCTCTGGCGCAGACTCCTCATGGAGAATGTAACGGCCAATCGGAAGCATTTCGATATAATGCGGCTCTTCTGAGGAGGTCCAGCTTTCCATCACCTCGCCATTCTCATCGAGGATTGTCAGCTTCGCCCCCGGCAGTTCCTCTCCGGCAATATCCGTCTTAGAGATCTCCACCTTAGTCACATCGTCTTTCATTTCGACCTTCTGGACTTCAGCAGTGTCCTCCACGGTAAACTGGATGCTCTCCGCCGTCACATACCCCGGAGCCGGAAGCACTTCCGTCATCATGTAAGTCTGTCCGACAACCAGCTCCTTGATGATATGCGGCTCTTTGCCGGATACCCATTCCTCTACAACTTCGCCGTTTTCATCCGTTACCGTCAACTTCGCCCCCTCCACTTCTTTTCCATCTGTCAGGGAGGTTTTAGTAAATTCAAAGACGGTCGGTTCGTCCTCAAAGGTAAATTCATAGGAAACTGTGGCTTTGTCAGAAGATTCCGCCGTAAAGATAAACTCCTGTACCTCATCTGTGGTGGCAAATCCCGGAGCCGGGGAAGTTTCTTTCACCGTATAGGAAAAACCAATAGGCAGGTCTGCTTCGAAGAGGAGTGTCCCGTCCTCCCCGGTTGCCTTTTCCTCGATCACGGTTCCCGCTTCCAGAACCACATCCCCGTCTCTATTTGTAATGTCGTCTTTTGCAGAAAGGGCAAATACAGCGCCCTCCAGCACCCGGTCAGTATCCTTTTCTTTTTTCAGGACAGAGACTTCCACCTTCTGACGGTTATTCTGCCAGTCCCCATTCCAGGTGACTTCCGCCGTGTCCTGATCCACATAGGTCAGGTCAATCTCCCGGATCTCCTCGTCCAGCACATAGCCTTCCGCTGTCTCTTTTTCTTTCACATAGTATCTTCCAAGAGGAAGATCAGAGAGCTTCGCAATCCCTGTCTCATCC
Source organism: Blautia sp. An249 (assembly GCF_002159835.1). GTDB lineage: Bacteria > Bacillota > Clostridia > Lachnospirales > Lachnospiraceae > Blautia_A > Blautia_A avistercoris. The sequence goes on along the minus strand of NZ_NFJL01000015.1, from coordinate 71,910 downwards.
GTGGTGATCGTGGCGATCAGTTCGTCCTTTTTGTAATAATCCTCACTCTCGCCGTCAGCCGCCTGGATGTCCTCCAGGGCGTATACCTCAAAGGTTACGTCTTTTAATGCGCCGGTGATATATTCAAAAAGGTGGCTGATCCAGCCGCCAATGGTATCGGCAAGTGTCACATCCTCCAGAAACTCGCCTTTCTTATTGATGATCAGCGTTCCCGTCGGCACGTCGTCTTTCATTTCCACTTTCTGGATTTCCGCTGTATCCTCTACAGTAAAAGTGATTTCTTCCGCTTTCAGATACCCATACGGGGCCAGCTCCTCCCGGAGAGTATAAGTCTCGCCCACCGTCAGCCGCTCAATCAGGTGTTCCTCCCCTTTCACGGAAGTCCAACTGTCTACGGTATTCCCGTCTTGATCCAGGACGGTCAGCTTTGCACCCTCCAGCTCCACGCCGGTGGTCAGGTCTGTCTTAGTCACAGTAATCTTTGTCGGCTCATTTTCATATTCAGAGGACAGTTCCACCACCGGGATCTCCTGCCCCTGGTACTCTGCCGTCACTTCTACCACTTGATCGGAAGAAACATATCCGTCCGGTGCGGCTTCTTCTTTGATATAGTATCGTCCAAACGGCAGATCATTCATAAAGACAGCTTTCCCGTTTTCATCAGACAGTGCCTTGCCGATCAGCGTGTCCGCTTTCACAATCACTTCGCCATGTGCCAGAATATCCTCTTTGGCATACAGCCCAAAGGCTGCGCCTTCCACAGTCGCCTGCGTTTCCGCATCCCTTTTCACCACGGATACTTCCACCTTCTGGCGTTCATTCTGGAAAACAGCTTCCTGTTCAATCACAGGCGTCTCCTGATCCTTGTAAGTAAAAGTCACTGTCTGCGCTTCCCCGTTCAGCACAAAGCCTTCGGGAGCGGTAACTTCCACAACCTTGTAACTGCCAAGAGGAAGATCAGAAAGATATGCCTCCCCGTTTTCATCCGTAGTCACCGTTCCAACCAGCTCGCCGGCAGCGTACTCTAAAATACGATTTCCTTCTGCGTCTTTCTGGAAGTCAGCGGTATAAATATCCTCCCCAGCGTACACCTCAAAGACTGCGCCCGCCAGGTTCTCCACTTCGTAGACAAAATCCTTGCTGAAACTGTCCAGCACTTCTCCCTGTTTTACGATTTTCAGCTTTCCTTTCACCGGATGGTTCTCATAGACCGCTTCGATCACCACATCCTCTGACACCGGGTCGATCTGGTAAGCAGTATCGGAATCCACTGCAATCTCAAAATAATTCTCATTCAGCGTATAGCCGTAAGGCGCTGTCACTTCCTCGATCCGGTAATGCCCGATCTTCAGGTTCTGCGGCAGGATAAGGTAGCCGTCCTCGTCGGTAAAAAATGTCTTGTGAACTGTCGTCGTAGGATACGTTGTTACCTGCTCAACGTATTCTTTATTGTCCAGATCATAGATCCTGAACTCTGTACCTTTGTGAAGCACCGGTTTTTTCGTCTCGTCATCCTGCTTGATGATTTTCAGCTTTGCCTCAAATTCCTTATCCAAAAGCACTCTCCACACCTGTGGTGTGTTAGGATGATGCTCGGTGATCCGGACGATAAAATCATCCACCGGTTTGTAATTGTGGGGCGTGGTAGTCTCACGGACAAGGTATGTACCATAAGAAAGGGCAATACTGCAGGCATGACCTTTCTCGTCGGTAAACATCTCTGTGGCTCCATTTTCCCCGATCACCACTGGTTCTGCGGAATCAAAATCATAGCTGCCATCTTCTTTTACTGTAAGATCAGAAAGCAGATATGCGGTGAACCCTGCACCGGAAAGCAGATCGGCGTCCGTCTCCCCGTTGTTGGCTGCCTTGATGATCTCAAAGGGCTGCTTCTTTACCTGTTCCAGTGAAACGCACTCCCGCTCCACTGTTGCGGTCAGATCACCTTCATAATCACACACAAGATCATATTCACTCTCATCTGCCAGATACCCCACCGGAGGCGTGATCTCTTTGATAAAATACTCCCCAAGATACAGATTTTCTATGGAGGCTTTCCCGTTTTCATCGGTGGTCAGCGTAGCCACCCTGTCACCGGCTTTGTAGATTACCCCGGTTGCCCCGTCCGGATGGACAATATCTTTCCGGGCATACAGACCATAGACTGCATTTTCCAGTGAAGCGTCTCCCTGGGGGATTGCCTGGCTCGTCTCTGTGTCTTTTTTCTGCAGGCGGATCGTGGCATTTACCCTTTCATTGGTAAAGGTATGGGTAAATGTTACTTTCGCTTCGCTGTCATTGGTATAAGAGAAAGTAAAGGAATATACATCCTCCTGATTCCTCACATACCCATCCGGAGCCTGGATTTCTTTCACATCATAAGGAAATCCTATCGGAAGATCTGCTGTAAAGACCGCTTTCCCATCTTCTCCAGTCACCGCTTTTTCAATCAGCGTTCCCTTCGATACCACAACACTTCCATCCGCATTTTTAATATCGCTTCCTGCATACAGGCCAAACACGCCGCCATCCAGAGGATTTAAGGTGTCCTTGTCCTTTTTTAATACAGAAACTTCCGCTTTCTGCCTGTCATTATGGAAGGTACTCTCGCTGAATACCGTCTCCACGTTCTGTCCGGCATAGGAAAGTGTCACGGTTTTTTCTTCACCGGCATTGTAAAAGTTCTCCGGGGCCTGCACTTCACGGATCACATAAGTCCCCAGGTGCAGATTTTTAAGAACCGCCGAACCATTATCGTCCGTCGTCAGGTTCCCTTTCACAAGATCGCCTTTACTGTAGATCTTTGCACCATAGGCCGTTACAATATCTTCTCCGGCATAGACGTTATAAACAGCGCCTTCCTGACGGCGGTCTTCGTAACGGAACGTCACTCCTTCTTCTGTCACATCTGCACCGGTCAGAACCTGGCCTTCTTTGTAAATGGTCAGTTCTCCCATTTGCTCCTGATCCGGTACTGTAACAGAAGCCGTATCATTTGCAATCAGTTTTACATTATAACCTGCCGTATTCAGCCGGTATCCTTCCGGAGCCTGAATTTCTTTCAGATATACCGTATCCTGAGTCTTTACGATCTCCGCAATGGAAGATCCATTTTCATCTGTTGCCGGCATCTCTGTGATCAGCTTTGTGCAATCAGGATCACTGTAAATACCAAACACCGCGCCTGACAGCTTTGCATTCTCATGCCTGGAATCCACCTTGATGATCTCTACCTTGGCCAGTTCCAGCCATTTCACAGAAAAGCTCACATACTTTTCGTCTTCTACGCCTTCTCCGAATACCAGGGCAATATCCTGATAAGAACTTCCGGTCGTGATCTTATAAGCGGAGTAATCCTTGGTAATGCTTCCCTGCATTTTTGCGGACCACGATCCTGACACATCTTTCGTCTGTGTCAGCGGTGCCGTCAGATAAAATTTTGTACCGCCGGAAATCGTTACCTTTGCCCCGGCAGCACTGGTCTTTCCTGTGCTGATATTATGAAGTTTCACGCCATCCGGCAGATCCATTGTGATCGTCTGCTGGCTCGACGCCTTAAACGTAATATCTTCTGTCCGCTGCTGGCCGCCGTCCACATAGGCGGTTACGTTAGAATTGGAAAATGACATTTCCACATTGGGAATTTCCGGCTGGCTTACCGCGTAATGATAAAGCTCCATCGCCAGCGCTTCTCCTGTACTGTTGGTTCCGTAAAATGCATCGCTGCTGTCATTCGCATAGGAAGCTGCCAGATGTGTTACAATAAACCTCTTTCCTGCGGAAAAGTCCTTATGGTGGCTGTTAAAGAAATACGCCGCCCCCGAAGCTTCTGTTCCATAATAAATCGTCTTGGCCAGTTCCTGCTTGCCTTCCAGTTTTGTGATCTGATATGTTCCGCTTCCCGGGCCAGGCTTTGACGGCTGAATGCAGTATGCCGTTGCAGACACGTTCCCAAATTTCACCGTAAATGGAGCAGTCACATAGGATCCAAGCCCGTAATCTGCATAGTAATAATAACTTCCCTGGGTAATGGTCACAGACTGCGTTGCTCTGGCTGCCCGTGCCCGAGGAGCCTGTGCTGTAAAAGTCACGCTTTCCCCGACCTCCAGGCTCTGGATATCCACTCCCTGGTCCGCCGCCTGCAAAAGGACTTCGCCCAGCGTCAGTCCACTGTCTTCATCCACTGTCTTCTGATCTTCTGACCTCTCCAGTGCTTTGTCAAATTCCTCTTCTGAATGCATCTCAGCCGGTGTTTCCGACTCTCCTTCCTCATCAGAGCTTTCCGGTTCCGACTCTTTCTTATCCTGACCCGGTGAAGCCTCTGTTCCGGAATCCTTCACTTCTTCAGAAGCTGCCGCTTCCTTCACCGTAATGTTCCTGCTGATCTGATACATCGGATGACTGGTCGTCTGCGGTTCCACATAATAGACCGCCTGATAGGTATCTTCATGATCTGTCGCAAAAGGATCCCCGTCCTCATTCAGCGCCTCCTGGAAAGTGACCTTTACTTTCTTGTTGTCCGGGATCTCAATTCCGGAAAAGTCACAATTGATATCAAACGAGGCCCCTACTGTAACTTCATAATCATGAGCAGTCACGACTTCATCCATATCCAATTGATCCTTTACTTCCTCATAATAGGGGACCCTCTCAGTCGGAGATTCTGCCGCAGAAACCATCATCGGAGATACAACCGCTGATAAAAGTGACACCAGCGCCATGCAGCCAGAGATCAGCCTTGCTGCTTTTCTTTTCTTTCTCATCTTTTTCGTCCTTTCTGAAATCTGGTTTATGAGTAAAGCATTTCATTTCCTCTGTCAATTTTTATGTTTTCTTCATCCGCATCCTCCTTTTCTTGATCATTTGTACTGTCTGGGACAGTCGGCCGTTTCTTCCCGGCCGGGATAACAGCACAAAAATATGGCGGTATCCATTTCAATCAGAAATCCATACCGCCACACTGTTTCTACTGTCATCAATATGATGAAATCAGACAATGATTTTTATTTAAGGTTTTCCTGTTCTCTTCCCCAGATCCGTTCCTGTACCGGTTTCCGTATAACCGGGACGTTGCCTCTGACAGGACGCGCAGGATGCACATTCAAGCCAGATATCACTCTGGGCAGGCTGTTCACTTTTCAAGGTGCGCAGGAGTTTTTTAACTCCTTCACATATAGAAAGGAAAACAGCCCTTTTTACAGCGTCGAATATCAAATTTTTTTATTTTCTGTTTCTTCCAGACGCTTTTTCATAGCAGATACAGCTCTTTTGATCATATTAGAAACGCTCTGCTGAGCGATGCCCATTTCCGCACAAACGTCTTCCTGCTTCATGTTTTCCAGATAATACAACGTAACAGCTTTTTTCTGCTTTTCTGTCAGAACACTCATAAGGTCACGAAACATTTCTCTTTCCACAAGCCGTTCTAAAACATCCTGCTCCTGATCCTTTAATTCTTTCCACTCTTCCGAAAACGGGTTATATGAACATACATTATGATTAGAGAGTATCTTTTCCTGATTTCTCTCCATCAGATCGGAGGCTTCCATCAGAAGACGTACATACCAGTTTTCATTGTCAAAAAATTCAGACCGAAATATCTTCTGCTGCCCGGTAACAGACTGATAACCATATGCGCTGCATGCATGCAGCGGAAAAACAGTCGTCTTTTCCCCCTCCTGATAAAGTACATATCCATTTGCGTAAACAGTAATATCTGCACCAAGTCCGACCGCCTCCCGGACCACGATACGGGCTCCGGACTGTTTCAGCGATACCGCACAAGGCACTCTCTTTTTAGGATCTGCAGGTTTCACCAGGTTTTTTAATTCTTTTAATGTCATCATATAGACCACCTTTCTGCCTTCCGGCTCCGGGTGGTCCCGGATTAAGAAACATTACCGTTTCTTTTCTCCCAATTCTCTGCAGCACAAACAGCCTCGGACTCACCCGTTTTTTTTGAACGGGAGTCCGAAGCTCCTTTTTCACCTCCTCATTAATAGAAAGGAAAACAGCACTTTTTACAGTGTCGAAAACTAAATTTTTTTATTTTTTGCATAAAAAAACCGGCAAAACAAATATGATTGATTTCCAGACACAAAATAATTTCTTTTTCTGTGTCGCAACCATAGATGTTTTGCCGGGCTCTTAGTGATTCTGGTCAGGTTCAGCTCCTTGACAAACTCTTGATATCCGCCGCCGTCCTGATGGTTCCAGCCAAATTCACCGCTCTAACGGATATCTCATTCTATTCTGTTTCTTTTTTCTTTCCAGATCCGGATCTGATCCTCTGTGCATAGACCCGCATCCTTGCTTTGAGCTGCTCATCCCTGATGATCATGGGACGGACAGAAACAATATCTTCCTTTACCAGTACTTCCAGTGTGCTTTTACATTTTTTACAATCCACCTCCGAATCACACTGGGAACTTTTCTCCAGAAAAGCTCCGCATACAGGGCAGTGAATATGCCATTTATAATTATCTGATCCCATAAGTTCCTCCTTCAAGCAATAAGAATTTCATTTATTACTCAACGGATCAAGGGAAATCAAATCCGCTTCATGAGCTCTCATGCTGCCCATTCCGAATAGCGCCAAAGCTGCGCGGACACACATGATATTCATTTCAGACCTGCTTTGTCGGTCTGCCGCTTCCACCGCAGCCTTTATCCGGCTCCCACACGCCGGACAGTACCATAGATTTCTGCGGATATCCCTCTAACAGGGCATTTCCAATACTTCAAAAACATCCCCGGACATCTCACAGATATCCCGGATCTCTATCTCTGTATCTCCGATCCGCAAACCAACTGACGGATCAAAAAAAGCAACATCCCCTTTCACTGTATGATATCTTCCAAATCCCGGAAGCAACGGATTCCCGGTAAAATACTCCACCTGGATCTCCATGCCCGGTTTCAGCATCCTTAATTTCATGTCCAGTTCATTTTTCCTCTCCTCCGATAAAATTCTTCTTGGTTCATAGATAATCTCCTTTTCCCTGACCGCATCCTCAAATCCTTTTAATGCGGCAAATGGAGCAAACTGTTTTGCCCTCCGCTCTACCGCCATCGGAGTTCTCCCGGATGTCGGACGCGGCAAATGTATGATTTTACGGTATGCTGCCGTCATCACAGCCATCACCTCCTTATGCCCGGTGGCCGCCAATCTGATTATTTCTTTCCCTGTAAGTAGAACAGGCCAGAAGATTGGAGCCACGCATGACTGCATTCCTGCCATATCTTCTCTTAATCTCCAGTATAGCCAGCTGCAGGTTTCTTTCTTTTTCCTGCTGTTCCGGATCGGAGAACAGATCGTACTGAACAAAGCTCTCCGGAACTACTCTGTTGGCACAGATTTCCACTCTCCGGATCCCAGTATGGCGATCCGCGATCCTCTGATACAACTTCTCCACTGCATGAATGATCCGCTCAGAACTATTAGTCGCTTCTGCGAATCTGACAGTTCCCTTTGATGGATCATGTTCAAGCCGATGGTCGTATGCGATCCAGAGAGTGACAGAATTTGTCACCAGTCCTTTATCTACCAGATCCAGCACCAGCACATCCGTCATTTCCCTGGCGATCACAGCCCCCTCTTCAAATTCATAATTTCTCATAAGAACCTGTCCGTTGGACAGACTGTGCTCTTCTGTCCGGTAGTTCTTGATATCCTTCATCCTGCAGGTCTCTCTCCCCCAGGCGTGGTCGATCATCAACTCAGCATCAATGCCAAAGATCTTATAGAGTAGATCCTCAGAAGTAATGGATGCCAACGCAAGATCTCCCATCGTATGAATTCCATAGCCTGCCAGTTTCCTTTCTGTACGGGAACCGATCATCCAGAAATCACGAAGCGGCTGATGGTCCCACAACTTTTCGCGGAAAGACAACTCATCCAATACCCCGATATGATCTTCCGCATGCTTCGCCAGGATATCCATTGCAATTTTCGCCAGGTAAAGGTTTGTTCCCACCCCGGCAGTCGCTGTGATCCCTGTCTCCTGCATAACCGCGCGCATCAGTTCCACAGCCATTTCCTTTGGATCCATCTGGTACAGACGAAGATACTCTGTTACATCCAGAAAGCATTCATCCACACTGTACACATGGATATCTTCCTTTGAAACATAGCGAAGATAAATGCTGTAGATCCTGGCAGAATAATCCAGATACAGCTGCATCCTCGGCATTGCCGTAATATATTGGATGTTGTCGGGGATTTCATGAATCCTGCATCTGTTTTTCACCCCCAGTTTTTTCATTGCCGGAGTGATCGCCAGACATATAGTCGATTTTGATCTTGTCGGATCTGCCACTACAAGGTTCGTCTTAAATGGATCCAGCTTCCGTTCTACACATTCTACTGATGCGTAGAAGGACTTCAGGTCAATGCATATAAAGTAATTCTGCCGTTCCATAAGCGCCTTCCTTTCCGGTTCCACTTGCCTGTGTTCTTTCTCATATGATATTTCCGTCTTTCCTCTTCCAGAAATTGTCTTAAAACCGGCAATTTCCCATAATTAGAATTGACAAAACAGGAAATTTCGATTATATTATGGGCAAGTACTTGCCGTTTCCTTGTGATTCACATTATAGGCAACCACTATCCGGTTGTCAAGAGGCAAGATGATTTTTTAGGAAAGTGATTTCCTCTTTTGTCGGGAAATCAAAGTGCAATACATGAAGATTGCTTAGAAAAGAGGTATTGTTATGGCGTTCGGTGAAAAAATCAAATCTCTGAGAAAATCAAAAGGCATGAACCAAACCCAACTGGCAAATGCCCTTGGCGTTTCTCCACGGACTATCCGCGGCTGGGAAGCAGAAGGACGTTATCCCAAACAGCACGAACTGTATCAGAAACTGGCAGATACACTGGAATGTGATATTTCCTACCTGATGACGGAAGGAGAAGCATTCATTACAGAAGCCGCAGAACAGTATGGATCCAGAGGAGCAAAACAGGCACAGCAGATCCTGGAACAGGCTGCCGCTATGTTTGCCGGCGGGGAGCTGACTGATGACGATAAAACGGCTTTCATGGATGAGATCCAGATGCTCTATCTGGATTCAAAGAAACGTGCAAAGAAATTCACGCCCAAGAAATATCTCCGCCAGGATGATGCATCCGGCGCGGAAAACTGAGTCCATTTTATAACACACCATTTATGGTATTGTTATATCCGCAGTAATATCCATACGCATTCACGGGATAACAGATCGGGGTGATTGATTTGACAAGCGATTATATTAATAAAAAAGTGAATGACCTGATCCGGAAATATAAGACGAGGGATCCCATTGAACTTCTGGAAGCGCTGGGGGCAGTGGTAGGGGAAACATCGGCATACGCTAGATTAAAAGGATACTGCTTTATGAGCTGTCAGACTATCTACGCCATGTTCAGCAGTTTCCTTTCAGAAGAAGAAAAACGGATTGTTGCGGCTCATGAGCTGGGACACATCGTCCTGCACCGGAAGCAGCTTAAAATGGCCCCCATGTCAGACAACCGTCTTTATAATATGACAGACGAGACAGAATATCAGGCCAATCTATTCGCAGCCGACCTTCTGATCAGCGATAAAGACGTGGCTGATCTATCAAAAAATGAGGAACTGGACTATTTCAGCTTCTGCAGTTCACTATATGCTACTCCTGAACTGATGAGCTTTAAACTATACAGTCTCATGAAACGGGGGCAGCACTATAATATGCCGGTAGGTCTTAACAGCAGATTTCTGGCAAAATAACGGGAGCGTATCAATTTGATATGCTCCCTGATTTTTTGGTCAGTCTAACAACTTAGGCTTTGTCTATTTCTTCAAATTTTCTATAAACCCGGAGACAGCGGATATAAGCCAACCCAAGCCAATAATAATTAACGCAATTTTCCACCCGATACCATTATCAAAAACAAAGACAAATGTATATAGAGCAAAGGAAGTGTATACGGAACTTATTAACCGCCATATCTCTGATCCTGAGCAGCACTTAAAGGTATTTGATAAAAACAGCGTCTATCTGCCGACCAAGAAAATCGGCAAGAACAATCCCAAAGAGGACGAAATCAAAGCCGACAATGCCGCAAGGCAGGAATGGAACAGGACAGCGGATATGGCGTTATTATCAGGTATCTCCGAAGCAAAGATTTTAGAAGTCAAGCGGACAGAGATACACGAAAAAACAAGCCAGTCTATCAAAACCAAGGGCTGGCTGCCGGGTCTGTTCCGCAGTATCGTCAGCAAGGCAAAGGACTTTCTGCAAAACTTAATCCGTGAACACGATATGCCGCCGAAGCCTGTCCTTGAAATAGATATGGCAGAATTCCGTACCATGCAAAAGCTGATGATAAAGGCGCAGGATAAGGCGAAAGAAATTCGGCATTTGCAGGATATGGTACTTCCGAAGCTGAAACAGCAACTTGCCGATACAAAAGGGATTTTCAAGGGTAAGGAGCGCAAGGCGCTCACAGAGCAGATACAGCGGACAGAAAAGGAAATCGCTGAAAAGCTGGACAAACTGCCCGATGTTCTGAAAGAGGACGGTTATCCCGATGTGCAGGCGTTCATGGCAACCTACCGCAAGGCAGAGGCTGTTGTGGAGCAGTACAACCGTGACCTTGCCGCATGGGAGCGGCAGGTCAGGGAAAAACAGAAACCTGCCCAAAAAGAGCAGGCAAAGCCGCCTGAACGGGAGAGCGTGCTGAAACGCCTGCGTCAGCTTCAGGCAGAGGGCAAGCAAAGAAACCAACCGAGACAGAGAAAGAAATCCTTTGACAGAGACAGCCGATAGGCACGAAAAACCGCCGCTATGGTATTACCCATGCGGCGGCATACATAAAAATCTTATTTGTGTTCTGCAAGCGTGACTTTCATATCCTGAGCATTGATGATTGTTTCCTTTTTGCACTTCGGACAGTAGAGAGGGAAGTTTCTTAATTCTGTATCTTCCCGTATCATTGTGCGAGTTTTATTGCCGCAGATAGGGCAATATATCCATTCTGTGGCTTTCATGTTACTTTTTTAATTTCAAGTCTTTTATTTTTTGAGATATTCTCTCAATGACCTGTATAAAACATTCATCACTTTTGCCCGTCGGATCGGGAAGTCCCCAATTATCATCAAACGCTCTACCGATATAGGGACAACCGACATCACACCCCATTGAAATCGCAATATCGGGCGTAGGGATTTTATCAATCGTCTTGCTATATTGGCTTTGCTCCATATCTATCCCATAAAGCTGTTTCATAAGCCGCACAGCGTCCTGATTGATTTGTGATTTTGTTTCTGTTCCGGCAGAATAGAAATCAAACTTATCTCCCGCCAAATGTTTTCCAAGTGCTTCTGCAATCTGACTGCGGCAGGAGTTATGCACACAAATAAAGGCTACCTTTTTCTTATCCATCGTTAAAACCCCAGCTTGTGCAGCAGAGCAACCACATCAGCAGCTTTCAAAACCTTACCCATAGCAACAACCTTTTCGTTGACAACAAGGGCAGGCATACTCATAACACCGTATTCCATTACTTTCTGCATATCGGTAATGTATTCGACCTCTACGGAAAGTCCCATATCCTTTACCGCCTGCTTTGTGTATTCAAATTGTTCGTGACAGGATTTACAACCTGCTCCTAACACTTTGATACAGCAGATTTCTCCCTCTTTCAAATCAGGACAGCAATCGTTTGTAATGCTTTCTGCTTCGCTGGCAGCACAACCGCAGCTACAAGCGCAAGCAGGTGTTTTCTTTTCTTCTTCCTTTTTCTTTCCAAAGTTAAATAATGCCATAATAATAACCTCCTAAAATTAAACAATTAAATATTGTATTGCGTTGAAAAGATAGCCTACAATAATAATACCAGCAGCACATATTCCAATGAAAATACCAAGCAGTTTCGGCTTAACTGCCTTGCGAAGCATAATCATTGAAGGGAGCGAGAGCGTTGTAACGCCCATCATAAAGGAAAGAACAACGCCGAGCAAAGCTCCTTTTGCAAGCAGGGCTTCTGCAATCGGGATTGTACCGAAAATATCCGCATACATCGGAATACCGACTATCGTAGCAAGAATTACACCAAACGGATTATTTTCGCCAAGTGCTTTGACAATAAATTCTTCAGGAATCCAGTTGTGAATGAAAGCACCAATGCCCACGCCGATCAGAACATAAGGCGCAACCTTTTTAGCGGTTTCAACAACCTGTTCCCACGCAAATTTCATACGGTCTTTGAAATGCAGTTCCTCCTGCGGAACATCAATCGAGTGACCGTTTCGGATATATTCTTCCACTTGATTATCGAGGTGCAACTTTTCAATTAGCGTTCCGCCAGCCACAGCGATTACCAAACCGAATATTACATATAAAACAGCAACTTTCCAGCCGAAAATACTCATCAGTAAGACAAGGCTTCCGAGGTCAACCATCGGCGAAGAAATCAAAAAGGAGAATGTAACGCCAAGCGGCAAACCTGCGCTTGTAAACCCGATAAACAACGGAATGGAAGAACACGAGCAAAACGGTGTTACCGTACCGAGCAGAGCGGCGATGATATTCGCCCATATTCCGTGAAATCTGCCGAGTATCTTTTTAGTTCTTTCGGGCGGGAAATAACTTTGAATATACGAGATAATCAAAATCAAAACGCCGAGCAGTACCATAATTTTTACAGTATCATAGATGAAAAACTGAACACTTCCTCCTATTTTGCCCGTGGTATCTAAACCGCAAGCGTTCAAAAATGTTTCAATGAGGCGATTCAGCCAGTTCATACCAAGGACTTCATTTTGAAAAAAGTCCCAAATTGTTTTTAGTGTCTCCATAAAAAGCCCCTTTCATATAGTTATATTGAAATATGTCGATTTATCGTCCCGAATATAAGCCGTGCGGAAAAGCAATCAATAAACTTCCTCACTTTTCACAGCACGACTTGTTTTCGCTTTCAACATCAAGTGTTGTCAACTGCCGCAAACATTCTTTTGCCTGCTCCACACCTTTTTCTGAAATAGAATAGTGTGTCCATTTTCCCTCTTTGCGCCCGACAACTATTTCAGCGTCACAAAGAATTTTCATATGGTGGGAAAGCGTAGGCTGCGTGACATTGATTTCTTCTAGCAACTTGCAAGCACATTTTTCACCTGAACGCAGCAGTTTTATAATCCTAATGCGGTTTTCATCACAAAACGCTTTGAAAATTGCCGCAATTCTTTTTTCATCCATCTCTCTCAATCACCTCCTATAGATAAATGTCTATGTGTTATTATATGCAACACATAGAAAAATGTCAATATATTTTTTTGATTTAAGTGAAACAGCGGTAGGAAAACTAAATCCTACCGCTGTCTTCTTATGCAAAGATGATTTCTTTTTCCACAATCTCCTTTGCACACGCCCGTATGTTATTCATTCTCTGTGTCCATTCCAAAGCGTTTTCCGCCTTTAACTGCTCCGTAATACCCTGCACCCGTTTCATCTGCTCTGTGAGCCTTTCCATGCGCTCCTGCGCCTGCCTGTCGATGTCAGCAAGGTAATTGTTCAGCCTGCCGCTTGTGAACAAGGTTATGTAGGTGGCTCGGCGGTATTCTTTCAGATACCGCAAGTGCCGCTGTCCCCACAAACCAATAGGCTGTTCTTTTTCGGCTGGTAAGATAAGACATGGGATATAATAATCTCCTTGCAGTTCATACCACAGACCATTTTTATCATCGTAAATGTACTTGTCCATTGAAAAATCCTCCGTTATAATATATTCGCACATACATCACAGCTCTCCGATTGCCACACTCTGTTATATTTTGTTATGAGATTTTCTTGCCCTTGCATTTGCCCTTATGAGCAAGGAGGGAAAGAGTAAACTTGTGTGTAACCGTATAAAGAGATAAGGCGAACACATTGCGATAAATCCTTTGTTTTCAAGGCTTTTGGAGGATTTTATTAAAACACTGTAACCTCTGTTGAGAGGTCATAATTTACTGATATTCAAATTCGTATTTGTTAGTTTGATTATATCTATTTTCTAAAAATCAATCAATGTATATCTCCAATCCACCAACAATTCTTATAGCCACATTTCTCCATTTTCATATTCAATATTCCAACTTCCTCTGCATAATTTCATGCAGATCCTATTAGGATAGACCTTAATCTTTATCCTGTCCGGATATCCTAATACATCATAAGAAAAAAGAACTTCTTTGAAATCATTTCGCCTGGTCCGATCCAGAAGATTTTCTGCAAAAGCAACTTTATCAGGAATGATAAGCTTATTGGCAACTACTGTCATTCCCTGTTCATAAAACTGATCGCTGGTTGTACTCGTTGTGGATATTACTTCTACATCCCGGCCAAACTGCAGATATAAAAGAATGCCGGTGAAAAGAAACAGAATCGGCAGGATTATCTTTACTTTTCTCATATACGCACTCTCCTGTAGTGTCCGTATACGAACACTATTGTTTCCCTTATTTTACGCTAATAATATCTGTATAGCAATATGAATCTATAGAAAGCAGTTTACTGAAATGATTAAATATGACAAGTTATGGGAAACTATGAAAGCCCGGAACATTACACAATATGATCTGTATACCCGGTATCATATGAACCGCTCTCAGCTAAACCGATTACGGCATAATCAGAATGTAGAAGTCAATACGATTGATAAACTCTGTAATATTTTGAATTGCAATGTTGAAGATATTATGACTCATTATCCTGATGACAATGTATTCTGAACACATCATCTGATGAACAGACTCCCCATTCACAATGAATGTGGAGCCTGTTTATTTTTACAGATTAAATAACCGGTTTGCATCATGAAATCCCTGACAATATGCCGTCTTCCCGCATATCCGGATCATGCACTCCAATTTATCATACAGTTCCTGTATGACGTCCATTCTGCGACAATCCGATAAGTTCTCCTGCATCTTTTCAACTACTATTTTTAGCTCTTTATCTGCTTGTTGAAATTCTTTATCATCATACAAAGCTTCCTGAAATACAGATCCTTCCTGTATCTGATAAAGCTTATTTATAAGTTCGTCTGCCTCATAATCGATTTCCGTATTATGCCTGTACTGACCTTTTTCACGCCTGAGATTAGCAGCCATATCGACAACAAGTAGAATTCCCATCTGAAGTCCTATTTCTGTATATACGCTAGCCGTCTCACTGCTGATCTCATTGGAAAGGTCCAGAAGTTCTGACGTGGGATTTGGATCATACTTTTTTACTGCATCTTCAAACTTGTCGTACAGTTCGTCTATTCTCTCCTCATAATTCCTTGTATCTTCATCCGGTCCCAGACCAAACAGCAGAAAATCCGCAACACTCCGTATATTTGCTTTCCCTAAAATTTCATGTATGTACGCCATATTCATCCTTCTTTCTAAGACAAAAGCCTGTCGCTCACATATCCTCTCAGCATATCTACCGTTACTTCGATAAAGCATGCACAGAATAAAATCAAGAATGCTGCCGCTTCAATACACAAGAGTGCCGCCACCTGAACCCAGTCCTGATAACAGACAATCGTTCCGATCATCAAAAGAATAAGCAGGAAAGTAAAAACCCCTTTTATAAAGCCATATAAATTGACTGTCAGCTTAATGCAAAGGCTGATCAGAGCCAAGATGATCCATACCGGAAGCAATATCAGTTTTTCAATTAATTTTAAAATTATCATGATTTCTCCTTTCCTCCCTCAGGCAAACTGGGGCATATCGTGATTTACCTCAGCCTGATAATAACCATCAATCGTAGCAGGCGCATTAAATAATGCAGCCAGCATATACTTCTTAATATTCTTGACTTTTGAAGTATTCTTTTTCAGACATTCGATCACATATTCGATGTGTGAATATTTAAGTTTCAGAAATTTACTTTTCACAAACTGCACCGGATACCGGTTACTGGCAATCAGTATTTCTTCATTCTGACACAATACTGTCTCCAGTATCAGCTCATAGATCCCATTGATCAGCTCCTGCTCAAAAGGATGGGTGATCAGAAGATTATCATAGTCAATATTCTCTTTGATCAGGCTTCCGTACGCCTGCATAGTTGTCATCCCTTCTGCGGATCGCATCTGAGACGATCCGATTAGATCTGATTCAGTATCATTCTCTTTATTATAACTTAAATTATTATAAATAGAGTTTGTTTTGCAAACTTCTTGAAGTTTATTTTCAGGACTTCTTGAAGTTTGTTTTTGGGACTTCTTGAAGTTTGTTTTGTAAACTTCTTGATCTGACTCTTCCCCCTCATAAGTTTGAATTGTAAACTTCTGTGGCTCTGTCTCCTGATCTGATGGAATATCTTCCGCAGTTTTTTCCTCGTCTGCCATCATAAATGATTTTACATAGATAATATTGGTCTTGCCAAATCCCTGACGTTTCTTCTCGATTAGACCAATCCCGTTTTCACTGTCCAGCTCCTGCAGCGATTTTACAGCTTTATTTCTGCCACAATTCAGCAATTCCATAATATCTTCAATAGAAAAGTATATATAAGCCCTGTTTTCATGATCAAACCACTGGTTCTTGATAGATAAAGACATCCTGTCCAACATCAGCCCATACAATATCTTCGCATCACTGGACAGTCCGCGGAAGTAATCATTCTTAAATAACGCTTTTGGAATCCGGTAAAAACTATACTGATCCGCCTGGGATCCGTAAAAATAATTAAATGATACTTTTTGTTCCATATGTTCCTCCTTTCTTCTGGATTTCAGAGGTGCTATTTCCGGCACCTCTGATCAAGCCGCTGTAAACTGTTTAATATATAAAAGGTTTGGCAGTCCAGATCCTCGGATCTGTTTCTCAACAAGTCCCTTTTCCTCCAATTCAGAAAGGATCTCCATCGCCTTTTTTCTTGAAATACACATATCCTGCTGGATTTCTGCAATAGGATAGATCACATATACTCTGTTCTCTCTGTCGAGCCATTTATTCTTTGATGCCATTCCCATTCGATCCAACAGAAGACCATATAACATCTTAGCCATAATTGACAGAGATGAGAAATCCTTGCCTGTTAATAACAGTTTAGGAATGCGGATAAAAGAGTATTGATCCGCCTCTTTTCCATAAAAATACCGAAACGCCATTTTTTCATCCCTCCTGTTCCGTCTTCCATTTTTCCAATAAACTGACGATTATCCGTTCCATTTGCTCTTCCGAATATTCAAGCGGAAAATATTTCGTGAGTTTTTTCTCTGAAATTGTCACCTTTCTATTTTTGGTTTTAGGAGCAATACAATTATTAAATATCGAGATCATAAAATTCTGACTGATTGTTTCCGTTTCAAGATGTTTCCGCAATGCTGAAATCTGTCCAGGCTTGATGAAACCATTGTCCCGGATATATTCATAAATCCATTTCTGGATTTCCCTGTCGAGATATGAAATATCAACAGCTACCGTGAATTGCAGTTTCTTTTTATCAACAAGTTCGAGCATTTCCGGTATAAGTTCCGTGAGACGAATATAACGCTGTATCTGATTTCTACTGATTCCTACTTCACTCGCGAGGAGTTCATCCGATCTTTTATTTGTCCCATTTTGGGACGCATTTTTTGTTGGTCTCCCGGCTTGTCTCTTCATTGCATTTAATTTCATTTTAAAAGCAAATGCCTTTTCACTCGGAAGTAGTTCTTCCCTCTGAATATTGGCATCTACCATTGCAATTACCGCTTCATCATCTGACAGTTCTCTGATGATTGCCGGAATTGTAGTAAGACCTGCGATAGCAGCTGCATGCATTCTACGATGACCGGATATCATTTCATATTGATCATTCGCCGTTGGACGGATCAATACAGGAGTAAGTACTCCATTTTCCTTTACACTGTCTACCAGATCCTGCATTTTTCCATCATCAAGAACTTTAAAAGGATGATCCTTGAAACTATGGATCCTGCTGATTTCTATCTCCATAGCCGACTCTTCATTCAGAACTCCAAGCATTTCGTCAATACTTGTCAGTTTAACTTTTTCCCCGCTTCTATTTTTCATTTTCCAAAACCTCCTCTGTCAGATTTCTGTATGCCTCTGCAACTTTACTCCTGGGACAGTGTGCATAAATACTTATTCCTTCTGCGCTTGTTTCGGCAGCCTTTACAGACATAGGAATCGTATTCTGAAAGACAACAATCCTTGATCCGTATGTTTCATGTACTTTAGAAGAAATATCTTTCGCATAATTTGTTCTGTAATCGACCATAGTAAGAAGAATTCCCTGGATTTTCAATTTACGGTTCAACCTCTTCTTTACCATCATGATTGTTTTAATTAACTGCTGAAGTCCTTTTACAGGAAGGTAAGCAGCCTGAACCGGGATAAGCACTGAATCTGATGCCACCAGAGCATTAATTGTCATCATTCCAAGACTTGGCATACAATCGATCAAAATATAATCGTATCGTTCTCTCATCATATCGATATAATCCTTCAGTATTAATTCCCTGCTCATAACATTTCCCATTGTCACTTCCAACGCAGAAAGTTCAATATTGCCGGGCATGATATCTATATTTTCCTCATGATGAAGAATCCCATCTGTCATATCGATTTCTTCCTCATTAATAACAGCCGTCAGGATGTTTGCCAGAGTAACCGGAATTTCATCCGGTTCGACATATCCAAGGCTTGCAGTCAGACTTCCCTGCGGATCTGTATCGACAAGCAATACTTTATTCCCTTTCCTTGCTAATCCAATGCCAAGATTTACAGCAGTAGTAGTCTTTGCGACTCCGCCTTTCTGATTTGCTATTGAAATAACCTTACACATTTTTTGTCCTCCTCAATTACTGTTCCCAGTATTGTTCTGCCCAGAGTTTTAATATTGCCAGGATTTCCCGTTTCATTTTCTCCGGTGTATAACTGGATGGGAAATATCGGTGAAGCTGTTCATTTGTAAAAATCACTCTGGAGATTTCTCCCTTCTTAATCTCACTCATAATATCTTCCATCTTTTCTTTTGTGAGCTTTCCTTCTTTGCTTAACCTTTTCATCCGCTGCGCCTGTGACAGTGAAGGCGTAGACTGTGCATAATCCATAGCGTCGAGAAGCTGTTTTTGCTCTTCCTTCTTCAGAGAGGCGATCTCTACTGCAGGATTAAATCCAATCATTTCATCATCCAACTGTTGGAGCAGTTCCGGGATCAATTCTGTAATCTTGATATAGCGTTGAACCTGCTTAGGGCTGTCACCGCCTTCCACTCCAATAATCTCGACTGTCTTTTTCCCTTTGAATTTGTGGTCAATTTGGCTACGCTTTCGACCGCCTTTTCTTTTCATTGCCTCATTTTTCATCATATAGGCAAATGCTTTTTCGCTGTAGCTGATCCGCTCCCGCTGCAAATTAGAATCCACCATGGAAATAATCGCCTCGTCATCGGACATCACCCGGATGATTACGGGCAGCTTACGATATCCCAATTGCTGTGCCGCATATTTTCTTCTATGCCCTGCCACAATCTCATACACACCATCCAGGACAGGTCTAACGATCAGTGGACTGAGTATCCCGTAATTTTGAATACTTTCTTTTAGAAGCGACATCTCTTTATCGTCCCTGACCTGAAATGGATGCTTCTTAAAATCGCGAAGCCTCTCGATCTCAATTTCAATGACTTTCTCTTTTTCTTCCAATTCTTCCTCCTTCTTTCTTCTGATACGCAAAAAGCCCGTTCAGATCAGATTTTTATAAATCCGATCCAAACGAGCTTCTCGTTTGACATATCCATGTAATTAATATTGTATCAGCTTTCTGCGGATAATCCGTAATGACGTACCGCCTGTTTATCCAGCATTTTCTCTTTTTTACTATCTAAAACACAGGCTGACATCTAACCGAGCACTCATATTAGCTAAACGCTCTGAAAAAAAGTATTAGCCACAGAGCATATTTATTAGCTGGAGCCGCCGATTTTTGTCGGTGTATTAGCTGAGATTTCATTCCTGTCAGACCCTTTTTTCTCTCCAGAAAATGAAATAAGCGGGTAATTATTCAGCCGTTCCAGCTAATAATTCCCGCTTATATTTGCCGTCTCCGGGAGGATTTGAACCTCTGACCCCTCGCTTAGGAGGCGAGTGCTCTATCCAGCTGAGCTACGAAGACATTCTCTGATTTTTGGCTTAAACACTGGGTTTTCAGCCTCTCGGTCAGATAACCGATTCTATGGTAACAGCCATTTTTTATGACTGGTAACCAACAATTTTTTCTGTTTCTTTGACAGTGAAGCGAACACCTTTTTCATGTTCATCTCCTGTTCAATTCGTTTCCGTACCAGATCCGATTTGTACTCAAATCTGCCTGTCCCTGCTTCCATGAGGTGTTCGCTTACCAAACACTTAGGAGGCGAGTGCTCTATCCAGCTGAGCTACGAAGACATTCTCTGATTTTTGGCTTAAACACTGGGTTTTCAGCCTCTCGGTCAGATAACCGATTCTATGGTAACAGCCATTTTTTATGACTGGTAACCAACAATTTTTTCTGTTTCTTTGACAGTGAAGCGAACACCTTTTTCATGTTCATCTCCTGTTCAATTCGTTTCCGTACCAGATCCGATTTGTACTCAAATCTGCCTGTCCCTGCTTCCATGAGGTGTTCGCTTACCAAACACTTAGGAGGCGCTTGTTATATCCATTTAACTAAGGGAACTTCCTATCAGGTGAAGAATCTTTCTTCACGAGTCTTTATTATAGCATAAAAAACTGCTGGTGAAAAGACTTATCACCAGCAGTTTTCAAATTTTTGCAGCTATTACATCTGAAGCTGTCCCTGAAGCCATAAGATCCCCTTAAATCTTCTTCCCACTTTCGGTTCTCCCAGCAGATCTTTCTTATTAATACAAATGTCAAACTGCATATCGTTGCTTTCAATGGTAAGCTGATAAATATCTTCTCCTGTCAGAATATTTTTGAAGCTCATCATATCCAGTATCTCGCCCATTACGTTATACTGATCGCATTCAATCCCATAGGGCATAAAATAAGAGTCCACAATTGTAAAAACATCATCCGTTGCAATCCTTCTGGAAATCATCGAATACATATCCATATCTTCCATGGTCAGACTCTCCATAGCCTCTTCATCTCCGCTTCTTGCGGCAGCTATCAGATGATTCCGATTCTGGGACGCTTCCTGTTCAATTTTCACCTGCTCTTTATCTTTCTGCAGAGGAAGAAGTATTTTTCCCTCTTTTGCAAGTCCTGATAAAGTCAGGGGATAAGAATTAACTTTTCCGTTCTGTTTATAATATTCTATCATATATTCAGCCGCATTCTGGAGATAGAATATCAGAGTAACTCCTATTCTTAAATCATCACATGCTCCTGCATACGAATCCTTTTCCGCATGTTTCTCCACCACAATATGTTCCTGTGTGGTAACTCCGGTACCTCTGAAAAATGGGAAATAATATTCCATATGGAACTGATTCTTTTCATCGTATTCTCCACATACCGTAATTCCACAGTCACATCCGTAATTTTTAGAAAACTCTGCAAATAGGGTTTCCGGATTTGTATCTACTATTAACTTTTCATCGTATGTGTTTACCACATCTTCCAGAATTTCCTTTAGTTCATTTTTACTTAAATTGGAAAATCCCACAGATTTTAAATAACTATGCATAAGAGCCACCTTCTTCCAGTCTCATTGTCAGCTTCTTAAATAGAATTATTTTGTTTCTATTTTTGTCATGCCGCCCATATATGGCTGCAGAACTTCCGGAATATTAACAGTACCATCCTCATTTAAATTATTCTCTAAAAATGCAATCAGCATTCTCGGCGGTGCAACTACCGTATTATTTAATGTATGCGCAAGATACTTGCCCTTTTCACCGTTTACGCGGATTTTCAGCCGGCGGGCCTGTGCGTCACCCAGATTAGAGCAGCTTCCCACTTCAAAGTATTTCTTCTGTCTCGGAGACCATGCTTCCACATCCACTGATTTCACCTTTAAATCGGCTAAATCGCCGGAACAGCATTCCAGAGTTCTTACCGGAATATCCAGAGAACGGAATAAATCAACGGTGTTCTGCCATAATTTATCAAACCACATGGGGCTTTCTTCCGGTTTGCAGACTACAATCATTTCCTGTTTCTCAAACTGGTGAATCCGGTATACGCCTCTTTCCTCAATTCCATGAGCTCCTTTTTCCTTCCGGAAACACGGAGAATAGCTGGTCAGAGTCTGAGGAAGCTGTTCTTCCGGAATAATCTGATCGATGAATTTACCTATCATAGAATGTTCGCTGGTTCCAATCAGATATAAGTCTTCTCCTTCGATCTTATACATCATCGCATCCATTTCTGCAAAGCTCATAACTCCTGTTACTACATTGCTGCGAATCATAAAAGGAGGTACACAATACGTAAATCCTCTGTTAATCATAAAATCACGGGCATAAGAAATAATTGCAGAATGAAGTCTCGCAACGTCTCCCATTAAATAATAGAATCCGTTTCCTGCCACTCTTCTTGCACTGTCCAAATCAATTCCATTGAACTTTTCCATAATTTCTGTATGATAAGGAATTTCGAAATCAGGAACAACTGGTTCCCCGTATTTCTGCACCTCAACATTCTCACTGTCATCTTTTCCGATAGGAACAGAAGGATCGATAATATTGGGAATGATCATCATGTCTTTTAACAGTTCTTCTTCTACTTCTTTTTCTCTCTGTGACAGTTCTTCGATACGCTGTGCAGATGCGGCTACCTGTTTCTTAACTTCTTCTGCTTCTTCTCTTTTTCCCTGGCCCATCAGAGCTCCGATTTGTTTGGAGATTTTATTTCTCTGTGCACGAAGAGCCTCTACTTCCTGCTTAATCTCGCGATTTTCCTTATCCAGTTCCAGAACTTTATCTACCAGTTCCAATTTGCTGTCCTGGAATTTGTTTCTTATATTCTGTTTTACTACCTCTGGATTTTCTCTTACAAATTTTATATCTAACATCTTGTTCCTCCTATTATTTAATCATTTCCATCTTTTTTGTTTTTAACGGTTTTTTCGCTTTTACTTGTTTTTCTTTTTTTCTGTGCTCTTCTTTGTACGCTTTCCTCTGAATTTTCCAATTCTTCTACTCCGAACTGAACCGCTTTACGCAGAGCTTCTACTTCTTCCTGACTCAGCATGACATAGGATTCTCCTTTTACGATTTCCTTTAAATAAAGGAAACAGTTATCCCTGCTATGTATGGCATTTAATATGAGTCCTGAGTTGCTGCTGTCCAGCAATGCCAGAACAAAACTTAATTTGCCTCCCATATCATCAAAGGCATCGTATTTGATTACCCCGTATTTTGTAAACATGCGATCCATTTCTTTTCGTATGGAAATTATGTTTTCAGACTGCACAGAACTAATTTCAGAAAGTTTGTCTACCTGTGCAAATTTACGCACAAAAGTCTTTTCCAAAGACTGTGCATCCTTTCCTTTCATAAACATCTTATATCTTTTTTCCAGACGTCCCAGCCTCATATGACAACTTACCACACATATTAAAAGTATAACCACGAATACCAGTAATATAAAAGCGATAATTCCCGTATCAATTCCTATACTATCTATCATACTATTAACGGCCCCTTTATCTTATTGATTCAAACAAATCTATTATACGCTCTAATTCCTCCTGTGAATAGTATTCGATTTCTATTTTTCCCTTATGATTCTTTTTCCGGTTAATTGATACCTTTGTGCCAATAATCCCCTTCATCTTTTCTTCCAGACTTTCATAAATAGCGTCTTCCGAGGAATTAACCGGCGCTTTTTTCTTTTCTTTAGGATCTAAAACAGTTTTTACCAGTCTTTCTGTTTCGCGCACACTCAGTTTTTCATCGAAAATACGGTTTGCAAGGGTTACCTGCATCTTTCCGTCAGTAATTGCCAGAAGCGCCCTGGCATGTCCGGAAGAAATCATCTCATCAATCAACATTTGCTGCACCTTTTCATCCAGCTTCAGCAAACGCATAGAGTTTGTCACTGCTGTTCTGCTCTTAGAGACTCTTTCTGCCACCTCGTCCTGACGCAGATGAAACTCTTCTAAAAGTCTTTTGTATGCCTGGGCTTCTTCAATCGGATTCAGGTCTTCTCTCTGAATATTTTCAATTAAAGAAATCTCCACTTCTTCCTGGGCGGAAAATTCTTTAATCAAAGCAGGAACTTCTTTTAAACCAGCCATTTTAGCGGCTCTCCAACGTCTCTCTCCTGCGATGATTTCATAATATTCTTTCTTGTCTGATACTAAGAGGGGCTGTAAAACTCCGTACTGTTTAATGGACTCTGCCAACTCTAACAAAGCGTCTTCATCAAATTGCTTTCTGGGCTGATTTCGATTCGGTTCAATTTTTGACAGTTTGATCTGTTTCACGCCTGACGCTGCTTCGCTCTCTTCTTTTGCAACAACTTTTTGACTATTGCTGCTCTTCTTTTCTTTTTCTTTCACCGATTTGGAACCAGTTTCAGGGATTAGTGCGTTTAATCCTCTACCAAGCGCCATTCTTTATCATCCCTCCCTGTTCATTACTTCTTCTGCCAGAAGCCGATAACTTTCTGCTCCTGACGATTTTGTATCATACAAATTTATAGGTTTTCCGTAACTGGGGGCTTCTGCCAGCCTTACATTTCTTGGTATTATCGTTTTATAAATATTTTGCTGCAAATTTTCCTTCACATTTTCAACTACTTCAAGAGATAAATTGGTTCTGGCATCATACATGGTAAAGACTACCCCTTCAATAAACAATTTGTGGTTTAATCTTTCTTTCACCAGTTCAATTGTATGTATTAACTGTGATAATCCCTCCAGTGCATAATACTCACACTGAATCGGAACCAATACCGAATTGGCTGCACATAAAGCGTTAATGGTCAACATGCTAAGAGATGGAGGACAATCCATTACTACATAATCATATTTTTTCTTAACTTTGTCAACAGCCCTTTTTAATATGTACTCTTTGTCTTCAACGCCAATCAACTCGATTTCCGCACCTGACAAATTCACATTTGATGGAATCAAATCCACATTTTCAATCACCTGACCGATAATGCATTCCTTAACTTTCTTTTCTTCCAACAACAATTCATACAATGTATTTTCAACATTGTTTTTATCAACTCCTAATCCACTGGTCGTATTCCCCTGGGGATCAATGTCAATAGTCAGAACTTTTTTACCTTTTTCGGCCAAACATGCAGAAAGGTTAATTGCTGTTGTTGATTTTCCTACTCCACCCTTTTGATTAGCAATTGCAATAACTCTTCCCAATTAAAATTCCTCCCTTTTATAAGGATGTTTTTATTATAGCACCTTTCATACATTATCGCCATAATTGTTTCACGTGAAACATTAGAAAAAAAAGACATTTTTCAAAAATTATTTGGCAATGTTTCACGTGAAACATTTTATAAAATACTATTTTCCAATTTTTTAAAAAAGCAAAAAATCATTGTATCCCTCTCATTTCTGGCGTATAATAAGAGTAGCCTATCTTTGAAGGAGGTATTAAAAAGATGAAAAAGAATAAGTATCGTGTAATTACTTTAGCAATACTTTTCGGAATTGCCACTGTTATTATTCATATAATTAATAAGATCATTGCTGCTTCTGCAATTTTTAAAGATATGCTGCGCGTATCTGAAAAGAACTATTTCAACTGGAGATTTGGGGATATTTATTATACCAAATCAGGATCAGGAACTCCTATTTTACTGATTCATGATTTAGTTCCGGGTGGCTCTTCTTACGAATGGGAGCGTATTGAAAAAAATTTATCTATGAAACATACAGTATACAGTGTTGATTTATTAGGATGTGGACGTTCTGATAAGCCATCTATTACATATACGAATTTTATTTATGTACAGATGATTACTGATTTCGTAAAAAATGTGATTGGGGAAAAGACAGATGTAATTGCCTGCGGTTTATCTTCTTCCTTTGCAATTATGGCTTGTCACAATGAAAAGGAAATTTTCAACAAGTTAATGCTTGTAAATCCACCTTCTTTCCATTCTTTAAATCAGACACCTACGAAACGTCGTAAATTATTAAAATTTATGATTGAATTCCCGGTATTCGGAACTTTAATTTATAACATGATGACATGTGAAAGTTCGATTAATAATTTATTTATTGAAAAATATTATTATAATCCATTTCACATGGATTCCGATGTTCTGGATGCTTATTATGAAGCGGCCCATAGAAACGGAAACAGTGCGAAGTTCCTCTATGCAAGCCTCATATCCAAATATGTGAATATTAATATTATTCATGGTTTAAAATCTATTGATAACAGTATTTTTATTGTTGAAGGCGAGGAAGAACCAACCGGCAAATCAATTATAGATTCTTATGCATCTGCCAATCCTGCCATTGAATCTGCCATTATTAAGCGTTCAAAACATCTTCCTCATATTGAGAATCCGGAAGGATTTCTGGAACAAGTGGGAATATTCTTTTAAAATAAGAGCTGCCGTAAAATACGGCAGCCCTTATTTTATCTTTCTTATGATTCTATCAGATTATCGAAGGCTTCTTTTACATCTTTATAAGACATCTTATTTACCAAATAAACTTTTCCGCTGCTGCTGATGCCTGCATAATAATTTTCATCGTACGGATAAAAGCTGACCGTTAATGTGGAATTGTCTGTAAACGTATAGGAAACGGTAAACTCTGCCGCCTCAGAAGGTGTATAGCCTTCTTCCAGAATCTTTTCTCCTGTCAGACTTGTCAAAGCATTATAAAAGGTATCGCTCAAATCCTTATCCAATTGCCTGTCATTATAATAATACTCATACTCCTCTACTGTTTCTTCTTCCGATTCTTCGTTTTCTTCTTTTTTCAGTTTTAATTCAAAGACCATATCCCCTTCTTCTGTTACATCTATTTTCGAGAGCTGGCTCTCTGCTGCATATGCCACTGTTAAATCGTACAGTTCTACGGGTTTTTTATTAATTATTTCTGATAAAGAAGTTCCTGTCATTGTGTAAATTTCCTGAGAATCATTTAAGCTTACATAGTAATTTTTGTTCTCATCCTGTGAGCCAACTTTTAAAACTACCTGCTTTGTTTCACGTGAATCTTCATCTTCTCCGGATGTCTCTTCTTCATATGTTATTGTTATAACTGCATTTGGATGATCCAGTCCATAGGCACTCATATCTTCACAGTTATAATTAACAAAATCCTGATAAGCAAGTCCGCTGACAGATGCCAACAGAGTAGACACTGTACCGGAATCGGCTGTCTGCAGTTCCTCATTTCCTATGGCTCCTGTTACCCAGCCGCTGGTTACTTCTTCCTCTTCCTTCAGCATATAGGGAGACTCAGTTTTCTCCACCTGAACTTCTGTAATACTGTCAGAAGAAATACTTGGATAAGTATTTCCTGACGCATAATCATATAAGTCACCGGTAAACGGCGTATAAACACTTTCTTCTACTAAATAGACCGTACTCTCATCCTTGTCCACAGTCATATAATATTCACTGGTAACCTCATTGAGAGAACCAAATTCTAATGTCTTTTTATTTCCATCGGAAGTTTCCACAATTATCCTGTTCAGAGGATCTGTTAATCCATATTCTTCCAGGTTATCCACATCTTTCAGTGTTCTGGTTGTGGAAACAGCGCTTAAAACATCTGTTATTTCACCCATTTTATCTGTATTAACCGGAAAATCCGGATCTTCTTTATTTGTCCATCCTCCTTCCCCTTTATCAAACGTATATTCCGATTCATCAATTGTAAAACTTATGGAAGTAATCTCTTCCTGATCGATGGAAACGATTTCCTCTGCCTGTTCTTCCTCTTGCTCTGATTCCTCTTTTACATTGTTTTTAACTATAAAATAAGAAATCAATAATAAAAGTAAAACCGCCACTCCGATCCCTATAGTTATCCCTTTTTTCTTCACTACGCTTTTCTCCTTTTCAGCCATATTACAAATCCCGTAACCAGGAACACTCCGGGAATCAGTATCATGGCAGTTATTGACCAGAAACTCACATCGTATCCGGTAATTGTCAGATAGGAGGTTTCTACACTTTTTACCGGTATGGATACAGACTCTTCCTGTTTACACATCCAGCTTAAGGAATCTGTAATTAACTGAGTATTACTTCCTGAAACCATCTGATCTATCTGTTCCTGCATCAGAGCAGAAGAAGAAAAGTAGACAATTTGTGTCGAATTTCCATCATCCACTTCTTCGCTGATGGAAACTCCAATATCAAAGGGACCGTCAATATCTCCCTCTTCTTTCTCCACCGTTGTGGAATCCGTATTTACCTTGGAATATGCATCCTCTGTAGTAGAAAGAAGACTGACAATATTTAAGGTATCTCTCGCATCCTCTGACTGCTTAATTCCCTGCGCTACCGGCATAAGAATATACCGATTATCGGACACTAAATTGGTTGTAATCTCAGATTCATTCATCTCTGGAAGCAGATAATAAGGCATTTGGGCAACATAGTGCTGGTTATCCCCCTCGAAAATAACCCCATCTACCCTTTCCACTCCGTAATTTGCAAGGAGAGAATCAAAATTTGTAAGTTCAGATGTGGTATAGTCTGAGAAAATAAGGGCTTTTCCGCCGCTTTCCAGGTAGTCTAAAACCGCTTCCTTCTCGCTTTCTGACAGATCCGTCTGAGGAGAATTTATTAAAATACAATCGGTGTCTTCCGGCACTTCACCTACATTTACCAGATTTAATGTTTCTATGTCTATATTATCCTTTTTAATGGACTCTTCTATTGTTGAACTTAAAGTACTTTCTCCATGGCCTTCCAGTACATAAAGTTTGGGCAGATCTTCACTGGTTACATAAGCGATCGCACTGGTAATCTGTCCTTCTCCGTCGAATCCGGTCACACTGTAAGAATAACTGGTATAATCCATGCTTTGTTCGTACAGAGAATTGTAATCAACAATCTTATTTTTATCCTGGCAGGTTACAATCAGACTGTTATCTGTTAAAGTATCCTGCGTATATTTGCTTGTAAAGCTGGGATTTACTACCGGATCTTTTTCCTCCACTTTAATGTGAGAAGACGCGTCTTCATATCTCTCCAGAAGCTTTGTGATGGTTTCATCTTCATTTCCGCTTTGTACAATCCGATATATGGTTACATCCTCTTCCAGATTCTTTAATACCTCTTCTGTCTGATCTCCAATCGTATATAATTTTTCTTCACTTACATCAATTTGCGTATATTTTGAAGGAAGTTCCCCTGCCAGCAGATTTACAACCACAGCAATTGCAAAAACAAGAACGGTTAAAAACATGCTGTAAGAACCGTATTTCAATTTCTTTTTATTAATCACACCGATTAAATTCTTTTTAATTCGTTTCCCTTTAAAATTCAGTTTCATCTCAGCCCTCCTAATTCCAGCGTCTTTTTACTACAGACTGTATTGTCAGGAAAATACAAATCAGAATAATAGAAACAAAATAAATGATTCCTGTTATATCCAAAATGCCATTGGAAAAATTGCTGTAATGACTATTTATATCAAATATAGAAAGAAAACTTTGGATTGCTCCTTCAAAGATGCTGGATTTTACAAAATAAATGCATAATAATACCACTTCTCCAATCAGGCCAATAGTGACTGCAAGAAATCCGTTCTTAATCATTCCATAAATAATAAATGCCGCTGCTATTAATAAAACAGAAAAAGCAAGAAAACTTACAAATGCTTTCTGTGAGAAAAAGGAGGAAATCCCGTCCATAACATAAAAAAGAAACAGCACAACAAAGGTTAATACCGCCGCTATTACCTGACTTTCCGTAACGCTGGAAAGGAAAACTCCAATGGCAAGGTACGCACATCCCAGTAAATAAAATCCCAGAATTCCTGTATACGCAGTAGCATAAGATATATCTCCGTACTTTGACATGATCAGCGGATAGAAACTTAAAATCAAAACAGATATCAGGTACACGGTAATCAGCGCCAGATATTTTCCCCAGACAATGCTTCCCACAGATACCGGGGCTGTCAGTAACATCTGATCCGTCTTCTGCTTTCTCTCTTCTGCCATAATTTTCATTGTAAGAATGGGAACGGCTACAAGAAATACAAAGGTTACCGCACTTAATACCGCCTCAAATTTCGGATATGCCGATACCAGATTATAGGCGGTAAAATATATTCCTGCCAAAAGCAGAATAAAAAATATGAATAAATACCCAAGCATAGAAGTCAGATACCCTTTTAACTCTTTTTTATAGATCGCCGGCATTGTTCTCTTCCTCCTTATTCTCCTTTTTTTCCTTCCGGTTCATAAAGAATTTTCTTTTCTTCTCCTGAACCTCCGGTTCCTTATCCTCTGTTAATTCCAGGAATATATCTTCTAAGGATAAACGGGTCATATCCATTCTTAAAATAGGACATTTTATTTCCGCCATTTTATAAAAAACTTCTTCCCGAATATCCTGATCTTCTGATGATGTAAGTTTCAGAGATACCACAGACTCTGTTTCTGACGGAACTTCTTCTGTTTTCTCTACAGTTTCCAGAGAACCAACAGCGGAAAGGATTTTTTCTCTTTCTCCTTTAATCTCCAGACTTAAGGTTTTCTCTCCGTATGCCAGTTTACTTAAATTCTCCGGCGTATCGCCTGCTACCAGTTTTCCATGAGAGAGAATCAGCACATAATCGCAGACGGCGCTGACCTCAGACAAAATATGGGAACTTAATATAACCGTATGTTTTTCTTTTAATCCCTTAATTAAATCCCTTATTTCAATAATCTGTTTGGGATCCAGACCTACTGTCGGCTCATCCAGAATAATCAGTTCCGGATACCCTAAGATGGCCTGTGCAAGTCCTACCCTCTGGCGGTATCCTTTGGACAGGTTCTTTATAAGCCGCCCCTTCACGTCCTGTATTTTTACCAGTTCCATGACTTCTTCCATCATAGAATCTCTTTTTTCTTTTGGTATTTTCTTTAATTCCGCCGCAAATTTTAAATACTCCAGCACAGTCATATCAAAATATAAAGGCGGCTGTTCCGGAAGGTATCCTATACATTTCTTGGCTTTTTCCGGTTCTTCCAGGATGTTGTGTCCATCTATAATCACTTCTCCTTCGGTAGAAGCAATATAGCCGGTTATTATGTTCATTGTCGTAGACTTTCCCGCCCCATTTGGCCCGAGGAAGCCGTATATCTTTCCTTTTTCAATTTGAAAGGAAAGATTATCCACGGCCAGATGGTTCCCGTACTTTTTTACCAGGTTTCTTACTTCAAGCAATCTCATTCTCCTCCTTTTTCATGATTGGCGCTGCCTGTATCGGCAGCTGTATTTCCTTTACAGAAAAGACCATGCTTATTATTTTATTAAATAAATGTGATGGAAATGGGATTTTATTGTGTTTATTTTGTGAAACTGTCCGACAAAAAGGCACAAAAAAAGACTGCTTTTCAAACAGTCTTTTTATTTCCAACAACTCTTATTTCTCTTAATTCAATTCATCAATCAGCTCTTCCAGCTTTTTCACAAACTCTCCCACATAATAGCCGTCTATGAGCCTGTGGTTTACATCCAGAGTCATATTAATTTTATATTTTCCATCCTGTTCTGTGTATTTCCCCCATACCAGAATAGGCGTGGTATCATCTTTCAGATTCGGATCGTTATAGTCTCTTTCATTTGTACACACGGTCATATCCACCCAGGGAACGCAGGAGAAGATAATCTGAGGTTCTCCGGATCCTTCAAGGGCGTATACAGGCTGTGGATTGTTTTCACTTTCTGTTCTGGCCTTTTGAGCAAATTCCACTATATCTCCCTCACAGGGAAGGGTCACCATATGAAATACCGTTTCTCCTTTTCTCAGGTCAGTAAAGCAGGCAATTCTCCTGTCTGCTTTCATCAGTACGCCTTCCTGTATTTCCAGGAGAAATTCGTCCACAGAATTCATGGCTTTTGTGCAAAGATAAATCAGTGAATAATAAAAGGAGATATGATTGGCCCGTGTAAAGGCAAGAAGCTTTGACACCTCGATGTTAAAAGCTATACAATAGTGAGGTGTTGAACATTTGGAATAGAATTCGAAGTGATCTCTTCTTTCCCAGTTTTCCATCTGAACGATTTTCATATTTTTATTTACCTCCTTTTGATTTTCTGTTTATTTCAGCGGTTCTTTTGCGGGCATTCCGGCCTTTCTGGGATATTTTCCAGGGGTTTCTTTTCCCTTTTCAATCACTACCAGAGAACGTTCGATTTCCGTCTCCGGGAGGGTGAAATAGATAACATCTTTTATCTTTCCGCCCAGAATCTCAATGGCTTTCTCCGCTTCTTTTCTTTCGTTATCCACATTCCCCGACTTATAAGACACGAAGTATCCACCAACTTCCACATAGGGAAGGCAATATTCTGCTAAAGTTGCCAGATTGGCTACGGCGCGGGACACGCAGAGATCAAATTTTTCCCGGTAAGCAGGATTTTTTGCATAATCTTCTGCCCTTCCATGAAGGGTTTCCACTTTCTGAAGCTGATTCTCCCGGCAGACTTCCTCCAGAAAACCGATTCTCTTTTTCAGAGAGTCTAAAAGGCAGACTTCCAGATCCGGATAAGCAATCTTTAAAGGAATTCCGGGAAATCCGGCTCCCGTTCCCACATCTATTATCTTTTTTACCTTTTCCATGGATACAGCTTTACTCACAGCCAGACTGTCCAGGAAATGTTTTACAATTACTTCATCCAACTGGGTAATCCCTGTCAGATTCATATATTTATTGGTTTCCACCATTTGTTCATAAAAGCGGTAAAACTGTTCCGTCTGTTTTTCACTTAATTCAATATCAAAAAAGGCAGCTCCTTTTTTCAGTGCTTCAAGCTCTTTTCTCAATGTTTCTCCTCCTTTGTGTATTGTTCCATATAAATTAGTAATACAGAAATATCTGCAGGAGATACGCCCGAGATTCGGGATGCCTGACCGATGGATACCGGCTGGTATAATTCCAGCTTCTGCATTGCTTCAATACGAAGTCCCTTTATCTGCTTATAATCCAGATCTTCCGGTATTTTCCTGCTTTCCAGCTTCTTAAACTGTTCTACCTGCTTTAACTGCCGTTTGATGTAACCGTCATATTTTATATTGATGTTTACCTGTTCTTCCACATCCCAGGCCAGTTTTGGCCTTTCTTCATCAATGGGTTCCAGGGCTTTATAATTTAATTCCGGACGGCGGATTAATTCAGCCAGAGTGGTGCCGTTTTTTAATGGGGTACTTCCATAGGATTCCAGAAGTTTCTGAACCTTTTCATTTGCTCCGATATGCACATGTTCCACTCTTTTTATTTCTTTTTCTATGGCTTCTGTTTTTCTTAATACTTTTTCATAGGTTTCCTGGTCTATCAGACCGGCTTCATATCCCTTTTTCCGAAGTCTTATATCTGCGTTGTCCTGTCTTAACAGCAGTCTGTATTCCGCCCGGCTTGTCATCATCCGGTAAGGCTCATGATTTTCTTTGGTTACTAAATCGTCAATTAAAACGCCGATATAAGCCTCTGAACGATCCAGGGTCATCATCTCTTTTCCCTGTATTTTTAATGCTGCATTGATTCCCGCTACCAGTCCCTGGGCGGCTGCCTCTTCATATCCGGAACTTCCGTTAAACTGACCGGCGCTGAACAGCCCATTGATATTCTTAAACTCCAGCGTGGGATTTAACTGCCGGGGATTGATGCAGTCATATTCAATGGCATAGGCGTTTCTTACTATGGTTGCGTTTTCCAGTCCGGGGACAGAATGATACATCTGATCCTGAACGTCTTCCGGAAGGGAGCTGGACATTCCGCCCACATACATTTCATTGGTATATAGTCCTTCCGGCTCGATAAATACCTGATGGCGGTTCTTATCGGCAAACCGCACCACCTTATCTTCAATGGAGGGACAATATCTGGGGCCTGTCCCTTCAATCATTCCGGAATATAAAGGAGAACGATCCAGATTGTTTCTGATAATTTCATGGGTTTTCTCGTTCGTATAGGTCAGCCAGCAGGAAACCTGATCAATCTGAATGGTTTCCGGATCTGTAGAAAAGGAAAAGGGCACAATTCGCTTATCTCCAAATTGTTCCTCCATCTTACTGTAATCTATGGTTTTTCCGTCGATTCTGGCAGGAGTTCCTGTTTTAAAACGGAACATTTCGATTCCAAGGCTTTTTAAGGAATCCGTCAGATAATTGGCTGCCTGCAGGCCATTGGGGCCTGTATAATTGCTTACATCTCCGTAAATGCAGCGTGCCTTTAAATAAGTCCCGGTGCAGAGAATCACGGCCTTACAGTAATAAACTGCATTGGAAAAAGTCTTTACTCCTGTGATTTTTCCGTCTTCCACCAATAGTTCTGTGATTTCTCCCTGTTTGATAGTAAGATTCGGAGTGTTTTCCAGAGTCTTTCTCATTTCTGTGCTGTATGCCTGTTTATCTGCCTGTGCTCTTAAAGAATGAACCGCC
Source organism: Blautia sp. An249 (assembly GCF_002159835.1). Classification (GTDB taxonomy): domain Bacteria; phylum Bacillota; class Clostridia; order Lachnospirales; family Lachnospiraceae; genus Blautia_A; species Blautia_A avistercoris. Next base: position 37,405 of record NZ_NFJL01000015.1, on the reverse strand, counting down.
GGGCCTTTTGACTGATTTAACATTTTAGACTGGATAAATGTTTTATCAATATTTTTGCCCATTTCTCCTCCAAGGGCATCTACTTCTTTTACTAAATGTCCTTTTGAACTTCCGCCGATATTGGGATTACAGGGCATTAATGCAATACTGTCCACACTGACGGTAAACATGATGGTATCCAGCCCGAGTCTTGCTCCTGCAAGAGCTGCCTCGCATCCTGCATGGCCGGCTCCAATGACCACAATATCACAGTTTTTGATAAGCTGATTCATGCTTTCCTTCCTTTCTATTTACCTGTACAAAACTTGCTGAAAATTTCATTTACCAGATCTTCACCCAGAGATTCTCCTAAAATTTTGCCCAGGGATTCATAGGCATTCATTAAATCTATGGAGTAAAAGTCTTCGGGCATTCCCATTTCAATACTGTTTTCCACCAGTTCCAGACTGCTGAGGGCTTCTTCCAGAGCAGCTTTATGACGGGCATTTGTGATATAAACTTCGTCGTTAAAGGATATCTCTCCTGAAAAAAACATGTTTTTAATCTGTTTTCCCAGTTCTTCCATTCCTGTTTCTTCTTTTGCGGATATGGGGATTACCGGATGCTTTATGGATTCTCTGATCTGTTCCTGAGAAATTGCTGCCTTTAAATCAGTTTTATTATAAAGGACAATGCACTTTTTGTCTTCCAGCATTTTCATAATATCTTCATCATTTTCATCCAGGGGCATGGAGGAGTCTACCACATATAAAATCAAATCCGCGTCTTTTGCTGTTTCCCTGGCTTTTCCCACTCCTATCTGTTCCACAATATCTTCTGTTGAACGGATTCCTGCCGTATCAATCAGCTTTAAAGAGATTCCCTCCAGGGTGATATATTCTTCCAGTATATCCCGGGTAGTTCCTGCAATATTGGTGACAATGGCCTTATTCTCCCCTATCAGCATATTTAAAAGAGAGGATTTTCCTGCGTTGGGTTTTCCTAAAATTACAGTTTTAATTCCTTCTCTTATCATTTTGCCTTCCGAAGATTTTGCCAGTAAACGTTTGATTTGTTCTTTTTGTTTTTGTACTGCTTTTCCTAAGGTTTCTCCATATCCGTCTACGCTGATATGCTCCGGATCGTCTAAGGCGGACTCTATATAGGCAATATGATAGATAATTTCTTCCCGGATTCCTTTGATTGCTTTCAGTACAGAACCTCTGAGCTGGTTCATGGAACTTTTTAAGGCATATTCATTCTTTGCCTGGATTACGTCGATAACGGCTTCTGCCTGGGATAAATCAATTCTTCCGTTTAAGAATGCCCTCTTTGTAAATTCTCCGGGCTCTGCAATCTGCGCCCCGTTTTTTAATACGGTTTCCAGTACCCGGTTCATGGCGTATACGCCGCCATGGCAGTCGATTTCTACGGTATCTTCCCCGGTAAAAGTTCTGGGGGCTTTCATGATCATAACCAGTACTTCATCTATGACTTCTTCTTTATCATAAATGTATCCATAGTGAATCGTATGGGAAGGAACTTCTTTGATTTTCTTTTTTCCGCCTTTGGAACGATAGATTCTGGAAATCACATCCATGGCTTCTTTTCCGCTGATTCTTATGATTCCTATTCCGGATTCACTCATGGCAGTTGCAATGGCAGCGATTGTGGTATCCATAATTTCCTCCTCTCTCCAAGCCATGCAAGCTCGAAAACAGAGTTTTCTCGCTTTTTGGCTGGCTCTATATGCATAAACGAATTTCTCCTCCTCGCTCAAGCCATGCAAGCTCGAAAACAAAGTTTTCTCGCTTTTTGGCTGGCGCCAAATAGATAAGCGAGTTGATAGCCGGGTACGGAAATAAATTTCCGACCGTCTATCACTTCACTTATCTGCATGGCTTGTAGCTATAAAAAAATGTTACTCTGGGGGCGTGCACATGGGTTCATGTGTTATTCACGCTTTCACCTAGAATAACATTTCTTTATATTTACTGTCTCTTTAATTTTATTACTACATGGCGATAGGGTTCTTCTCCTTCGCTGATGGTTTCTACGAATTTATTGCTCTGTAAGGTTGAGTGTATGATTCTTCTTTCGTAGGGATTCATTGGCTCTAATACCACTGGTTTTCTGGTTTTTCTTACTTTATAGGCGATGCCTTTTGCCAGATTTTCCAGCGTTTCTTTTCTTCTTCTTCTGTAATCTTCTGTATCCAGTTTTACACGAATGTAGCTGTTTTTTCCTTTGTTTACTACAAGGCTTGTAAGATACTGAAGGGAATCCAGGGTCTGTCCCCGTTTTCCGATTAAGATTCCCATATCGTCGCCGTCAAAGTTGATTTCCAGACTTCCGTCGTTTGTATTATAGGAAGTTTTAATTTCCACATTTCCCAGATTCATGGCTTTAAATACGCCACAAAGGAATTCCTTTGCTGTTTCCTGAATCTGTTCGATTTCAGCCGGATCCTGTATTACTTCAATTGGTTTGGATACTTTTGCCGGTTTCTCTTTTGCAGCTTTTTCTTTTTTATTTTCTTCTTTTGAAGCTGCTTCTTTTCTTGGTGCTTTTGCCGGTCTGTTTGGTCTTTCTTTTCTGGGCTTTTTGTTTTCCGGTTTTTTCTCTTCTTTTACTTTAACTTCTTCTCTGACTGTTTTTACCAGTTCTTTTTCTTTTGCTATATCTTTTTCGATTTCTTTATACTCTTCTTCCAGCGCCGGTTCTTCTTTTCTTCTTGCTTTAATAATCGCCGGTTTGCTTCCGAATCCCAGAAATCCTGAACTTCCTTCGCTGATTACCACAATTTCAAGCTGATCACTGGATGTCTCCAGTTCTATTGCAGCTTTTGTAATCGCTTCACTCTTTGTTTTTGCTGATACCTGGATAAAATCCATCTTATCCCCTCCAATTCCTCGAAATTACTTTTTCTTCTTGTTTCTCTCATCAAAATCCCGAACCATGTTCGCCTTAGCCGTAATACTTCCGGGTTTTGCCTTTGAAGCATTTTTATATGCTTCTTCCAGTTTTTGATCATTCTTACCCTGATTTGGATTTATATTTCTTACATTCTGATGAGCCTGATTTGTTATTTTCTGAGGAGGTAAGCCTGCTTTCTCTCTCTTCTTCTCCAGTTTTTTCATATTCTCATCGATTAAATCCTGAAGATCGATCTTATTCATATGGCGGTTAATAATTAACTGCTGTATGGAACGTACAACCGAACCTGAAATCCAGTAAATACCAAGACCTACCGGGAAGGTGAAACAGAAAAATGCGGACATAAGCGGCATAACTGTATTCATCGTTCTCATAGAATTTGCCATGGTATTTTCTTTATCATTAGACTGCTGCGCAGTCGGCATCAGTTTAATATTAATCATCTGGGTTGCCCAGGATAATAACGGAACTAAAATTGCACAGACTGCAATTAAAATAGTTCCTGCAGCAATGGCAGTTTTAATTACTTCCCACGGCTGATCCGCAATATTTAACACGCCAAAAGTCTGCATCTTGGAAATCTCTGATGCAGTACTGTCAATAGCATTGGAAAATCCGGAAAATTCCTTAATATCTGCCAGTTTATCCCACTGGGACGGGGATAATGCATATAAGAAATCAATTACAGAATCACTGGACGCTTTTCCATTGTCTAATACAAGCTGAACTCTTGTGATTTTATTATCGCTTATAAAATCCTGTATAATATCTGTATAACCGTTTACACTTGTAATCTGTCCTACTACCGTAGTAAAGACTTCTTTTACGCTTCCTACATATGCAGGAATCTTATAAATAACCTGCCATAAGGACATCAGAATCGGGAACTGAATTAAAAGCTGCACACAGCTTCCTGTAGGAGAAACTCCATATTTCTGATAAACAAGCTGCATTTCCTCGTTCATTCTTAAACGGGAATCCTGATCTGTCTTTCCCTGGTATTTTTTCTGTATTTTCTGCAGCTCCGGCTGCATAACGGAACTCATTTTCGAAAATTTCTGCTGTTTAATCTGTAACGGTGTCATAAGTACATAAATAATAATCGTAAATATGATAATACATAAACCGATATTCTGAATTCCGAAGACACCATCCAGCACTCTGAATATTCCATCCATGATCCATCCCAGAATGGATGCAATCTGTCCTAAAATAGGAACTGAGCTTTTGGTTGCCACTATCATTTCAAACAACGTCGTATCCTCCTAAAGTTTCAAGCGCTCTTACGAAAACTTTTCATTTTTTAATTATGGTACCGGATCATACCCGCCTTTCGAAAAAGGATTACATCTTAAAATTCTCCAGACGGCCAGCAATCCCCCTTTTAACGCCCCGTATTTTTCAACCGCCTCTAATCCGTACTGCGAACAGGTAGGGATATAAGGACATTTTGTCGTTTTCATAGGGGAGATATATTTCTGATAAAATCGAATTAGTCTGATCAAACCTTTTTTTATCATTTTTCATCCGTCTTTCCGATTATCTGATGACGTTTTCCAAGATTCATAAGGGCTTTTTCCATTTCCCGATAATTTTTTCCTCTTGCGGAATTTCTTACAATTACTACAATATCAAATCCATCTCTCAGAAACTGCTCTTCATTTAAACGATAACTTTCTCTTATCAATCTGGTCAGTCTGTGACGTACAACACTGTTGCCTACTTTTTTGCTGACTGATATGCCCAATCGATTTCTGCTTACTTGATTTCTTAACATATACATGACCAAATAACGGTTCGCATAGGATGTTCCATTTTTATATACATTTTGAAAATCTTTATTCTTTTTTAAGGACTCTGCATATTTCATAGCATCCTCCTTCGCCAGTTTATTCCAGAAAAAATAATAAGAGAAGAAAAGACCACATAAATTGCGGTCTTATGCTGATAATTGCTTTCTTCCTTTTAATCTTCTGGCAGCTAATACTTTACGTCCGCCTTTTGTCTTCATTCTTGCACGAAAACCATGAACTTTTGATCTCTGTCTCTTCTTTGGCTGAAATGTCATTTTCATAGGTAGGGCACCTCCTTTATCTATCTATCTTACCATTATTTTTTTATTAGAACATCATTTCAATTATATGCATAAATACCATTTTCGTCAAGTATAAATTAGCAGCTTTTGCTGTATCTCACAGATTTCCCACAAAGTTTACGTAAGATTATCCACAAAATGTGGATAACTTGTGGATAACTTGTGGAATACCTGTCAAAACATCCACTTTTTCTACACAATCCTATTAAAATTTCCTTATTTTATGCTTTTTCCTGGTTTTTTTGACTTATACACATTTTTTTCTTTTTATTTTAGATTATGGTAACTTTCCACATGATTAGGCATTGCGTAAACACCCGTTTTATTATAATATATATAAGGATAAGTATCTTTAGGGGGATGTTGCCCCTTTATTAAGTGACGCTTATTTTACCTTATAATTGGATCAGGAGAATAATTAGAATGAACGAGTTAACCGAAAAATGGGATGAAATCCTAAAGATAGTCAAAATTGAACACGATCTGTCCGATGTTTCTTTTAATACCTGGCTGAAACCTCTGAAACTGCATAAAGTAGAGGGAAATACTGTAACTGTAATAGTTCCTTCCGAGCAGCAAGTGGGATTAAACTACATTACCAAGCGTTATAAACTTCCTTTACAGGTTACTATCAGTGAAGTTATGGACATGGATGACTGTGAAGTGAAATTTATTCTGCCCGAAGAAATCAAAGAATCCCCCTCCATGCCATACAACCAGGATTCCCGCTCAGAAGAAGCCCATTTAAATCCCAAATATACCTTTGATACCTTTGTTGTGGGCAGCAACAACAAATTTGCCCATGCAGCTTCCCTGGCAGTGGCGGAATCTCCGGGAGAAATCTATAATCCTCTGTTTATTTACGGAGGCGTGGGACTGGGAAAAACACATTTAATGCATTCTGTGGCTCATTTTATTCTGGAACACAATAAAGACAGCAAAGTTCTTTATGTTACCAGTGAAGAATTTACCAACGAGCTGATTGAAGCAATCCGTAACGGCAACAATACAGCCATGACAAAATTCAGAGAAAAATATCGGAATATTGATGTCTTATTAGTTGACGACGTTCAGTTTATTATAGGAAAAGAATCAACACAGGAAGAATTTTTCCATACATTTAACTCTCTGCACAGTGCGAAAAAGCAGATAATCATATCATCTGATAAACCGCCGAAAGATATGGAAATTTTAGAGGATCGGATTCGTTCCCGTTTTGAATGGGGCCTTATTGCAGATATTTCATCTCCTGATTATGAAACCCGAATGGCAATTTTGCGGAAAAAAGAAGAAATGGACGGCTATAACATCAGTGAAGATGTTATCCGCTACATAGCTACCAATATTAAATCCAATATCCGGGAGCTGGAAGGCTCTTTAAATAAAGTAATGGCATTTGCAAACCTGGAAAAACGGGAAGTTACACTGGAACTGGCCGAGCAGGTGTTAAAAGACATTATTTCCCCTGATCAGCAGAAAGTAATTACACCGGAATATATCCTTTCGGTTGTGGCAGAACATTATGATGTAAGTACTGCAGATATTATAGGAAATAAAAGAAGTTCCAAAATCGTTATGCCAAGGCAGATTTGTATGTATTTATGCCGTTCCGTTATTGATCTTCCCCTGAAAAATATCGGAAAATTTTTAGGAAACCGGGATCATACCACAGTAATGCACGGTATTAATAAAATTGAACAGGAACTGGAGAAGTCGGATTCCATGAAAAACACCATTGATATACTCAAGAAAAAGATCAATCCACATAATTGATCAACTTGTCCACATTACTGGTGTATAAGATGTTTATTCTGTGTGAATAATTGTGTACAACTTACCTTATTATCTTCACGTTGATCTTTATACACACTTCATTCACAATTTTAATGATTCCGATTCACAAAGTTATCCCTCTTTGTTTTTTACGTAATATCAGGCTTTAAACAGGTTTTTCACATATTAACACCCCCTAAGACGGGTACTACGGATTCCTTATATATTTATTTTTAAAGAAAACCACTTTTTCTCAAGAAGGGAGTTATTCACATTATGAAAATCATTTGTTCCAAATCCAGTTTACTAAAAAGCGTAAACATTTCATTAAAAGCAGTACCATCCAAAACAACTATGCCGATCCTGGAATGTATTTTAATCGATGCGACTTCCAGTCAGATCAAATTTACTACCAATGATATGGAATTGGGAATCGAAACCATTGTAGACGGAACGATTTCTGAAAAAGGAATGATTGCCCTGGATGCAAAAATCTTTTATGAAATTATCAGGAGACTGCCGGATAATGATGTTACGATTTCTACAGATGAGAATTTCAATACAACAATTATCTGTGAGAAAGCAAAATTTAATATTCCCGGTAAATCAGGAGAAGACTTTGCTTACCTTCCGGTAATCGAAAGAGAGGAATCTATTACAATCTCACAATTTACATTAAAAGAGATGATCCGTCAGACGATTTTCTCTATTGCTGTAAATGAGAATAATAAATTAATGACAGGAGAGCTTTTTGAAATTAAAGATAACTTCCTGAAAGTGGTTTCTCTGGACGGCCATCGGATTGCTATCCGTAAAATGGAATTAAAGAGAGAATATTCTGACAGAAAGGTCATTGTACCGGGAAAAACATTAAATGAGATCAGTAAGATTTTATCCGGAGAAGTAGACAGCCAGGTAAGCATTTTCTTTACGGAGAATCATATTTTATTTGAATTTGATCAGACTATGGTGGTTTCCAGGCTGATTGAAGGAGAATATTTTAAAATTGATCAGATGCTTTCCAGTGATTATGAAACGAAGCTGCAGATTAATAAAAAAGAATTTTTAAATTGTATTGACCGTGCTACCTTATTAATTCGTGAAGGCGACAAACGCCCTATTATTATCAATATTACGGATACCAAAATGGAATTAAAAATAGATTCTGTTATGGGTTCTATGAATGAAGAAATTGATATAACCAAAGAAGGAAAAGATATATTAATCGGATTTAATCCCAAATTTTTAATTGACGCTTTAAAAGTAATTGATGATGAAATCATTACCATTTATCTGGTAAATCCGAAAGCGCCTTGTTTCATCAGAGATGACGAAGGTCTTTATACCTATCTGATTCTCCCGGTAAACTTCAATCAGTCAAGAGCATAAGAGAGAGGAAATATGGAAGTTAAAATTAAAGACGAATTTATTAAACTGGGCCAGCTTTTAAAACTGGCAGGCGTAGTGGAAGACGGTGTAGAGGCAAAATATGTGATTCAGGACGGCCTGGTTCTTGTAAATGGTGAAAGAGAAGAACGAAGAGGCAAAAAAATTTACGAGAATGACGTAGTTTCTTTCCGCGGAGAAGAAATTAAAGTAATCAGGTGAATCTATGTTTATTGAATCCTTACAACTTAAAAATTACAGAAATTATAAGTCCCTTGAAATAGAATTTGATCAAGGGACTAATATCTTATATGGGAATAATGCCCAGGGAAAGACAAATGTGCTGGAGGCCGTCTATTTATGCGGAACAACCAAATCCCACAGAGGCAGCAAAGATCGGGAGATCATTGCTTTTGAAGAAGAAGAATCTCATATTCGGATGAAAGTAAACCGGGACGGTCTTTCCTATAAAATTGATATGCATCTGAAAAGAAATAAGGCAAAAGGCGTGGCTATCAATGGAATTCCCATCCATAAGGCAAGCGAATTATTTGGAATTGTAAATTTTGTGTTTTTTTCTCCGGAAGATTTAAATATTATAAAAAATGGGCCGGCAGAAAGACGAAGATTTCTTGATTTTGAATTATGTCAACTGGATAAAATTTATCTGACGAATCTCTCTACTTATAACCATGTGATTCATCAGAGAAATAAACTTTTAAAAGATCTGGCATTTCGGCCGGAATTAATGGATACGTTAGAAATCTGGGATCTTCAGGCCGTTGATTATGGGAAAAAAATCATTAAAAAAAGAAAAGAGTTTATTGCAGACTTAAATGAGATCATTAAGGAAATACACAGCAGCCTTACGGGGGGCCAGGAGGAGATGCAGTTATTTTATGAGCCCTGTACAGAAGAAGAAAACCTGGAAGCAGAATTTATCAGAAACAGAGAGAAAGATTTAAAGGTAAGAACTACTTCCACGGGTCCTCACAGAGATGACCTGTGTGTTTCTGTCAATGGCATTGATATTAGGAAATACGGCTCCCAGGGACAGCAGAGAACGGCGGCTCTGTCTTTGAAACTGTCAGAAATCTTTCTGGTAGAAAAAAAGATCAAAGATTCTCCTGTTTTACTGCTGGATGATGTTTTATCAGAGTTGGATCGAAACAGGCAGAATTACTTATTAGACAGCATTCATAATATACAGACATTAGTTACTTGTACAGGATTGGATGACTTTATCAGCCATCAATTTGAAATGAATAAAGTCTTTCATGTGGTAAAGGGAACAATTGAATCCAATGGAAAAGTTTTACAATAACTATTCAGCCATGCGGCTGCTGATGGCAAAAAATACAACGCAAGCTTGCTTGCAGAGGAATTTTGCCATCAGCAGACATATGGCGTTTAGCCGTAATCGAGGATTCAGCCGCGTAAGCGGCGGTAGAGCAGCGGCAGCTGCGAGAATCCGAGATGCATGGCTGAATAGTTACGTTTTACAATAAGAGATAAGATTGTACTCTTGTCAAGTAAGAGCACCTATGATACACTTGGAATATCTATGGAAAGATGGTGATACATTGGATAAAGAAGAATTTCGGACAAAATTAGAAGAAATTAATAACCTGGTAGAAAAAAAAGATTACAAAGGAGCTCTTGATATAGTAGACAGCATTGAATGGAGACGGGTTAAGAGCATTCGTACACTTTGCAAAGTCGGTGAAATATACGCTGCCAATAAAAGGTATGAAGACAGTAAAGATATTTTACTGTTGGCTTACCATAAGGCGTCTATTGGAAAATCCATTCTCTATCGCTTAATTGAAGTGTGTCTGAGAATGGGAAACGTTCATGAAGCGGAAGAGTTTCTGGAGGAATTCAAAGAAAGCGCGCCCAACGATAATACCAGATACATTTTAGAATATAAAATCAGTAAAGCAAGAAAATCACCCATAGAAGAGCAGATTAAAATACTGGAAGACTATAAAGAAACAGAGTTTACTGAAAGATGGTCTTATGAGCTGGCCAGATTATATGAGCAGGCCGGAGAAAAAGATAAATGTATCGAAATCTGCAACGATCTGATTTTATGGTTCAGTGAAGGCAAATATGTAATGAAAGCCATGGAGTTAAAGATGAAGTTTGGAAAATTAACTCCTGCAGAGCATGAAAAATATAAAAAGCAGCTTATGCCTGAACTGAAAAAACCGGAACCAATCGAACACAAAAAAGAAGAGTCTGAAGAAAAAGAGGAAACAGAAAAGGAAGAAACTTCCTCTGATTCAGAAGAGACAGAAGAAAAAGAACAGCCTATAAACAGGGAAGATCGCCAGGCTGAAGATATTGTGACTCCTATTATGGAGACAACAGAAGCTTTCCAGGAAAAGATAGCCAATAGTATTAAAGAAATTTTTGGCAATAAACCTGCTACAGAGACAATCCATGAGAAAAACGTGGAAGAAGAGGCTGACGAACAGAGAACCATTAATAATACAGAAAACAGCCGGGAAATAATAGAAGACGTACCGGAACTGGAACCGGAAACAATAGAAGAGGCAGTAATTGAAAATGAGGAACCGCTGTCAGAACCGGAAGAGGTTACTGTAGAATCCGTACAGGAGGAACCGGTACAGGAAGAAACAGAATTATCTGATCTTGAGGAAGAACCAAAAGAACAGGAATCAGAAGAACCGGAAGAAGAAGAAGACGAGACAGAAAGTTCTGATGAGAAAAACGACGAAGTTTTCAATATGGAAGATTTGATTTTAGCTGCCACAACAGCCCAGGGGATTGAAGTTCCCATGGAAGAGGAATCTCCTAAATCAGAACCGGAAGAAGAGATTCAGAAAGAACCAGAAGAACCAGAAGAACCAGAAACAGAAGATCCTGAAGAAGCGAAAGAGAAAATACAGGAAGAAACTCTGGAATCCCTGGAAGAAAAGAGTTTGAAAGAGGATTCCACCATTGATCTGAAGAAAATTATAAGCAGGACATTTTCTGAAGAAGATGCAGAGAAACCTCAGACAGAAGAAAAACAGGAAATTGAAAAAAATCTGGAAACAGAGGAAAAAGAAGAAATTTTCCAGGAAGAAGCGCCTGTTGAAGAGAAACCGGAAGAGCTGAAAAGAATAACAGAGACAGAAGAAGAATTCCTTGATAACTATTTCAGAGCGGAAGAAAAACCAAAAGATGTGGAAACTATTATTCCAAGGGAAAAGAAACTGACGGAAGAAGAAGAGAAGATTTTCACCTATTTTGTTAAGATTCCGGGAATGAAGGAGCAGATTGCAGAAGCACTGTATGATGTGCAGATTTCTGCTTCGGATAAAACTTCCAAAGTAGGAAATGTAATTGTTATGGGAAACAAAGGATCCGGAAAGACCAGACTGATTGAATCTTTTGTTCCTGCTGTGTGCAAAGAATTACATATGGAAGCTGCAAAAGTAGCCTATGTTACCGCAGAGCAGATCAATGGAAAAGACGTAGCCAGAATTGTAGACAAGTTATCCGGCGGTTTCCTGGTAATTGAAGAAGCCAATAAAATGGAACCGGAAACAGTGGAACAATTAAACAAAGCTATGGAGTTTCGGACAGACGGACTGACTGTCATTATAGAAGATGAAAAAATAGGAATGAGAAAATTAATTGCAAAATATCCCAAGTTTGCAGAAAAGTTCACTTCTATGATTAATATTCCGGTATTTACCAACGACGAGCTTGTGAATTTTGCCAAAGTATATACGGCAGAGAATGGATATACCATTGATCAGATGGGAATGCTTGCCCTTTATAATCTGATTGGCGATAATCAGAAAGAAGATGAGCCAATGACAGTAGAAAGGGTAAAAGAACTGATTGACGCCGCCGTAGAGAAGGCAGACAGCGGAGCCAGAAAGCTGAAAAGAAATATTGCCAAGAAACGTACTGACGCGGAAGGCAATATCATCTTATACGAAAAAGATTTTAATTAAAGAAAAGGAAAAACGATTATGACCAAATCTTATCTTGTAAATCCAAAACATACCATTGATATTATAAAAAAGTATGATTTTGTTTTTCAGAAAAGATTTGGTCAGAATTTTCTGATTGATCCTCATGTGCTGGAAAAAATCATTCAGTCAGCCCGGATCACAAAGGAAGATTACGTGTTGGAAATAGGCCCGGGAATCGGAACAATGACACAGTATCTGGCAGAAGCGGCGGGAAAAGTCAGGGCGGTTGAAATTGATACTGCTCTGATTCCCATATTAGAAGAAACTTTAAAAGATTATTCCAATGTTTCCATTCTTCAGGGAGACATCTTAAAAGTAGATGTCAATCAGATGGTAGAAGAGGAAAATGAAGGAAAACCTATTAAAGTAGTTGCCAACCTGCCTTATTATATTACAACTCCTATTATAATGGGCCTGTTTGAAAAAAAGATTCCGCTGCAGTCCATTACCATCATGGTGCAGAAAGAAGTGGCACAGAGAATGCAGACAGGGCCCGGAAGCAAAGATTACGGCGCTTTGTCTCTGGCAGTTCAGTACTATGCAAAACCGGAGATTGTGGCAAATGTCCCGCCCAATTGTTTTATACCAAGACCAAAGGTAGGAAGCGCCGTGATTCGTTTGGAGAGACATCCCAGGCCGCCGGTAGAGGTATCCGATGAAGCCCTGATGTTTCGCCTGATTCGGGCGTCCTTTTCCCAGAGAAGGAAAACCCTGGTAAACAGTCTGAAAAACTCGCAGAATCTATCCTTATCCAGGGAAGAGATCGAAGAAGCATTAAATAAATGCGGGATTCCTCTTACCATAAGGGGAGAAGCGCTGGGGCTGGAAGAGTTTGCAAGATTAAGCAATTATATAAAAGAAAGCCAAAAAAAATAGAACGTCGACACGTTCTATTTTTTTATTTTATTTTTTATAAAGGAAGGAGAATCGATTGTTCTTACAATCGAAATATGAAAAAGAAATTATTTTTTATTACAATGCTAGTATACCCACAAATTATGAGAAAAGCGTGTTTAACTTGTAAAGAAATCATGAACGAATAGGAAAAGATTTGTGAATATGAATAAATTCTAAAGTAAAAACTGTAGATCTTAAACAAAGAATAAAATAATATTTCACTTTTTATTAAGAAAATGTCTTTGAAAATTGTGATATGATGTATAGAAAGAAATAGAAAGAAGGGAAATTATGAAAAAACTTGCAATTTTATTTTTATCGGGAATTCTATTGCTGTCAGCTCCACTGACTGTACTGGCTGACAGCAGTTCAGCAAATCAGACGTATATTTCACTGGGAGCAGATTTAAATCAGCAGGAGAGAGCTACTGTACTGAATCTTTTAGGGGTTACAGAACAGGAGTTAAGTAATTACAAAGTAACAAAAGTTACCAATAAAGAAGAGCATGAATATCTGGATGGGTATCTCAGCAGCAGCATTATCGGAAGCCGGGCCCTTTCTTCTGTAAAAATAGTAGGAAAAGAAGACGGATATGGAGTGAAAGTCTCTACCAAGAATATTACATACTGTACAACGGAAATGTATCAGAATGCCCTTGTAACTGCGGGAATTGAAAATGCGGAAGTAAATGTGGTAGGGCCGTTCGGTATATCAGGAACTGCGGGTCTGGTAGGCGCAATCAAATCTTATGAAGAAATGACAGGTAAGAAAGTAAGTGAAAAGAGCGCAGATACAGCGACGAATGAACTGGTAATTACCAGCGATATTGGAAAAGATCTGGAAGATCCGGAAAAAGCTGCGGAGCTGGTAGCTTTCGTAAAAAATGAAGTGGTGGCCCAGAACCTGACAGAAGAAGAAATCGGCGAACTGGTGGACGAGGCGTCTGCTGAGTTTGAAATCAATCTCTCAGAGGAAGACAGACAGAGAATCATTGACTTAATGGAGAAAATTAAAGATCTGGATTTGGATGTGAACCAGCTTCAGGAGCAGATTAGCAATTTATATGACAGACTGGACAGCATGGGACTGGATATTAACAGTGAACAGGTTCAGGGATTTTTAGATAAATTAATTGATTTGATCAAGAGTTTTATTGACAAACTGACAAATTAAATTAAAAAGATTTTGTGCAAATACACGAATAAGAGGAGAAAAATAGGAAAAAATTGTGCATATATATGAAAATTAATAAAATGTTCATGAAATGTTCATAATATTCTGTTATGATAACAATGTTCGGAAGAACAGCTAAAATTAAGAAAGTAATGGTTTCATTACACATAAATTTTTCATAATAATTTGCCCCGGTAATACTACCGGGGCACTCCTCATTTTAAGACGTTGTTCCATAAGACTGGATTTCCGTATTGAGCTGAAGCATTTTCTGATCCAACTGGGAAACGATTTCCGCACATTCCCTTAATTCCTTACTGATATGGGAGGGAGCGTTTCCCTCGAATTTATAATACATCTTATGTTCCAGCGTTGCCCAGAAATCCTGGGCGACTGTCCGTATTTGAATTTCCACCTTTGTATTGACAATCTCATCAGAAGAAAATATAGGTACTGAAACCAGTAAATGATAACTTTGATACCCGCTTTCCTTGGGATGGCGAATATAATCTTTTACAGAAAGAATAGTAATATCGTCCCGGCTGGTAAGCATCTCAGACAGCCGGTAAATATCCGAGGTAAAGGAACAGGTGATGCGGATACCGGCTATATCATTGATGTAGCGGACCATATTTTCAACGCTGGATTCATGTCCGCAGCGTTTCAGTTTTTTTACAATGCTTTCAGGTGTTTTAATACGGGATTTTATATGTTCGATGGGATTATACCTGTGAAAATGCTGGAATTCATCATTTAAAATATCAATTTTCGTACGCATTTCTTTTAAAGCGGATTTGTATAAAAAAATCACAGTATCCCAATCGTTGGCCTTTTTTATATGTTGGAGCGAGACAGCTTCCTTTTTCATAAAATCACATCCTTAATTGTTTCAGTCTTTCTATAAATGTAGATTTAAAATCCGTATCTATTCATACGATTTCACATTTTGAACATTATATCACATTTTTTGTATTAGAAAATACAGAAGTTTGTATTTTTTCTCTTGTTCATTGGCAGAAGCTTTTGTATACTTTATTTAGGAAAATGAAAGTCATGTGATCTTGAGTGTAAAAACAAATAACAGGTCAGGAGGAAGATAAAATGTCAGAAACTATGAAAGACTACGAAAAGGAACTGGAAGCCTCATATAAAAAAATTGCAGAGGGAGATATATTAACAGGTACGGTTATCGGAACCACAGAGGAAGAAGTTATCCTGGATCTGAAATCTTATGCGGAAGGGATTATTAAAGCGGAAGATTACAGCCGTGAACCTGGATTTTCTGTGAGAGAGCAGGTTCATGCAGGAGATGAGGTCACAGCAACGGTTATTCGTGAAGATGACGGAAACGGAAATATTTTAATGTCAAAAGTGGAAGCAGATGATGTTCTGGCCTGGGATAAATTAAAAGATCTTCAGGAAAATGAAACCGTATTGGATGTGGTCATTAAGGGAATTGTAAAGAGTGGAGTGATTGCCTATGTAGAAGGAGTCAGAGGATTTATACCTGCATCCAGACTGAGTTTAAGCTATGTGGAAGAGCTGGAAGATTATCTCAACAAAAACATCCGGGTTCAGGTTTTAGAAGTAGACAAAGATAAGAAAAAACTGATACTTTCTGCCAGAGAACTTCTTCTGGAGAAGGAAAAAGAAGAGCAGAGAAAAAAGATCTCCAATTTAGAGACAGGGCTGGTAACAGAAGGAACAGTGGAAACCCTTCAGCCATACGGGGCATTTGTGAATCTGGGAAATGGTTTGTCAGGATTGGTGCATATTTCTCAGATTAGCCAGAAAAGAATTAAAAAACCTTCGGAAGTACTCTCTGTGGGCGATAAAGTGAAAGTCCAGATAACAGCAATCAAAGACGGAAAGATCAGCCTGAGTATGAAAGCACTGGAAGACGTTACGGCAAAAGAAATTGAAGAAGAAGTTTTCGAACTGCCGGAAACAGAAGAGGCGACAACATCTCTGGGATCTTTGTTTGCAAATATTAAATTAGATTAAAAAGGTTGTGGAATATGAAAACAGAGAAAATTTTTGTTATAGGACATAAAAATCCGGATACGGATTCTATATGCTCTGCGATTGCTTATGCAGATATTAAAAACCGTACGGCTCCAAAAGATAAAAAATATGTGCCGAAGCGTGCAGGGCAGATTAACCAGGAAACGGAATACGTACTGAATCGTTTCCAGGTGGATCCTCCGGGATATATATCAAATGTGGGTACCCAGGTAAAAGATATGGATATAAGGACCAGTCCGGAAGCCCATAAAGATATTTCTCTGAAAAGAGCCTGGGATATTATGATGAAAAATGAACTGGTAACACTTCCTGTAAGAGATGAAAAAGAGGCTCTGGAGGGAATTGTCACAATCGGAGACATTGCAAAAACCTATATGGATACTACGGACAGTTACCTTCTGGGCAATGCAAAATCTCAGTATTACTGGATTGCGGATACGGTAGACGGACTGATTATTGTGGGAGATAAGGATAAACACTTTGAACATGGAAAAGTTATGGTAGCAGCCGGCAGTCTGGAAATTATGGAGGCCTATATTGAAGAAGGAGATCTTCTGATCGTTGGAAACAGGGATGATGTACAGATTCAGGCTATGAACTGTAAAGCCAGATGTATTGTTGTGTGTCTGGGTTCTGAAATATCGGAAGAAGTGAAAAAGATGGCAAATGAGACGGGAACAGTTATAATTATGTCGCCCTATGACACATTTACCGTTGCCAGGCTGATTAATCAGAGTATACCCATTGGATATATTATGAAAACAGAGAATCTGGTGAGTTTCCATACGGAAGATTTTACTGATGATATACAGGAAGTGATGGCGAAATATCGTCACCGTGCATTCCCTGTTGTGAATAAAAGAGGAAAGTGTGTGGGAACGATTTCCAGAAGAAATCTTCTCGGCATGAATAAAAAGAAACTGATCCTGGTGGATCATAATGAAAAAGATCAGGCTGTGGATAATATTGAAAAAGCAGATATTCTGGAAATTATTGATCACCATAAACTGGGACGTCTGGAAACTATGGCGCCTCTTATGTTTCGCAATCAGCCGGTAGGCTGTACCGCTACGATTTTATATCAGATGTATGGGGAACAGAAACTGGAAATACCGGCGCACATTGCTGGATTATTATGTTCCGCTATTATTTCAGATACCCTGATGTTTCGTTCTCCAACCTGTACTCTGGCAGATAAGATGGCTGCAGGAGCTCTGGCGCTGATAGCCGGAATTGACATTGAGAAATTTGCAAAAGAAATGTTTACGGCCGGAAGTAACTTAAGGGGAAAAGCACCGGAAGAAATTTTCTATCAGGATTATAAGAAATTTATTGCTGACGGTGATATTACATTCGGAGTAGGCCAGATCAGTTCTATGGACGAAGAAGAACTGGAAGAAGTGAAACTCAGAATCCTTCCCCTTATGAAAAGTGAATGCGGAAATAACGGGGTATCGAAAATTTATTTTATGCTGACAAATATCATTAATGAATCCACAGAACTGCTGTATTGCGGAGAAGACAGTCAGAAGATGGCGGCCATTGCCTTTGGCAAAGAACCGGAAGGAGAATCTTTCCTGCTGGAAAAGGTTGTATCCAGGAAGAAACAGTTAATTCCTGCCCTGATGGAAGCAGCGCAAATCTTAAATTCATAAAGCAGAAGGAAAGGACAGCAAGATGGCAAAACAGGAATGGAAGTCAGGAAATATGCTGTATCCGCTTCCCGCAGTAATGGTAAGCGTATCAGACGGACAGGGAAAAGATAATATTATAACCGTTGCATGGGCGGGAACAGTATGTACAAACCCGCCCATGGTGTCCATATCTGTGCGTCCGGAACGATATTCTTATGAATTTCTGAAAAAGACGGGAGAATTTGTAATAAATTTAACTACGGAAGAACTGGCATATGCTACAGATTACTGCGGTGTGAAATCCGGCAGAGACGTGGATAAATTTGAAGTACTTCATCTGACGAAGGAGAAAGGGTCTTTTGTAAAGGCTCCAATGATCGGAGAATCCCCGGTTTCTATTGAATGTAAAGTAGAAGAAATCAGGAAATTGGGTTCTCATCATATGTTTATAGCGAAAGTTCTGGCTGTACATGCAGAAGAATCTTATTTAAATGAAAAAAATAAGTTTGAATTCAATAAGTCCAGGCCTTTAGTGTATTCTCATGGAGAATATTATGGAATCGGCAAACGATTAGGGGATTTTGGCTATAGTGTCAGAAAGAAAAAGAGAAGAAAAAAACAAAATAAAAGGTAACAGTTGCAAAATAAAAAAAGGCGTGCTATTATGAGAACGCCTGAAATCAGGAAAGAAAGAATAACAGAATGATGAAGAAACAGAATAATATTGTACTTATTGGAATGCCGGGAGTGGGGAAAAGCACTCTTGGAGTTGTATTGGCTAAGGTTCTGGGATTTCAGTTCTTAGATTCTGATCTGCTGATTCAGGAACAAGAAGGAAGAAAACTTTCCAGAATTATAGAAGAAGAAGGATACAAAGGATTTCAGAATATCGAAGACAGAGTAAATGCTTCGATTGATGTAATACATACAGTAATTGCCACAGGCGGCAGCGTCGTTTACTGCAAAGAGGCAATGGAACATTTAAAGAAGATTGGAACGGTTGTTTATCTTCATGTTTCACTGGAAGAACTCCAGAAAAGGCTTGGAAATTTAAAAGGCCGGGGCGTTTTATTAAAAGACGGACAATCCCTGGAGGATTTATATGATGAGAGAACGCCTTTGTATGAATCTTATGCAGATATTAAAGTAAGCGAAGAGGGGAAAGATTTGGAAGAAAGTTTGCAGGCGCTTCTGGAGATACTAGAAAACAGAAATAACAAATAAAAGGAATTCTACATGGCGCCTGTAGAAACAGATGGACCCGGATTGGCAGGGGAAAATTAATTATTATTTACAAATTTAAAAAGAATGTTATAATATAAAATAAATATGTCATGAAAGTTAATATTTTTTCCAGTCAGTTAGGATGTAGGAGTTAAATAATCATAGAGGTGTGTTATGGAACAATATGTTATCAAAGGCGGCAACCCGCTTGTGGGAGAAGTTGATATTGCCGGAGCCAAGAATGCGGCGTTAGCTATTTTAGCAGCGGCAATTATGACAGATGAGACGATACTGATTGAAAATTTACCTGACGTAAGAGACATTAATGTATTATTAGAAGCCATCGCAAAAATAGGAGCACATGTAGAAAGAATTGACAGATCTGTTGTAAAAATTAACGGTTCTACAATTGGAGAACTCAGTGTTGACTACGAGTATATAAAGAAGATTCGTGCATCTTACTATTTATTAGGTGCGTTACTTGGAAAGTATAAACATGCAGAGGTTCCTCTTCCGGGAGGATGCAATATCGGAAGCCGTCCGATTGATCAGCATCTGAAAGGTTTTCGGGCTTTAGGTGCGAAAGTAAGCATTCTGCATGGAGCAATTGTAGCGGAAGCAAAAGAATTAAAAGGAAGCCATATCTTTATGGATGTGGTTTCAGTAGGAGCAACCATTAACATTATGATGGCAGCTTCCATGGCACAGGGCCGAACCATTATTGAAAATGCGGCGAGAGAACCCCATGTAGTGGATGTGGCCAACTTTTTAAACAGTATGGGAGCCAATATTAAAGGAGCCGGTACCGATGTAATTCGTATCAAAGGTGTAGAAAAGCTCCATAAGACCGAATATTCCATTATTCCGGATCAGATTGAAGCGGGAACGTTTATGTTTGCGGCAGCGGCTACTCAGGGAGATGTAACGGTACGCAATGTAATACCCAAACATCTGGAAGCAACCACTGCGAAGCTGGAGGAAATCGGATGTCAGGTAGAAGAATTTGATGATGCAGTCCGTGTGGTTGCCAATAAGCGTCTTCGCCGTACCCATGTGAAAACACTTCCGTATCCCGGTTATCCTACAGATATGCAGCCCCAGATTGCCGTGACCCTGGCTTTGGCAGAAGGGACAAGTATTGTAACAGAAAGCATTTTTGAAAATCGTTTTAAGTATGCAGATGAGCTTTCCAGAATGGGAGCAAATATTAAAGTAGAAGGCAATACAGCCATTATTGATGGCGTTCAGAAGCTGACAGGGGCAAGAGTAAGCGCGCCGGATTTAAGAGCAGGAGCTGCGCTTGTGATTGCAGGACTGGCTGCCGATGGAATTACCATTGTGGATGATATTGTATATATCCAGAGAGGATATGAAAGTTTTGAGGAGAAATTAAGAAGCCTTGGAGCTGAAATTGAAAAAGTATCCAGCGAGAAGGAAATTCAGAAATTCCGTCTGAGAGTTGGGTAAGTCATAAATTAAATAGTTCTCTTATTCAGAGTGGCGGAGGTACATAGGACCTGTGAACCCACGGCAACCCCCTGAGCGGAAGGTGCCAACCTGAGCGATAATTCGAACAATAAGAGGATTTAATAACTGAGAAAATGAGTATTAAGTCCGTCTTATGACGGACTTATTTATGTAATAGGAAATGTGACCGCGCCCGGCGCGCAAATTGTTCAAGTATTAAAATATAAAGGAGAATAGACATGGAGAAAATTTTATTTACTTCTGAATCTGTAACTGAAGGTCATCCGGATAAAATGTGTGATGCAATATCCGATGCGATTTTAGATGCGTTAATGGAACAGGATCCCATGAGCCGTGTAGCCTGTGAAACAGCAACGACTACAGGGCTTGTTCTGGTAATGGGAGAGATTACAACAAATGCATACGTAGATATTCAGAAAATTGTAAGAGACACGGTTCGTGAGATCGGATATACCAGAGGAAAATACGGCTTTGATGCAGATACCTGCGGTGTTCTGACAGCAATTGACGAACAGTCTTCCGATATTGCTATGGGCGTGGATAAAGCCCTGGAAGCAAAGGAAAATCAGATGGATGACTCGGATCTGGATGCAATCGGCGCCGGAGATCAGGGAATGATGTTCGGATATGCAACAGACGAAACGGAAGAATATATGCCTTATGCCATTTCCATGGCTCATAAGCTTGCCAGACAGCTTACAAAAGTCAGAAAAGACGGAACTTTAAATTACCTTCGTCCCGACGGAAAAACACAGGTAACTGTAGAATATAATGAAGAGGGAAAACCTGTTCGTCTGGATGCCGTTGTATGCTCTACCCAGCATGATCCGGATGTGACGCAGGAACAGATACATAAAGATGTGAAAAAATATGTATTTGATCCCGTTATTCCTCAGGATATGGTAGACGCAGATACCAAATTCTTTATTAATCCTACAGGAAGATTTGTAATCGGCGGACCTCACGGTGACAGCGGATTAACAGGAAGAAAAATTATTGTAGACACCTACGGCGGATACGGACGTCACGGCGGCGGAGCTTTCTCCGGAAAAGACTGTACAAAGGTTGACCGTTCTGCAGCTTATGCGGCGCGTTATGTAGCGAAAAATATTGTAGCTGCCGGCCTTGCAAAGAAATGTGAAATCCAGCTTTCCTATGCAATCGGAGTAGCGCATCCTACTTCTGTAAGAGTGGATACTTTCGGAACAGGAAAACTTTCTGATACCAAACTGGTAGAAATTATCCGTGAGAACTTCGATTTACGTCCGGCAGGAATTATTAAAATGCTGGATTTAAGAAGACCAATCTATAAGCAGACGGCTGCTTACGGACATTTTGGAAGAAACGATCTGGATCTGCCATGGGAAAAAACTGACAAGGCAGAAACTTTAAAGAAGTATTTATAATCAGGATGGAAAGCTGTTGCTGATCGGAATTTGGCGGCAGCTTTTCTTTTTATTGATATTTATAAACTAATATTATCACATTTTATAGAAAATTAAGAGAAAAGAGAAGTGTCGTATGCTATAATAAATTCAAAGAGGACGTTATGGAAGCAAAGAATGGTGTGATGGTATGAAATTAAAGACAAGAATTGTAGTGGGATTTCTGATGGTAATTCTGGTTCCGCTGCTTTTATTTTCTGCAACATTTTACGGGATCAGCCAGGTACAGGTGAATCATTTTAACAGCGAAAGCAAAGAAGACGGAGATTATGACATCGTAATTGAATCCTCACAGGACGGACAGGCCAGAATACAGCTTATGGTAAAGGACTTGTTTTTTTCCGCCTTTGTTATTTTAGTTTTTACAGGATTGTCAGTGGGATTGTGGATTTACAGAAGCGTGGCGGCCCCCCTTGTAAAACTGAAAAGAGCTACCCATAATATAAAAGAGGGAAATCTGGATTTTACAATCGAAGCAGAAGGAACCGATGAATTTGCAGAATTATGTCAGGATTTTGAAGACATGAGAAAACGGCTGAAAGCATCCACAGAAGAAAAAATTATGATGGACAGAGAAAGTAAGGAGCTTATCAGTAATATTTCTCATGACTTGAAAACCCCGATAACCGCTGTTAAAGGATATGTGGAAGGAATCATGGACGGAGTTGCCGATACTCCTGAAAAAATGGATAAATATGTAAAGATTATTTATAATAAAACCAATGAGATGGATCATTTGATTAATGAGCTGACCTTTTATTCAAAAATTGATACCAACCGCATTCCCTATACTTTCAGTAAACTGAATGTAGAAGATTATTTCAGCGACTGTGCGGAGGAATTGGAGGCAGAGCTGGAGACCAGAAATATTGAGCTTGTATACGCCAATTATGTGGATGGAAATGTTCTTATTATTGCTGATGGAGAGCAGATAAGAAGAGTAATACATAATCTGATTTCCAACGCCATTAAATATATGGATAAGAAAAGAGGAATTATCCAGCTTCGGGTAAAAGATGTGGGAGATTTCATTCAGGTCGAGGTGGAAGACAACGGAAAAGGAATTGCCTCAAAAGATCTGCCGCTTATTTTTGACAGATTCTACCGTACTGATTTTTCCAGAAATTCCTCAAAAGGGGGAAGCGGAATAGGTCTTTCCATAGTGAAGAAGATTCTGGAAGATCACGGAGGAAAAGTCTGGGCTACCAGCAGAGAAGGAATTGGTACAATTATGTACTTTGTAATCAGAAAATACCAGGAGGTGCCAATCAATGAATAAAATATTAATCGTAGAAGACGAAGAGGCAATTGCTGATTTGGAAAAAGATTATCTGGAGCTTTCCGGATTTGAAGTGGAAATCGCAAACAGAGGCGATATAGGTATGAAAAAAGCCATGGAAGAAGATTATAATCTTCTGATTCTGGATTTAATGCTTCCGGAAGTGGATGGATTTGAAATCTGCAGACAGGTAAGAGAAGAAAAGAATACGCCCATTATTATGGTATCTGCCAAGAAAGACGATATTGATAAAATCAGAGGTCTTGGGCTGGGAGCAGATGATTATATGACGAAACCATTCAGCCCCAGTGAACTTGTAGCCAGAGTGAAAGCCCATCTGGACAGGTATAATCGTCTGATCGGATCCAACGCGGTGAAAAATGATATTATAGAAATAAGGGGAATTAAGATTGATAAGACAGCCCGCCGGGTATGGGTAAATGGAGAAGAGACTTCTTTTACTACTAAAGAATTTGATCTGCTTACATTCCTGGCTGAGAACCCCAACCATGTATTTACCAAAGAAGAACTTTTCCGGGAAATCTGGGATATGGAATCGGTGGGAGACATTGCAACCGTTACTGTGCATATAAAAAAAATCAGGGAGAAAATCGAATTTAATACAGCGAAACCACAGTATATCGAAACTATCTGGGGTGTGGGATACCGCTTTAAAGTATAAATTTGATTTAATTTATAAGAATGGAATCTTTGTATGACAAATTGAAAGAGTACAGTCAGAAAGAGAACTATCCTTTCCACATGCCGGGTCATAAAAGAAATCCGGAATCAATGAATATGGAGAACTGCGGGGAATTCATAGATATTACAGAGATCCATGGATTTGATAACCTGCATCACAGTGAAGGAATTTTACGGGCGGCTCAGGAGCGAGCCGCACGTCTTTTTCATGTTAGGGAAACTTTTTACAGTATCAATGGAAGTACAGGCGCCCTTCTGGCTGCTGTCTCAGCCGCAGTAAAACCGGGAGGAAGAATTCTCATTGCCCGGAACTGCCACAAGGCCGTTTACCATGCAGCAGCCATACGAAGACTGAAAGTTTCCTATATTTATCCACAAGTGGAGAAAACATTCGGGATAAATGGAGGAATTTCACCGGAAGATGTGGATAAGATCCTTGATCAGCAGCCGGAAATCGAAGCGGTGGTCATTACCTCTCCTACTTATGACGGAAGGGTATCCCATGTGAAAAAGATTGCAGAAATTGTCCATACTCATAAAAAGGTATTGATTGTTGATGAAGCCCATGGCGCGCATTTTTCTTTTTCTGATCAGTTTCCGGACTCCGCTGTTCTTTCAGGGGCTGATCTGGTGATCCAAAGTCTTCATAAGACCCTTCCCTCTTTTACTCAGACAGCGGTTCTTCACCGAAATTCCGAAAGAGTAAACAGAGAAAAATTACAGAAATTTATGGAGATTTATCAGAGCAGCAGTCCTTCTTACCTTTTAATGGCAAGTATGGATTCCTGTATCTGTGATTTAATGGAACATGGGAAAGAGAAGTTCGCTGCATATGTTCGCCTGATTCAGGAGACAAGGAAAAAGCTTTCCGGGTTAAAGAGGCTGCATTTGATTACGAAAACAGATGTGGTGAATAAGGCAGCAGTGGCAGATATGGATATTTCTAAATTTGTTATATCTGTAAAAGGAGTATCGATTACAGGAAAAGAGCTGTCCCGGCTTTTGAGAGAAAACTATCATCTGGAAATGGAGATGGAGGCAGAAAATTACGTTCTGGCGCTGTCTTCTGTGGGAGATCGAAAAGAAGGAATGGATCGCCTTATTCATGCTCTTCTGGAAATCGACAGCCGTTTGGAAAGAAAAGAGAAGGAATACTTCTATGAGTTCAGAAGAGAGAACTCTCTGATGGAAATCGGGGAAGCTATGGAAAGCCCTTCTGAAAGGATCCCCCTTTTGGAAAGTCAGGGGGAAATTTCCGGAGAATTTGTTTACCTGTATCCCCCGGGGATTCCTCTTTTAGTTCCGGGAGAGAAGATCTCTTTACAATTTCTCCGGGATATGAGAAGATACAAAAAGCTGGGATTCCAATTGGAAGGATTATCAGATTTTAAAAATGAGACAATACGTGTAGTAAAAGAAGGATTAGAAACATGAGTAAAATTTTCTATATAATGGGAAAAAGTGCGTCCGGAAAAGATAAAATCTACGGAATACTTTCTTCCATGGAAGAACTGGAGCTGAACAGGCTGATTCTATATACTACCAGGCCTATCCGGTATGGGGAAGTGGACGGAAAGCAATATTATTTTGTAGATGAAGAGAGATTTCAGAAATTTCAGAGAGAAGGGAAAATCATAGAATCCCGTTCTTATGATACGGTGCATGGAGTGTGGACCTATTTTACGGCTGACGATGGGCAGATGGATTTGGAAAATCAGGATTATATTGCAATCGGAACGCTGGAGTCTTATATAAAAATGAAAGACTATTATGGGGAAGAGAAGGTCTGTCCTGTCTACATTGAGGTAGAGAACGGGGAACGTCTGAAACGGGCTTTAAAAAGAGAAGGGAAACAGGAGACGCCTAAATACCAGGAAATGTGCCGCAGATTTCTGGCAGATGAAGAAGACTTTTCTGAAGAAAAAATAGAAAATGCGGGGATCAGAAAGAGGTTTGAAAATATAGATTTGGATAAGTGCGTAAGAGAAATTGCAGAGTATATTAATTCTGAAAAATAGGACATTTGTTCTGTTAAAGGGATTTAATTTATGATATACTAGGTAGGAATAAGATACAGGAGGTGATTCTTATGAGTGGTTTCCAATCCATTATTGGACATGAAGAAGTTATTGAACATCTGCAAAATGCAATTAAAACAGGAAAAGTCTCTCATTCCTATATATTCACCGGTGAAGCAGGGGCTGGAAAGAAGCTTCTGGCAACAACATTCGCCATGACTTTACAATGCGAGAAAAAAGGAATTGAACCTTGTATGGAATGTGATTCCTGTAAAAAAGCCGTAGGTAAGAATCATCCGGATATAATCGTATTGACCCATGAAAATCAGTCATCCATCAGTATTGAGGAAATCAGAGAAAAGGTGGTAGGGGATATTTCCATTAAACCCTACTGCAGTCCTTATAAGATATATATTATTCCGGATGCAGAGAAAATGACTCCTCAGGCGCAGAATGCCCTTCTGAAGACAATTGAGGAGCCCCCGGCTTATGCAGTTATTATTTTATTAACATCGAATATTAACGAGCTGCTTCCTACGATTCAGTCAAGATGCGTGAAACTGAATCTGAAAATAATTGACAACAGCCTTGTTAAAAATTATTTAATGGACAAACTTCACGTGCCGGATTATCAGGCGGAAGTTGACGCTTCTCTGGCTCAGGGCAGTATCGGCAGGGCGCAGGAAGCAGCAGAAAGTGAAGATTTTGCAAGAATAACAGAAAATGCCTTGAAGATTTTAAAATATGCAGGCAAACTGGGAGCTTTTGAATTGGCAGAAGCATTGAAAAACATGGTATCCGATAAGCAGTCTATTGATGATTATCTGGAAATATTCCAGTTCTGGTTCCGGGATGTTCTGATGTTTAAGGCTACACAGGAAATTGACAATCTGGTATTTAAACAGGAAATTAATTATATCAAGGAACAGGCCAGCGAAAAGTCTTATGAAACGATTGAGAAGATTTTAGAAGCTCTTGAGAAAACAAAGGTACGTCTTCATGCAAATGTGAATTTAGAGTTGGCGCTGGAACTTCTGTTCCTGACAATCAGGGAGAAATAAGAATGACAAAAGTAGTAGGCGTGAGATTTCGAAATGTGGGAAAAATTTATTATTTTGATCCAAAAGATTATCAGATAAATACCAATGATCACGTAATTGTAGAGACAGCCAGAGGAATTGAATACGGAAAAGTCGTTCTGAAACCCAGGGAAGTGGATGATTCCAAGGTGGTTCATCCGCTGAAAGAAGTATTGCGGGTGGCAACGAAGGAAGACGATCTGCAGGAAGAAAAAAACCGCATAAAAGAAAAAGAAGCATTTAAAATCTGTCAGAAGAAAATCCAGGAACACGGACTGGAAATGAAGCTGATCGATACGGAATATACTTTTGACAATAACAAGGTACTGTTTTATTTTACTGCTGATGGTAGGATTGATTTCCGGCAATTGGTAAAAGACCTGGCTGCTGTCTTTAAAACAAGGATAGAGCTGCGTCAGATTGGAGTCCGGGATGAGACGAAAATCCTTGGGGGTATCGGAATCTGCGGAAGACAGTTATGCTGTCATACGTATCTGTCAGAGTTTGCTCCCGTATCCATTAAGATGGCAAAAGAACAGAATCTGTCTCTGAATCAGACTAAGATCTCCGGAGTATGCGGCCGTTTAATGTGCTGTCTGAAAAATGAACAGGAAACCTATGAAGAACTCAATAAGAAACTTCCGGGAAACGGAGATACGGTAACCACACCCGACGGACTGACCGGAACTGTTCACAGTGTAAACGTGCTGCGCCAGAGGGTGAAAGTCGTTGTAGAGGTCAATGATGAAAAAGAAATCCAGGAGTACAGCGTGGACGAATTAAAATTCCGTCCCAGAAAGCGCAAAGAGAAGATGAAAATCTCAAAAGAAGAGCTGAAAGAGCTGGAGGGTCTGGAAGATAAAGAAGGGACGTCGAAACTGGATGATCAATAACATACTGCAGGAAAAGGAACGTCTGGATGATTTACAGAACGGATACTGGATCATCCAGAATCCGGAAAACTTCTGCTTTGGTTTGGATGCTGTTTTATTATCCTGTTTTTCCAGGATTCGTCCGGGTGAGGAAGTCCTGGATCTTTGTACAGGAACAGGGATTGTCCCTCTCCTTTTAAAAGCGAAGACCCCGGGAAAGCATTTTACCGGACTGGAAATACAGGAAACATGTGCGGATATGGCAAGAAGAAGTGTGGAGTATAATCGTCTGCAGTCAGAAATTGAGATTGTGACAGGGGATGTAAAGGAAGCTGCCGGGTTATTTGGTGCAGCTTCTTTTGATGTGGTTACCTGCAATCCTCCGTACATGATCGGACAGCATGGGCTGCAGAACCCACAGATGCCCAAAGCCATAGCAAGACATGAAATTTTATGTACCCTGGAAGATATTGTAAGGGAAACCTCTAAAATATTAAAATCCAGGGGAAAATTTTACATGATACACCGGCCGTTTCGTCTTCCGGAAATCTTTCACACATTGATGAAATATCACTTGGAACCGAAACGGATGAGACTGGTTTATCCCTATGTGGATAAAGAACCGAATATGGTATTGATTGAAGCTATGAAAGGCGGAAATCCCAGGCTGAAGACAGAAAAGCCGCTGATTGTCTATGAAAGTCCCGGGGTGTATACCAGGGAAATTCTGGAACACTACCGTATGGGATAAGGACGGGAAAGAAAGGAGAGCTGTAATGTCCGGAAAACTTTATCTGTGCGCCACTCCAATCGGAAATCTGGAAGATATTACTCTTCGTGTTATCCGGGTATTAAAGGAGGCAGATTTAATTGCCGCGGAAGATACCCGAAACAGCAGAAAGCTATTGAATCATTTTGATATTCATACGCCTATGACCAGTTACCACGAGCACAATAAATTTCAGAAAGCCCGGCTGCTGATTGAAAAGATGCAGCAGGGACAGGAGATTGCCCTTATAACGGATGCAGGAACCCCCGGGATTTCCGATCCGGGAGAAGAACTGGCCAGGATGGCTTATGAGGCCGGAATTGAGGTGACTTCTCTTCCGGGACCGGCGGCATGTATAACCGCCCTTACTTTATCGGGACTTCCGTCCAGAAGATTTTCCTTTGAAGCGTTTCTGCCTGCGGATAAGAAGGAGAGAAGCCGGATTTTAGAGGAACTGCAGCAGGAGACAAGAACAATTATTCTCTATGAAGCGCCGCATCGCCTTTTACGCACGTTAAAAGAGCTGAAAGAGGCTCTGGGAAACAGGAAGATGACTCTGTGCCGGGAACTGACCAAGAAGCATGAAACGGCCTTTCATACGTCCATTGAGGAATGTATTCAGTTCTATGAAACCCAGGAACCGAAGGGGGAATGTGTTCTGATAGTGGAAGGCAGAAGCAGAGAAGAGATTGAGGAAAATAAGCGAAAAAAATGGGAAACCATGAGTATTGAAGAACATATGCAGTTGTATCTGGACCAGGGGTTGGAAAAGAAAGAGGCTATGAAATCCGTGGCTAAAGACAGAGGGCTGTCAAAAAGAGAAATTTATCAGTATCTGAATTGTCAGTAAAGAAATATTTGCCGCCGCAGAAGGAGAAGAAACATCTTCTTCCTGCAGCGGTATTTTTATGTCTGTTTCCTGAGAGAACGGCTAATATAATAAGAAGTTATCCTTATTTTTTAATGGAAAACAGCCCTGTTTTATGGTATACTAAATAAGTATTAGTCTGTTTAAAAACAGAATCTGAATAAATAGAAATTTAATTTTCACATGGATAGAACATAGAAAAACAGGAGGAAAACTATGGGCGCAGAAAATATAGAGTATGGTGCGGATCAGATTCAGATCCTGGAAGGTCTGGAGGCGGTACGTAAAAGACCGGGAATGTATATCGGCAGTACGTCATCCAGAGGTCTGCATCATCTGGTATATGAAATCGTAGATAATGCGGTAGACGAGGCACTGGCAGGCTATTGTGATGAAATTACAGTTACCGTTCATGAAGACAATTCTGTCACAGTCACAGACAATGGACGAGGTATTCCGGTGGGAATTAATCACAAAGCGGGAATTCCAGCCGTAGAAGTTGTTTTTACCATTCTGCATGCCGGCGGTAAATTCGGCGGCGGCGGATATAAAGTGTCCGGAGGATTACATGGGGTAGGAGCATCCGTAGTAAATGCGCTGTCAGAATGGCTGGAAGTTACTATCTATCATGAGGGAAAAGTATATCGTCAGCGTTATGAAAGAGGCAACACCATCTATAAGCTGAAGGTAGTGGGGGAATGCGAGCCGGATAAGACAGGTACCAGCATTATATTTAAACCCGATGCAGAGGTATTTGAAGAGACGGTTTATGACTATGATATTCTGAAACAGCGTCTGAGAGAAATGGCCTTTTTAACAAAGGGTCTGAGAATTATTTTAAAAGACGAAAGAGAAGAAAAGAAGGAAAAAGTATTTCATTACGACGGCGGAATTAAAGAATTCGTCTCGTATCTTAACAGAAGTAAAACAGAACTTTATCCAGAAGTGATTTATTGCTGCGGAGAAAAAGACGGCGTACTTGTGGAAGTTGCTATGCAGCATAATGACTCTTATACAGAAAATTCTTATGGGTTTGTCAATAACATTAATACGCCGGAAGGCGGAACTCATATCGTTGGTTTCCGAAATGCACTTACAAAAACATTTAATGATTATGCCAGAAAGAATAAACTTCTGAAAGATAACGAAGCCAATTTAAGCGGAGATGATATTCGGGAAGGTCTGGCGGCAATTATAAGCGTAAAGATAGAAGAGCCTCAGTTCGAAGGGCAGACTAAGCAGAAGCTGGGAAACAGTGAGGCCAGAGGCGCAGTGGATAATATTGTAAGTAATCAGCTGGAAATCTTTTTAGAGCAGAATCCCAGCGTTGCCAAAGTAATTATTGAAAAATCTGTTCTGGCACAGCGGGCCAGAGACGCGGCAAGAAAGGCAAGGGATTTAACCAGAAGAAAATCAGCGCTGGAAGGAATGTCCCTTCCCGGCAAACTGGCAGACTGCTCCGATAAGGATCCGAAAAACTGTGAAATTTACATCGTAGAGGGTGATTCTGCGGGAGGTTCTGCGAAAACTGCCAGAAACCGCGTGACCCAGGCAATCCTGCCCCTCAGGGGAAAGATATTAAATGTGGAGAAAGCCCGGTTAGATAAAATTTATGCCAACAAAGAGATTAAGGCTATGATTACAGCTTTTGGAACAGGAATTCATGAAGATTTCGATATTTCAAAGTTAAGATACCATAAAATCATTATTATGACAGATGCGGATGTGGACGGAGCCCACATCGCCACCCTGCTTCTGACTTTCCTTTATCGTTTTATGCCGGAACTGATTAAACAGGGCTATGTTTATCTGGCACAGCCTCCGTTATATAAAATAGAAAAAAATAAAAAAGTCTGGTATGCATACAGTGATGAAGAATTGAATCAGATTCTGACGGAAATCGGAAGAGACAACAATAATAAAATTCAGCGGTATAAAGGGCTTGGAGAAATGGATGCGGACCAGCTCTGGGAGACTACAATGGATCCGGAGCAGAGAATCCTGCTTCGTGTGACTATGGACGAAGAGGCCACCTCGGAAATCGATTTGATCTTTACCACTTTAATGGGGGATAAAGTAGAACCCAGAAGAGAATTTATCGAAGAAAATGCCAGATATGTAAAAAATCTTGATATTTAACTCTGGGCAGAATGTGCTGTCCGGAGATGAATGCAGATGGAGGAAAGAATGGAGAATAATGTTTTTGATAAAGTCCATGACGTCGATCTGAAGAAGACCATGGAGACATCTTATATTGATTATGCGATGAGCGTTATTGCCGCACGAGCTCTTCCGGATGTAAGAGACGGATTAAAACCGGTACAGCGAAGAGTGCTGTACTCTATGATAGAATTAAATAACGGCCCGGATAAACCACACCGTAAATGTGCGCGTATTGTGGGTGATACCATGGGTAAATACCATCCCCATGGAGACAGTTCCATCTATGGAGCTCTTGTAAATATGGCCCAGGAATGGTCCACCCGTTATCCTCTGGTAGACGGTCACGGAAACTTTGGTTCTGTGGACGGGGACGGAGCGGCGGCCATGAGGTATACAGAAGCCCGTTTAAGTAAAATTTCAATGGAAATGCTGGCGGATATTAATAAAAATACGGTAGACTTCGTACCAAACTTTGATGAGACAGAGAGAGAACCTGTGGTTCTTCCGGCCAGATACCCCAACTTACTTGTAAACGGGACATCAGGAATTGCAGTAGGAATGGCAACCAACATTCCTCCTCACAATTTGAAAGAAGTCATTCAGGCAGTGGTAAAAATCATTGATAACATTGTAGAAGAAGACAGAGAAACTGCCATAGAAGAACTTCTAAGCGTGATTAAAGGGCCGGATTTCCCCACAGGAGCCACGATTTTAGGAACCAGAGGGATTGAAGAAGCTTACCGGACCGGAAGAGGCAAAATCCGGGTAAGAGCAGTTACTAATATTGAAAGCCTTCCAAACGGAAAGAGCCGGATTATCGTAACAGAGCTTCCTTACCTGGTAAATAAAGCAAGGCTGATAGAAAAAATTGCCGAACTGGTAAGAGACAAGAAGATTGAAGGGATTACCGATCTCAATGACCACTCCAGCAGGGAGGGTATGCGGATCTGCATTGACTTAAAGAAAGACGCCAACGCCAATGTAATACTCAATCAGCTTTATAAACACACTCAGCTTCAGGACACTTTTGGTGTGATTATGCTGGCTCTGGTAAACAATGAGCCAAAGGTCATGAATCTGAAAGAAATGCTGGAGAACTATCTGTCCCATCAGGAAGATGTAGTAACCAGAAGGACGCAGTATGACTTAAACAAGGCGCAGGAAAGAGCTCATATTTTAGAGGGACTCTTAAAAGCTCTGGATAATATCGATCGAGTTATCCAGATTATCAGAGGTTCTCAGACACCTCAGATTGCGAAAGAAGAACTGATTAAACAGTTTGGCCTGGATGAAGTACAGGCACAGGCAATTATTGATATGCGTCTTCGTGCTTTAACCGGTCTGGAGCGGGAGAAACTGGAAGCAGAATATGCAGAGCTGATGGAGAAAATCAGAAAGTTTAAGGCCATCTTAGCAGACAGAAATCTGTTGCTTCGGGTGATCAGAGAAGAAATTCTGGCTATCTCGGATAAATACGGAGATGAAAGAAAAACTTCAATAGGCTTTGATGAGTACGATATTTCCATGGAAGATCTGATTCCTGATGAAAATACGGTAATCACGATGACGAAACTGGGATACATTAAACGTATGACGGTAGATAACTTCCGCAGCCAGAACCGCGGCGGCAAAGGCATTAAAGGTATGCAGACCATAGAAGACGACTATATCGAAGAACTTCTGATGACAACGACCCATCATTATTTAATGTTCTTTACCAATACGGGACGGGTATACCGGCTGAAGGCCTATGAAATCCCGGAGGCAAGCCGGACAGCCAGAGGTACCGCCATTATCAATCTGCTTCAGCTTATGCCTGGAGAAAATATTACGGCTGTCATTCCGATTAATAAATTCGAGAAGAACCGCTATCTGGTAATGGCTACCAAGAAAGGGCTGATTAAGAAGACGCCGATTCTGGATTATGCCAATGTAAGAAAGACCGGACTGGCTGCCATCTCTCTTCGGGATGAAGATGAACTGATTGAAGTAAAATGTACGGATAATAAAAAAGATATTATTCTGGTAACGAAAGACGGCCAGTGTATCCGGTTTAAAGAAACAGACGTCAGAGTAACAGGAAGAGTCTCCATGGGCGTTAGGGGAATGAATCTGTCCGACGGGGATGAAGTTGTGGGAATGCAGTTAAATTCCCAGGGACATTATTTGTTAATCGTATCCGAAAACGGCATGGGTAAACGGACTTCCGTAGGAGAATTTACCGTACAGAACCGCGGCGGCAAAGGCGTAAAATGTTATAAAATAACGGAAAAAACAGGAAATGTAGTAGGAGTAAAGGCAGTAAACGAAGAAAATGAGGTAATGTTAATTACTACGGAGGGGATTATTATTCGTCTGCAGTGCTCCGATATATCTATATTAGGAAGAATTACATCAGGGGTAAAACTGATTAATCTTACTGAGGGAGTTACCGTTGCCAGCATTGCCAAAGTACGGGAAAAAATAGATGATAAAAATGAACCCAATGAATCTGCAGAAACAAAAGAAGTACAAGGGGATAAATAATTATTATGAAAAAGGGACGAAGAATAGCAGCAGTTTTTCTAATGTTCATCTTACTGACGGGGATTTCAGGATGCGGTGTGAACCAGAAATCCCCGGAAGGTGTGGTTAAGTCATTGATAGAGGCATATGGGGATGACAGTGCAAAAAATGCCAGGAAATGCTTCGGGAGTAAAGAGTCTGATAAGGAGACGGAAGCGGAGATTGAGGCATCTATAAAATACATACAGGCGCATCAGACGGATAAGGTTGATTTACTGGAATGCGGGGTTATAGAGGATTATGGGAAATATTCCTATGTATATATAACCTATAATTTAGTATTGGATAAGAAGAAAGAATATCCGTGCATAGGAACCTATATGGTGAAAAAATCGGATAAAAAATATTATATTATGTCCTCAAAAGAAATTACTCAGGAGATAAGCGAACAGGCAAGCACAGCGTATGCATCTTTTATGAATACCGAACCTTATCAGGACTATTCAAAGGCTTATGAGAAATTCATAAAGCAGAATCCCGGATATGAGGAAAGAATTTCAGAAAAATTATAAGCAGGGATGCTTCGATCCCTGTCAGCAAACGGAGGGTATCCAGTTGAGAGATATACAGGTAAAAGAAATTACAGAGGCTGTTCGTGATATGTGTATCCAGATTAATCACAGTCTTTCTCAGGATATGTGCCGGGTTTTCCAAAAGGCAGTAAACGAAGAAAAGTCAGAATTAGGAAAACAGGTACTGTCACAGCTTCAGGAAAATTTAGAGATTGCTGAAACAGACAGAATCCCTATCTGCCAGGATACGGGAATGGCCGTCATTTTTGCAGAAGTGGGCCAGGAAGTTCATCTGACAGGGGGAAGTCTGGAGGAGGCCATTCATGAAGGGGTACGGAGAGGATACCAGGAAGGGTATCTGAGAAAATCCGTGGTAAAAGATCCGATTTACAGAGAAAATACCAAAGACAACACCCCTGCTGTTATTCATTATTCCATTACCGACGGGGACAAGGTGAAGATTACCCTGGCTCCCAAAGGATTCGGAAGTGAAAATATGAGTAAAATATTCATGCTGAAACCTGCTGATGGAATAGAAGGAGTAAAGAAGGCGATCTTGTCTGCCGTAGAGGAAGCAGGGCCTAATGCATGTCCTCCAATGGTAGTGGGAGTAGGAATCGGAGGAACTTTTGAAAAGTGCGCGATTATGGCAAAGCAGGCTCTGACCAGGCCGGCAGATCAGCGCTCTTCCATTCCTTATGTAAAGGAACTGGAAGAAGAAATGCTCTCTAAGATCAATCAGCTTGGCATTGGCCCAGGAGGTTTAGGAGGGACTACAACTGCTTTTGCAGTGAACATTAATACCTATCCTACTCATATTGCAGGATTGCCGGTGGCTGTAAATATTTGCTGTCATGTAAACAGACATATCAGTAGAATACTTTAAACAGGTGGGAAATGAAAATGGAAAAACATTTGGAGATACCATTAAAAGAAGAAGAGATTAAGAATTTAAAGGCAGGGGATTACGTATATCTGACGGGAACTATCTATACGGCCAGGGATGCAGCCCATAAAAGGATGGCTGAGGCTCTGGATAAAGGGGAAGAATTGCCGTTGGAGATTAAAGGAGCAACAATTTACTATATGGGGCCTTCTCCTGCCAGAGAAGGAAGACCCATTGGATCCGCCGGTCCCACCACAGCCAGCCGGATGGATAAGTATGCTCCCCGGCTTTTGGACCTGGGGATGGCCGGCATGATAGGTAAGGGAAAACGGACAAAAGAAGTAACAGATGCAATCGTGAGAAATCAGGGGATTTATTTTGCAGCAGTTGGAGGAGCAGGAGCCTTACTTTCCAAAAGGATCCTCTCTTCTCAGGTAATTGCCTACGAAGATTTAGGAACAGAAGCGATCCGGAAATTGGAAATTGAAAATTTTCCGGTTATTGTGGTAATTGACTCTCAGGGAAACAATCTCTATGAAAATGCTGTAAAAGAATGGAGACAGATCTCATGAAAAGAATATTGATGATGGTATTAAGAAATTTAATTTTTGTTCCTTACGGCTGGATTAAATTAAATTATTATGCAGCGCATGTTGATAAATATACTGAGGAGCAAAGATATAAATTACTAAAAATGATAGACAGAAGAGCCAATAAGGGCGGCAGTATTACAATTGACGCACACGGAGTAGAAAATATTCCTCCGGAGAACGGCTTTATCTTTTATCCCAATCACCAGGGACTTTATGACGTGCTGGCAATTATTCAGGCATGTCCGGTTCCTTTCTCTGTGGTAAATAAGAAAGAAATTCAGGATATTCCCTTCCTGAAGCAGGTTTTTGCCTGTATGAAGGCATATTCTATAGACAGAGAAGATATTCGTCAATCTATGGAAGTTATTATTAAGGTAACAAAAGAGGTAAAGGCCGGACGTAACTTCTTAATCTTTGCAGAGGGAACCAGAAGTCGTAATGGGAACAAACTTCTGGATTTTAAGGGAGGAAGCTTTAAAGCTGCCACCAAAGCAAAGTGTCCCATCGTCCCTGTAGCTTTAATTGATTCCTATAAATCCTTTGATACCGGATCCATTAAGAAGCTTACGGTGCAGGTGCATTTTCTGAAGCCGATTCCTTATGAAGAATATAAGGATATGAAGTCCACAGAGATAGCAAAAGAAGTAAAAAGAAGAATCGAAACGGTTATAGAAGAAAATGAAAAAAATTAAAAAAAACCGTTGACAAGTTATGCTTTCTTAAGTATAATAATTTTTGCGTCATGTGAGAAAACCTTGATAAAACAAGGGTTTCCGTGATGAAAATTGAAGAACGAATTTCAGAATTCGGAATCCGGAGAAGTACTCAAGAGGCCGAAGAGGTGCCCCTGCTAAGGGTATAGGTCGTTTACGCGGCGCGAGGGTTCAAATCCCTCCTTCTCCGTTTTTTATGAAGAATCCTTCATAAAAAACCACAGAAAAAAGTTTGAAAAAGTTGTTGACAAGCTTGGAAAGCTGTGGTAAGATAACAAAGTTGCTGAGCGAAACAGAGAACAAAAGCTTTGAAAAAAGTTAAAAAAGTTCTTGAC
>NZ_NFJL01000014.1 GCF_002159835.1 Blautia sp. An249 | reverse complement strand
GGAAATGGAGCGGCTGGAAGCGAAGCCGGAAACCACCGTGGAGAACACCGAGGAAACCACCGAGGGAACCACGGAGGAAGCCAAGGCTGCGGCTTAGTAGTACGGGCGGTTTTACTACTGTTTCTACTA
Source organism: Blautia sp. An249 (assembly GCF_002159835.1). Classification (GTDB taxonomy): domain Bacteria; phylum Bacillota; class Clostridia; order Lachnospirales; family Lachnospiraceae; genus Blautia_A; species Blautia_A avistercoris. The sequence goes on along the minus strand of NZ_NFJL01000014.1, from coordinate 105,148 downwards.
CTTCCCATAGCAAAGACGTGAGGGGTTATGAGAGGAAACGTGAGTATCTTCCACTATCGAAAATGCCGGAAAAGCCCGGAGTGATGGGCTATACCGGCATATAAGAACTTCTAAAGAGATAATCGAAAATCTATCAAACTATTCAACTTATAGTTCGTGTACGGTGGCTGATAAAAATTGTAAAGTGTAGCATGAAAGGAGGCATATTGTAGTGAATCAAATTGATACAGGAAGATTTATTGCAAGTTGCAGAAAAGAAAAAGGGTTGACGCAGGCACAATTAGCAGAAAAGTTAAATATTACTGACAGGGCTGTTTCAAAATGGGAAACAGGAAAATGTATGCCTGACTCATCTATCATGCTGGAACTTTGCAATATCTTAGATGTTACAGTCAATGAACTATTAAGTGGAGAGAGGATAGAAATGAATAATTACGAAGAAAAAGTCAATGAAAATCTCATTGAGTTTAAGAAAAAAGATGAGAATAACATGAATAAGAATACCATAATTTCAACAATATACACAATTGCTATGGTAATTGGTATTCTCGTATGTTGCATATGTGATATTGCTATTTCGGGAACATTGACATGGTCACTTATTGTGCTTAGTTCTATATTGGTCACATGGATAGCATCTTTTCCTGTTATATTGTTGGGAAAGAAAGGGGTGTTAGTGGCGATGATTGCTATTAGTATCCTAATTGTACCTTTTATGTACACATTAAGTATTTTGATAAAAGTCAATGGGATATTCAGCATCGGCACAATTATGTCAATTATTTCACTTGTATTTCTGTGGATAGTTTATGTTTTATATTATCGACTTAAAGAACGAAAACTATTGGCAACAGGAATTACATTTTTGTTTGCAATCCCATTTACGATTTTGATAAACGGTACATTGTCAAAAATGATTGGAGAGCCTGTGATTGATATTTGGGATATATTATCTGTATTTATTTTGTTGATTGTAGCAGTTGCTTTTATTATTGGTGATTATGCACGAAAAAATGGTTATGTAAGATAAATCCCAGTTTGTAGAACTCATTCACAACTAAATAACCGCTACCCTCACAGTAGCACCACCGAGCAGGAAATCCCGAAACGGACTTCCTGCTTTTCTTATGCCCGAAATCAGAAAGGAGATTGTAACCATGACAGACATTGAAGAAAAGATTGCAAAAGCCGAGGAAGAAATCCGGCAGTTGCAAAACAGAAAGCGGAAACTTCTCAATCAGAAAAAGGACGCAGAACGCAGGGCGAGGACACACCGCCTTATTGAGCGTGGGGCGATACTGGAAAGCCTGTTGGAGAAGCCGGAGCAGTACAGCAACGAGCAGATAAAGGGCTTGTTGGAGATTGCTTTTCAGACCGCACAGGCACAGGAGCATTTACGGAAAATCGGGGAAGAAAACGGGGAGAATTAAATCTCCCTTGCTTAACAAGGGCGCACTTATACACCTTTACAGGTGTGTGCGCTCTGCCGAGGGCTTGTATCAGCGTTCCGCTGATACAGGGGAGCTACACTCCCCTACGGGGATTTCATTCCCTACCCCTTGTGTACTTCACGCCAGACGATACCCTGCTTTGCAGTCTATCGTCTGCCATGAAGTCTGAATATACCGCCCGAAAGGAGGTTGACAGCGTGGCGATATATCATTGCAGTATTAAGATAATCAGCAGAGGGAAAGGCAAGTCAGCCGTTGCCGCCGCTTACCGAAGCGGAGAAACCCTCACAAACCACTATGACGGCGTTACCCATGACTTTACGAGGAAAGGCGGTATCGTGCATACGGAAATCCTCTTGCCGCCCCATGCGCCGCCGGATTTTGCAGACCGTTCTATCCTTTGGAACAGCGTGGAGAAAATGCAAACCGCTATCTTGCGGCGCAGGACAGACCAGAGCGCATAGACCACCGTTCCTATAAGCGGCAAGGCATAGAGCAGATACCTACCGTCCACATGGGCGTTGCCGCCACCCAAATGGAGCGCAGAGGGATTGTGACGGAGAAAGGCGAGCATAACAGAGAGATACGGGAGCAAAACCGACTGTTAAAGGAAGTCAAACGCCGGATTGCCGCCCTCACAGCATGGATAAAAGAAAAGGCTTCACAGGCAAAGGAAAATCAATCGGTCAATCCTTTCCCTTCCGTTCCTATCCCTTCCGAGCGTCCAGAACAGCCGCTTACCCTTTTAGAATTGCTTGACCGAGCCTACACAGAAGCCGCCAAGCCGCAAAGCCGGTACGGGAAAATCCAAGACTTGAAGTTGTACGCAAAGGCGTTTCAATTCTTGCAGAGCAGGAATATCACTACCCTTGTGCAGTTGCAGGAAGTTGTGTCGGATATGAAAAAGCGGTACTGGAATACCAATGGGGAAATCAAACAGACGGAAAAGCTACTCCATGAGCGCAAGGAACTGATAAGCCAAGCCGAGAAATATCTGGAACACCGCCCCACCTACAAGGCGTATATGCAGACCAAGCCCAAGAAGCAGGACGCATTTTTTGAGAGCCACCGAGCCGCATTGATTTTGTACCAAAGTGCCGAGCGTTATCTCAAAGAGCATTTAGGGAAAGACAATGTGCCGAAGCTGAAAGCATGGAAAGCCGAAGTTGCCGACCTTACCCAAAAGAAAAGCCGCTTGTACGGCAGTTTGCAGACCTTGAAAGCGGAGGTACAGGAAGCCGAAGCGGTCAAGAAGTGCGTGGAACAGGCGGTACAGCCGGAACAGACCAGAGCCAAGACGCAGAACAAGCGGCGTGATATGGAATTGTGATTGCGCCGAAGAAATGGTATAATAGCAATAACGAAAATCAAGAAAATTTTTCTATTTGTGGAGGTAGGGAAAATGAAAATGAAAAATCCTATGTTGGTGGTAACCGATATAGATAAATCAGTCGAGTTTTATAAAAAGATTTTTGGACTTCATGTGATTATGGATTTTGGAGCGAATAAAACTCTAACAGGCGGTTTGGCTTTGCAGACAGTTGAAACCTATAAAGACTTTATCGGGAAAAGCGATATTTCTTTTGGTGGCAATAACTTTGAAATTTACTTTGAAGAAGATAATTTTGATGAATTTGCGGATAAGCTGAAAGAATGTGATGTTGAATATGTCCACCCTATTGTAGAACATTCATGGGGACAGCGTGTTGTTCGTTTCTATGACCCGGATAAACATATTATCGAAGTTGGCGAGAACATGAAAATAGTATGCAAGCGTTTCTTAAACAGTGGAATGACACCAGAACAAGTAGCAGAACGCATGGACGTACCCATGAAATTTGTCAATGCCTGTATGCGTTAAATACCAGCTTGTAGAACAGAGAAAATTGGAATTTGAGGAGGATTTTGTAATGAATGATTTTTGGCTTTTAGTTTTGATTGTTGTGCTTCTTTTAGGTGGAGGCTGTTCACTGGCTGGTACTTTTTGGAGTAGAAAGTATTGGCAGGACAGAAAAAATAAAAAGAATGAAACGGATAAAGATAAACAATAAATCCCTGTTTGTCACTTTGAAAATGCCTTGTATTGTTACGCAGTAGGCGGCTTCAAAATCGCAAAGACGATATTTTATACCTTTGCCCTCAAAAATGGGCTTCTATTGCGTAACACAGCCATTGAAAACTGAATAACCGCTACCCTCACAGTAGCACTACCGAGCAGGAAATCTTGAAAAGGACTTCCTGCTTTTTCTTTTGCCAAAATCAGAAAGGAGAGCCTATGCAAGAAAACACTCAAACAGCCATTAAGACCACCGCCGCCCAAGGCTCAGTATCTTCCTCACATTTTTCTTCTTTCTCCGGTCTTCTGGCCGGATTTCGTCAGTCTCTTCCGGCTCCCAGCATTTCTTGCGACGACAACCAGTTACGCATGGCGTGAAATGCAGCTTTTCACAACATCCAAAGCCTGCTCAACTGTCATATAGGAAAATAATTCGCCGTTTATGGTAAGATTAGGGCCGTCCTTACAGCGCTTCATACAATTCTGGGTAGTGAAGTAAATCTGTTTGTCCCGGGAAAATCCGTCCTTTCCTATCTGAAGCTCCTTTTTCAAAGCCTGAAGAACAGATAAATTCCCTCTCTTGCCACAGCGCCCGCCTTCACAGACAACCAACTTATACTTATAGTCCTCAAGTTTTAAATGAGCGGAAAATTTCACGAGGCAGGCAAGGACAGAAGCCTTGATCCCCAGAACCTCTGCCGCTTCTGAAAGAAGCTTCGGCGACAAGGCTCCGAACGTCTCCTGTAATTCTGTAAGCATGGCTGTATACATCTCCTGGGTTCTTGGCTGACTCTGGTAATAGCGGTATATTTCTTTTTTAATTTCTTCCTGGCTTTTAGCTGTCATAATCCCTTTCACCTCCCTGTATTTCATATTTTTCCCGAAATGTACGGATAACATCCGATAAATGAATCTCATTCATTCGTTTTTCTGCTTCCTGTTGGATCTCATCATAATAATCCTGCAGTGCATATTGTATGTACACACCTACATGGCATTCCGGATTTGTATGGGTATCCAGATGCAGAAGTGGCTTTGTTCCTTCTACCGCCCGGTAAACATCCAGCAGAGTGATTTCCTCCGGTTTACGATCTAAGCATGGTTTTGCCTGTCCCCGGCGGCTCTGAATCAATCCTGCAGCCTTCAGCTTCGCCATCAGCTGCCGCACATAAGCCGGATTAGTCTGAATACTTGCGGCTATTTCTGTACTGGTCAATGTAATTTGATTGCTTAGTTCTATAAATACCATAATGTGAACCGCATCACTTAATTTTGTAGAATATTTCATTATCACAATTTCCTCCTGATATATATTCAAAATATCTTACTTTCAAAAAATTACATATTATGTTTCGTTTCATTCGTTGTAATTCAAAAAATAACACACCCACAGGTGGTTGTCAAACATGTCACTACCAGTTTCTGCGTCACTGTCTATTTTTTATTTCACTCTTCTATTTTCTTTTAAAATCATCTTGCAATTTTATAATTTACATGTTATTCTTTTGATGTAATTTTAAAAATAACAAATATATTTATGCAGAAATATACAAATTCTTGAGACGTACAGGATTTTATGCGGAAAGGACGGTCAGTCTATGACTCTTTATGAAACTCTGGTTACCCAAACACAAATGAACTATTCCAGATATTACCACGTATATGCTTCAGGAAGCACCCCGGTAAAGCTGAGCGAAAAAACGCCGCTTCCATATCAGAAACAGATTCAGGAATTTGCCCGGCAGGTGAATGAGGCCGACTGTATCATCATCGGAGGCGCTTCCGGGCTGTCGGCTTCCGGCGGCGGAGATTTCTATTATGATGATACACCTTCCTATCGAGAGCATTTTGGAAAATTTGCGGAGAAATATGGTTTCAAAGGTGCCTTTGCCGGAATGGCTCATCCCTTTGACACCCGTGGCGAATTTTGGGGCTACCTGGTAACGTTTCTTCATACCACACAGCATGCCCCTATCCGGGAACCTTACCTGGATTTGGACGCCATTTTGAAAGGGAAAGACTTTTTCATTCTGACTACCAATCAGGACACGCAGTTTGTAAAAATCTACCCGGAAGATAAGGTCAGCCAGATTCAGGGAGACCACCGTTTCTTCCAGTGTTCCAAAGCATGCTGTGATGAAACCTGGGATGCCCTGGAACCCGTGGAAAAAATGTTCCAGGCCATGGGGGAAGGTACCAGCGTTCCCGAAGAAATGATTCCCCGCTGCCCTCACTGCGGCGCTGAAGCCTTTCCCTGGGTGCGGGGTTACGGCAACTTCATGCAAGGCACGAAGTACGAAGAACAATATCAGAAAATTTCCGATTACATCCAGAAAAACAGCACAAAAAAGCTCCTTCTCATTGAACTTGGTGTGGGAAGAATGACCCCGATGTTTATCCAGGAGCCCTTTTGGAGCCTGACCTGCAGCCTGCCGGATACCCGATATATTTCCGTCAACGCCCAGTATGCTTTCCTGCCCCGACAGATTGAGGATAAGGGCGTAGCAATCCAGGGGGACATTGCCGCAGTTTTGAAAGATGTAAGAGCTGAAATGGAAAAGGAGGAAATACGGAAATGAAAGAACTGAAACAAATCGCAGAAAAAATCAGAGAGGCAGATGCTGTTTTAGTCGGGGCAAGCAACGGTCTGTCCATCACGGAAGGACTTCATTTGTTTGCCGCTGATGAAGCTTTCCAAAACCTGTTCGGCGACCTGAAAGTAAAGTACGGCCTGCGCTGCATCCTTCATGGAATGGGCGCCCAGTGGCCCACGGAAGAAGAAAAATGGGGCTTCTGGAGCCGTCTGGTCCATCATTACTGCAGCGGTTACACTTCTACTCCGGTGATGCAGAATCTAAAATCCATTGTTGGTAAAAAAGATTACTTTATTGTCACCAGCAATGGCGAATGCCATTTCGAAATGTCCGGATTTGCACCGGAGAAAAAATATGAAGTAGAAGGTAACTGGCTCACCATGCAGTGCGCGAATCCTTGTCATGGCAAAATTTATCCGGCCTTTGATAAACTGGAAGAAATGGCGGCCGAAGAGCAGGGCGGCAAAATTCCTTCCCATCTGCTTCCCCGCTGCCCCAGATGCGGGGGTCCTATGGAAATCCATATGGCCGGAGGCTCCTGGTTTCTTGAGGATTCAGACGCAAAGCAGAATTTCCACACATTTTTAGAAAAGTATCATAACAAAAAGGTCGTGGTACTGGAGTTGGGAATTGGTCCCCGCAACCAGCTCATCAAAGCTCCTTTGATGCGTCTGGTCGCCCAGGAGCCAGAATACACCTATGTAACCATCAATCTTGGAGAACTGCTTATTCCCGACCAGATTCAGTCAAAATCCTTTGGTTTGGATGGCTACTTGGATCCTATTTTGTCCCAGCTTAAGGATGTGTGTCAGTCATAACCCTGCCGTCACCGCGTCTTATTTAACATGTTCTGCATCTTTAAGCCTCCTCAGCAATACATCACCTGCAGTAACCGCATCCTCTATCGTCAGATAATGGTCTGCGCTTTTATCTACCAGGAGTTTACCTGTAGCCGGAAATTCCTCATCTTCCATCCAGAGATTTAAAAGGAACGGATAACGCGGAAACAATAGAAGTTCTGCACTTAAATCTGCTCTTCCATTTACAATTCTGGCTCCCAGAGTGTCTAAAATTCCCTTTAGCTCTTCCACATCTTTTCCCTTCAGGAATTTCCCTAATTCTATGTCTGCTGTGCGGTCAAATCCTGTCCCCCTGATCAATCCATCTTTTAGATTTCCGAAAGTCACCCACTCTCCGGATACCGGCGTTCCGTCCGCTATTTCAAGGTAATGCAGCAGCAGAAGCGTATGCCATGGCTCCAATTCCTCTCGAAGTTCCCAGGAAGGGTATGCAATCTGTATTTTCTGTCCCAGACTCTCCAGTTCCAGAAATCCTTGCTCTCTCTTTAATAATACATCTGCTTTTTCAGCTATTTGTTCAATGGACTTTCCCTGAAGCCTTTCTACTGCAGCTTTTTTCATTTCCTGGAAAGCTCTGTTTCCAGAATTGCTTTGTACTTTTATTTTTACCATATCTTCTCCCTTCGGTTCTAATAGCGCTACCCATTGGACACAATATACGTCATGTTCTCGGCCGAAATTTATTTCCACTATAAACTGCCTCAAACCTAAAAGAATCTCCGTCTGAAGCAGGTCAGCACAAACGAGCAAAATAAGCGTACCACTATTTCTAATGATACGCTTATAATCATTCAGATATAAACATCAATAGGCAAATCCCTGTGAATGTTTCTTATTTTCCCGATTCAGATTTCAGGGATTTCCGGAACAATCTTACACTTAAAAATTGTCATAGGGTCAATATCAATACATTCATATTCATTACGGTTTCCTGCCACATCCCATGCAACAGTCCCGTTCAGGACGGTCAATGTGTTTCTAAATGTAGTTTCATCCTCAATTTTCCGAAAAACCCCCCCCTGTTTTATCAAGGGTGCAACATCAAATTCTCTCACGCTGCCATCGCTCAGATAAGCATACACCATATAGTTTTTACCTGCTACAGCCTGATATATCTCCGGGTAGAAACGGACATCGAGTTTATTATTACTCATACGATTCACCTCTTTATTAAACTAACGGGTTTATTCTGTTCAGCGGCTTATTATCCTTTGACAATTCCCAATTCTGCATTAATTCGTCTTTATGAATTTCTGCCCATGCAAGCACAAACTTTAACTGCCGTCTCGGCAAATATCCCTCGCTGACTATCCCTTCTTCAATTAATACTATTGCTTTATTATTTCCATATTCAGCATGAAAATGTGGTGGGTTGTGGTCGCTCCAATACATCGTAATGCGTATTCCATAAAACAAACTGATTTCAGGCATTGGTTGATTCCATCTCCTTTTATTTTTAAATACCTCTTTGTCTCTTCTTCATTATTTAGTCACATTATAACACTTGTTTTAGTTATAAGCCAGAAAAACTATTGGCATTCTATCTGTTTTTGCAATACAGTAACCATGTCCTTTGGGCGAACAGGGCGAACAACACTTCTACCCGTCCGACAAAAACAAATAATCGACTGTCTTCCCAGCTCTTGTACTCTTTACGCGCCAGATGCAGACTGCCGCAGGCAGTCAAATTCCATATGCATCTGGTGGCATCCATAGCGGAGCGTTTTTTATGTAATAGGAAATCCAACGGAATTTCCTATTACATAAAAAACAAGACCTCATACTATGGTTTCCCATAATACAAGGTCTTTATTTTATATTTCAGGGCAAGTTAAGTTCTCGCTGAACTGTGTTGCCTTTTCATATTACAGAGTTGAATTATCTCTGCGCAATTGCTGCCTGCGCAGCTGCCAGGCGGGCAATCGGTACACGGAATGGTGAGCAGGATACATAGTCCAGACCAATCTTGTTGCAGAATTCAACAGAAGAAGGATCTCCGCCGTGCTCTCCACAGATTCCCACGTGCAGATTCGGATTTACAGGCTTACCTAATTTGATAGCCATTTCCATTAACTTACCAACGCCAACCTGATCCAGTTTTGCAAATGGATCGTTTTCAAAGATCTTAGCATCGTAGTAAGCTTCCAGGAATTTTCCTGCATCGTCACGGGAGAAGCCGTAAGTCATCTGTGTCAGGTCGTTGGTACCGAAGCAGAAGAAGTCAGCTTCTTTTGCGATTTCATCTGCAGTTAAAGCTGCTCTTGGAATCTCGATCATAGTACCTACTTCATATTTCAGTTCAACGCCTGCTGCTGCGATTTCTGCATCTGCAGTCTCAACAACTACGCTCTTAACATATTTTAATTCTTTAATGTCGCCTACCAGCGGAATCATGATTTCCGGGCAAACATTCCAGTCAGCATGTGCTTTCTGTACATTGATGGCAGCGCGGATAACAGCTTTTGTCTGCATCTTTGCAATTTCCGGATAAGTAACTGCCAGACGGCATCCACGATGACCCATCATCGGGTTGAATTCATGTAAAGAATCAATGATTGCTTTGATCTGATCTACCGTTTTGCCCTGTGCATCTGCCAGTTTCTGAATGTCCTCTTCCTCTGTAGGAACAAATTCATGAAGAGGCGGATCCAGGAAACGGATAGTAACCGGGTTACCTTCCAGAGCTTCATACAGTTTCTCAAAGTCTCCCTGCTGTACCGGAAGAATCTTATCCAGAGCTGCTTCTCTCTCTTCTACTGTATCAGCGCAGATCATCTCGCGGAATGCGTCGATTCTGTCACCTTCAAAGAACATATGCTCGGTACGGCACAGACCGATACCTTCTGCTCCCAGTTCACGTGCTTTCTTAGCATCTGCAGGAGTATCTGCATTGGTTCTTACTTTCATGGTTCTGTATTTGTCAGCCCATCCCATAATTCTTTCGAATTCGCCGGCAATCTTAGCATCTACTGTAGCGATAACGCCGTCATAGATGTTACCTGTGGAACCGTCAATGGAAATCCAGTCTCCCTCATGGTATTCCTTGCCTGCAAGAACGAACTTCTTGTTTTCTTCATCCATGGTAATGTCAGAGCATCCGGATACACAGCAGATACCCATACCACGAGCAACAACGGCTGCGTGAGAAGTCATACCGCCACGTACAGTCAGAATACCCTGAGCTGCTTTCATACCTTCAATATCTTCCGGAGAAGTTTCCAGACGTACAAGTACGACTTTCTCTCCTCTTGATGCCCATTCTTTTGCATCTTCTGCGGAGAATACAACTTTACCGCAGGCTGCTCCCGGAGAAGCTCCAAGTGCCTTTGCTGCCGGAGTTGCTGCTTTTAAAGCTGCAGCGTCAAACTGAGGATGCAGTAAGGTATCCAGGTTTCTCGGATCGATCATTGCAACTGCTTCTTCCTCGGTTCTCATTCCTTCGTCTACCAGATCGCAGGCGATCTTCAGAGCTGCCTTTGCAGTTCTCTTACCGTTACGTGTCTGCAGCATGTACAGTTTGCCGTGTTCTACGGTAAATTCCATATCCTGCATATCTCTGTAGTGGTTTTCCAGTTTCTTGCAGACTCCCTTAAACTGTTCGAATGCTTCCGGGAATTTCTGCTCCATTTCGGAAATGTGCATTGGTGTACGAACACCTGCAACAACGTCTTCACCCTGTGCATTTGTAAGGAATTCTCCGAACAGACCGTTTTCGCCGGTAGCCGGATCTCTTGTAAATGCAACACCGGTACCACAGTCGTCTCCCATGTTACCAAATGCCATCATCTGAACGTTTACGGCAGTTCCCCAGGAATATGGGATGTCGTTGTCACGACGGTATACGTTTGCACGCGGGTTGTCCCAGGAACGGAATACAGCTTTTACAGCTTCCATCAGCTGTACTTTCGGATCAGACGGGAAGTCTTCACCGATTTTTGCTTTGTATTCTGCTTTAAACTGTTCAGCAAGGCTCTTCAGATCGTCAGCAGTAAGCTCAACGTCCAGAGTAACTCCTTTTTCAGCTTTCATTTTATCAATTAATTCTTCAAAGTATTTCTTGCCGACTTCCATTACTACATCAGAGAACATCTGGATGAATCTTCTGTAGCAGTCCCATGCCCAACGGGGATTTCCGGACTTTTCAGCCAATACTTCTACAACTTCTTCATTCAGTCCAAGATTCAGAATGGTATCCATCATACCCGGCATAGAAGCTCTTGCACCGGAACGAACAGACACAAGCAGAGGATTTTCTTTGTCACCGAATTTTTTGCCGGTGATTTCTTCCATCTTTGTAATTGCATCCATGATCTGATCCATGATTTCATCATTGATCTTTCTTCCGTCCTCATAATACTGGGTGCATGCTTCGGTAGTAATTGTGAATCCCTGAGGTACCGGAAGGCCTAAATTGGTCATCTCTGCCAGGTTCGCACCCTTACCGCCAAGCAGGTTTCTCATATCGGCATTGCCTTCTTTAAATAAGTAAACCCATTTTGCCATTTTACATTTCCTCCTGATTTGTACTTTTACACATAGCACTTATTTTACGCACACATTTATTGTAAATTTTTCTCACTTAATAGTCAAGGGGAAAATTGGCAAAACATGATTGTACAGGAAAAAAAGCACCCCGGATGTTTCAAACCGCCGTCCGGATAAACCGAAACGGCGGTGTGCGTACAATTTCTTAAATTTATCTTCCCTTTTTCCTTAATACCAGATGTCTTGGAAGACCATTTACCATTATCGGCTGGTAATCTCCCTGAATCAGCGGTTTAATGTAATCAATGAAGTCTTTTGTTACATAGTTGCCTTCTTTATTCATCCAGTTTCTGGGCACCAGTTTCTCTTCGTTGGCGATTCGGTGTACATCGTAGATTCCCGTAGCGCTCATATAAGGATCATCAGAAACACGGTCAATAACTACCATCTTTCCGGTATCTCCTTCGTCAGCCGCCTTTACTGCTGCTCCTCCAACCATGAATGCTTCGTCTATATCCACCCGGGAGGCCATATGAGAAGCGCTTCTCTGAAGTGTGGAAAGTTCCACAGCTCTTGTCTTGCATCCGCATTCTCCAGCCAGGAAGTTGGCAAGGTAAGTAGCCGTTCCCTGAAGCTGCTTATGTCCGAAAGCGTCTACATAATCTCCCACATTTCCAAGTTCGCATACATACCGGCCGTCCGCCAGTTTGATTCCTTCTGAAACAGCGATAACGATGGATGATTTCTTTTTCTGCAGTTCTTTCACCTTGCTTAAGAACTTGTCAATATCAAAGGGCACTTCCGGCAGATAAATCAAATCCGGTCCTTCGCAGTCTTCTGACTTTGCCAATGCCGTTGCGCCTGTGAGCCATCCTGCATTTCTTCCCATGATTTCCATAATGGTAATCATATTTTTCTTATAGGTCAGACCGTGAGCGTCCCGGATAACTTCTTTCGTGGAAGCGCCGATATATTTGGCCGCACTTCCGAATCCAGGTGTATGATCGGTCAGAGCCAGGTCATTGTCGATGGTTTTGGGCACACCCAAAAACTTCTGAGACTGTCCCGTAAGAATGGCATAATCCGACAGTTTCTTAATGGTATCCATAGAATCGTTTCCGCCGATATAAATGAAGGCTTCAATGCTTAATTTATTCAGAATTTCAAAAATCTTCTCGTAAATATTTCTGTCTTCATGTATCTCCGGAAGCTTAAAACGGCAGGAGCCTAAAAAAGCTGACGGCGTTCTTTTTAACAGTTCAATATCCAGTTCAGAATGTATCTGCGTAGAAAGATCCACATACTGTTCATCCAGTAAACCCTGAACTCCGTGAAGCATGCCGTAAACTTTATCAAATCCTCTTTCGATTGCATTCTTGTATACGCCGGCGAGACTGGAGTTAATTACTGATGTGGGGCCTCCTGACTGTCCCACGATGATGTTGCGTTTTTTCGCCATAATTGTTCATCCCCCTTTGATAAATTGCTGTAACTTTAACCATTATAGCAAATTTTCCTGATAAGCACAAGTTTTAATTGTCTGATATACCCTTAATTCCTTCCATTTTTTTACTTTTTTCGTTCTTTTTGCACAAATCAAAACTTTTTTCTTCAAAACCTTGTAAGCTCCCGGACTGCAGATGATGGCAGTTTACAAAAATCCGCCGGGTCTTCAGCCCGGCGGATTCTCTTCTTAAAATGTAAATTTTTCTTCGAAATAAGCTTTTAAATCTTCAATTTTGATTCTTTCCTGTTCCATGGTATCTCTGTCACGAACGGTAACTGCCCCGTCGGTTTCCGAATCAAAATCGTAAGTGATGCAGAATGGGGTTCCAATCTCATCCTGTCTGCGGTAACGTTTTCCAATATTTCCTCTGTCATCAAACTCACAGTTATACTTCTTAGACAGCTCTTCGTAAATCTTCATTGCCGGCTCGGAAAGTTTCTTTGAAAGAGGCAGAACGCCAATTTTCACAGGAGCTAATACCGGATGGAAATGAAGTACCGTACGTACGTCGTTTTTCTCTGCGTCCAGCACTTCTTCATCATAAGCGCTGCATAAAAATGCCAGAACCATACGATCGGCGCCCAGGGAAGGTTCAATTACGTAAGGAATGTACTTCTCTTTCTTTTCATCATCGAAATAACTTAAATCCTGGCCGGATACTTCCTGATGCTGAGATAAGTCATAGTCTGTACGGTCAGCAATGCCCCACAGTTCTCCCCAGCCGAAGGGGAATAAGAATTCCACGTCTGTGGTTGCCTTGCTGTAGAAGCTCAATTCCTCTTTCTCATGATCCCGGTAACGTACTTCATCCTCTTTCAGTCCCAGAGCGCTGAGCCAGTCCAGACAGAATTTCTTCCAGTAAGCAAACCATTCCAGATCGGTTCCCGGTTCACAGAAGAATTCCAGTTCCATCTGTTCAAACTCGCGGGTACGGAACGTAAAGTTGCCCGGCGTAATCTCGTTACGGAAAGACTTTCCTATCTGTCCGATTCCGAAAGGAATCTTCTTTCTGGAGGTTCTCTGGACATTTTTAAAGTTTACAAAGATTCCCTGCGCCGTTTCCGGTCTTAAATATACTGTATTCTTTGCATCTTCTGTAACGCCCTGGAAAGTTTTAAACATCAGGTTAAACTGACGGATGTCTGTGAAATTATGCTTTCCGCAGGTAGGACAGGGAATCTGATGTTCTTCAATAAAGTTTGTCATTTTCTCCTGGCTCCAGGCATCCACGGATTCCTCCAGTGTAATCCCTTTTTCCATACAGAAGTCTTCAATAATCTTGTCTGCGCGGAACCGTTCATGGCATTCCCGGCAGTCCATAAGGGGATCGGAAAATCCGCCCAAATGACCGGAAGCCACCCAGGTCTGCGGGTTCATTAAAATTGCACAGTCCACGCCTACATTATAGGGGGACTCCTGAATAAATTTCTGCCACCATGCACGTTTTACATTATTTTTTAACTCAACGCCCAGATTACCATAATCCCAGGTATTTGCAAGGCCGCCGTAAATCTCAGAACCCGGATATACAAAACCTCTTGCTTTTGCCAAAGCAACGATTTTATCCATTGTTTTTTCCATTGTCGCTCTCTCCTAATCTATTGGTTTTCCGCCTTTTCAGGCTATCTTCATTATTATAACTGTCCTGTCTGAATTTTTCAACTTGAAATCTTCTTTAAATTCCCGTCCCGCAGATAATCTTTAAAATTTCAAGGCTTTTTAATTTTTTATCTATCTGTCTGGAAAAATAGACACCCACCAGTTTTTTTAAGCCTTCCAGAACTTCCTGTTTCACTGTAAAAGAATACAGCTTCGTAAGAGGTACTCCTGCTATGTACTGCAAGGCGTAAATTACGGAAGGCAGAACCGGTCTGGCATCTGCGACCTGCCGGGCACAGGATCTGCATAACATCCCGTGGCTGTTCTGGGAGAAAAACTGCAGCTCCTCCTGTTGCTGACAGGAAACACACTGATAAATCTCCGGATACTCTCCCTGAATGACCAGAACCCTAAATTCAAAGGTATAACGGATAAGGGGATTCTCTATCTGCGGATTTAAGAGGGCTTTCAGACTGACATATAAAAGATTGATCATCTCAATCTCGTTATTCCCCTCTCTCCCGTAATAATCCGCCACCTCCAGAAAGTAGAAGCCATAGTAGACTTCCGGCTGCGCTCCCGCAATTTCCGTAAAATGACTGGTAACCGAAACCTGGTTAAGATTATAGCTGCTCCTCCCTTCGTATAAGGTAAAGCTGCCAAATACAAAGGGATTGGCCGCCGCCAGATAAGGGCTGTTGGGTCTGCGGGCTCCCTTGGCGAAAACCGAAATTTTTCCCCGCTCTTTTGTCAGAAGAACCAGCCTCTTATCGTATTCGCCTATGGGCATGGCAGACAGAACCACACCCTGGACTGTAATTAAATCACTCATGCTTTCTCATCATATCCGAAATTTTTTATTAAGAAATCGCTGTCTCTCCAGTCTTTTTTTACTTTTACCCAAAGTTTCAGATTTACCTGGCATTCCAGCATCCTCTCCAGCTCGAACCGGGCGTTGCTTCCGATTTTTTTCAGCATGGCGCCCTGTTTTCCAATAATAATTCCTTTATGAGAATCCCGTTCGCAGATAATTGTGGCGTCTATGTCCATCAGTTTCCCATGCTTCCTGGCATGCATGGTATCAATCGCCACCGCAATGCCGTGGGGAATTTCCGCATCCAGGGCATGAAGGGCCTTTTCCCGGATAATTTCCGCTGCAATCTGCCGCTGGGGCTGATCGGTCACCGTATCCTCATCATAATACATAGGGCCGTAGGGAAGATACTTAAAAATGCAGGCCGGAATATCCTGGGTATTATTTCCCCGTAAAGCGGAACAGGGAATAATTTCGTCAAAGGGATAAAGCTCTTTATAAGTATCAATGGCTTTCGCAATTTCTTCCCTGGATACCGTGTCAGTTTTGTTAATAATTAAGATTACAGGGAGATGAAGCCCTCCTAACTGTTCTGCAATATGACGCTCTCCTGCTCCGATGTAGGTGGTAGGCTCCACCAGCCATAAGATCACATCCACTTCTTTGAGAGTCCTTTCTGCGACCTTTACCATATATTCTCCCAGCTTATTCTTTGCCTTATGAATTCCCGGCGTATCCAGAAAAACAATCTGCCCCTCGCCGGAAGTATAAACCGTCTGAATGCGATTTCTGGTGGTCTGGGGTTTCTTGGAGGTAATTGCAATCTTCTGTCCAATCAGATAATTCATCAGCGTGGATTTACCCACGTTTGGTCTGCCGATAATTGCAGCAAAACCGGATTTAAATGTTGCCTGTTCTTCCATCATTTCTCACTTTCCTGTATTAATGCATCAGATTTTTCACTTCTTTAAACAGTTCTTTTTCCTGTTCTATGGCGCTTTCGCTTCCCACCACGCAGATATGATGCTGGCTTAACACACTTTCCACCAAACCTGCAAGATTCCGGATGTCTTCAGGCGTGGCATTTAAGATCTCATCTCTTTCTCTTTGCAGGGTCTCCTCAGTCGTCCCGCTGAAATATGCTACCGTGGAAAGATCTCCTTTCATTTTCGGTGTTTTCGGAGTATCTTTTCCGCTGATCGTTCCGATGATATATTTGGTCATTTCCCTCTCGTCTGCCTGGAAGTTCCGTATATATTCCGGAATTTTTTCAAAGGTCTCAAGGGTCTGCTTTAAGTTGGGATCCCGGTAAGAAACAAAGAAACTGTCCCCGGTCCGTTTAAAACCGTTCATACACCCGTAGGCTCCGCCCTTTACTCTCAGATTCATCCAGAGATAATCATATCCCAGAATGATCTTTAATATATCCAGGGCGCCGGTGTAAGAATATCCGGCCTTTCTGAAGTTTCCTACCTGAGCCACATACTGAACCTGTCCTGAAGTTTTCAGGCCCTCGTTTTTCACCTGCAGATCTTTTACAAGGTTTCCCTTTTCCGTCTCTTCTGTATGAAGATTGTTACGCAGCTCTTCTGCCAGTTTCAGTACGGTATCTTTCGATTCTTTTTCCCCGGTATAGCTGACCCGGAAATTTTCCGGACGGAAAATCATTCTTGTTAATTCTTTCAGATTCTGTATAATCTCATCCTTTTTATTCTCAAATTCCGCCTCCAGTTCTTCGAGGGACCAGAAATACTCCACTCCGCCAATTTCATCCTGAAATTTGGCCATGGAGGACTCATAGGAGGACGCGCGCAGGACTGCTGTAGAATGCCCGTTGCCTGTCAGGCTTGTCTGGGCTCTGGATTTCGTCTGGGCAATAATTTCATATAGGCGTTTTTCCTGATCCATATTAGAAGTAAACACAATCTCATGGACCATCTGAAACAGAAACGGAATTTTCGAATACAGCGCTTTTCCACGAATTCCGAACATGGCCGTAAATTCTCCCGGTGTCTGTGAATTTTCATACGCTTCAATTCCGCAGATAATGCCTCCCGTATTTGCATTGATCTCATTAAACAGCTCTCCGTAAGTATAATTCTGCGTATCCACATAGGCGAGCACAGATTTTAACAATCCAAGGTAAGGAACCAGCCGCTGAGGAATCCGGGACAAATCAAACAGCAGGCTTACGTATCCGATTCCATTGGTGCAGACATCATGGTATAAAAACAGGTTCTCTCCAAAATAGATTTCCTCATTGCAGAAACCACCCGCCTTTCTTTCGATGTCGCTGCGCTTCAGCATGGGGATACAGTTGAGGTTCTCAGGATTTTCTTCCGCCTCCTGGTACTCTCTCAGCTTTCTGGTACAATCTACAATGGCCTGACGCTCCTCTTCGCTTAAGGACTCTTTCCATTGGGCGAGCTTTGTCTCTACTTCTTTTTCTCTAATCTGGGCCAGTCCTTTCTGAGGCTTTAATGTCAGAATGGATCCATGGGCGTTGTTTAATAAATACTTCTCCACTACTGACTCAAAATAGCCTTCTGAGAGATTTTCTTTCAGTTCCCTGAAAACCTCCAACCTCTCTACCATGGCGAAAGGATTTTCCTCATCGTAAATCCAACTGCTTAAAATATCCAGTCCGAACATCAGTCCTTTGGGATAAGAGGCAAAGTCTGCCTCCCGATAACGGAATTCCATGTAGTTGATTCCGGCCTCCACAGCCTTTGGATCGATGCCTTCTTCAACGATCTTTCTTAATGCCTCTTCGATCACTGCGATAAAGCGTCCCCTGTCTTCTTCATTGGCTCCTTTGGCAACAATGGTAAAATAGGGCTGATAGATTCCGTCATCGTAAGCGCCATAAATATCTTTTCCGATCTTTGCATCCAGCAGAGCCTTTTTCAAAGGTGCGCCCGGTGCGCTCAGCAAAGCATAGTCCAGTATTTCAAAAGCCGTACACAGCTTATAATCCAGAGCGTTTCCCGCCACCACATTATAGGAAAGATAGGTATTGTCCTTCTCGCTTTCCCCTTCGGAAATCGGGTAAAACAGCACAGATTCTTTCTTTTTCTCAAAAGGTTTCTGTTCCTGAATCCGGGAAGCTTCTCTCACTTCAGGATTTTCTTCAAATCTGGACAGATACTCTTTATCCAGGAATTCCAGTTTCTGTACCATGTCCATATTTCCATACAGATAGATATAACTGTTGGACGGATGGTAGTAAGCTCTGTGGAAATTTAAAAATCCTTCGTAGGTCAGATCCGGAATGCAGGCCGGATCTCCGCCGGATTCACAGCCGTACGTGGTATCCGGAAACAGAGAATTCATGACTTCCCTCTCTAAAACGTCATCCGAAGAAGAAAACACACCTTTCATTTCATTATAGACTACCCCATTGTAGCTGATGGGAGCGTCTGTGGACTCCATCTGATAACTCCATCCTTCCTGCCGGAAAATTTCCTCCTTTTGATAAATATTGGGGAAAAATACGGCATCCAGATAAACATGCATCAGATTCTGGAAATCCTGCTCATTGCAGCTTGCCACAGGATATGTGGTTTTATCCGGATAGGTCATAGCATTTAAAAACGTATTTAAAGATCCCTTCACCAGTTCCACAAAAGGATCTTTCAGAGGGAACTTTTCCGAACCGCATAAAACACTGTGTTCCAGTATATGGGCAACGCCTGTGCTGTCAGAAGGCGGGGTTCGAAAAGCAATGTTAAACACCTTATTTTCATCCTCATTTTCAATCAGCATAACCCTTGCCCCGGATTTTTTATGACGCAGCAGGTAGCCCTGGGAATGAATGTCTGTCAGATCTTTTTTCTGTATCAATTCGTAAGCAGTCACTTCGTTAATTTTCATTCTTTCTCCTTTCATGGCGCACCAGCTGCGCCAATAATGGTAGATTCTCCAGGAATGGCATCTATTTGTTTTTCCAGGAATCGATCCGTTCTTCCAGAGAACGTCTTTCCTGGGGATAGGTATAAATGTAAGCGTCAATCACTGCGGATAAAAGAGGTTCCAGTTCCTCTTCCATTTCCAGTCTTGTCGGCACCTTACAGGCCACATTGAAAATATCCGCACCAATCTTATCCTGCAGTTTCTCTTTATTTAAGGCCATCATTCCAAGGAGAGTGGAACCATAGGTTCTGTCGTTTTCACATAAATACAAATATAATTGTCCCATATGGTAGCACTCTTTATACAGGAGTTTCCGGGTTGCTTCATCTTTTTGCTTCAGTTCTTCAAAATTTAATTTTTTCAGAGCCTTGCGGATGTCCCGTTTCACACCCCGGTATCCGAAGATTCCGGTGGTATTATCTCCGGCGTATTTCATAACCATCCATAACTTCAAAAATCCGTCTGCACGCTCGTTTTTATTCTGGGATTTCTCCCGGTAACGCGCCTCCCACAACTCCATTCGGATCGGATTACCTGCAGGATCTTCTCCGGCTGCAATAGACTGCTCCAGCAGTTCTTTTCTTTTCATAGGATCCGTTTCTTTGTAATACTGTTCTAAATATTTTTTCTCCTCTGACATACTTCCTCCTAATGCCTGTCTTCGTAAGTTAATTCTGTCTCCGCCATGGAAAGAGCCTCGGCGATGACTTCATCCATATCCATATACCGGTACATACCCAGACGCCCTCCGAAAAGCACTCCCGGTTCCTTCAGGGCTTTTCTCTCATATTTGGCAAACAGTTCACTGTTTTTGGGATCGTTAACAGGATAGTACGGTTCCTTTCCCTGTTCCCAGGCAGCAGGATACTCTCTGGTAATCACTGTTTTGGGTTGAACTCCGAACTCGAAATGTTTGTGTTCAATAATCCTGGTATAGGGAACTTCATAATCCGTGTAATTTACCACCGCGTTTCCCTGATAATTACTCATGTCCAGAACCTCCGTTTCAAAACGCAGGGACCGGTATTCCAAAGGTCCGTAACAGTAGTCATAGAACTCATCAATCATGCCGGTAAAAAGTACCCTGTCAGCCTTCGCCGTCAGTTCCTCTCTTCTGGCAAAGAAATCCGTATTCAGGCATACCTGAACACCCTCCAGAAGTTTTTTAATAATCCTGGTATAGCCTCCTTTGGGGATTCCCTGATAAGGATCCTTAAAGTAATTATTATCATAGGTATAACGCAGAGGCAGCCTCTTGATAATAAAAGCAGGCAGGTCTTTGCACTCCCGTCCCCATTGTTTCCGGGTATAGCCTTCCACCAGTTTCTCGTAAACATCCTGTCCCACCAAAGCCAGTGCCTGCTCTTCCAGGTTTTTCGGATGCACAATGTTCATTCTTGCAATCTGCTCCTGGATTTTTGCCTTTGCCTGCGCCGGTGTTTTCACTCCCCAAAGAGCATGAAAGGTGTTCATATTAAAGGGCAGATTATACAATTCATCTTTATAAACTGCAATGGGGGCGTTTACAAAATGGTTAAATTCTGCAAACTGGTTCACATACTCCCAGACTTCTTTTCTGGACGTATGGAAAATATGCGCCCCGTATTTATGAACCTGGATTCCTTCTGTTTCTTCTGTATAAATATTTCCTCCAATGTGCTCCCTTTTGTCGATAACCAGACAGGTTTTTCCGCACTTTGTCGCTTCATGGGCAAACACTGCGCCGAATAATCCGGCTCCCACAATTAAATAATCATATTTTCTCATTCTGCCACCTTCTTTCTCAGCGTTATTCCTATTATAACAAAAACTTCTGCAAATGAACAGAAGAGGCTGTTCTAAAAGGTGATTTTCCCTTTTAAAACGGCCCCTTTGTTTTGCAGCTTCTATTTTCCTGCTACCTGATCAAAAGTTTTCAAAATTTCTTCCGATGGTTTCTTTGTCGTAAGACTGAAAATTACAATGCATAAAATACTGATTACGAAACCAACGGCAAGGGAATACAATCCTGTACTGTTTCCCAGAGTTTCTCCGGAAACCAGCGGAATATAGTCCCAGATAATAACAGTA
This sequence comes from Blautia sp. An249, assembly GCF_002159835.1. Classification (GTDB taxonomy): domain Bacteria; phylum Bacillota; class Clostridia; order Lachnospirales; family Lachnospiraceae; genus Blautia_A; species Blautia_A avistercoris. Next base: position 83,800 of record NZ_NFJL01000014.1, on the reverse strand, counting down.
AGTCCCCCGGAGACAATTCCGGCAACGGCTCCCGGAAGGTTAGTTCTTCTCCAGAACAAAGATAAAAGAACCACCGGTCCGAAGGCGGATCCAAGACCGGCCCAGGCATTGGATACCAGATCCATGATGCTGTTATTCGGATCCCAGGCAATGGCAAAGGCAAGCACAGCCACTACGATAACGGTGATACGGCTGACATTCATAACCTTTTTATTATCCGCATCTGTTTTAATGAAGTTGTGATATAAGTCTTCTGACACTGCAGAGGCTGTAACCAGAAGCTGGGAATCAGCCGTGGACATAATTGCAGCCAGAATTCCGCACAGAAACAGCCCTCCTATAAACGGCAGTGACAAGTCAGACATAAATACTTTCTGAATCATTTCCACAAAAACGTTTTCCGCGGAAGTACCGTTTTCTCCCAGAAGTACCGGATACAGATAGGCTCTTCCCAAAACCCCGATGATGCAGGCTGCTCCCAGAGAAAGGATAACCCATACAATTGCAATGCATCTGGATTTTTTCAGTTCTTTTTCATCCCGGATTGCCATGAAACGGGTCAGGATGTGCGGCATTCCGCAGTATCCCAGTCCCCAGGCAAGCTGAGAGAAAATCTCAATGGGAGTGTAAGGTTTCCCTCCGCTGTAGAACAAATCCAGATACTTTCCTGCTCCGCCGGCTACCTGGCTCTGCTCCAGTAAATCCACAAGACTTCCCGGCATTAAGAAATACGCCACAATGGGAACCGCAAGCAGACCCACAAGCATCAGAGAACCCTGAACAAAGTCCGTCACGCATACCGCCATGAATCCGCCCATGAAGGTATAAACAAGGATAACACCCGCTCCGATTGCCAGAGCCAGATGATAATTAATTCCAAAAACCGAGTTAAACAGTTTCCCTCCTGCCGCTAAAGCAGACGCTGTGTACACCAGGAAAAAGATTACGATTACAATGGATGAAATCAGAAGTAAAATTCTCTTTTTATCTCCGAAACGATTCTCGAAAAATGCCGGAATCGTAAGGGAGTTGTTCGCAGCAATGGTATACTTTCTCAGTCTTCCCGAAATAAAAATCCAGTTACAGACTGTTCCGATAAATAAACCGATGGCAATCCAGGCCTGGCCTGTTCCCAGTGAGTAAATCGCTCCCGGCAGACCCATTAAAAGCCAGCCGCTCATGTCAGATGCCTGGGCAGAAAGCGCTGCCACCCATCCGTTTAAGCTTCTTCCTCCTAAAAAATAATCTTCTGTACTGCTTGCAGTTTTCATATAAATAATTCCGATAACAATCATTAACAGAAGATATGCGACAAAAGCCGATAATACGATAAGTGTTGTACCGTCCAATCTATCCCCTCCTTTATTCATTCCTTCCTACTTTAACATAAGACAGTCTTTGTTTGCAAGAAAGAATTAAGGAAATCCGGACAAAATCTGCACTTATCTCTTTAAATACCGGTTTTTCATGTACCAAATCAGGGTTTCTTCCCCATAATCAGATAAAATCCGAAGCAACGCCTCCAGATCCCTCCGGGTATCTTTATGAATAAACCACAGTTTCTGCTTTCCTTTCATAAAATACTTCAGAGGTTCTTCCTGTGTATAAGCATCCCCCAGATACGTTCTGGAAGCGCTGATTCGATCCATCACCATTTCCGCCACATATTTTTTCGGCATCCGGGTTCCCCCGATAACCGTATCTCCCTCCAGAGTGTAGTCCACCCAGTGTTCAAAGTGATGTTTGTTTCTCCCTTTATGGTGCAGCCAGGAACGGGACACTCCCGTATCCTCCCTCTCTGCATTATTGGGGCTTCTGGTTCCCTGATAGTATTTGCATCCCACCAGAAATTCCGTGGGCGAATATTTGGATAAATCGTGGAGAAGCCCCTGTTTGTATAATCCTATACGAAAACAATAGTTCATTACCATCCACTTATGTTTTGTGATTGTTTTAAAATGAAGCCATGGATGCATCTTTTTCTCTCTCCTGTCTGCTTAACAGCACTACGATAGAACGAGGCTGCACGGTTAATACTCTCTGATTTTCCAGCTCTTCGGCCTCTTTTTCCCTGTAAATTCCGGTTCCGGAAGGATCACTGGTATCAATGACTTTCTTCCACTTCATTTCTTCCGGAAGATTGGGAAGAGCCAGCTCTCTTGGCTCCCAGTGGAAATTATAAGCCACGTAAATATCGTCGTCCTTTTCCTGATTCTCCCGTTTCGCATAAGCGCCGCAGTACATGATTCCCAATACGCGGCAGGTATTGTCAAAACTGGTATACCAGGCTCTCTGACTGTGGTAAGACATATCGGGGCATCCGTATGCCTGGTAATCCATTCCCTTTAATTCCTCTTTCATATGGAGAATGGGATGTGCCCTGCGAAAAGCAACTGCCTGTTTTACAAAATCCCGGAGACAGGTATTTTTCTTTTCTGCATTCCAGTTTACCCAGCCCACAGGATTATCCTGGCAGTAGGCATTATTATTTCCCATCTGGGAATTCCCGAACTCATCGCCTCCGTAAATCATGGGTGTTCCCTGGGAAAGTAAAACCATCAGAAAAGCATTTTTTATCTGTCGCTCCCGCATCTGACGTACAGAAATTTTCCTGCTTGGTCCCTCCACTCCGCAGTTCCAGGAATAATTGTAGCTGCTGCCGTCCTGGTTGTCTTCTCCATTTTCTTCATTATGTTTATAGTCATAAGAAACCATATCCATCATGGTAAAGCCATCCTGACAGGCCATATAGTTAATGACTCCGCAGTTTTCGGGGTTTCTCTTGATCCGGTAAGCGGCTCCCTGTAAAGTGTCCTCATCACTTTTTAAGAAGCGCCTCATATCCTGTAAAAATCCCATGTTGTACTCTGCCAGAGTCTTATCTTCCGATCCTGTTGCCAGGGTCTGACCGGGATCAAAATTTGTCATCATCAGCTTGGTTCCCGCCAGCATGGGATCCCTGGATAGCAAATCTGAAGGAATGCCTTCTCCCACCAGGTGGAACCCGTCAACCCGGTATTCCGTCTTCCAATACCGCAGAACTTCCAGCACTCTCAGAGGCGGAACGGAAGCCGGGAAATAAAATTCCATGATACAGGCGATTCCTTCTTTATGGAGGGCGCGGACCAGTTCTTTAAATTCACTCTGGGGATATTTTCCTGCACAATAAGCGCTTTTCGGAGCGAAATAGAATCCTTCCGTATAACCCCAGTAATTAATTTTCTGATGTTCGGTCCGTTCCACCACCATCTCTTTTTCTTCTCTGTCCCTCATCTGGTATGGAAGGACTTCCCAGAATTCATACGCGGGCATCAGCTCCAGGGCATTGATTCCCAGCTCTTTCCAGTAAGGAATCATTTCTGTCAGCCCCTGAAAGGTTCCTTTTTTCTTAATCTTTGTACCGGCCTGTTTCGTATATCCCCGCACATGGATCTTGTATAAAATCATATTGCTGTAAGAAATCTCCGGCGCCGGGGTATCTTCCCAGTCAAATTCTTCCGGTTCCGGAAAGGCACATCTGACCTTGTGGGGATGCTCCAGATCTTCTGGTTTTCCGAAGTTCTTCCTTCCCACCACCGATACGGCATAGGGATCCTGACATATCTGTCCGTTGATTTTGTAGTTATACTCATAATTTTCCGTCTTAAGACCCGGGAGATAGACTGCCCCCATCCGTCCGATCCGCATGGAAAATGGGATAGGGATTTCTTCTGCTGCTTCTGCCTTTCCCTTTTTATAAAGCAAAAGGGAAGCCTCTGCTCCTTCCGGAATTTCCACGGCAAAGTTGCAGCCGTCCTTTTCTTTCTGAACGCCTGGTCTCCATGGAGAGCCCGGCTTTACTTCTCTCATCATTTTTTTCTGCATGTGTTTTCCGCCTTCCCTGCTATTCTTAATTCATTTCCAGCTCTACCGGACAGTGATCAGAACCCTGTACTTCTGTGTGTATCCTGGCTTCCTTTAACCTGTCCTGCAGACTGTGGGAGGTGAGAAAATAATCGATTCTCCATCCCGCATTTTTCTCTCTGGCTTTAAAACGATAAGACCACCAGGAGTAGATTCCTTCTGTATCCGGATAAAAGTAACGGAACGTATCAATATATCCGTTTTCTAAAATCCTTGTAAAGCAGGCCCGCTCCTCGTCTGTAAAGCCTGCATTTTTTCTGTTGGTTTTCGGGTTTTTTAAATCAATCTCCTGATGAGCCACATTCAAATCACCACAGACGATCACCGGCTTTTTCTCCTGAAGCTGATTCATATATTCCAGAAAAGCCTTCTCCCATTCCATCCGGTAAGAAAGACGGGCCAGTTCTGACTGGGAGTTAGGTGTGTAGACAGTAATCATATAAAAATCCGGATATTCCAGAGTAATGACTCTTCCTTCTTTGTCGTGTTCTTCTATTCCCATTCCATAAGTCACCGTTTCCGGTTCCTGTCTGGTAAAAACAGCCGTTCCGGAATAACCTCTCCGATTGGCATAATTCCAGTACTGATAATAGCCCGGCAAATCCAGATCGACCTGTCCTTCCTGGCATTTTGTTTCCTGAATGCAGAAAATATCCGCATCAATGTCATGAAAAAAATCTAAAAATCCCTTCTTTAAACATGCACGTATTCCGTTTACATTCCAAGAAATTAATCTCATTGTCTGCAGTTCCTTTCTTTTCTAGTCTCGATTAAGTACAAATCCTGCGCATAGCGTCGTAAATCCCGCCTTCATCTGATGCCGCAGTCATAACTGCCAGTGTATCGCCGGGCAGAAGAACCGTATTTCCCCTGGGAATCATTTCCCTTCTTCCCCTCTGGATAGAAACCAACAGGCAGTTTCCCGGAAGTTTTAAATCTTTTACCTTCTTTCCGGACGCTTCGGAACCATGACGAATCACAAACTCCAGAAGCACCTTTTCCTGATTTTCCGGTATGGTATTCCCCTGTCTCTTTAAAATAGCATCCAGAAGGCTTTCATAGATCGGATCCGAACGCAGCCAATTGGCTACAATATACGCCACAATGGATACTATGGACAGGGACAACATCTGGCTGACGGACCCTGTCATCTCAAAAATCAATATAATTCCTGTCAGCGGCGCCCGGACAATAGCCGTAAAGTAACCTGCCATAGATAGTAAAACAAAGTTGTTCACATCTGAGGGATCCAGTCCGAAAAACTCCACTCCCGCCGTACCAAAAGCCCCTCCGATAAGGGAGCCCAGTACCAGAAGGGGAAAGAAGATACCTCCCGGTGCGCCGGAACCAAAAGAAACGGCCGAAAACAAAAACTTGCCCACAAAGAGAAGCAGCAGCACTCCCAGTGTCCATTCTCCGCTGGTAATGCTGGTCACCATATTGTTCCCGCTTCCCAGCAGTTCCGGGACGGTAAAGCCCAGCACACCGGCCAGCAAAAAGGGAACCATCATCCGGGTCAGCGGATTCAGATACCGGCAAGTCTGCATCAGGCTTTGAATCTTCAGCATGGCCTTATTATAAAATGCCCCCAGCACTCCCAGCAGCGCTCCCAACAGCAGCAGACTCCAGTATAATTCCGGTTTCAGTTCAAACCCTATGTCAAACTGAAATACCGGTTCAAATCCCAGAATATTGGAAGATAAATAATCGGCTGTCAGTGACGCGGTCATCACAGAAACAATAACTGCTGCGGAAAAACTTTTATGTATCTCCTCCAGAGAGAACATAATGCCCGCCAGAGGTGCGTGAAAGGCAGCCGAAAGCCCTGCGCTGGCACCACAGGTTAAAAGAAACTTTTCTTCTGTGATTCCCCGTTTCGTCAGCCTGGAAAATCCCTTCCCTGCCATTGCTCCCAACTGTATGGACGGACCCTCCCGCCCCAGAGACAGGCCGCAGAGCAGGGACAGAAATCCTCCGGTAAACTTCACCAGCAATACTCTCCACCAGCAGGGATCCAGTTTCCCTGTCATCTCCCCTTCCAGTTGGGGAATTCCACTTCCGGAAGCCATTGGCTCCCACTGGACCAGTTTAGAGACCACAAACGCTGCACCTGCTAAAATCACGAACCAGAGTCCCGTGGTAAGGGGACTTTTCTGCATATACTGCAGAATTGCCTGCAGAAAGGTATCCGCATATTTCAGTGCAACCCGGTATAAAAGCACTACCATACCGCTGACTGCACCGATAATAAGCCCTTCTCCAATTAATGCCCCCTGAAAGTGTTCCGTTCTGTTTAGTAAATGGGGTGTCGTCTTCTGCACATATCTTCCTCCCTCATAAAGACTCTCAGCGTCTCAAATTCATTGAGCGTTCTACAATTAGTATACAATCGCGCTGTAAAAAATGCAAAGGATATTTCCCCTTTGACTCCTTGCAATTTTCCCTTATTTCTGTTACAGTTATTGCAGCCTTTAAAATATAAGATATAAAAGTGAGGATCATTATGAGTAACGAAAATTTTGATGCAAAGTGCAGCCCGGCTGATTGCGCCTCCTGCACAAGTAACTGCTCTTCTAACCTTTCCGGCAATCACAGCACCATCACTTTAACCATGGATGACGACACAGAAGTAACCTGTGCTATTTTAACAGTCTTCCCCGTAGAAAAAAATGAATACATCGCCCTTCTCCCGCTGGACGAGAACGGTCAGAACCATGAAGGAGAAGTTTATCTGTACAAATTCAGCCGTACGGAAAACGGGGATCCCATGCTGGAGAACATTGAAGACGATGACGAATATATGGCTGCCGCAGACGCTTTTGATGAAGTACTGGAAAAAGCCAGACAGGCAGAGGAAAACGGAGAACCTCTGGAATAACTGGAATAAAAAGAGGACAAGTCCTCTTCAACTTACATAAAAAGAAACCGACTCCTAATCGTCAGCTTTGAACTGACTTTTGGTAGTCGGTTTTTTTGTTTTTCATTCCGGCTGTCCTTTTCTCTCTGCCTGCAGTGCGGTCTGAACTGCCGAAAGAGCACTTCTCTTCTTCCGGGTAAGCAGAATTCCTGCAGTAAGAGCTGTAAAGGGCGCCACTGTTACAAGTCCGAAACTTCCCACAACTGTATCCAGCACTTCCGCTGCCACATACTTATAGTTCATAATATGGTCAATGGGAGTTCCCTGGGCCATAAATACCATAAGTAATGTCACATATCCACCGGAATAAGCCAGTAAAAGAGTGGTGGTCATAGTTCCCATAGCTGCCCGTCCCACATTCATTCCTGATTTTGCAGCCTCTTTCCAGGAAATATCCGGCTTCTTCTCTACAACTTCATGGACAGCAGAAGTAATATCCACTGACAAATCCATCATAGCTCCGGAAGCTCCGATAAAAATACTGCTCATAAAGATCGCAGTCAAATCCAGATTCTGAAATCCGCTGTATAAAAGAGACTCGGAATCGGGCATTACCGCTCCGTTAATTTTAAATAAATCTGTAAACAGCATTCCCAGAATACAGGTTGTAAAAATTCCCAGAAGGGATCCCAGGGAAGCTGTAACTGTCCTCCGATCAAATCCATATACGAAAAAGATAATCATTAAAGTAAGGAAGATGGTGATGATAATTCCGATCCAGATGGGGGAATATCCATTTAAATACGCCGGAACCAGAATCTTCCAGAGTGTCAGAACCGTAATGGCGAAAGAAAATATGGCAAGAAACCCGTTCTTTCCGGCCACCACAATTAACAGCAGAGCAAAAGCGGCAAAAAGGAGTACTTCTTTATCCAGGCGGTAATGATCCGACATCACCACCGAATTAATCTCGTCACCCTGATAACTGATTGTCACCAACGCCTTCTCTCCCTCTTTATAGATCTTGTCTTTTTCCAGAGAGCCGCTCAGGAAGTTTACTCCTGTCATCTCTTCTCCCTGAAAGATTCCATCCTGAATCTCCAGTGTGCAGGACTGCTCGCCGGACTGAATCAGTCCGGAAGATTTAATGGCTGAATTGTCTGTCTTTGTTATAAGGGCGGTGGCTCTTTCCATGTCCTGATAAATCAGAGCATCCTCATAGCCGGTCGGAATGGCTATGAGGATACCAATCATCATGATTCCAATGAGAATCATCAGGAACAGGGAATTTTTCTTTGGAAAAAATACCTGTTTCATTTCTTACTGTACTCCTGTCAATGCTGCAACTTTGTTATAGATTTCCGTGTTGTCATAATATCCGCTGAAACTTTCCTGTCCCACTCCCTGGGCCAGAACTTCTACAGGAAGACCTGTATGTGCATAGGATCCGAAGTTTACGCCGCTTTTGTTATTCAGAATATGGGTGATCGTTACGGTCAGAGGTTCATAGCTTCCGTATTTTACATATTCATCCTGGGCGAATTCTTCTTCCTCTCCCGTTCTGGTCATGGTTGTGTCATAGGCTTCTTTCAGTTTATCATATTCATACTGTGTCATTTCCAGGGTTCCGTCGTCTGTAGATTCCGGATGTTTGTCTGCACTGTCTTTCTGTGAAGTCTCCTCTGCACCCTGAGCGGATGGCGCGGACAAACCAAATAATTCGGTTACATCTTTCATCACTGTATCAAAGTCTGTCTTTTCTTCTTTATATTTTGCCACATAGTCAGAATCATACTTTGCATAAGAAATTTTCTGGTTATTAAAGTTAGTCAGGAAGGTATCATAGTCTGTTCCTGCATATCCGATGGTCAGACCACCGGTTTCATGGTCGCCGGTAACCAGAATCAGCGTTTCTTCCGGGTGTTCGTTATAAAATTCCAGGGCTTTTCCCACTGCTTCATCCAAAGCGATGGTATCTGAAATTGTGGAAGCTGCATCATTGGCATGACAGGCCCAGTCAATCTTTCCGCCTTCTACCATCATAAAGAAGCCGTTGTCATTATTTAACATTTCGATCCCCTTTGCCACATAATCTGCCAGCGCCCATTCGCCCTCTTTTAAGTCCATATCATAAGCCATTGCGTCGGAATCAGCCAGATGTTCGTCCACAACGATTGCCTTTCCGTCTTCTGCCTTCAGGGCTTCTGCTTCTGCCTGTGTTTTCACAACTTTATATCCGCTCTTTTCTGCAAGGCTGTACAGATCTTCCTGTTTCTCATCTTCCCCTGTGGGATCCAGAAGAGCTCCTCCCGCAAAATAGTCAAAATTACTTTCAATTAACTCTAATCCGATGTCATAGTAATCGTTTCTGGATGCCTGATGGGCATAGAAGGCCGCCGGTGTGGCATGATTCATATTTACGCTGGAGATAACTCCTATCTTATAATCCTTCTGCGCTTTTAATTTCTCTGCAATGGTTTCGTATTCCTGACTGAAGTCTGTACTCACATTGATGCTTCCGCTCCAGGTCTTGTTTCCTGTGGCAATGGATGTTGCCGTAGAAGCAGAATCCGGCGCAAAGGAAGTGCTGTCATAGGTCTGAGCGGAACCGGAAACCGGAAAATTCATCATATTCAGATTGTTTTTGCTGCTGAGAACTTCCTTTTCTTCTCCCTCCACAGTAACTTTTTCTGCGGATTTCTTAGCTTCATTGGCGCTGACAAAATAATTGGTCAGCTGAATCTGGGGATAACTCATTCCATCTCCAATAAATAAGAAAACATATTTAGGTGTTTTCCCCTGGGTCTGCGCCTCCTGTGCCTGGGCATCCTGAGCTGCTGCTTCTACTGTGTATGACAGATTACCTGTAATTACTCCTGCTGTCATAATCGATGCCAATAATAAACCAAATGCTCTTTTCTTCATCATTTTCCTCCTAAATTGGTTTTCTGAAACATCTACAGTATAGAAAAAAAGAACCTCTGGCTTCTATCCGTTTTTTGTAAAGTAAATGAAAATTATTGTAAAAAAATCGCCCGGAAAGAAAATAAAATTTTACTTTCCGGACGGTTTTCCTTTGCTATCTTTTTAATTCCACACCGTTTGTGTCATAATTTCCCCATAAATTGCTTCCGTCTGCCATTCGCACATAGGGCCGTACCGTATAATAATAAGTCGTTCCTTTTTTCACGGTTGTATCTTTATATTGCCGTACATTTTTACCAACAGTTGCCAGTGTTTTCCAGCTTTCCCCTTTTGTTTTACGAAAAACCCGGTATCCCGTCACAAAAGTATTGGCTCCTGACTTGGAACCAGTCCATCTGACACCAATTCCACCCTGAACCACAACTTTCTTCTGCCCTGAAGTATACTTCTGAGTTGCGGTTGAAAAAGCATGTCCATATAAAGAAGGAGCTGAGGGCAGTGCTGTTCCCGTAACATTTTTCTGGTATCCGCTGCACTCCGATCCTACATACGCCTTTACTGTATAATAATATTTAGTGCCCATTTTAGCTGTACTGTCACGGTATTTCTGTGTATATCGATCTACCGTTTTTATGGATTTAAAAGAAGTTCCTGCTTTTGCCTCTTTTCGGTAAATCACATATTTCTCTGCATAATCTATTTTGTTCCAGGATACATCCACAGTACAGTAATTCATAGATTTTGTTGTAACTTTAGGGGTCGGCAGGTTAACCGGAGGAACCGTGACTTTTGCACCTGCAGGATATTTTGTACACGTTCCTTTGGCATCTTCTTCCCAGAAACCTTTCACTGTATAATAGTAGGTCTTGCCCATTTTTACATTTGGATGTATAACAGCGATACTTCCTCCATATCCTTTGGAATCGCTAATATTTCCTACACCTACAAATTTTCCTCCTGCCTCTTTCTGATATACACGATAACTTTTCGCACCGTCTATTCTATTCCAGGAAATCCGAATAGAGCACCTGGTGCCTCCATTTTCCAGAACACTTTGTACACTTACCTGAGGCATCGCCTCTGCAAATGTTTTTTCGGTTTGAGGCATGTAAAACAAAACATCTAAAGGATACTTGCTGTAGAATCCGTTTGCATCCTCTTCGGAGAAAGCCTTTACCGTATAATAATATTTAATTCCATATGAAACTGTCGTATCTACGTACACATTTTCCCCTGCAGGTACAGTTACAATCCCGGCAAAATTTCCTCCTGCTTCTTTCCGGTAAATCCGATAGCTCTTTGCACTTCGGACGGATTTCCATTTAATAACTGCTTTCTCATCCTTCTCAGAAGCCGTAACACTGGTAACTGTATTTTGGAATTTTTCCTTCTCTGCTTCTTCTGCCTCTTCGCTTCCGGCAGTTACAACTTTATAATCTGTCCAGGGCGCTGTATCATATCCTTTCGCATCTGAAGGAACCAGTATAAGAAGATCCTCCGGGCATCCGAAAAAGCTTCTGTATGATGCACCGGGCGCATCCCCTTCCATGGTCAGATAACCAAGCCTGCTGCAGTATTGAAAAGCATAATTCTCTATGGTTTCTATATTTGAAGATATGGTAATACTTTCCAGTCCACTGCAGTTCCCAAAAACGCTTTCTTCTATTGTATGCAGTTTTTTCGGCAGATGGATATTTTCCAAATCGCTGCATTTACTAAATGCGCCGGAAGCAATCGTACGCACGCTGTCCGGAATCTCCAGACTCTTTAAACTGCTGCAGTTTTCAAATGCATATCTTCCGATGGAAGTAAGGCTGTCTACCATTCCCACTGTTTTTAAACTTCTGCAGCCGGAAAAAGCATAAGCAGGTATCTCTTCTACTCGTTCCGGTATGTCTATCTCTTCTAATCCTGTACAGCCAAAGAATACATAAGAATCCATTTGTCTGACGCTTTTTGGGATCTGTATGGTTTTCAGACTTCTGCAATTTCCAAACAAGTACTGAGGAAGAATTTCCAGACCACTGGAAAGATCTATTTCTTTTAATCCTGTACAACCGGAAAACGCACGAATTCCCAAACTTGTCACATTTGAGGGAAGTTCTATTCTCTCCAGACTGCTGCAGTCGGAAAAGGTGCTGTTTCCAATACTGTCTATCCCATCTGAAATAGCTATTTCCTTCAGACCACTGCAGCCGGAAAATAAATTATCTGACAGACTGCTTACCTTTTCCGGAATCTCTATTGTTTCCAGACTGCTGCAGTTTTCAAATACTCCGTTGCCAAAACTGATAATACTTTCCGGTAATTCTATCTTCTGCAGGTTCCTGCAGTTTAAAAACATCCCTTCCTGAATTTCACTTACGCCTTCAGGAATTCCCAGACTTTCCAGGCTGCCGCAGCCAGAAAAAGCGCGTACTCCTATTGTAGTTACACTGTCCGGCAAATCTACCGTTTTCAGAGAACTGCACCCAAGAAAACATTCCGCTCCAATGGTATTTACCGATTCCGGCAGTTGGATTTCATCTAATCGAATACAATTAGAAAAGGTTCCGTCTCCAATCTTCTCTATATTTCCCAGAATGTATACATCTTTCAGACTGCTGCAGCCGGAAAATACATTCTTTCCCATTTGAAGTACATTTTCTGGAATATCAATAGTTTCAATATCGCTGCACTTATTAAATGCAGATTCTCCGATACTTTCTACTCCTTCCGGAATTGTCACTTCACTTAATCCGCTGCAGCCGGAAAACGCCTTGTCTCCAATTGTTTTCATCATTTCCGGAAGAGTAATATTTTTTAATCCTTCACAGCCGGAAAACACAGAATCTGCGATTTCTGTAACTTTTTCCGGGATATAAAGCTCCTCTATGCTGCTGCAATTTTCAAATGCATTTCTATGTATGGCTGTAATACTGTCGGAGAGAGTCACTGTATTTAATCTGCTGCAATTTTTAAATGCAGATTCTCCAATACTGGTTATGCCGTCTTCCACTGTAACGGTTTTAATCAGATAGTCATAAGAACTCCATGGTGCAGTCCGGATTCCATAGTTATTCATCTCTCCTGAACCGCTGATAACCAGATTCCACTCCTCATCCAGTTTCCATATGGCCTGTACTCCGCAGCTTCCCTCTGCTTCAATCCCGTCTTCTGTTGAATCTTCTGGAACATCCGGATTTTGAATTATTTCTACCCCCTCTAAACCTTCCACATCCGTCGTTTCCCATTCTTCAATTTCTCCCAGTGTCTGCAATTCCCCGTAGCCGCTTTCTTCCTGCAAAGGTTCTTCTGTCTCCTCCTCTATCTCCTCTGTCAGAATTTCTTCCGTTCCTTCTTCCTCAGGCTGCAATTCTGATTCTTCTAACTGAACAGGTGATTCCAGTTCCGTCCCATAGACGAATCCACTGTTGGTAAACAGCAGTACCCCTGCCATTAATAAAGCAACTCCTGTTTTTCCTTTCTTTCTCATTTTCTTCCTCCTGATGTAATCTAATTACTGTTATCTTCTCACTGATTTCCCTGCTGTGTCATAACTTCCCCATAAGTTGGTTCCATTGCTTAATTTCACATAAGGACGTACTGTGTAATAATAAGTTGTTCCGCTTTTCCCTGTACTGTCATCAAAACTTCTGACGTTTTTCCCCACAGTTCCTATTGCCTTCCAGCTTCCCCCTGCTGTCTTGCGGAAAATACGATAACCATCCACAAACTGATTGGAACCTGCCTTAGAGCCTGTCCACTTTATTCGGACTCCGCCCTTATGGGTACTTGAACTAGCAAAATGCGAGATTTCGCTTAATTTGGGAGCTGAAGGCACTGCCATTCCCTTTACATTCTTCACATAATCACTGGCGGTGTTTCCGGCATACGCTTTCACTGTGTAGTAATAGCTTACACCCATTTTCGCTGTGCCATCCCGATATTTCAGACTGCTGCCGCTTACAGTTTCCAGAGATTTAAAAGAAGTGCCTGCTTTAGCTTCTTTTCGGTAAATCACGTATTTCTCTGCATCATCTATTTTCTTCCAGGAAATATCCACGGTACAGTAATTCACGGATTTCGTACTTATCTGCGGCGTCTCCAGAGAATCTATCGGTAATTTTATGGTTAGATTAGAAGGATAATCAGTTGCAATTCCTCTCGCATCTTTTTCCCAGAATCCTTTAACTGTGTAACAGTAAGTTTTTCCGGCTTCAGCCGTTGTATCTACATAAGTGGTTGTATTTTCATCCACACTTGCCAGACCGGTAAAACTGCCTCCCTGTTCTTTTCGATAGATTCGGTAACTTCTGGCATTTTCTGCCTGTTCCCACTGAATCGTCACTTTCCCTTCATTTTCTAACAGATTTATCTGCAAAAGGGTATTTTGAAATTCACATTTCACCCGTTCATCTGCTTCTGTTAATTTACTAATAGCCTCTTCTAATTTTTCTGCCTGCAGATTAATTTCTTTTTGGGAAACATCGGTCTTGTCTAAAAGGTTTTCTGTCTCTTTGATAACTTTTTCCAACGCCTGATAAGTCGCTTTTACGTGGGAATATTCTTCTTCCTCGTACCCTTTGGCTTTTTGAAGAATTTTTTCTAAAGCACCGGTATCCGTACCATATACAATTCGGTAAGAATTCCATGGTTTCTCTTCATACCCCTGGGCTTTCTCAGGAACATAGATTACCATATCTGAAGGGCATCCTGCAAAACTGTCGTAATAAGCCTTTGGTGCATCTCCCTTCACTGCAATTTCCAGTAAGCTGCCGCAATTCTCGAAAGCAGAATATTTTATTTCACTTACACTATTTGGTATTGTTATTTCCTCTAACCCGGTACAACCATCAAAAGCAGAATACCCGATCTCCATCACGCTGTCTGGGATAATTACTTCCTTTAAACTTACGCAATCTCTGAACATATTGTCTGAGATACCTGCACATCGATCAGAAAGTTCTGCTTTTTGCAAAGCACTGCATCCGGAAAATAACCCTCTCCCAACTTCTGTAACTGTATTGGGAATCGTTATTTCCGTTAGTCCTGTACATAAAGAAAAAGCATAATCGCCAATTTCTGAAACGCTCCCTGGCAAGGCGAAAGATTCTAAACTGCAGCCAGAAAAGGCGTAATCACCAATAGCTTCTAGATTCTCGGGAAAATCTATAGTATTCAGACTGGTACAGCCAGAAAAAGCATAATCACCAATAACTTCCAGATTCTCAGGCAAATCTATAGTATCCAAACTAATACAGCCAGAAAAGGCATCTTTTTCAATTTCTTTTACATCATCTGGAATTGAAACACTTCTAAGTTTTATACAATTTGCAAACATACCATTTGATAAACATTCTATACTATCAGGTAATGTTATATTTCTCAAATTTTTACAGTTATCAAATGCACCTTCTAATATCGTTACACTATCTGGAATAACTACATTTATCAATTTATCACAATTACCAAATGCACTTCCTCCTATCTTCACCAAACTTTGCGGAAGTTCTATCTCTTCTAAATTCACACAACCACTAAAAGAAACTGAACCTATTTCAATTAAATTCTCTGAAAATTCTATACTCTTTAAATTAGAACATGAATAAAAAGCTTCCCAGCCAATATAGGTTACACTATCAGCCAATACAACTGTTTCTAAATTTTTCATTGTACCAAACGCATAATTTGCTACACTGGTTACACCTTCTTCAATAATAATCTTTTTGATTAGTGAATCATATTTTTCCCAACCTTTCCGTTCTTCCATGTCTCCATTACCGCTAATATAAAGCGTTCCGCTGCTGTCTAACTTCCATATAAGATTTTCTCCGCAAGTACCTTCTGCTAATATACTTGTCTCTTCCTCAGGAACCGTTATTTTAATATCTCCCGGATACTGTGTTGCAGTTCCTTTTGCATTTTCCTCCCAGAACCCCTTTACTGTATAATAATAGGTCTTTCCGGGCTGAGCCGTTTTATCTACGTAGTTTCGCGTATCTGCATCCACCGTAATAATTCCGGCAAATCTGCCTCCTTCTTCTTTCCGGTATATTCGATAACTTTTTGCATTATCGACTGTTTTCCATTCCACCAACACCTCATTATTATCATCTGTGTTCACAGTGACTTCTGTAACCGTATTTTGGAATATTTCCTGCTCTGCTTCTGTATCCTCTGCATATAATAAAACTTCTCCTGCGGTCTCTTCCGAAAATTCTTCTTCTGGTTCTGAAAGCGCTTCTTCTAAATCCGTTTGAATATCCGCTTTATCTTCCTCCATCAGAGTTTCTTCCAGTTGTTCTTCCTCAGACAGCAGTATCCTGTCTGCTTCTGCCCCATAGACAAAACTGCCGCTGTTAATAACCAAAGCTGCCGTTAATATCAACGGCCATATTTTTTTCTTCCTCATCTTTCCCTGCCCTTTTTGCCGGAAAATCCATGGATTTTCCGGCTGTTGTAAACTTTTAGATACTTATTTTCTCGTTCCTGCAACTCCTGCGGTATTGTAACTTCCCCAGAGATTGCTGCCGTCACTTTGTTTTACATAAGCCCTCACTGTATAGTAATAAGTTGTACCTTTTGCTCCGGTTGTGTCTGTGAAACTTCTTGTATCTTTTCCCACAGTTCCCACTGTCTTCCAGCTTCCCCCGGCTGTTTTCCGAAATACCCGGTAACCTGTTGCATAACTGTTGGCCGATGCTTTGGATCCGGTCCAGGTTACAGTCACTCCCTTTGTGCTGCCTGCAGTCTTTACTGTGGGAGCTGAAGGAACTGCCGTTCCTTTTACATTCTTTACATAATCACTTGTCACATCTCCTGCACAGGCTTTTACTGTATAGTAGTAGCTTACTCCCAGTTTTGCTGTGCTGTCCCGGTATTTCAATGTGCCCTCACTTACGGTCGCCATAGATTTAAAGGAGGTGCCTGCTTTGGCTTCTTTTCGATAGATCACATAAGTTTCTGCGCCCTCAATGGAGTTCCAGCTTACGTCGATGGTACAGTAATTCATTGACTGAACTGTAACTTTTGGCGTTTCCAGGAACTCTGCCGGTATCCTTGCACTCACATCGGAAGGATATTTCGTGGTGATTCCCTGGGCGTTTTCCTCCCAGAAGCCTTTCACTGTATAATAATAGGTTTTTCCCGGTTTCGCTGTCTGATCGGTATAAGATGTGGTATCTGCTCCCAACGTGGCAAGCCCTGCAAAGCTTCCCCCGGCTTCCTTCCGATAGATCCGGTAGCTGGCTGCATTGTCTACTTCGTCCCAGGATACCGTTATGGTCTTATCCCCATTGGCGCTGGCCGATACCTTTGTAACCGTATTTAAAAATACTTCCTGGGGATTGTTGGGATCTACGGGGATGGTTACATTTACATTAGAAGGATATTTGGTCGCCGTCCCGGCAGCCCCTTCTTTCCAGAAACCTTTTACTGTGTAATAGTAGGTCTTTCCTCCCTGCACTGCCGTATCCCGGTAAGTGGTTGCCTCTGCTCCCACTGTGGCAAGTCCTGCGAAACTTCCACCCGCTTCTTTTCGGTAAATCCGGTAGCTGGCTGCTTTATTTAGTTTTCCCCAGTTTACGGATACACTGCGATCCTCGTTTACTTTAGCTGTTACCTGGGTAGTAAGGTTTGCAAACTGCTGTTCCTCCGTTGGAATCTTTACAGACACGTTCGTTGGATATTTGGTGGTAATTCCCTGTCCGTTCTCATCCCAGAAGCCTTTTACTGTATAATAATAAGTTTTTCCCGGCTTTGCCGTCTTATCTGTGTAGGAAGTAACATTGGCTCCCACCGTGGCCAGCCCCTGGAAGCTTCCGCCCGCCTCTTTCCGATAAATACCATAGCTATAGGCATTGGTAACTTTTTTCCAGCTAATCAGCGCGCTTCCGTCTCCATTGGCTTTGGCCGATACCTGCGGGGTCGTATTACGGAAAACAGTCTGGCCTGCCGGATCGTCTACTGTCACGGTTGCGCTGGCCGAAGCCTGGGGATAGTTCTTTAAAGCAGCTGTAATTTTCGCTCTTCCTCCTCTTTTGGCAGTAAGTTCTCCATTGGCATTTATGGTACAAACCGTTGGATTCTCACTGGTAAAATTAAAACTGCTGTTTTCAATCCAGATATTACTAAAGCTGTTATCAAATCCCACACGGACCGGCGCAGTTACTCCTACATCATAACTTCCGTTTACTTCCAGAAACATTGAAAAATCTTCATCATTCTCTGTGAAACTGATGTTCGTCTTTTTCCATCCGTTCGTGTAGTCCTGAGAGCTGGCTGTTTCTGCGTTTTCTGTTCCGAACACCTGTACCCAGTAGGTAACTTCATCTATCTGAACTGATCCTACGCCGAGGCTTTTATATCTCTCTGTTAAAATATTCTGCTTATGTCCCGGAGAAAGCATCCACAAATCCATAACATCTGATGCCTCACTAAAGAAGAAGGCCGTCCCCGCCGCAATGTTTTCACCCATAATTTTGGGATCTGCTGTATAACAGCCTTCCCCGGTAGGACGTGTATGAGAATAGTAAATCCCAAGCTCTGCTGCTCTTAACATTCCTGCATCAAGCAAATCCTTATCCATTTTGAGGGCTGACAGACCTCTGCTTGTCCTCTCTTTATTTACCAGTTCCAGCACTTTAAAAGCTTCGGTGTACCGCCGGTATCCTGTTACAGGTACCTTCATGATCTCTTCCTGTGCAGCTCTCTCTGCGGCTGAAGCCTGATATTCTTCCTGGCCTTCGTACACGCCCGGCGTTTCTGTCGCTTCTTCATTTAGCTGCAGTTCTTCTGGTAAAACCGGTTCTGCTTCCTCCGCTTCCTCCTCTCTGTCCGTATCCGTATCCCATTCTTCCTCTTCTTCGGACAGAAGATCCCCGGTTTCTTCCAGCAGTGTTTCTGTCTGCTCTTCTTCCGGCTGTAACTCCGGTTCCATTTCCGCGCCATAGACAAAGCTGCTGCCGGAAAGCAGCATAGCTGCGGTTATGGTAATGGCAAGGAATTGCTTTACTTTCTTTCTCATAGTTTCATCCCCTTTTCTTTTTCATAAGCTTATTTTACACCCCATCTATTTCCGCGTCTATACTCATGAAAGAAATTAAATCCTGATTTATATCCTGATTTTCTTTACAAATACGCTGCTTCCAATAAAATATGTTATAATATGAACATTCACGTGCTGACACGTAATCCATATTGCATATCAGACCCAGAAGCATCGAAATAGAACCAGGAGGACTAAACATGGATTTATTAAAGGCAATGAAGGAAAGACATTCCGTAAGAACTTATACGGACAAAAGAATTGAAGGAAACGTAAAAGAAGATTTGTTTTCGTTTACAGAACAATGTAATAAAGACAGTGGACTGCATTTACAGCTCATTCTGGACGAGCCTGACGCATTTGATAGTTTCATGGCACACTATGGCAAATTTTCCGGCGTCAGGAATTATATTGCACTTGCAGGAAAAAAGAGCAGGGACTTAGAAGAAAAATGTGGATATTATGGAGAAAAGATCGTCCTGTATGCACAGATGATGGGCTTAAATACCTGTTGGGTAGCTATGACGTACAGTAAGGGAAAAGCTAGGTTTCAAATCAATAAAGGGGAAAAGCTGTGCCTTGTAATTGCTCTTGGCTACGGAAAGACTGCCGGCATCCCTCATAAATCAAAATCCAGAGAACGGGTTATGAATGTTCAGGGAACACCGCCGGAATGGTTCCTCAATGGAATTGATGCGGCTTTGCTCGCTCCTACGGCTGTCAATCAGCAAAAGTTTACGTTTACTTTGGATGGTAATACTGTATCATCCAAAGCAGGAATGGGATTTTACAGCAAAATTGATCTTGGCATTGCCAAATACCATTTTGAAATCGGGGCAGGAAAAGAGAACTTTCAGTGGAAGTAGAAGAAAAAAAGGAACCGGATTGATATGCCCCCTGTCAAGTAGACAGGTCAAATATCTAAAATAAGATGCTCTGAATCAGTCGCACGATTTCGTGCGGCTGGTTTTTTATGCACACCACTTAGCTTTGTATTTCTCAATTCGTTTATTTTTTGCTATTGGATATGCTTGTGGGACGACAGATGTAGGACGGATTTTGCGGACATTCAAAATAAAAAAGAATGTGGAGGTAACAGACAATGGCAAAATCATTATTTGAGGAACTGGGCGGCAAATACGAAAGGCAAGGGGATTATTTGATACCGTGCTTAACTGTACCCGCCGAAGAAGAACAGGCAATAGGCATCTGGGGGCAACGGCATTTAGATTATCTAAAACAGTACCGTAAAGTTACATACACCAATCTTCTTACAAGCGGCAGGCTAAACGCCTACCTTGCCGACATCAACAGACAGGCACAGGAACGCTTTGAAAGGCTCATAGAGGGTATGAAACAGGCACAGGGCATAACGGAACAGCTAAAGGCAGAAAACGCCTTAGAATGGACAGGATGCCTCAATAACATAAGGGCTTGTGCGAGGGAGATTGTGGAAAAGGAAATTATTTTTGCATAAACAGATGATTAGTGGCAGGGGGAAATCCTGCCGCTTTTTCTGCTTTAGTTTGTCAGCTTGACAAATAAAGGGTTAAGGAATATAATTAGATTCAGTATTATACAAGGAGTTAATAAATATGCGGCAAGGTATTCTTAAATAAACTGTCAATTTGATAGTGGGAACAAAAAGTAGCAGTCCCGTTTCACTTTTAATATGGGGCTTAGTTTTTTGTACCCAGTTTAAGAATACTTTTATCATGTAATTTTATATGCCCGAAAACATATAAGTGTTTTGGGGCTATTGGAGTTATTTACCCAGTGATAGGAGTATTTATCACTGGGTATTTTTATGCCCTTTTTTGGGTGTTGATAGGAGGAAAATCACATGAAAATAATTAACTTAGGCATTCTGGCTCACGTTGACGCAGGAAAGACAACATTAACGGAAAGTTTATTGTATACCAGTGGTGCAATTGCAGAACTAGGGAGCGTAGATGAAGGCACAACAAGGACAGATACAATGAATTTGGAGCGTCAAAGGGGAATCACTATCCAGACAGCAGTGACATCTTTTCAGTGGGAGGATGTAAAAGTCAACATTATAGATACGCCAGGCCATATGGATTTTTTGGCGGAAGTATACCGTTCTTTATCCGTATTAGACGGAGCAGTATTATTAGTTTCTGCAAAGGATGGCATACAGGCACAGACCCGTATACTGTTTCATGCACTACAGATAATGAAGATTCCGACAATTTTTTTCATCAATAAAATTGACCAAGAGGGGATTGATTTGCCAATGGTATATCGGGAAATGAAAGCAAAGCTTTCTTCGGAAATTATAGTGAAGCAAAAGGTTGGGCAGCATCCCCATATAAATGTAACGGACAATGACGATATGGAACAGTGGGATGCGGTAATTATGGGAAACGATGAACTATTAGAGAAATATATGTCAGGGAAACCGTTTAAAATGTCAGAACTGGAACAGGAAGAAAACAGGAGATTCCAAAACGGAACGTTATTTCCCGTTTATCACGGAAGCGCTAAAAACAATCTGGGGATTCGGCAGCTTATAGAAGTAATTGCCAGTAAATTTTATTCATCAACGCCTGAAGGTCAATCTGAACTATGCGGGCAGGTTTTTAAGATTGAATATTCAGAGAAAAGGCGGCGTTTTGTTTATGTGCGTATATATAGCGGAACATTGCATTTGAGGGATGTTATTAGAATATCTGAAAAAGAGAAAATAAAAATCACAGAGATGTGTGTTCCGACAAACGGTGAATTATATTCATCCGATACAGCCTGCTCTGGTGATATTGTAATTTTACCAAATGATGTTTTGCAGCTAAACAGTATTTTGGGGAACGAAATACTGTTGCCGCAGAGAAAATTTATTGAAAATCCTCTCCCTATGCTCCAAACAACGATTGCAGTAAAGAAATCTGAACAGCGGGAAATATTGCTTGGGGCACTTACAGAAATTTCAGATGGCGACCCTCTTTTAAAATATTATGTGGATACTACAACGCATGAGATTATACTTTCTTTTTTGGGGAATGTGCAGATGGAAGTCATTTGTGCCATCCTTGAGGAAAAATATCATGTGGAGGCAGAAATAAAAGAGCCTACTGTTATATATATGGAAAGACCGCTTAGAAAAGCAGAATATACCATCCACATAGAAGTCCCGCCAAATCCTTTCTGGGCTTCTGTCGGGTTGTCCATAGAGCCGCTCCCTATTGGAAGCGGAGTGCAGTATGAAAGCAGAGTTTCACTTGGATATTTAAATCAATCGTTCCAAAATGCGGTTATGGAGGGGGTTCTTTATGGCTGCGAGCAGGGGCTGTATGGATGGAAAGTGACAGACTGTAAAATCTGTTTTGAATATGGATTGTATTATAGTCCTGTAAGTACCCCCGCAGACTTTCGGCTGCTTTCCCCTATCGTATTGGAGCAGGCTTTAAAAAAAGCAGGGACAGAACTATTAGAGCCATATCTCCACTTTGAAATTTATGCACCGCAGGAATATCTCTCACGGGCGTATCATGATGCTCCAAGGTATTGTGCAGATATTGTAAGTACTCAGATAAAGAATGACGAGGTCATTCTGAAAGGAGAAATCCCTGCTAGATGTATTCAAGAATACAGGAACGATTTAACTTATTTCACAAATGGGCAGGGAGTCTGCTTGACAGAGTTAAAAGGATACCAGCCAGCTATTGGTAAATTTATTTGCCAACCCCGCCGCCCGAATAGCCGTATAGATAAGGTTCGGCATATGTTCCACAAGTTAGCTTAACAGCTTGCAAAAGTCATATAAAATGAGATTTGAAAGGATTAGAGACTAATTATGATGAAATGCGAATGGATATTGTGTCCTGTTTGTGGGAGCAAAACCCGTAATAAAATTAGGAAGGACACTGTTTTGGAGAATTATCCCCTTTATTGTCCAAAATGCAGACAAGAAAGATTGATTAAAGTTGACAACTTGAAGATAACTGTCATCAAAGAGCCAGACGCTTAAGACGCAGAGCCGATGAAATTGTGGAACAATTCACGAATCATCGGCTCTTTTTGTTTCGTATTTGAAAGAACAAACTCACCAAATAAAAAAAACGATATTCGGGTGGGTTATTTTGTTATACCCTAAATTACCCTCTGAATTTGTTTTTAAATTTGGAGGGATTTTTTTATGTCCTTTTTTCGGGCAGTTATCTATCTGCTCATACGAAGCAAAATTTATCAATACATAGCATATCAGAGAACGGCAGGAAACCAGTTAAAAAAATTTCTGCCAGTGCAACGGTACTTCTCACCTTGAAAGTAGAAGTACAATCTCCATACAATAGAATTACTATTTCCTATAACCGTAAAGGTCACAGAGCCTTTGCGGTTTTTCTTTTGTCGATTTTTGTTGGAAAGTGCCGTAGGGCTGTTTCTGATATGCGGTGTCGTTCTCCGCCTCTCCATCTGGATTTTTTACATTTCAAAAATTCAGATGGGAGGTATTTATGGTGAAATATGCACCAAGAAAGGTATATATCAGAGAAAGTGGCGGCTATGTGGAATTATCCTACACGGAGTTCTGCCGTTGCAGGGAATCCGACCAGACCTATATGGACAAGCTGTTTATCCCCATTCAAGGCTGTCTGCTTGAAGTCGTGAGGGAGCAATACACAGACTTCTACCGTGACAAGGAACGGTGGCGTTATCTGCAAAAATTAGATACAAAGAATAGACTGCTATCTCTCGACGGATTTACGGACAGCGAGGGGAATCCTCTGGACTTTATCACTGATGAAGCGGTGGACATTGCAGAAACCGTTGTCAATGCGGTCATGGTGGACAGGCTGAAAGCCGCCCTGCCTTTGCTGTCGGATAGTGAACAGGAGCTGATACAGGCAATCTTTTTTGACGGACTTTCCGAGCGTGAAGTCGGGGCGAGGTTGGGCATAACCCAGAGCGTTGTAAACAAACGCAAAGCCAGAATCCTAATAAAACTAAGAAAGATAATAGAAAATTAAAATTTAAGGCGTTCAGCCCCCTTGTTTTTTCCTTTGGGAAGATGAGGGGGCTTTTCTCTGCCCTCTCAATCAATTCTGATTGGAGGAAGTAAGAATGGCATACAACCACGGACGGGAGGACAGGAAATGGCGTATCTGGAAAGAAGCGGAGGAAAAGCTGCTGCGTGAGTGCGGCGTTGATGAAGCGACCATTGAGCAGATACGCATGGCGGACAGGGCAGACTTCAATTCCAACAGGCGGTTTTACCGATGGACGAATGACGTTGCGGAATATCTTGAGGACATGGCAGGCAGGGAGCGGCAGGCGGAAGTGGGTACGGTTGCGGAGTTACTGGAAGAGATTGAGAGCGAAAATCTCTATCAAGTATTAGTCACGGTGGACGGGCGTACCTTGAAAATCGTCCTGCTGAAAATGCAGGGGTATTCCACAAAGGAGATTGCCCCGCTTGTGCATTTGACGACTGGTGCCATCTATGCGAGGTTAGACCATCTGCGGAAGAAGCTGCGGAAAATTTTATAGCTTCTAAAACAGCCTGCCATCCTGCGGGCTACTGGGTGAGGGATGGAAATCCCCTCACTCATTTTTTGCAGGAGGACAACAGGATGGCATACAGGGTTAAGGCATACACGCTTCGGGAGGAATCCACGGAAAGCGGCACAAGGTATTTTATCAGCTTTAAGGACGGGCAGGGCAAATCCCACGAGTTGGAAGTGTCGGAACAGTTCTTTATGGAGTTTCGGCAGATGGAGCGCAGGAACAGGAATCTTTTCTAATGGGACGAGCGGCACAGGGAGTTTAACGAGGTATGGGACGAAACCCTTTACAGACGGGCGTTGCGTGTGCCTAAGAGCCTTGATGAACGCATGGTTGAGGAAGAACGGAATGAAACGCTCTATAAGGCGGTTGGGAGCCTTCCAGAGATACAAAGGCGGCGTTTCCTGCTCTACTACGAGTATGAGTTCAATTTTTACCAAATCGCCGCTATGGAGCATTGCACCGCTTCGGCAATACAGAAATCTGTTGCGATTGCAAAGGAGAAAGTAAAGGCGGAAATTGAAGAAATATCTCCAACCGTGACCGACACCGCCCGAAAAAGAAATCTGTTTTTTATTTGTGTGGGATTGGCGGCATTACATACTCTCACTTTTTTCCGTGGGAGTAAATCTATTTTTAAGGAGGTCAACGCCTATGTGCAACGAAAACAAAGACACCGCCCGAAAGGAGGAAAGCCATGCAGAAGTTACAGACAGTCAACGCCGAAACGCTCCTTTATGAACCGCTTGAGAAACCATCCTTTGTGGTGGACAGCCTTATCCCGACAGGCTTATCGCTGTTCTGCGGCTCACAGAAGATAGGCAAAAGCTGGCTCATGCTGAAGCTATGCTTATGCGTGTCGCAGGGAATCCCTTTATGGGATATGCCGACAATGGAGGGCGATGTGCTTTACCTCTGCCTTGAGGACACGTTCTGCCGCATACAGGACAGGTTATTTCGTTTGACGGACGAAGCAAGCGGGCGGCTCCACTTTGCCGTGGCAAGCTGCAAGCTGTCAGACGGTCTTATCGTGCAGCTTGAAGATTATCTGAAAGATTACCCAGACAGCAGGCTCATTGTCATTGATACCTTGCAGAAAGTCCGTACAGCTTCAAAAGACAATGCCTATGCAAGCGACTATGGGGACATCTCCCTCATCAAAGACTTTGCCGACAGGCACTCTCTGGCGGTCATTGTCGTACACCACATCCGAAAGCAGAATGACAGCGACGTGTTCAACAAGGTGTCTGGGACGACAGGATTAACGGGGAGTGCGGACGCTACCTTTGTTCTGGAAAAGGAGAAACGTGCGTCTGACACCGCCAAGCTGTATGTGACGGGCAGGGACACGCCTTATCAGGAATACACGCTGCGTTTCCGTGATTGCCGTTGGGAGCTTGTGGAGCGGAAAACGCAGGAGCAGCTTGCGAAAGAAACGATACCAGATGTCCTTTTTCGGTTGGTGGATTTTATGAGGGATAAGGAAGAATGGATAGGCACGGCAACGGAACTGTTAGCCGCTATGGGGGAAACGGAAACCATACCCACGGTGATTACGAAATGGCTGAATGAATACCGCACCACATTTTTAAGCGAGAACCGTATCTGCTACCAGTACAGCCGCAGGAAAGACGGCAGGCGGATTGCCCTTGCAAGGAGGGCGGGTGACAGCGGTGATGGTGGTGACAGCGATATTAGGATACCCCCCTGTTACTGTCATTGACGCTTAAAGCCATGTAAAGCTGGCGGCTCTGCCCTGCGGGTGACAGCAGTGACGGTGGTGACAGTGATTTTAGGATACCCTGCCGCTGTCATCCCTACGGGAGAACACCCCGTAAACGCAAAATGCAGGCGTGAGATTTACTCGCCCTTTTCGGTCGTGTAAAACCACCCCTGCGGTCAGAAAAATCATTCCGATTTTTCCGACTGCGTTTACAGGGTGTAACACACTACACTTTGCCCTGCAAAGTCGTGTGCCAGACGTTCCCTCTGGACTCCCTTAAGGCAGGGCTGTGCCCTGCTATCCTACGCCTTACGGCTTCGGATAAAAGAATGGCGGCATGACGGTGACGGCTCTTGCGAGGGGGGTATCCCAAAAACACCGTCATCATCGACATGACCGTCATGCAGGGGGTGAGGGTGACAGTTGCGGCAGTCGGCAGGGGGTATCCCAAAACTGCTGTCACCACCGTCACCGCTGTCACCCCAAAGGACGGTCACCCGCCGAAAGAAAGGAGGAATCCGCCTATGCCTTATGCAATCCTGCGTTTCCAGAAACGAAAAGCGGGCGGCGTTGCGGCTTGTGAACGCCACAACGAGCGGAAGAAAGAAGCCTACAAAAGCAACCCAGATATAGATATGGAACGCTCTAAAAACAATTACCATCTCATAGCACCACCAAAGTACACCTACAAGAAAGAGATTAACCGCATGGTAGCCGAAGCGGGGTGCAGGACAAGGAAAGACAGCGTGATGATGGTGGAAACGCTCATCACAGCTTCACCAGAATTTATGAACCAGTTACCGCCCGAAGAACAAAAAGCGTATTTCCAGACGGCTCTTGACTTCATTTCGGAGCGTGTTGGAAAGCAGAATATCCTCTCCGCTGTCGTCCATATGGACGAGAGAACGCCCCATATGCACCTCTGCTTTGTGCCGATTACGCCAGACAATAAGCTGTCAGCGAAAGCTATCTTAGGCAACCAGAAATCATTATCCGAGTGGCAGACCGCCTACCATGAGCGGATGTCCTCACGGTGGAATCAGCTTGAACGGGGGCAGTCCTCAATGGAAACCAAGCGGAAACACGTCCCCACATGGCTCTATAAATTAGGCGGCAGGCTTGATAAACAGTATGAAGAAATCGTGTCTGCCCTATCCGACATCAACGCCTTTAACGCAGGGAAGAAAAGGGATAAAGCGTTAGATTTACTCTCTGCATGGCTGCCAGACGTGGAGAAATTCTCTAAGGAAATCGGGAAACAGCAGGCGTATATCGACAGTTTGAAAGAGAGAATTGGGCAGGAATCAGACTATGCGGGGCGTATGCGTGATGAAAAGTACGAGCAGGAACTAAAGGTGCAGAAAGCGAATCAGAAGATATTTGAATTGCAGAGAACCAACGAGCAGATGGGGCGGCTGCTGTCAAAAATACCGCCCGAAGTGTTGGAAGAATTGCAGAAAAATCATAGAAGCAGAGCGAAAGAAAGGTAGATATGTGAATGAAGAAACAGGATTTTAAGGTGTTAAAGACCAAAGACTTGTACCCGTTCCCCGACAATCCGTTTCATGTGGCAGAAGATGAAACACTGTCAGAGTTAGCGGAAAGCATCAAGGAATTTGGCATTGTCACGCCGATAATCACACGCCCGAAAGAGGACGGGGACGGTTATGAAGTGATTGCAGGACAGCGGCGTGTCCGTGCTTCTGAACTTGCAGGGATAAATACCGTGCCTGCGTTTGTCCTGCCCTTAGACCGTGACCGAGCCATCATCACCCTTGTAGACAGCAATTTGCAGCGTGAGAATATCCTGCCATCGGAGCGGGCGTTTGCTTACAAGATGAAATCCGAAGCCATGAAGCGGCAGGGTTTCCGCACAGACTTAACCTCGTCACAAGTTGTGACGAAGTTGCGGACGGACGACAAGGTGGCACAGGGCTTCGGCGTGGGCAGGATGACCGTGCAGCGTTTTATCCGCCTGACGGAACTGATACCGCCGATTTTGCAGATGGTGGACGAGGGGAAAATCGCCCTCACGCCTGCGGTGGAACTGTCCTTCTTGAAGAAAGACGAGCAGGAAAACCTCTTTGCCACGATGGAGAGCGAAGAAGCAACGCCCTCACTCTCACAGGCACAGCGGATGAAACAGTTAAGCCAGAGCGGGCGGCTTGACATGGATACGATATTTGCGATTATGACGGAGGAAAAGGGCAACCAGAAAGAAACCTTGAAAATCAACACAAGCAAGCTGAAAAAATACTTTCCGAAGAACACAACGCCGAAGCAGATGGAGGAAACCATCATCAAACTTTTGGAGCGTGAGTTGCAGAGGAAACGCAACCGTGACAGCCGCTAATCTTCTTTTTTCGGGAAGTAAATACAGAGAGTTGAGGTATGGAGAATGAGAGAAATCCAGTATGAAATCGTAAAGGAAATCGCAGTATTGTCTACGGGCGACAGTGGCTACACAAAGGAAATCAATCTCATTTCATGGAATGGGAAAGAGCCGAAGTATGACATCCGCAGCTTTTCCCCGAACCGTGAAAAGTGCGGCAAGGGAATCACGCTGAACGCTGATGAAGCGGCGGCACTCCTTAAAGCATTACAGAAAGAATTAAACAGCGAGGATTAATGGTATCTGATTGGCAGGGCGGGGACATTTCCAAACTCTTCCCTGCCCTGTCTGGAAAGGAAGATTTAAGTATGGGCGAGGATAAGAAAGCAGATAAAAAGAGAAAGCGTATCGTGCCAAAAGCACCAGTGCAGATGATAATCAGCCGTGAATATGTCGGCACACAGACCGTTACAGAAGCGTTTGTCCCGATTATCTCCGAGGATATTCGGAAGAAGATTGCCGAGGGCGACACCTTCGACAATGAGGGGCTGTCCGCTTAGAATGTACGCAATGGGACATGAAAACAGATAGGACAGATACGGAGGTTTTACAGTATGGCAGGAATCAAAGAAGAAAAGAAAATCTATTTAGTCGGCATTTATTGCCGCTTATCTAAAGACGATGGTACGGATAACGAGAGTGCGAGCATTGCGACACAGAAATCCATCCTCACGGATTATGTGAAAAAGCAGGGATGGCACATAGCAAAAACGTATGTGGACGATGGTTATTCTGGTACAAATTTCCAAAGACCAAGTTTCCAGAATATGATAAAAGACATTGAAAGCGGTCTGATAAACTGCGTGATTACGAAAGATTTATCCCGTCTGGGGAGAAACTATCTTGATTGTGGGTTATATCTGGAAGTTTTCTTCCCAGAGCATAACGTGAGGTATATAGCGGTCAATGACGGCGTAGATACCTTGAATAAATCTGCTATGGACATCACGCCTTTCCGCAACATTTTAAACGAAATGTATGCCGCTGACATATCTGTTAAGATAAAATCGGCATATCGGGCGAGGTTTCAACAGGGGAAATTCATGGGAACTACCGCCCCTTATGGCTATATCAAAGACCCTGCCGACCACAACCATCTGCTGATAGATGATAAAGTGGCACATGTTGTAAAAGAGATATTCGACCTTGCATTAAAAGGGAATGGAGTTGCCAAAATTTGCAGACATCTTAATAAACAGCATATCCTACGCCCTGCCGCTTATGCGGCGGAGCGTGGCGAAACAGGCTTTGAACGTCATTTTGAGGGGAACGAGGACAAACGCTATATTTGGAGTGGGAACAGCGTGAGGAGCATTTTAAGAAGCCCGATATATGCGGGAAATCTTGTAGGCTACAAACGGATTGCCGCCAATATGAAAAGCAAGAAACGCCCCTCTAAGCTGCCCGAAGAATGGGAAGTGATACCCAATACCCATGAGGGAATAGTCACGCAGGAGGAATTTGATATTGTCCAACAGCTTATTACAAGTCGTAGGCTTCCACAGAACAAGGGAGGATTTGTAAATATTTTTGCAGGCGTTATCAAGTGTGTGGACTGCGGATGTGCTCTGCGGGCAATGAACGTACACAGGAGGAAACGCCCAGAGATTATCGACTGTGTACAGTATTCATGTAATAATTATGCAAGAAACGGAAGAAGCGAGTGTAGTGCCCACAATATAGAAGCAAGGGATTTATTCAATGCCGTTCTTGCCGACATCAACTGTTTTGCGGATATGGCAGTGAATGATGAAAAGGCGGTCAGGGCCATAGAAAAGCGGCTCACGGAAACAGACCAGAGCAGGGCGAAAGCATTAGAGAAAGAACGTAAGAAGCTGAACAAACGCCTTGCGGAACTGGACAGGCTGTTTTCCTCTCTCTACGAGGATAAGGTCATGGAGCGTATTACCGAGCGGAATTTTGAGATGATGTCGGGGAAATACCAGAAAGAGCAGCTTGAAATTGAAGCAAGGCTGAAAGAGGTGACGGAAACTCTTAATGAAAGCTACGAGAAATCACGGGGAATCCGTGACTTCCTCGCCCTTATCCGAAATTATCAAGGCTTAAAAGAACTGGATGCAACAGTTATAAACGCACTCATAGACAAGATACTTGTTTCGGAGCGTGAGAAGATGGCAGACGGAACAGTGAAGCAGGAAATCAAGATTTACTATAAATTCATCGGCTTTGTCGATGAATTACATATCATACCTACAAAACGGTGGGCAGCAATGCCCGCTAAAAATTGTACGGTGTGCGGCGTTGAATATGTCCCGGGCTCTGGTGCATCAAGGTATTGTCCTGCTTGTGCCAAGAAGATACGGAGGGAGAAATCAAACGAGAGCAAACGCAGGAGCAGAGAACAGAAAAGGATAGCATGTATGAACTGTCCGCAAAAAATGACCGACTGAAGTCGGGAAGGCCGGGCATTTCAAAACGCGCCCGGCCTTCTCTCCTGCTTTTCTACTTCCGCAGAATCTCGATATCCTGATTGCCCGAACATAGAAGCTCGCTTCTTCGCTCATATCCAGAAAAACCTGCCTGTTTCGCCGCTTCCTCCACCTCGCCTTTCAGTACGCCCATATCCATGCCCTGGAAATAATAAGGCAGATAGCCTAACACCATATCCCAGGGGCCTGTGTGATCCTTCGCAATTCCCTCTCCAATAACCAGAACCACGCCGCCCGGATTCAATGCGTCATAAAATTTCTTCAGAAGCTGTTCCATGTGTCCTTTGGCAAAAAGCATAATGCTGGAGGCCAGGATCAGGTCATAGCCGCTTCCAATATCATCCGTCAGAAAATCCCCGCTCACTGCCCTGGCCCGTTCCGTAAGGCCGCAAAGCTCTGCAGATTCCTCAATCAGACCGACAGGCAGGCGGTCAAACAGCACTCCTGTGCGTGATGTATTGTCGCCAATGACCGCAAGGCCCAGAAGCCCTGTGGCGCAGCCCGCGTCCAGTATCCGGCGGATGGAAGCGTTTTCGGGAAGGGAACGCACAATCTCAAGCAGTTCCTTCTGGCGATAGCCTGTCTGGGCGCCTCTGAGCGCCTTTCCATACTGCTCAAAATCAAGCTGTCCCTCCATGGCGGACTGGTCCATGGGCTGCGGGCCCTCCGTTACCGCCTTTACCACGTCCATGGGAACGCTCCCCTCTCCCATTCCGTAAAATACCAGGAACTCGCCCAGATACTCCGGGCTGCCCTTTACCAGATAGCGGCTTGTTTCCGGCTGATTCTGGTAAGCCTCCCCTTCCTTTTTCAGAAATCCCAGGGCTGTCAGGGCGCTTAAAAGATACTCTGTATTTGCCTCATTCCAGTTCTTTTTCTCCGCCAGCTCCTTTGCTGTGGTTTTGTCTTTCAAGGATGAAAAAACATCCAGCTGCATGGCGGAATACATGACCTTGCCATAAAGGGATAAAAATGGCAAGCACGTCAGCTGCTTCCAGATACCAAGTTCTCTCATTGTCAGAAACCTCCTACTCTTTTTGTGCTTCTACTATACCATTTCCCCCTTCATGGGCGGTACTCTGTCCGGCCGTATTTTGTTCCGTTTGGACAACGGATTTCCGATACTCTCCGGGAGTGCAGCCCATCTGCCTGGAAAATACCGCTGAAAACTTGCTGGGGCTCTCATACCCTACCCGCAGCCCAATCTCCGCCGCCGGAAGCGAGGTCGTAAGAAGCAGCCTGGCTGCCAGCTCCATCCGATACTGCCTGAGATACGCACCCGGTGAAGTTCCGTACACGCCTTTAAAGCATTGCTTCATAGAAGTCAAAGGGATACCAAACCGCTCGGAGAGGTCTGCCAACGTAATACGTTCTTCCGGGTGTGCCTTCAGGTAAGCGCCAATCTGCTTGACCGCCTGCACCTGGTTTCGGGAAAAATAAGGTTTTTCCCTGGATTCCCTGTGTTCAGCCCGGCTTAAATAAAGAAGCAGCTCCAGCACGCGCAGTCTTATAAAACCTCCTCCGCAGCTTCCCCGGCAATATAGGCCTGACACAATATTTTCAATCAACGGGTCTGAGCGGAAAAGAATCAACCGGTTTCCCTTCCCCAATCTCTGCCGGATTCCTCCAAGACTTACAGACTCTGTTCCCAGAACCCCCGAAAGCTCTTTCAGACTCTTTTCCGCCTCCGCCGTCCCAATGACCAGATTCAGGCCATGGTAGTGAGATAATGGATAGGCGTTTCTCACCGGAGAAGTTTCAGGGATATTGACAGACAGATCTCCCTCCCCCAGATACACAAATTCCCCGTCCGCATATTCGCCCTCAAAACGCCCCTCCCGGCAATGCTGGATAGAAATAAGATCTTCCGGGAACGGTAGGCCGGACTCGCCATAATCCAGGTGCTCCGCATGAATATCATAATAAAAAAGCAGGATTCCCGGAAACACCTGCACCTGTGTCACCCGGCATCCATCCTGCTTTTCTTCCTCTTTTTTGCCAAAAAACAATTCCGGACGGATGCCTGCAAGCAGCTCCTGATTCATCGAACAAATCACCCTCTTTATTCGGAATGGAAGAACCTTTTTGCTTTTATTCGGCGATTTACTGCTTTTGTCGCGGTTCTATCCATACTCTACTTTCCAATTAGTTGCTTTTGGTTAGTTATTACTAACTCGCAAAAAAGAATACTTCATTTCCTCTGATTTGTCAACGAACCCACTAGCTTTCCCACGTCTTTTACCCGAAAAAAGCACCTGTTTCCGGCATCATGCCGTATTTAGCTGCTTCCTCCGGTATTTACGCTTTTTGAACTTGGCTGCCAGACAAATATTTTATTGATATTAAGCCGATACAGTTCCCGGCTATTTTGTAAGGAGATTGCTTCCCTTTTTTGCTGATAATCACCTCCTGCACCACTTTGCCATCACATCAGGCAAAATCAC
The DNA here is from genome assembly GCF_002159835.1 of Blautia sp. An249. Lineage (GTDB taxonomy): Bacteria > Bacillota > Clostridia > Lachnospirales > Lachnospiraceae > Blautia_A > Blautia_A avistercoris. The sequence continues at coordinate 50,555 of NZ_NFJL01000014.1, read as the reverse complement.
CTGTCATATCGGTTTTTCTAATCTTGCTCCTGTTTGGCTGCCTTTTTCAGCCGGGCAAAACTTTTACTGCTGATAGCGTGTTCGATCCGGCAGGCGTCAGCTTCCGCTGTCTTAGGGGCAACACCTGCGGCAATCAGTTGCTCTGTAAAGAAGCAATGGCGTTCATAGAGGATGGTTTCCAGATAGTCCTCCCCGGACGCATGAAGTTTCATCATTTAATTCCCCTCAAAAGCAAAGAACCTTTTTAATCGCTCCCGGCTTATCCTGTTCCACCCATCGCTCCATAGCACTTTGCCATTTTCGATAAACACAAAATAATTGCAGCACTCTGCAATCAGTTCCGGGTCATGTGTAACAATGAATAATGTTTTCCCCAATGAACTCAATTCTCTCAAATTTTCTGCCACTTTCTTCATGTGCCTATAATCTAATCCGCTTGTCGGCTCGTCAAAAATAATGACCTGCTTATCAGACGCAATCGCACTGGCAATGGCCACCCGCTGCTTCTGGCCACCAGATAAAGACATCGGATGGGCGTCCTTATATTCTGAAATATGCAGACTTTCCATAATGCGATTTGCTTCGAGCAATGCTTTTTCCTCGTCTGAATAATCCAGACTTAGCAGAATTTCATCCATTACACTTTCTGTAAAGAGTTGGTGGTTTACATCCTGCATAACCATATAGCACGCCTTAATCCGCTGACTTGCCATATAGGTTTTCCCGTTCATGGTCATACTGCCTTTTGCTTTTTGAAGCAGCCCACACAAATTATGTGCAAAAGTGGTTTTCCCAGCCCCATTGTTGCCGACTACTCCAACCACGGAGCCTTGCGGAACCATCAAGTCAGATATATCCAGTACCTTCCGCTTTTTCTTTTTTCCTTCAGAAGCATTTTTATAAGAGGCTTCAAAGTCCCGAAAATATAGTTGTTTTGTCGCACAAACCACGCTTTGCATTTTACTGAAATTTTCCGACTGCAAAGCTCTAAGTCCCAGAGAGTGCAATTCATCGGTGGACTTTTTTCTAAAATCAGAGATGGAAAGATTTGCTTTTATTCGTCCATTTTGCATATACAGAACCCGATCTGCAATATCCATCAGATAGTACAAGCGGTGTTCCGCAATCACAATGGTTTTCCCTTGTGATTTCCATTCACGCAATACATTTTTTAATTCTCTGATTGATTTAATATCCAAATTGGAAGATGGTTCATCTAACACAAATATATCCGGTTCCATCGCTGAAACAGATGCACAGGCAATTTTTTGTTTTTCACCGCCAGACAATGCAAAAAGACTTCTATTCAGCAAATCTTTAATTTTTAATGCGTTTACGGTGTTTTCTATTCTTGAACTAATTTCTCCTGCATCTATTCCTATATTTTCACATCCAAATGCAATTTCGCTGGTAGTGTCTACCGTAAAAAATTGCGTTCTTGGATTCTGAAAAACAGAGCCAACCACACCAGACAGGGAATAAAGAGAGCCATTTTTCACATCAATTCCCTGCACAATCGTTTGCCCGGTGAGTGTTCCTTCATAGTAATGGGGAATTAAACCGTTAATTAAGCGGGTAAGCGTTGTTTTGCCACAGCCTGATTCTCCGCAGATTAAAACAGCCTCGCCATCATGGATTGTCAAATTTATATTTTCGATTTTTCCTTTAGAATCGCCTTGCTCATATTGAAACGACACATCCTTAAACTCTATCATTTCAACCCTCCCGAAAAAAGCAGGAACACCAACAGGGCGGCAGTAACAACGAGCATGAGAACAAGGTCTTTCCGGCAAAAGCCTATTTTGCAAATGCTTGTACGTTTTTTCCCGTTCCCTAACCCCCTAGTCAAAGCAGCGGCAGAGAGGTCGTTCCCTATTGTCACCACCGACATCATAAGAGGCACAATTCGATATTCTAATACGGCCCCCGGATGCTTAAAAAAATTTTTTCTGTAATTCCTCTCATACGCATAGCGTTTCCGATAGATTCAGCTTCTTCGGATATGGTAGGGAAGAATCGGAACATGACGGAAAATGGAATAATAAATGCCTCTGGTATGTGCATACGCTGCATGGCAAGGACAAATTCACTAACCTTTGTTGTCGAAAGAAGATAGTACCCCATCATAGCACTGGGAAACCATCTTGTTCCAAATTGAGCCAACAGCGATATTATGATTGTTCCCAGCACTCCCATATATGGAACGAGAAACAAATTTACCGTCCATGAGATAACAAAAACAACCAGATAAATGATGGCAGCCTTTTTCCTCCTGCCCGAAAGCAGGAGGAAAAAGGGAATCAGCGCCAATACAGGCTTTAACCAGAAACTAATACCGTCCGTTTTTCCATCAATCATCACAATGCTGAATACCACCAGCATATATAGCTTCGTTCTTGGATCAAGCCAAAAACGCTGCTTTGAATCAACTGACAGTAATAATTCTGTTTTCATTAGACAATGCCCGCCTTCACAAAGTGCTTTTTCAGGATTGCCCTGCCCAGATAAGCGCCAATTACGCCCCCAACGATACCTAAAAGAATAACCACCGGCAGCATCCAATTAGCTGTAAGGTTCATCACAGCATTGATATACTCATCCGTACCTCCGCTGCTTCTGTATGCCTCAAAGAAAGTATCTCTCATAATCCACATCGGCAGCATGGAACCGATCACCCATTCCGTAAACACACAATATCCTAACACCGTATGTTTCCAGCTTTTATACTCGCCTGCTTTAAAAATCAAATCGGCAAGGAAACCGAAAATAATTCCAAAGGGAATCGAAATCCAGCTTTGGCCCATCAAAAAGCAGAGAACGCTGACAAGTGTACCCATAATCGTAGCAGCACCAAATTTTCCGGTCTTTGTCAGAAACAGCATGAACGGGATGCCGCCCAGAATCCCCAGCACCAACGGGATGATGACTGCAAAAATAGGAATGTAGCCCATCATGCCGGTAATGAAGAACATCACAAAATAGATGACAGTGAAGATACCGATGTTGATGAAATCTTTTGCGTTTAATTTTTTCTTGTCCATTGTAGGAACTCCTTTCATTTTTTTGGTCATCTTTTTGACCATTGTGGTACACCCTTGGGTGTTTCTTTTATGCAAGACTGTCTGCCTTGATTTTCCAACCGATTGCCTTTTCTCTCATACCAACGAAATCCGCATATATACCAGCCTGTTTGATAAGCTCGTCATGCGTTCCCCGTTGAGAGATTTTCCCTCGGTCGATAACGATGATTTGATTTGCATTTTTCACGGTTTTCAAGCGGTGGGCAATCATAATGATGGTTTTTCCCCGTGTTAATGCTTCAATCGCTTTCTGAAGCTCTGCTTCGTTTTCGGGATCGACATTTGCTGTCGCCTCATCCAAAATAATAATGGGCGCATCTTTCATAATCGCTCTTGCAATAGAAATCCTCTGCTTTTCGCCGCCAGAAATGGTTGCGCCGCTTTCGCCAATTACTGTCTGATACCCATCCGGTAATGCCAAGATAAAATCATGACACCTTGCCGCTTTTGCCGCTTTTACTACATCCTCATGAGTGGCATTTGGAGAACCGAATTTAATATTGTTCTCAATCGTATCCGGGAACAAATATACATTCTGGAACACCATACTGATATTTTTCATCAGACTGTCCAGCTTATAATCTTTGACATCAATCCCACCGATACGGACACTTCCGCTGTCAACATCCCAAAAGCGGGCAATCAGATTTACCAATGTCGTTTTCCCAGAACCAGACGGGCCGACAATCGCTGTCGTGGTTCCCTGCAAAATGGTAAGCGATACATGGTCGATTACTTTTTTATCCCCATAAGAAAAGCTCACATCCTGCATTTCAATGTCTAACCGTGCAGGGGCCTGCTCTTTACCGTCAATATCAATCTGCGGACTCTGATTGATTTCCTCCACACGGTCAATAGAAGCGTCAATCATCGAAAGCATAAAAAACATTTCTCCCGCGCTTTCTAACTGACTATATACCATAAACGCCGATACCAATATCATCAGGCAATATGTCAATTCCAACGTACCATTTACAAAAAGCACGATAGCAGTGAAAGCAGCAATAGCGCTGGCGATGCGTAAGCAAACCTGCTCCGCTGCTATATAGGGAATTCGCTGTCTTTCAATAAGCTGATTCTTTTTCTGCGTTTCGTCAATGGATTTTTCTAACGTGGTATTTGATTGCTTTGCCATGTGAAATGCCCGCACAACCCCCATTCCCTGTATGTATTCCAGTACGGCGTCCATGAACTCCGTCTGTGCTTCTAACCGCATAGGAGATAATTTTTTGGAGCAGCGCAGGAGCATGGTGTTAATCACCATAAACAGGATTACACCAGTCAAAAAAATCAGGCTGATCTTCCAGCTAAAACAACACATAGCAATAGAAAAGATACTGGCATGAATCACACCTACCAAAGTGCGTACAATAATAGCAAAGGACATGCTTTCCAAATCACTCATGGTTGCCGTTGCAACGGATGTGAGATTACCCAGGCTGTGGCTGTTGAAATAACCCATTGGCATATATTTCATGCGGTTCCCAATCTGAATCCTCTTGTCCTCACACATCCGATAACTGCCTTCACCCTCTTTTCCGTGTGCCAGATACCAAAAAATAATGGTTCCGATTACACTGGCTAACATAATGCCAAAAGCAAGAAGCGCGGTCTGTGTGGTAATATCATCACGAACTAATCCGTCCAAAACAACCAAAAGGGCAGCAAATTGCAGGGCCTCTAAAATGCAGCGTATAATTTCATAAAGAAGTCCCAAATACCAATTCCGGCTCTGACGGCCTGCAAAATGAAAGAATTTCCGAAAAGAACGTATCATGCCGTTTTCACCTCCTTCGCATCCATGTGAGCCGCCCACATCGTATGATAAAGACTGCATTTTTCCAACAATTCCTTATGCGTTCCTTTTGCCTGAATCATTCCGTCTTTCACAACAACAATCTGATCGGAATCCGTAATTGTTGACAGCCGGTGAGCTATGACAATCATTGTTTTTCCCTTTGTCAACCGGCTGATGGCATCCTGAATGACTGCCTCATTCTCCGGGTCAGTGTAGGAAGTTGCTTCATCAAGGATAACAATCGGGGCATTTTTCAGCATTGCTCTGGCAATCGCAATCCGCTGACGTTCTCCGCCGGACAAATGCCCTCCGGCACCGCCAACCACAGTTTCGTATCCGTGTTCAAGGTTCATAATGAACTCATGGCAGCCAGAAGCCTTTGCAATCTGTTCTACCTCGGAATCACTTGCCTTAGGTCTGCCCATGCGGATATTGTTGCGTACCGTGTCGTTAAACAGATAATTGTCCTGTGATACATAGGAAATCAAATCGTTCAGTTGGTCGATGGGGATTTCTTTTATGCTTTTATCTCCAATCGTAATCAATCCTCCGGTCACATCCCAAAAGGACGCAATCAATTTTGCAATCGTTGACTTTCCGCTGCCGGATGGCCCTACAAAAGCTGTAATTTTCCCTTGTGGAATTGTCAGGTCAATCCCTTTCAGCACCTCTTTTTCATCGTATGCAAAATGAACATTTTCCAGAGAAATCGTAAGGTTTTGTAAATCGCATTTTTCTTCTGGACGGACAAGCTCCGGCTGATTTAATATACCGTCAATCTCTCCCATTACTGTACCTATTTTGGCAATATCATCCGTGAAGAACATGGCAGCTACAATAGGGCCTGCAATCCCCAACGACAGGACTGTTACCGTAATAAAGTCAGCCGCCGACAAAGAACCGTTCATATAAAACAAGCATCCTATTGGAAGCACACTGATAAGCGCCGCAGGCCACACACTCATCATAATTGCCGAATATTTTTGTGTATCTTTCATCCAGTCTAAAATCAGGTCTGCATTTGCATGGACTGCATTGGTGAATTTCTGATAAGAATTATCAGCCTGATTGAACGCCTTAATGACTTCGATACCGCCTATATACTCTACTGTTGTTGCGCTCATGTGGTTTCCTGCTTTTACAACCTCCCCGTATTTCTTAGGGTACTCTTTCATCATTCCCATGTAACACATCATTCCAACCGGAATCGTAATCAATGATACAAGCGCCATTCGCCAGTCCAAAACAAACAGATAAATGATAATTGCGATTGGTACGAGCAGATTAGAAGTCATTTCCGGAATTACATGGGCAAGAGGAACTTCTAATTGTTCGATTCGTTCCACCATACCGTTTTTTAACTGTCCGGACGGAGTGCCCAGGATATACCCCATAGGAACTCTGGTAAGTTTTGAAGCAATTTTCCGTCTTGCCTCGGATAGTACTTCAAAAGTTGCCTCATGGGATGTCCTTGTGGAAATTCCCATTAAGATTGCTTTGAAAACAAAACAGCCACCGGAAATCAGGCACCAAACCATGTAAAATGATAAATCCCGATTTCCAGAGAGTAACGCAATCGTCATTTTCGCTGTTGCAAAATAGGGAACGATACCAAAAGCAACTCCCAGCACAGCAAGGATGACAGAAATGATATACCCTGTCTTATGCGGCTTCGCAAACTCTACAAGTCTGCCAAATGGATTGCCGCCCTGTGACTGATTCATACAAATCCCTCCTTCGGTTAGATTCCGCTAACCTATATTCAAAAGAAAAAGCCGATAATCTGTCATGTATTTTACCATGAACAAATTATCGGCTCTGCGTCTTAGCGTCTGGCACTACTGATAATCGTATTTTCATATTGTCAACATCTATCAAACATTCCTGTTTGCACTTCGGACAAAATATGGGGAAATTTTTCAAAGAAGTATCTGCCCGTATTTTTGTCCTTGTTCTGCATTTACAAAACGGACAATGTATCCAGCCATTTTCGTCCACACAAAAATCTTCCGTTTTCTGCATTTCTATTGCACCTTCTTCCCGCCTATTATTGATAATATTCTTTCCATCCATTCCCGTAAAAGGTACGCAGCTCATTGATATAATTTTTCGCTTCTTCCATCGGCATATCGTGGATTACCACTTCAAATATCCCAGAGTAAAAAGCGCTGGAAACAACATGTAAAAACCCATCTGTAATACGTCCCTCTGCCAGGGCTTTGCTTTTCGCTTGAATCAAAAATTTCTTTGTACAGTCTGTGTCCAGTTCTACTAAATCTTCTAAAAATTCTTGATAATAATTCCCCGGCGCTCCGGTAATCAGCAGTTTAAATTCCGAAAAGTATTTATAGATATATGCTATCACAGCTTCAAAACCGCGATTTGAATATTCCATACATTTTTCATTCTGCTCGTTTCCCGGCAAAGAAGAAAATCCACTTAACGTTTGCTGCAGCAACTCTTTCAGACCATTGGCTGCTGGTTCCACAAGAAAACGGAACAGTCCCTCCTTGTCTGAATACCGCGTATAGATTGTACTGGTACTGACACCGGCGTTTTGAGCAATCGTCCGTATAGAAGCGTCCGTGTAGCCTTTTCCTAAAAATTCTTCCTTTGCGCAGGCAAGAATCTTTTCGTCAAACCCTTCGATTCTGCTTGCCATTGATGATCCACCTTCCCCTTTTGAGACACCGTTTTTAAAACACTGTATTTAAAACGATGTTTTAATTATAACAGAGAAATTCATCTTGTCAAGAGGAGCATCGAGATTTCGTATTTCCTCAAAAAAGATAGCCGCAGCCAATAAAAATAGAATCTAATTGGCCGCGGCAATAACTTAATACTTTTGATTACTCTGTATCTTGAAAGTTCTTCGTCTTCAGGCTCACAAATTTGTATCCATTTTCTTCTTGACCATGATTGTTCCCGTTGCGGAAGCCGTCATGCAGGCAACTACATGACTAACCAGCACTGCAGCCCAAATCCCGTTCAGGCCAAATCCTAAACAGGAAAGCAAATAGGCCAGAGGCATCCGTACCACAATATAATAGAAAACCATCAGGAGCATACTCTTGGAAGGTTTCCCCATTCCATTGAGCATACCCAGATAGCAATTTGTAACGGTGTTAAGAACATACCCAATGCTGACGATCAAAAAATATGTTCCCACGATGACTGCGACATCACTGCTTTTCACGAATAGGCCAGAAAGCTGTTTGGAAAAGCCAACGACCAAAACAGAAAGGAGCACCAACAGGCCACAGCCATATCCCAATGCACATTTCAGATAGTCTTTTGCCCGGTCATATCGCGCGCCGCCAACACACTGTCCGATAATGGTAGTCAGGACCATGTTCAGCGCCATTGCCGGATAGAATAGAATGGTTTCCAGCTTCCCTGTTACCCCGTAAGCCGCTATTGCCGTGACGCTGTATGTGCTGACGAGCGCCGTGAGGAACGTCGTGCTGATCGCCGGAATACTCTGCTGAATGACCGAGGGAACTGCTTTTTGAATGAACGTCAAAACATCGTGTCTGTCAAATACGGAGATTTTAAACGCAAACAATTTTTTCTTTTTCAGATAGATCAGCATAAACAGCAGACAAATCATCTGAGAAAGCAGCGTTGCAATCGCCGCGCCGTGAAAGCCAAGAAAGTGAATAAAAATAGGATCAAGAATAGCGTTTAAGATCGTCGATACCAGCATCGCCGCCGCTTGAAACATAGAGTTGCCAAAGCTGCGCAAAACAGCAGTAAAATATAAATAGAGATAAACCGCCAGATACCCAAGTACATAGATGGACAGATAACTGTATGCCATTTCATAGGTTTCAGCCGGGGTATTCAGTGCGTTCAAAATCCCCGGAAGAAAAACCTCAAGCAAAACCGTTACAAGGACAGCGAAAACCACTGCGACACAAAACGATGTGACAACCAGACTTTCCGTTCTTTTCCTGTCCTTTGCCCCAACAGCCTGAGAAATCAAAATAGATACCCCATTGGTCGCCCCCATCGCAACAGAAGTTAAAACCAGAATGACAGGGGTGGAATTTGTCAAAGCGGCATAGGCCGTTTCTCCAAGCAAATTGCCGATCCAAAGGCTGTCAACAAAGTTATACATCATATTCAGAAACATAGCTGCGATCATCGGGAGCGCCATTGCCATGAGACAACGCTTTGTGTTGCCATTAATAAAATCAATTCTAGCATTCATAATAAACATCCTTCCTCTCTTATGAATGAATATCATTCATTTTACTGGTAAAAATATGAGCCGCTTATTGCGACACATGATAAATACCTATTTGGTTTTTTTATTTTCCTCCCCCGTCCAAAGCGGGGGATTGTTTCAAAGGTGCAGCGCAAAGATAAGAAATTCACGAATCCTTTTTGACTTCTCTTCCTGTGTCAGATCTTGCGCCAGCAAGATGCCAAGCTGCCCATATACGCAGAACGACGCAGCGGCCTGTATATCGTCAAACTGGAGCTCACCCTTTTGTCTGGCCCGCTGCAGCAGCTTTTCTACAAGGGGAACCAGCTTTTCACATACTTTGAGAGAAAGCTGATCGTGAAATTTTTTGTTCTCTGCTCCGTGAAAAACAGAATAATATGGCGTGTTCCGTTCTTCCACAGTGAAGGTCATCTCTTCGATCATCTGACGCAGAGTTTTGTCGTTATTCTTTTCTGAACCTGTAAACTGCGCCACCAGGATATCCGCATATTGTTCAATGGCGCTGTCAAACAGAGCTTCTTTGGATGGAAAATAGCGATAACACAGACCTTGTGCCACACCGATTGCTTTTGCTATATCTGTAATCGAGGTTCTTTCATATCCATTTTCCCCGAACAATTTAAGGGCAGTATCTAAAATCTCCTGCCTGCGCACTTCCGGTTCCTTTGTAACCCGCATAACCTCAACCTCCTTTCCACCAATCAGTATAATACCTTTATCTAAAAATGTCAATGAATAACATTCATTCATCATACTAAACACTCATAAAATATCCCAGAGGATCTTTCCCCTGGGATTTCTGTGAATTTATATCCGATGCCTCATACAGTCTGGTTTTCTTACGCTTTTTGAACTTGGCTGCCAAACAAATATTTTGTTGATACCGGGCCAATACAGTGCCCGGCTGTTTTGTAAGGAGATTGTTTTCCTTTTTTGCTGATGATCACCTCCCGCAGTACTTTTCCGTCAAATCAGGTAGAATCGTCTGCCCTATTGGTTCTACTAATCTTGCTCTTGTTTAGCTGCCGCTTTCAGCCTCAAAAAGCTCTCGGTGCTGATAACGTGTTCCATCCGGCAGGCATCGGCCTCCGCTGTCTTAGGGTCAACACCTGCGGCAATCAGCTGCTCCGTGAAGAAGCAGTGCTTCTCATAAATCTGCTCGGCAGCTTCCCTGCCTAAATCGGTCAGGTGGAGAAAGCGATCTTTGTCCATTGTGAGAAAACCGCCGTCCCGCAAGGTAGCCACTGCATGGCACACACTGGGCTTTGACACTTCCATGTGCCGGGCCACATCTACGGAGCGCACCATACCAAGCTTCTTTTGTAAAATAAGAATGCTTTCCAGATAGTCCTCCCCGGACGCATGAAGTTTCATTGTTACCTCCAATCAAGCAGAAATTTTTTGTTCGGCGTTCCACATAGCTGCATACTTTCCACCTTTCGCCAGCAGTTCATCGTGAGTACCGGCTTCAGCAATTTTCCCGTCAGATACCACAAGGATTTGATCTGCATTTTTGACGATGGACAAAGTATGAGCAATCATTACCACGGTTTTTTTCTCTTTGAGAAGATTGGCAATCGCCTGTTTCACAGCCAACTCATTCTCGATGTCAAGGGACGCTGTTGCTTCATCCAAAAGCAGGATCGGGCTGTTTTTCAAAATGGCACGGGCGATTGAAATGCGCTGGCGCTCTCCGCCGGACAACAGGTTTCCGTTCTCACCGGTCGGCGTATCATAGCCCTTCTCCATCTTACGGATGAAACTGTCACAATTAGCCTCCCGGCAGGCAGCCTCGATTTCCTCGTCCGTGGCATTGGAACGAGCGTGGCGAATATTGTTCCGGATCGTATCGTCAAAGAGGAACACATCCTGATCTACCATAGAGATTTGTTCCAGTACACGCTCGGCAGCCACATGGTTGATTGGTTTGTCACCGATTGAAATGGTTTCTCCATTCGCCTCGTAGTATTTTGCGATCAGGTTCAGAATGGTGGATTTGCCGGAACCGGAGTCCCCGACAATGGCCGTAAGCTTCTGGTCCGGCACCGTAAAGGTGGCGTGTTTCAGCACCGGCTCTCCGGGTACATACGAAAAGTCCACATTGTCGAAGGTAATTTCATGGGTAGCTGTCCGAAGCGGCTCCATGCTGCCTGTTTCCTCCTGCTCATTCATTACACCGAGAATTTTATTTTTCGAGATCATCAGGTTTTTATAGCTGGTGAGGTCTACAAAAATGGCGTTGGCCAGTTTGGAGCAAAACAGCGGCAGCATGCAGACCAACAGATAGGAAACCGTGTCGATGGCCCCAACGCTCCACGGGGCATAAGCAATCCAGATGACCAGCGGACAGGACAGCCAGATCAGGATGCCAAGTCCTGCGCCCACCGGAAGTACCTTGGCCTCATATATAAAGCTGATGCGGCAGAAATCCCTCATGGCGTTGATGACCGTCTTGTTCTTCAAGCCACCCACGCCATAGGCCCGGAAGGTCTGGATGCCGGATACATACTCCACAATACTGCTGACGTTCTCCGCACAAATCTCATTCTTTTCCTGGCCGTACTTCTTTACCATACGGAAAGAAAGCCACAAGCCAGGAAGCAAGAGCAGATCCGCTGCCAGCAAGATCAGGCCGGCGGGAACACAGACTGTCATGACAAACACGATCAGCATAATAGATAAGGCAAAGTTTTTCGCCAGATCCCCGATTTTGTGGGTCAGGATTTTTTCATAGTTGTTTACATCACTTGTAATGGCATTGATATAATCACCGGTCTGTCCCTGAGTAAACCGGAACAGCGGGATACGCTTCAAATGGTCGCCCATAAAAAGCCGGATGTTTTTGCTGACCTCTGCGCCGCCGATCTGCGCTTTGGTATAGCCGTAGCTGTAAATCAGAATACGAAGCAGGAAAATGACTGCAATTACACCAGTCAATAGCAAAGCCCGGTTCATGTCAAACTGCCCTGACCACAGAAACTGCATGACAGAGTAAAGAAGCATGAACAGGCTGCCGGAGAGAAGCCCTTCCAGGACGGTTCCGCCAACGCCAATATAAAAATTGCGGTTCTTTTTTAATACATCATGGCTCATGCCACCCTCTCCGACTCCTTCTTGACCATTCACCTTGTGCTCATTCATCCAGCTCGCCTCCTTCCAACTGATAAGTAATATTTCGGGCCGCTTCGTAATCCTCCCACGCTTTTCGATAGTAGGCGTTGTTCTTTCTGACTTCCTCATGAGTGCCAGCGCTGGTAATCGTATGGTTTTCCACCACGGCCACCCGGCTGCACATTTTCAATGCGCTCAAACGGTGCGCTACCACAATAACTGTTTTGCCCTTACAAAGATTTTGAATGGCTTTATCAATCTCCATCTGGTTTTCCGGATCTGAGGCGCTTGTGGCTTCGTCCAAAATCAAAATGGGGGCGTTCTTCAGGATAGCGCGGGCAATGGCAATCCGCTGTTTTTCACCGCCGGAGAAGCGGGAGCCGAAGCTGCCCACCTTCGTGTCATATCCATCTGGCAAAGACATGATGAACGCATCAATCTGTGCCTCTTTTGCGGCTGCCCGCACTTCTTCCAAAGTAGCGTTGCTGCCCATACGGATATTTTCCAGCACACTGTCGCGGGTGAGAAATGTCTTTTGGAATACGATGGCTACATTCTTCAGAATGGTATCGTAATCCAGCTCCTTGACATTTTTCCCGCCAATCAGCACTTCACCCTCCTGCACATCGTAAAACCGGGAAATCAGTTCGATCACTGTGCTTTTACCGGCGCCGGATCGTCCCACAAGAGCCATGCGTTCCCCGTCATTGATTTTGAGGTTGACACCTTGCAGTACATCGGTCTTGCCATCATAGGAAAAACGAACATTCCGAAGTTCAATATCGTGATTTTGGGGGAAATCGGTTCCACCCTCACGGCCCAGGCTGCCCTCCCTGCCCCCTTCGGAGCCATTCACCTTATAAATGGGAATATCCAGTATCTCTTTGGTCTTAGTAACCGCATTGAGTACATTAGCGAAATTTGTTCCTAGCTCCTGTAATGGCCGGATTTCTGTCAGATACATGGAACCCACATAAACAAACAGCAGAAACGCACTGGCTGCCAGCGAGCCTTTCAGGAAAAACATCCCGCCGATTGGAACCATCAGCAGCATCCCACATTCAATAATAACTACAAAAACCGCATAGGGCGGCCCCATACGCCGGGACGTTTCATTCCACATGGCGTTTTCTTCCTGGATAGCGCCGGAAAACTTCTGAAACGATTTACTCCCCATATTATAGGCTTTAATCAATTTCATGCCGCTGATATATTCAATCATGACAGAGTTCAGCGTAGTGATGGAACGGTTAGCCCGATCCATCAGATCGTCCGTGTTGCGGAACATCATCCCCATCACCATTATGGCCAGAGCCAGCGGAATAAGGGAAATCAAGGCCAGCGGGATATTAACAGTCATTAGATAAGTAAAAACCACCACTGGTCCCACCAGATAGCAGACCAAATCCGGCAGATTGTGAGCTAAAAATAGTTCCAGCTTTTCGATGTCCTCATTCAGCACGGTCTTAATGTCCCCGGTCCGCCGTTCATTCAACGCTCCCAGCGGCACCTTAGCCATATGCTCCGCTACCATGCAGCGAACCTTGAACAGTGCGCCATAGGCTCCCTTGTGAGATACCACCCCAGACGCCCCAAACAGCATAAATCGGAGTACCACAGCCGCAGTCACAGCAGCCACAACCCGCACCATCAGTTCTAACGTGCAGGTCCCGCTAAAGGCGGCGTCCATCAGCCGGTAAATTTCAATATATGGCACCACAATACACAGGCCTCCGGCCATCGCCAGAAGTACTGCCAGAAACAACCATACCTTTTGTCCTCCGGCCCAATGGAGCAGCAACGCTACCCGGTTCTCTTTTTTCTGCCTCATAGATCACCTCTCCTTTCCATCTGAAACAGAGAACAGCTCTCTCAATTTCGGGAGGGCATCCATTGTAACTGGTACATCATCGGGCATTTCGCCCTCGTCAAAATGCAGGACACGGGAGCAAGTCCGGCAGACAAATTCAAAATCATGGGTGACAACGAAAATAATCTTTCCTATATCGGATAACCGATGGATCAGTCCTGCCACCTGGGTCATGCTGTCAAAGTCCAGGCCGCTGGTTGGCTCGTCAAATACCAGCAAATCCTTCCCACAGATCATGCTGACCGCGACGGCCACTCGCTGCTTTTGACCGCCGGAGAGTGTGTTCGGATGGCGTTCCCGGTATGGGCTAAGCCCCAGTTCCTCCAAAGTCGCATTTACCAGCGTTTGATCTGGATTACGGATGCCAAAGGAGCACTCTGCCTCTACGCTTTCGGCAAAAAGCTCATAATTTACATCCTGCATCACCATATAGGAGCGTTTCAATCTTGTCTTGCGCTCCATCAGCTTACTTTCCCATAAGAATTGCCCATCGCTGTCTTTGTGAAGCCCGCAGAGAGCGCGGGAAAATGTAGTCTTTCCGGCCCCGTTATGACCGACCACGCCAATCACTTCACCTTTTCCTGCGGATAAGTTAATATCATGCAAAATAGTTCGTTTCTTGTAACGGAGCGTCACATTCCGCAGCTCCAATACCGGGATAGGGGCAAGCGAGCAAGTTTTGGGTGGAAATACCGCCCGCAGATCGACTGCCCGCAGACCCATGCGTTCACGCTCCTGTTCCGATAGCTGTTGAAATTCTTCCGGGGTATAAATCCCTTTGATTTCTCCTTTTTCCAGATAAACGATCCGGTCGGCCAGTTCCATCAGGTAGTACAGCCGGTGTTCCGCTATCAAAACCGTTTTGCCCTGTTTTTTTATCAGCCGCAAATGTTCCCTCAACTCCAGAATAGAAGTCATATCCAGATTAGAGGACGGTTCATCCAGTAAATAAATCTGCGGGTTCATGGCGTAAACAGAAGCGAAGGCGATTTTCTGCTTTTCACCGCCAGACAGTTCAAAAATATTCCTGTTACGCAGTTTTTGAATACGCAGGTCTTCGCTTGTCTGTTCCACTCGCTTTATCAGCTCTTGTGAAGGACGGGCCTCATTTTCAATCCCAAAGGCAATCTCGCTGTCGGTATCCACATTGAAAAACTGTGTCCGTGGATTTTGAAAGACCGAACCAACCTTTGCGGCAATCTGGTACATGGGAAGGTTGCTGATTTCCTGACCGTCTACCAGCACACGGCCCTGAAGTTCTCCCTGGTAAAACTGAGGGATTAGTCCGTTTACCAGTCTTGTAATGGTTGTCTTTCCGCACCCGCTGCGGCCGCAGAACAGGACGCATTCTCCGTCCGAAATCCTCAGATTGATGCCGCGCAGCCCGTCATGTTCCTGCCCGGTATAGGAAAACGATACATTTTCAAACTCGATCAACCAATCACACCTCCCCGCACACACAACTCAAAAATCAGAAAAGATACAGCAACAGCCATAGCTCCCCAATCAGCAGCTCCGCATTTTATCTGGACAAGGCAGGTGCGGGGATGGGGATTTTCAATTCCACGGGTGACAGAGGCGATGGAAAGTTCATCCGCCGCTTTTGAAGCCGCCATCATCAAGGGCACATAGATACACTCAACCATCATGCCCGGATGCGCCAGGAACCCCGCCAGAGAAGGAGAAACATCCCGCATCCGCATAGCGTCCTTGATATAATGCCAGTCCTCTTGAATGGTTGGAATATACCGCAGCATGACTGCCAGGGGGATGACTAATTTTTTCGGCGCATGGGCACGGTTCATCCCTGACAGAAATTCATTGACTTTTGTGGTTGTCAAAACTATACCGGCCAGTGTTCCGCAAGCATAGACTTTATGGAACAAACCTAAAAAGGCGATGAACATCGTCCGCAGTGTCCCTGTCATTTCAGCCATAATCCAGACTGTCAGAACACATATAACCGCATAAAAGCATACTGCCTTGAGGACATATTTCCATTTTCCAAAGAAGGCTCCCAATACCGCAATCAGTACAACAAGGACAAATTGGTATGTGAGAGAAGGGGCAAACATGGACGCCAAAACACATATCAGGATAAGCAAGAGCTTGGCCCGTGGGTCAAGCCAAAGCCCTTTCTTCTGGCGTTCTCCGCTCATGCTGTGATACCCGCCTTTTCAAACTGCTTTTTCAGCATTTTACAGCCTACAAAGGCGCTGATTGCAGATGTAATAATAGCGGCGGCAAACATAGCGATCAGAATGCCGGTGTTGGCAGTTGCCTGCATGGTGTCAATGTAGCTTTGTTCCGTTCCATTCCCAAGCATGGTCTGCGCCCATCCGTTGGGATCGGCAAAGAAAACAATGTACGATCCCGTTCCGCCCAGGGAGAACAGGATATACGCCAGGCTATTCAGCTCCTTGCTCTTGTACTGTCTTGCACCGGCAACAAAATCAGCGACAACCGCCATCATCAGATAGCCTAACGCAAAGGCCCAGTGCATACCGGTCACGAACCAGATCATGCAGATTACAACGCCCAGGATGGAGAGGCTCCACCGTTTCTGAACCTTGGCGATCATCAACAAAAAGACTGGCCCGGTAAGTAAGCCGCTCCCGGCTGGCATGAAAAATGTAAGCACTGGGTTAGGCGCAAAAAAGATACCTCCCACTAAGACGAAAACGAATACCAACGCAGTAAAAATGCCTGTCGTTACCAGGTCTTTCACCGTCAGACCCTTGTTCATAGAATTTGCTTGATTACTCATTTTGATCCTCCTACCTTTCGTTGTCTTGACTCGACAAGTGGTTTGTGATATTCTTTGGTTAGGTTCCGCTAACCATCATCTAATACAGTACGCTTGTGTCGAACAACATTCAATAGGTTCCGGCAATATTCGTCCGTTCCTTTCAAAAGTTCGTCCAATCGTTGCAAAAAGGAGGCGGTCTGTTTTCATGTCTGAAATTATTGACCAGTTTTATACGCCTTTGCTGATGGAACATGGTTTTATCCGTGATCCGGATGACCGGCAATACGGGGCATTAGGTGTCTGCTGGAAACTCTCTCCCGAAATCGGAGAAGGTACCTACTGGACTTACGGGCAGAAAGACCTATATGATATTAAAATCCATAATTTTTCCTTCCATAAGGATTTCATGCTGGAATTTTCTCTGCCGGAATGTTTGAGTATCACCCGATATGACTCCATCTCCGGAGAAGAATTATCGCCATACCGCAGGCTGTCTGCCGGTTGTATCAAAACCTTTATCGGAGGCTATGCGCCCTATAAAGCATTGATCCATAAAAATATTCCGATCCGTTCGATTGGGATTGAAATCACGCCTGCCTACTATGAGGATTATCTGAAAAAGCTGTATCCAGAAGCACAGCTCAATCCCGTTGACGCTTTTCGTAAAATCGATCAGACTGCAGATTTCCCGGAAATGTCGCGGCTGCTCACAGAGATTAAGGACTATCGCGGGGAAGGGATTGCCGCAAAACTTTTTTATGAGGGGAAAGTCGCGGAGGCGGTTTCAATGGTGGTGGAATACCAGAAGAAACATCCTGATAAACCAGCCCATAAGCTCTCGCGGCAGGATGTGGAAAGTATCCAGACGGTCGGCGCTTATCTTAGCGACCACTATGCTTGTGATATTCCGCTGGAACGGCTGGCGCAGATCGCCTGTATGGGAACGACAAAGCTGAAAAGCTGCTTTAAAAAATACTACGACTGCACCATCACAGAGTATATTCAGCAGCGGCGTATGAGCCAGGCAGAATATCTGCTGGCATATACAGAGTTGACCGTAGGACAAGTTGCCCAAACGGTTGGGTACTCAACTTCAAGCAGGTTCGCTGAATTGTTTCGCAAGAGTACCGGATTGCTGCCGTTGGAGTACAGAAAAACTGCGCTGCGGAAATAAAATGGGAGCTGTCCTCCTAAGGTCATGGGAACAATCTCGGACTTTTAGGTTATTTTACAGTCAAAAAGTGCCTTCTGAAATATTGTACCGCAAAGTTGCCACCGCATGGCACACGCTGGGCTTTGACACTCCCATGTGCCGGGCCACATCTACGGAGCGCACCATGCCGAGTTTCTTTTGGAGAACAAGGATGGTTTCCAGATAGTCCTCCCCGGACGCATGAAGTTTCATTAAGACCTCCTTCTATCAAGTTAAACTCCAGCCGGCAGCATTTTTTCGGATATTTACAAAATCCTGATAAATACCCGGCTGATTCAAAAGTCCCTCGTGAGTGCCACGCTGTGCAATCTGGCCGTTATTGATAACTAAAATCTGGTCAGCACTTTGAATAGTATTTAGCCGGTGTGCAATGACCAGAAGCGTCTTGCCTTTCACCAATTCAGAAATGGCCTCCTGGATGTAACTCTCGTTGTCAGTATCAACGCTGGCCGTGGCTTCATCCAAAATCACAATCGGTGCATCTTTCAAAATACAGCGTGCAATGGAAATACGTTGTTTTTCCCCACCGGAGAGCGTAGCGCCTCCTTCACCCACAACAGTCTGGAAACCATCCGGCAGAGCCATGATAAAATCATAACAACGCGCCTTTTTCGCTGCCTCATAGACTTCTTCCTCAGTAGCATCCGGTTTTCCCATACTGATATTGTTATAGATGGTGTCCTGGAACAGATATACCCGTTGAAAGACCATACTGATCTGCTCCATCAATTCGGACAGCGGTATATCTCGAATATTTATGCCTCTGATGGTCACTTTGCCGGACTTCACATCCCATAGACGGGCCAGCAGATTTGCAATGGTAGACTTGCCTCCGCCGGAAGGCCCTACCAAAGCTGTCATGGAATTTTTGTTCATATCAAAACTGATATGATGCAGCACTTCTTTCTCCTGATAAGCGAAAGCGACATCCTGAAATTGTACTTCCGGCTGTCCCGGCTGAGCCTGTGTCGGAAGGTGCTGCCTGCCGGTATCGGGAAGTTCCTGCTCATCCAGAACCGCTTCAATACGATCCAGAGCTGCGTTCATTACTGTCAGGCGGGACGCTTCCCCATAGAGTGCTTTCAGTGGACCAAAAAGGTCAAATACAAACAGCAGGACACCCAGCACATAGGCCAGAGAAAACGAACCATTTTGTTCCAGCACAATAGACAGGCCGAAAATCGCCGCTATGCCAATACCATAGAGCACGTTGAGCCCTACGGTCCACGGGGTCATTTTTCGCTCAAAAGCAAGGGATGTATCTCTGGACCGTCTGAAATTTCCAGTCAGTTCTTCCGATTTTTCACCTAAAAGGTTATAACTTTTAATTATGCCAATCCCCTCCACAAAGGACAGGACTGCATCTGTCAGACGTTCACTCTGTTCCTGGCGTCCTGCGGCCTCCCGCAAGGAAACTTTATTCATTCCCCTGGACACCAGCCATGCGAAAACTGTTACAGCCGCAGCAATCAGACCGAGCTGCCAGTTTAAATAGAACATAAACGCCAGCAAAACCAGAGAAGATAACAGATAACTCATCATATTGCCCAGGGTACTCATAGCCACTTCCTCAATAAACACCATATCAGTGCTGAGTACAGAGCTTATCTTGCCGATATTTCCAGAAGTAAAATAACCCATAGGAAGTTTCCGCAGATGACCGCCCAGTTCCATGCGTTTATCTGCAAACAGCAAATATCCCGCCGCACTTTGCAGGCTGTCACTGAGATAATGGACAAGCATCTGCACCAGCACCGACGCAGCGAGGCCGATGCCTACATAGAGGCAGGTCTGTCCGGTCAGGGTTCCTGCAGCAAAGCCGCTTAAAACTACAAAGGCCAGGAAAATCGGCATTTTGGCCAGGATAGATTCCAGAAACGCACAAACAAACGCACCCTGGATGCGGCCTTTATAACGGCCGGATAGTTTCAAAATTCTTGAAAACAATGCAAACATTTATTTCCCCTCCTTTGCGGTGTGGACTTTCCATTCGGCGCTGTCCTGCGCCGCCTTCCACAACTTCTGATATTCCGGGCAGCATTGGATCAGTTCCTGATGTCTGCCTGTTGCCACCATCTTTCCGTGAGCCATCACGCAGATCTGGTCAGCGTTCATAATGGCAGGCAATTTATGCGCAATAACCACCAGGGTCTTGCCCTTCACCAGTTCCGCAATGGCCGTTTCCATCTTTTCCTCATTCTCCGGGTCAGCGTAGGCGGTGGCCTCGTCAAGCACCACAATAGGGGCATCCTTCAAGATAGCACGAGCCAGAGAAATACGCTGCCGCTGGCCGCCGGAAAGCATCTTTCCCGCATCGCCCGCCATGGAATGGATACCCTGGGGCAACTTCTCCAAAAACTCCATGCACTGGGCCTTGCGCGCTGCCTCCAAGACCTCCTCATCGGTAGCATTCAACCGTCCAATGCGGATATTCTCCAGCAGAGAGGTGTTGAACAGGTATTGATCCTGCGCCACATAGGAAATACGGCTGTTCAGAGCTTCCAGGCTCATGTCGGAAAGGTTCTGTCCGCCGATGGAAATACTTCCTTTTTGCGGGTCATGGTAATGGATAAGCAGTTTCGCCAGAGTGCTTTTGCCCGAGCCGGACTCTCCCACCAGGGCCGTTTTCTGTCCGGCTTTTGCAACAAAAGAAATATCATGGAGTACCTCATCCTCCACCACCATGGGCTTTCCGCCCGGGCCAGGCTGCATGGTCTGATAGGCAAAAGAAACATGGTCGTAAGCAATCGTGTTATCTTTGCCGTGGAATCCATCGTCAGTCTGCCGAAGCTCCGGCGCGTCCAAAACCTGCTCCAATGCTGAAATCTTGTAATTAAGCTGTGGCATGGTGGGCAGGAATCCGAGAGATTTAAGCAGCGGCATACCGATACTCAGGGAAAGGCACAGTATCAAGATCAAATCCGGCAGGGCAGACCAGCCGGAAAGGACAAACCATGCTCCCAGCGGCAGGGTCAGGATAATCGTACAGGGCAACAGGCTGCTGTAAATTGCCATCCAAGGCCATGCCGCCTTATACCATGCCAGAGTGTAGTCACAATAATCCGATACGTCTTTGCGGAACCGTTCATAGGAATCTGCATCCTTATTGAATACCTTGACAACCTCCATACCGTTAATGTACTCGATGATGGTGTTGTTCATCTTCTGGCCGGCCATATAATAGGGCCCCATTTTTTTCATGCCCACCGAGTACATGGTCATCATAGCAATCAGACTTATGGGGATAGACGCCAGCGACAGCAGCGCCAGTTTCCAGTCCACAAAAAACATTGCCACATAAACCGCAATCGGGATCATCAGATTAGCAATCCCTTCCGGCATGGAGTGAGCCAGTAAAACTTCCAGGCTGTCCACATCATCCACAAACAGTTTCTTGATTGTGCCGGTGCCTTTGTCCTGGATTACACCAAGCGGCAGCTTTTCAAACCGCTTTTGCAGGGCGGTTCGCAGGCGGAGCAGGGTGTCATAAGCTGCCTTATGCGAAATATTTAAGCCAACGCCGTAGAGAATGGCTTGCAGCACCAGGCACACGAAAACCAGAATCACGCGCAGAATCATGAATGACACATCTATTGCATCTCCCATAACCAACGGCGCGATGACCTGATAAGCCAGCACGAAAGGAAGAACCCCCATTAAGACGCTGACCAGTACCACCGCCGTTGCCGCATAAAGCCCCTTTTTATGGGGACCGGCATATTCAAATACTTTTTGAAACATAATCACAACCTCCCATCAGGTAAAATACTTTTCAGACAGAGCTTTCAAAATTTCCGGCGAAAGCCTGTGGTTTTGAATCGCTCCGTGATCGTCCAGTTGAACCACTTCGGTACAAGTACGGACGATAAACTCAAAATCATGGGACACTACAAAAACAATCACCCCGGAATTTGAAAGCTGTTCGATTAAGCGGCTGACGCGTACCATAGAATCATAATCCAGACCGCTGGTAGGCTCGTCAAAGTAGATCACCGGGCTGTCTTTTACGATTGCGGCTCCAATCGTTACCCGCTGTTTTTGCCCGCCGGAAAGAGAGGCCGGATGCCTTTCCCGGTATTCTGAAAGTTCCAGAGCTTTCAATGTGGCATCAACTTTTTCCTTGCAGTCCTCTTTTATTCCCAGAGAAAGTTCATCTTCTACGCTGCTGGCAAAAAGCTGATAGTCTGTATCCTGCATCACAAGATAGGAAAGCGCCCGCCGCTGCCTGGGGGAAAGTTTCTTTCCATCAAAGCAAACCTCGCCATGCTGCTGCTTTAAGAGGCCGGTCAAAATCGAAAGAAGTGTTGTTTTCCCTGCCCCGTTATGGCCCAGAATACCAATCACATCTCCTGCGTGAGCCTCAAAGCTGACGTTCTGAAACACCTCTGGCCCTTTCTTGTAGGAAAACCCTAAACTATTTACTTTCAGGAGATGTGTTCCGTTATCAGCACGTTCCTTTCCCCGGTAATGTTCTGCGTCACGCTCAGGATATGCTGTCCGCAGACCATAAGAAATGCGGGTTTCTTCCGGCAGAGCGCAAAATTCTTCCTTTGTAAATTCCTGTTCAATCTGCCCGTCTTGAATAAGAAATACCCGGTCAATCCATTCCCGCAGATAGTAGAAACGATGTTCTACCACAAAAATCGTATATCCCTTCTTTTTGAGTTTCCCCATAATCTCAGCCAGCCGTTTGGTAGCCGCATAATCCAGGTTCGCCGATGGCTCATCGAAAATATAAACCTTTGGGGCAAGCGCGTAGACGGAACCGATTGCAATCTGCTGTTTCTCCCCGCTGGACAGGGCAAAAATGCTCCGGTTCAAATAATCCGCCAACTCCAACTCCTTTGTTGATTTTGCAATCCTATCAATCGTTTCCTCGCGGCTCAGACCGAGGTTTTCACAGCCAAAGGCCAGTTCCCGTGTAGTATCCGTCATAAAAAACTGGGAACGCGGGTCTTGAAATACGGTTCCAACCTGCCCCGCCAACTGTGAAGGCTGCATTTCTAACAGAGAATGTCCATCCATCAGAATATCGCCTTTCATTTCGCCCGGATAAAAGTGCGGAATAAGGCCATTGAGCGAACGGATCAGCGTTGTCTTTCCACAGCCGCTGCGTCCGGTCAGAAGGATAAACTCACCGGTCTTTATGGTCATATCAATCTTGTGAAGGGTGAAATCCTGGCTTTCTTCATAACGAAAGCTGAAATTTTGAAATGAGATCATCGTCAAACCCTCCACAAAATAATTTCACCGATTTTCGTCTGGTCAAGGAACAGCAAAACAGCCAAAAAGAGAATGCCGAGCAGGGAAACCGCAATCTCCGGCCAGGAAAAACGGATTGGGCGCAGCGCATAACGCTTACACTCAAGCTCCAGCCCTCGTGTTGTTCCAGACGCCGCTAATTCATCAGTTACTTTCAGGCACCGCATTAACAGCGGTATCAAAATGTACTCAATGGTTGCGAGTGGATGAGATACCCGTTTCCAAAGAGTATCACTGATCCCCCGAATGTCCATTGTATTGCGGATTTGCCTGTATTCAATCCGCAAGGTCGGAATATAGCGGAACATGACTACCAGCGGAATTGTGACCGCCTGCGGCAATCTCATTCGCTGAAGGGACACCATCAAATCATCCATGTAGGTTGTCCGCAATATCCACAGTCCCATCATCACAATGGGGATAAGTTTCAGAACCGTTACGCCAAAAACGCTCATAATCACACTCAAAACCGGTACCTGCACATAGCGAAGCAATGCGTTAAGATAGGCTACAATGATATATGACACAATCATTTTCAATGCCCATTTCCCACCATTACCGAATGCGATGAACAGACCATAAACCAGCATCAGGGCCAGACTGACAACTTCACCAGCCAGAAAATAGCTGACAAAGCCGATGCAGACCAGGAGCAGTATTTTGCAGCGTGGGTCCAGAAGCGCCGAACCGTGTAGGGATTGACGCTCAATCATCTGTTTGATTTGTGTTTCTTCCATTCCGATGCCTCCCTATAAAAATCGAAGCGCGGGACTTTTTTGCCCCGCGCTCTGAAATCAGGCATCCCGCTTGCCTGCGTTTTGTCCGATAAATTTCAGGGGGCTGTATCCTGTTACTTTACTGAAACGAGCCCAGCCTTAATAAAGTGCTTCTTCAACGCTTTCTGTCCGATCAGACCGCCAATCAGACCACCGACCAGACCGGCGGCAACAATGACTACCAGCATAGGAACGGAAGTAATATTTAACATTCCATCGATGTATTCCTGGGCGATGTTGTTCTTCTCCATAGCTCCGACAAAGGCGCTCTGAAGGAATTTAATGGGGCAGATGGCGCTGAAAGCGAAAATGGCACTGAACAGCGCATAAGATGCCATCATGGATTTCATTGTGATTTCTTTCCGGCCCATAACCAGGAAATCACAAATTACACCGCCGATTACCAAGCCGATAGGGATAAACCAGAAGGCGCCCACGAGCAGGAACAGGATTGCCTGGATTGCAGCACAGATTGTGAACACACCCTTTTTCGGAACCTTTGCCAATAAGAGCATCATCACGATACCATTTGGAATGGCAACGACCGATGGGTAGAACACATTTGTTACCGGGCCTGCGACGCTCATAATTGTGCTGATGATCATGCAGATAATCCACATGAGGGCAGTCAGGACACCGATGAGAATAAAGTCTTTTGCATTTAACTTTTGTTTCATGCTTTGCCTCCTTGTTGGAATTAAAATGTGGTGTAGTTAGTTTTTTCTAACCACACCACATAGAATAGCAGTTATCTTAGACTAATCCAACCCAAAACCTGCCCATTTTGACCCAAAAACGGTCAGGGCTTATTTTTAGGATTATCAAACCGGCTTTCACGATAGTTTTTCGGTGCTACGCCATATTTTTTCTTAAACGCTGCCGCAAAATTGCTTGGCTTTCCATAGCCTACAATCGCAGCAACCTCGCTTACATTCCAGTCGCCTTCTAAAAGAAGCTGCGCCGCCTGAACCAAACGCTGTTCAATGACATACTGATGGATCGGCATACCGTAAAATGACGAGAAGCCTCGTGTCAATTTCGTAACGCTTAGATGAACCAAGCGGGAAAGTTCTTCGCATGAGGGAGCAAAGGCAAGCTGGCTGTCTATAATCCGTTTTGCCTCCATAATGGCAGTTCTCTCAGTTCGGGACATGGAAATATTTTTTCCCATCAGGATGTCCAGTTCCAGCACTTCACCCAGATAAATGGACAACAATTCTAACAGTTTCCCATCCAGATACAAGTAACCCAATCCACCGCGGTATTGCGTAAACTGGCTTGTCTCCGCCAAAATCTGTTCCATAGCCGGTGTTACTGGTACTTTTGAAATTCCGTTCAGAAGTTTTTTTTCATAAGCGGCAGCCTCCTGCCCGTCAAAGTAATCGGTAAGAAGCTGCGAAAAATAGGTGATTGGTATTTTGATACTTTTGAACGTGAAATTACTGTCTTTTGTATAGCATATATATTCCGTTCCGCCATGACCTGCATAAATACAGGATTCCCGTTTCTGAATCGTGATAGATTTGTTTTCATCCATCATACCCCATGAAATGCCGTCATTCAGGCAGAAAATAATTTGGATATATTCTTTGCTTACCGGCCCCTGCACATTCATGTCTGCTTGATAGCACATCTGCCAGTCTGAAAGGATAATCCCATGTTTGATTTTTGTTTGAGAAATTCTCCCCCGGCCCAGATCAGATGGAATATCCATTAAAATTGTTTGAGGAGAATTGGTTATCAAGTCGTTATAAAGTTTTCCGAGATAACGGCTTCCGTGCGTCATGATCTCATCTCCATGTTCATAATAGTTAGTCATTACTAATCTAATAATATATCCAAAGCAGCCGTATAGTCAAGGAGGAGAAACACTTTTTCCTTACACGAAAACAGTGTTGCAGCCTTTTCATCCCTTTTAACAAAGAAAAAAGCACCTTGTTCCGGCAACTGGCCGTATTTAGGTGCTTACTCTGATATTTACGCTTTTTGAACTTGGCTGCCAGACAAATATTTTATTGATACCGGGCCGATGTTGTCCCCGGCTGTTTTGTAAGGAGATTTCTTCCCTTTTTTGCTGATGATCACCTCCCGCAGTACTTTTCCGTCAAATCAGGTAGAATCGTCTGCCCTATTGGTTCTACTAATCTTGCTCTTGTTTAGCTGCCGCTTTCAGCCTCAAAAAGCTCTCGGTGCTGATAACGTGTTCCATCCGCTAGGCGTCGGCCTACGCTGTTTCAGGGTCAACGCCTGCGGCGATAAGCTGCTCCGTGAAAAAACAATGACGCTCATAAATGGTTTCAGCGACTTTCCTGCCTATATCCGTCAGATGAAGAAAATGATTCTCATCCATCGTGAGAAAGCCGCCGTCTTTCAGTGTATTGACTGCCACACATACGCTCGGCTTTGACACTCCCATGTGCCGGGCCACATCTACGGAGCGCACCATGCCAAATTTCTTTTGTAGAATAAGGATGCTTTCCAGATAGTCCTCCCCGGACGCATGAAGTTTCATTAAGACCTCCTTATACTGTGTCAGTTTTCAGTTAATGGTCTCCTGTCTGGCTGTTACAAAATTGACATACAGATTTATGCTGAGTTTGCCCATCCTCACAGGACTCCTATGGGTGACTCTTTCTTTTTCTCCTTCATTTTGTGGATACCTCCTTCTCCACAAGATGAATGGCAGTGCAGTCGCCAGAGAGGGCGGCCTGAGCCGTATCATTCAGGAAAAAATTCAACAAATGTTTTCTTCCCTCACTGTCCTCTATGGAATAGCTTTCCTGAATTTGTCCGTTTTCTAAGTGAAGGACATAATTACAGCACCGTAAGATAAATTCCGGGTCGTGGGTCACGACAAGGGCAGTTTTTCCAGCGTCTGCTACCTGATTAACCACGCCCGCAACCTGCCTCATATGAAAAAGGTCAAGGCCGCTGGTCGGCTCATCGAACAGAATTAACGGTCGATCTGAAGCAATCGCAGAGGCAACCGCTACGCGCTGTTTCTGACCTCCGGATAATCCCATTGGGTGACAGTCCTCGTATGGAAGCAAATCCATTCCATCGAGAATTTCCCGCGCCCGTTGTTTATCCTCGTTTTTCATACTGAGCAGGATTTCATCAAGCACACTTTCCGTAAAAAGCTGATGGTTTACATCCTGCATGACCATATAACAGAGTTTCAGCCTTTCTTTTCTGGAATAAGTCCGGCTCCCATCCCGCACCATTCCCCGACACCGTTTTTCCAGTCCGCAAAGACAGCGGGCAAAAGTAGACTTTCCTGCACCGTTATGCCCGATAATTGCAGTAGCGCCTCCAGACGGAAAGATTGCCTTTTCTATATGCAGGGTTTCCGGTTCATGCTTGTAGGCAAAAGAAAAATCCGTGATTGTCCACACATCTCCGTTTCCTCTCTGCGGCTGTCCTTCCAGCTCTGAAAGACCAGCCAGGTCAAGGGGACGCAGCCCCATAGTTTCCCGCTGTCCGGCAGGCAAGCCGCAAAATTCCTCCGCTGTATAATCTCCCTCTATTTTTCCGTCTTTCAGATACAGGACGCGGTCAAAAAGGCCGGACAGATAATACAATCGGTGTTCAGATATAATGACGGTTTTCCCTTGTGCTTTCAGGGCAGAAAGGAGTAACCGAAAATCAGCAATCGCGTATGTATCGAGATTGGACGAAGGTTCATCTAGCACATAAATATCCGGGTCTACTGCCGCTGCCGAACCGCAGGCTATCTTTTGTTTTTCGCCCCCGGACAGAGAAAAAATACTCCTGTCAAGCAAGGGTTCCAATTTTAGCTGTGCAGCCACATGGCTTACCCGTTCCCGCACAATATCTTCTGCCATACCATGATTTTCAGGGCCAAAGGCCAGCTCGCTGGTCGTATCCACGTTAAAAAACTGGGAACGGGGATTTTGAAACACAGAACCGACTTTCAGGGATATATCGAACAAGGTCATCTCGCGCGTATCTTTTCCATCCAGAAAGACGGAACCGTCGTAAACGCCTTCGTGATAGTGAGGAATAAGGCCATTGAATAATCGGGTCATAGTGGTCTTTCCACAGCCGGAAGCACCGCAGAGCAGGACAAAAGTTCCATCCTCAATGGTACAGGAAATATGCTTCAAAGCGCCGCTATCCTGTTTTTCACCGTTGGGCAGTCCATTCGCAGGATAAGAAAAAGATACATCCCGACATTCGATCACTTCCATCACCCCCTTACCGCCAGCACATAGATTTGCGCTGCAAATGCACCAATACAAATTAACAAAAAAAGAATATCCTGCGCATGAAAGCCCAGTTTGCAGATGTTTGTCCGCTTGACAGGCCCGCCCAGGCCCCGCGTAAGCGCAGCCTGGGATAGCTCCTCGCCAATTTTAACAGAACAGATCATCATAGGAACCATGCGATATTCTAAAATCGCCCCGGCTTTTCCGCCGCCAAAACGGACGCCCCGCATCCGCATGGCATCCCCGATGGCGCTCCATTCTTCTGCGACCGTAGGAAAAAAGCGGAACATCACAGACATAGGGATTGTAATCTGCTGTGGCAGGTGAAGCCGCTCCATCGCAGCCACAAATTCGCTGACCGTTGTTGTTGTCACTACAAAATATCCCATGACAACGCTGGGCGTAAACCGCAGCAAAATCCCAACAATCGCTACCGCGATATAGTTTGCAACGCCGGTCAGCCGGGACAGGCCAAACATTTCAAGACACAGGCTGCCGCTAAAAATAACTATGTAGAGTATGGAACCTTTCCACTTTTTTGCGGCAAGTAAAAGCAGCAACGGGATGGCAGCCAGCACAATGATGTAATACTGCATCATCCCTTCATACGAGCCGCCTAATATAAAAACGGCAACCGTAATCAGCACCGCCAGCTTTGTCCGTGGGTCTAACACAATGCCGCTGCTCTCTTTCTGGCTTGCGAGAAGTTCGCGGTTCATTATACAATTCCCGCCCGCTCAAAGTGCTTTTTGAAAATCTTCCGTCCAATCAAGCCACCCACAAGGCCGCTGACAAAAGAAGCGACTAACAACACAGGCAAAATCCAGTCGGGCATATAGGCCATAAGTGTATCTGCATACTCCTGACCGTATCCGGGAAGCAGACTTTGATAATATGCGTCCCGTGTCACTACGATGGGAATGAACGCGCCAATCACCCACATAGAGAAAACGCCATGAGTCAAAACTCCGCGTTTTGCGTTCTTATAGTCGCAGGATTTCAGCATGAAATCAGAAATCAGGCCGAAAATCAGTCCCGTGGGAATACACCAGTAGCCCATACCAGTCAGCAGCATGATAATGCCGAGCAGCACACCGCAGATAGTCAGCATACCGAATTTCTTGATTTTGGAGAAGAACAGCATCATCGGAATACCTCCGACAAGCGGCACGATCACGCTGATAAGCGGAATGAAAATCGGGATGAAACCGATGGATGCCGCCGCGAAAATGACGATGAAATAAATCGCCGTGAAAATACCGATGTTGATGAGATCCTTTCCTTGCAATTTGTTGTTCATTGCGAAACCTCCTAATATGATTGCTTTCTTGGTTAGACTTTGCTAACCAATTCTAATAGTAGCACACATTAAAGAAGGCTTCTATGCACATATCAGTTTTTTAGGCCCGTATAGCAAGGAGTTTTTTCGTTTAGACGGAAAACTCATTGACCAGAAATTTTTGCGCCGGTATAATAATATCAACGACTTTATGTAAGGAAAGGGGCGAAGCAGTTGCGTGATATGATATATAGCATTTTGGAAAACAGCACTTCCGTTTCAGGTGTGTCTTTGAAAAACAGTCCAAACAGCAGTGAATTGCTTTTAGAGCAGGCAAAGGGAAAGGGGCGCATGACATTCCACACGCTCTTTCCAGGACTGACATTGGCTTTTATTTTTGTAAATGCCCCTGTCTGGCCGGAGTCTGATGCAAATTCTACGTTAAAGCCATTGCTGATAAACTATTGTGTTTCCGGCAGAAGCGAATTGCTTTTGGACGATGGCTCTTACATTTACCTGAAGGAAAATGATTTTTGTATCAGCAGGCAGACAGCACAGAAAGAGTACATTTTTCCTACAAACCAATATCAGGGAATAAAGATATACTTTGACCTTGCGCTTCTCCTGCAGTCCTGCAAGGAACTGATGAAGTCCTTTTCCATTGAGCCCGGCCAGTTGGAAGAAAAATACTGCCAAAAACATAACACTTATATCAACGAAGCAGACAGTGAATTAGAGTGCATTTTTCAAAAACTCTGGTGTTTTGCGGAACGGCCCTCTGCCTTTCATCTGAAAATCTATACTCTGGAGCTAATCCATCGGCTCCTTAACATGGAAGTCCGTCTTCCAAAGTCCTGCGGCTTCTATACGGAAACGCAGGTAGAACTTGCAAAAAGAACGGCTGCAATCCTTTCTGATGATCTCCGCCAGCATATCCCGGTACGCCAGATTGCGGAACGCTTTTCTGTCAGCGAAACCAGCCTTAAAAATTACTTTCGCGGCGTGTATGGACAAAACGTATCAAGCTGGTTACGCGAAATCCGTATGAATGAAGCGGCCAGGCTTCTCACAGACACAAAACGGCCCATTGCTGAAATCTCAGAGCAGGTTGGTTATTCCAATCAGGGAAAGTTTGCTGCTGTTTTCAAAAAGCACTCTGGTTTATCTCCGCTGGAATACCGGCGGTCAAAGAATTTGGAAAAAAGCTAATGGAAAAGCCGGGCTTTATTGCTTGCAGGCAATGCTCCATCCCTCTGCCTGCTCACGGATTGCGATGAACCGGCGATACAGCCCTTCCTGCCGGGCAAGCTGCTGGTGCGTTCCTTTTTGCACAAGCCGCCCCTTATCTACCACTAAGATCTGGTCGGCATGTTCAATCGTTGCCAGACGGTGAGCAATGACAATAACCGTTTTTCCGACAGTCAGCTCACTGATGGCCTGTTGGATCAGATGCTCATTTTCGGGGTCAATGCTTGCCGTAGCCTCATCAAGAATAACGATATTCGCGTTTTTCAATATGGCGCGGGCGATGGAAATACGCTGTTTTTCGCCGCCGGAAAGTGTGGAGCCGCCCTCGCCAATCATAGTCTGATAGCCGTCCGGTAGCGCCATAATGAAGTCATGGCACCGGGCTTTTTTTGCCGCCTCTATGATTTCTTCCTGTGTTGCCCCCGGATTTCCAAAACGGATGTTGTTCTCAATGGTATCGTGGAACAGATAGACCTTTTGAAAAACCATGGAGATGTTTCGCAGCAGACTGTCACAGGTCATGTCCCGCACATTCGTGCCACCCACCGTCACTTCTCCGCTGTCCGCATCATAAAAGCGGGCGATCAGATTACAGATGGTAGTCTTGCCGCTGCCGGAAGGGCCCACAATGGCTGTCGTACTGCCTTGCGGAATGGAAAAACTGATATTCTGCAGAACAGGCACTTTATCATAAGAGAAAGTCACATTACGGAACGCTATGTCCGTATTCTCCAAGGAAATGTCCTTCCCGTCCCTGTCAATGATGTCTGCGCCTTCCATGCCATCCAGCTTATTTAAAGTAGCATCGATAACCTCCAGCACATGGGCGGCATTATTCATGGTTTCCACACTCCCGAAGATCATAAACGAGAACATATCCAGCATGAGCATCGTAGGAAGCGCCATACTGCCGCGGTAAGTCAGCCATGCGGCTGCAGCAACCATAGCGACAGAGGCTGCTTTCAGGGAAAACAGGTGCAGGCAGTTAAAAGGCATATATTCTGTTTCAATCTTGATGTTGATTTTCCTGCTGTCACTGTATGCTTTGCGGATACCGGTGAGCGACACTCCTTCCTGCTTAAAGGCTTTCACTACCTGCATGCCGCGCAGATACTCAATGGAGCTTTCTACCATATCGTCCTGCGCCTTTTGATGGACAGGAGCATTTTGACGGCTGCGTGTCTCCAACAGATGCAGGAACAGGGCAGACAGCAGCACGCCAACCAAAGCAATCCCGCCGGCAAGTGGACTGTAAAACACGAGAAACAGAATCAGGACGATCACTGTGATATAACCGTTTACCACGGTGTTGACCATGTTCATGGCATACATCTCCATAAACGAAAGGTCAGTCGTTGCAGCCGCTGTCAGCTCGCCCATATTATTTTTGCTAAAAAAGCCCAGTGACACCCGTTTCAGAATATCCCCCAGCCGCATCCGCTCATCGGCTGTCGCTTCGTAACCGACACTTTCCTGCGTCACAGCCCGGAGATAGGAAAACAGGTATCGGCCCAGTACGGCCAAGATCATTGCGCCAAATATGAGCCAGATATCCTCAAACTCCAGGGCCTTAGCGCCGTTAAAGTCATCCAGTACGGCACTCAATCCCTCCGCAGCCAGCATAATAGGAATTGCGGTAAAAATACTGTGAATGAAAGCATAAATAAAGCCAATGTAAATACGCCTTTTATATTTTCCTGTCCATTGAATCAGTCGATTTACAATGCGAAACATGTCAGTCGCCCCCTTTCCCGGAACCGGCAGACCAATTTTGCGCTCCGGTATGTGCCTCCCACATATCCCGATAGAGGGAATCTTCCTCCAAGAGCTGCTGATGGGTTCCGACATTCTCAACCTGCCCGTCTTTCAAAACAACAATCTGGTTTGCATTTTTAATGGTGGACAGGCGATGTGCGATGACAAGCAGTGTTTTTCCCTTCGTCAATGCAGCGATGGATTGCTGTATTTTTTCTTCGTTCTCCTGGTCAGTGAACGCCGTCGCCTCATCCAAAATGACAACAGGGGCATTTTTCAAAATCATACGGGCAATGGAAATGC
Organism: Blautia sp. An249; assembly: GCF_002159835.1. GTDB lineage: Bacteria > Bacillota > Clostridia > Lachnospirales > Lachnospiraceae > Blautia_A > Blautia_A avistercoris. The sequence continues at coordinate 17,651 of NZ_NFJL01000014.1, read as the reverse complement.
GCTGCTTTTCGCCGCCGGACAGCCGGTTCCCGGCATCTCCGGCCATGGTGTCGTAGCCATGATCCAGTTTCCGTATAAATTCATCACAGCAGGCCGCTTTCGCCGCCGCATAGACTTCTTCATCCGCAGCATCAGGATTTCCCAGACGGATATTTTCTTTGATGGAGCAGTTGAACAGGAAATTGTCCTGTGTAACAAAGCTGACGATATCCGCAAGCTGGGACAGCGGCATGTTCCGAATATCTACGCCGCCGATGGTAATCTTCCCACCGCCCACATCCCAGAAACGGGCAATCAGACGGGCGATGGTCGATTTTCCTCCGCCCGATGGGCCCACAAGCGCCGTAAACTTTCCTTCCGGGATTGTCAGATTGATATGGGAAAGTACCTGTTTCCCATTCTCTTTGCCAACGGTACCCTTCAGGGTATAAGAAAACGAAACGTCCTGAAGCTGGATGTCTTTAGAACACACCTCCACCGGCTTGCCGGTATCAGGCAGTTCTTCCCCATGGAGCAGCTCATCTACATCATGTACGGCGTATGCAATCGCCTTCGTCTCATTAACATAGGTTGTAAAGTTCATCAGCGGGCCTACAATTCCCAGAGAAAGGATCAGGCACATTGTAAGATCCTGGGGAGTCAGGCTCCCGCTCCGGTAAAGGTACATACCGATGGGAAGGGTTCCCAAAAAAGTGGACGGCAGCACAGCGGAGACAAAGTTCATGACTTTCCAGGAACTCTGATACCATTTGAGGGTGTAATCCTTAAAGGATTGCACCGCCTTTGCAAATTTCTCATAGGAACTGGAGGACTGGTTAAACGCCTTGATGACTTCAATCCCCTCCACATACTCCACGATCACGCTGTTCACATAATTGCTGGATTCCATATAGGCGGCATAGAGTTTGTTAAAATCCTTCATCATCACAGCAAAAGCAATCAGAACAAAGGGAATGGTTGCCAGCATAGCCAGCGCCATGCGCCAGTCAATCCATACCAGATAAAGAAAGACCGCAACAGGGAGCAGCAGGTTCGCGATACACTCCGGAATCATATGCGCCAGCGGCAGCTCAATGGTTTCTACCCGGTCTACCAACACATTTTTCAGTTTTCCCACAGACTCACCCATGACCGTTCCCAGCGGCGCTTTCATCAGCCGCCGGGCAAGGGCCAGGCGAATATTCTCCAAAATCGTATAGGCAGAAATGTGAGACAGGCTCGTTGAAATACCATAGAGCAGGAAGCGTATCGCATAAGCCCTAAGCCCGAGCCAGCACCATTTCCAAACCTCTGCCATCACAGGCGAACCACCGATAAAAAGCGTGATAATCTGGTAAACACTCCAATAAGGTATCAGTCCGGCGGCCACGCTGATGATCGCGCATAAGACGGACAGGATAATCTTGCCCCTGCACTGTGAGGCAAAGGAAAATACAGTAGAAATCCAGCTTTTATGCTTCATTTTCTTTCCTCCCAGAAAAAATTTAGAGAGTATCAATCCCTTTGATACTCTCTAAGTATTCCAGATATTTACCTTGCCTGCCACTCTGCCCGGCCTGATTTTACTCCATTTAGATTTTTATTTTTCGATATGCCAGCGGCGTTTTTCCTTTTACCTTTTTGAACGCTTCGGAAAACTTACTGGTGTTCGTATAGCCAACTTTTCCGGCGATGACTGTGATCGGCTCATCTGTCTGTGTCAGGAGCGCTGCCGCCAGGTCCATACGGTAATTCCGCATATAAGTATAAATCGCTGTACCGTACACGCCCTTAAAGCACTGCTTCAGGGCAGAAACGGAAATATCAAATTTTTCGGAAAGCTCCTCCATCGTGAAATGGCGCTCCGGCTCTCCCGTCATAAACGCCATGATCGCCTTGACCTTTTCCACCTGCGTTCTGTAAAAGTAGGGGCGCTCCACTCCCAAGGCTGCAGGGTTCACTGTTCTCAGTGTAACCAATAACTCTAACACCTTGACCCTGAGATATTCCAGACGAATACTCTCCGGCACCTGATACAATTCTGAAATCACATGATCCGGCACCAAGTTTCCATGCATAATAAAGGGGCGTGTTTTTAAGGCAAATTGCTGCTCGATCTGTTCCAGATCAATGGAAAATACGGACAAAAGATCGCCAGCACCCTCTAGTGCTTCCGGAACAGAAACTGTAATTGTGATTCCATGGTAATGGCTGCCGGGAAAGCTGCAGTGATTGTTTTCCGTTACGGAATTATCTAACATAATATCTCCGGACGCAAGATAAAGATAAGCCCCATTGCGGACCTCCCACTCGATACGGCCTTCCCGGCAATGGTGGATCGCAAAGGTGTGGGGATTATTTTCAAACTTCCTGGACGGGCAGCGCTCCATATGAAAATCATTATACATAACCCCAATTCCAGGGTACACTTCATAGAAAGTTGCCGTACCGTCTCCTGTTTCGTTTTTCATCTGGTAGACAGAGCAGGATTCATCCCGGCAGAGTAAATTCATATTTTGCTGAGAAAAGAACAAATCGTTTCTATTCAAACCAGAATCACCTCGATTCTATGAAAAAGTCCTTAAGGCGTCCAAGTCCTTCGGTATCCAGTGCATATTGTTCCTGCACTGTCCCTTGCTCCAAATGCAGGACGTGGGTGCAGCAGCTGACAATGAGTTCATAGTCGTGGGTAATGACAAGAGATGTCTTGCCCATCTCCTGTATCGCCGCAAGTTCGTCAGCCACTTCTTTCATGTGCTGTAAATCCAGGCCGCTGGTAGGCTCGTCAAACACTAAAATTTTGCGCCCGGAAACAAGTGCGGCAGCAATGGCTACCCGCTGCTTCTGACCGCCGGAGAGCGCCATCGGATGCCGTTCTCTAAACGGCAATAAGTCCAATCGCTCCAGAACCGCAGCTGCCTTGTCAGGAGCCGGCTGTTCCATACTGATGAGCAATTCCTCTTCTGTGCTTTCGGTAAACAGCTGATGATTGACATCCTGCATGACCATATAGCACAGGGATAGCCTCTGCTTTCTATTATACGGTTTTCCGTCCACTTTCACAATGCCTTTGCAATGCTTCTCCAATCCGCAAAGGCAGCGTGCCAGTGTAGATTTTCCTGCACCGTTATGGCCAATTACCGCAATAATCCCCGTCTGAGGCAGCGAAAGCCTGTCGATCGTAAGCGCATCCTTTTGCTTTGGGTAGGCGAAATGAAAGTTTTCACATTCAATGAAGCCACTGCCTGCGGCAGGACGCGCTGTCACAGGGAACATGTTAAGTTCAAAAGGACGCAGCCCCATTTCAGCCTGCTGTGCCGCGGATAATTGAAGCGCCTCAATAGCCGGATAATCCTTTTCTATCTTTCCATCCTTCAAATAAACAACCCGGTCGATCAGTTCTTTCAGATAATAGAGCCGATGTTCGGCTATGATAACCGTTTTTCCCTGCTGTTTCCAAATCCGGAGCATCCTGCGCAGATCTTTTGTGGCCGACACATCCAGGTTAGAGGAAGGTTCATCCATGACAATGATGGACGGATCGCTGACAGATACTGAGGCGCAGGCAATTTTCTGCTTTTCCCCGCCGGACAGGGAAAAGATATTTTTCCCCATCAGGTTTCCCATGCCAAACTGCCGGGTCGTCGCTTTCACTCGCTCGATAATTTCTTCTTCAGGGAGCCCCTGGTTCTCACATCCAAAGGCCAGCTCGCTGGTAGAATCCACCGTAAAAAACTGGGTGCGGGGATTTTGAAAAACACTCCCTACATATTTTGCTGTTTCATAGAGAGGAAGCTCACGGATATTCTTTCCATCCACCAAGACCTCCCCTCTCAATTCTCCTTCATAATAATGGGGGATCAACCCGTTTACCAATCGGGTCAGGGTGGTTTTTCCACAGCCGGATTGTCCGCACAGGAGGATAACCTGCCCGTCCGGGATGGTAAGGTCGATGTCCATAAGCCCGCCGACTTCTGTTCCTTTGACATAGCGGAAATTGATATTGCGAAGTTCAATCATAGACACCCTCCTCAGATAAAGAAACCGTACCAGCAGGGAATCGCCATCAGGAAGAAGAAAATGTCCAGTGGGCCAAAGCCGATGTTACAAATGTTGGTCCGCTTCCCCGGCGCTCCAAGGCCCCGTGTAAGAGCTGCGGCGGATAATTCTTCTCCGATTTTGGCAACTGACACCATCAGAGGAACTACCCGATATTCCAGCATTTTCATAGGACTGCGAAACGTGGTAATGCCCCGCATCTTCATGGCATCCCGTATGGCTGCATATTCTTCTTTCACTGTCGGAAAAAACCGGAACACCACAGACACCGGAATGACAATCTTTTGGGGAACGTGCATACGTTCCATAGCTGCCACAAATTCACTGACTGTCGTGGTACTCACCAGATAGTATCCCATAATAAATCCAGGGAGCATGTGCGTATAAATCCCGACTGCGGCTCCCAGAATAAAGTTCCATATTCCGGTAAGCAGCGGCAGCACCGTCAATTCCAAAACAAATAAAACAGCGTATGTAACTGCAAATCTGGCTGCGGCTGTCCATCTCCTGGAAAGAAGCAGGAAAGCAATCGGACACGCCATGAGGCATGGGCGGATCAGGTTCATAAATCCGCCTGTACCTCCCGTAATCATAATCGTGCTGACTGTTACGGTCAAAAATAATTTTGTCCGCGGATCGGTTGGGATGACGGCTTTGTTTTCAAATTTCAGTTCCACAGGCGCCGCATCCATCAGGCAATCCCCGCCTTTTCAAAGTGCTTTTTCAAGACCGCCTTGCCAAGAAGTGCGCCCAAAATGCCGCCGATAAAGGTGAGCATAAATAAAACAGGGAACATCCAGCCGGGGGTATAGGACATGAGCGTATCCACATACTCCCGCCCGTAACTGCTGACCAATGAAGAAAAGAAAACGTCACGAGTCAAAAACATACGGCTCACATATCCCATGATCCAAAGGGAGAAAATACCGTTCCCGATGAAAGTGCATTTCCAGCTCTGATATTTGCCTGCCCTTAACACCAGGTCGCTCAGAACGCCAAAAATCACTCCAGCAATAAAAACCAGAACACCGCTGCCCATAATCAAATTCAGCAAACCAAGGACGATGCCGGTCAGGGATACCATCCCAAACTTCTTGACCTTCGTTAAATACAGCATAAAAGGAATCCCACACAAGATGGGGCACACCAATCCCAACAGCGGAATAAAAATCGGGATATACCCCAACATCATGCCAGCAAAGAAAAGGACAAAATAAATGGCGGTAAAAATACCTACGTTGATAAGGTCTTTCGCCTGTAATTTGTTGCTTTTCGCTTCCATTCTCTACATACCTCCATCATGGTTAGATTTGACTAACCCTCGCATTTAAAAATTTGCGAAACAGGATTTCGCATAATCTGAGTTTATCACAATCCAAATAGTTTCTGCTACTCTGGATAGTTCAAAAATACTCCATTTGGTTTTGCTTTTGGATGACCGAGCATGACACGGCATTCACTTGACCGGAAAGCCGCAGTTTAGGCTATTTTTCTGGCAATCAACCTGTAAAAAAAGCGCACACCTTTCGGTATACGCTTTTTGCCTGTTTATCCAAATACCTCCTTATGGAAAGAAAATTCTGTAAAATTACCGACATTCGACGCTAAAGCAGCCCAAGCACCTCTTCAATGCTTTTCTTTCCAAAGTAAACCTGTTCTCCGTCTATAACCATACAAGGAACGCTCATAATCTGATAGCGTTCTTTCAGTTCCGGAAAATGCGCCATATCGTAAATGTCCGCTGTAATGCTCCGAGATTCCAGCGCGATACGCTGTACGGCCATGACCAGCTCCGGGCACATGGTGCAGGACAGGGAAACAACCACCTGGATTCGGTGCTCCGACTGCAGGGAACGGATTTTCTCCAGTATTTCCGGGGCGATGGGCTGTCCCGGCCCTGCGGCGTTATAAAGAGCAATCACAAAAGAATTAAATTCGTGTCCGCCCGGTATACCGTGGAAAGATGTCCCCAGATACTCTCCCTTCCCATCACAGATACAGATTGCCGGATATTCCATCTCGTCTTTTGGGGCCCCGCTTTCCTTTTTCCGGAAAATACACTTGATTTTCGGGGAAAGGCTCTCCATTTCCCGACCAAATCCTTCTACCTCACGGGAGATTGCAGTGTCATCTGTACAAAACTCCAGAGTGATTTCTCTCTCCAGGCGCTCCAGCACCGGAGCCAGCTGCTGTTTTACCTGGCTGCTTAAAAACCCTCCCGAATCCTCTTCGTCCGTTTTGTTGTGGGGATCCTCCTCCAGCGCTTCTTCCTTCCGCCGAACCTCCCGTTTTTCAAGGCCCAGTTTTTCGTATAAGGCGGAAATATGCTTCTCCATAGAAGTGGCTGCCACCGCACCGTCAGAAACCGCTGTAACCACCTGCCGGAGATTTTTCACACAGATATCCCCGGCTCCGTACACGCCCTCCACACTGGTCTTCTGGTTCATATCTGTGACCAGATAACCATTCTCTGTCAGTTCTACTTTATCTTTGAAGAGCGCATTGGCCGGTTCATATCCTGCAAACACAAAAATACCAAATCCTTTTCCCTCTTCCGGCTTATATCTCCACTGTTTCCCTTTTTCCTCAAAGATAGCATATTCCAGTTTCCCGATCCCGCCAGCTTCTTTAATCTCCGTCTCAAAGTGGACGTCTATATCCGGATGGGCAATGACCTCCTCCGCAACGGAATCCGCACAGTTAAACTTTTTTCCTCGAATCATGAGGTATACTTTTCTGGCGTATTTCGTCAGAAAAACAGATTCCTCCGCCGCAGCGAAACCGCCGCCGATTACAAATACGTCCATTCCTGTAAAAAACTCGCCGTCACAGGTGGCACAGTACGCCACTCCACGGCCCCGAAACTCCATTTCCCCCTTGAAACCAATCCGTCTCGGGCTGGCTCCAGTGGCAAGAATGAGCCCCAGCCCCCGGAACGTTCCTTTATCCGTGACTACAGATTTCATATCCCCGGAAAGCTCCAGTTCTTTTACCTCTGCCAACTGAAACTCCGCCCCGAAATACTCCGCCTGCTTTCTCATATTTTCTGTCAGATGGGTTCCGTCTGTCTTTAACACGCCGGGATAATTTACCACTTCGGAAGTGATGGTGATCTGGCCGCCTATTTTTTCTTTTTCAATAACAAGCACACGGTATTTTGCCCTGGACAGATAAATGGCGGCGGTCAGCCCCGCAGGGCCGCCGCCGATCACTATCCCGTCATAGAGCTCTCCCGCATGCTGTTTTGCATGAGATTCTGTCATCGCTTTTCCTCCTAGAGAAGCCCCACAAGGTCCAGACTGGGTTTTAACGTTTCAGCTCCCGGCTGCCATTTTGCCGGGCACACCTCGTCCCCATGCTCCGCCACAAACTGTGACGCCTGCACCCTGCGAAACAGCTCGTCCGCATTTCTTCCTACATTTCCTGCAATCACTTCATAAGCCACAATCTTTCCCTCCGGGTTCACGATGAAGCTGCCCCGCTCCGCAACGCCGTCCTCCTCGATCATCACATCAAAACCTCTGGCCAGCACGCCCGTAGGGTCTGCCAACATCGGGTACTGAATTTTCTGGATGGTCTTGGATGCGTCATGCCATGCCTTATGTACATAATGCGTATCACAGGACACCGAATAAATCTCGCAGTCAACCTTCTGAAAATCTTCATATTTATTTGCCAGGTCTTCCAGTTCGGTGGGGCACACAAAGGTAAAATCCGCCGGATAAAAGAAAAACACCGACCATTTTCCAAGAATATCCGCTTTCGTTACTTCCTTAAATTCGTTGCCCTGATAGGCCTGTACCTTAAAATCTACCACTTCTTTACCAATTAAAGACATAAAATGTACCTCCTTTTCTGCATTTTGGTTAGTTATAACTAACTTATGAATTTACAATATCATACCTGCGTGACATTGTCAACCATCAATATGAGGAATACAGTTCATCGCACGCATAGCATATCGTATTTATTTCTTTGCCAGAATACACAGCCAATGCTTCTTTTCATCGGAAAAGCTTTTCGTTTCTGAAAAACCCACGGATTTCAGCGCGGTGCAGATTTGTTCCTTATCATAGATTTTCATCCCGCCGATTTTCTCCGTCCATTTTTCATCGGCAGTATTCGTTCCGTCACTCTCATTGCATATCATAAAGATTCCGCCGTTCTTCAAACTACGATATACTTCCCCAAAGCACATCTTTAGATCGGGCCAGAAATAAATCGTCTCAAAGGCAGATACACAATCAAAGGTGCTGTCTGCAAACGGCATTCCCGCCACATTGCCCTGAACAATTTCACAGCGGTTCTGTTTGATCGCGGCGCTGTTTCGCTTTTTGGATTCTTCCACACTGACTTTTGAATAGTCGACTCCTGTTATATGACCGTTTTTGCATTTCTCAAGCCAAAGCGCGATATTGGCTCCGCCGCCGCAGCCTGCGTCCAATATTTTTGCATCTTCCTTTACTGAAATTTTGGAAAATCCCCAATGCGCCAGTTTGCTGTGCCCACTGTTCATCATTTTTACCATGATTTTTCCGCCGAAACCTTTCGGCCTGCGTGTATTTTCAAAAAATCCCATCGCATTACTCTCTTTCTATCGATCCGCCCCACTGAAATACCGCAAGACGATTATTAATAAACCCAAACGTGTCACTTACTATGGTCATAATGGCAATCGCAGTATGGGCCGCCGGCGGCGAGGGTAAACTCTCTTGTAAATTTCGTATGGTTCATTGCCGCCATATCATAGTCAAAAGCGCACACGGCAGGAATGTACTCAGAAAGCCCTAATCGATTCATCAGCGTACAGATGCCGCAGGTGTAAAAAGTAGCGGTGTATTGATTGATCGTTTCACCGTCCTCCACTGTGAATTTCCAGTCATAAGGATTAGTAATGCTTTGGCTTTTCCTGGCAAAGGCCTTTAACCTTGCCCGCCCCTTTTCCGTGTAGTTTCTTTCACTTACCACTACTTTGCGCATGATTTTATTATCCATCGCCGTTTTGTAATAGATGCGGACGGTTTCTGCATCATATTTTTTCTCTGTGCAAAGCAGCACAGCGGACAGCATTGCACAGTTTAAAATGTTTGTGAGGAAGCGGCTTCCCTTGTCAAACTCGTCTACGCCATTGAGAATTTCCCTGTATTTTTTCTTTGCACGTTTCATAACATTATCTGCGTCTTTTTCGTCAAGAACTGTCTTGATTGCCTCTTTAAAAGAACTGTGAAACGCTATCCACATCGCGCGCTGCATAAATCCGTACCTCATTATTTCTCCTCACTATTCTCTATTATCCTTCAGGCTCTCGATCATGTCCACTTTCTTTACCTTTCGGCGCAGCAGCCACAGGGAACCAAAATAGCACAGCGCCGTAAGCCCAATCGAAATCACATAGCTCAGCGGTTCAATATAAATGTCAACAAGCATCACGTCATAATCCACCATCAACAGGAAAAAAGCATTGCCAACAACATATGCTGCCGGGATGGACAGTAATATTCCGACAGGAAGCAGGACATGATGAGCAGATAATATAATGCGGTCAATCTGCCTGTCCTGATATCCCAGCACCTTCAGCATGGAAATGTTGCTCCGGCTTTCTGTCACCAGCATATTCACCGCCACATACACAGCTGCCACACAGATGATGACTCCAAGCCCGATGATTATTTCCAGCAGGAAAGTCATCTGTCCAGTCATAGCCCTGGCCTGGTCGGTGATGTCCGTGCGCAGTACCTCCTGGGCGATTTTTGCTTCCGGTATGGAAAGCTTCTCCCCACTGACGATTGCGTTGAACTTGCCCTTATCCAGCCCTGTCAGCTTCGCCGCAAGGGGTTTGGAGGTGTAAACCGCCTTCTGCACATTGTTCCGGAGCACGCCCTCCACTGTAAAGCTATATTCTTCCATGGACAAAGGATTGTACGCAGTTACCGTATCGCCGGTATGCCACCCCAGCGTGAGCTCCGCAAGGCTGGTAATATAGTAACCGTCCTCAACAGAGACAGGATTGCCTTCCACGTCTGTCGGCGAAAAATAGGGATTATTGTCCGCCGTACCGATCACAGAAAAAGCAGCTCCGTTTTCATCTTCCATGGAAGAAACCAGCAGCGTTTCACCGCCGTAAGGATTGTCTTCCAGTAATTCGTTCAGAATATACTCATGCTCAAAGCTTCCCAGGGTATCTGCCGCCACAGTCCCCATCCGGTCGATGGAATCAAAGAACCCCTGCCCCAGCAGTATGATAAAGCTGCCCAGTAACACGCCCAGCAGCACCACAAAACTGCGCATAGGATTACCCAGCATGGAGCGAACGGCAAACTTTGTCCTGAAGTTCAGCCTGCGACTGGCAAGCACACGGCGCAGCCTCTTCCTTCCTCCATCCGCATTGCCGTTTAAGAGCAGCACAGTATCCCTTTTCAACAGCTTCCGCACGGAAAGAAGCGCTACCAGCACATACAGCGCCGTAGGAATCACGACCCCCAATACGGCATCCACCGGGTTCAGGTGACCCAAAATCCGCATGGGCTCGTAATCCTGCAGCCCCATTTCACTGAGCGGCTGGGCGAACACGGCGGACAGCACGGCAGTAAGCACGCCGCCCACCAGTCCCGGCAAAACGGCAAAACCCGCATAGTGGCGCATCAGCTGCCTCTTTGTATAACCCAGCGCCGAAAGCGTGCCGATCATCCGCTGCTCCGACTTTACCTTGCGGCTGATGATAATGCTGACCAGTACCACCGCGATCAGCGGCAGGACGCACAGCAGCACATAGGACATAACGATAAACAGCTCTGCCTGCTGATCCACCATCAGGATTCGGTTGTTTTCGCCGGATGCAGTATAGGAGCGCATATAATACTGTTCATGCACCGCCTTGCGGAAGGCGGCGCTGTCGGAATCCTCCCCGTAACGCACCAGATACTGCACCCCTGACGCATTCAAAGCCTCAAAAGCGTCGTCGCTCACATAGCACAGGTAAAAGGTTGTGATATTTTTATAAGAATCGTCCTCATTCTCCAGCATATACAGATAGTCCGGGCGCTGCATGAAGCCCGTAATCGTATATTCCTTTTCACCGATTTTGATGGTGTCTCCGATTGCAATATCATTTTTCACTGCGTAGCCCTCGGAAATGACCGCTTCATCATCAGCGGAAACGTCTCTTCCCACAGTGATCTCGTACAGATCAATCTCCTTTGTCCGGCTGAATACCCTGGCCGTCACGCCGTCCGTTTCGATATTGATATATCGCTGGGCCTCCAGCGTAAGGTTGTATTTTTCTTCCAGCCTGGGAAGCGCTTCATCGGGAATTAGCAGATAAGTAAAAAAATGGGCATCTTCCACTTTATTCCGCGCAAAAAACTCGTCGCCGAAGTCCAAAATCGCATTGCCCGCAATGTTAAACAGGAAATATAAAAGCAGCGTTACCACAGTCAGCACCGTGGAGGATATGTAAAAAGAAAGGTTTTCCCGGATGTTCCGGGTATATCGCCTGTTCAGCTTCATCTCCCCACCTCCTACAATGCCAGATTTTCGGCGGCGGTTTTCTGTTCATTGTTCCGGCTTTCCACGACCTGACCATCCCTCAGGCGGATTACCTGATCCGCCATGTCCGCGATGGCTTCATTATGGGTGATAATAAGAATGGTTGTGCCAAACTGCCGGTTCATCTTCTCCACAAACTTTAACACCTGTCTGGAAGACCGGGTATCCAGCGCGCCGGTCAGCTCGTCGCAGAGAAGGAGCTTGGGATTTTTGATCATCGCTCTGGCAATTGCCACCCTCTGCTGCTGTCCCCCGGAAAGCTCCTTTGGAAACCGATGCCGATATTTTTCAATATCCAAAGCCTTAAGCACTTCATCCATCGAAAGAGGCTGCTGGGAAATATCCGCCACCACCTCAATATTTTCCTCCACCGTAAGGTCAGGGATGAGATTATAGAATTGAAAGACAAAGCCCACGTCCTCCTTTCGGTATCTGGTCCGCTTATCCTGGCTGAGCCCGGCGACCTTCCGCCCCGCCACAGTAAGCTCGCCCTCATCCAGCGTATCCAGACCGCCCAGCATATTAAGAAGCGTACTTTTGCCCGACCCGGACGGGCCTAAGATGACGCAGATTTTACCCTGCTCCAGTGAAAGCTTTGCATGATCCAGGGCATAGACCTCCGTTTCCCCTTTTCCATAACGTTTGACTGCATTTTTCAGCTCTATAAACATATGCTCTCTCCTTCTATTCTCTTATTTTTCAGCCCGCTCATTGCGCTTTTCTATATCCAGCCGCCTTGATCTTACGAACGAACAAAATCCAGCCGTACAATCTGCAGCTTCATCCGGTTATCCGCTATCCTTGCCAGCAGCCGGTGAATGGGCTTTACCGCCGGGTCATCCAGCTTCTGATACCCCAGCATATATCCCCGGGCAGTGACCCGAAACCGGTCTGACCACGGCCCCAGCTCCGCCTTAGCGTCACGCACAGAAAAATAAGCTCCCACATCCTGAATACCAGCCTGCTTTATCCATGTTTTCAGCATCAGCTTTACCGCCGCCGGGCTGGCGCCGTCGAAGACCAGACGCCCGCCGGGAAACCGCACCGCCATGGCCGGAAAAAGCTTCCTCAGAGCTTCTGTTTGAAAATAGTAAAACACCCCGGCGGCAAACAGAACCGTTCCTTTGGCAGGATCCGCGTCGATAGCCTCCATCCAGTGAAAATCGGTTAAGTCCAGAGCTAAATTTTTCTCCCGTTCACCTGCAGGCAAGAGCCGGTTACGAAGCTCAATCACATCCGGCAGGTCAACATTATAAATCTTACAGTACCCGTTATCACAGACCCGCCCGGTGTTATCCAGCCCGCACCCCAGATTGATCACCGCAGCCTCAGGATGGGATTTCAGGTAATCCTGTACTTCCCATTGCAGGTCGCTTTGGCGCATGGCCACTTCCAGCGCGCCGAACACCTGCATCAGGCTTTTGGATTTCTTCTCCAGTGCAAAAAAATCATAATCGATTTTTTCCAGCAACGCTGCTGCCGTCTTGTCCTGAAACAATTCTGGAAATTTCTCTGAACACAGTTTCCGTCCATAAAGCGGGATGATCAACGTTTCCTGTACGGTATTCTTTTCAATTTTATATCGTTCCATCTTCTCTCTCCTTGAGTCCTCCCAGTGCCAGACTAATCCACTTTTATTATAGTTAGTGCAAACTAATCTGTCAATTCCAAGTTTCTTATTGACAAACCAAAACGTAAAGATTATAATCAAAACATCGTTATGAAACAGCGTTTTGAATTGAAAAGGATGGTGAATACATGGCAAAGCAGATTGAAGGCGTCTATGAGGCGGTGCTTCAATGCGCCAAAGAGGAATTTCTGGAAAAGGGATATAAGGATGCCTCCCTGCGTACCATTGCCCAGGAAGCGGGCACTAGCACAGGCTCCATTTACACCCGCTTTGGGGATAAGGAAGGGCTCTTTCGCGCCATTGCAGAACCTGCGGCAAACGGCTTAAAACAGATGTTCCTGGAAATCCAGGAGGCCTTTCACACCTTGGACGAGGATGTCCAACGCGCTGAAATGGGTCAGTATACTTCTTTACACCAAATGGAAATGCTGGACTATATTTACGATTACTTTGATGAGTTCCGGCTGCTTCTGGACTGTGCGGAGGGTACCCAGTTTTCCCGTTTTCTGGATGGGCTGGTGGACATTGAGGTGGACTACACCTATAAATATATGGAGGTCATTGGCTGCGAGAGCGTCAAATCCGGCCTGGTAACAGAGGAATTTGTCCACATCGTGGTTACTGCCTACTTTAACGGTATGTTTGAGGTGGTACGCCACGGCATGGATAAGGCATCTGCCGTCAAATATCTCCGGCTGTTAAACCGCTACCATATGCAGGGCTTTTCCACCATTTTCAACGCCACAGAACCGTAATCCGATAAATCTGAACAGTAACTCAGGCTGCACTGTCTGGCGCCTCAGGCAGCCTTTTTATATTGCTATAAGTTAGCAAAAACTAACTAAAAAAGGAGGAATCTATATGCAAAAACAAAGCCCTATGCTCCGCCTCTGGGAACTGGGGAAAGATTACCACAGCGGCCTGATCCGGGCAATTCTGTCCGCCGCCGTCGGCGTACTGTGTGGGATGCTGCCCTATTTTGCAGCGGCTCAGGTCATTATCGGCCTTCTAAGCCAAAAGGCAGAACCATCGTTTTATATCCTGTGGTGCGGATTAGCCCTGGCAGGCTTCCTGCTGCGGGCCGTCCTCTATTCGCTGGCCCTGTCCATGTCCCACAGGGCAACCTTTTCTATCCTCAAAAGTATCCGGGAGCAGCTTCTTGCAAAGCTGCCGAAAATGCCCCTGGGTACCGTCATGGACACCCCAAGCGGCCAGATGAAGCAGATCATCGTGGATCAGGTGGAGAGTATGGAACGGCCGCTGGCACACCTGCTGCCGGAAATGACAGCCAATATTTTCGGCCCCGTCTGCATCTTAATCTACTTGCTCATACTGGACTGGCGGATGGCGCTGCTCTCCCTTGTTTCTATTCCCGTAGGGATGGCTTTCATGATGGCTGTTATGAAAAATTACGGAAAACAGTATGAAGGCTCTGTGAAGGTCACCCAGGCCATGAACGCCGCTATTGTGGAATACATCGGCGGTATCGAAGTCATCAAGGCATTCAATCAGGGCAAAAATTCATACGCCAGATTCTCCGAGCGGGTCAGGGAGAACGCCTCTTATTTTTATCACTGGATGAAGAGCTGCCAGATGCCCGTTTCCATATCCCGCGTGCTGGCCCCAACGACGATGATTACCATTCTGCCTGTGGGGTGGCTCCTGCATCAGGGCGGCAGCCTCTCTGTGGAAACCTTCCTCACCACCATTATTCTCTCCCTGGGAGTCGCCGGGCCGCTGTTAGCCGCCATGGATTTCGTGGACAGCCTGGCAAAGGTGGGAACCATTGTAGCCGGGGTGGACTCCATTCTTGGCGGGGAGGAACAGGACCATGGAACGCAGCCAGTGATGCCCGGCTCCCCGGATATCCGCATGGAGCACGTTTCCTTCGGTTATCACGAGGACAAAGAAATCCTGCACGATGTTTCTCTCTCCATACCGTCAGGAACCATGACGGCCTTTGTGGGTCCCAGCGGCTCCGGAAAATCCACCATTGCCAAGCTCATCGGCGGCTTCTGGGATGTGAAACAGGGCTCCATCACCCTGGGCGGCCATGATTTAAAAGAAATCCCGCTGCCCCAGCTCTACGGGCAAGTGGCCTTTGTCTCTCAGGACAACTATCTGTTCGATGATACGGTGCGGGAAAATATCCGCATGGGCAGGCCCGGCGCCAGTGACGCCGAGGTGGAAGCGGTGGCTAAGGCCGCCGGATGTGACCGCTTTATCCGCAGCCTGGAAAAAGGCTATGACACGATGGTCGGCGGAGGCGGCGCCCACCTTTCCGGCGGGGAGCGGCAGCGGATCGCCATTGCTCGGGCCATGTTAAAAAATGCGCCGGTTGTCATCCTCGATGAGGCCACCGCTTACATTGACCCGGAAAACGAAGCGATCATCCAGCAGGCCGTGGCCCGTCTGGTGGAAGGGAAAACCGTCATTGTGATCGCCCACCGGCTCTCTACCATCACTGACGCCAACCAGATTTTTCTTGTCGCTGATGGCCAGATCACCGGCAGCGGTACCCATCAGGAGCTTTTGGAACATAGTAAACTGTATCAGGAGATGTGGAAGGCCCACATCGGCGCAAAGGACGGTGACGCAGCATGATTGAAGTATTGAAAAAAATCTGGCGGTTTGCCGGGAAGGAGCAGAAAAACATCCGAAAGTCCATGATCGGCGGTTTCTTCTACGCCATCTTCCATATGTTTCAGATTTCCGCCATTTATGTGATTATTCTGGCGCTGGTAAACGGTACGGTTTCCTCTGCGCCCGCATGGCAGGCACTGGGGCTGCTGACCGTCAGCATTTTGGGCCGGGCCATTCTCAACCGCTTTACCCAGCTTCAGCAGACCCACGCCGGCTACTTCATGGTGGCAGACAGGCGCATTGCCATCGGCGACAAGCTGAAACGGATCCCCATGGGATATTTCAATGACAAGAGCCTGGGGGAGCTGACAGGCATTACCACCACCGTACTAGACGAGGTGGAGAGCACCGGACCCATGGTGCTGGTGAGTATTTTAGGCGGCCTCATCAACTCCCTTGTGATGTTCCTGTTTGTGCTGGCATGGGATTGGCGCATTGGCTTTCTGGCCCTTTTGGGAATGGTTTTCTATCTGCTGATTCTCTCCGCCATGGAAAAACGCTCCGCCAGCCTTGCGCCCAAACGGCAGGAAGGGGAGGCAAAGCTGGTGGAAGCGGTGCTGGAACAGCTTCAGGGGATGAGCGTCATCAAATCCTTCAACCTCACCGGCAAGGGTGACAAACGGGTACGGAAAGCCATTACGGACAGCCGCGACAACAACCTGGCTATTGAGAGGCTCTTTACCCCCTACACCATGGCCCAGGAGATGATCCTCCACCTGTTTGGCGTCCTGATCCTTGGCGCGGCGGTGCTGTTCTGCTTAAATGGAACTATGACGCTGGCCGATGCCCTGATGGCAGTTGTGGTGTCCTTCCTGATTTTCTCCCAAATCCAGTCCGCAGGAAGCGGCGTGTCTGCCCTGCGCCTGGTGGGAAGCTCCATCGACCATGTGAACCAGGTAGACCGTATTCCGGAGATGGATGAACACGGGAAAGACATGGAACCAAAGAAGCATGACATCGCCTTTGAACATGTGAGCTTTTCCTACGACCGCAAGCCTATCCTGAAGGATGTCTCCATTACGATCCCTGATAAGGCCACCACGGCAATCGTAGGCCCCAGCGGCTCTGGCAAGACGACCCTGTGCAGCCTGATCGCCCGGTTCTGGGATGCGGACAGCGGTTCTGTCCGTATCGGCGGCGCCGATGTGAAGGATTATACTCTGGAATCTTTGATGAATCAGGTCAGCATGGTTTTTCAAAAAGTATATCTCTTTGCCGACACCATTGAGAACAATATCAAGTTCGGACGCCCCCATGCCACCCATGAGGAGGTGGTAGCGGCGGCGAAAAAGGCCTGCTGCGACGAGTTCATCCGTTCTCTCCCCGATGGTTATAATACGGTCATCGGCGAAGGCGGGGCAACCCTGTCCGGCGGTGAAAAGCAACGGATTTCCATTGCCCGGGCCATCTTAAAGGATGCGCCCATTATCATCTTTGACGAGGCCACCGCAAACGTGGATCCTGAGAACGAGGATAAGCTGCAGAAGGCCATGGAAGCTCTGATGAAGGATAAGACCATCATCATGATCGCCCACCGGCTGAAAACCGTACAGAAGGCGAACCAGATCCTGGTATTGGACGACGGCCGGATTGTACAAAAGGGCAGCCATCAGGAACTGGCAGAAAAACCCGGCCTGTACCGCGATTTCCTTACCGCCCGCAGGGAAGCCACCGGCTGGAAGCTGGCACAGTAAAAAGGAAATAAAGAAACTTCTCTCAATCGAGTAGGAGGGAGTGATTAGCTCCCGTCCTCTCACACCACCGTGCGTACCGTTCGGTACACGGCGGTTTCAAT
>NZ_NFJL01000013.1 GCF_002159835.1 Blautia sp. An249 | reverse complement strand
TAAAAATCGCTGTAGCCCAGTAAATACAAGGGATACAGCGATTTTCTCCTTCATCAACTGTCAAAGACGGGATTATAAACTCTTTAGAAAGTAAAGCAGAACTATAACTGAATCCGAATCCTGTATTTTTCCAGCCAGTAGTTTACCTGAAGCATAAATGCCAGCATCTGAGGGCCGGCCATTAACTGACCATACCAGGGTTTTCCGTAATCCGAAGGACTCTCTGTAAATCTCTTCACTTTCCTGGAATCTATCAGTTCCCGGATGGGCGCCTTTGTATCAGAAACCACTTCCAGCAGCCGCCTTCCCAACATGCGTTCATATTCCGGATGATAGGTTTTGGGGTAAGGGCTCTTCTTTCTCCACAAAACTTCTTTGGGAAGCTTCCCTTCTCCTGCATTCCTCAGCAGCCCCTTTACAATTCCACCGGGACATTTCATTTCCCAGGGGACATTCCATACATATTCCACAATTCGGTGATCCGCCAGAGGCACCCTGGCCTCCAGACCAGAATACATACTGGTTCTGTCCATACGATCCAATAGAGTAATCATGAACCATTTCAGATTCAGATAGGCAATTTCCCTTCTCCTTTTTTCCATTGAGTTTTCTCCGAAGAGAACCGGCGTCTCTCTTATGGTTTTCTCATAAGCCGCTTTTGCGTATTCTTCCATATGCAGGTTCTGTGTTAATTCCTCTGACAGAAGTGCCTTTCTCGGTTCCATACTGGGGGACCAGGGAAACGCCTCCTGTTCAAAGGCCTCTTTCTTATGAAACCAGGGATACCCTCCGAAAATCTCATCGGCACACTCTCCGGTCAGGGTCACCTTATTATAGTCCACTACCCTGGAACAAAAGTACAGCATAGACGATTCCACATCGGCCATACAGGGCAAATCCCGGGCGTCCACGGCCTGATACAGGGCGTCTGCCAGTTTTCGGTTATCACATTCCAGATAACGATGGTTCGTGCCTGCATATTTTACCATTTCCTCTACCCAGGGACGATCCTGGCTGGGCTGAAAGCCATTGGCCCGGAAATACTTCTGATTCCCTTCAAAGTCAAAGGAAAATGTGTTCAATACCTTTCCCTGCTTCTTCAGCTCCCTGGCGCATATAGCAGTCACCAGACTGCTGTCCACCCCGCCGGATAAGAAGGTACTGATGGGAATATCGGAAAGCATCTGCATTTTTACCGCGTCTTCTACCAGAAATGCTGTCTTTTCCACTGTTTTCTCAAAGCAGTCCTCGTGGGGGATGCTTTTTAATTCCCAGTAAGGAATTTCTTTTATATCCTCTCCCCGAATCTGCAGAAAATGTCCGGGAAGAACTTCTTTCATCCCTTTGAATACACCGCTGCCGCAGGTCTTTGCCGGCCCCAGGGCAAAGATTTCGCACAGACCCTCTCTGTCCAGAACAGCCTCTGTTTCCGGATAGGCAAACAATCCTTTAAGTTCTGAAGCAAAAACCAGAGTTTCTCCGGCCTTTGTATAAAAGAGAGGTTTCACTCCTAAACGATCCCGAAACAACGTCAGCGTTTTTTCTTTCCCATCCCAGAAGGCAATCGCGAAAATTCCGTTTAATTTCTTTACATACTGCCATCCGTGAAGGAAAAAGCCATTTAAAAGAACTTCCGTATCGCTGGCTGTGACGAACACAGCTCCCTCTTTTTCCAATTCTTTCCTTAAGGGGTTCATATTATAAATTTCCCCGTTAAAGACTATGGCGCATTCCCGGTTTCCCTGTTTTTTTATCATGGGCTGGTGACCGCCAGCCAGATCGATAATGGAAAGACGTACATGGGCCAGACCGCACCCTCTGGTCAGATACGTTCCCTCATCGTCCGGTCCCCTTCGTTTCTGCACCTGATTCATCTTTTCCAGTATCTGAATCCATCTTTCCTTTCCGGTTTCAGGACAAATCTCTTTTCCGCAAAATCCGGCAATTCCACACATGGCGACTCCTCCTTTTATGGCTGCAAACTCATGACTGGATCACCGGCTGATACTGTTTGCCCAAAAGGGCTGCTTCTGCCGCCGGGATCAGAAGTTCGGTTCTGGCAATCATAGAGTTCGGTTTCTTCTGTGGATTATCCTGCCCAAAAGGCACAAAATAAATGTTCTTTGCATTTAATAAAAGTCCGATATTTTTCATATTCATTCCCAGGGCATCATTGGTGGATATAGAAATAAGCAGCGGTTTTTCATTTCTTAAATGAGCCTTTGCCGCCATGAGAACCGGAGTATCCGTAATTCCATTGGCCAGCTTCGCCGCTGTATTACCTGTACAGGGCAGGATAATTAAAAGGTCAAACAGGTTTTCCGGTCCCACGGGCTCTGCCTGAGGTATGGTCCTCATGGGCTCCCGGCCTGTAATCTCTCTGGCATTTTCTACAAATTCTTCTGCGTTTCCAAAGCGGCTGTCAAAGGTCTGGGAAGCATCTGAAAAGATGGTCTGCACCACCGCTCCTTCCCTGACCAGTTTTTCCAGTTCCGTAAACACTTTCTGATAGGTACAAAAGGATCCTGTAAGAGCGACCCCGATTCTCCTTCCTTTTAAAGACATGCTGATAGCTCCTCCCCTTCACTGAAACTCTTTTAACTCCTGTATCATCTGGCGAACCAGCTCTTTCCCACAGGATCTGGGCGCATATTTTCCCGGAAGTCCCGGATAGCTGTCTGCCTGAATCCCCAGCTCTTTGGCCGCCTTCCAGTCGATTCCTCCCGGATAGGTCGCCAGATCAAAAATGTGTGTCTGATCCGACACTTTCTTTAACTCTTCTTCTCCTAAAATGAGGGCGGGTACGGTATTGAAGATAAAATCAAATTCCCCCATATGCTTTGACAGCTCCCCGTAACATAACACCCTATCTGCCAGAACTGCTGCCTCCGCCCTTTGTTTTTCCCTTCTGGCGAACACCGTCACCTGACAGAACAGCCTGCTCAGATAGGAGACTAGGGTTTTCCCGCAAATCCCGTACCCAAGTACCAGGCATTTGCTTTTGTTCAGATTCACATCGCTTCTGGTAATGGCCTCGGCCAGAATTCCTTCTGCAGTGGCAATACTGTTAAATACCGCCACACTTTTCTTTTCCATCAGGTCATGGGCCACAGCCCCCTGCTGCTCTATCTTCTTTTTAATTTCCAACGGAATACATCCGGCAAAAAAATGCTGTCCTTTCTCCAGAAAACAGAGAAGCCCTTCTGCCTTTTCCTCCGTGCCGTTTACTTTGCCTCCTGCTTTTATCAGAGGAATTCCTGCAGCCAGAACTGGTGCCTTTTCCATACATTCTTTTGCAGAATCCATATATATATAAGCTGCATCTTTTTGAGGGTGTAAATCCAGGGGAAAATATACGCAGACCTGATACCCCTGGCGGGAAAGTTCTTCCGCCATGCAGATCTGACGGCGGTCTCCGCCCAGAACGGCTATATCAAATTCTTTCTTTTTCAATAAAATCCTTCCTTTTTTACACTCTATTTACTATATGTAATCCTGCCTGAAAAGTGAAAAGGCGCCCCGGACAGTTGCTGCAGCTGTCTGAGACGCCTTTCTTTTCCTGTTATTATATGATATTTCTATTCTGTCAGTGCCTTTACCACGGCATCCATTTCTTCTGTCTGTGTTTCTTTCAGAGCAGATTTTACTGTTACCTGGGGTTCTACGATTTCGATGTCTTTCATCGTTTCCAGAATCGCCCGCATATGTTTTGCAGCAGAGACTGCCCAGGTGCCGTTTTCCATAACCGCTACCTTACGGTTCTTCAGTCCGTGAGCTTTTAAGTCTAACAGCAGGGTTTCCATCTTCGGAAACAGCCCGCCGTTATAAGTAGGCGCTGCAAATACCAGACGGTTCACGCGGAAAGCCTCCGATAACACTTCCGATACATCTGTTACCGATACATCGTACATGGCAATGTTCTTCACGCCTGCATCTGCCAGTCTGGAAGCCAGAACTTCCGCCGCGTTCTGGGTGTTTCCATAAATAGATGCATAGGCAATCATTACGCTGTCATCTTCCGGTGTGTAGGTGCTCCATTTCTGGTATTTATCCAGGAACCAGCCAATGTTTTCTCTCCAGATCGGTCCATGAAGAGGACAGATCATTTCGATCTCAATGGTGGCTGCCTTTTTCAGAACTGCCTGTACCTGTGTTCCGTATTTTCCCACAATATTTGTATAGTACCGTCTCGCATCCGGCAGCCATTCTGTCTCAAAGTTTACTTCATCTGCATACAGATTTCCGTTTAAGGCTCCAAAGGTACCAAAGGCGTCTGCACTGAATAAGATCTTATCTGTGGTGTCATAGGTTACCATAACTTCCGGCCAGTGAACCATTGGTGCGAATACAAAGGTCAGGGTATGTTTTCCTGTATTTAAAGTGTCTCCCTCTTTTACAATCAGAGTGCGGGAATCCACGTCAAAGTTAAAAAACTGTTTAATCATGTTTACGGTCTTTGCGTTTGCCACCAGCTTAACATCCGGATAGCGAAGAACCACTTCCCCGATGGTAGCCGCATGATCCGGTTCCATATGATTCACAATCAGATAATCCAGATTTCTTCCGTTTAACGCATATTCCACATTTTCAAAGAACTGTCCGCTGACAGATTTATCTACGGTATCCAGCAGAACTGTTTTTTCATCTGACAGTACATAAGAATTGTAAGATACTCCTCTTGGGATAGGAAACATATTTTCAAACAGAGCCAGACGGCGATCGTTTCCTCCAACCCAGTACAGATCTTCTTTGATTTTCTTTACACAGTGCATCCTTACCTCTCCTTTCTCTCAGGCTTCGTCAATAGCCTTTCCTATATCGTGGCGCATATATTTATTGGCAAAGTTAATCCAGTTCGTTGCCTCGTAGGCATTTTTTCTCGCCTCTTTTAAATCTTTTCCTTTTGCGGTAATTCCCAGGACACGTCCTCCGTTGGTTACAATCTGCTCTCCGTCCAGTCTGGTTCCTGCATGGAAACAGTAATATCCGTCTTTGTCCTTAAAATTTTCAAAACCGGTAATGGGGATTCCCTTCTCATATTTTACAGGGTATCCTTCTGAAGCCAGTACGACACAGACTGCCGCGTTGTCTTCAAATTTCAGATCTACCTGATCCAAAGTACCGTCAATGCAGCTTTCCACCACCTCAATGATGTCATTTTCCATACGCGGAAGAACTACCTGGGCCTCCGGATCCCCGAAACGGGCATTGTATTCCAATACTTTGGGGCCTTCTTCAGTAAGCATTAAACCGAAGAAAATGATTCCCTTAAAGGGTCTTCCCTCTGCCTTCATAGCATCTACGGTCGCCTGGTAAATATATTTCTGGCAGAAGTCGTCCACTTCTTTTGTATAGAAGGGGCTTGGGGAGAAGGTTCCCATTCCGCCTGTATTCAGTCCCTGATCTCCGTCTTTGGCACGCTTGTGATCCTGTGCGGAAGTCATAGTTTTAATGGTGTTTCCATCCACAAAAGAAAGTACCGATACTTCCCGGCCGGTCATAAACTCCTCGATTACCATGGTATTTCCGGCTGTACCGAATTTCTTATCTTCCATGATTTCTTTCACGCCTGCTTTGGCTTCTTCCAGAGTATTACAGATTAAAACTCCTTTTCCCAGAGCCAGGCCGTCCGCCTTTAAGACGATGGGGAATTTCGCTGTTTCCAGATAAGCCAGAGCCTTTGCCGGATCCTGAAAATTCTCGTAAGCCGCCGTTGGAATGTTATATTTTTTCATTAAATCTTTGGAAAAGGCTTTCGATCCTTCGAGGATGGCCGCATTTTTTCTTGGTCCGAAGACCCGCAGGCCTCTTTCCTCAAATACATCCACAATTCCTCCCACAAGGGGATCGTCCATTCCCACAATAGTTAAATCAATTTCTTCTTTCTGAGCAAAGTCTGCCAGTTTTTCAAATTCCATAGCCCCAATGGGAACACACTGAGCGATTTCCCCGATTCCCGCATTTCCGGGAGCGCAGTAAATCTTATCTGCTTTGTCACTTTTTGCGACGCTCCAGGCAATTGCATGTTCTCTTCCGCCGCTTCCTACAATCAATACTTTCATGATTTCCTCCGTTATCCGCAAATATGAACCTTGTTATTTTCTACTTTTATCTTATCATTTGCAATCAGTTGAACTGCCCTTGGCAGAAGAATCCATTCCGCCTGCTCCATCACCCGTCTCTGGAGAGTTTCAGGCGTATCTTCCGGCAAAACCTCTACTGCCTTTTGAAGTATGATCGGACCTGTATCCGTTCCGGCATCCACAAAATGCACCGTTGCCCCTGTTACTTTTACCCCTCTTTCCAGTACGCCTTCATGAACCTTCAGGCCATAATAGCCGGTACCGCAGAAAGACGGAATTAAAGAAGGGTGAATGTTAATAATCCGGTTTGGGAAGGCATCCACAATTACCGGGGGAATGGCTACCAGATAACCGGCCAGCACAATCAGATCAATTTCTTCCTCCTGCAGTTTTCCAAGCAGAGCCTGGTGAAACTCCTCTCTGGTTGCGTATTCCTTAGGGGAAATGCAGGATCCGGAGATGCCATGCTTCTTCGCCCTCTCCAAAGCGTAAGCATTCCGGTTATTGCTGATAACTGCCTGAATCCTGGCATTTGTAATGTTTCCATTTTCAATGGCGTCAATAATCGCCTGCAGATTCGTCCCGCCGCCGGAAACAAGTACGCCGATTTTTAACATAAGGTAACTCCTTTATCTCCTGCTGTGATTTTTCCCACAATATACGGGGTTTCCCCGGAAGCTTTGATGGCCTCCATGGTTTTATCCACGTCTTTTTCGTCCACTGCCAGAATCATTCCGAGACCCATATTATAGGTATTGTACATCATCTGTTCCTCAATCTGCCCTTTCTGGGCCAGGAGTCTGAAAACCGGAGGAACGGGATAACTGTCCTTCTCAATAACCGCATGGGTTCCTTCTTTTAACATACGCGGAACATTCTCGTAGAAACCGCCGCCGGTAATATGGCTGCAGGCATGAATCTTCACGCCGTTTTCCTTAATGGATTTCAGGGCTTTTACATAAATTTTGGTAGGAGCAATCAGAGCCTCTCCCAGAGTTTTGCCCAGTTCGTCGTAATATGTATCCAGAGATTCTCTGGTCATCTCGAAAACTTTACGCACCAGTGAGAAACCGTTACTGTGTACGCCGGAGGAAGCCATTCCGATTAACACGTCTCCCTCTTTTAACATCTCGCCTGTGATTAAATCTTTTTTATCTACAATTCCTACGGCAAACCCGGCCAGATCGTATTCGTCTTCCGGATAAAAGCCCGGCATCTCTGCCGTTTCACCGCCAATCAGAGCAGCTTCTGACTGCACACAGCCGTCAGTGACCCCTTTTACAATCTCTGCGATTTTCTCAGGATAATTCTTTCCGCAGGCAATATAATCCAGGAAAAACAAAGGTTCTCCGCCTGCGCAGGCAATATCATTTACACACATGGCAACACAGTCGATTCCCACGGTATCATGTTTGTCCATAAGAAATGCCAGTTTCAGTTTGGTTCCCACACCATCCGTACCGGATACCAGAGTGGGTTCTTCCATGTTTTTAAAGGCGTTCATAGAAAACGCACCGGAAAATCCTCCGATACCGCCCAGAACTTCCGGACGCATGGTCTTTGCAATATGTTCTTTCATCAGTTCTACTGATTTGTAACCAGCTTCAATATCCACACCTGCTTTTTTATAATCCATCGTATCCTCCAAATTTTTATTTTGTATAATTTTTATATCCTGTTTCCTGCAGCTTCTCATCTTTCTTTACAACCTGTTCCTTTAATTCCCGGCTGTAAGCTTTTAAACGTTCCAGAATCTCTGCATCAGAAGTTGCTAAAATCTTAGCTGCCAAAAGTCCTGCATTGGCGCCACCGTTAATTGCCACCGTTGCAACCGGAATTCCGGAAGGCATCTGCACGATGGAGTACAGAGAATCTCTTCCCCCTAAAGAAGTGGTATGCATGGGGATTCCAATTACCGGCATTGGAAAAATAGCTGCACACATACCCGGCAGATGAGCTGCCATGCCGGCGCCTGCGATAATCACTTTAAATCCTTTTTCTTCTGCAGTTTTTGCATACTCAAAGAATACATCCGGCTCCCGGTGAGCGGAAATAATCTTCATTTCAAACTCGATTCCCAGTTTTTCCAAAATATCTGCCGCCTTGCTCATTACAGGCATGTCTGAATCACTGCCCATTACAATTCCAACTTTTGCCATGACTTTTCTCCTTTTCGTATATAAAAATTTTTTGTTTCATCTTCTACGCGTAAATTCTACTAGGGTTCCCGTCATCTGTCAACATTCAAAGGGCTGATTTAACTTTTCTGTCCCCTCCAGCACGAACCGTCCGTCTTCAATAATGGATATTTCCTGTTCTCCCATTGTCCGGATACTTTCCAACTCCTCATAGGGGATGGTAATGTCTGTGTGACATCCATAATAGGCCTTACTCAAATCATCTTTTCTTAAAACAGAGATTTCATTATCCCTGGCAATAATTTCCCGTCCATCCGGATTAAAGACAGCCGTATCCTCGCTCCAGCTATAGCAGGTATCCCCCACGGCAAAATGGGGACCCATTTTCTCTGCAATCAGGATAGGCAGCTTATCCCCAATCTGATATTTTGCCGCCGCCACATATGCGGTAGTATTGGTTCCGATGGCAAACTCTCCCATAGGAAGCTTCTCATGGTGATACAGAATATTTTCTTCGATATATTTTCTGTTTTCCTCTTCTTCTTCAAAATTGCTGCAGCTGTAATCTGTCACCAGCCCGTCTGTAAAAGTCAGCTTCAGATTCTGAAAGAGCAGTCCGTTTAAATAGACCCTTGACACATGGAGCACACCGTTTGTTCCTTCTAAAACCGGGGAAGTAAACACCTCTCCCACAGGAATGTTCACATCTGCCACGCAGTTTTCAAAATTGGTCTGCTTCTTTATATCCTCAAGGGAATGCAGATGGATTTTCAGATCCGTCACATTCTCTCCCTTCCCTTTGATTCTTACCCACTGGCTGCTGTCTAAGGCCAGAATGATTTTCTGCTGAATTTTTTCATAAAGTCTGGAATCCAGTGTATTGATCTTCACAATCTCCCCGAAAATCTCTCCAAAATCTTCCCAGGTATCTGCAATTTCCGGCACAGGATAGGCAATGATAGTAAAGCTCCTTTCCTCTCCTTTTATATACCGGTTTGTTATCTGTCCGGCTTCATTATCCATCTCTACCCGCAGTTTCTGCTGGTGGGGAGACAGACTGAGAGCTTCTTCACAGGCTGCCGGAGAGAACGGCTTTTCTCCGAAAGTTTCAATGCAGGCCGGGCCTCCATGCACATCTGCCAGAGCCTGATATTTCTCGTAAGCCATCTGCATGGACCGAAGTTTTCTCTTTACAAAGTCTCCGTCTAAAAACAGAGCCTCGTCCCCTCTGTGATCGTACTCATACTGAAGGTTTGCGCTGCCTCCCAGATAGCCGATTTTATGCTGCTGTCTTTTATTTACAATATGGGTGGCCGCCCGGTAGATGGTGGGCTTTAACCCCATCTTCTCAAACTGCAAAATGGCTGAGCGGACCATTCTTTCAAATCCCAGGGTGTAGCGGATATTCACTGTTTTCTTCTTGCTCAAATCTTTTCTGGTAGCAAGAAATCCCTGACGGTACCCTTCTGTATAAGTGGCCGCCATACTGTCAATCTCCTCCTGAGAAAGGGAATTTAAAAATTTCGCCACCCCAAGTTCATTGGAGGAAACATACTCCCCATAGAGATATAAATACCGCAGATCCTCCAGATCCTGTTCCATAATAATCTTCGCGGCAAAGTCCGCCTGAGGATCCAGGCTGACACGAATCCGGTCTTCCACCATAGGCTGACAGTAGTCATTCACATACCAGTACAGAATATCCCGGATTTCCCTGGGGGTGGGAAGCTCTTCCGCCGTAAAGGCGAAATATACTTCCAGAAACAGCTCCAGGCATACGGTCATATCCCAGATTTTCTTCTCAAAGGCATAGGCAATGGTTCCCCGAAGCTCTGCGTACAGAAAGCTCAGCTCTTTCCCGTAAGGGTCTAAAACCTCTGCGGCATAAGCCGGGTTCCCGTAGGATGTCTTGTAATTTTCCGGCTGAATATCCTCGTACAGCTTCTGGTTCTGCCGGGAAAGAGTATCTAAAGTCTCTCCTTCGCCGTAGGATTGTCCGGGCTCCAGTTTTCTTTTCTCTTCCAGAATCTGGATTGTCATCTGCAAAAAGTCTGCAGTCCCGGAAAAAAAATCCCGGTACGGCTCTGGAACCTGCTCTTCCATGGTAATTTCATGAATTCTGTCTTTGGCCAGCTCATACCTTTCTAAATTCAGTTTCTCCAATGATTTTAAACTTCCTTTCTGCAATCAGTCTCGTCGTCTTTCACTGTCCCTTTTTCTATATTTTTCTCAACAATTTTTTTCATATACTCCCAAATCTTCGGAGCGCCCAGTTCTGTACGGCTGTTTCTTTTATAAATCTGATTTTTATAAACCTGATGCTCCTCCCAGCCTTTTCCTCCTGAAGCGTCATTGAGAATTAAAGGCTGACAGTTATCCAGTACATGGGCATACCGGGCTTCCGGGGTTTCATAAGCTTCAAATTCTTCCCACAGATCCCGCATCTCTTTTTCCTGATCTTCCGGCAGTAAACCGAAAAGGCGATCAGCAGCTTTTACTTCTCTGGCTCTTTGGGTTTTCAGCATCTCCTCGTCATAAGCGAAGGTATCTCCCGCGTCAATTTCCACAATATCGTGAATCAGCACCATGGTAATCACACGTAGCAAATCCACATCCTCCCTGGCATATTCCTTTAAAAGTACTGCCATTAATGCCAGATGCCAGGAATGCTCCGCATCGTTTTCTTTTCTTTTTCCGTCTGCCAGATACGTCTGGCGATAAATATTTTTAATTTTATCCGCTTCCAGGATAAATTTCATCTGTTGTTCTAATCGTTCCATATTACACCCCTATTAAAAACAATCCCAGCCATCCCACCATGATGACTCCATTGGCAATGGACCCCACTATACTTACTCTGTGGCTTCGGTGTTCCTGGGAAAAACTTTTCAGCCCCTGTAAAAAGCCGTAAACAGAACTTAACATGGCAAATACGCTGATCCCGCCTACAACAACTCCTCCGTTCCCTTCCATAAGGAAAGAAATAAAGACCGCAGCCAAAAACAGGAACACGGAAATTCCCGCAATCCACACAGAAGCAACTCCTTTTTCCGCTTCCTTCTGCTGTGCAAATGCATATCTATATCTTTTTGCCATAGTAAATTCTCCTTATCTTATCGCAAAGTAAAAACAAAATGCATCCCAGAAAAGTGCCCACCGTGTTCAATATTAAATCATCCACGTCAAAACATCCCACCTTTGTCAGAAGCTGAATAATTTCCACAAATAAGCTGAACAAAAAGCCGGAAAGTGTGATAAAAAAACAGCTTCGTATCCGGGGAATAATAACTGGCAAGATAAAGCCAAGCGGCATAAACCCGATAATATTTCCGGCTATATTGGCAAATACAGCAAATGCTCCCAACTGTTCACGGTACGTCCAGAAACGCCGTATCTCAAGAAACGGAATCAGGTTATACCGGTATGCTCTTTCCACATCGGCCGCCCTTCCATACTCTTCTGAAAAAAACAGAAAGTAAATCAGAAGCAGTACATAAAGAATAAACAGGAAAAGTCCCCATCTGCGAATTAATTGTTTGGTTCCTTTTTTCAAGATAATTACCCCTGTATCAGACAGTTCAAAAGGGACTGCTGTAACATGCAACGGCCCCTTCCTGATTCTGCTCTTTCTATATCATAATTTCATATTTTCTTTTCAGTAACTGTACCCCGTTAATAATCGTCAGAGTTCCTGCCACAATCCCTGTTACAAGCACAACAATCCCGATAGCAAGATTTCCTGCTCCTGTCCTTGACATGGTTTTATAGATTTTTTCATTCATGGCTGATACCTCCTTCTTGTGTGATTATTCTGCGCCATACTGTTCATAATATGCATCAATCGCCTTTTTTATGGTATCGTCAATGACAATTCTTCCTTTATATTCTTTGTTATAAAGGTGTTCTACCACTTCAGCCATGGTAACAATAGCAGTGGTCTGAAGTCCGTAATTCTCTTCGATTTCTTTCAGTGCGCTTTTGGTTCCCTGTCCTCTCTCCATCCGATCCACAGAAACCACAAGTCCTACAGGGTTTACTTCTCCCTGGGCTTTAATGATTGGAAGGGTTTCCTGAATCGAAGTACCTGCTGTGGTCACATCTTCAATAATAATCACCTTATCGCCGTCTTCGATGGGGCTTCCCAGAAGGATTCCCTTATCGCCGTGATCTTTTACTTCTTTCCGGTTGGAGCAGTAACGGATATCCTTTCCGTACATTTCACTGATTGCCATGGTAGCGGCTACTGTCAGAGGAATTCCCTTATAAGCCGGTCCGAATAAAACGTCAAAGTCCAGACCAAATTTGCTTTCAATGGCCTTCGCATAGTACTGCCCCAGTTTCCGAAGCTGCGCGCCCGTCCGGTAGAAACCGGTATTTACAAAGAAAGGTGTCTTTCTTCCGCTCTTAGTCACAAAATCTCCGAATTTTAATACATTACAGTCTATCATAAATTCAATAAATTCTTTCTTATACTGTTCCATCTTCCTTAAAACCTCCGTTTTATCTGATTCAATTCTTTTCAATTTTACCATACCTGGAAGAGTTTTTCAATTCACCAATTTCCCTTTCCCATTTATAAAGTTTTTTTATTGAATTTAATACGAAATCGTATTATGATCATTAGTACGATGTACCGGATTCGATAAAATAGAAGGAGAAGAACATGAAGATTCAGTTATCCAGCCACTTTACTTACAAGAAACTGTTTTATTTTTGTCTCTCCCCTGTTATCATGATGATCTTTACTTCCATCTACGGGGTTGTGGACGGATTTTTCGTATCAAATTTTGTGGGAAAAGTACCATTTGCAGCAATCAATCTGGTGATGCCTTTTATTATGATACTGGGAGGCGTAGGGTTTATGATTGGAACCGGCGGAAGCGCCTTAATCGCCAAAACCCTGGGAGAAGATAATCCGGAACTGGCGAACTGCTATTTTACAATGCTGGTAAAACTTACAGTTGTTCTGGGAATTTTGCTTTCGCTGATCGGCATTGTATTTATACGTCCTATCTCTTATTTACTTGGGGCCACGGATGCCATGATAGATGACTGCGTCATTTACGGAAGGACTGTGCTGGCATTTAATACTGCCTTTATGCTTCAAAACGTATTTCAGACATTTTTAGCTGCTGCTGAAAAACCGAGACTGGGGCTTGTTGTGACGGCAATGGCAGGCATTACAAACATGATTTTAGACGCTTTGTTTATCGCTGTTTTCCACTGGGGCGTTGCGGGAGCGGCAATCGCCACAGGTATCGGCCAGTGTGTGGGCGGAATTCTTCCTCTGATTTATTTTCTCCGTCCCAACAGCAGTCGTCTGCAGTTCAGGAAGTCCGGAATTGACGGCAGAGCTTTATTAAAGGCCTGTGCCAACGGCTCGTCGGAACTTATGAGCAATATTTCTTCTTCGTTAATCAGTGTCATTTATAATCTTCAGCTTATAAAATTCGCAGGAGAAAACGGCGTCGCCGCCTATGGCACCATTATGTATTTCCAGTTTATTTTTATCGCTATATTTATTGGCTATACCATCGGAACTTCGCCGATTATCAGCTATCATTACGGTGCAGGAAATACCGGCGAATTAAAAAACCTGCTGAAAAAGAGCATGACTCTCGTAGGCGCGGCCGGCATCATTATGACAGTGGCCGCATGGGTACTTGCCGGTCCCCTTTCAGAGATATTTGTGGGGTATGACAGGGAATTGTTCGATTTAACCAGACATGCGTTCCGGATATTTGCCTTTTCCTTTCTTTTAGCAGGTGTGAATATTTTCTCCTCTGCATTTTTTACCGCCCTCAATAACGGCGGGGTATCAGCGGCAATCTCTTTTATGCGGACACTTGTATTTCAGATTGTCTCTGTTTTAGCTCTTCCTGTCTTTTTCGGCCTGGACGGTATCTGGTACTCTATTACAGTTGCCGAAGTTCTTGCTTTTTGTGTTGCACTGATCTTTTTGCTGCTGAACCGTAGGAAATACCATTATGCCTGATTGGAATCAATAATTTTAAGGCGGATACATCCTCTTATACAGGGATATATCCGCCTTTTCTCTTCTTTAATCATTTACCGGTAATGAATCCCGCTCCAGTAAACATTTTCTTTTACAATGGTTTCCGGCAGTAAGTCTACTCCATCCAAAGCCCATTTTTTAAATTCATGGAATCCGACCCGGTCTATGATGTAGCCGATATGCTCCTTTCCACCGGGCGCATTGGGATTGATGTATTGTTTTACAAATTTATAGGTATTTAAAATAACTTTGATAATGGTATCTTCATCTGCCCACACCAGGAAGTCTTCTCCCAGACGGGGATTTCTCTTTCCTGTACGTCCCATAATCGTAAGCCGGTAGTATTTCTGTTCGCTTCTGGTCCATGCGCGGGTAGGACATTTGGTCACGCATACCCCACAACCCACACACTTTTCCTTATTATGTACAATCTTATAATTTTCCATCTTAAGGGCGTTTACTGAGAGAGAGTCGCAGCCTTTGACACAGGCATTGCAGCTTACGCATCTGGACGGATCATACTGGGGCAGTGTCATACCGATAATTCCGAAATCGTGCATCCTGGCTTTAATACAGTCGTTGGCACAGCCTGTAAGAGCAACTTTGAAATGCAGATCATTGGGAAAAATCGCTTTTTCAATTCTTTTTGCAAAAGCTGCGGTATTATAATTTCCAAAAGGACAGACCCGGTTTCCAATACAGGCGCTGACATTGCGGGTTCCGGAAGACGCATAACCGGTGCCCGGATCTTCCTGATTAATATCCAGATTTTCAATAACCGGCTGAAGCATTTCATTGACTTTCCCCATATCTTCCAGAGCGATTCCTTCAATTTCAAATCCCTGACGGGTAGTGATATGTACCTGTCCGTTTCCGTATTCCTTTGCAATTTCCGCAACTTTCATCAGCACGTCTGCATTGCAGGCTCCCCCCGGCACCCGGACTCTGGAGGCTGTGATGCCTCTGTGCTTGGAAACACGAAATGCATTCTTTTTCAGTTTCTTTGTATTTACATCTATATGCATAAAGCCAGACCTCCTAATCTACTAATTTCTTTCCATCTGTATAACGGAAGACCGGTCCGTCCAGACAAATATACGCATCTCCCATTCGGCAATGACCGCATTTTCCCAGTCCGCAGCACATTTTCCTCTCCTGGGAAATCCAAATCTGTTCGTCACAAATTTCCCGCTTCTTCAGCTCTTCCACAGCGAACTTCATCATGATCGGAGGTCCTACAACGATAGCCGCCACATTTTCTTTCTGTTCAAAAGTCAGATCCGGAATATATTTTGTCACCAGACCCACACGGTAGCCCGGTTCTTCGGCAGCATCCACAGTAACCGTTAAATCCATCTGCTTTTCCCAGCGTTTTATATCGTCTTTAAACAAGATGTCTTTGGGAGATTTAAAACCGGCAATTACTTTCATGGATTTTACTTTTTCCGGATGATTTCCGAAGTAGTCAATTACGCCTTTCACCGGGGAAACTCCGGTTCCTCCGGCCACAATTACCAGCTCTTTTCCTTCATAGTCAGAAATCTGAAATCCATTTCCATAGGGGCCTCTCATAAAAAGGCTTTTGCCTTCCTGGTTTTCAAAAACTTCATTTGTTACTTTTCCTACTTTTCGGATAGTCAGATCCACATAGTCTTCTCCGATTCCGCTGACAGAAATAGGAGCCTCTCCGAATTTCGGCACTGAAACTTCAAAAAACTGGCCGGGTTTGACTGCACCTTCGTAGTGCATCCGGAAGGTATATTCGATTTCTGTGTGACGAATAATTTCTTTAATCTGAGACAGAAACGGCACATAGGCGTTAGTCATTTTCATTCCCTCCAATCTTTGACAGTTTATGCAGGCATTCTATGTAAGAAATATACTCCGGACATACGTTTTCACAACGGCCGCAGCCCACGCACATGTGATAGCCAAATCGGTTCTTGTAATTGTATACTTTATGGAGAACTTTAAAGCGCATCCTTTCTCCCTGATCTTTCCGGAAAGAAATCCCTCCCGCCATGTCCGTATAGCCGTCCACCTGACAGGACGCCCATACTCTGCGGCGTTCTCCTGCATTTTCATTGTCTTTATAAAAAATATCCTGCATGGTGAAACAGGTACAGGTGGGACAGACAAAGTTGCAGCGGCCACAGCCGATACATCTGCCTGCGTACTCCTTCCAGACTTGGGATCCGGCAATATCAGCCGGAAGATTCTCCGGTACGGGAACCACTTCCTCATTTTCTGTTACATATTGTATTTCCTGTACCGCTTCCGGCACCTGGATTCCTTCCGTATAAGAAGCAAGGGCTGAATCGGAAAACTCCAGATACAAATCTCCCTCTTTCGTTCTGTGACAATAAGCGTCAAAGTTTTCCGTCCGGTTAGTATTCATACTTACGCAGAAGCAGGAATCAAAGGACTGGCTGCATCCTATAAGAACAAATTTTGCTTTTTCCCGGATTCTTTTATAATAATAATCCTCCGGTCCATTGTTCAGATAAATATCGTCCAGACGCTTCAGGGCGTTTATTTCACAGGCCCGTAAAAAAATCAGGCGAGGCTTCTTATCGTCCGGTATCTGGGTTGCATTCTCCGTAAAATACAAAATCGTGTCCGAAATGGGGAGCAGGGCTTCTTTAAAACTGTAGTCTGATTTCGCATTCCATACAATTTCATCGAAAGAATCAATGCGTCCATAGCGTATGGTATCCGTATCGGAATAGCAGCCATCGCCTCTCCAGCGTTTTGGTGCATAGACATCATAGTCTTTTTTCAGGTTTTCCAAAAGCACGTCAAGCGCTTTCCGGTTCCATAGGTTTCCCATAAATACACTCCTTTACATTTTATAAAATTCAGCAAGTCCGTCCGGATTCGGAAGAATAAACCGGCGGTTCCGATAGATTAAAAGCCCTCGTGCCGCCAGTCTTTTACATGCCCGTGAAGCATTTTCCCTGGGAACTCCCGCAAAATCTGCCATAAGAGAAATAGTAAAAGGAAGAGAAATCATAATTCCATCCTTGCAGGGAGAGCCAAAATCTCGTCCCAGTTTCCAGAGTTTTGCCGCAATCTTTCTTTCCGTCAGCATATTTCCCGCCGTATTTTTCAACTGATGAGTAAGACGCCACAGATACCGCTCATATTCTTCCAGGACCGCGCAGGTAAGAGAGAAATCCTCTTCCATGAATTTGAGAAAATCTGCCCGGCTGATTTCCAGTACCTGGACCTCTGTCACGGCCTCACAGCACAGAGCAGTAAAAGCAGTCTTTCGTATATCATGGTTTAAAAGATGTCCCTGTCCCAGAAAAAATATGATTTTCCTGTTCCCGTGCCTGGTAAGATTGTAGACGGAAACCTGGCCGGACAGTAAAATCCGTACAAAATAAGCGCGTTCCCTGTCTGAAAACACAGGTTCTTTTCTCCTGTAGGTCTGAATTCTTCCCGTATCCAGCATTGTTTGAATTCGTTTCTCAGACAAACCGCTGAAAAACTGCTGCCCCTGAAGTCGGGATACCGTAAAATTTTCCATAACTCCCTCCTGTTTTCAGGACAGCAGATGTCTGATATGCTCTATTTTAGCAGACAGACTCCCTGCTGTCCGTGATATATATCACAGTTTTAAAAGAAAAAGAGGAGTGCCATATTCTATCGGCACTCCCTGCTGAATTTCTTATTTTACCAGCCCTATCAGTTCCTGTACATCTTCAAACTGATACTGTTTCATATAATCTTCAATCCCTTTTACTACCTCTTCGGTCGCTCTTGGATTTTGGAAATTGGCGGTTCCCACAGAGACTGCTGTGGCTCCTGCCAGCAAAAATTCCACAGCGTCCTCCCCGTTAGAAATTCCTCCCATTCCGATAATAGGAATCTTCACGGCATTTGCAGTCTGGTATACCATGCGGACTGCTATGGGTTTCACAGCCGGTCCGGACATTCCTCCGGTTTTATTGGCAATTGCAAACGCTCTTTTATGAATATCAATTTTCATCCCGGTAAGGGTATTAATCAACGACAACACATCGGCTCCTCCGGCTTCTGCTGCCTTCGCCATTTCTGTAATATCCGTCACATTGGGGCTCAACTTCATAATCACCGGCTGCCTGGCGTATTTTTTCACTTCCTTTGTGATTGCTTCCACTGCCTTTGGATCCTGGCCAAAAGCGATTCCTCCCTCTTTTACATTGGGGCAGGAAATATTCATCTCCAACATATCCACCGGCTCTTCAGAAAGACGTTCCACAACTGCACAGTAGTCTTCTGTGGTTTTTCCACACACATTTACAATAATCTTCGTATCGAATTTCTTTAAAAAAGGAATATCTCTCTCACAGAACACGTCAATACCCGGATTCTGCAGGCCGATGGCATTTAACATTCCCCCGTAAGTTTCCGCAATTCTGGGGGTAGGATTTCCCGGCCACGGCACTGCCGCGACCCCTTTTGTCACCACAGCTCCCAACTTATTTAAATCCACAAACTCACTGTACTCTTCTCCGGATCCAAAAGTTCCGGATGCCGTCATAACCGGATTTTTCAATTCCACTCCCGCAAGATTTACTTTTGTATTCATTACAGTTCTACCTCCGTACTCAGAAATACAGGGCCGTCCTTACAGATTCTCTTATTATGAACGTGGGAATGGGCGTCCACCTCTTTTGACTGGCAGACACAGGCCAGACAGGCTCCGATTCCACAGGCCATACGTTCTTCTAAAGACAGATAACAGGGAATCCCCCGTTCTTCGGCATACGCCTTAATGGCTTTCAGCATGGGGGTGGGCCCGCAGGCCATAATCATATCTGCTTTCAGCTCCTTTTCCCGGATAACATCCATGACGTTTCCTTTGGTTCCGACACTGCCGTCTTCTGTCGCCACAAAAACCTCGCCAAACCTGGCAAACTCTTCTGTCAGGAACTGCTTGTCCCGGTATCCTGCGATTACTTTCACATCTCCCCGAATCTGTTTTGCCGTTTCCAACAGGGGAGGAATTCCGATTCCGCCTCCCATTAAAAAGACCGTCTTTCCTTCTGCTTCTTTAACGGGAAATCCGTTTCCCAATGGTCCCACAACAGAAAGGGAAATCCCCGGATGGTACCTGGAAAATTCCTCTGTTCCTTTTCCTGCTACCCGGTAGACAAGCCGTATCTGTTTCTTTTCTCTGTTAATTTCACAAATGCTGATTGGTCTTGGAAGAATCCGGCTTCCATCCCGGCTGTACAGGGATAAAAACTGACCCGGCAAAGCTTCTTCTGCAATTTCTTCTGTCTGCAGCCACATGCTGTAAATACCGTCCAGCAGTTCTTCCTGACTGACAATCCGGCATTCTTCTTTTCTCTTGTTTCCCATAAATGCCTCCTGCTTATCTGAATTTATTTCTGTCCCAGAGCTTTGGAAATATCTTCAACCATATCCACAACTGCCTGGCGGGAAGCATCCGCATAGTTCAGCTCTCCGATATGCGCATATTTTTCCTGTTTATAAGCCGCAATAATTCCACGGGAGGAATTTACAATAGCCCCCAGTCCGTCTTCATTGAAGAAGTGAACCAGATCTTTTCCCTGTCCGCCCTGAGCGCCGTATCCCGGAACCAGGATAAAGGTTTTCGGCATTAATTTACGGAGAACTTTTCCCATTTCCGGATAAGTTGCCCCCACAACAGCTCCGATATAACTATAGGTTTCTCCCATATGCTCTTCGCCCCACTGGGCTACTTTCTCTCCCACCAGTTCATAGAGCGGACGGCCGTTCACTAACTGATCCTGAAATTCTCCACTGGATGGGTTAGAGGTTTTTACCAGGATAAACAGACCTTTCTTTTCTTCTTTGCACACATCAATAAACGGTTTTACGCCATCCGTTCCCAGATAGGGATTTACTGTGGCAAAATCTTCGTCAAAGCCGGCATATGTTTTGTTTCCCACCTGAACTTTTCCCAGATGGCCCACAGCATAAGCCGCTGAAGTAGAACCAATATCTCCTCTTTTAATATCACCGATTACCACAAGATCTCTGGACTTACAGTAATCTACCGTCTTCTTATACGCTTCCATTCCCGGAATTCCGAACTGCTCGTACATGGCAATCTGAGGTTTCACTGCCGGTATTAAATCCCAGACAGCGTCCACAATTCCTTTGTTATACTGCCAGATTGCTTCTGCAGCTCCCTCCAGTGTCTCGCCGTATTCCTGGAACGCTTTCTTCTGGATGTGCTCCGGAATATAGTTCAGCATGGGATCCAGTCCCACAACAATTGGTGCATTGGTCTTCTGTATTTTGCTAATTAATTTCTGAATCATAATATCCTCCGGTTTTATTTATATTCGTATACAATGTTTCCATCACAGATGGTAAAGATAACCCTTCCTTTAACTTTCTTTCCGTCAAAAGGCGTATTGCGCCCTTTAGATACAAAGGTTCCTTTATCAATTTTATATGAGGCTTTCGGATCGATAATGGTTACATCCGCATCCGCGCCCTCCTGCAGGGTTCCTTTGGAAATCCCCAGTACTTTTGCCGGGTTATAGCTCATTTTCTCCGCCATCTGCAGCGGGGTCAGAATCCCTTTTTCTACCAGTTCCGTCATTGTTAAAGCCACGCTGGTTTCCAATCCCACAATTCCAAACGCCGCATTACGCATAGAGCCCTGTTTTTCTTTTGCTCCGTGAGGCGCATGATCCGTGCTGATTACATCCATGGTGCCGTCTTTGAGCCCTTCAATCAGCGCTTTCTTGTCTTCTTCGCTGCGAAGAGGCGGATTCATCTT
The DNA here is from genome assembly GCF_002159835.1 of Blautia sp. An249. Classification (GTDB taxonomy): domain Bacteria; phylum Bacillota; class Clostridia; order Lachnospirales; family Lachnospiraceae; genus Blautia_A; species Blautia_A avistercoris. Next base: position 89,571 of record NZ_NFJL01000013.1, on the reverse strand, counting down.
GTAGTTTGGATTGTCTGTGGAAATATCGTCTGTAGTCAGTGTGAAGTGGTGGGGGCATACCTCCCCTGTCACATCATACCCGGCCTGTTTGGCCTGACGCAGAATCTCTACGGAACCTTTGGTGGAGCAGTGACACAGATGCAGGCGGGCGCCTGTGTCATGGGCCAGGATAATGTCTCTTGCAATAATCGCATCCTCTGTGGCATTGCAGATTCCCGGCAGATTCAGCTCTTTTGCCTTCTCGTCCTCATTCATACATCCGCCTCCGGCCAGGGACTTGTCCTCACAGTGAGCCAGAACCGGAACATTCAGTCGGGCCGCTTCTTTCATAGCCTCTCTGTAAATTTTCATATTCATAACGGATTTCCCGTCTTCTGAGAGCGCTCCTGCCCCGGCCTGAACCATTCCTTCTATATCTGTTATTTCCTGATCTTTCTGGCCTACTGTAATGGCCCCTGACTGAATCACATGTATGGGAGAAACCATCTCTGCTTTATTTTTCACATAGGAAACTCTGTCTTTGTTATCAATCACCGGAACCGTATTGGGCATGGCCACGATTGTGGTAAATCCGCCTTTGGCTGCCGCCGCAGAACCGCTTTCAATTGTCTCTTTATATTCCTGTCCCGGATCTCTTAAGTGGACATGGATGTCTATCAGTCCCGGCATTACAAAGCATCCGTCCGCATCAATTACACGGTCGGCCTTGGTTTCCAGTCCTTTTTCCGCTTTCTGTATCTTGCCGTCTTTGATGTAAAGATCGCCAATTTCATCTTTTTGTAAAGACGGGTCTAAAATTCGACCATTTTTTATTAAAATATCCATCCTCGGATCTCTCCTTTTCCAAAATCTTTCCTGTATTTATCATACACGAAAACCCTTTATTAATAAAGTGTTTTTTTCATTTCAGGACTTGGCTGTTCTTTTCGTCTTTTCAGAGTTTTTTCTTGACTTTTTCTTTTACGGAAACTATAATGAAACTACAGATAACCTATTGAATGTAACAATATCATCAGTTTTTAAGGATTACATTACAATATGTAGTCTTTAAAAACTGGTGATTTTTTTCGCCAGTAGGAATTTTAATTTATTTTTTTATTTTGTATGGAGGTAACACATTATGAACAAAGGAACTGTAAAATGGTTCAACGCAGAAAAAGGTTATGGTTTCATTACAGGTGAAGACGGAGCCGATGTTTTCGTTCATTTTTCTGCAATCAACGGAGAAGGATTCAAATCCTTAGAAGAAGGTCAGGCTGTGACATATGATTTAACAGAAGGCGCTCGCGGAATGCAGGCTGCCAATGTTACGAAATTATAATTGAGAGATCTATTTTCCAACTGACTCAATAAAAGGAGATGTCCGCAGTGCGGGCATCTCCTTCTTTTCTCTCATCTTACATCATTTATTCTGCATCTACAGACATTTCATTAAAGTAATTCTCAATGGAGGTCATATCCATGGCTGTTTCCGTTATTTCCTGAGAACTTTTTTCCTCTACTTTCACATATACAGAATATCCAATCCAGGATACTGCAAAGATACACAGAAAAGCTACAAACAATTTTTCCAGTATAGAATCTCTTCTCTCTTTTTTGTCTTCTTTCGTAAGATTTTTCTTTCTAAGTTTATTGGCGTCTACTTTCTTCTGACTCATGATGATTACTCCTTTTTTTTGTTCCTCTCAGAAGTATAGCACATTTTTTCTTATACGACAACAATAATCCCGCCGTCATTGGCATACATGCTGCTGACCCCGGCTGTATCCAGAACCACAATCTTCTTTGTTTTCATCCGTTCTTCAATGGCTTCTTTTAATATTTTTGCCCGTCCCGGACAGTTGCAGTGAGAAATGGCAAGAACCCGGTTCTCACTGTCCTCTGCAGATTTCACAATATAATCCACCATTTTAATTAAAGCCTTATTAATCCCTCTGGCCTGATCCAACTGGCAGATGGCCCCTTCCTTTGTGGAACCCATTACCGGTTTGATTTTCAGGGCGGAAGCCACAAATGCCTTAACTCTGCTTAATCTGCCGTTTTTCCTTAAAGTCTCCAGATTTTCCAGCACAAAAAATGTATTCTGGGACTCAATATAATCTTCCACAGTTGTTACAATGGCGTCAAATTCCATCCCTGCCTCTTCGCATTCTGCAATCTTCATAGCAATCAGAGTTTCCCCTATGGAAGCGGAACGGGAATTAAAAACATAGATTTTTTTATCGGGATGTTCTTCCTGATACAGGCTTCTGCCCAGAACAGCGCTGTTATAGGAACCGCTCAATTCTGCAGATAAGGTTACCGCATAAACGTGATCCGCATCACAGTCATAGGCCTGCATATAACGCTCCGGGGAAGGGCAGGATGATTTGGGACAATTGGGGCTGTTGGCCACTTTTTCCAGAAATTCCTTCTGGTTAAAGGTCTCGTCATCTATAATATCTTCTCCGTCCACACTTAAAACCAATGGCACAGATTCATATCGGGAATCCTTCTTCCATTCTTCTAACAGTTCGCCGCAGCTATCTATAATAATTTTAAAACTCAATTCATATCGTCCTCTTTCCCATTATATGTAGTATCGAATACCAGATATATAGTATCATATCCTGCGCTGTTTGAAAAGGATTTTTAAAAAACTTCTATGTTTTTTTTTCAACTTGTTTTATAATATCTCTAGCGCCGGTTTCTCCGGCTTTGTATTCAAAGGAGTTTTCATTATGATCGCACTTAAAATACTGGATATAAAAGATTTTATGTCCCGTTTATTAAAGGGAGAGGCTTTTGATCCTTTCTGGCTGGTGGAGGCATCCATTACAACGTATAATACTTTTACCATTGACGGCAGTCTGCACAGGGACTTTTTTGATGCTCCCCTTCTGGAAGCCCTGGACCGTACTCAGCGAACCTATTCTCTGTGGCGTGAAGTAAAACCTTACTGTTTTTCCATTATCCGTGGAAAGCATACGCCCCTCCACTTTAAATTTGTATTCCAGCTTTCCCGGGAAAATACCAGTTTAGCTGTAACTGACAGCGGACTTCTCATAGATCCGGAAGACGTCAATGGGATGTATCTGAATTTTCAGTTTCATGGAGGAGAACTGACCTGCACCACCGGAACTTCCCTACGTATCTTCACAATGGATAAAACCATAGATAATACCTGGGATCTCATGGTACTCTCATTTTTTAAGCAGAACGGAATTGCTTTCGAACAATTATAAAAAAAGGCTGCAAAATCAACTTCGCCTTGACTTTGCAGCTTTTTTCATTTCTTTATTTTGTAAGCATCAGCATAATCTTGTTGCTTCTTTCCACAAATTTTGTCATTTCTTCCGGGGAGAGCTGTTTATGGCTTAGCATTGCCAAATCATAAAGCTGCTCGCAGATAATCGGAGCATTTTCTGCCTCTTCTTTTTCCACCAGATATTTTACCAGAGGATGATTTGCGTTCAGTACCAGTGTTTCCTGTCCCTGAAGCATGGATGAATCCATTCCGTACATGTTATACATTTTCATCATTTCCTGCATTCTACGGCTTTCCTCTGATAAGGTAATCATAGCAGAAATTTCTTCGTTTTTCAGATTTTCCACCCGGACGTCCAGATTCTCTTTCTTTAATTCTTTCTGGAACAGCTCTTTCAGTTTCTTCGCTACGTTTTCATCCGCAGTCTCTTCTGTTGTAAATTCCTCTGTGAGATCTGCGTCAATCCGCTTAAACTGAATTGTCTCTTTCAGCCTTTCCAGATGAGAAATAAAGGCGGAATCAATATTGTGGCGAAGGATTACCGCATCTTTTCCTTCTTTGCGGAACATGTTAATATACTGGCTCTGCTGAATGGGATCTGTTACATAGAAGATTGTGGTTTTCTTTGGTTCTTTCTCTTCGCTGTTTTCTTCTTTCTTCTCTTCCTCGGCAGCAGCTTTTTCTTCCTCTGTCTGATTCTCTTCTATACAGTCTTTTAAGGTCAGGTATTTGTCGTCAATGTTTTTAAAGAGAATATAGTCCATCATTTTCTCAGAGAATTTTTCATCCTTTAAGCAGCCGAATTTAATGAACGGACTGATGTCATCCCAGTATTTTTCGTAAGACTCCCTGTCTGTCTTGCACATTCCCGTAAGCTTGTCCGCTACTTTTTTCGTAATGTATTCAGAGATTTTCTTTACAAATCCATCGTTCTGAAGAGCGCTTCTGGATACATTCAAAGGAAGATCCGGACAGTCGATAACTCCTTTTAACAGCAGTAAAAACTCAGGAATTACTTCTTTGATATTATCTGCGATGAATACCTGGTTATTATACAGCTTAATGGTTCCTTCGATAGAATCATATTCCGTGTTAATTTTAGGGAAATATAAGATTCCCTTTAAGTTAAACGGATAATCCATATTCAGATGAATCCAGAACAGGGGCTCTTTATAATCCATGAATACCTTGCGGTAAAACTCTTTATAATCTTCCTCTGTACATTCATTGGGATGCTTTGTCCAGAGAGGATGCGGATCGCTGATGGAAACCGGACGTTTGTTAATCTTTACCCGATCTCTCGCCGGAGAGATTTCTACGGTTTCCTTTTCTCCATTTTCGTTTTCTCTTTCTTCTGTCTTGGCCTCCTCATGAATTCTCTCAACCACTACGTCGTCTTCTTTTAAATCGGCCTCGTCCACCGTCTCATATTCCTGAGGTGCGTTTGCCTTGGAAAGGAAGATTTCCACCGGCATGAAGGAACAATATTTATCCAGGACTTCTCTCATTCTGTATTCATTGGAAAATTCCACACTTTCCTCATTTAAAAAGAGGGTGATTTCTGTTCCCACCGTGGTCTTGCTGCCTTCCTGCATTTCATATTCCGTACCGCCGTCGCAGGCCCAGTGCACCGGTTTTGCTCCTTCTTTATAGGAAAGGGTGTCAATGTGAACTTCGTCTGCTACCATAAAAGCAGAGTAAAAACCAAGTCCGAAGTGACCGATCATCTGATCATCCGTGGTTTTATCTTTATATTTCTCTAAGAATTCGGTAGCGCCGGAAAAAGCAATCTGAGTAATATATTCTTCCACTTCGTCTGCTTCCATTCCGATACCGTTATCGATAAATTTCAGGGTCTTCTCTTCCGGATTTACCACAACTTCAATTTTGCTTTTATAATCATCCGGGAAAGAATACTCGCCCATAACTTCCAGTTTCTTTAATTTTGTAATTGCATCGCATCCGTTAGATACCATTTCTCTGGCAAAAATATCGTGATCCGAATATAACCATTTCTTAATTATGGGAAATATGTTCTCGCTGTTAATTGATAAACTTCCATGCTTTACAGCCATTTTATTCACTCTCCTTAAATTGGTAATCACTCTCTAAAAGATATAGTAATACCACTTGTCTGAAAAGTCAAGAAAAATTTAGCACTCATTTAAAATGAGTGCTAACAAAATTTTCTTTATAAATATGGGCTGCTGCGAATTTCTTCACAACAGCCCTGCCGTAGATTCATTTATTTTCTTTTCTTTGTCTGGTAAATCAGAATCCCTGCGATACATCCTACCGCCACTACGAAGACGGCTACCCATGCTCCGATTGGTGTTTCGTCTCCGGTATTTACCGCGCTCTTCGTTTTAGGCGTAGGGGTTGGTTTCTTAGTGGCTGTGGCTTTTCCTGTGTTTTTGCTGGATTTTGTATCAGAGGATTTTATAATAAATTCCACTTTCTTGGTATCTGATTCTCCTTTTTTCACCCATTGTTCGCCGTTATATTCCTGACGTATAAAATTCACTTTCAGGGTGTATTTATTGGCTTTCGTCACTTTGAAGGAATCTTCATAATCGGAATTATCAAATTTTTCCCCGTATCCGCCTACCTTCCAGTCATAGGGCAGATAGCGAACATCTCCCTTCCTCGGGCTGGTGTTTGTCATACCTGCTCCAATGGCTTTAAACTTCATGGTAATGCTCTTATCCATTTTGTAGGTGGCCCCGTTTTCAATTCCTTCTATCCGGTTATCGGATGCTTTTGCAACTTTCGCATCATAAGCCTTAACGGAAACTTCAACCCAGGTACTCAGACTAAGCTGATAGGGATTTCCCACATTGCTCGGCAGAAGAATAGTTCCGTATACGGTAAATTTCTGATCTCTGGTACTGGACGGATCGTAATCGCATCCTTCCACATTCCAGCTGATGCTGGCCGACACTTTTCCCAGTTCCTTCACATAAATGGTGGTTGTCTTGGGAAGTTTCAGACCTTCTGCCGTCTTAGGACTTCCATTGGGCAGTCCCTCAATAGCTCCCATATTGGTATTCACTCCAATCAGAGTCGCTTTGTTTACCCGGAAAGCCGCCTGGCTCTCAATCTTCAAATCATTATTATTCTGTACGGTAATCGCCTGGACATACGCATCTTTGTTATAGCCCATACCTAATTTAGGCTGTACCGTTACGGTCAGGCTTTCTCCCGGTTTTAACTGCTTCAGACCTTCTGCATCAAAGCCTTCTGCAGTAACCTGAAAGACGTCTGTGCTTGCCGGTTTCTTCAGCGTCAGCGTTCCGGTTCCTGTATTGGTCACACGGAAACTCTGGGCAGCCGGGCTTTCTGTATATCCCACCAGTTTGCTTCCGAAGTCCAGATAACGGGGACTTACGGAAACCTTAAAGGTCTGTGCATCTACTGTAAAATACGCCAGTATTGGTACTTCTTTTCCGGAATTTTTATCCTTGATCTTTATGGTATCCTCATGCAGTCCCTGACCCAGTCCGATTTTCGGTGTAACTGTAAAACTTGCAGACTCGTTGGGACCTATTTTGCTTCTGGAAAGTTTACCGATAATAAAATCCCCTCTATTTGAAAGGGAAAGATCCAATTCCTGATTTCCCGTATTGGTAATTACCATTTCCTGAGTTTCAACAGAAGTATATCCCTCTACTGCATTCGGGAATTTCATATCTCTGGAAGTAACTTCAAAATCATATACTTTTTTCGTTTCCACTTTATATTTACAGGAAATGGACAGCTTCGGATCCAGTTCCGGGCTGGTAGTCAACACTAAAGATTCGCTGTAATTATCCGGAGAAAGATTTGATTTCGGCCGTACGGTAAAGGTATACTTTTCTCCCTTATCCAACGTCTTTGGCAGTCCGCTGATTTCATAAGCATCACTCTCAGGCTTTTTCACTGAAATTTCCACATTGCCTGAATTCTCAATTGTAACTTCCTGTGCTTTCGGAGCTGTTTCCCCTTCTTCAGTTTTCCCAAAATCCAGACTCTTTCCTGAAACAATGGTCAGGCCCGGTTTTTCTTCCTCTTCTGTCACCTGGAAGGAGGCCGTTACTGTCGCCTGTGCATTATCTACCGTAGTTATTTCAATCGTCTCTTTATATGAGCCTTCTTTTGCCTTCTTTCCCTCCCTGGGCTTGATTTTTACTGACTTGCTTTCCCCTGCTTTCAGCAGAGTCCCTCCAATCTCTTCCACCTCAAAATAGCTGAGAGATGTTACGGAATTTAAAGTTAAATCAACATTTCCAGTATTTTTAAGTGTCACAGATTTAGCCGGTACATCTTTATAACCTTCTTCCAGTTTTCCGAAATCCAGTTCTCCCGGTTCTGCTTCCATACCAAAGGTTTTCTTTTCCGGCTGCGTATTGTTTTCGTCTTCATTTGTATTCTGATAAGGGAAAACATCAGAAGAGGGTTGTGTCCCTTCCGTGCCCTGTACGGTATTTCCCACAACAGGCTCTTCTGTTTTTGGCTGCTCTGCTGCAGGAGCAGGAATACTGGAATTTGTTCCTTCATTTCCCTGATTAGATTCCTGACTCTGGGTATTTTCCGGTTCCGGATTTGTGACATTCTCCGTATCGCTCTGTCCTGTGGGAACAGAAGAATTTCCGGTTCCCTCCGGCTCATATGCCGCCTGGGGAGTCGGCGTTACAGAGCTCTGTTGGGTTTCCCCTGCAGCCGGTGTCACAGTCGGCGCTCCCGGGGAACCTGCAGCCGCTCCGGGCGTACCTGTGGGCGCAGGAGTCGGCGTTACTCCCTGTTTGTTTACCTTTCCTGATTCTTTTACCAACTGTCCTGTAAGACCTGTCTCTGGTTTTGGTACAGCTGTCAGCTTGATTACCGCGCCCTCATCGGCAGCAGCCAGAGTATAACTGTCTGCGGAGCTCAATGTTTTCGTCTGAGCGCCTTCCTGTTTGGTCCAGGTATATGTAAACTTATCCTTGGTCAAACCTGCAGGCGTAACGGCTGACAAATCTGCCTCCAGTTTATTTCCTACCGCCGGAAAACCTTTTATCCTAAGCTCTCCGCCCAATGCCTGCGCTCCCCCTTCAGATGCTGCAAAAGTAACGGCAGGTAAAAAAGACAGTATCAGAACGATCGTCATAAAAACTGCAATTATACGTTTTCTCTTCATACTTTCTTTTCCCTCCTTCAGCTCTTTGTGTCCGGATTTCTCTCTTTTATATTCAGTTTTATTATAACCCATTCCTGATTCTTCCACAAGTAAACATTCTATAAAAACTAGCCTTCCACAATCAGATAGCCGCCGTCCCCGAGGGCGAACACTTCCTGAGCTTCTTTCAGCTCCTGATCACTCATATGGCTTACATCAGCTCCGCTTTCTTCCAGATATGCCCTGACTTCTTTTAATGTGTCAGCTTCTGCCGCCATGGCTTCTTCTAAAAATTCCTCCGCCTCTTCATAGGTTCCGGCCACCGGCTCGTCAAAGAGCCGGCTCTGTTCCTTCAGAAATGTTTCCACACTTATTTTCTTGTACATTTTATGCTCCTTCCCTTAAAACTTGCTTTAATACAGAAACCACGCTGGAAGTTGTGTATCTGCTGACGGCTTTCACCTTGTCTTTCCCGGTCTCCATGGCATAGCTGTGCTCTACTGCTTCCAGCATTCCAATATCATTGTACTCGTCCCCAAATGCCATGGATTCTCCCCGGCTGATTCCCAGTTCCTTTTGAAGGGCTGTAATTCCATTTCCTTTGTCCACGCCTCTGGGTGCAAAATCCAGCCAGTCAAACCCGGACGTAACCACCAGGGCTTTGTCCCCGAACCGGCCATACCAATAGTCAAAGCTTTTTTCTATTCCTTCTTTTTCATATACGGCTATTTTCAGGCAGGGTTCCGTCACCTGGTCAAAGCTGTCAATCAGTGTGTAATCCGGTTTTACAATTTCATCAATTAAATAACGGTATTCCTCAGATTTTGGATGCAGATAATACTGCTTTTCCCCGGAAATTGTAAACTCCGCCCCTTCTTTTTCCCAGATGGCTTCCACAATCTCCCTGGCTGTCTCCTGCTCCATGGTTTCTTTATACAGCACCTTTCCCTGATAGACAGTCAGTGCGCCGTTCTCGCAAATGTATGCAATCTCATCTTTCACCGGTTCAAACAGCCTTCGGATGTTCGCATACTGCCGTCCGCTGGATGCAGCAAATAAAATCCCCTTTTTCTTTAATTCCCCAATAAGAGAAAACATTTCTTCCGGCACTTTTTTGTCTTTTCCCAAAAGGGTTCCGTCTAAATCGCTTGCAATTAAACGAATCATTTTCTTTTCCTTTCTATTCCTCAAATAATTCCAACAGCTCCAGCGGATCGGATATAATCCTGTCTGCCTTATATTTTTTCAGTTCTTCCAGTCCGCGAAATCCCCACAATACCCCTACGGTAAACATTCCTGCCCGGTGTCCCGTCTCCATATCTGTCCTGGTGTCCCCCACATAGACACATTCCGAAGGAGATACCTGAAAATCTGCTGCGATTTTCAACGGCCCCTGGGGATCCGGTTTTCTGGCTATCTTTGGCTGTTGTCCCAATACCATGGAAAACAATTCCTCTCCAAACAGACTTTTAATTACTTTTACTGCAGCCTCATGGGGTTTATTGGAACAGACCGCAGTTTTTATCTGATTCTTTTTCAGCTCTTTCAGCATCTGGATAATCCCTTCGTAAGGCTCTACTTTATATAAGGGATCCTGTTCAAATAATTCCCGATACCGTTTCTTACCTTCTTCCAGATGTACCAGCTCCCGATCTCCGGCGGCTGTTAAACAGCGCTTTATCAGCATATCGGATCCCTCCCCGGAAAAATATTTGAATTTTTCTTCCGGCTGGGCGGGAAGTCCATATTCTCCCAGCATTTTATTGGCGATATAGGCCATAGACTCTACGGTATCTGCCAAAGTTCCGTCCAGATCAAAAATACACGCCTTATAACTCATCTGTCATTCCTCTTCTCTCAGTGATATTCCTGCTTTTTTCATTTCCCAGAATAGTCTTCCGACGGGCAGCCCCACTACATTATAGTAATCTCCCCGGATTCCTTTTACATAGGCGCTGAATGCTCCCTGGATCCCATAGCTTCCCGCCTTATCCATGGGTTCTCTGGTTGCCACATAATCCTCTATCTCTTTCCTGCTCACAGGATAAAACTCTACTTTGGTACACTCAGAAAACACATGTTCTTTTATTTCCCCATTCTCCATCCGAAGTACTGCCACTCCGGTATAAACTTCATGAGTGCGTCCCTGCAGTCTCATTAAAACTGAAACCGCCTCCTCTTCATCTTTTGGCTTTCCCAGAATTTCCCCATCCAGAGATACTACGGTATCGGCACCGATAACAAGGATTCCCTCTTCCTGATTCTGTTTTAAAACCGCATATGCCTTCTTTCCTGCAAGTTCTTCCACCACTTCATCCGGAGCCGATTTCGTAATCGTTTCCTCCTCCTGACTGACAGAAACGGAGAATCTGACTCCCGCTTTCTGAAGAATTTCTTTCCTCCTGGGAGATGCAGATGCCAGTAAAATCTTTCCCATGACTGAGTCCTTTCTTTTATGTATAGTTCTTTTATTTTCGTTAATACTTTTTATTATAGTCCTGCCGCAAGACACCCGCAACCTATTTTATGCTTTTCTTTTTTCAGAAAAAGTATTACAATAATTACAATATATTTCAGAAAATATTGGGAAAGGAGATTACAGCATGTTAAAATTCAGTAAAATTCTGGGATGTGCAGCTTTGGGAGCCGCCGCCGGAGCGCTTTTTTATCAGTGGAAATCCAGACAGGGTACCGGCTGTACAGAAGAAGTACAAGAAGATCCCACCGGGGATGAACAGCCTTCCGCTACCAGAAAATACATCAAAATCGCCACGGAGACAGCCGGGGAAATGAAGGATGTGGCTGTGGAAACCGCCGGAAAAGTCAAAGAAGTGGCACAGCACACAAAACAAAAGGTTAAAAACATGAAGGAATCAGAACCTTTTTGGGAAGAAACCGAAGAGACCCTGGGACATCTGAAAGAATCTGCACAGGAATCTTTTGAGGATATGAGAGAATCTGCAGAAGAAACCTTTGAAGATTTCGGACGTACTGCCCAGGAAGCCAAAAGCATGGCCGAGGAGGTCTGGGATTCCACCAAAGAATCCGCGCACCGCGCTAAGGAGAGGGCTTCCGATACGGCTAAAAAAATCAAAGAAAATTATAAAAATCGCTCCGAGTAAAACAAAAAGATGTCTCCTGAAATCATAAGAATTCAGGAGACATCTTTTTCTATCAGGCTTCTTTAATTTCAAGAACTTCCATTGGACAGGCTTTCGCACAGATCCCGCAGGCAATACATTTTGATGCATATTCCTTGTCTTCTGCTTTAACAACCAGGCCAAAGGGACAGGCATCCACACATTTTCCACAACCGACGCATTTTTTCTTATTAATCATGTATACGCCTTTTGCATTCTGAGTAATTGCCCCTTCCGGACAGGCCTCGGCACATTTACCGCACTGTACGCATACCATCGGTTTCGGAGTCACCCCATCCTTTTTCACTGAAATCTGGATGCATGATTTCCTGTCATCAAATTCTTTGTAAAATGCCTCTGAACAGGCAATTTCACATTCCTTACATGCCATACAGGCATCCTTTTTTGCTACAACAAGTTTTTTCATCCTTAATCCTCCTCGTAAGATATATTTACCTATTCATTCTAACCTTTTTTTCGACTTCTTACAAGAAAATGCGACTGAAAAAATAAATAAAGCAGGCAGGATTTTATTTATTTTTTCGGAAGTTTAAAAGAACTTTTTAAGGATACAATCCGGTTAAATACCGGAGCGTTTTCTTCGGAATCCCGGAAATCCACACAGAAATATCCGTTGCGTACAAACTGGAAGCTTTCAAATGCCTTTGCTTCTGCCAGCATCGGTTCCACATAAGCGGTCACTTCTTTTAAGGAGTTGGGATTCAGGTTCAGACTTCCGTCTTCGTTATACACGCCCTTCTCTTCATCAATGATGTTTTCATACAGACGAACTTTTACCTGTTTCGCCTCTTGTGCCGGTACCCAGTGAATGGTTCCCTTTACCTTTCTGCCTGTAAAGCCGCTTCCGCATTTTGTCTCCGGGTCATAGGTACAGTGAATTTCTGTAACTACGCCGTTCTCGTCCTTTACAAAGCTTTCGCATTTTACAAAGTAAGCGTTCATCAGACGTACTTCATTGCCGGGGAACAGACGGAAGTATTTCTTCGGCGGGTTCTCCATAAAGTCGTCTCTTTCAATATACAATTCCCGTCCGAAGGGGATTTTTCTGCTTCCCAGTTCCTCGTTTTCCAGATTATTGGGAGCATCCAGATATTCGATCTGATCCTCCGGGTAATTGTCAATAATCAGTTTCACCGGATCCAGAACCGCCATCATACGGGGCCGTTTCAGTTTTAAATCTTCCCGGATACAATATTCCAGCATGGCATAGTCCACAGAACTGTTTGCCTTGGAAACACCGCAGAGATCCACAAACATCTTAATAGACTCCGGTGTAAATCCTCTTCTTCTCAGAGCGGCGATAGATACCAGCCTTGGGTCATCCCAGCCGTCTACAATTCCCTCTTCTACCAGTTTCTTAATATATCTTTTCCCTGTTACCACATTGGTTAAATACAGTTTTGCAAATTCAATCTGCTTAGGCGGAACCGGGTATTCCAGTTCCTGTACCACCCAGTCATACAGCGGACGGTGATCTTCAAACTCCAGGGTACAGATCGAGTGGGTAATCCCCTCAATGGCATCTTCAATGGGATGGGCAAAATCGTACATAGGATAAATGCACCACTGATCTCCGGTCCTGTGATGTTCCATATGGGCAACACGATAGATAACCGGATCCCTCATGTTCATATTGGGGGAAGCCATATCAATTTTCGCACGGAGAACCTTCTCTCCATCCTGATATTTTCCCTCTTTCATTTCCTGGAAAAGTTTTCGGTTCTCTTCCACACTCCGGTTTCTGAAGGGGCTTTCCTTTCCCGGCTCTTTCAGGGTTCCTCTGTATTCTCTGATTTCTTCGGAAGATAAATCACAGACATAAGCTTTGCCCTTATCAATCAGTTTCAAAGCCGCTTCATACATCTGCTGAAAATAATCAGAAGCAAAATACAGTCTGTCTTCCCAGTCGGCCCCCAGCCACTGAATGTCTTCTTTAATAGACTCCACAAATTCTTCTTTTTCTTTTGTGGGATTGGTATCGTCAAAACGCATGTTGAATTTTCCATTGTATTTCTGCGCAAGTCCGTAATTCAGTAAAATCGACTTGGCATGGCCAATATGAAGATAGCCGTTGGGTTCCGGCGGAAATCTTGTATGAACGCAGTCATAAACGCCCTCCGCCAAATCTTTATCAATAATATTTTCTATAAAATTCCTGGATACTGTTTCGTTCTCCATTCCAAACCCTCCTGAAATAAGTCGAAAAAAAACTCATTCGTTCAAACCTGCTAGTAATTCATACACATTACCTGTACTGCTTGTCTGAAAAGCTGCCTAGCGGACTTGAACCGCCGACCTCCGCCTTACCAAGGCGACGCTCTACCTACTGAGCCAAGGCAGCATATCATACTAACGATAGCTGAACGATTGAGTTTTTTAATTCGGCGATACTTTTAATTTGTGTCGCTCACAGTTAGACATTTTAGCAAATGTATCCTGCATTGTCAATACTAAAAATCAAAAAATTTCAAACTATAATTTCAATTACGATTTTCTGAGATATTCCCTGATTTTTCCACGTATTCTCTGCAGGGCATTGTCAATAGATTTGGGGGATTTTCCCATATTTTCTGCAATCTGCACATAACCGTATCCCTGCAGATACTGCTCTAATACCTGGTTTTCAAATTTACTCAGACACTGGCTTATCTGCCGGCGCATATCCGTTACATTTTCTCTGTCAATAATAATAGATTCCGGATTGTCCGCCCAGAGTTCTCCTCTCAGTTCTTTCTCTTCTGCTTCTGTACTCAGAGATACGTATGTATTTAACGGTTGGTGTTTCTGACGGTTTGATCCCTGAATGGCGTTATAGAGCTGGCGCTCGATGCAGATTCCGGCAAAGGTGGAAAAAGAGGCTTCTTTCCCAGGCACGTAATCCCGAACCGCTTTAAAAAGCCCTATCATTCCCTCCTGAATCAAATCGTCAGTTTCCCCTCCGATTAAAAACATAGCCCTGGCTTTTTTCCGAACCAATTCTTTGTATTTCATCATTAAAAAATCAGATATTTCCGTTTCTCCCTGACGAAGCCTCCGGATCAGTTCTTCATCTGTACATTTTTCATAATCAGCCATGACAACCTCTTTTATTTAAAATCTCTTTGTCTTACAATCTCATATGCCAGCACACCGGCGGCAACGGACGCATTGAGAGAGTCAATCTCTCCCTTTACAGGAATAGACGCTGTAAAATCACAGTTTTCTTTCACCAGGCGACTCACTCCGGCCCCTTCATTTCCGATTACAACCCCTATGGGGCCTGTCAGATTCTGGCGGTACATGGGTTCTCCGTCCATATCGGCACAGACAAACCACATCCCTTTCTTTTTCAGTTCTTCCATCGTAGAAACCAGATTTGTCACTCTGGCAACCGGGGTATAATTTAAAGCTCCCGCAGAAGTTTTCGCCACTACTGCCGTCAGACCGGCAGCCCTTCTTTTAGGAATAATCACTCCGTGAGCCCCTGCCAGATTGGCTGTCCGGATAATGGCTCCCAGGTTATGGGGATCTTCAATATTATCCAGTAAAAACACAAAGGGATCTTCCTGCTTATCTTCCGCTTTTTTTAATATATCCTCTACCAGGGCATACTCGTAAGCGGCAATAACTGCTATTACCCCCTGATGGTTCCCTGTTTCAGATAACTGGCGGAGTCTGTCTTTGGATACGTATTCGATTAACGCATCCGTTTTTTTCGCCTCTCTCAGAATGCTTCGCACCGGGCCGTCCTGGCATCCGTCCTGTATATACAGACGGTCTACACAGCGGCCGGAGCGAAAAGCTTCTATTACAGCGTTTCTGCCCTCAATTTTTTCACTCATTGGTTATCCCTCTCAGTCCGATTTTAATAATATCCACCAGTCTCTGAAAATCTTCTTTTAAATATAAATAGCCCACCAGAGCCTCAAAGCCGGTGGCTCTCCGATAATCCGTCATAGTAGCATTTTTTGCCATAGTTGGAGAATGGGCGTTCCTGCCCCGTTTATAAATCTGATATTCCTCTTCCGTCAGATATTCTTCCATATAGCCTATCATCCGGGACTGCGCCTGGGCTTTCACAAGGCTGCTGGCTTTTTTGTGCAGTTTATTTACTGCACAGTTTCCCTTCTTCACCAGACTTGTGCGGATCATGATTTCGTAAACCGCATCTCCCAGATAGGCAAGGGTCAGAGGAGAATAGCTTCTTAAATCTCTGTCCTCCAGCTGAAACTCCTTTTTAAAATACTCTAAACTCTTTTCCATTTTACTCCCTCACGGGTATCTTTCAGTTCAATTCCCATTTCGAGAAGCTGATCCCGAATGGCGTCAGCCTTTGCAAAATCTTTTGCCTTTCTTGCTTCCTGGCGCTGTGCAATCAGTTTTTCTACTTCTGCGTCCAGGGTCTCTTCTTCTTTTTCCACTTTCAGTCCCAGAATATCGCACAGCTTTACAACCGTATTTAATACCTCGTCAATGAACGGACGGGAACTGTCCTCCTGAAGATTGGTATTTGCAAATTTTACCAGTTCAAATATGGCTGCAATGGCGTCGGCGGTATTGAAATCATCCTCCATTGCTTCTTCAAATTTCTTTATATATCCCCGGACTTCTTCCAGTTTCTCCTTTTCCTGAGCGCTCAGTTCTTTTGCTGCGGCTTTCTTCTGAAAGTACTTCATATTATCCACTGCATTTAAAATTCTTTCATAGGCATTCCCGGAAGCCTCCATCAGCTCTCTGCTGAAGTTTAACTGGCTTCTGTAGTGGGCGCTCAGCATAAAGAAACGCAGTACCTGCAGATCATAGCTGTCTGCAATCTCCCTTACGGTAAAGAAGTTGCCTAAAGACTTGGACATTTTCTTATTATCAATATTCAAAAAGGCATTGTGAAGCCAGTATCTGGCAAAGGGTTTCCCATTGCAGCACTCGCTCTGGGCAATTTCATTTTCATGGTGAGGAAATACCAGATCTTCTCCTCCCGCATGAATGTCAATCTCTTCTCCCAGATATTTCTTGGCCATTTCTGAGCATTCGATATGCCATCCCGGGCGGCCGTCGCACCAGGGAGAAGGCCAGGAGGGTTCTCCTTCTTTCTTTGGTTTCCACAATACAAAATCCATGGGATCTTCTTTCTGGTCTTCTCCTGAGACCTGCAGCGCCCGGAAACCGGACTGAAGATCCTCCAGGTTTTTATGAGAAAGTTTTCCGTATTCTTTAAACTTTTTCACCCGGAAGTAAACGGTTCCGTCTGCTGCCGCATAGGCGTACCCTTTCTCAATCAGCTCCTGAATCATCTCCACCATTCCGCTGATTTCCTGTGTGGCAAGGGGGTGTACCGTTGCCGGCCGCACATTCATGGCTGCCATATCTTTTTTGCATTCCTCAATGTATCTTTGGGATATTTCTTCGGCGCTGACCCCTTCTTCATTGGCTTTTGCAATAATTTTATCATCCACATCCGTGAAGTTGGAAACATAATTTACTTCATAGCCTTTATATTCCATATATCTGCGCACAGTGTCAAATACAATCATCGGACGCGCATTTCCAATATGAATCAGATTGTACACTGTGGGTCCGCACACATACATTCTCACTTTTCCCTCTTCTATCGGAACAAACTCTTCTTTCTGTTTTGAGAGTGTATTATATAATCTCATAGCAATCTCCTCCATTGTATGCACATTCAAATGTGCTGTTCACTATACGTTATAGTCTATTTAAAACGGCCCGCTTTGTCAATTCTTTTTCATATCTTTCCTTTACGGATGCCGGACAGATCAGTTTCTCTGCCTGACATATTCTGCCAGCAGTTCAATAAATTCCCTCGGATACAAATGTCTGTCGTTCTTTAAGAACAAAAATTCCTTCGTCGGGTTCTTCCTGCAGAAAACATCTCTTACTGTCCGAATATCTCTTTCCACGCTTCTTACGTCTATCTGATATTCTTCTGCGACTTTCTGATAAATTTCCTTTCTCACATGAAGCAGTCTCTGTTCATCTTCCATAACCAGTTTTACAGAAGATACAATATACCAGTAGCCTCGATAACTCTGAGAAATGCCTTCTTGTTTCAGTACTTCCTTGATTCTTTCCATTTTCTTGCCCTCTTTGCTAAAATAATTCTATATAACAGGAGTTCAGGATGTTGGAATTACTCCAGCTCATACTCTATATCAGCAAATTCTTCCGCATCAAAAAAATCGCTGACTGACATATCCAGTCCGCTGCAGATTTTAATAATTGTAAAAATGCCAGGATTTTTTGTAGAACAGTCCAGAATATGCATAAGCGTTGTCATTGGCACGGAAGACCGGTATGCCAATATGTAATATGATATGTTTTTTTGTTCACACAGGTACTTAATCCTGTCCGAAAGTATCTTTTGTTCTTTCATCCCATCATACCTCCCACATGGTGTTAAGTTAAGTTTATAACTTTCTTTCCTCCAATCGCTACCGAATATGGAAGTATTTGGGAACTTTTTGTTCTAAAATAAAAGAAACCCCAACAGACTCAGTCCTCATATCTGTTGAGATTTCTTTCTTATTTTCTCTCTTTCCGTAAAAATCCTACCACTCAAGAAGGGTAGCGCCCCAGGTAAGCCCAGCGCCAAAGCCGGATAAAATCAGCTTATCTCCTTTGTGAAGACGACCTTCCCGGTTCAGATCATCCAGCAGAAGGGGGATACTGGCTGCAGAGGTATTCCCATGCCCCTCCAGATTAACCGGAAACTTCTCTTCTGATAATTTCAGTCTTTTAGCTACAGACTGAATAATTCTTTTGTTGGCCTGATGCAGGATAAAGCAGCTCACCTCTTCTTTATCCAGATGATTCCTTTCCAGTATTTCTTCGATACATTCCGGAACTTTCTTCACTGCAAATTTAAATACTGCCTGTCCGTCCATATAAATGGGATCTGCGCCTGTCTCAGGCTGAACAGGAGTTTCTGTAGAAGACGCCTTTGCTGTCAGCACATGTCCCATGCTGCCGTCTGAATGCTGTACGAAATCAAGCACCCCCGTTTCTTCTGCACGAATCACGCAGGCTCCTGCTCCGTCACCAAACAGCACGCAGGTGCTTCTGTCTTTCCAGTTGACAATTTTCGACAATGTCTCCGTTCCGATCACCAGAATGGTTTTGTAAATTCCGGCCTTTATGTACGCGAAAGCCGTATTCAGGGAAAACAAAAACCCGGAGCAGGCTGCATTTAAATCCATGCCCACTGTATGTTCCATCCCCAGCATGTTCTGAACCTGGCAGCCTAAATTAGGGAAATAATCTTCTGCGCTGCAGGTAGCCACCAGGATCATTTCTACTTCATCTTTCTGAATTCCACTGTTTTCAATTGCTTTCTGTCCTGCTCTTGCAGCAAGGACCGCCGCAGTCTCCTCTGCGTCCGAGATATGGCGGCTTCGGATACCTGTGCGGCTGCTAATCCATTCGTCGCTGGTATCTACTATTTTCGCCAAATCATCATTGGTTATTACTCTATTCGGAAGCGCACTTCCTGTCCCTATAATTCTTGCAGTCATAACAATCCACCTATATAAATATTTTGATTATCAAACTATCATCTCAAAGTATAATTACATTTCCCCTATTTGTCAAGGGAACAAAACAGTAAAATAACCGAACAAAGAGGACAAGTCCTCTTCAACTCTCTATATCTCTCACTCATGAGGGACTTGTACTCTTTGCGCGCCAAATGCAGACTGCCGCAGGCAGTCATAATTCCGCATGCATCTGGTCGCATCCATAGCGGAGCGTTTTTCATGTAATAGGAAATCCGACGGAATTTCCTATTACATGAAAAAACGCTTCTTAAGTCTTACTCAGACTTAAGAAGCGTTCGTCTTATCTTATTCTTCCACGAGTATATCAGAAGCGTCTAAAATGGTTTTTACTTTTTTACCGGATTTTAAATAACTTTCTTCCTCGTCATCCCCATCTGACAGGGTTTGAAGTGTCTTCACTGTGGTCTGTGTTTTCAGTCCTGCGCCGTCTAAGGAATTTTTCTCCTCTTCAATCGCTTTCAGTTCTTCTTCTGTGGGATAGAAAGCCGGCTGACGAATGTACCGGAAACTTGCGGAATAGGCTTCTCCTACGGTAACACCGTTTTTACTGGAGGAACAATGAACAGCAATCCAGTCGCCTGCATCTGTCTGCCCGCAGATAATTCCCACATGATTGTCACTGCCGGATTCCGGTCCGTTCTGGAATACGAAATCTCCCGGCTGTGCATCCTCTTCGTCTACGGATAATGCATTTTCCCACTGAGCGGAAGTTCCGTCGCCTACTTCAGACTGCATTGCCTGATCCCAGTAACCGTTAATCACTGCCCAGGTGACAAATCCACTGCAGTCCAGGCCAAATGCCTTTGTGGTGCCTGAACTTCTGCTGCCGGCTGCAGATACAACGGCAGCTTCGCCCCAGTCCGGATCCTCTCCCAGGTATGTGGATTTTCCGCCCCAGAAGTACCCTACCTTACCAACCAGAGAGTAGGCAACTGTAATTACATTTACCCGTTCTTCTGAAACTTCATCGCCCACGCTCTGGCGAACAAAACCTTTTGCCGCGGTTACTGTGGCACACAGCAGTTTACAGTCTGTTTCCACATATTTTTTCAGAATCTTTCTGTCTTCTTTGCTTACTTTATGTTTTTTAATGTAATAGTTAATATTATAATTACCGTAAGAAACTTTAGTGATATTTTTCTTATCTCTGACTACAGGATTCAATTCCTTAAAGATTCTTGCCAAATCTTCTTTTGCAGATTCATCCAGCACATATGCAGCATGTTCCTTTGCCGCATCCGCCTCTTCGCCTTCCGTTTTGGCATCCCCGGCTTCTGTTTCTTTTGCCTGTGTTTCTGCTTCTTTTGCTTGTGCTTCTTTTGCTTTTTCTTCTTTTTCCTCGTCCGTCAGTTTACTCTGCTCGTAAATATATACGGCCAGTATATCCTGCCAGTTTCTTACTAAAAGGCTGTCCCAGGAGCTGGTAAGATGATCTTCTCTCTTGTCACACTCATCCACCAGTTTATTGTCTTCCTTATATTCGGTCTCAATTTCATCCATGACCTCAGAAAAGTCTTCAGCAAATTCAATGTCGTAATTCTCTGCCAGAGAATCCAGATAAAACTCTTTTCCTGCATGCAGATTCAGAACGGAACTGGTGCTCCCGGCTCTGTATGTACCTGTTGTGGAAGAATCCTTCTCTTCCAGAAGCTCTCCCTGTCCAAAGCTGTCTCCCGTCAGATCCTCCTGCGTATCTGCATCCTGCTCTTCCAGCTTCTCCTGCTCTGCCTGCAGCGCCTGAATCTTTCTTTCGGCTGCCTCCAGCACATAAAGATTGGTAACCATTTCCTTCTCCGCACTGGAGAGCTGTTCGTAATCCATCCGGATCTCTGCTACCAAATCCGCCATATCCAAAGTAACATTGGTCAATAAGGCAATCCGGCTGATAACATTATCTACGTCGGCCACTTCTACTAAGCCTTCATCCTCATCGTCAGGCACCAGAACCGGTTCTTCCGGCTCTAATGGAGGAAGTGTCGGTGTCGGCTCCGGATCCGGGGTTACAGACGTTTCCGGTGGTTCTGTCGGCTCCGGTGTCTCCGGCGGTTCTGTCGGTTCCGGATCCGGAGTTACAGATGTTTCCGGCGGTTCTGTCGGCTCCGGTGAGGGTTCTGTCAAATCTTCTCCTGTTTCACTGGATAATACCTCAGAACCTATATCGGATGAACCGTAAACCGCTGCCGGTCCGGACAATACCAAAGCGGATACGAGAGAAATACACATAAATTTCATAAGATACTTGTTTTTCATCTAAGATGCTCCTTTACTTCATTGAACATCCCTTTACTCCCCTCCTATAAAGGGCTGTTTCCGTTGTCGCATAAACTACCTTCCTCATTTTAACATAAGGATATATGAAAATCAACTGACAAGCCGCAAGAAATTCCCCCTTCCCCCTGCTTTTTTCTGAATTTAAAATATATGCTTCAGACAGTTTGGAAACTTTAGATTCTCTTAATTTTCTTTCTTAATATTTTATTCTTTTGACACACTTCGCTCACATTTATCTCCTATAATAGGTCTTGGATAGATGAATAACCACTCTCTATCTCCCCCCTCAAAAAGCAAAAGCCTCCGGCTCCTGGCCGGAGGCTTTTCCCGTTTCCCGGGCTTTCCCCTTGCTAAAAGCCCGGAGAATGTTATACTTAATCAAAAAGAAGGAGGAGACTTATGAAGCCTTTTTTTACCCGGCAGCAGGCAGAGAATTTATTAAGAAAACAAAAGAACTATTTTAAAACCGGCCAGACAAGGGATTATCTGTTTCGTATGAGGCAGTTAAAAAAACTGTATGCGTCCATTTTGAAATACGAATCCAGGATAAATGAAGCTTTGTATCAGGATTTGGGGAAATGCCCTGCCGAAAGTTATTCCTCTGAGGTAGGATTTATCCTTAACAGCCTCTCTCATACAATGAGACATCTGAAGAAATGGATGAGACCAAAAAAGAAGAAATCTCCCCCTTATCTTTTTTACTCCAAAAGCAGGGTGCTGAAAGAACCTTACGGCAGCGTCTGTATTATCGGCCCTTTTAACTATCCGTTTCAGTTGGTGATGGAGCCCCTGATTGGCGCCCTTGCAGCCGGAAACTGCGCCGTACTGAGTCCTTCAGAACTGGCTCCCTGCGTTTCCCGGGTAATAAAACAACTGATACGCGAAACCTTTCCCTCCGAATACGTATCATGTGTGGACGGAGGAATCCGGAACAATTCGATTCTATTACATGCAGGTTTCGATTATCTCTTCTTTACCGGAAGTATCTCCGTAGGAAAAATTGTAATGGAAGCAGCTTCCAGGACTCTGACTCCCGTAACCCTGGAGTTAGGAGGAAAAAGCCCGGTAATAATAGATAAAGACGCACGCCTGAAAAGTGCCTGCCGGCGTATTCTGTGGGGAAAGCTTATGAATGCCGGCCAGACCTGCGTTGCCCCGGATTACGTATTCGTGGCAAAAGACCGGATGGAAGAATTTTTAGAAGAGTTAAAAAACACCTTGTCCCATTTCTATGGAACAGACTGCTTTTCGAATCCGGATTACGGGCGCATCGTTAACAGCCGTCATATGGAACGGCTCTGCGCCATTTTAGAAAAGGATAAAGACGCCCTGGTATTTGGCGGAAGATACGATAAAGAGCGGCGTTATATTGAGCCTGCAATTCTCTGTCCCAAAAGTTTAAACGCCGCCTGTATGCAGGAAGAAGTATTCGGCCCCCTGCTGCCCGTATTTCCTTATTCAGATTTAAAAGAGGTTATTCATTATATCAACAGCCATCCAAAACCTCTCGCCCTCTATGTTTTCAGTGAAAACAGGACCGTAATCCGGGAAATTTTACAGCAGACTTCTTCCGGAGGCGTTTCCGTTAATGATACAATCAGCCATATGATTCATCCCGACCTTCCATTTGGAGGCGTGGGCGCTTCAGGAATGGGCGCTTATCATGGAGAGTACAGTTTTCAGACCTTCTCTCACATGAAAAGCGTTCTCATCCGTTCTTCCTTCCTGGGAATACCGATTACGTATCCGCCTTATACAGAAAGAAAACTTGCTTTGGTGCGCAGATTTTTCCATTAATTAAAAAGGCGTTCCCACCATATCGTAAGGGGTTACCTGGTATACGTAGTAATTCAGCCAGTTGGTATAAAGATTGTTTCCATGGGCTCTCCACATCAGGAGAGGCCGCACCTGGGGATTGTCATCCTGATAATAATTTACCGGAAGCTCGATTGGCAGTCCCTTTTCTTTATCCCGCTTATACTCCCCGTCCAAAGTGATTCTGTCGTATTCCGGATGCCCCATTACGAAAATCTTCCTTCCTCCTTCTGCCATAGCCAGAAACAGGCCGGCCTCCTCGGACTCCGCCAGTATAGTCAGTTCTTTGCAGGCTCTGATGTCTTCCATGGGCACTTCCGTATGGCGGGAATGAGGCGCCAGAAACATATCGTCAAATCCTCTTACCAGAGGTATTTTCCTGTTTAACACTTTGTGCCAGTACAGTCCGAACATTTTCTTTGGCAGTTTTCTTTTCTTTAATCCATAGTGGTAATAAAGCCCTGCCTGAGCTGCCCAGCATAAATAAATGGTAGAGGTTACATGGGTATTGCTCCAGTCCATGATTCGGGTCAGTTCTTCCCAGTAATCCACTTCTTCATATTCCATCTGCTCCACCGGCGCTCCTGTAATAATCATTCCGTCAAATTTTTTCTCTTTAATCTCCGGAAATGTCTGATAAAATTTGTTCAGATGACTCATGGACGTATTTTTCGCCTCATGGCTTTCCACCGCCATAAAACTTACATCCACCTGCAGCGGCGTATTGGAAAGAGAACGCAGAAGCTGCAGTTCCGTCTCTTCCTTTAACGGCATTAAATTTAAAATCAAGATCTGAATGGGACGAATATCCTGGTGAAGGGCACGATTCTCGTCCATCACAAAAATATTTTCTCTCTCCAGAATCTCCTTGACCGGTAATTCACTTTGTATTTTAATCGGCATTGTCTTTTCCTCCCCTTTCTTTTCATGAAATCATGCTGCGAAATTCTTCCTCTGAAATAACAGGTATCCCCAGCTCTCTTGCCTTTTTATTCTTTGATGAACCGGATGCTGTATCATTATTAATCAGATAATTCGTTTTCTTTGTCACAGTCCCTGTCACCTTTCCCCCGAGAGATTCAATCAGTTCTTTTAATTTCCCTCTGTTTTCGTAATATGATAGGCTGCCGGTAATTACAAAATTCATTCCCTTTATGGAACTTTCCCCGGCGATTTCTTCTTTTTCAATCTGCAAATGCTTCATGAGATGTTTCAGTTGTTCTCTATTTTTTTCTTCAGCAAAATAGTCGATCAGACTTTGGGCAATCACCCCTCCCACTCCGTCAATGGCCTCCAGCTCTTCCCTGTCTGCATGAAGGATCTGATCGATGTCGTCCTGAAAATGGCGGCAGATCATTTTGGCATTGGCAAGTCCGATATTGGGAATCCCCAGACTGAAAATCACTTTTGCCAGTGTGGTATGACTGGCTTTTTTCAGGCTCTCCAGCAGATTTTCAAAGGACTTGCTTCCAAATCCTTCCATCTCAACAATTTCTTCTTTATGCTTTTCGATTTCAAAAATATCTCCGAAATCATGGATAAATCCTTTTCCGATAAACTTTTCCAAGGTTGCCTCTGAAAGCCCGTCTATATTCATGGCATCTCTGCTTACAAACAGAGAAAACGCCTTTATCCGCTTCGCCTGGCAGTCAGGATTCGGACAGATCAGAACTTCCACGTCATTTTCCCTTTTTATCTTTGTTTCTTTTCCGCAGGCCGGACAGACGGCTGGAACGTCAAGACGTCCGCTTCTCGTAAGGTTTTCCGCAATCTGTGGAATAATCATGTTCGCTTTATAGACCTTTATCCTGTCTCCGATTCCCAGTTGCATCTCTTTGAGAATACTTACATTGTGAACGCTGGCTCTGCTGACTGTAGTTCCCTCCAGCTCTACCGGTTCGAAAATAGCTACCGGATTAATCAGCCCTGTCCGGGAGGGGCTCCATTCGATTTCCTGCAGCACCGTTTCCCGCATTTCATCTGCCCATTTAAACGCATAGGAGTTTCTGGGAAATTTCGCCGTTGCTCCCAGGGCATCCCCATAAGCAATGTCATCATACAGCGCCACCAGCCCATCCGAAGGAAAATCATTTTTCTCCACCTGTATTTTAAAATACTCCATGGCTTCGTCCAGAGATTCGGCGGTCACCATTTTATACTCTACCACTTCAAACCCCTGCTGCTGCAGCCACAGAAACTGCTGTAATCTTGAGTTGTTAAACTCCACGCCCTGGGCGCTTACCAGCCCAAAGGCGTAAAACCGCACATTTCTATGGGCTGTAATCTCATTATTGAGCTGTCTGACGGAACCGCTGCACAGATTCCTGGGATTCTTATAGCGGGCGTCCACATCTTCTATGGATGCATTGATTTTCTCGAAGTCTGAATAGGTGATAATTGCTTCTCCCCGCAGCACCAGTTTGCCCTTATAAGGAATCTGAAGAGGAATATTTTTAAAAACCCTGGCATTATTTGTAATGACCTCTCCCACAACTCCATTTCCTCTGGTAACCGCTTTCTGCAGTTTTCCCTCTTCATAAGTAAGTACAATGGTAAGTCCGTCCAGTTTCCAGGATAACAGCGCTTTCTGGCTGCCCAGAAAGCTTCTGAGTTCTTCCACATCCTTTGTTTTATCCAAAGAAAGCATGGGACTTTCATGCTGTTCTTTGGGCAGTTCTGTAAGCACCTCATATCCCACATGAATGGTCGGGCTGTCAGCCAGAACCGTCCCTGTTTCTTTCTCCAGTTCTAACAGTTCATCATAAAGAGCATCATATTCCAGATTACTCATAATCTCCCGTGCTTCCTGATAATAAGCCTTTCCGGCAGCGTTCAGTTTTTCCACCAATTCTTTCATTCTTGCAATCGACGATGTCTCCATAATTCCTCCTGTTACGACTTATTTTCCTGTTCCGTTTAACAGAGCATCCAGCCGTTCTCTGTCTTTCCCCTCTATTAAGCGGTATTCACCGGGCTTTAGATCTCCCAGTTCAATATTCATTATCCTTATTCTCTTTAGTTTCACCACACGGCAATCCAGATATTCACACATTCTGCGAATCTGACGGTTCATCCCCTGGGTCAGAATAATACGGAATGTTTTCTCTCCGGTTCTCCAGGCTTTGCAGGGTCTGGTGATCTTTCCCAGAATCGGAATTCCCTTCTGCATTTGTTCCAGGAAATCTTCCGTTACCTGTTTATCAATCTCCACCGTGTATTCTTTTTCGTGTCCATTGGCGCCCCGCATCATCCTGTGAATCAGTTCTCCGTCATCGGTGAGAATAATCAGCCCTTCTGAATCTTTGTCCAACCTGCCCGCATACGTCAGCCGGATGGGATAATCCAGAAAATCAATGATGTTTACCTGCCCTTTTCTCCTTTCAAAGGTGCAGACAATTCCTCTGGGTTTGTAAAAGGCCAGCAGCGTTTTCTGTTGTTTTTTCCGGGCTCTTTTCCCGTCCACCAGAATTTCCCAGTCCGCCTCCACTCTCTCGCCTACGGAGGCCCTTTTTCCATTTACCGACACTCTTCCGGCTTCAATCAGACGGTCTGCTTCCCTTCTCGAACAAATTCCGGCTTCACTTAAAAATTTATTTAAACGAATCATCTTGGCCTCTTTCCATTCCTTTCCTGGCACTGTTTTCTATTATATCTTGTTTTAGAAAACTTGGCAACTGCTCCCTGACACCTCACTTTTTGACGAATGCCGGATTTTTCAGTTGTATTTTTTACATAGAAAGGTTATGATAGGGACAGTACAATGAACAGAGAAAGGAGGAACATTTTTTGCCAGGCCGTAAAAAACCAACGAGCCGGGTACTGACCTGTATTATTATTCTTATTTGCTTAATTTCAGGGCTTCTTCTTTCTCAGTCGTCCGCTTCTTACGCGCCCCTGAACCCCGAGGTACTGCCCGATATAATTATCGCAGAGGAAACTCAGGAAGGGTCTCTTCCCCAGGATTACAGGAAAGAACAGGTTACTCCCTCTCCTACAGAAGAACCTTCTGAAGAAGAGATAAAAGAGCAGGAATCCCGGGAAGAAACTGCCTATTCTCCGGAGGCCGAGCTTGGCACCTGGGTTGCATCCGGCAGTGACTGGACTTTCCTGGTAAAAGAAAAACCTGTAACAGGATGGTTTACCGATACGGATATGCATCGGTATTACCTGGACAAAGACGGAATCATGCAGACGGGATGGCTGACCTATGACGGGGAAAAATATTACCTGAATGAAGATGGAATTATGCAGACAGGAACAGTGGAAATCCAGGGAAAATCTTATACCTTTTCCGAGGACGGCATTCTTCAGAAGGAAACCCGGACAACTCCTGCTCCCACCGCTTCCGAGGAAGATGAAACAGACAGCGATTCGGCATCCGCCCCTGTTTCCAGCCCCTCTCAGTTAAAGAAGGCTTCAAAAGGCGCGCAGATTGCCTTAACTTTTGACGACGGACCCGGAATGTATACGGAACGTCTGTTAAATGTTCTGGAAGCTTATGACGCAAAAGCAACCTTCTTTCTGGTCGGCACCAATATCCAAAGCTATCCGGAAACTGTCAGACGAATGAAAGAGCTGGGATGTGAATTCGGCAATCACACCAATTCCCATGTGGATCTCACCACCCTCAGCACACAGGAAATCCAGGAACAACTAAACGACATGGAAGAAATTCTGAGAGATACTGTAGGAGAAAGTCCTTCCCTGATACGGCCGCCTTTTGGCGCTATCAATGATACGGTGGAAGAAGCAGCAGGTTCACCTTTCATTCTCTGGTCCCTGGATGCCGCCAAGGAAGAGAATCCGGATATTGCCACCATATTGGAGACCATATATTCGCAGGCAGAGGATGGAGATATCATTCATCTCCACGATATTCATGAATCCACCGTGGCTGCTGCAGAAATTTTCATTCCTGAACTGGTGGACAAAGGATATGAGTTAGTTACTGTCAGTGAACTTGCCGAAGCCAAAGGTATAAAACTGCAGGTTGGAAATACATACGACTCTATGAAAAAATAAAAGCATTGGATAGAAACTATTTTCGGTTTCTATTCAATGCTTTTTTATTGCTTATTGAAGCAAATCTCCGTAAACATATCCCGTCTGGCCGTCATATTCAACCTGAATCCATCCGTCCTGCTCACCAAGTTTTTTCGCCTGCTCGCCGGAAGGAATCACACCGACTATTTCTGACTCTCCATTTGCCTCCTGCCGAATATTGCAGTCGTCGTTGGCAGTCACCACAGAATCTGTTTCCTGACCGCTTTCGGTGCTTTCATCCTCGCCCAGATTTTCTAAAAAGCTGGCCAACTGCGGATCCTGCTTCTGAGCTTCTTCATATTTCCTGTTTACTTCGTCCTTCAGCTCTGCCACATCTTCGTCGGAGAGAAGCTGTGTCATGTAGTCTGTTATCTCTTTACTGTCTTCCGTGTTGCCACAGATTTTCAAACTTCCGTCACTATCAGTCTGGACATAAATCTGACTCAGCGCTGGCACAGGTGTTTCAACCCCGGTGCATAAGTATTCGAAACATACATATACCACATAGGATTTCTCGTCCAGCCCCTTCTTCGTATAAATATCCCCTACCTGATACCCTTTTATGTAATCCTTCGCATTCGTAATCTTTACTTCATCTTCCGGTGACAGATTATCCACCACGGAGCGCAGAGCTGTTACATCTTTTTCTCCCATGGCCTGATAATACTTCGTAATTAATGCGTTGATTTCCGGATATGCATTCTTTTCCATTGCATTGGTATTTTCTTTCTTCTCGTCAGTCTCCCCATCCTTTGTCGGAGAAGAAGGATCAGCTCCCTTGTTATCCTCTGACACAACTTCCGTCTCCTGTTCGGAATCACCCTTCATATTTCCTGCACAGGCCCGGATGCCAAAGAATAATCCAGTTAGAATTATCAGAATCCCCAGCCCCA
This sequence comes from Blautia sp. An249, assembly GCF_002159835.1. Lineage (GTDB taxonomy): Bacteria > Bacillota > Clostridia > Lachnospirales > Lachnospiraceae > Blautia_A > Blautia_A avistercoris. The sequence continues at coordinate 60,454 of NZ_NFJL01000013.1, read as the reverse complement.
AAAGGATATACCGGAGGTTATCTGATAACCACTCTCTAAAATTATCCAAGTTCGTATCCTCCTTTAGTTCGACGCACAGGCGGAAAACCTGCGTCAACACACCTGAAGGGAATCGAACCCCCGCACATGGTACCGGAAACCACTGCTCTATCCACTGAGCTACAGGTGCATGCAAACTCCATTTGCATGTGCTATGATACCACATTTTTATTTAAATGTAAAGAGTTAGCCTTAAAACAAGTAAAAATTCCCTTTAATATGAAAGAATATCCCCACTTTCTTCATATTGGTACACGGTATCTGAGAGATATTCGTCCTCTCTTACCTGGGTCTCATTCATTTCCCGGACAATTTTCTGCAGATCCTCTCTGGTATATACCGATTTTGAGGGAATAATAATACATTCATGGATACTGCTTGGCAAAATGTACAGATCACTTGCCAGATACTGGCTGATTCTTTTTAAAACTCCCGGATAGAGAAGACTGGAAGCTCCGAACAGCCACCGGGTATTGCTTAGTACATACATGGGAATAGCGCCGTCTTTTGCATCTTCTTTTGTCTTTTTTCCTTCCAGACGCTGTATCGTAGATTCGATGGAACTAAATCTCACCGGAAATACTCTCGGCATGTCATAGAGGGCCATCTCTTCTAACTTTTCTGTTTCCTGTTCTTCCTCCCCCAGTGCTCCTTTGAGTATCGGCCGGCGTTTCAGCCTGCCCTCCTGTATATCCGCATCAAAAAAGACGATCGCCAGATCTAAATAGGGGATATGGGCATATTCCCGGAACAACGGAAGATTCTTTTTATAATTCACCAACTGATATATAATCATGCCTTTTACGAACCTTTCCCACCACATTGGATGTATTTTGCCCCGTTTTTTGACTCTCTGTTTTATTTTTCAGGTTTTGTAGAAAAATTTGTACGAATGTACAGAAATGAAAACCAGGGATGCCGCAATCAGATCACGGCAGCCCCTCTCAAAAATCAGATTCACTCAGACAACCCGGCTGCAAAACGCAGCGGATATGTTATACTCTGGAAAGATATTCTCCGGTACGAGTATCAATCTTTAAGGTATCGCCTTCATTTACAAATAAAGGAACATTGATTACTGCTCCGGTTTCTACCGTCGCAGGTTTGGTTGCGCCCTGGGCAGTATTGCCTGCAAAGCCCGGCTCTGTTTCTGTTACCTTTAATTCTACAAATAACGGCGGCTCAATCGCAAATACATTGCCGTTATGAGAACAGATCTTCACAATTTCGTTCTCTTTTACAAATTTCAGATTATCGCCTACCGCTTCTTTATTCAGACCGATCTGCTCGAATGTTTCTGCGTCCATAAAGTAATATAACTCACCATCGTTATATAAATACTGCATGTCCACTCGTTCAATACGAGCCTGCGGGAACTTTTCCGTAGGACGGAAAGATTTCTCCAGGACTGCTCCGGTTATAATGTTTTTATACTTGGTCCTTACAAACGCTGCTCCCTTTCCAGGTTTTACGTGCTGAAACTCAACAATCTGGCAGACATTCCCGTCGATTTCAAGGGTAATACCGTTTTTGAAATCACCTGCTGATATCATGTTATTTCCTCCTTCAATTCAAGTACGCTTAAATTTTATTTTATAATAAACAATTGCTTTTTTCAACTGTTTTTTATCCTGTTTTCCAGCTTTTCCTCAATTTCCATGATCAGACCCTCAAAAGGCTTTTCCCCCGTTACAGCCTGGATATCTGCCATTTTTTTGTAAACAGGCTCTCTTTGCGCCAGCATCTTCTTAATCTTTTCTTCCCGGTTTTCATCGCTTAAAAAAGGATTGCTTTTCCCCTCCAGCCTCTTTTTCAGCGTCTCCACCGAGCCTTTCAGATAGATTACAGTACCCAGTTCTTTTAAATATTTCTGGTTTTGTTCCTGCAGCGGGAAACCTGCGCTTACAGAGATAACTGTGGGCTCTTTGACTTTCAGCATCTCTTTTCCTGTATACGTCTCCAGTGCTCTGTAAAAGGGCTCTCCAAACTTATCCAGCAGCTCCTTTACAGACATCTTCATGTTCTGTGCAATTTTCTTATCAACATCCAGAAACGGCATTTCCAAATCCTGTGCCAGCCGCTTTCCTACCCGTGTTTTCCCTGACCCCATGAATCCTATTACGACAATGTGATTCAAGAAATCCCCTCCTCCTTGTAGTAAAAATGTAAAACAATTTTTTCAAGGTAACGTTTCAAAACAATCTGAATCTCTTCCTTCGGATGTATGGGTTTCACCAGAATATTCCGTATTCCCGCTTTCTTCGCCCCATATATATCCGTAAAAAGCTGATCCCCTATGAATATGGTGGTATCCTGGCTCGTTCCCAGCCGCTCCATGGCTTTTCTGTAGTTTTTCACAGACGGTTTATGAGCATTTTCGATAAAGCTGACCTGTATGGGCTGATTAAACGAAGCAACTCTTTCTTTTTGATTGTTCGATATGAAACAACAGCGAAAACCGATTTCTTTCAGTCGTTTAAACAACGCAACTGCCTTTTGATCCGCCGGCGCTCCATGGGGAACCAACGTATTGTCAATATCAAATAAAAGCCCCCGATACCCCTGGGTATATAAACCTTCATAGTCTATTTTATAAGCAGAGTCCGCACATTCATCGGGAAAAAAACGATTAAACAATTTAATAACCCCTTTGCTTTTACATAAGGATGCCTCCAAAGGTTTTCCCCTTTCAAGACATCCCTGTCTGTTTCTTTTTTGTTCTGATTCCTGCCGGAAATCAGCGTTCGTTTAATGGTTTATATTCTGCTGCTCCCAGTACGTTTTTATAAGCGGGACGGATAATCTTATCTGCATTGATTAACTCTTCCATACGGTGAGCGCTCCAGCCTACAATACGTGCAATGGCAAACATCGGTGTATACAGTTCCAGAGGAAGATCCAGCATGCTGTATACAAATCCGCTGTAGAAATCCACGTTAGCGCTGACCCCTTTATAAATTCTGCGCTCTTTTGCAATTACTTCCGGCGCCAGACGTTCTACCATGGAATAGAGCCTGTAATCTTTCTTTCTTCCCTTTTCATAAGCTAACTGCTCCACAAAGCCTTTGAAGACTTCTGCGCGGGGATCGGATACGGAATAGATCGCATGTCCCATACCGTAGATCAGGCCTTTTCTGTCGAAAGCTTCTTTATGTAACAGCCGTTCCAGATAAGCTCTTACTTCATCTTCATCTTCCCAGTCTCTGACTTCTTTTTTCAAATCCTGGAACATTTTCACCACCTTAATATTGGCCCCTCCATGTTTCGGACCTTTCAGAGAACCAAGGGCAGCCGCAATTGCGGAATAAGTATCTGTTCCGGAAGAAGAAACCACATGGGTGGTAAAGGTAGAGTTGTTACCGCCGCCGTGCTCCATATGAATAATCAGCGCCAGATCTAATATCTTTGCTTCCAGCGGTGTGTACTTTTTATCCGGACGCAGCATCCGCAGAATATTCTCAGCAGTTGACAAATCTTTTCCCGGGTGGTGAATATAAAGGCTTTTCCCTCTCTCATAATGGTTATATGCATGATATGCATAAACGGAAAGCATTGGAAATACACTTATCAGGTTCAGACATTGCCTTAAAACGTTGGGCAAAGACGTATCGTCCGGATTCTTATCATAAGAATATAACGTCAGAACACATCTGGACAGTGCGTTCATAATATCTTTACTGGGCGCTTTCATAATTACGTCTCTTACAAAATTTCTCGGCAGAGACTGCTGATTGATTAATAATTTGTGGAACTCTTCCAGCTGCTGCGAATTGGGAAGGGCTCCAAACAGCAGCAAATAAGTAACTTCTTCAAAACCAAACCTGTCGTCCTTTAAAAATCCTGCTGTTAAATCTTTGATATTATATCCTCTGTAAGACAGACTTCCTGCGCATGGAACTTCTTTTCCATCCACCATTTTCGTTGCCTGAACATTTGATATTTGAGTTAAACCTGCCAGTACTCCTTTTCCGTTTAAGTCACGAAGTCCTCTTTTTACATCATACTTCCCGTATAAATCCACATCAATTTTGCTCTTTTCCTGGCAAATCTCCGTTAATTTTTCAATCTCCGGTGTTACTTTCATGTTAAAACCTGACATCTTATATTTCTCCTTTCTTGCTTTTCCCTAATTTTCTCCGATAGAACTCCCTCCTCATTCCTGTTCGAGCAATGGAAAATTTCTCAACATTGTCATTATATCAGAATTTTTTCCAATGATCCAGCATTTCAATTAATTAAGGTTTAACAACTTGCCCAAAACAGAATCATTGTAGAAAATCATAGGTTCCTGATTGGGAAAATACACAATCATTCTGTATCCGTAATAGAGAATGGCAAGCCCTGCTGTTATATAAAATGCCTTTTTTATAAAGCTGCATCTGGAATCAAAAAAATATCGCTCTGTAAATCCTCCGGCCAGTAAAACAGGAATTGCATAAACAAATGCATGCATCCGGAATGCTTCTTTCAACTTTCCTTCCAGCAAAAGCATTCCGGCCCTGGAAATTCCGCAGCCCGGACAGGGGATCCCCCATAACCTGCGGATCGGACAGACTTCTCCTGTGATCAGGAGAAGTACAACCATGGCAATCCCCACAGCAAGAACTGCTTTTCCGTATTGCTTAATATCTGCTTTCAGTTTTTCCTTTAATTCTTTCATAATTTCTGCTGATATCCGCTTAAAAAGTCTCTGAGACTGTCAGCCGCTTTTTTAAGCTGACGGACATTGGGAAGATATACCACGCGGAAGTGATCCGGATTCGGCCAGTTAAATCCCTTTCCATGTACCAGAAGCACCTGTTTTTCCTTCAGGAAATCCAGGGCAAACTGCTCGTCATCCAGAATATGGAACTTCTCTGTATCAATTTTCGGGAAGATATAGAATGCTGCCTTTGGTTTTACCGCAGTAATTCCCGGTATATCTGTCAGTGCGTTATAAATATACTCCCTTTGTTCATAAATTCTTCCGCCTGGCTTAATGTATTCATTCACACTCTGGTATCCGCCCAGAGCCGTCTGCACGATAGACTGGGCCGGAACATTGGAACACAGACGCATGGAGGAAAGCATATTCAGCCCCTCAATATATCCTTTGGCCTGTTTTTTATTTCCGCTTAAAACCATCCATCCAATACGGAATCCGGCCACCATATGGGATTTGGAAAGTCCGGAAAAAGTTACACAGAAAACATCTTCTGCTAAAGATGCGATGGATATATGCCGGTAGTGATCCATGACCAGCCGGTCATAAATTTCATCTGAAAAAATAATTAATTCCTTTTCTCTTGCAACCTGAACAATCTGTTCCAGAATTTCTTTCGGATATACGGCTCCGGTAGGATTATTGGGATTGATGATTACAATAGCCTTTGTTTTATCTGTGATTTTACTGCGGATGTCGTCAAGATCCGGATACCATTCCGACTGTTCATCACACAGATAATGAACTACCTTTCCTCCTGCCAGTGTTGCCGTGGCCGTCCACAGAGGATAGTCAGGCGCCGGAATCAGAATTTCATCGCCGTCATTTAACAAGGCCTGCATACAGAGAGTAATCAGCTCGCTGACGCCGTTTCCTGTATAAATATCCGACATAGTAACTCCGGGAATCCCTCTTAGCTGACAGTACTGCATGATGGCCTTTCTGGCTGAAAAGATTCCCTTGGAATCTGAATATCCCTGGGAAGTCCTCACATTGCTGAGCATATCTAATATGACCTCCTGGGGGGCCGAGAAATCAAAGGGATAAGGATTTCCGATATTCAGTTTTAAAACTTCCATTCCATTTTCTTCCATCCGGGCCGCTTCATCTACCACAGGGCCCCGTACATCATATAATACATCGTTAAGCTTTTCAGATTTCTCAAATTTTCTCATAAATTTTCTCCTTCCCCTTTAAATATTCGGAGCTTTTCGATTCTTAATAAACAAAATAAATACCACCCCGCTGACCGCCATTAACATGGGGTAAATACAGTAGGGAATGATTTCATAAGGCGTTGTCCGGGTCAGGCTGGCCGCTGATAAAAGCTGGGCGCCATAGGGGATTAACCCCTGCCCTACAGAAGTAAACATATCCAGTAAAGAGGCAGAACGTCTGGGAGAAATTCCATATTCGTCGCTGATTTCTTTCGCTATGGGGCCAGCCATGACAATAGCAACTGTATTATTGGCCGTACACATATCCACCAGAACCGCTAAAAGAGCAATCCCCAGTTCTCCCCCTTTTTTACCTTTAATTCTGCTTTTAATAGACGTCAGAAGGAACTGAATGCCTCCCATCTCTTTTACCAGGGAAACGATGCAGGCCACCACAATGGAAATTACGGTAATATCATACATTCCCATAATTCCCCCGCTTCCGTCCGCACCAGATGCCACTACTTTAAAAATTTCCGCCAACCCAATGGAGCCGGAGGCAACACCTACAATAAGAGATAAAACAATCCCCGCTGCCAGAACCAAAAACACATTAAACCCAATGAGCGCTCCGATTAAAACCACCAGGTAGGGCAGTACCTTCCAGATACTGTAAGACATATCTCCTGAAGCTTCATACTGGATGTCGCTGGTCAGTACAAAAAAGATGATTATGGTTAAAATCGCCGCAGGCAAAACAATGATAAAGTTCTCCTTAAATTTATCTTTCATCTCACATCCCTGGGTTTTTACTGCTGCAATGGTGGTATCGGAAATCATAGACAGGTTGTCTCCGAACATGGCGCCGCACATTACCGCCCCGATGCAAACCGGCATCTCATATCCTGTCTTTTCGCTGATTCCCACAGCTATGGGAGCCAGGGCTGCAATGGTACCCATGGAGGTTCCCATGGATACGGAAATAAAGCATCCAATAATAAATAATCCTACCACAGCGGCGCCGGAAGGAAGCACGGAAAGTCCCAGATTCACCACACTGTCCACGCCCCCGGCGGCTGTCACTGCGCCGGAAAATCCGCCGGCTGCCAGGAAAATCAGACACATGGTTATAATATTGTCTTCCCCTACTCCCGTTGCAATTATGTGGATTTTCTCGTTGAAATTATGGCTTCGGTCCTGCAGAAAAGCCACAAACAAAGCAATCAGAAATCCCACAATTGCCGGCATGCTGTTAAAGTCTCCTGTAATAAAACCCGTTCCCAGAAATATTACCAGAAATACCACAATCGGAAGTAACGCAATCGCCCTTCCTTTCTTTTCTTTCGCCATCTTTCTCTTCTCCCTTTTCCGTTTATTTATACAGTATATAATCTCATATCGTTTCTTTTTAGGCAAGTAAATTTCTATTATTCTATAAAGAATCCGTAGTTCTTCTTGTTTGTTTTTATTAGATTTATCTAATTTTCCCTTAATTTTTCAGGAATTTTTCTGCAAAACCATACAAGGATCCGAATTTTTTCTTAGGAATATTTCATTTTTTTTCACTTTAGAGTATAATAGTACCGGAAAAAACCTTTGTGAAATCAAAGAGAAGGAGGGCAATTATGTCATACACAGAAGAGGTTTACGAAAGAGTCGTAGCACAAAACCCCAACGAACCGGAATTTCATCAGGCAGTAAAAGAAGTACTTGACTCTTTAGCAGTTGTAATTGATGCAAACGAGGAGGAATACCGCAGACTTTCTATTTTAGAGCGTCTTGTAGAACCTGAAAGAATCATTTCTTTCCGCGTACCCTGGGTAGATGACAATGGTAAGGTTCAGGTAAATAAAGGATACCGCGTACAGTTTAACAGCGCTATCGGACCATACAAGGGCGGTCTTCGTTTCCATCCGTCTGTAAACCAGAGCATCTTAAAATTCCTTGGATTCGAACAGATTTTCAAAAATTCCCTGACAGGACTTCCCATCGGAGGCGGCAAGGGTGGTTCAAACTTTGATCCAAAAGGTAAATCAGACAGAGAAGTTATGGCTTTCTGCCAGAGCTTCATGACAGAGCTTTCTAAATATATCGGCGCTGATCAGGACGTTCCTGCGGGCGACATCGGTGTAGGCGGACGTGAAATCGGATATTTATTCGGACAGTATAAAAAAGTACGCGGATTATATGAAGGCGTTTTAACCGGCAAAGGTCTTACTTTCGGCGGTTCTCTTATCCGTACTCAGGCTACCGGCTACGGCGTTGTTTACATCCTGAACGAGCTTTTAGCTGATCATAATATGTCTATCGACGGCAAAACTATCGTTGTTACAGGTTCCGGTAACGTTGCGATCTATGCTGCTGAAAAAGCAATGCAGTTAGGTGCAAAAGTTGTTGCCATGAACGATTCCAACGGCTACATCCATGATCCAAACGGCATTAATCTGGACGTTGTAAAAGATCTGAAAGAAGTAAAACGTGCAAGAATTAAAGAATATGCCGATTTAGTTCCAGGTTCTTCCTATACAGAGGGAACCGGCATCTGGACAATCCCCTGCGACATTTATCTGCCATGCGCCACTCAGAACGAGCTGGATCTGGAAGGTGCTAAAATCCTTGCAGGCAATGGCTGTAAAGTCGTTGTAGAAGGCGCTAATATGCCTACTACTTTAGAGGCTACTAACTACTTCCTGGACAACAACATTCTGTTTATCCCGGGAAAAGCTGCAAATGCCGGCGGCGTTGCTACTTCTGCACTGGAAATGTCTCAGAACTCCATGCGTTTAAGCTGGTCCGAGCAGGAAGTAGATGAAAGACTTCACAGAATTATGGTAGATATTTACCAGAAGATTTCAGAGGCTGCGAAACGTTACGATATGAAAGATAACTTCGTTATCGGAGCAAACATTGCAGGATTTGAAAAAGTTGTAGACGCTATGAAAGCACAGGGAATTGTTTAATTCCTGCTGACTGAGGCAAAAGAACAAAACAGGGGAACCGGTAACTTTCCAGCTACTGATTCCCCTGAATTTTTATCACAGGCTGTTTTATTTCAAAAACTTTTTCAGCTCATCCATAAAGGTATTCACGTCTTTAAACTCCCGGTATACAGAAGCAAACCGCACATAGGCAACCGCATCCAGTTCTTTTAAATGTTCCATTACCAGTTCTCCCACCTTTGTGCTTTCCACTTCTCTGTCTTCCAGGTTAAATATCTCGCTTTCAATGGCATCAATACATTCTTCGATCTTTTCCACAGGTATGGGTCTTTTGTAGCAGGCTCTCATAATTCCCGCCTCAATTTTCCCCCTGTCATACTGTTCCCGGCTCTGATCTTTTTTAATAATAACAAGAGGGATGGCTTCCACGCGTTCGTAGGTTGTAAACCTCTTTCCACATGAATCGCACATCCGGCGGCGGCGGATAGAATTTGTCTCTTCCACTGGTCTGGAATCTACAACTCTCGTATTATCTTTGTCGCAAAATGGACATCTCATCTTTGTATTTCCTCCCGTTTTCCGGTTTCAGGATACCCGCTCTCTCTTTGGCATCCCCGCTTTTTTTGTTTTAGTATACTGAATTCTGATTTTTAAGTCAATAAACTTCTGGTTCTGAAGCCTGCTTTTCCGGTATTTCTGGCATACTTTTGCCGGTTTCACATAGGATAAAGAAAAAAGCGTGCATTTTATGAGAATGTGTGATCTAAAACAAAAAGAGATTATTAATACCTGTACCTGCCGTTCCCTGGGCTGTCCCATTGATATTGAATTTGATCCCTGTACAGGAAAAATCTGCGCTCTGGTAGTTCCGGGACCCGCTAAAGCCTTCTGCTTTTTCGGCAGGGACAGCGAATTTGTCATCCCCTGGCAGTGCATCTGTCAGATTGGAGACGATATTATTCTGGTAGAAATCAAAGAAGAAAAATGTTTTCATAAAGATTAGCCTCTCTGCCTATCTTTTCTTGACGCGAAGGCCTGGCTGGAGTATGATAATCTGTAAATAAAACCAGAACGGGATGTGAAACTTATGAAAAAAATATTGATTGTTGTAGATATGCAGAAGGACTTTATTGACGGCTCTCTGGGCACTAAAGAGGCTCAGGCCATTGTAAAAAATGTGGAAACCAGGATTCAGACTTTCCAGGGAGACGTCTATTATACCCAGGACACCCACAGTGAAAATTATCCGGAAACCCAGGAAGGACGAATCCTTCCGGTGGTTCACTGTGTCAAAGGGACGGACGGATGGAAACTCCATCCGGAAATTCTCAAAGCCTGCGAAGACAAAGCTGCCGTTTCCGTTGAGAAATATACTTTTGGCTCCAAAGAACTTCCCGGGCTTCTTTCCGAAAAATATCCGGAAGGATTGGAGAGCATTACTCTGATTGGGCTTTGTACCGACATTTGCGTAATTTCCAACGCTCTTTTATTAAAGGCCTTTTTCCCGGAAACTCCTATGGAAGTGGACGCCTCCTGCTGCGCCGGAGTCTCTCCTGCAAGTCATCTGAATGCCCTTGAGGCCATGAAAATGTGTCAGATAAGCATCACCGGAGAAAATTAAAATTTCCGTTTTCAAAAGCCCTTGACATTTTTGCACAGGCGGTTGTCAAGGGCTTTTATTTTTTATATTTTCGGGGAATTCGTATAATTCAAGTTCATTGTGAGAATCATCTAAAATGTAAGATACGGACAGGAGGATGATAGCAATGGCAATAAACAAAGTGGAAATATGCGGAGTCAATACCTCGAAACTTCCTATCCTTACCGCTCAGGAAAAAGAAGAACTGTTTTCCCGCATCAGGCAGGGGGATATGGAGGCCAGAGAACTTTATATTAAAGGAAATCTGCGTCTGGTGTTAAGCGTGATTAAACGTTTTTCCAACAGCAATGAAAATGCCGACGATTTGTTCCAGATAGGATGTGTGGGATTAATTAAAGCGATTGATAACTTTGACACTACCTTAGATGTAAAGTTTTCCACCTACGCAGTCCCCATGATTATCGGAGAAATCCGCCGGTATTTAAGAGACAACAATTCCATCCGGGTCAGCCGTTCCTTAAGAGATATTGCTTACAAAGCAATTTATGCAAAAGAACATTTTATGAAAGAACACTCCAAAGAGCCGACAATTATGGAAATTGCCAGTGAAATCGGCATTGAAAAAGAGTTAATCGTCTATGCTTTAGATGCAATTCAAAACCCTGTCAGTCTATATGAACCTGTCTACACAGAAGGAGGCGACACCCTCTATGTAATGGATCAAATCAGCGACAAGAAAAACCGTGAGGAACACTGGGTAGAAAATCTGTCCCTTCAGGACGCCATTTCCCGTCTGAGTCCCAGGGAACAGCACATTATCCGTCTTCGCTTCTATGAAGGAAAAACCCAGATGGAAGTGGCCCAGGAAATCGGTATCTCCCAGGCCCAGGTCAGCCGGCTGGAAAAAAATGCCCTTCGCAGTATGAAACATCATCTGTCTTGAAGATACCGGCGGCGGACACTTCTTCCTTAAGCTTTCCGGAATTTCTGAAGATACGCCGCCGGCGTCTCATGCATATAGAGTTTAAAATTCTTATAAAAGTTATTCATATTCTGATATCCGACTTTCTCTGCTGCACCCTGGATCGAAAGCCGCTCTTCCTTCAGATACTGAGCCGCTTTCTGAACCCGGAGTTTATTAATATAGGATACAATCGTCATATTCATATGTTTTTTAAAAATCCGGGCCAGATGGCTCTCAGAACAAAATGTGTTCTTCGCCAGATCCTCCAGTTCTATTTTTTCCATATAATGGGTATGAATATACGTAAGCATAGAATTAACTGTTTCATTAGATGTAAAGTTCCATCCGATTGCCCGGGTAATTGCCTGCTGCAGCTGTTCCAGTTCAATGGGCTTGGAGATAATATCGCTGACTCCAAGACGCAGCGCTTTCTGGGCATACTGAAAAGAACCGTACGCGGTCATTACAATAATTTTTGTATTCTGAATTTTTTGAATTACCTCAAATCCATCCATGTATGGCATATGAATATCCATAAAAGCCAGTTCCGGTTTCTCTCTTTCAATTAAATCTAATGCGGTTTTTCCATTTTCCGCAGTCCCCACAATCTCAATCGGCAGATTTTCCGATTCAATAAAGTAACGGATGATTCCGTATGCCGCCTGTTCATCATCACAAATTACTGCCCGTACCATCTTCATTCTCCTTATTTACAATTTTATCCGGTATTTCGATGACAAATACAGTTCCTGTCTTTCTCTCAGAATTTATCTGAAACTGAAACTGCTCTCCGTAAATACTGTATAATTTGTGGTAAACCATGGACAATCCATGGCCGGTACTCCCCATCATTCCCTCATTGATTCTTTTGCATTGTGCTGCGTCTACTTCCCGTCCCGAATTTTTCACCTGGATTTTCACTCCATGTTCCATTTTCTCCGCAATGACAGAAAGGTATTTGGTATCTTCTTCCAGAAAGCCGTGGATAAACGCATTCTCCACAACCGGCTGCAGAAAATTAAAGGGTACGCGGCACTGCAGAATTTTTTCATCTGCCTGAAGCCGAATCACCAGTTTCTCTCCGTATCGGATTTTCTGCAGCTGCAGGTAGGCTTTGACATACTCCAGTTCTTTTCCCAGAGAGACTACCGCCTCCTGATTCCGCAAAGTATACTGAAACAGCTTTGACAGATCTAAAATGGAACGGTACAGATTTAAGTTTTTTCCCTCCAGAGCCATAGAAGCCATGCTGTTTAACGTATTAAAAAGAAAATGGTTATTAATTTTCAAATCTGTCATGGCGTACTCCGCATTTTTCAGATCCCGGATCAGCATCTGGTGAGATTTCTCTGTGTTGGAAATCTGAATTTCCCTCTGGGTTAATTCCTCCCGGTACTGCTGAAATTCGCAGTAATTACGAATAGCTTTGGCAATTTTCCGAAGGAGATTCCAGATACCGAGAGCCGTACTTTTCGGAACGTCATAAACTCCCTGGGGTCCCTGAACGCCTTCTTTGGACTGCAGAATATAGCCGCCCTGAATATGCCCCAGAAAATGAGAACGATAAAATATGGGTACGCAGAATACATCCATTCCATATGGGCAGGAAATGGTTACTTCTTTCCGGTAGTCTACAAAACTCTGAAGAACCATACAGGGACAGCGTCCCTGGTTTTCCAGAGGATGGCATTTTTTCGTGCAGAAACCGGAGTAGATTTTCCCCTGATTCACTGTATTTCCTGTTTTATCAAAAATGCAGTAAGTATAAGGAAGCGTTTCCAGAAACTGGGTACGGATGGCCTCTGTTGCCGTACATAAAAGGCGAACCTCTCCCTTGAAGTTTTCTTCCCCTTCGTCGTTTTCTTCTTCTGATTCAAATTCAGGTTCCATATCTATGGAAACCGTATTGGAAATCAGAAGATGCTGAAAGGGAATATTTCCCACATTAATCACTTCGTGGCGGATTCCCACAGGATATTGAAAGAATTTTCCGGCGGTTAGAATCACCTCTTCTCCGTCCACATAGGAAACTGCCTGGCCCTGGATAATATACAGCGCCTGTTCTTCATAGTGAATATGAGGGAACTGTCTGGCTCCCACATCCAGTGTGACAACTCCCATGTACATTCCATCACCGAATATGCCGCTTTTCCCGTCGTTCATCCATTCGATCTGTCCCCATGCTGTTTTCTGACACTTCATTGCCTCTTTACGCCTCCCTGCCCTTTCCTTTTTCTTTTGGAATTAATCCAGATAGGTATGCTTATATTTTTCTCTGATTTCTTCTGGTACCAGGCTGCCTCCTGTTGCCCACACAATATGGGATGCCTGTCCCATTTTTGCGGTCAGGTTTTCTTTTTCCATGTATTCCTGCATCTCCTTTCCCGGCAGTCCGGTCAGTCCCTGAAAAGCGGCGCAGGCGCTTGGCTCCAGAAAAATATCTTCTGCCTCCAGGAGATCTCTCATATAATTATACAATTTTTTATCCGCTACTGTAAACTCCCCGCTTAATAAAGGTTCCATTACGCCTCCCACAAATCCGGACGGCCGTCCAACTGCCAGTCCGTCTGCATGGGTCTGGCCGGTTAATCCTATATCCTGAACAGATATGTCACTGTTTAATCCGCTTGCCATCCCCACCAGCATACAGGGAGCCTGTGTAGGCTCTACAAAGAAACAATGCACGTAATCTCCGAACATGTGCTTCAGTCCGAAGGTAATTCCACCCGGAGCGCCTCCTACTCCACAGGGAATATAGACGAACAGCGGATGATCTTCATCTGCAGAAACCTCTTTTTCTTTTAACTGTCCCACCAGCCGTTTCGCCGCAACAGCATATCCCAGAAACAGATTTCTTGAATTCTCATCATCTACAAAATAACTGTAGGGGTTGGCGTCTGACTGCTTTCTTCCATTTTTCACTGCTTCGCTGTAGTCTGACTCATATTCTACCACCGTCACCTGATGGCTCCTCAGGAGATCCTTCTTCCATTGTTTGGCATCTGCCGACATATGAACAATCACTTCATAGCCGATGGCCGCGCTCATAATCCCGATGCTCATCCCCAGATTTCCTGTGGATCCCACCTGGATGGTATATTTACTGAAAAATTCCCGGCATTCAGGTTCGGCCAGCTTTGCATAAGAATCTCCCGGTGCAAGCAGTCCATGTTCCAGAGCCAGATCTTCCGTATGCTTTAAAACTTCATAAATACCGCCTCTTGCTTTTACGGAGCCTGCAATAGCCAGATGGCTGTCCTGTTTCAGCAGCAGTCTTCCCTCCAGACCGCACTGATATTTCTGATTCATTTTTTCCTTCATCTGCGGAATTTCTGTCAGTACAGATTCGATAATTCCGTTTCTGTCTTCTGTTTCCGGAAAACACTTCATAATAAACGGAGCAAATCTTTCCAGACGTCTTTCGGCGTCTTCAATATCCGCCATGGTCAGCTCACTGTTTTCTTTCGCATCCGAAAACGGAATTTTATGAGGATTTATCCAGGCAACTTCTTTTTCCTCCCCAATCTCTTTCAGCAGGGGAACTTTTTTCATTAATTCCTCCAGTAATTCTTTCTGCATATTTTTTCATCCGCCTTTCCTTTTTTATTTCAAGAGCAGAAGGGGCTGTCTGCAACAGCCCCTCCTGATTTTTATCAATTATTAATTTTCGTCAAAAGCTCCTGCCGGATACAGAGGGAATTTGCTGATTAAAGCTTCTGCCTTTGCTTTGCAGGCTGCCAGGTTTGCCTCATCCTCCGGAGCATTTGCAACTTGATTCATAATCGCTGCAATTTCCTTGATTTCCGGTTCTTTTAATCCTCTCTGGGTAACGGCTGTCAGACCAATCCGGACGCCGCTGGTTACCCCTGGTTTCTCCGGATCAAAGGGAACCATGTTTTTATTTACAGTAATTCCCACTGCATCCAGAGCGTTCTGGAAGGTCTTTCCTGTAATCTTCTTATTTCTTAAGTCTGCAACCAGAAGATGATTGTCCGTTCCACCGCTTACAATGCGGAATCCGTAATTTGTCAGCTCCTGGGCCAGGCATTTTGCATTGGCAACTACCTGCTCCATAATTGCTTTAAATTCATCGCTTGCAGCATATTTAAAGGACCAGCATTTCGCTGCCATGGTATGTAACTGGATAGAGCCCAGAGCGCCCGGGAAAGTTCCTTTATCCAGTAATTTTGCATGCTCTTTCTTACAGAATACCATACCGCTTCTGGCGCTGCAGAAGGTCTTGGTGGTGGAAGAAGTAACAAAATCTGCATAAGGAATGGGGCTTGGAATCACGCCTGCAGCCACAAGGCCTGCAATGTGCGCCATATCTACCATAAAGTAAGCGCCTACTTCTTTCGCCACTTTTGCAATTCTTTCATAGTCGATCAGACGGGAATAAGAACTTGCGCCGGCGATAATCAGTTTCGGCTGATATTCTTTTGCTTTTGCTTCCAGAGCGTCATAATCAATCAGTTCTGTCTCCGGATCCATTGCATAAAATTCAAAATGATAAATCTTGCTTACCCAGTTAGCCGGTGAACCATGGGTCAGATGTCCGCCCTGATCCAGACGCATACTTAAAACTTTGTCGCCTGGTTTCAAAACAGCCGCAAAAACACTGTAGTTTGCTGTGGAACCGGAATAAGACTGAATATTCGCATGTTCTGCATGGAAAAGTTCTTTCGCTCTTTCCACTGCCAGAGTCTCTACCTTATCCGCCACATGAGAACCTGCCTGGAAACGTGCTCCCGGATAACCTTCCAGCGTCTTGTTTGTAAATACGCTTCCGGATAATTCCATAACAGCCAGCGGGGCTGTACTTTCGGATGCGATCATTTCGATATTATGCTCCTGACGGCTTAATTCTTCATCTACTAATTCTGCCAGCATGGGGTCTGTCTGTCTTGTAACTTTTAACATAATCCTTCTCCTCTCTGAAACGAAATAACTGCTTTCTTTTGTTGAATGTATTATCTCATTTTCTCTTTCCGGATTCTATGATCCCCATTGACAGATTCTTTATCTATTTTGACCAACCTTCCTCCTCCGTATCCGTGGATAATCTGTGATTTCTGCCAAATTTCTGCACATAAACCGCTGGTGTATCATTCATATAGAGTTTAAAATACTTGTAAAAGTTATTCAGATTCTGGTAGCCTACCAGTTCGGCTATCTCCTGAATAGAGTTTTCCTGTTCCCTCAGAAGATTTACCGCCGCCTCGATTCGGATTTTATGAACATAGGACATAATTGTCATTCCCACATGTTTCTTAAACTGATGGGCCAGATGGCTCTGAGTACAGTAGGCAATCTGCGCCAGTGTGTCCAGATCGATTTTCTGATTATAGTTTTTATGAATGTACTCCAGCACACAGTTAATAGTTTTGTTCCCCGTGAAATTCCATCCTACCGCTCGGGTCACTGCACTTTTCAGCTGGGCAAGTTCGATGGGTTTTAAGATAATGTCACAGGCGCCCAGACGCAGCGCTCTCTGTGCATATTCAAAGGAATCATATGCCGTTACAATGATCACTTTCGTGTCTCTGATTCTTTTCATCACCTCAAATCCGTCCATAAAAGGCATTTGAATATCCATAAAAACAAGGTTCGGCTTTTCCCTGGAAATCAGCTCCAGAGCCTGGTTTCCGTCTTCTGCTGTCCCTACAATTTCAATGGGTAAATTCTCGTTTTCGATAAAATGCCGGATAATATTTAATGCTGCCTTTTCGTCATCACAAATCACTGCCCGAATCATCTTCTTAGTCTCCTCTCTTTTGCGGATTCAGGGGAAAGGCAATCCTTACCCTCGTCTTTTGCTCCTTATCAGATAAAATCTCCATCTGAAAATTTTTATCATAGACTGACTGCAGTTTATTCCTTACCATGGACAATCCATGGGCCACTTTTCCCATAATTCTCTGATTAATAGAATAGCATTCCCTGGCGCTTAGTACCGTTCCCGTATTCGTAATTAAAATCTCCATACTCTCTTCCCGTCTGTGTATATGAATCTCCAGACGCTTCTCTTCCTTTCCCTGAAAGCCATGGACAAATGCATTTTCGGCAACCGGCTGTAAAAAATTAAACGGCACCTTACAGGAATACAGCCTTTCGTCAATATCGTAGGTTATATGAAGCTGCTCTCCATACCGGAGTTTCTGCAGTTTCAGATATGCCTGTAAATACTCGATTTCTTTTCTCAGAGGTACCAGCATCCCTCTGTTTTTTAAATTATAATGAAACAGTTTTGATAAATCTACAATGGATTCATAAAGAGGCGTCACCCCGCCGTCCAGAGCCATAGCTGCCATACTGTTCAACGTATTAAACAGGAAATGATTGCTAATCTTCAGATCTGTCATTTCTGATTTCACATCTTTTAAATCTTTCACCAGCATCCTCTGGGATTGCCTGCTGTGGAATAATTCTGCCTCTCTTTCTTCCAGTTCTATCCGGTACTGCTCAAATTCGCAGTAGTTTTTAACCGCTTTTGCTATTCTTCGAAGCAGGTTTTTAATCCCTATTGCCGTGCTTTCCGGAGTATCATAGATTTCCATATCCGGTTTATTTCCGTATTGAGACTGCCAGATATAGCCGCCCTGAATATAACCCAGAAAATGCTTTTCATCAATCAGGGGAATACTGAAAATCTCAATACCGTGGGGACAAAAGAACGTCTTTTCCTGCTGGAACTGTTCGATCTGATCCGTAAGCATACATTCGCACATCCCGTCGTGTGCTGCCGGATCACAGATTTGTGTACAATACGCAGGAAACGTTTTGCTTTGAGAAATCCGGTTTCCATTTCCGTCAAAAATCACATAAGGGTACCTGAGCGTCTCCAGAAACTGCGTCCGAATGGCTTCCACTGCAATATATAACTGCCCCGTCTGCCTGTCCAGAAGTCCGGTTCCTTCTATCCACTTTTTCTTTTTGTCTTTTACAAATTCCTCCAGTGTTGCGTTTTCTGAACTGGAAATCATCAAATGAACAAACGGTACATTTCCAATATTGTATGCTTCATGGACCACACCCATAGGCCAGTGGTAAAAATTTCCCGGTTTCATGGTAATTTCTTTCCCGTCTATATAGGCAACCGCCTGTCCCTGCACTACATAGTTTACCTGTTCATCGTAATGTTTATGCGGGGGATGATTGGCTCCTGTCTCTAAAACTACCAGTCCCACATTCAAACCCTGTATGAATATGCCGCCGGCCTCATTTTCCATCCACTCAATATGGCCCCAGTCTGTCTTTTGTATTCTCATGCTGCTGTCTGTGAAGCTTAGAAACTTCTGCTCCTTTCTGTCTGCCTAATGTCCTGGAATATTTATGTTCTTTCAGTTTACAGAAAAGAAAATTCCTTGTCAAATAGGAAATACCGCCACAGTTCATGGCGGTATTTCAGAGGGGCAATTTATCTATGGAATTTACTTGTCTGCTTAATCACTGAAAGTCCAGCCGGATATAAAGGAAACTTTGCAATTAAAGCTTCTGCTTTTGCTTTGCAGGCTGCCAGATTTGCTTCGTCCTCCGGAGCATTTGCAACCTGATTCATAATCGCTGCAATTTCTTTGATTTCCGGTTCTTTTAATCCTCTCTGGGTAACGGCTGTCAGGCCAATCCGGACGCCGCTGGTTACCCCTGGTTTCTCCGGATCAAAGGGAACCATATTTTTGTTTACAGTAATTCCCACTGCATCCAGAGCGTTCTGGAAGGTCTTTCCTGTAATCTTCTTGTTTCTTAAGTCTGCAACCAGAAGATGATTGTCCGTTCCGCCGCTTACAATGCGGAATCCGTAATTTGTCAGCTCCTGAGCCAGGCATTTCGCATTGGCAACTACCTGCTTCATAATTGCCTTGAATTCATCGCTTGCCGCATATTTAAAGGACCAGCATTTCGCTGCCATGGTATTTAAGTGCATGGACCCCAGAGCTCCCGGGAAAGTACCTTTCTTCAGAAGTTTTTCATGTTCTTTTTTGCAGAATACCATACCGCTTCTGGCTCCGCAGAAGGTCTTTGTGGTGGAAGAACTTACAAAATCTGCATAAGGAATAGGGCTTGGAATCACACCTGCAGCCACAAGGCCTGCAATGTGTGCCATATCTACCATGAAATAAGCTCCCACTTCTTTGGCAATTTTGGAAATTCTCTCATAATCAATTAACCGGGAATAGGAACTTGCGCCGGCAATAATCAGTTTCGGCTGAAATTCTTTTGCCTTGGCTTCCATTCCGTCATAATCAATTAATTCTGTTTCTTTATCAATGGAGTAAAATTCAAAGTTATAAATTTTGCTTACCCAGTTGGCGGGTGAACCATGAGTCAGATGTCCTCCCTGGTCTAAGCGCATACTTAAAATCTTATCTCCCGGCTCCAGAATAGACGCATATATGCTATAGTTAGCAGTTGAGCCGGAATAGGACTGGATATTGGCGCAGTCTGCTCCGAAAAGAGCCTTTGCACGTTCACACGCCAGATTTTCCAGCTTGTCTGCCACATGAGAACCTGCCTGGAAACGGGCGCCCGGATAACCTTCCAGTGTCTTATTGGTAAAAACGGATCCTGATAATTCCATAACAGGAAGGGGGGCTGTACTCTCGGAGGCAATCATTTCAATATTATGTTCCTGGCGATCCAGCTCCTCATCTACCAATGCCGCAACTTCCGGGTCTGTCTTTCTCGTTTCTTTTAACATATATCCTTCTCCTCTCCTAAGTTTATTCTTTCTGAAAATACCCTTCGGGAAAAGACTGTTTTCTTTTCCCTTCCGTTCTATTATACCTTTCTGCTTCTCAATTCGGTATTCCCGGGTTTGTCGTATTTTTTATCAATTTTGTTTTTTATACCTGTTTCCTGTAATCTGACAGAATAATCAGTCGTCCAGCACTTTTTTCAGGGTTTTTATTACAATTTTCAGAGCTTTTATCCGGGCGTATTTCTTGTCCACCGATTCCAGTACATACCATGGGGCATACGTTGTGCTTGTCTTCTGTATCATTTCATTTACCGCCTCTTCATAGGCATCCCATTTCTCTCGGTTTCTCCAGTCTTCATCTGTAATCTTCCACCGTTTCTCCGGAGTATTCTGACGAAGAGTAAAGCGCTCCAGTTGGGTATCCTTATCTATTTGTACCCAGAATTTAAAAATAACGGCGCCCCAGTCGGACAGCTCTTTTTCAAATTCGTTCATTTCATTATAGGCCCGTTTCCAGTCATTTTCGCTGCAGAAGCCCTCCAGACGTTCTACCATGACGCGGCCATACCAGCTTCTGTCAAATATGGCTATATGACCGGTCTTGGGAAGGCGGGTCCAGAATCGCCAGAGATAATGGCGGGCCTTTTCATAGGGCTGGGGACTGGCAATGGGGTGCACTTCGTACCCTCTGGGATCCAGAGCTTCTGTAATTCTTTTGATATTTCCTCCTTTTCCCGCTGCATCCCAGCCTTCATAGACAATCACCACCGGTACCTTTTTCCGGTAAAGGCGGTTATGCAGTTCTCCCAGCTCTTTCTGCAGTTTCTTCAGTTCTTCTTTATACTCGTCTTCCGGAATTTCTTTTCCTTCCAGAGGAATTTCATTTAAAAGAGGCATTTTTTTAAGCTCAAAAGGATTCTGTAAAATAGGAACTGCCAGACTCTGATTCTGCAGAGCGACTTTTATCTGCTGGATTAACGTCTCCATAACCTGAAGCTGCGCCCATTTCTTCTCCTGTGCGTCCACAATATACCAAGGGGCAGAAGACGTATTGGTATCATTCATGAATTTTTCAAAATAGTCCGTACATTTATCATAATTTTCATTCTGCCATTTGTCATATTCGCTGATTCTCCACTGGGTGTCTTCCTGGCTGTAAAGTCCTTCCAGCCGTTTTTTCTGTTCTTTTTCTGTAATCTGGAAGAAATACTTTACAAGGAGGTAGCCGTTATCTGTTAATTGCCGTTCAAACCGTTTCACACTTTCTATTCTCAGCTTATAGGCTTTTTTATCCAGGCTGCCTTCCGCCCTTTCTTTTACCGTCTGTTCCATCCATCCTCCGTCAAAGAAGGTGAATCTTCCCGCTTCCGGAATCTGGATGAAATACCGGTATAAAAAGGGTTTCCTCAATTCTTCCTGGGTAGGAGCAGACACCACTGCCACATTGAAAAATCTGGGATCAATGTATTTGATAATTTTCCCAATCAGACTTCCCTTCCCTGCTGCTCCCCATCCTTCAATCAGAACACATACGGGTACCTTATGGTTTTTAATCTCCATCTGAAGAGCAAACAGTTCTTCTCCCGCTTTTTTCAGCCGCTCTTTGATTTCCTCTTTCGATGGGCGCTCCGGCAAATTCATGTTCCTTAACATACTCTTATACCTTCCTTTCCTTTTCTTATAGTTTCCCCCAACTATTACTTCTATTTTACTCTTATTTTCACCAATTAGAAAGAGAAAGTATGCATCCAGGAACAAGTTTTCTTACCGCCCAGCGGTCACAATCAGCTCTCCGCCTTTGTCCCTTCTCTATTCATATTTGACAATTTCCTTTTTCAGCCGCTTCATAATTCTCTTTTCCAGCCTGGAGATATAGGACTGGGAAATCCCCAGTAAATCTGCAACTTCTTTCTGGGTTTTCTCTTTTCCGTCCTGACTGTACAGTCCAAAACGCAGCCTGATAATAGTCTGTTCCCTTTTGGTCAGCTTACTGATCGCCTGCCCCAGAAGATCCTTTTCCACCTCGTCTTCAATCCCCCTGGAGATCACATCTTCATCTGTTCCCAGAATATCCGATAAAAGCAGTTCGTTACCATCCCAGTCCACATTGAGAGGCTCATCAATGGACACCTCCATTTTTGTTTTGCTGTTTCTTCTCAGATACATGAGAATTTCATTTTCGATGCATCTGGAGGCATAAGTGGCTATTTTGATTTTTTTTGTAGGATTAAAAGTATTAATGGCTTTAATCAGTCCGATGGTTCCTATGGAAATTAAGTCTTCCACTCCTACTCCGGTATTGTCAAATTTCTTTGCAATATAGACCACCAGTCTGAGATTATGTTCAATCAGGACAGATTTTGCCTCTTTGTCCTGTCCGCTTCCAATCCTGCTGAGTATCATCTCCTCCTTCTCCGGCGACAGGGGCGGAGGCAGAACTTCCGCACCTCCGATATAGTAAACCTCTTTGGGCTTACTGAAAACCATCGTGGAAAATCTGGAAATGAATGGTACCGGATAATAATTCACTGCTGCTTTTACGCTCATAGATATGACCCCTCCTATTGTAACAATTTGGAATTTAATAAAACCTGATACTTATTTCCCAAAGCGGAAGATCCCCATGACATAGCCAGAACTGGTTTTGAAATATGAATAACCTCTCTGGGAGTGTGTATACATAAATCCTCTAAAGTAACTGCCAGAAGCAGACCCGCCGGTTCCCCAATGCTTTTATAGGGAATATAGTGCGGATGCAGCTCTTTCAGTTCTGTGCTTTCCAACTCCCCTGGCTTTTCTTCTAGGTTTCTTAACTTGTCTAGGATTTCTTCAGATAGCAGCGTTTTCAAAGCCTGTTCCTCAATCACCGATACCGGCTGACCTGTGACACAATCCGTCAGCAGATTCCCTGTGTCATACAGTCCCCAAAACTTTTTTACTTTCCCATTTGTGCTTAAAGTAATCTGATACAGGTTTTTTGTCCGGATTTGAATATACTCATATCCGACAGAAACGCAGGTGAATAACAGGTAGCTGATTCCTGATAAAATCAGGAATTTTCCGGCGGTCATTTTCTCATTGGTTGACATAACACTCCAGAAACCGCCACATAAAAACGCTGTAAGATACAGCGCCACAATAGCTTTTATAAGTAAACTGCCTGTTTTCACATTACAGCCTATTTTTACCATAATAACTGCTGTCATTCCATGCAGCAGTATGGTAACCGGCAAAAAACTATCTGTGGGTAAATATAAGAACAGACAGGCGGCCAGCGCTCCCGCGCCTGCTCCCAGCAGGCTCCTTTTTCTGGATGCTTTGCATTCCAGAAAATGCCCTGCCAGTCTCAGCAGGATATAATCCATAATAAGATTTGTCATAAAGACCATATCTAAATAAATCTTCCCCTGCATAAAAACCTCCCGCCGCTGTTCCTCACTTTGGTAAGTGCATTTATTATAGGGGATAAGTCCCTTTTCTTTTTGTCAAAACAAGAGTGGAAACTCTCAGAAGTTTTCGGGAAAATCCGACAGAATTTCCCAGCATTATGTAACCTTTCCGGTAATCTCTGCAAATCCTTTAAAACTCCCTGGTTTTTCCACTTTTTCCAAGTATCCGTCTGACCGGTTTTTCTTTCCGGAAAATTTCTGATTATGGAAATGACACTTCCAACCCCTTAAAATACAGGGCTTTCAAATTCTGACATGATTTTCTCTCTGTTTACATAATTTCCTGTCGAATTTCTGCGATTTCTGTTCTCTTTTTTCTTTCTCTGAGAAAAAAAAGAGATTTTCTGTCGAATTCCTTCCTTCGTTGACATCTTTCTTTCCATCCTCTAAAATAAAAAGAAACTGCTTAAAAGGAGAGATTCTATGAATATTCCAATTACCGGACATACGAAATTAACTGCTTTATTAGGAAGCCCCGTCTCTCACAGCCTGTCTCCCCGGATGCACAACGAGGCATTTAAAGCTTTGGGGCTGGATTACGTTTATCTTTGCTTTGATATAAAAGAGGAACAGCTTTCTTCCGTTACCCGGGCTTTTCGGGAAATGGGGGTTCGCGGCTTCAACTTAACTATGCCGAATAAAAATAAAATGGTGGAGTTTGCTGATGAATTGTCCCCGGCTGCCCGGCTGATCGGTGCCGTAAATACAGTAGTAAATGACAACGGCCGTTTTATCTGCCACAATACAGACGGTGTGGGATATATGAGAGCGGTAAAGGACGCCGGTTATGACATTACCGGCAAAACCATTACTCTGCTGGGCGGAGGCGGCGCAGCCACCGCCATTTGTGCCCAGGCTGCCTTAGACGGTGTGGATACCATCCACGTTTTTCTTAGAAAGACCAGCCGCTTCTGGCAGAGAACCTGCCTTTTGGCTGAAAACATCCAGAAAGAACTTCCCTGTCGTGTTCTAATCCATGAACAGCAGGACAGCCGCGCCCTTTCTGAGGCACTGGCCGAGAGCGCTCTATTGGTCAACGCAACTTCTGTGGGAATGGCTCCCAATACAGAGGCCTCTCTCATTGAAGATCCTGCTCTGTTCCATCCGGATTTGATTGTCTCTGACGTTATCTATAACCCGCAGGAAACCAGACTTCTGCGTCTGGCCCGTGAAGCAGGCTGTCGGGTTTTTAACGGTTCTTATATGCTTTTGTACCAGGGAGCTGAGGCCTTCCGCCTCTGGACCGGACAGGATATGCCTGTAGATTTGATAAAAGAAACGGTTTTTGCATAAGTAAGTCATAAAGAAAAAAAGGGAGCCCAAAAGCCATACGGCTTAAGGCCCCTTTTTCTCTTTATTCTTCTGTCTGCACTTCTCTGATTTTTCTGGCTTTAATTTCCTCTGTAATATCCTCAAGGAACTCTGATAGATCTTTTGCTCCTTCATCTCCCAGGAATCGGCTTCTGACGGATACTTTTCCTTCTTCTTCCTCTTTTGCACCTACAATCAGCATGTACGGAAGCTTCTCAAGACGGGCTTCCCGGATTTTGTATCCGATCTTTTCTGCTTTAGTATCCATATCCGCCCGGATTCCCGCTGCTTTTAACTGGTCTAACACCTTCTGGCCATATTCCTGATATTTATCGGAAATAGGCAGTACCCTTACCTGTACCGGTGACAGCCAGGTCGGGAAGGCACCTGCAAAATGTTCAATCAGAATTCCAATGAACCGCTCGATGGATCCAAAGGCAACGCGGTGTATCATAATCGGACGGTGCTTCTCTCCGTCTGCTCCGATGTATTCACAGTTAAATCTCAGAGGAAGCTGGAAATCCAACTGAATGGTTCCGCACTGCCAGGTTCTTCCGATGGAATCTTCCAGATGGAAGTCAATTTTCGGTCCGTAGAAGGCGCCGTCGCCCTCATTTACCACATAGTCCAGACCCAGGTCATCCAGAGCGCCGCGCAGAGCGTCTGTTGCCATTTCCCAGTCTTCATCACTTCCCATGGAGTCTTCCGGCCGGGTAGACAGTTCCACATGATATTTAAAACCAAAGAGGCTGTAAACTTCATCAATTAATCTGGCAACCCCTTTGATTTCTTCCCGAATCTGTTCCGGCATCATAAAGATATGGGCGTCGTCCTGGGTAAAGCAGCGCACACGCATCAGACCATGAAGCTGTCCTGATTTTTCATGGCGGTGCACCAGTCCCAATTCTCCCATACGAAGGGGAAGATCACGATAGGAACGGGGCTCTGACTGGTATACTAAAATTCCGCCCGGACAGTTCATAGGTTTAATGGCAAAGTCTGTTTCATCAATCACTGTGGTATACATGTTTTCTTTATAGTGATCCCAGTGTCCGGAAGTCTCCCATAAATGTCTGCTTAACATAATAGGAGTAGAGATCTCTACATATCCGTTCTTCTCGTGGATTTCTCTCCAGTAATCTAAAAGAGTGTTTTTCAGCACCATTCCCTTGGGTAAAAAGAACGGAAAACCAGGGCCTTCTTCCCGCATCATAAACAGTCCCAACTCTTTTCCCAGTTTTCTGTGATCCCGTTTCTTTGCTTCTTCCATCCGTGTAATATACGCTTCTAAATCTGCTTTCTTCGTATAAGAAGTACCGTAGATTCTGGTCAGCATCTTATTATGCTCATCCCCCCGCCAGTAAGCGCCTGCCAGACTTAACAGTTTAAAGGCTTTTACCGGTTTGGTGGTCATCAGATGAGGGCCGGCACATAAATCCACAAACTCTCCCTGCTCGTAAAAACTAATTTCAGATCCCTCTGGCAGGTCTTCAATTAATTCTACCTTATAAGGTTCGTTTCTGTCTTTCATGAAGGCAATGGCTTCTTCTCTCGGCAGAGTAAACCGTTTAATCGGTAAGGCTTCTTTTACGATTTTTTTCATCTCTGCCTCAATCTTTCCCAGATCATCTGTGGTCAGAGGATTCTCCATATCCATGTCATAGTAAAATCCGTCGGCGATAGAAGGCCCGATTGCCAGTTTCGCCGTAGGATACAGACGCTTAATTGCCTGAGCCATGATGTGAGATGTGGTGTGACGGAAGGCAGCCTTTCCCCCTTCCTCCTGGAAAGTAAGGATATTCAGCTCACAGTCCTGATCCACTACAGTCCGTAAATCCACAACTTCCCCGTTCACTTCTCCTGCACAGGCCATCCGCGCCAGTCCTTCGCTAATGTCAGATGCAATTTCAATCACAGATTTCGACTCTGCATATTCTTTTGTCGAACCATCTTTCAATGTAATAATCATTTCCAAATTCTCCTTTCAAATTTATAAAAAGAATCCTGCGAGCAGGATTCTCCGCCTGCGGCGGGGCGCAAAGCGCCTTTTCCACTCCGACGCAGTGCGATCCACGCGGAGCGATTTTTATGCAATAGGAAATCCGACGGAATTTCCTATTGCATAAAAAATCCCTTGCAGTAATTACACTGCAAGGGACGAGTATTTTCTGACTCGCGGTTCCACCCCGCTTGCTTTTTCATCTTCAGAGATGAAAGAGCCTCTCTATTTGATGATAACGGTATCAGACCGGACCGGATTAGGGTCACTCCGAGGCAGTTTTCAGATGTTTCCCAATAAGATACTTCCAGCAAATGTATCTCTCTCTGAAAAGTTCCGCATCCTACTCTTCTCATCATCGTGTTCACATTTCAACTTTTCCCTATTATATACATGAATAAAGTCTTTGTCAACGGCAGAAACTTATAAATTCCCCTTCAGCCGATCCTTACACACTGCCAGAATTTCCCTGGGGATATACCAGATCAGTCTCCAGGAAACATACCGGGATCCAATGCCGTAAATCCGGGTGCAGCCTGCCTTTTTCCCAATCATCACGCCGCGAAAGACGTGATAATGATTGGTTACCACTCCGATTTTCTTATGTTTATCTCCAATAACGGAAAGACTGAATTCCAGGTTCTCTTTTGTATTTACAGATTTTTCTTCCAGAAGAAGTCTTTCCGGAGAAATCCCTTTCCGTATCAGATACCTCCTCATTGCCTCGGCTTCGGAAATGGCTTCGCCCTTTCCCTTTCCTCCGGAGAGAACAGCTTTTGTCTCCGGATGGGTCTCTAAATACTCCAGGGCCTTCCTCACTCTTTCATACAGAGCCTTTGTAAGCCGCTCGCCGTCTACATGGGCTCCCAAAACGATGAGATAATCTAATGTTGGAATTGTTTTTCTTAGTTTCTTCCGCAGCAATATTTATACTTCTTTCCGCTTCCGCATGGACAGGGATCGTTTCTTCCTACTTTGTGGCCCTTTACAATGGTTCCTGATTTCTTCTGTTCCAGGTATAAGGCTTTTTTCTTCTCCTGTGTAAAGATCTTATCCCACTGGGGAAGCTCATACAGCCAGTCTGCTTTGGCATCTACCATGTTTTTATATAACAGCTCTTTATCAAATCCCAGATTTACGACTGTATCTTCTGTCATAGTTTCAATGGGGTTTTTCTCCTTTAAGCTGTCATTGATTCCGTCCAGAAAGCCTACCATAGTCATAACGTTCTGTCCGTATTTTTCAGCCAGCTCTTTTACCGTACCGGTTACCACTTCGTCCGGATTCTCCAGAAGCTGTTCATAAATACCCTTTTCAATATTGAAGTAAGTAGCCCAGAATCTCTGCAGTTTTCCTTTATCCGCTTTCTGGTCGTATGCTACCTCTCTCCACTGTTCTAAAATCGTTTTTTCGCTCATTTTATCTTCCTCTTTTCATAAATATCTTCCTGAAAACTGTACCGAAACATGCAGGGTACAGCATCAATATAATACCATGGTTTCTCCAAAAAAACAATTCTAAAAAATTTTTGTTTTTCTGTATAAACTCCGTATTTGAGGTGATACTATAATTATTCATTGGATTCCCCCTCCAATGATACTTACGAAAGAAGAGTGAAATACTTATATCCTCCCCTTAAAAAATCCCCCGTCTGGAACAAAGGCGTTCCGGGCAGGGGATTTTCTTTTTTATCCTACATATATAGATTCTTCAAAATATCCATTGTCTCCATTGGGGCATTTCATCCAGCCCTTCTGGCCGTTGCTTCTTTCTACCTCTACATATACATTGTTAATATCTGTTCTCGCATAGACTCTCTGAATCTTTACTACTTCTCCGGCCGGAAGAGTAAATGCAATGTCTCCGGATAAAGCGTCTTTATAAATGGTTATGCTGTGAAGGGCTGTCCATTTATTCTCTTTTCCGTCTTCGTAAACGGCAGGAGAAATATTACTGTTTCTGGCCAGTTTTCCGTCCTTTAAAACAAAAGTGGTTCTCCAGGACATAGCGCCTGTTCCTCCAAGCTGTCCATTCCAGAAAGTCTGGATCTGATTTCCTTCTACAGACTCTATTTTCACACTTCCCAGACGGTTCCAGCGAACCGCATTACTTTCAAACTGTTCTCTTAAATTGGCAGCTTCTTTAAATTCGCCGTCCGTATACTGATACAGTTTAGCCACAGACTGGCTGTCATTTTCTGATGAACCGGTAACTGCCAGATAAATATTATTGGAATTATTCATGGTACATAACTGAATCTTGTAATTAAGGGTAGTGATTCTGGATTCCTCTTCATCTGATACAGTAAGTACTTTCTTATCATCCACATAAATATTTACATAACTGTTCAGGCTGTTTCCATAGTAAGGCTCTGCCCGGAATTTATCCGGATCTCCGTCTCCTGTAACATCATAAAGAAGATAGGTGCTGTCTGTACGCAGGGTCAGAAGGGCGGGCTGCACGGCCCCTTTTCTGATTCCGGAAACTCCTGTCTGTACATCTCCCTCTACAATCGTACTATTTACTTTCATATATGCACGGACCGTATAGAAATAGGTGGTATTTACCAACGCCTCGGTATCTTTATAAGTTGTCTCAGAAACGGTTGCTATCTTTTTGTAGCTTCCGCCTGCTTCTCTTCGGTATACATAATATCCGGTCGCTCCGGAAACTTTATTCCAGCTTACCTCCAGGGCTCCTGTTACAGCTTTTACACTGGATACTTTCGGCGCTGCAGGTGCGGCTGTCTGGGTTACGCCTACTTTATCATAATATCCCCACACCGTCTTTCCGTCCGCCTTGCGGTACGGACGCACGGTAAAGGTATAATCCCTTCCTGCCACTACTTTGTTATAATTACAGCTTGTGGTTTTTATATCGGATACGATAATGCCCCAGCTGTTGCCGCTGCGGAGAAATACCCGGTAGCCGTCAGCTCCTGCCACCTTATTCCAGCTTATTTTCATGCTGCTGTAGCTGTTGCAGCTTACCTCCACCTTAGGCGCTTCCACATTGACTACGCCTTTCATTCCGGGCTGGCAGGCACCCAGAACTTCTTTCGTGCCGTTCATTTTAATGGCCCGTACCGTATAAGTATAGGTACCTGCAAACTGCACGCTGGTATCTTTGTAAGCACGGGCAGATTTACTTACTGTGGCAATTCCCTTGTAGGATCCGTTTCCTGTCTTTCTGTAAATCCGGTATTTGTCTGCATTTGCCGCTTCTTTCCAGCTAATAGTCATGGAATTGTATGTAATATCCAGATTTTCCAGTTCTGTCAGACCGGGAGCTGTGCCTTTTGCTGTGGCTGTGACTCCTGTTTTATCATAGTAGCCCCATACATTGCTGCCTGCAATGTTCCGGTAGGGACGTACTGTAAAAGTATACTTCTGTCCCGGAATCACATCACTGTATGTATAGCTGGTTCCCTGGGTAGCCGAGAGAATGATTTTCCAGCCGGATCCGTTTTTCACAAATACCCGGTAGCCCGTTGCTCCTGCCACCTTATTCCAGCCAATGGTCATGGTTCCGCTGTTGTTTGCGGTGACCGTCACCTTAGGCGCTTCTACATTTACTACGCCTTTCTGTCCGGGCTGGCACTCTCCCAGGATCTCTGTGTCCTCTTCCATCTTAATGGCTCTTACTGTATAAGTGTAGGTGCCCCCGAAGTCCACATCCGTATCTTTATAAGAAAGGACGCCTGCGTCTACTGTGGCAATTCCTTTATAGGATCCGTTTCCGATCTTCTTATATACCCGGTACTTGTCTGCATTGTCTGCTGCCTTCCATCGGATTGTCATGGAATTATAAGTAATATCCAGTCCTTCAAGCTGTGTCAGACCGGGATCCCCAACCGCGTCTCTTGCCCCATCTGCAGACAGTGCATCCGGTGCATCTGCTGCTGAAGATTCTTCCAGCATCTCTTTTTCAGACTCCTGAACTTCCTCTTCTTCCAGCAGCAGGTCTTCCTCCTCTGTGAGCTCTTCCTCGGACAGTCCCTCCTCTTCCTCAGGTTCCTGAGAATCGGTCTGGTCTTGTATTTCATCCAGTGGTAAAGAAGCATCTGTATTATCTGCAAATGCTGTTGCCGGAGCTGCAACGGCCATCATTCCTGTCAAAAGCCATATCAATAGTTTCTTTTTCATAATAATGTTCTCCTTTCTGCTTCTTAGTTTCTCTATTATAGCAAATACATGTATTAAAAATGTTACTATTCTTTTAAAGATACAGAAGATTGTGTTGCATTTCTTTACACAATAATGTATCCCAAAGATTTCATCAGCCAGAGCCAGAAGGTAATGGTAAATGCGCTGAATAACGTGGTAATCATTACTACACTGGAAGTAAAATCCCCCTTATGTCCCATATTTTTAGCCATAATATAACAACTGACCGTAGTAGCCGACCCCAGCATGACCATAATCGCCACCAGACTTTCCGAACGGAATCCCATTCCGATGGCCACCGGCAAAAAGACCGCCACAAATCCCACCAGTTTTAAAAAGCTGCACAGGATAATCTCCTTCCAGTTTTCCCGGACAGAATGAAATTCAAAAGCTGCTCCCATAGCCATAAGCCCCAGAGGAGTTGCCATAGAACCTACCCCGTCCACCACTTTCTCCATAATCACCGGTTGAGGGATTCCCAGACAGGCCCAGAGAAGTCCCGCCAGAATTCCCAGGATAATGGGATTTGTTATGATTCCTTTCAGGGTCTTCTTCCAGAGGTGCTTCCCTCGTTCCCCTCTCCGGAAAAAGGAGAGAATAACTACGGCGGCTGCATTATACAGAGGTACTGTTCCGATAATCATTAAAGGGGTCGTGGTACTGGTTCCGTAAATGTTCTGTACAAAGGCCATTCCCAGAAGGGCTGCACTGCTTCTGTAAGAAGCCTGAATAAATTCTCCCTGAATTTCCTCTTTCCTTATCAGCCAGGAAATTCCAAAGGACAGGGTGATGCTGACAGCCGTTACCAGAAAACAAAACAGGATGAATTTCCCATCCCAGACCTGGTAAATAGAAATCCCGGATAAATCCTGAAAAAGCAGTACCGGGAGTAAAATCTTAAATACAAATGTATTTAACTTAGCTACAAAGTCTTCATCCATAAATTTCAGCCTGTGAAAGATTCCGCCCAGCACCATAAAGAAAAAAACAGGAACTGTGGCATTCAGGCTAAAAATCAGATTCTCCATATTTTTTGTCCTTCTTTCCCCGATGTCTCCCACCATTTTACATGATTTTCTCATTTCCTTCAAGCATGGCATTCCTGTACAAAATGAAAAATTTTGTGGGAAAAGCACGAACTCTTCGTCCTTCTCATAAACTATATAGAAATCCCCTTTGAGGTGAACTTTTTGAAAACATTCCAAAAGCCTCTTACCCTGGCCGAGGAGCAGTATTATCTAAAACAATATCAGAACGGGGATTCCCAGGCAAAGGACATTTTAATCGAACGCAATCTCCGCCTGGTCGCTCATGTTGTAAAAAAATATCAGGGATTGGATGAAGATTTAGACGACTTGATTTCCATCGGAACAATTGGTCTGATTAAAGCAATTTCCACATTTGACTCCCGCAAGGCTACCCGTCTTTCCACCTACGCCGCCCGCTGTATTGACAATGAACTGCTGATGATGCTTCGCTCCAGGAAGAAACGATCCAGGGAAATCT
This sequence comes from Blautia sp. An249, assembly GCF_002159835.1. Taxonomy (GTDB): domain Bacteria; phylum Bacillota; class Clostridia; order Lachnospirales; family Lachnospiraceae; genus Blautia_A; species Blautia_A avistercoris. The sequence continues at coordinate 27,924 of NZ_NFJL01000013.1, read as the reverse complement.
CTCTCTATGAGCCCATTGGTACGGATAAGGAAGGCAATGAGATCAGTCTTTTGGATATTGTGGAATCCCCGGTAATAGATGTGGTGGAAAATTACACCAGAAAGGAAGATACCAGAAGACTGCTTTCCCTTGTAAAAAACCGTCTCAATGAGAAAGAATATCAGGTTCTCTGTTATCGTTACGGGCTGTTCGGACAGGAGGAAAAAACACAGCGGGAAATCGCCGCCCAACTTGGCATCAGCCGTTCCTATGTCTCCAGAATTGAGAAAAACGCCGTTTTAAAACTGAAAAAATTATTTCATCTTGCAAATGAATAAGGAACTGCTTTTGTGGGTCGGTTCCATCCGAACGCCCTGCAGTTCCTTCTTACTTTCTTATTCCTGCCTGCGGAGTATATCGTATACTTCCACCTGTGCCCCTAAATCCACTTCCAGTTTTTGCTGTGGATGAGGGGCGCTTTCTACGGAAGCTCCTGTTTCATCATAAATCGCCTTCACCTGAACAGACAGATTTTCTCCGTTTGGCTTCATAATTTCTATCGTCTCTCCCACGCTGAATTTATTGCGCTGGGTAATTTCCACAAGACCTTTTTCTGTTATTCTTTCTGCGAATCCCAGATACGTATACTCTCTGATGTAGGTATTACAGTCATATATCTGGGCATTTTCATCCGGCTTTCCGTAAAAGAATCCTGTGGTAAACTGCCGGTACGTACAATTGGAAATCTGTTCCTCATACCAGGAAAGATTCTCCTTATACTTTTGCGGGGAATCAAAATAATCGTCTATGGCTTTTCGGTAAGTCCTGGCCACTGTAGCCACATAAAGAGCTGTTTTCATGCGGCCTTCAATTTTCAGACTGTTTACACCGCAAGTCAGCAGATCGTCCATATGATCAATCATACACAAATCTTTGGAATTAAAAATGTACGTACCTCTTTCGTTTTCAAATACCGGCATGTACTCTCCCGGTCTGGTCTCTTCCACTATGGAATATTTCCAGCGGCAGGGATGGGTACAGGATCCCTGGTTTGCATCTCTTCCCACCAGATAATTGCTTAGAAGACACCTGCCGGAATAGGAAATACACATGGCGCCGTGAACGAACGTCTCTATCTCCATATCTTCCGGAATCTTACTTCGAATCTCACGAATCTCTTCCAGGGACAGTTCCCTGGCCGTTACCACCCGGCTGGCTCCAAGCTGATACCAGAAGCGAAATGTCTCATAATTGGTGTTATTGGCCTGGGTACTGATATGACGTTCAATCTCCGGACAGATTTCTTTTGCCAGCATGAAAATTCCCGGATCAGCGATGATAAATCCGTCGGGCCTGATTCCCTTCAGTTCCTTAAGATACTCCCTGACTCCCTGCAAATCCCGGTTATGAGCCAGGATATTTACTGTCACATAAACTTTTGCACCGTGCAGATGGGCAAATTCAATGCCCTCTCTCATCTCTTCTATAGAAAAATTCCTGGCCTTTGCCCGAAGCCCGAAAGCTTCTCCGCCGATATAGACAGCATCCGCACCAAAAATCACGGCAATTTTTAACACTTCCAGACTGCTGGCTGGAACTAATAATTCAGGCTTTTTCATGAAATCCCTCTCTTTATTTCTTAATACTGACTGTAACCCCGTCTCCCAGAGGAATCACAGAAGTCACCAAGTTCGGATGATGTTTCAGCTCATACAGATATTCCCGCATCCGTTTATAAATCGTACGGTTTCTCCTCTCCACAAGATAATGAGACTCTATTAAGTCTCCATCCTGAAGTACATTATCGGATACTAAAACAGCTCCCGGTTTCATCAGCCGCAGTACCTGAGGAAGAAAATGGATGTACTGTCCTTTTGCAGCATCCATAAAAATGAAATCAAAAGACTCATTTAAAGTGGGAAGTATTTCCCCGGCATCCCCCTCTAAAAGCTGAATCTGCTTTTCTCTCCCTGCCTTTTTAAAGTTCTCTCTGGCAATGGGGATTCTTTTCTTATAGTTTTCAATAGTGGTAATCCGGCAATTCTCTTTCCCGTATTCACACATGAGAAGTGTGGAGAAGCCAATGGCTGTCCCCACCTCCAGTATATTCTGCGGCTGCTTCACAGCCAGCAGTACCTTTATAAAACTCTGCATTTCCTTTCGGATAATGGGAACATAAGTCTTATGGGCATACGCTTCCAGCTCGTCCAAAAACTCCGTATTCCCCATATCCAGAGAATTCACATACGTAATCAGCCGTTCATCCACAATCATGGAGTCTCTTCCTCCTGAGAATCCTCACCGGAAAGCACTGCCAGTATCCTGTCCGGAGTATAAGCTGTGCTTACCACATAACTTCCGGGCTTGATTTTCCCCCGGTATCTGGAAAGTTTCTCCTGTACTACAAAGACTTTCGCATCTTCAATCAGATTTTTTCGTTCCAGAGCCTTTCCAATCTCATATACGGAAGCCCCTTCTTTAATTTCAACGGTAACTTCTTTTCCGTTTCCGGGACTCATTGCCTTCTGGTTAAAAACATCATAGCCAAAGGAAAACGTGGATTTTCCAATCCATATAATTAATACGATTACAAAAATGTACAAAAGAATCCGGAAGAATCCTCCTGCTAAAAACACACTGGCTCTGCTTTCTTTCTTTTGCTCTTTCATCCTAACACTCCTGTCAGTCTGTCTCTTTTTTCATTCTGTACAGACCTGATTTAAAGATCGGGTATATGCATCTGTATCCCATTGGACAAGTCCATAAATATTTTCTGCATCAGTCTGCAGACTGCCAGTTCTGCATCCAGATAGGCATTCACCTGCGGGATTTTACGCAGTTCTTCCGATTCCTGTTCCAGTCTGTTCATCTCTTCAAACATGTGTTCCGGATCCGACTGATTCTGTACTCTGAAATTGCTGATACGGAACCGATCCACTTTTTCCAGTAATCCCGGATCCTGTTTTAATTTCTCTTCCTGCTTTTTATATTCCTGATAGGCTTCACTTTTCATTATCGAAGCCAACAGTATTTTTACATTTTTCTCGATGGAATCCATAGCTTTCTTATGCCTCCATAATAATTGGAAGAATCATGGGCCTTCTCTTGGTTCGTTTCCACAGGAAATCTCCCAGTGCATCCTTAACTACTGTCTTTATCTTGCTCCAGTCATTAATCTGATGTTCCAGGCAGCCGTCCAGGGCTGTCTCCACAATTCTCCTTGCTTCTTCCATCAAATCTTCGGATTCCCTTACATAGACAAATCCTCTGGATACAATATCCGGGCCGGCCAGTACCAGATTGCTGTGGTTTTCCAGTGTCATTACCACCACCATAATACCGTCTTCTGCCAAATGCTGGCGATCGCGCAGAACAATGTTTCCAACGTCCCCCACTCCCAGACCATCTACCAGAATATCTCCAACCTGAACTTTTCCGGTAACTTTGGCACTTTTCTCATCCAGTTCCAGCACATCTCCGGAGTTCAGAATGAAGATGTTCTCTTTCTCAATTCCAAGACTTTCCGCCACTCTGGCCTGAGCCTTCAAATGGCGGTATTCTCCGTGAACAGGTACCGCATATTTAGGATGTACAAGAGAATAGATAAGTTTAATTTCTTCCTGACAGGCATGTCCGGAAACGTGTACATCCTGGAATATAACATTGGCGCCTTTCATGGAAAGTTCATTAATCACTTTGGAAACCGCTTTTTCATTTCCGGGAATCGGATTGGAACTGAAAATAATGGTGTCTCCCGGCTGTATCGTGATCTTCCTGTGAATGTTGGAAGCCATTCTGGACAATGCCGCCATGGATTCTCCCTGACTTCCCGTTGTAATTAACGTTACCAGCTCATTTGGATAATTCTTCACCTGATCGATTTCAATCAGCGTATTATCCGGTATCTTTAAATATCCCAGTTCTGCCGCGGTAGAAATTACATTTACCATACTGCGGCCTTCCACTGCTACCTTTCTTCCGAACTTATGGGCCGTATTAATAATCTGCTGTACACGATCCACATTAGAAGCAAAAGTTGCTATGATAATTCTGGTATTCTTATATTCATTAAACAGATTGTCAAATACATGTCCGACGGTTCGTTCTGACATGGTAAATCCGGGCCGCTCTGCATTGGTACTGTCGCACATCAGAGCCAAAACGCCTTTCTTTCCAATCTCTGCGAATCTCTGTAAATCAATGGCATCACCGAAAACCGGGGTATAATCCACCTTAAAGTCTCCTGTGTGGATAACAATTCCTGCCGGGGAATAGATTGCCAGTGCAGACGCATCCTGAATACTGTGATTGGTTTTGATAAATTCAATGGAAAAGTCACCCAGGTTAATTACCTGTCCGTGCTTTACCTCTTTCATCTTCGTTGTGTTTAAAAGATTATGTTCTCTCAATTTATTGGAAATCAATCCAAGAGTCAGCTTCGTAGAATAAATGGGCGCCTTTACTTCTTTCAGAACATAAGGAAGAGCGCCGATATGATCCTCATGTCCGTGGGTGATTACAAAGCCTTTTACCTTTGTAATGTTTTCTTTTAAATAAGTAACGTCCGGAATCACAAAATCGATTCCAAGCATATCGTCCTCCGGAAAAGACATTCCGCAGTCCACTACCACAATACTGTCCTCGTATTCAAAGGCTGTGATGTTCATTCCGATCTGTTCCAGGCCTCCCAGAGGAATAATCTTTAATTTAGAAGAATTCTTCCTGTTTCTTCTCTGAGAAGTTTTTCCTGTATTCTTTGCAGGCTGTTTTACGGAGACTTTTGCAGGTTTTGCCGACTTGCTTACGCCTGTTTTGGGCATAGTTTTCCCTTTCGGACTGACAGGTTTTCTGGCCGGCTGTCTGTTCTTTGATTTCTGTTTCCCAGCCTGCTTTTGCACACTGCCGTCCTTACTGTTATTATTTATATTGTCTTCTTTCAATCAATGCACCTCCATGCTTATTGGGCCGATTACCGAATCATATCCACGTCTTCCATCATCTGCTGAAAAACTTTAAAAACTGCTTCCAGTTCTTCTTCCTCTTCTACCAGTACATAACATGCCTGGGCGCTGGTATCCTCTGACACATCTTTTAAAATATATGCCTCTGCTTCCTCACCCTGGGAATCTGATACCAGAAGGTAATTCTGACCTCCGATTTTTGCTTGTTCTTCTACATAAAATTCTACGCTTGTTCCGTCCTCAATCTGAAATTTAATCTTTTCCATAAGCACCTTTCACGCAAGGGAATCCAGATACCCCTGTAAAATAAAAATTGCTGCAAGTTCGTCCACATATTCTTTCCGGTTCTCTCTGCGGACTTTCGCCTCTATCAAAACTCTCTGAGCCGCCACAGTTGTCAGTCTTTCATCCCACATAATAACAGGCAGGCCTGTTCGTCTCTCCAGCATGTCTTTAAACTCCAGAGATTTCACAGCCCTGTCCCCCATGGTATTATTCATATTTTTCGGCAGACCAAGCACAATCTTCTCTACCTGGTATTCCGAAATGAGTTCCTCAATCCGTGCCAATGTCTGCCGGAGTTTATTCTCCGACTTTCTCCTGATAATTTCTATCCCCTGTGCAGTATATCCAAGAGGATCGCTGACAGCAACTCCCACTGTCTTTGAGCCATAATCCAATCCCAGAACTCTCATCTTATCGTTCCCAGGACTTATTTTTAATATATTCAGCTAAAAGTTCTTCTACAAGTTCGTCCCGCTCTACTTTCATGATCATGCTTCGTGCACCTTTATGGCTGGTAATATAAGTGGGATCTCCGGACATAATATACCCTACAATCTGATTCACCGGATTATATCCCTTCTCATTCATCGCATTGTATACCAGATCCAAAACTTCCTTTACATGCACTTCAGGTTCTGTTTTTGTCTTGAAATACTGTGTATTACTTAATTTCTCTGCCATATTTCCACGTCCTTATCTATACTCTTCACTTTATTTTAATATAAAACTGCCAAAAATACAATGAAAACTTTGTTCAGTTGTCCAGACATTCCCCCAGCACCGTATGATTTTCCAGATAACCGGTTCCCTTTACAACTACAATGTCGTTAATCTGATACTCCTTTTTCTTTTCCACTGCCACCTTAATATATTCTCTGGAATGTCCCAGATAATAGGCTTTTCCTTCCTTCTCGATTTCTTCTTCCAGAAGAACTTCCAGGGGTTCTCCCATCCTCCGGATTTCATATTCTCCCCTTCTCTGTTCATCCAGTTTTAAGAGAATTTCGCTTCTGGCTGCCTTTATCGGTTCCGGAATCTGTCCTTCCATCCTGGCCGCTTTTGTTCCTCTGCGTTTGGAATAACGGAAAATATGGGTCTCGTAGAACCGGATTTTCTCTGCAAACCGGCAGGTTTCTTTAAACTCTTCTTCTGTCTCTCCCGGAAAACCGGTAATAATATCTGTGGTAAGAGCCGGGTCTGTGTAATACTTTCTTAAAAGGCCGCATCTCTCTTCATATTCCTGCGAAGTATATCTCCGGTTCATCCTTTTTAATACACTGTCAGAACCGCTTTGCAGTGACAGATGGAAATGGGGGCACAGTTTGGGAAGTTCTGAAATTCTTTTTACGAATTCTTCCGTTATAATTCCCGACTCCAGAGAACTTAAACGGATTCTCCGGATCCCTTCCACTTTATGAACTTCCTCGATTAAGGAGAGCAGCGTCTCTTTTTCTCCTTCCGGGAAGTCTACCCCATAGGAGCTTAAATGGATTCCTGTCAGAACAACCTCTTTGTAATTCTTTGCTGCAAGACTGCGTATTTCTTTCAGAATGTCCTCTTTCTTCCGGCTGCGCACACGACCTCTGGCATAAGGAATGATACAGTAAGTGCAAAACTGATTGCATCCGTCCTGAACCTTAATATACGCTCTTACATGCTCTGCTGTTCTGTTAATGGAAAGCTGTTCGTACTCTTTGGTCTGGTTAATATTGATTACCCGCTCCTGGCCGGCTTTCTCCTGCTGATATTCCTCCAGAACCTCTACGATTTCCCGTTTCCGGTTATTGCCCAGGATTACATCGATCTGTCCGTCCGTTTCCAGTTTCTCTTTATCTGTCTGCACATAGCATCCGGCAGCCACCACGATGGCATCCGGATTCATTTTTTTAGCCTTATGGAGCATCTGTCTAGACTTACGGTCGGCAATATTTGTAACGGTACAGGTATTAATTACATAAATATCTGCTCCGGGCGCAAAAGGAACAATCTCATACCCCGCCTCTTCCAAAAGCTGCTGCATGGCTTCTACTTCATACGCGTTCACTTTGCAGCCTAAATTATGAAGGGCAACTTTCTTTCCCATATATTCCTCCAATTTCTATACATATTCACTAATTCTTTTGCTTAAATTTAACGGTTTTTACCTTGACTTTTAAAATACCAAACTGTAAGATGAAGGTATAAAATTACTAGGGAGGTCAATAGAATGAAAACCGTTAAAATCTCATTAAACTCAATTGATAAAGTAAAAGCTTTCGTAAATGAAATCAGCAAATTTGACTGCGATTTCGATTTAGTATCCGGAAGATATGTAATTGATGCAAAATCTATCATGGGTATCTTTAGCCTGGATTTATCCAAACCCATCGACTTAAATATCCATGCTGACGGAACAAGTCTTGATGATGTTATGGAGATTATTCAGTCTTATCTCATCGAGGAATAAACCCCAGATAGTCAGGGCTGCTGCAGAGTTTACTGCAGCAGCTTTTTTACATCTGTTCCACATCAATAACTTCTGTCGTCTCAATTGCTTCTCTCACAAGATCTTCTATCTTTTCCTCCAGTTTTTCTTCCGAACGTTTTATCACCTTTAAATTAGGTTTCGTCACCGGGTGCTTCGCCACAAATATGGTACAACAGTCTTCAAAAGGCTGGATAGACGTCTCAAAGGTATCAATTTTATGAGCGATTTCCACAATCTCCTGTTTATCGAATCCGATTACCGGACGGTATACAGGGAGGGTGCACACTTCATTGGTTGCCGCAAGGCTCTGCATGGTCTGACTGGCTACCTGGCCGATACTTTCTCCGGTAATCAGGCCCAGACATTTACGCTCTTTGGCAAAATGCTCTGCTATACGCATCATATACCTTCTCATGATAATTGTCAGCTCCTCATGGGGACACTTATCATAGATATATAACTGAATATCTGTGAAATTCACCACATGCAGACGAATGGGGCCGCTGTATCTGGCCACCAGCTTCGCCAGATCCACTACTTTCTGCTTCGCCCGTTCACTGGTATAAGGCGGTGCATGGAAATAGACGGCCTCGATTCTTACCCCTCTTTTCGCAATCATATATCCGGCAACAGGACTGTCAATCCCTCCGGAAAGTAAAAGCATCGCCTTTCCGTTGGTTCCCACCGGCATACCTCCGGGGCCCGGTATAGTTCTGGAATATACGTAAATTTTATCCCGGATTTCCACTGTCAGATTTAACTGGGGATGATGGACATCCACAGACGCATCCTGAAATTCCTCTAAGATAACGCCGCCCAGTTCGCTGCTGACTTCCATGGAAGTCATGGGATAAGATTTCTTCGCTCTTCTGGTATGTACTTTAAAAGTACCTGCATAACCCGGGTGGTGTTCTTTCATGTAGCTTAACACATCTTTGCCCATCTGTTCAAATCCTTTGTCTTCGTAAATAACCACGGGACTGATTCCCACGATTCCGAAAACTCTGGTCAGGGCTTCCATGACTTCATCAAAGTCATAATCAGATTTGCAGTACACATAGACCCGTCCCTGTTCTTTTTGCACATCAAATTCGCCCTCCACCTTTTCCAGGGCAATTTTCATCTGCTTAATCAAAGCGTCTTCAAATAAATATCTGTTTTTCCCTTTAATTGCAATTTCTGCATATTTAATTAAAAATGCGTGAAACATAAATTCCTCCTTCTTTGACTTCTATCGCCGTGTATATCTTCGTAAAACAGGAAGCAGTTTTCCAAGAACTTCCAGACAGTAGTCAATTTCCTCTGCCGTTGTCTCTTCGGAAAAACTAAACCGTACCGTCGTCTCGCTGACATCCTTTTTTAATCCGATTGCTGTCAAAGTGCTGCTGGCCGTCCTTTTGTGACTGGAGCAGGCGGAACCTGCAGAAACATAAATCCCCTGCTCTTCCAGGGAATGAAGCAGCACCTCACTTCGGATTCCTGCGAAAGCGGCGCTCAGAATCTGAGGTGCCCCCTCCCTGAGAGGCATTCCGTGTATCTGCACCCTTTCCAGGCGGGAAAGGCCTTCTGCAAGCCTCTCTTTCATCTGATACATATGTTCCCGGTTTTCTTCCAGATGTTCATACATAATCCTGGCGGCTTCTGCCATTCCTGCAGCTCCCGGCACATTATCTGTTCCGGAGCGCATCCCGCTTTGCTGACCGCCCCCCAGAATCTGGGGCTGCACCTTGGCTTTTTCACTGGTATACAAAAATCCGACGCCCTTTGGTCCGTGAATCTTATGGGCGCTGACAGACATCAGATCAATCCCCAGCTTTTTCGGATAAATCTGAAACTTTCCAAAGGCCTGAATGGCATCCACATGAAATAATGCTTTGGGAGCCTTTTCATGAACCATTTTTCCAATAGCGTCCACCGGCTGAACAGAGCCGATTTCGTTATTAACAAACATCACAGAAACTAAAATTGTATCTGGGCGCAAAGCTTTTTCCAACGCTTCCAGAGATACAACACCTTTTTCGTCTACCGGAAGAATCGTCACCTCAAACCCGGATTCTTCCAAAAAATGCACCGGAGCGCCTACCGCCGCATGCTCGATGGCAGTTGTAATTATATGGTTTCCTGCTCTTTTATTTGCATAAGCAGCGCCTGTTAAAGCCAGATTGTTGGATTCCGTCCCCCCTGAAGTAAACAAAATCTCTTTTGGAGTTACTTTTAAAATCTTTGCCAGTGTCTCCCGGGCGTCTTTCATATAACGTTCTGCTTCTACCCCTTTTAAATGCATGGCAGAGGGATTTCCGTAATCCTCCATCATAGTTTTTACCACAATGTCTTTCACCTGCCCATAGCACCTGGTCGTTGCTGCATTATCCAGATATGCTTCCATTTCTTCCTCCATTTCTACTTTTAACACGTTTCCAGATGAAACATCAGGACGGATAAAATTGTCATCCCGGCCGTCTCTGTACGCAAAATCCGTTTTCCCAGAGAGATAGGCTTCATTCCCGCCTGAAGAGCCGCTTCAATCTCTTTTTCATCAAAGCCCCCTTCCGGGCCGATGAAAATCCCAATGGACTGTCCCGGTTCTATCTGTTCTATCATTTCCTTCGTTTCCTTCATTCCCTCTGTCCGTTCATAGGGAACCAGCCTGACCTGGCAGGACTCGTCAGCATATTCCAGCGCTTCTCCATAGGTACAGACCGGATGTATCCGGGGAATTTTCATTCTCTTAGACTGTTTGGCCGCGCTTTCTGCGATTTGCTGCCAGCGGGCAGTTTTTTTCTCTGCTTTCTTTTTATCCAGTTTTACCACACAGCGTTTCATAGACACAGGAATAATTTCATGTACTCCCAGCTCTACCGCCTTCTGGATAATCCATTCCATCTTCTCCCCTTTGGGAAGTCCCTGAAACAGATAAATGCGGCTCTGGAGCTCAAATCCCGGTTCCTGTACATACATAATATGGGCCAGGATCTCTTCTTCCAGAAATTCCTCTATATAGCAGTGGTATTCTTTTTCTTCCTGATCGCTGATCCAGAGTTCCTCCCCTTTTTTCATCCGGAGGACGTTTTTAATATGGTTCACATCGTTTCCGATGATGGTTATGGTATGTTCCTGAATCTGCGCCGGTTCCACGAAAAAACGATACATCTTCTATTCCTTTCTGGCCGTAATGGATACCCATTCTCCCTGACGGGTAACTTCCACTACCTGAAGCCCTGCCTCTGTCACTGCTTTTTTCACTTCTTCTTCCTTTACATCCAGGATTCCGGAAGTAATGTAGACGCCTCCTTTTTTCATCTGGCGGACAATGACCGGGGTTAAAGGAACCAGTACGTCTGCCAGAATGTTTGCGGTTACAATGTCATATTTCTCGTAACCCGCCGCATCCTGCACTTCTTTCTCATCGATAATATTTCCAATCATCAGATCGAAGGCTTCTCTGGGAATTCCATTGGACTCCTTATTTTCTTCCACGGCGTTGACCGCACAGGGATCCAGATCTGTTCCCACCACATGGGCCGCTCCCAGCATCAGCGCCAGAATTCCCAGAATCCCGCTTCCGGTTCCCACATCCAAAAGCTGGGTATCCTTCTTTACATATTTTTTTAACTGCCGGATACAAAGCTGGGTAGTCTCGTGCATTCCGGTTCCGAAAGCAGTTCCCGGGTCGATATGAAGGATCATTTTATCCTTATCTTCTTCCTTTACTTTTTCCCAGGAAGGAATGATGAGAATATCATCCACATAAAACTGATGGAAATATTCTTTCCAGTTATTTATCCAGTCCTTATCTTCCGTCTGCGAGCCTTCAATGGTTCCCTCTCCAATATCCATAAACGATGCCAGATTTTCCAGTTCCGCTTTCACATCAGCCAGAATCTTCTCTGTATCCGCCTCTTCTTCCAGGTAGAAGCTTAAATAGGCGGTTCCGTCATCTTCGGGTTCTTCCGGCATAATATCCACAAACATTTGCTTTTTATCTTCTTCTGTCAGAGGCACCTTATCTTCGATTTCCACCCCTTCAATTCCCAGTTCGGACAGACTGTAAATAATCATTTCTTCCGCCTGGGTTTTTGTTTTAATGGTAAATTTATTCCATCTCATACTTGTCTTACTCCTTTTCTTCTTTTATGCACATACCGCAACCAATACCAACGGAATGGTTATCACCGATGCCAGTGTGCTGATAATGATTCCTTTGGAAAGCAGCTTCCCATCCATCCCCCGCTCCATCATCAGCATTAAGGGCATATTTCCCGCCGGCACTGCAGCCATAATCACTAACGTATCCAATAAGGTACTGTCTTTTATGAACCATTTCAGCCCCAATCCGATTCCTATGGGAAGAACCAGAAAACGCAGAACTGTAAAAAAATAAATCTTCTTTTCCGTAAACAATGTGTGTATGGGCGTATCTGCTATGGTGATTCCTATCACGATCATTGCCAGAAATGTAGTGGCTCCTCCCATATAGTCCAGCGTTTCTTCTGCCAGAGGCGGAAATTTCCATTCTCCCAGAAACAGAAGAATCGCCAGCAAGGTTGCCAGGTTTCCTGTATTCAGAAGATTTTTTACCTGAAATTTTTCCTTCGTTCCCGAATCCCGAGCCACCAGATGAATTCCATATGTATAAATCAGAAGATAAAAAAAGATATTTGTCACCGCAACGTAAATCAGCGCCTGGGCGCCTACCAGAGCAGATACCAGCGGAATCCCGATAAATCCGGTATTGCCGAATACGCACATCATATTGTAAGAATTTCTGTCTTTAAAGGGTATTTTTAACAGTACCGGCACTACCTTTCCCACAACAACCAAAAATACATACATAACAAAAGCAGCCGCGGCTGCGTACAAAAGACTTCTTCCTGTCACGGAAGAATCTCTCTGCAGAGCGCTGGTAATGATGATTGCCGGATTGCAGACATTTACCACGAGGGCTGATAAGTCTTTGGATACGGAACTTTTTATCTTATTGGTCTTTTTTAGAATATACCCTGTTCCAATCAAAATTAAAATCATTAACATCTGCTGTATTACAATCTGAACGCTCATCTTTCACCTCTGAATCAAAATATGCACTATTTTTCATCATACACGAATTTTAGACGCTTGAAAAGAGCAAAAGAAAAGAAACGCTGTAAAATTTTCCACAACGTTTCTTTGTTATAATTACTCTTCAAAAGTTTCTTTTAATTTATCCATGAAACTTTTTTTCTTTTTCTCTGTATGCTCCTGTTTCGGAGCCGGTGTGTTCCCGCAGGCCTGATCGAATTCGCGAAGAGCCTGTTTTGCTTCTTCTGACAGTCTGGTAGGTACCTGAACAACCAGCGTCACATAATGATCGCCTCTGTCATTTTTATTCCGGATGGAAGGCACGCCTTTTCCTTTCAGGCGGATACGGGTATCTGTCTGTGTTCCCGGTTTTATCTCATACATCACATCCCCGTCCACAGTACGGATACGTACCTGGCCGCCCAGCGCTGCCTGGGCAAAGGTAATCGGCGCTGTAGAGTAAATATTTCTGTCCTGACGCTGGAAAATCGGATGTCTTGCCACATTTACTTCTACCAGAAGATCGCCTCTCGGGCCTCCGTTGACGCCCGGCTCTCCCTTATCCCGTACCCGGATACTCTGTCCATGATTGATGCCGGCCGGAATGGGCACTTTAATTCTCTGTCTGGAAGAAGTGTATCCGGTTCCCCGGCAGGCAGAGCATTTTTCTTTAATAATTTTACCTGTACCGTTACATTCCGGACAGGTTCCTGTACTTCTGACCATTCCGAACATGGACTGCTGGGTATAAACAATCTGTCCCTCGCCGTTACATTTCGGACAGGTCTGAGGCTGTGTTCCCGGCTTCGCGCCGGTTCCATGACAGCTTTGACAGGTATCTTTTAAGGTGATCTCAATTTCTTTTTCGCACCCGAAAATAGCTTCTTCAAAGGTAATATTCAGACGCGCTCTTAAATTAGCTCCTCTTCTGGGACCATTATCTGCACGTCCTCTTCTTCCTCCGCCGCCGAACAGATCTCCGAAGATGTCTCCGAAAATATCGCCCATATCCATGCCGCCGAAATCGAAGCCTCCAAAACCGCCGGTGGATCCTCCTGCTCCGTTTTCAAAGGCTGCATGACCAAACTGATCGTACTGCTTTCTCTTTTCCGGATCGCTGAGAATTGCATATGCATTGGTTGCCTCTTTAAATTTCGCCTCAGCCTCTTTATCACCCGGATTTACATCCGGGTGATATTTCTTGGCCAGCTTACGATATGCTTTTTTCAAAGTGGCATCATCCGCACTGCGGTCCACGCCTAAGACTTCATATAAATCTCTTTGTTCTGCCATAATTGCTCATTCCTACTTAAACTTCTTTATAATCAGCGTCGATAATATCGTCATCATATCCTGCTTCGCCGCCTGCTGTGTTCTGTCCGCCGGCGTTCGGCTGGGGGCCTGCGCCTGCCTGACCCTGTGTCTGCTCATACATCTTTGCAAACAATTTCTGTGCGTTCTGCATCAGTTTTTCCTGAGCTGCTTTCAGTTCTGCTACCTGGGCATCTGTCATCTCTTCCGGCTGAGTCTTAGCCAGCAGATCTTTAAGCTCTTTCAGGTCTGCCTCTACTGCGGATTTATCTGCTGCATCCAGTTTGTCTCCTGCTTCTTCCAGAGCTTTCTCGGTCTGGAATACCATGGAATCTGCATCATTTCTGGCATCGATGGCTTCTTTCCGTTTCTTATCCTGTGCCTCGAACTCTGCTGCTTCTTTTACTGCCTTATCGATTTCATCGTCAGACATATTGGATCCAGCAGTAATGGTAATGTGCTGCTCTTTGCCTGTTCCCAGATCTTTTGCAGAAACGTTTACAATACCGTTTGCATCAATGTCAAAGGTAACTTCGATCTGCGGAACACCACGTCTTGCAGGCGGAATTCCATCCAGACGGAACTGTCCTAAGGATTTGTTGTCTCTTGCAAACTGACGCTCACCCTGAACTACGTTAATGTCAACGGCTGTCTGATTATCTGCTGCTGTGGAGAAGATCTGACTCTTCTTTGTAGGGATCGTTGTATTTCTCTCAATCAGACGAGTTGCAATACCGCCCATGGTTTCGATGGACAGAGACAGAGGGGTTACGTCCAGAAGAAGGACATCTCCTGCACCTGCGTCTCCTGCCAGTTTACCGCCCTGTACAGAAGCGCCGAGAGCCACACATTCATCCGGGTTCAGAGACTTGCTGGGCTCTTTGCCAGTTAACTGACGAACTTTATCCTGTACGGCCGGAATACGGGTAGAACCGCCTACCAGAAGTACCTGACCCAGTTCAGAAGCTGTCATGCCTGCGTCAGAAAGAGCTCTTCTTACAGGTTCTGCTGTCTTTTCTACTAAGTCGTGGGTTAATTCATCAAATTTTGCACGGGTTAAGTTCATGTCAAAGTGTTTCGGGCCTTCTGCTGTTGCAGTAATAAACGGAAGGTTGATGTTGGTTGTGGTTGCAGAAGAAAGTTCTTTCTTTGCTTTTTCTGCTGCTTCTTTTAATCTCTGCAGAGCCATCTTATCGTTGGATAAGTCAACGCCTTCTGTATTTCTGAATTCTGTCAGCATATAGTCGGTGATCTTCTGGTCGAAGTCATCGCCGCCCAGACGGTTATTACCTGCTGTAGATAATACTTCGATAACGCCGTCGCCGATTTCAATAATGGAAACATCGAAGGTACCGCCGCCTAAGTCGTATACCATGATTTTCTGCTCTTTTTCGTTGTCCAGACCGTAAGCCAGAGCTGCTGCCGTAGGCTCGTTGATGATACGTTTTACATCCAGTCCGGCGATTTTTCCTGCGTCCTTGGTTGCCTGACGCTGTGCGTCATTGAAGTATGCCGGAACGGTAATAACTGCTTCTGTAACTGTTTCTCCCAGATAGCCTTCTGCGTCTTTTTTCAGTTTCTGAAGAATCATAGCTGAAATTTCCTGAGGAGAGTATTTTTTACCGTCGATTTCCACACGGTAATCGGTTCCCATTTCTCTTTTAATGGAAGAGATTGTCTTATCTGCATTGGTTACGGCCTGACGTTTTGCAGGTTCACCTACCAGTCTCTCTCCGTTTTTTGTAAATGCAACTACAGAGGGTGTGGTTCTTGCTCCTTCTGTATTTGCGATAACGGTGGGCTGACCACCTTCCATAACAGCTACACAGCTGTTGGTTGTTCCTAAGTCAATACCAATAATTTTTCCCATTGTTTTATCCTCCTATTTCAAACAATTGTCTCATTTCCAAATCTATTGTTAACAGCAGCTAGTTTGCCACTTTCACCATGCTGTGCCGGATTACAAATGATTTATACATATAACCTTTCTGAAGCTCTTCCACCACCACGTTTTCTCCAAGAGAATCGTCTTCCACATGCATCACTGCATTATGGAAATCCGGGTTGAATTCTTTTCCCACTGCTTCGATTGGCTCTACGCCAAGTTCTTCCAGGGTTGTCATCAGCTGTTTATAAATCATCTTCATTCCTTCTGCAAAGGCATCGCCTTCTTCTGCGGATGCGAGCCCGCGTTCAAAGTTGTCAACCACAGGGAGAATTTTTTCCACAATCTCTTTGGCCCCTATGATATACATGCTCGCCTTTTCTTTTTCCGTCCGTTTACGGAAATTATCGAATTCCGCCATGGTCCTCTGCAGTCTGTCTGTCAGCTCTGCAATCTGCTGATCCTTTTTATCTTTTTTCTCTTTTTTCTTGAAGAAAGAAGTCTTTTTCTCTTCGGCTTTTTCTTCCTGCTCTTCTTCCTGAGTGTCTTCTGTTTGTTCTTCCTCACCAGCTTCCTGAGTTTCTTCTTGTGTCTCAGCGTCTGCAGGCCTTTTGTCTTCTGTAGTTTCTTCTTCCACGGTGGATTTGTTTTCCTTTTCTTCCGCCACTTTTTCTACCGCCTTTCTATGTTTTCTTAAACACATTGTCTAATTGCTCTTTCAGGGTTTTCAGACTGTCTACCACATTTTCGTAGTCCATACGTTTCGGTCCTACTATCCCGATGGTTCCCTTCATACCGTCTCCCAATTCATAGGTGGCTGTAACCACACTGCAGTCTTTCATGGTCTGAAGGGGTGTTTCATTTCCGATATATACCTGAAGTCCGGTGCTTTCTGAATCCTCCATGGATTCTTTTAACAGTTCCACCAGTTGTTTTTTCTCTTCAAATGCAGAAATCAGTTCACTGGCTCTGGTTTTGTCCGCCAGTTCCGGATATTTGAATATGTTGGTTGCTCCGGACGTATAAATTTCTGTATCGTCTTCATCTACCTGAATGGTATTTGCAACTGCATCCAGCACCGTAGCTACTACGCTGCTGTGAATCCCCGCCTGCTCTTTCAGTCTGGCGATCATTCCCAGATTAATGTCTGCAATGGGAAGACCGTTCAGATTGGTATTCAAAAGCAAGTTCAGCTTCAGGATCGTTTCATCATCCATCTCCTCATCCAGATTAATAATCTGGTTACGGATGATATTTCCCTCTGCCACCACTACTGCCAGCAGCTGAAGTTCACTCACTCTGGAAAGCTGGATAAATTTCAGTTTGTTTCCACTGTACTGAGGAACTGTAATCATGGTCGCATAATTGGTATTGGAAGCCAGAACCTGCACAACCTTCTTCAGAACTTTCTCCATCTTATCGGTCTTCTGAATCATCAGTTCTTTAATTTGTGCAATTTCCTCTTCCTTCTCATTCATCAGTTCATCTACATATAACCGGTATCCTTTGTCAGAAGGAATCCGGCCCGCCGATGTATGTGGCTGCAGAATATATCCCATATCAGTTAAATCGGACATTTCATTTCGGATGGTCGCAGAACTCACATTCAGGTCCGCATATTTGGAAATGGTCCTGGACCCCACCGGCTCTCCGGTTTCAAGATAAGTTTTAATGATGGCCTTTAATATTTTCTTCTGGCGCTCATTCAATTCTATCTCCAACTGTCTGCTTCCTCCCTTCGATTGTTAGCACTCATCTTTCTAGAGTGCTAATATCTATGAAACTAAGATAGCACTGTTGTTTTTGATTGTCAATATAAATTGTAAAAATTTTTCTATTTTTTTAAATGAAAGCCCCGGACTGCAACAGAATGTCTGTGCAGGCTTGTCTGCACAGACATTCTGTTATAGGACGGGCTGGACGCTACGAGCACGGGGACGCCGCAGAAAGAAAAAATGCTGCAAAGAAAGTTTTCCCAATCCCTCTTTGCAGCATCTGCCTCTAATTTTTATTCCAGTTCCAGCAAATTCTGTCTTAATTCCATCATCTTGTCTCTCAGTTCTGCAGCCTGTTCAAAATTCAGCTCTGCTGCTGCAGCCTTCATCTGTTTTTCTACCTGCTTAATCAGTTTCTCCAGTTCCTTCTTACTCATGGATTCCGGATCTTTCATCAGCTTGTCTTCTGTCTGAGCCACTGCCTTTGAAATACTAATCAGATCCCGGACGGATTTCTCAATGGTTTTCGGCGTAATATGATGTTCCTTATTATATGCCTCCTGAATTCCCCTTCTCCGCTCCGTTTCTTCAATGGCAACCCGCATGGAATCTGTAATTGTATCTGCATACATAATTACGTGTCCCTCTGCGTTTCTGGCCGCACGACCGATGGTCTGAATCAGGGACGTCTCCGAACGTAGAAATCCTTCCTTATCTGCATCCAGAATAGCCACCAGGGTAATTTCCGGAATATCCAGTCCTTCTCTTAACAGATTGATTCCCACCAGTACGTCAAACACATCCAGCCTCATATCCCGGATGATCTGTGTCCTTTCCAGAGTATCAATGTCTGAATGGAGATATTTCACACGTATCCCCAAATCTCTCATATATTCGGTCAAATCTTCAGCCATCCGTTTGGTCAGCGTTGTAATTAAGATTTTATGTTTCTTTTCCACTTCCTTATTTACTTCGCCTACCAGGTCATCTATCTGCCCTTCTACCGGCCGTACCTCTACTCTCGGATCCAGAAGTCCTGTGGGCCGGATAATCTGCTCTGCCCTGAGAAGCTCATGCTCTGCCTCATAAGGCCCCGGTGTGGCAGATACAAACAGAATCTGATCGATTTTACTTTCAAATTCCTCAAAAGCCAGAGGACGGTTGTCTTTTGCAGAAGGAAGACGGAATCCGTAATCCACCAGGGTCTGCTTTCTGGACTGATCCCCCGCATACATGCCCCCGATCTGAGGAACTGTCTTATGGGATTCGTCAATGATCATCAGAAAATCATCCCCGAAATAATCCACCAGAGTATAGGGCGGTTCTCCCGGTTTTAATCCGGAAAGATGACGGGAATAATTCTCAATTCCGGAACAAAATCCCGTTTCCTTCATCATTTCCACGTCGAAGTTGGTCCGTTCTGCAATCCTCTGTGCCTCCAGAAGCTTGTCCTCGCTTTTAAAATATGCAACCTGCTCTTTCAGCTCTTCCTCAATATCCCGGGCCGCTTTTAAAATCCGCTCCATGGGAACCACATAATGGGAAGCAGGAAAAACAGCCGCATGATTTAATTCACACAAAATTTCTCCTGTCAGTATGTCCACCTGAGTAATCCGGTCAATTTCGTCTCCGAAAAACTCTACCCGGAGAGCCGATTCAGAATTATCCGCCGGGATAATTTCCAACACGTCTCCCCGCACCCGGAAGGTGCCTCTGTGGAAATCCATATCATTTCTGGTGTACTGAATGTCGATCAGTTCCCGGATAACGTCGTCCCTGTCCTTCTCCATTCCCGGCCGCAGAGAAATGATCATGTTCTGATAGTCGCTGGGACTTCCGATTCCATAAATACAGGAAACACTGGAAATGATAATAACATCCTTTCTTTCACTTAAAGATGCCGTGGCAGAAAGACGCAGTTTATCTATCTCCTCATTTATCGCCGAGTCTTTGGCAATATAAGTATCCGTAGAAGGTACATAGGCCTCCGGCTGGTAATAGTCGTAATAGGAGACGAAATATTCTACAGAATTATCCGGAAAAAATTCTTTAAATTCTCCGTACAACTGAGCTGCCAGTGTCTTGTTATGTGCTATGATAAGCGTTGGCTTCTGTAGTTGCTGGATAACATTCGCCATCGTAAATGTCTTCCCAGACCCCGTAACCCCTAGTAAAGTCTGGCATTGGTTGCCTTCCCGAAATCCCTCTACAAGCTTTCTGATTGCCTCCGGCTGATCGCCGGTAGGTTTATAGTCGGATACCAATTCGAATAATCTCTCTTCTTTTTCCACACGAATCACTCCTTACTATGCTTACTATCAGCCCGATTTCGCACCCTGAAAACCCTCCAAAAAGGCCAAAAAAACAGGCGAAAAGTCCAATTGTACGAATCAGGTCAGTAAAACCGAATTTTTTGACTGCGCGATACTGCCAATCATTCGATGGAATTTGTCACCATTTACCGGTCTAGTATAACACAATATTCATTATTTGCATAGACATATTCAAACAAATGTTCTGTATTATTATTCAACATTCATTGAATCTTTTTGCATATTATACACACACTTTTAAAGAATATAAGGCTTCTGCATAATATACAAAATCATTTTACATATAGAAATTCGGAGATACTCTTCATCCTTTGCTCTGTCGCCAAAGAATGTGTCTATTGAAAAATAAAACTTCTCTGGACTGTACAGAAAAAGCAAGGCAGACACATGCCGCCTTGCTTTTTACTTTTTTCAAAAGCCGATCCGTTCCGGACTGATTTTTATTCTCTGGTTTCCTGCTGTTTAATACAAGTTGCGGGAAGGATAATGGCCTTATTTTTCTCATCGAATTGATTGAATTTCAATTTTTTCATATCCTCCCACGACAAAGTGGTATCCTTTTTAAGTTCCCGCAAAGCCAAATATTGCTGTTCATTTCCTCTTCCAAAGGATTTACAAAACTCGTGATAATCTCTTGTTCCAAAAAATCTTTCCATCTTTCTCCTCCACATCTTGCCGTTTTCATTAGTATATTTCATCCTGGGTACCAATGCAATTCATTTCCTCTAAAGCAGGGATCTCTATATCCTCCATCTTTACAGCAATTGATTTTAAAGTGTATTCCTCTATTCTGACTTCTCTTTCCATTCCGAACATCTCCTTGAGCATCCGGACGTCTAAACTTCCATAAGGATGAACCTCGTCAATGAAATCCTGGATCACTTCAACACCACCCTCTATAATTCTCCGGGTATCTCCATAAGTGTCCACTGTAATAATGGATTTCGAATGTCCCATCACTTCTGCTATGGCTTTCTGATTAATCTCATTTTTCAGCAACAATGTAGCATATGTATGCCGAAGATCATGGAATCGTATATACGGCAGCCCTGTTTTCTTTATCAGTTCCTTATAATGCGTATAGTGATAGTCCGAACTTCTGGGGCGGCCGTATGAAGAACAGCAAATATACCCCAGATCTTGAAATGTCCATACTCCCTGCTGCCTCCGTCTCTTATTTCTTTCATATTTTTCTCGTTCCTTGAGAATTTCTTCGAATACATAATCCGGAATGTCGATCTCTCGTTCACTTGACCATGTTTTTAATGTAATTTCCTGCTTTGTCTTTGTATTTACCGGAATTTCAGTATCGTCTTTATAGAGATCTTTTCCTAATTGTCTTTGGATTTTCAACGTGCGGTGTTCAAAATCAATATCGCTGTATTTTAATCCATTGATTTCTCCTTTTCTAAGCCCCATTAGCACCGCGAACAAAATCTGCATATAAATACGGGTATCTTTTGCGGCCTTTATAAGTATTTTAACTTGCTCTAAAGAATATGTCTGCGCCTTATTTACATGAATGGTATGGTATTCGCGTTTTTTGTCATCATCCTGACGAGGAAGATTGACGTTCTCGCAAGGGTTCATTTCCATCAACCTGATACTTACAGCATATGTGAAAGATGTATTTAATACAGGTTTCGCAATTCTGGGGATTGATTTATAATTTTCGCAAAGTTCTTTATAAACCTTTTGTATATGTCCCGGGTTCACTTCTATCAGTTTTATATTGCCCAGTCTCGGAATTATATGCCTGTATATACAATTTTTATAGGCATCATAGCTGTTTGCCTTAAAGTCCCCTCTTGCTCTCATAACATGTTCAAGCCAATAAGGTAAAAAATCTTTAATTTTCACATCCCGGTGAGCGACATATATGCCATTTTCAAGCTGAGCAATTATTCTATTCCGATTTTTCGTCGCCGTAGATTTTGAAGAAAAACCGGAATGTTGACATTCCTTTTCTGTTCCATCGTCATAAACCAGTGTCACTCGAAAGCCCAGCTTCCCCTTGATTTTCATAACATCTGATATTTTGTATTCCCTATAAGGCCGAAGATCTAGTTTCGTTAAATCCATACGCAGCCTCCTACATTTCTCCCGGAACAAAATTTTGATTCATAAAGTCTTGAATCTGATTCGTTCCATTTATAATGTCCAGATAAAATTCAAAAGTAGTGTGTACGGAGCCATGTCCGAGTAATCCTGAGATTTTAGCAAGACTGACACCTCTCTCAATTAATATTGTTGCGTACATATGTCTCAAACCATGAACGGTAATATGAGGCAGTCCTGCTCTTTTAGTGATCCTGTTCAGCTCACCATTCAAAGATGCCAAAGCATGGGGCAGTCCGTTTTTTTGACAGCTGATGTAATCCGAGTCAATATACCGGTCTCCCATTTTCACTTTCTGCATTTCGATCTTCTGCCGTCTTTTGCACAATTCCACCAAAATAATCGGAGGAACTTTTAATATTCTGTCACTGTTTTCTGATTTTGGATCTCGTTCTACAAGCTTGTACTCCTCGATTTTGCAACCTCCGTCAGCCAGTTTCATATCAGCCGCAATCTGCCGTTGAACATGTACAGTTCTGTTCTGCAAATCAAAGTCACTGAACTTCAATCCCAGGATTTCTCCTTTTCGCAGCCCGCAATACAGTCCTAAAAGAATCTCCAGAAACCAATTCCTGTACTTAGCCATCCTTAACAAAACCCGTGTCTGTTCTACATTTAAAACCTTTACTTTAGGCTTTTTCCTTGGGTATCTTTTTGTGGCCGGAACTGGATTATTTGCAACCAGTCGCTGCTTAAGGGCATCACGAAACGCAATATACAACACCTCCCGGCTTTTATTTCCGGATGATTCACAATACTTAGCGGCAGCTGAAAGAACATTATTCAGGTACTCTGTACTGACAAATTTGAGCTTTATATCATCATCAATATTGGGAAGAAGAAAAGAATAAACAGTATATGCCGTTATATACTGAGTCATCGGCTTGATTCGCTCGGAAAAAATGCTTACGTACCAATAGATTAAATAGTCTTTTAGAGTTATATCCTGATTCTGTTTAATAAACCTCTGCTTCACTTTCTGATCGAATTCAGCCTTATATTTCTCGTAAGATTCTTCTGCTTCTTCAGCCGTTTTAAAACCGCCAATTTTTCCATACTTTACCGTATAGTCTTCCTGCAGGATTTTTATCCTGTGATTCCACATGTTTCTTTCCCAGAAAGCATGTTCGTACTTTTTTGTCCGCTTGACCATTCCGCTCCTCCTTCTAAATTACTCAGCTTATGCCATTTATCCATTTGTCAAACGACTCTTTCGGAATCCGGTATGATCTGCCAATTTTGATAACCCTGAACGGTTCCTGGGCTTTATACACGCCTTCGATGTATGCATAGATTTTTGTTCTGCCAATTCCCAGAAGCTGCTGTATCTCTTCAACTGTGTATACCTTAGCGGATATCCTGTTATCTCTCTCATCCATACAACCCTCTCCTTTCCTGTATTTAAGGGAAATATGAAAGAAAACATCCGGTTTAAATTTTCTGTTTTCTATCGGCTTATATCAAAACCACTCCCTTCATCAGTTTTTATCAACATAAATATGCGCTATTCTTCCGGATCTAAAGACGCGCAACTCTAAACTCTGCATAATCACTGATTCTTCTAAGCGTCAGAAATACAGCGCTGGTGAATAGTAATTTGGTAATTTGACCATATGAAGAAAAGAATTAACATCATCGGAACCGTGTGGTACAATGTACCTAACTGGAAATTGGAACGTGTGGAGGTAACGGAAATGAAATTGAAAAATCCTATGCTGGTGGTTACAGATATAGAAAAATCAGTTGAGTTTTATAAAAAGGTTTTCGGGCTTCATGTGATTATGGATTTTGGAGCAAATAAAACTTTAACAGGCGGTTTAGCTTTGCAGACAGTTGAAACATATAAAGACTTTATCGGGAAAAGCGAGATTTCTTTTGGTGGCAACAATTTTGAGATTTATTTTGAAGAAGATAATTTTGATGAATTTGCGGATAAGCTGAAAGAATGTAATGTTGAATATGTCCACCCTATTGTAGAACATTCATGGGGACAGCGTGTTGTTCGTTTCTATGATCCAGATAAGCATATTATTGAAGTCGGCGAGAACATGAAAATAGTATGCAAGCGTTTCTTAAATAGTGGAATGACACCAGAACAAGTAGCAGAACGCATGGATGTACCTATGAAATTTGTCAATGCTTGTATGCGATAACTTCCAGCTTGTAGAGCAGAGAAAATTTGAAGTTGTAAAGGAGATTTATACAATGGAAAAAAGAAAAATTGTTAGTGGGATTATATTAGCAATATTGCTGATTTGTACGGCATTTTTAATTTATTCCATAGTAACAGACCCATTAGGCGAACATGATATTATGCTTGCTCTTGCTGTTACTGCTGGATTTATTGCATTAGGGAAAGATAAGCATAAAGAAAGATAAATCCAAGTTTATAGAACTATTTCGCATTCATGATTTATATCGAAAAGCGTCGCCATTGGTGACGTAAATCAACCTAATATAGGAGGTGTCTACGTTGGCAAAGAAGAATGAAATAAATATTCGCTCAAGTGCAGCAGAGTATCTTACTTACATTGCTTCTGTCGGAGAACAGGAAGATAGCATTGAAATGCGTTATCAAGATGAAAATATATGGCTGACACAAAAAATGATGGCTGCACTTTACGGTGTTGATGTGCGTACAATTAGTGACCACATAAAAAAAATATATTTGGATTCCGAATTGGAAGAGTCGGCAACTATCCGAAAATTTCGGATAGTTCAAACCGAGGGTTCCCGTCAGGTACAAAGAGAAACGAATCATTATAACTTGCAGATGATAATTGCCGTCGGTTTTAAGGTAAACAATGAACGTGCAGTACAATTCCGCAAGTGGGCAAACGGAATCGTAAAGGATTACACCATCAAAGGATGGGTTATGGATGATGAACGTCTGAAAAACGGTGGTTCTGTTTTGACAGTAGAATATTTCGACCGCTTGCTGGAGCAGATTCGAGAAATTCGTTTATCAGAGCGTAGGTTTTATCAGAAGATTACGGATATTTATGCTACCGCGCTTGATTATGACCGTACTGCAAATACAACAAAGCAGTTTTTCGCAAAGGTTCAAAATAAAATGCATTATGCGGTACATGGGCATACTGCGGCAGAGTTAATATACGAAAGAGCGAATGCCAAAAAACCACATATGGGTCTGACTACATGGGCAGCGGCCCCTAAAGGTAAAATCGTAAAAAGTGATGTAAGTGTCGCCAAGAATTATCTCGACGAACAGGAAATGCGATCGTTGGAGCGTATCGTATCGGCATATTTGGATTTGGCAGAAGACCGTGCAGAAAGACATATTCCAATGACAATGGAAGATTGGAGCAAGCGTTTGGATTTATTCCTGACGGCTGATGACCGAGAGGTTTTACAAGATGCTGGGAAAATCACGGCGGAGATTGCTAAATCCAAAGCCGAAACAGAATTTGAAAAATATCGTGTAATTCAAGATAGATTATTTATGTCGGACTATGACAGGTATCTGCTTGAGTTGGAAAAAAATTCAAAGAAGTAAAAAAGTATAAAAAGCATTGGAACTTATCTGAGAAAATTGGAATTTAAGGAGCAATAAGGCATGGATAGAGAGAAAAGAAGAAAATTAGATTTGATACTATATGGCTTTGCTATCATTGTGAGCATTTTTGCACTATACGCATTCCTCTTTGTCTTTGATAATGGTATAGGGTGGAAAACCACACTCATTATTATTGGTATTGGTTGGCTTTTATCCGCTATTTCCGGTTTTCTGAAAGCAGTAAAAAAATGAACACACAACATTGCATTAGTGAAGATTTTCATAAGAAATATGCAGAATTATATGACAGATTAGTAGTAGTTACCTTAAAAGACGGAAACACAATTAAGGGAATTTTTGCTGATGAGTTTAATGAAGATGAGTCAATTTTAATCAGCCCAGTAGGTAATGATATTTACATTATAGAAATAGCAGATATTGAAAAACTGGAATTATCAACGGAAAATTGACAATCCCAGTTTATAGAACTGAAAAAATAGAATTTTGAGGTTACAACATGGCATATAAAATTATTGCAATATTGATAATGATTGCATTTTACGGTGTTTATTACATAAAACTTTTTAGTCAGCGAAAACAAGGAATACAAACAAATTTATTGGGTAAGGGAAAGGAAGGCTTTTTAAAGACCATAGAAATTTCATTGAAAATTGTGACATTTATTGTTCCCATTGTTGAGTTGATTAGTATTTTTATGAATACATATATTCATTTAGCAGGGATCAGAGCCCTTGGTTGCATATTGGGAATATTAGGGGTTGGCGTGTTTGTGGTGTCTGTACTTACGATGCGCGACAGTTGGAGAGCTGGTGTTCCAAATGATGAAAAAACAGAACTTGTTACGTCTGGAATATATGCTTATAGCCGTAATCCTGCTTTTCTGGGTTTTGATTTAATTTATTTATCTATACTTTTTATGTTTTTTAATTGGGGCTTGTTCATCATAACAGTGTCGGCGATTGTAATGTTACATCTGCAGATCGTTCATGTGGAGGAAGATTTCTTGATAAAAACATTCGGAGAGGAATATTGGGATTATAGAAAAAAAGTATGTAGATATATTGGAAGAAAGAGGTAGCAAAGGCATACCGCTTTGGAGATTGTGAAACGGATTTAAGCTGATTAACCATAATACAAATTTGAGGTAGAATATTATGTTCAATGATGGAAGAAGTAAAAAAGTTGTATTTATCGCACATTGCTTTTTGAATCAAAACTCCATTTCTGATGGAACAGCAATTTATCCATCGGCATTTAGAAGCCTTATTGACTATTTCTTAAGTGCGAATATAGGGATTGTTCAACTGCCTTGTCCGGAACTCTTCTGTTTAGGACTAGACAGGGGAGATATCCATGGTGCTGATCGTTCGGTAGTAGTGGAGAATACGAGGATACGTTCTGAAATGAAAAGCAAAATCCATAATGTCGAACTAATAAAACTGGCTGATTATGTCGTACAACAAATTTTGGAATATAAAAAACACAACTTTGAAATTGTCGGCATTATTGGAGCAAACCGTTCTCCAACGTGTGGTGTAGATACAACGTCAAATGACAATGCGGAAGTCAACGGAATGGGACTGTTCATAAA
The DNA here is from genome assembly GCF_002159835.1 of Blautia sp. An249. Classification (GTDB taxonomy): domain Bacteria; phylum Bacillota; class Clostridia; order Lachnospirales; family Lachnospiraceae; genus Blautia_A; species Blautia_A avistercoris. The sequence goes on along the minus strand of NZ_NFJL01000013.1, from coordinate 683 downwards.
TGAAATATCAGATCAGCTTTCGAGAGAAAATATATCTATTCCAATGATTGGTTTAAAAGGAAACGAAAATATTCAAGAAAAACTTGATCAATTGCTATGTCAGAAAACTATAGTAAATAATCCAAAAATAACAATATAGAATTTGAAAGACGAGGCGAAGAATAATGAAAAGGGCTATAACTGTCTTTAGCGCAGTAATACTTGTCGCAGCACTAACTGCCTGTTCACCGGATTTCAACGGAAGCAGGACAGGGAACGATAATCAGCTGATTATGGAATATACAACATTTAATACTACAGACACTCAAGACTTAGTTGTTGAAGCCGGAGATACGATCCATACGAAAATTGTGGTTACAGATGGCCAGTTGTCATATAAAATCCAGAAAGATGACAATGAACCTATTGCTGAAAGTGACGGCATTTTCTTTTCGGTAGAATATGATGTTGATGTAGAAGAAAGCGGAACATATACAGTTACAGTAACTGGAGAAAAGGCAAAAGGAAGTGTAGAATTTGTGGTTGAGAGTGCCGAATGATTTATCGGTGTAAAGGGGAGCCCAGAATCATGGGTGACTATTGTGCTGGGAGAGAGAGGAGATGCTCGAGGGCGTAAAATTTTCTGTGTCTATGGGAAAAATTCTTCTTTGATAAGAAACAGATATGTATAATTGTCTTGTCGG
>NZ_NFJL01000012.1 GCF_002159835.1 Blautia sp. An249 | reverse complement strand
CCGGGACTGCCGAAAGTACCGGCTGCAGAAAAGATCGATGTAGACGAAACCGGAAAGATTACCGGACTGTTCTAAATTATTGGAAAGTAAGGAGATACAGCAATGGGATTTTCAACAAGTACATGTACAGAATTTGTAGAAGTGTTAGCTTCTAAAGCACCTGTTCCGGGAGGCGGCGGAGCTTCCGCACTGGTAGCTGCTGTTGGAACAGCTCTTGGCAACATGGTTGGAAGCTTAACCGTAGGAAAGAAGAAATATGCAGAGGTAGAAGAGGAAATGTGGGAGCTGAAAGGAAAATGCGATCAGCTTCAGAAAGATTTCCTGCGTTTAATCGAAAGAGACGCAGAAGTGTTCGAACCTTTGTCCAAAGCATATGGAATGCCAAAGGCGACAGAAGAAGAGAAAGCAGAAAAAGAGCGGGTAATGGAAGCCGCTTTAAAAGAAGCCTGTTCTGTACCTATGGAAATTATGGAAAAATGCTGTGAAGCTATCGAGCTTATTGTAGAATTCGGAGCCAAAGGTTCCACTCTTGCAATCAGCGACGCAGGCGTGGGAGCAGCATTTTGCAAAGCCGCTTTAAAAGGAGCCAGCCTGAACGTATATATTAATACCAAGTCTATGAAAGACCGTGCATATGCAGAAGAGCTGAATCAGAAAGCGGACGCAATGCTGGAAAAATACACAAAGATGGCAGATGAAACCTTTGACAGCGTTTTATCCAGATTAAAATAAGTAGAATCGGCAAAGGAGAATAGAAATGGCAAAACAGTTATTGGGCAAAGAAGTGACAGCCGCTTTAAATGAAAGAATTAAAGCAAATGTAAAAGCATGTCAGGAAAAAGGAATTAATCCTACCTTATGTATTATTCGCGTAGGAGAAAACGGAAGCGATATTTCCTACGAAAAAGGAGCTACAAAACGCTGTGAAACTTTAGGCGTGGCATGTGAAAAGATTCTGCTTCCTGCAGATGTTTCTCAGGAAGAATTGCTGGCAACCATTGATAAAGTAAACAAAGACGATCACATTCACGGAGTATTATTATTCCGTCCGTTACCAAAACATCTGGATCAGTCTGTGATTGAAAATGCTCTGGCAGCAGAAAAAGACGTAGACTGTATGACCGATCTTTCCATGTCCGGCGTATTTACCGGAAAGAAAATCGGATTCCCGCCATGTACCCCTCAGGCATGTATGGAGATTCTGGATCATTACGGAATTGACTGCACCGGAAAGAAAGCAGTAGTAATCGGAAGAAGTTTAGTAGTTGGAAAACCGGCGGCTATGATGCTGGTTAAGAAAAACGCTACGGTTACTGTATGCCATACAAGAACTGTGGACATGCCGTCTGTGGCAAGAGAAGCAGATATTGTGATTGTAGCTGCAGGACGTGCCGGAGTGGTAAATGCAGACTATGTAAAAGAAGGCCAGGTTGTTATCGACGTTGGAATTAACGTAAATGCAGAAGGCAAACTTTGCGGAGATGTGGATTATGCATCTGTAGAGCCTGTTGTAGAGGCAATTACTCCTGTACCGGGCGGTGTTGGAAGTGTAACCACTTCTGTATTAGTAGGCCATGTGGCAGAAGCAGCAATGAGAAAAGCCGGAATCTGAATATAAAAAGAGGTGCTTACACACCACAAAGGACCGGCGGGCAAAAGAAAGCCCGCCGGTTTTGCTGTACAAAAATGCCCGAATAGATGAGAAAAGAAAGGGAACCCTAAGCAGGGACAACAGTTTTCCTGTTTCCAGTTGGCAATTACCAGAAAGAATGATATACTAGGGAAGGAAGAGAACATACTATTATTGACAGACTTAAGAGGTAATTTATGAAAAAAAGAAAAATTATGTTTGCATCTTTGCTGGCAGGAGTTTTACTTATTTCCGTGCCTGTCTGGGCAGCAGAAGAAGATACGGCAAAGGAAACAGATGAAGTTAAAGTAGAAGCGTATCTGGATGAGAAAGATCAGGATATTTGCTATGTGGAAGCGCAAATCCCCAGCCTCCCTTCCAATACGAAGAAAATCAGGTTTAAACTGGAAGAACGGGAGAAGGACAAAAAGGCGTCCAAGGAGGTCTGGTTTGACAGTACCAAGCTGAAGAAGGAAGAAGATACCTGGATAGTAAAACTTGACGATTCCGATTTGGAATCGGGAGTTCCTTACGAGGTTCGGGTTTATGCCCAGCTTCAGGACGAGACGAAACAGGAGCTGGGAATGACTGCCTTTCAGATTAATGAAACGGTAGTAGGTGCTGAAGAAAAAGAAGAGGACGCAAAAGAGAAAGAGACAAATGCGCAGGTCAAGAAACCGGAGCAGGTTCAGATTGTGGACGATGCAACGGCCAACGCATACGGATATTATACCATTATGGGAAATACTACGGTAACTGCAGAACAGATGGCAGATCTGTATAAGGCTCAGGGCGTTTCTTATCCGGCAGATGCTCTGAAAAGCGGAGGCGCTCCTACCATTGAAGACTTCTGCGAAATTATTATGGAAGAGGCAGAGGCAGAAGGTGTTCGTGCCGAAGTGGTGTATGTACAGTCCATGCTGGAGACAGGATGGCTCCAGTTCCGGGGAGATTCCCAGGTAGAACAGTTTAACTTTGCCGGGCTTGGTACCACAGGAGGCGGTGTTAAGGGCATTTACTTCCCTGACGTGCAGACGGGAATCCGGGCTCAGGTACAGCATTTAAAAGCCTATGCTTCTGATGAAGATCTGAATCAGGAATGTGTAGATGAACGGTTCAGTCTGGTTACCAGAGAGTCGGCGCCCTATATTGAATGGCTGGGAATTCAGGAAAATCCCAACGGCGGCGGATGGGCAGCCGGCGCAAATTACGGAGACAAATTATTGAATATTATGTCTCAGTTAAAACAAATCAGCTAGTACAGCCGATTGGGAAGAAGGTGCTTGTATGAGATTTGATATGCACTGCCATACGAGAGACGGATCTGTGGACGGACAGATAGACATACAGGATTATGTAAGGATTTTAAAGCAAAAGGGTTTTCAGGGAATGCTGGTAACGGATCACAATACCTATAAAGGTTACCGGGCATGGCTGAAATACAAAAAGGAAAATAAGCTGAAAGAAGATTTTGTGGTCTTAAAAGGGGTGGAATATGATACTCTGGATGCAGGGCATATTCTGGTCATTATGCCTCAGGGACTTCGGCTGAGAATTCTGGAGGTCAGGGGCCTTCCGGTAAGGATGCTGATTGAGATTGTTCATAAGTACGGCGGAATATTAGGCCCGGCTCATCCTTATGGAGCAAAGTTTCTAGGCGCTATGAATTCTATTGTGGTGGCTTCTAATCCACGTTTAATTCAGAAGTTTGACTTTGTGGAGGTATTTAATACCTGTGAAACCAAAGAGTCTAACCAGAAGGCCAGAGCCATGGCTCAGTTCTACAAGAAACCGGGAATCGGCGGTTCCGACTCTCACCGTCATAAATATGTGGGAACTGCTTACACAGACATAAACTACCCCATTAAGAATAATAACGATTTGATTCATGCCATTAAAAACGGTTATGTGCTGGGCTGTGGGGGAGAGGAGAGACAGGTGCGAAGGACAAGTGTAATTAAACGGATTCTTCCCATTGGGCCTGTCTGGAAGATATTTAACCGGTCGCTGGCTATTTTAAATAAGCGGAACCACCATATCAGTCTGCTGCAGATCTTTCATGGAAAAAACTAGAGAACAGAATAAAGAAAAAGAAAGCCATATTTTACAGCCGAAAACGCTGCAGAATATGGCTTTTTGCAGGCTTACAGAAGATAATATCAGTGTTCTTGAAGTCTCATTTACAGGTAGCTTAATAATACCCCCAGTACAAAAAAGAACAGAAAACAGGCAGCCAGCCATTTAATAGGGGAAAAGATTTCTTCATTGCTTTCTGCTGTATGAAATTCCGATGGAAGAGTCTGCTTTTCTTCAGGCGATTTCAGAGGAATAGACGGTTGCTTTTCAGGATATAGAGCTTTTATAAAGGCATCCAGATTCTGATAACGTTCGGAAGCCTTTAAGGCGAGCCCTGCCTGAATTATCCGCGAAGTTTTCTGAGATACTTCTGTTTCGGTGATTACATGCAGAGGTACAAGCTGATCTTCAGAAATCCGTTCAATGGATTCCTGGGAGACTTTTCCTGACATCATATAGTATAAAGTGGCGCAAAGGGCGTAAATATCCGTCCATGGGCCCTGGCGTCCGTGAGACTGATATTGCTCCAAAGGAGCATAGCCCCGTTTCAGAAGAATGGTCAGGCTCTTGCTTTCCTCTCCCGTGGACATTCGGGCGGATCCGAAGTCAATTAAGATAAGATTTCCGTATGGTTCCCGAAGGATATTATCCGGGCTGATGTCCCGGTGGATCATCCCAAGTTTGTGGACTTCCTGAAGGGATTGAATGAGTGGTTTCATAATGGACAAGGCCTCTTGTTCCGAAAAGGGACCGTTCTTTTTCACATAAGCTCCCAGATGCATCCCTTTGATATAATCCATAACCAGATAGCCGGTACTGTTTTCAAAGAAGAAATCCCGGACATTGACGATCCCCGGAAATTTCTGTAAACGGGCGAGAGTTCTGGCTTCGTCGGCGAACCGCTGAAGACCGTGCTCATAATTAGAACGCAGAGAGCCGCTGACAATGGAAAGGGAGCACTGATTTCCATAACAACTTCGGCTGGCAAGGCCGTTTGGAAAGTATTCCTTGATGGCCAGAGGAATTTCCAGATTCAAATCCCAGGCCAGATAGGTGATGCCGAAGCCTCCTTCTCCTAAAACCTTCCCCAGGAGATATTTTCCGGCTAAAATAGTTTTAGCTGGAAGAATCTTGGGACTGAGCCGGGAGATATATTCATTTTTCTGAAACCCACAGTAGGGGCAGACAGAGCGAGACGCCCCAATATTTCTCATACAGCCCATACATAAATGGTTGGGATCGATCATAAACATTCCTCCTTAAAAGTGACTGGAAATGGATTAATTATTAATGGTAACAGACTTTACTGTGTCTTCCTGATTAAAAGTAACAATAACAGTTATACCCGTGCTCTCGGAAACTGCATAATAAGAGGAAGAGTCGGACAGAGAGCTGTCTGTTTCAAAACCGTTATCGTTAAAATACTGAAGGACTTCTTCCGCCGTACTGGTCTTCGGTTCAATTTGAAAGATAGACGTGTCAGGAAGAGACGAATAGATGCGATGGCAGATACCGTTCTCTGTGTCAATCGCCAGCGTGTTTCCATTCTCATCCTGCCATCTGTAAAACTTATTATAGGTTTTTTCCCATTCCAGAGATGTGGGAAGTGCTTCGGTAAGTTCCTCAATGGGCTTGCCCAGAAATCCGCTCAGTTCCAATGTTGACAGGGAGGGTAAGACCACAACCAGGATACATACAAGGAGCAGAAGACAGGATCCCCCCACAATCCATTCAAAAGCTTCTGATTTCCATCCGCTCTTTTTTTGCTTCTTGGGGGACGATTTTTCTGCAGAATCATCCAGATTCTGAAAAAGAGATTCCGGGTTTTGCTGAGGCTTTTCCTGACTGGAACCGGGCTCTGGCGGAGGATCTGACTTCTTTTCGGGATAAAGATCTTTCATAAAATCATCCAGATTCTGGTAACGGTCAGAGCCTTTTAAGGAAAGCCCTTTTTGGATAACCCGGGAGGTCTGCAAAGAGACTTTTTCCTTAGTTATCTGATGAAGAGGGAGAAGCTGATCCTCAGTAATCCGTTCAATGGATTCCTGGGGGACTTTTCCTGACATCATATAGTATAAAGTGGCGCAAAGGGCGTAAATATCCGTCCATGAGCCCTGACGTCCGTGAGACTGATATTGCTCCAAAGGAGCATAGCCCCGTTTCAGAAGAATAGTCAGGCTCTTGCTTTCCTCTCCCGTGGACATTCGGGCGGATCCGAAGTCAATTAAGATAAGATTTCCGGATGGTTCCCGAAGGATATTATCCGGGCTGATGTCCCGGTGGATCATCCCCAGTTTGTGGACTGCCTGAAGGGAACGGATGAGTGGTTTCATAATGGACAAGGCCTCTTGTTCCGAAAAGGGACCGTTCTTTTTCACATAAGCGCCCAGATGCATCCCTTTGATATAATCCATAACCAGATAGCCGGTACTGTTTTCGAAGAAGAAATCCCGGACATTGACAACGCCCGGAAATTTCTGTAAACGGGCGAGAGTTCTGGCTTCGTCGGCGAACCGCTGAAGACCGTGCTCATAATTGGAACGCAGGGAACCGCTGACAATAGAAAGGGAGCACTGATTTCCATAACAACTTCGGCTGGCAAGGCCGTTGGGAAAGTATTCCTTGATGGCCAGAGGGATCTCCAGGTTCAAATCCCAGGCCAGATAGGTGATGCCGAAGCCTCCCTCCCCCAGTACCTTTCCCAGGAGATACTTTCCCTCTAAAATTGTCTTTGGGGGAAGAATTTTAGGACTGAGCCGGGAGATATATTCGTTTTCCTGAAACCCACAGTAGGGGCAGACAGAGCGGGACGCCCCCATGTTTTTCATACAGCCCATACATAAATGGTTGGGATCGATCATAAACATTCCTCCTTAAAAGCGACTGGAAACGGAAAAATTATAAATGGAAACGGAATATACCGTGTCTTCCAGATTAAAATGAACTTCAACAGATATACCTGTGCTCTCGGAAACTGCAAGATAATAGGAAGAGTCGGAAACAGAGCTGTCTATTTCAAAACCGTTATCTCTAAAATACAGAAGGACTTCCAACGCCGTACTGGTTTTCGGTTCAATTTGAAAGACAGATGTATCGGGAAGAGCTGAACGGACGAAATAGCAGATCCCCTCCTCTGTGAAAATTTCAAGGGCATTTCCGTCCTCATCCTGTCCGCTGTAAGACTGGTACCGATTTTCTTCATAGGTGTTTTCCATTTCCAGAGATACGGGAACTGCTGCGGAAATTTCCTCAATGGGCTTGCCCAGAAATTCGCTCAATTCCAGGATAGAGGAATCTGCCGGAGCATCATCAGAGGGAGCCCCGGTGGCCTCTGTTTCCGGAACGGAAGCAGTTTCATCCACTGTCCAGTCTTCTGGTGAAGATTCCGGTTCTTCTGTTGACAGTGAGGGTAAGACCACAACCAGAATAGCTGCAAGGAGCAGAAGACAGAATCCCCCTGCCCCCCATTTAAAAGATTCTGATTTCCATCCGCTCTTTTCTTCTTGCTTCTTTGGGGACAAGTTCTCCATAAAATCATCCAGATTCTGATGGAAAGATTCGGAGTTTTGCTGAGGCTTTTTCTGATTGGAACAGGGCTTTGGCGGAGGATCTGACTTCTTCTCAGGATACAGATCTTTCATGAAATCATCCAGATTCTGGTAACGGTCAGAGGCCTTTAAGGAAAGCCCCTTTTGGATAACCAGGGAAGTCTGCAGAGAGACTTTTCCGTTGGTTATCTGTTGGAGAGGGACAAGCTGATCCGCAGTAATCCGTTCAATGGATTCCTGGGGGACTTTTCCCGACATCATATAGTATAAAGTAGCACAAAGGGCATAAATATCCGTCCAGGGTCCCTGATGTCCCCGGGACTGGTACTGTTCAAAGGGCGCATAGCCCCGTTTCAGAAGAATGGTCAGGCTTTTGGTCTCTTCTCCCGTGGACATTCTGGCAGAACCGAAGTCGATGAGGGTGAGAGTTCCGGAGGCGTCACAGAGGATGTTGTCCGGGCTGATGTCCCGGTGAATCATTCCCAGTTTGTGGACTTCCCTCAGAGAGTTCATCAAGGGTTTCATAATGGAGAGGGCGCTGCTTTCAGTAAAGGGCCCGTTAGTCTTTACAAAGGCGCCTGCATGCATTCCCTTAATATAGTCCATGACCAGATAGCCGGTGCCGTTGGCAAAGAAGAAATCCCGGACATTGACGATCCCCGGGAACTTCTGAAGGCGTGCAAGGGTTCTGGCCTCGTCGGCGAACCGCGAAAGGCCGTGATCATAGTTTTCCTTCAGGGAGCCGCTGACGATAGAAAGAGAGTACTGGCTTCCCTGACAGCTGCGGGTGGCCAGGCCGTTGGGAAAGTATTCCTTAATGGCCAGAGGGATCTCCAGATTCAAATCCCAGGCCAGATAGGTGATACCGAAGCCCCCTTCTCCCAGCACCTTCCCCAGGAGATACTTTCCTTCTAAAATCGTCTTTGGGGGAAGGATTTTAAGGCTGAGAAGATTTCTGTATTCTTTTTCCTCAAACCCGCAGTGGGGACAGATCTGCGCATCGGCCGGAAGGGCTTTCATACAGCCCATGCACAGATGATTGGGATCGATCATAAGTATCCCTCCTCATAAAGCAGAATTAATCCAGTTGAATATCTTCCAGTTCTTTGGCCGGTATTTTTTCTTCAGAAGAAGAAACATATTTTTTCAGAGCCTTGGAACTGTCGCGGAAGGCCACGTTGGTTCCGGCTCCGCCCATGCAGCCGCCTGGGCAGGCCATTCCCTCAATCATGCAGCCGTTTAGTTTTCCCGCTTTTGCCAGGGTAAGCATCTTTTTACAGTCAGCCAGACTTTCTGCGTGTTCAATATGAACAGGAACGTCCGGATAATATTCTTTCAGGCAGGCTTCTATGGCGCCGGCAACGCCTCCGGCCACAGCATATCCCTGTCCGGCAGCCGTTGCCAGATGGGAGGATACATCGTCTTCGCAGTCAGCGGGAACGATGTTTTTCGCATCAAACAGTCCGTTTAACTCTTCAAAAGTAATCACAAAATCCACGTCGCTTCTTACAGAAGTACGGGATGCTTCCAGCTTTTTGGAGGCACAGGGGCCGATGAAAACCACTTTGGCAGTGGGATGATCCTGTTTTACTTTTCTGGCGGTGGCCACCATAGGTGTCAGTTCCCGGGAGATATTATCAATAATGTCCGGGAAGAACTTCTTCGCCATGACCGACCAGGATGGGCAGCAGGATGTAAGAAGGAAGGGAAGTTCTCCCGTACTTACTTTGGATGCATAGTGATGGGCTTCGGTAACTGCGCCAATATCTGCGCCTAAAGCAACTTCATAAACATCGGAAAAGCCCAGCTTCCGCAGTGCCGTATGAAATTTTCCCGCAGTTACCTCTTTTCCGAACTGACCGATGTAGGCAGGAGCCACTTCGGCGATGATTTCCGTACCTTCCCGCAGGGCGTGGGCAAGCTGGAAGATCTGGGATTTATCAGAGATGGCTCCGAAGGGACAGCTTACCATACACATACCGCAGGAAACACATTTATCATCTATAATTTTAGCGCGCCCCTGTTCGTCGCTGGTAATGGCTTTTACTCCGCAGGCCAGTTCACAGGGACGTTGTTTATGGGCGATGGCATCATAAGGACAGACACTTTTACACCGGCCGCATTTGATACATTTGCTCTGATCGATATGAGACTTTCCGTCTACCATGGAAATGGCTCCCTTGGGACAGGCCAGAAGGCAGGGATGAGCCACGCAGCCCCGGCACATGTTGCTGACTTCGTATTTGTTAGGCGCGCAGGCAGCGCAGGCAGAAGGAATCACCTGCATCAGAGGCGGTTCATAATATTTCTCGTCTATGTTGCTGGCTTCAATGCCATTGGTCAGGTGAACCGCCCGGTTTTCCGGACGAAGGGACATTCCCATAGCCAGACGGACGCGCTCGCTGGCAACGGCTCTCTCCCGGTAAATACTATCCCGGTATTTTGCTTTTTCTTCTACTATATTATAAGGGATTGCTTCAATATCCTGAATCAGGGTATCATCGGAAGACTCAAATCCGATTCTGGCTATTTCAGAAAATATTTTACGCCGGATCTGTTTCAGCGGCGTATCAAGTCCTCGCATCATATTCATTCACTCCTTTATTTACTGGAATTGTATGTGGATTTTGTTTTGTTCAATTTCTTATAATATAGGAAAAAAGAAGAGAAAGCAACGGTTTTCCTTGGCATTTTTGTCGTTTTTTTGATGAAAATCAAGGAAAGCTGTTGTGGAAAAACACAAGATAAGGTATAATAAAATTACTATATATGTTTGATTTGTACATGCAAATGAAAAAAGTAGAAAAATGAAACAGCGAAATATTAAAGTTTAAGGAGGGAAAATAATGTTAGACCAGTCTTATTACACAAAGGCAGACGAGATCATTGAACATTATGGACGAAAAGCTGCTTCTCTGATTCCGATTATGCAGGACATACAGGCAGAATATCGCTATCTGCCGGGAGAGCTCCTGACTTATGTGGCAAAAGAGATCGGCGTGAAAGAAGCAAAGGCCTACAGTGTGGCAACTTTTTACGAGAATTTTTCTTTTGAGCCGAAAGGAAAGTACATTATTAAAGTCTGTGATGGAACAGCCTGTCATGTGCGTAAATCTATGCCGGTCAAAGAGGCGATGATGAAGGAGCTGGGGTTAAGCCATAAAAAACATACCACAGACGACATGCTCTTTACAGTAGAAACCGTTTCCTGTCTGGGAGCCTGCGGTCTGGCTCCGACGCTGACTGTAAATGATGAAGTACATCCGAAAATGACACCAGAAAAAGCCGTTGAATTATTAGAGGAATTGAGAGGTGAAAGTAAATGAATATAACCAGTAAGGAAGCTTTAATTACTCAGAAAGAAGCGGTACAGAAACATCTGGATTCTTATACCTGCCGTGTTCTTATCTGCTGCGGTACTGGCTGTATGGCGTCTGGCGCCCAGAAAATATACGATGAAATGTCTGTTTTGTGTAAGGACGTAGAGGGAGTTACCATCGAAATGCAGAAGGATATTCCTCATTTACACGTTGCGAAGACAGGATGCCAGGGACTTTGTGAACTGGGCCCCCTCATGCGGATTGAACCCTATGATTATCAGTATGTAAAAGTACAGGTGGAAGACTGTAAAGAAATTGTAGAAAAAACTGTCCTTCAGGGAATTCCGGTGGAAAGACTTTTCTACAGCAGCAATAATGAAGTCTGTCCTCACCCCGATGATATTCCTTTCTTAAAACTGCAGACCAGAATTGTACTGGAAAACTGCGGAAAAATTGATGCGGAATCCATTGATGAATATATTGCAGCAGGCGGTTTTTCAGCCCTTTCCAAAGCTTTATTTGAAATGACTCCTCAGGAAGTGATTGACGAAGTCAGCAAATCCGGTTTACGAGGAAGAGGAGGCGCCGGTTTCCCCGCTGGAAAGAAATGGGGACAGGTAGCCAGACAGCCGGAAAAAACCCGTTATGTAGTATGTAACGGCGACGAGGGAGACCCGGGAGCATTTATGGATGGCTCCGTTATGGAAGGGGATCCCTATAAAATGATAGAAGGTATGATCCTGGCTGCCTATGCAGTAGGAGCTCAGGAAGGTTATATCTATGTACGTGCAGAATATCCTCTGTCCGTTAAGAGACTGCGGATGGCCATTGCCCAGGCAGAGGAATACGGACTTTTAGGCGATCATATTATGGGAACGGACGTAAGTTTCCGCTTACATATTAACCGGGGAGCCGGAGCATTTGTCTGTGGGGAAGGTTCTGCCCTGACTGCATCTATCGAAGGAAACCGCGGTATGCCTCGTGTAAAACCGCCCCGTACAGTAGAGAAAGGACTTTTTGAAAAGCCTACGGTATTAAATAACGTAGAAACCTATGCTAACGTACCGAATATTATTCTGAAAGGCGCCGACTGGTTCCGCACCATCGGAACAGAGGGAAGTCCGGGAACGAAGACTTTCTCCCTGACCGGTTCCATCGAAAATACAGGATTAATTGAAGTACCTATGGGAACCACCCTGCGTCATATTATTTATGACATTGGCGGCGGACTGAAAAGCGGCGCGGCATTTAAAGGCGTTCAGATCGGCGGACCATCCGGCGGATGTCTGGTAGAAGAACATCTGGATCAGCCTCTGGACTTTGATGCAGTGAAGAAATTTGATGCAATCATGGGATCCGGCGGTCTGGTAGTTATGGACGAGAACACCTGTATGGTGGAAGTGGCCAGATTCTTTATGAGCTTTACTCAGAGAGAATCCTGCGGAAAATGCGTTCCCTGCCGGGAAGGTACCAAGAGAATGCTGGAGATCCTGGAGCGGATTGTAGACGGCAAAGGCAAGATGGAAGATCTGGATCAGCTGGAAGAGCTGGCATCCATGGTTAAGAGCATGGCTCTGTGCGGACTGGGCAAGAGTGCTCCGCTTCCGGTTATCAGTACTCTGAAACGTTTCCGGAAAGAATACGAAGAACATATTGTAGATAAAAAGTGCAGGGCGAAAGTATGTACTGCAATGCGTCAATTCCATATTAATCCAGAGTTTTGTAAAGGCTGCGGAAAATGTGCGAAGAACTGTCCGGTGGGAGCGATTACCGGTGTGCGCAAGAAAGCCTATACAATTAACAACGAGCTTTGTATTAAATGTGATACCTGTCGTGACAACTGTGCATTTGATGCAATATATGTGGAAGCATAGGAGGGAGGATCAATATGGGACATATGATAATTGACGGTAGAAAAGTAGAATTTACCGATGAAAAAAATGTGCTTTCTGTTATCAGGAAAGCCGGAATTAATATACCGACACTTTGCTATCATTCAGAAGTTTCAACCTTCGGAGCCTGTCGTCTGTGTACGGTGGAAGACGACAGAGGAAGAACCTTTGCTTCCTGTTCTGAAGAGCCGAGAGACGGAATGGTAATTTACACCAACTCCGGAAGAGTTAAAAAATACAGAAAGCTGATTGTTGAATTATTACTGGCGGCTCACTGCAGAGACTGTACTACCTGTGTAAAGAGCGGAGAATGTATTTTACAGGAACTGGCGCACCGTCTGGGCGTTCATGAAATCCGCTTTGAAAATACCAGGGAGCCAAGAGAACTGGATTTAAGTTCTCCTTCCATTGTCAGGGATCCCAATAAATGTATCCTTTGCGGTGACTGTGTACGTGCCTGCGAAGAACTGCAGGGAATCGGCGCTTTAGGTTTCGCTTTCCGCGGTACCGATGCCATGGTTATGCCGGCATTTAATAAGAAAATTTCCGAAACTCAGTGTGTCAACTGCGGCCAGTGCCGGGTATACTGTCCGACAGGAGCTATTTCCATCCGCACGAATATGGATGAAGTCTGGGATGCTCTTTCCGATCCAGATGTACGGGTTGTGGCACAGATTGCTCCGGCAGTTCGTGTGGCAGTAGGAGATGCCTTCGGTCTTCCTAAGGGAAGAAGTGTTATGGGAAAAATTGTTAACGTGCTCCACCGGATGGGATTTGATGAAGTTTACGATACCACCTTCAGCGCCGACCTGACGATTATGGAAGAGACGGCAGAATTCCTGGAAAGAGTGAAGAAGGGAGAAAATCTGCCTCTTCTTACTTCCTGCTGTCCGGCATGGGTGAAATTTGTAACAGACCAGTATCAGGATTTTGTTCCGAATATTTCTACCTGCCGTTCCCCACAGGGAATGATGTCTGCTGTTATTAAGGAATACTTCCGGGATCCGGAACATTCCAAAGGCAAAAAGACATTTATGGTATCCATTATGCCATGTACTGCCAAGAAGATGGAAATTAAGCGCCCCAACAGCTTTACCAAGGGTGAACAGGATACAGACGTGGTACTTACCACCACAGAACTGATCCGTATGATTAATAATACAGGAATTGATTTCGCTTCTCTGGCTCCGGAAGCCTGTGATATGCCATTCGGATTCGGTTCCGGCGGCGGTGTTATCTTCGGCGTTACCGGCGGTGTAACAGAGGCAGTTCTGCGCCGTCTGTGCCCGGAACATACAAAGGCTGCCATGGATGACATTGCTGAATGCGGTGTCCGCGGCGAAGAAGGAATTAAAGAATTTTCAATTCCGTACGAGGGTATGGACGTAAAGATTTGCGTTGTGAACGGTCTGGCCAATGCCAGAATTGTCATGGATAAGGTGAAATCCGGAGAGGCCCAGTATCACCTGATTGAGGTAATGGCCTGCAGACGAGGATGCATTATGGGCGGCGGACAGCCTACCAGAGCAGGCGTACGGACCAAATCAGCCCGTATGAGAGGACTGTACAATGCAGATAATACTACAATTATTAAGAAATCCGATGAGAACCCAATGGTTCTTGAGTTATACGAGGGACTGTTAAAAGGAAAAGAACATGAACTTCTTCATAATGACAGCTATTAATCGGGTATAAAGAAAAACCCCCTTGCATATATATGTAGTAATAGATTGAACTACGTATGGCAAGGGGGTTTTTTATGGAGAATTTTAATGTTTACAAAGATATACAGGCACGTACAGGCGGCGATATTTACATAGGAATTGTAGGTCCTGTACGTACGGGAAAGTCTACCTTTATCCGCAGATTTATGGAAGTTCTGGCTCTTCCGGCGCTGGCGGAAAATGTTCAGAATGAGGTCAGAGATCAGCTTCCTTTAAGCGGATCCGGGAAATTAATTACCACAGTGGAGCCAAAATTCATCCCAAAAGAGGCGGTGGAAGTCCGTCTGGGAGAAGAGATGAAAGCCCGGGTGCGGCTGATCGACTGTGTGGGCTTTCTGGTGCCGGACGCGGCGGGACATCTGGAAGAAGGAAAAGAAAGAATGGTGAAAACCCCCTGGTTTCCGGAGGAAATTCCTTTTTCCAAAGCCGCTCAGATTGGGACAAGAAAAGTGATTGAGGAGCATTCCACCATTGGCCTTGTTCTGACGTCGGATGGATCCTTCGGAGAAATTCCCAGGGAAAACTTTCTGGAGGCGGAAGAAAGAACCATTCAGGAGATGAAAGCCCAGAACAAACCGTTTCTGGTGATTGTGAATTCCCAGAAGCCCTATAAAGAAGAAACCCTGGAAATTGCCGGGAAAATCCAGGAGAAGTTTCAGGTTACCGCCATTACTGCCAACTGCGAACAACTTCGCCGGGAAGATATTAACCGTATTTTAGAGAAAGTTCTGTATGAATTTCCGGTCAGCCAGATTCAGTTTTACATTCCCAAATGGATAGAAATGCTGCCTGACAACAATGAACTGAAGGAAAATCTTCTGATGCAAATCAAAGACAGAATGAAAAATTTCTCCCATATGCGGAATTTTACCAGAGACTCTGTAAAAATGGAGGGACCTTATGTACAGGAGGTTCTTCTGGAAACTCTGGATTTGGCCACAGGAATTGTGCGGATCCGCATTCAGGTGAAAGAGTGTTACTATTATCAGACTCTGAGTCAGATGACCGGAGTGGAGATGGACAGCGAATACCAGTTAATCCATACCATCAAAGAATTTGCCAAAATGAAACAGGAATATGTAAAGGTTCAGGCTGCACTGGAATCTGTCCGGGGATGCGGATATGGGGTCGTGGTGCCGGAGCTTGCGGAAATTCAGCTGGATGAGCCAAGTGTAATCAAACAGGGAAATAAATACGGAGTGAAAATCAAATCCAAAAGCCCGTCCATCCATATGATAAAAGCCAATATTGAAACAGAAATCGCCCCCATTGTGGGAACGGAAGATCAGGCAAAGGATTTAATTACTTATATTAAAGGAAGTGAGGACAGGGGAGAGAGCGTCTGGGAAACCAATATTTTCGGAAAATCTGTGGAACAGCTGGTGGAAGACGGGATTCGGACTAAGATCGCCGGTATCACAGAGGAAAGTCAGGAAAAACTCCAGGATACCATGCAGAAAATTGTCAATGACAGCAAAGGCGGCCTGGTTTGTATTATTATATAAAAAAGCCTCGGGGACACCGGTGCGGCAGAAGCTGCGCCGGTGTTTTGAATGAAACAGGGAACGAAAGCAGATTTTGTCTTGTATTCTGACAGGAGATAGATTAAAATTGAAAAGGAAGTTCAGATTTTTACACTTCAGATAATAAAAAGTTCAACACAGTTGTAGAGAGTTTGGAAACATAGTAAGATGAGAACTGAAAGTTTTCAGAGAGGGCAGAGAGAAGTGACAGGTTTAACAGATGTACACTGCCATCTGCTTCCCCATGTTGACGATGGATCCAAAAGCCTGGAAGAAACCATGGAAATGCTGAAACTGGAGTATGAGAACGGGGTAAGGACAATTATTGCAACCCCCCATTACCGCAGAGGAATGTTTGAGACACCACAGGAAGAAATCATCCGCCAGTTTCACCGGGTGAAGGAATGTATGCACAGGCAGAACCTGCAGATGGAGCTGTACCTGGGATGCGAATTACATATCTGTACAGAGATGGTATCTTTATTAAAAGAGAAAAAAGTTTCCTCCATGGCAGATTCCAGATACGTTTTAACGGAATTCCCCTATTACATCCATCAGGAATCCATGCAGAAATCCCTTTATGAATTGATTCGTTTCGGGTATGCGCCCATTCTCGCCCATGTGGAGCGTTATGAATGTGTGCAGAAAGATCTGGATTTTCTGGAAGATCTGGTAAGTATGGGGGCCAGAATCCAGGTAAATGCCGGAAGCATCATGGGAGAAAGCGGAAGAGCAGCTAAAAGGTTCTGTAAAAAATTAATGAGAGCAGATTTGCTGGATTTCATTGGAACAGACGGACATGGAAGTAAGTACCGGAAACCTCTGATGGGGGCCTGTGCAGCTTATGTAGAAAAGAAAGAGGGAAGTGCTTACGCCCGCAGAATTTTTTGGGAAAATCCCCGGAAACTATTGGAAAATAAATGACAGGAGAGAAGAATGGAACAGAATTTACGAAGTACAGAGGAAATTGAACTGGATTTAGGAGAAATTTTAAGAGCGCTGCTGAACAGACTGGGAATTATTCTTCTGGTTGGCGTATTGGGCATGCTGGCGGCAGTCATCGGGACGAAGTTGATGATTACGCCTGTTTATCAGTCTACCACAAAAATGTACGTGCTGACCAGGCAGGACGGAAGTACACTGACCAGCAATGACATTCAGACCAGTACGTTTCTGACCAAAGACTACACAGAACTGATTAAGAGCAGAACGGTAATCGAAAATGTGATTGCCGAACTGGAATTAAATATGAATTATAACCAGCTTCTGGGGAAACTGGTCGTGGACAGCCCTACGGATACCCGTATTATTTCCATCAACGTTCAGGATGAAGATCCTTATGTAGCTGCGGAGATTGCAAATGCAATCCGGGACGTGGCTTCCGAACATATTAAAAACGTAATGGATATTGAGGCGGTAAACGTGGTGGAAGATGCCAATATTCCCACGTCTCCCATCAGCCCTAATATCTCCAGAAACGGTCTGCTTGGAGGCCTTGCAGGAATCTTTGTGTCGGCTGCAGTGGTGCTGCTGATTTATTTAACGGATGATTCCATTAAGAACAGCGAAGATATAGAACGGTATCTGAATCTGAGTACCCTGGGCAGTATTCCTATAACGGAGAGCGAAAAAAGGGGAAAACAAAAGAGCAAAAAGAAAAACCGGCTTCGCGGACAAAAAGCGTAAAAGTACAGGAGGAATGAATAGTGAATAAGGTAAAAGTGGTACGCACTGCTCTGGATTATGCCGCAGATGAGGCTTATAAATCTCTGCGTACAAATCTGCAGTTCTGCGGAGATGATAAAAAAGTAATTGCTTTAACAAGCTGTACCCAGAATGAAGGCAAAAGTAATGTGGCATTTCATCTGGGAGTCTCTCTTGCAGAAGCGGGAAAAAGAATTCTACTGGTAGACGCGGATCTTCGTAAATCGGTACTTTTAGGCAGAGTTCAGGTTCAGGAAGAAGTAAAGGGGATGACCCATTATCTGTCAAAACAGGCGAAACTCTCAGAGGTTGTCTGTGTGACAGACATCCCTAATTTCCATATTGTGTTTGCAGGCCCTGTTCCGCCCAATCCGGCAGAACTTTTAGGCGGCAGATATTTTAAGGAATTTGTCCAGACAATGAGAGATATTTACGATTATATTCTTATCGATACCCCGCCGCTTGGAAGTGTAATCGACTGTGCCGTTGTTTCAGAATGCTGCGACGGCGTGGTTCTGGTAATCGAAGCAGAAGCAATCAGCTACCGTTTTGTCCAGGAAGTAAAGCGGCAGCTGGAGAAAGGAAACTGTCCGATTCTGGGGGCGGTTCTGAATAAAGTCGATATTAGCAAAGAAGGATACGGAAAATATGGCCGTTACAGAAAATATGGTAAATACAAACGATATGGAAAGTACATTCGTTACGAATAGAAAACAGGAGGGCCCGTTATGAAAAAAGGGATTATGACTCTCGTGATCCTTGGCTGTCTGGTTCTGGGCGGAATCTTCTTATATCTAAAGATAGATGCAGATACAACCCCTCCTGAAATTCATGTGGACAATGAGAACCTGGAGTATCAGGCAGGAATGGATGAAGAACAGCTATTGGAGGGAGTAACTGCAGAAGATAACAGAGACGGAAATGTATCCAGTTCTCTGGAGGTAGAATCCATTTACATATCAGAAGAGAAAGAGACGGCGACGGTTGTGTACGTAGCCAAAGATTCCAGCAACAACGTGGCAAAGCTGCGGCATGCTGTGAAATGTAAAGAGGGCAGCCTGCAGGAGTCAGATGAGAATACAGAACAGGAAGAGACTCAGGAAGAAACTTCACAGGGAGAGAATACCACAGATGAAACAGTAGTGGACGAAACTGTGCAGGGAGATTCCACAGAAAAACAGGAAACCGAAGCATCTTCGGATCAAAAAGCCCAGGAGGCAAAGAAGCTTCAGGAAGAGAAGATACAGAGTCTGGATGCGGGAGCGCCCAGAATTTATCTGAAAGAGTATTATGTTGAGATGAAGGTGGGGGATACCTTTGAACAGCTCAGTTACGTTTCCGATATACAGGATGACAAAGATCAGTCAGGAGACTTATACAAAAGAATCCAGATTCAGGGAGAAGTGAATACGGCTGCTGAAGGAACCTACACACTGACCTATTATGTGACAGATTCGGAGAATCATATGTCCAACCAGGCAGAATTAACTGTGGTAGTGGGAAAAGGAGAGACAGATGGCAGCGGTAATGTTTAAAATACAAACCCAGTATAACAAAAAAGAGATTCTGAAGCTGCAGTGGATGACAGGACAGAAAACAGCCGTCCGGAATCTGATCATCTGCCTGGCTGTTGGAGTGATATACATCGGACTTTTTATTTATAATCAGGTTACCGGGCAGAGTTCCGGGAGTCTCTTTCACATCGGCGGAAACATTGTGGACGGAATCCTCATCGGACTGCTGGCAGTCTGCGTGGGGCTGATTTTTCTCCTGCCGTATTTACAGGCAAGGAAAGTGTATAAAAAATGTCCGGGAGGCGTTTTAAAAGCCAATTTTTATTTCTATCAGAAGAACTTTCAGTATGGCTGGGGATCACAGTTTGAAACCATACCATATTCCGCAATACAGGAAGTAAGATATATCAAAGACGGAATATATCTGGAAGCCAATCAGAAAGGATATTGGATAAAAGACGATTTTGTAATCGGAGAGAAAGAAAACTTCCTCAAATTTATGGAATCGAAAAATGGAAAATTTCATAATGCTGAAAAATAATCGCAGAAAGTTAAGATGAATAAAATCTCTTACAAATGGGAAACTGTTTGTAAGAGATTTTTTATGTAACAGGAAATTCCTCTTTGTTCTTATGAAAATTCCGGGCGGCTGCGCAAGATTGCGGGAGGCGATAAGGGTATGAAAAAGCAGGTCTTAATTTTAACTACAACTCATGATTTTCTCGGGAAGTTTGAGATGGAAAACGTAAAGCTGCTGCAGCGCATGGGCTATGTGGTGCATTATGCGGCAAGGATGGAGGAACCTCATTATATATCGGACAGGGAAAGGCTGGAAAGAATGGGCGTACAGATTCATTCCATTGAAATCGCCCGTTCCCCGTACGTCCTGCGGGACAACCAGAAAGCTTTAAAACAGATCCTGAAGCTGATAAAGCTCTATCATTTTGACATTCTGCATTGCCATACACCTGTGGGCGGAGTTCTGGGAAGACTGGCAGGGAAGTTAAGCGGAGATAAAAATCTTACGGTAATCTATACGGCCCACGGATTTCATTTTTATAAACAGGCGCCCCTTTGGAACCGTCTGGTATATTACGGAATCGAAAAGCGGCTGGCCAGGTTTACCGATATTCTGATTGTAATTAACGAAGAAGACTACCGTCATGCAAAGAGATTTCATCTGAAGAAGGGCGGGAAGGTGTACAAAATTCCGGGCATCGGTCTGGACAGAAAACGGTTTCGGCCTCTGAGCCAAAATGCCCGAAAGGCTTTTCGCAAAAAACTGGGAATTCAGGAAGAGGACTTTTTCCTGGTTTCCGTAGGAGAATTAAATGAAAATAAAAATCACAGAATCCTTCTGAAAGCATTTCAGATAGTAAAAGAAAATTATCCCGATGCCGGAAACTTCCGTCTGGGAATCTGCGGAGACGGGTTTTTAAGAAGGGAACTGGAGCGTCAGATTCAGGAACTGGGACTGGATGAGATGGTTTCCATTTACGGCTACTGTCCCAAAGTCTGGGAAATTCTGGGCTGTGCGGATGCTTCTTTATTTCCCTCTAAAAGAGAAGGCCTGGGAATGGCGGCTCTGGAGTCTCTGGCTATGGGGATTCCGGTTATTGCCTCAGACAACCGGGGAACCAGAGAATATATGGAACATAAGAAAAATGGTTTTGTCTGTCATTATGAAGATGCCGGTGGATTTGCAAAAGGGATTCTGACTTTAAAAGAGATGAGTAAAAGGAAAAGGGAGCAGATGTCCCGTTACTGTATTGCCTCGGCCGAACCTTTTGATAAAAAATACGCAAATGCCGTTATGAAGAGAATTTATCTGGAAGTGAATCAGAAGGTGGAAAGGAATTTCTATGAGAAACCGTGTGAAAATCAGTATTATTATGAGCGTGTATAATCCGGAAAAGAAAAAGATATTTCTGCAGGCTGTCCGTTCCGTCATCGCTCAGAGTTTTAA
Organism: Blautia sp. An249; assembly: GCF_002159835.1. GTDB lineage: Bacteria > Bacillota > Clostridia > Lachnospirales > Lachnospiraceae > Blautia_A > Blautia_A avistercoris. Next base: position 106,551 of record NZ_NFJL01000012.1, on the reverse strand, counting down.
GGAGTGGGAGCTTCTTTTGTATGACGATGGTTCCGGGAAAGAAAGCGCAGATTTTATCCGGAAAGCTGCTGCCATGGATGAGAGAATTGTGTACCTGAGAGGCAGCCGGAATCTGGGGCTGGCTGCCGCCTTAAATATTTGTATCAGTTATGCAGCAGGGAAATATGTGGCAAGAATGGACGCCGATGATATTGCTAAAAAGGAGCGTCTGCAGATACAGTACCGGTTCCTGGAATCCCATCCTCAGTACCAGTGGGTGGGAAGCAATGTGGAACTGATAGATGAATACGGCGTCTGGGGCCTGCAGAGAATGCCCCGGATACCGGGAAAATGGGACTTCCTGCTGTATTCGCCCTTTGTTCACCCCTCGGTCATGTTCCGTAAGGAGACTTTGATAAAAGTAAACGGTTACTGTACGTCCAGGGGACTTTTGCTGTGCGAGGATTATCAGCTCTTTATGAAGCTGTATAGAAACCATTACAGAGGATATAACATTCAGAAACCTCTTTTGCAGTACCGGGAAACCTATAATTCCTACAAAAAGAGACGGCTTCTCCGCCGTCTCAGAGAAGTGCGGCTTAAGTATCACGGATTCAGGAAGTTGGGAATTCTTAAGCAGAGGACCTTTTTCTATGTGTTAAGGCCGCTGGCCGCGGGGGTTATTCCGGTTCCGGTTCATTATTATCTGAGACGGGTATGGAACAATCCGGGAGAAAAAAGGAAGGACTATAGGTGGAAGGAAAATGGAAAGCGCCAGAGAACGAAGAAAGAAGTATCAGAGATATTTAGCTCAGAGGCCCTGCCTGTACCAGGCCGCAAAACTGGGAGAAAGAAATAAGAATGAGGAATGCAGTGTAGTCTGTAATTATGTGCTGGGACCGGCCCTTGCCGGTTTCCTGCTGTGGGTGTTAAACGATGCAGTAAAGACCGGGAAGAGACGCCTTTATTTTATGGCAAGAGACGGATATTTCATGTACCGGGCGGCGTTGATTTTCTGCGGAAGATTCCACCTTCCCGTGGAATGCAGATATTTAAGCTGTTCCCGTTACTGCGTCCGTCTCCCTGCTTTCCATCTGAATCAGAAGGCAGCGTTGGAGTACATCTGCAGGGATGCGCTGGAAGTGACTCTGGGCACTGTTTTCAGCCGGGCGGGACTGACCACGGAAGAGATGCAGGAAGTTCTGGCGGTCTGTCCCTTTCCCTGGTCCTTATCTGAGAAACTGGCTTCTTCTGATCTGCCGAAAATCCGGCAGAAGCTGGAACACTGCGGGCGGTTCCTGCACTATATGAATCAGCATTCTCAGAAGGAAATGCCTAACCTGGAAGGGTATCTGAGACAGGAAGGGCTGCTGGACGGGATTTCAGACGCGGTGGTAGACAGCGGATGGACAGGATCTCTGCAAAAAACACTGAACGAAGTATTAAGCTGCATGGGAAGAAAAAAATCTCTGAAAGGTTATTACTGGGGGCTCTATGAGATTCCGGCTCATGTGCGCAGGGAGGACTACCGATGCTATTACTTTGGCCCCCGAGGCAAAATCAGGAGGAAAGTTTATTTTAATAACTGTCTCTTTGAGGCGGTATATTCAGCGCCCCATGGGATGACTCTGGGGTATGTCCGCCGGGGAGAACTGTATTACCCCATATATGAAGAAATCGTAGAAAAGAGAAAGGATTTTACACAAAAAGAGGGCTCTTATCTTATGGAGTACGTCCGGAATCTGGCGGAAAATACGGGGACTTTCGGAATAAAGGAGATTGGCTTTTGGCAGGACAGGAAAGTAATTGAGAAATTATTCCGTCTTTTTATGTGTCGTCCTACAGGCAAAGAAGCGGCCGTTTTCGGAAGAATCCCTTTCTCCGATGAAGGGCTGGGAAGGGAAGAGGCGCCTCTGGCGGCAGAAATAAAACCGCAGGATTTAAAAGGCAGCAGGATCTTCAGACAACTGATGCACCGCCTGAAAGGAACGAAAAGAAAAGGGCGAAGGAGCGCCTGGCAGGAGGGAAGTATTGTCCTTTCCAGAAAGAATGTAAACAGAAATCTCAGATCCTATACCCGGTACAAATACCTGCGCTTTCTTAAGAAGGAGGCAGAAAGAATCAGGAAGGAGACGGCTTTAAGACATGGCTGAAAGCAGAGGGAGAAAACAGTACCTGTTTGTGATTGGGCAATTGACCGAACGGGAGTTAAAAAGAAAATATGCCAGATCCTATTTGGGGATTTTCTGGAGTGTTTTAAACCCTCTGCTCTCCATGGCAGTGTTGTCCCTGATTTTTTCCCGGATGTTTCGCCGCTCCATTGAAAACTACCCCATTTACTATCTGACAGGTTTTCTTATCTGGCAGACATTTACGGGAGCCACCAACGGAGCCATGACTGCGCTGGTGGATAATAAGGCTCTGCTGATGAAGGTGAAAGTCCCTATGGAAATCTTCCTTCTGTCGAGGGTTTATACCTCTTTCATTAATCTGGGATATTCGTTTTTGGCTTATCTGATCATGCTGTTTGTTTTTCGCCTCCGTCTTTCCTGGACGATGCTGCTTACTCCGCTGATCCTGGGCGGCCTGTTTTTGTTTTCTCTGGGGATGGCGCAGATTCTGGCTGTGGCCTATGTGTTTTTCGGGGATATGAAACATTTGTATTCCGTGATGCTGACCTTATGGATGTACTGTTCTGCCATCTTTTATCCGGTGGAACAACTGGAGGGCGTTATCCGGATTGTGGTTTTAAACAATCCCCTGTTTGCGATGATTGACGGGGCCAGAAAAGTCATGATGTACGGAACCCTTCCCTCTTTGCTTCAGTGGGCGCAGATTCTGATCTGGTCGGCGGGACTTTATTTTGCAGGTGTGTTTGTGTTTCGGAAAAACAGGAATCTGCTGATGCAGAAAATCTGAGGAGGAGAGGCAGTAATGGAAGAGACAGAAATTTTGGTGGAACATGTGAGTATGGAATTTAAAAGAGTGAAAAACGAAGCCTCCAGTCTGAAAGAGGCTATCCTCAGAAAAATCCGCAGAGAGTATACCTGCCAGGTGCAAAAAGCCCTTGACGATGTCAGTTTTCAGATTCATAAGGGAGAAGTGGCGGGATTGATTGGCACCAACGGATCCGGAAAAAGTACCATGCTGAAGATTATTTCCGGGGTTTTGACTCCCACCCGGGGCAGGGTGGAAGTGGACAAAAGCAAGGTGCAGTTACTGACACTGGGAACGGGATTTGACGGAGAACTGACAGGAAGGGAAAACGTGTATCTGAACGGAGCGCTCATCGGTTATTCCAGAGACTTTCTGGACCGGAACTATGGAAAGATTATCGAGTTTGCCCAACTGGAAGACTTTATGGAAGAGAAAGTGAAAAACTATTCTTCAGGTATGGTCTCCCGGCTGGGATTTGCCATTGCCACAGCGGGAGATACCCCGGAAATTCTGATTCTGGACGAAGTCCTCAGTGTAGGGGATTTGTTCTTCCGCAAAAAAAGCGAAAAGCGGATCCAGGAGATGATCCACAGCGGCTCTACCGTTATAATCGTCTCCCATTCCACAAACGTCATACGCCAAAATTGTACGAAAGTAATCTGGATTGAAAAAGGAATCTTAAAAGCAGTGGGAGAACCGGAGGCAGTCTGCAGAGCTTATGAAGAAAACGGGAAGTAAAAAGGATTGGATTTACCAAAAAATAGGAAATCGCATGCCTTGGATACGCGAGAAGTATCGAAAGATAAAGGAAGAAGGAAAACTGCTCTATACCCGGGGCAGCGAGTCCTCACGGGCAGCAAAGGAAAGTCCCCGGGAACTGGCCAAAAGACTGGGGAAATATGAAATTCTTTCGTTCGATGTATTTGATACCCTTCTGTTTCGGCCGTTTTCCGCACCGGAAGATCTGTTTTACCTGGTGGGAATAAAGCTGGGATACCCCAATTTTAAGAAGCTTCGGATGCAGGCGGAAGAAAGGGCAAGAAAGGAAAAATATGATAAGGAGAACACAAGGGAGGTCACCTTTGAAGAGATCTGGGAAGTGATGGAGAGGGAGACAGGAATTCCCAAAGAGGCGGGGATGCAGGCAGAGTGGGAGACGGAATACGACTGCTGTTACGCCAACCCCTATATGATTGCTTTGGTTGGAGAATTAAAGAAACAGAAAAAGAGAATCCTTGCGGTATCGGATATGTATTTAGGCCGGGAAAGGATAGAAAAACTGCTGGAACATGCCGGCTACGGGAACTTTTATCAATGTTTCGTCTCCTGCGACTACAAAACCTCCAAAAGCCAGGGAGGCCTCTATGAAGTAGTCAGAAAAACCATGAAAATATCCCGGGGCTATATTCATATAGGAGATCAGTTTCATTCGGATTACAGGCAGGCAAAAGAGCACGGGATGGATGCATATCCGGTGATAAACGTAAATCAGAAGGGAAACCCATACCGGACATTTTCTATGTCAGAGATAACCGGGAGCATCTACAGAGGAATCTCCAATAGCTGGATTTACAACGGACTGAAAATATATTCCAGAGAGTATGAGTATGGTTTTTTATACGGCGGCCTGTTTGCAGTGGGGTACTGCCGGTATATTCATTGTTATAAAAAAGAACATCAGATTGACAGACTGCTCTTTCTCTCCAGGGACGGGTATGTACTGTTAAAAGTCTACCGGCTTTTGTTCCCTGAAGAAATAAAGAACACCCGGTATGCGTTCTGGTCCCGGCTGGCGGCTCTGAAAATAACGGCTCCCTACTTCCGGCAGGAATATTTCCAGAGATTCCTTTACCACAAGCAGAATCAGAAATTTACGATCGCTCAGATACTGAATCAGATGGATCTGAAGGAGTTTTTGTTCCCTCTGTGCCGGACTATGAAATTAGAGGCCGGGGAAGAACTGACGAATAGAAATGTGGAAAAAGTAAAAAAATATTTAACAGATTCCTGGAGTGAGGTTCTGGCCTGCTACAGCAGACAGCAAAAGGCAGGCGGCCTTTATTATAAGGAGCTTCTGCAGGATAGCAAAAAGGCTGCGGCAGTGGATATTGGCTGGGCCGGAAGCGGAGCTTTGATGCTGGATTATGCCGTGAACCAGATGTGGAAACTCTCCTGCCCGGTGACAGGAATTTTAGCAGGGGCCGTTGGGGCAGGCTCCCCGGAGACCAGCGGGTATGAGCCTTTCTTCTTTCAGGGGAAAGTCACCAGCTATCTGTATTCTCAGAGAGAAAACCGGGATTTATGGAGGTCTCACCATCCGGAAAAAGGCCACAATCTGTACTGGGAACTTCTTTTAGGCGCGCCCCAGGGAAGTCTGAGAGGGTTTTATTTAAAAGACGATAATACTTATGAAATACGGCTGAAAGAGCCTCCGGCACAGGCAGAACGAATCCGGGACATCCACAGAGGCATCCTGGATTTTGCAGAATTGTTTCTTCAGACGGAACAGCGGCTGGGGATGGAAATTCCAGTCAGCGGAAGGGATGCCTATGGCCCCATGCTTTTGGCGGAAAGTGAGAAAAATCACAGATTTATGGAAGAGTTGGAGGATTTGATGGATGACATACATGTGGGATGAAAAAAACTCAGGCAGGAAAGTATTGTATCACGCAGTAAGCTCCTACCAGCTTCTGGAAGTTCTGCTGCATAAAATGACGTACCACAGTGAGGACAGAGCCGTCCTTATTCTTCCGGATTTCATTACGAAAAAGTACCCCCAGTACAGAAAACTGAAGGCAGATCATTTCTTCGATCAGGTGTATCTTTTCCCTTACCTTCATATCTACCATCGGGAAGAAGAAGAGATTTTAAAAGATACCGTGAAATTCTACGGACAGTATATTCCCTGCGAAATTACAGAATTTGATAAAATCTATGTGGCGGGAGCCCATTTCTATTTCTCACTTTATCTGCTGCTGAATCAGATTCCCTTCATATTCTTTGAGGATGCGGCGGGGATGCTGAGCCGCTGGGAAGAACTTGGTGAAGGGCTGAAAAAGAAGTTCCCCGTTCACGGAGAAATTGCCGGAAAGTACGGGCTTTTCAATGGAGCCAACCCCTGTGTGGAAAGGATTATCTGCCTGAAGAAGGCTCAGACCATAGATGTTTCCGATCCCATTTATGAAAATTTTTCGGTGGAGGAAGCTCTGGAGAAATGTTCTGTGGGGAAACGGAAAAAGCTCATCCATTTCTTTTTGAAAAAGCGGATTCGTACAAAGGCGCAGGCCATTTTGCTGACCCAGCAGTTCAGTAATCTGGGATATATGACAGAGCAGGAACAATACCGGCTTTATACCCGGGTAAAAGAGCAGATGCCAAAAAAGGTGAGAGTGATTATTAAAAAACATCCCGATGATTCGATGAATTACAGCGGAATCTTTCCCGAAGCAGAGGTCATAAAGGAAACCTTTCCTTCGGAACTGCTTCCCTACGTGTTCTGGAAAAAGCCCAGAACTTTGTATTCTGTAAATTCCACAGGATGCGAGAATCTGGAGAACCATTTCATTATCAGGAAACTGGGAAGAGAGGAGGAAACACAGTGAAAGGGTTAATCCTTGTAAATTCCGTATACCAGCTAATTACAGCCATACAGATTCAAAGAACTTTTCTGAAAGGCGCCGGGGCGGATCTGCTGCTCACTGACATTATCCCCTCCTTAAAGGATTATGGGAGGAATCTGGAAAAACTCCATTTATTTGATCGGATCCTTTACGGGGAAACAAAGGAGCTGAGCAGGAAATATGCGGTGGGAAAAGAGGAGGAAATTAAGGAAGGATTTAGAAACCGGGAACAGATTTTCCGGTGGATCTTAAGTGATTCTCTGGCTTCATATGACCAGGTTTATTTTTCAAATTTTGATACTTTTACCAGGATGCTGGCCTGTAAATATGACGCTTCTTCCTGTGAATTTATTTGTTTTGAGGACGGATTTTCCACCTATGTGATCGACTATCTGAGAGAAGACCGGGCCAGCGTGAACCGGACCCAGGAAGGCCGAAAGATAAAAGAGAAGCTGAAGAAAGTACTGCTGTACGAACCTCATCTTGCCGTACGCCAGGATACAGTACCAAACGAAGCCCTCCCTAAAATCAGCCGGGAGGATACCGAACTGAAAGAGATTTTAAATCAGGTGTTTGATTATAAAAAACCGGATAAGATGGAGGGTTTTTTGTTTTTGGAACAGTCTTTTCGGGCCGAGGGAATTGTAAGCAATGAGCTGGATTTAATCAGAAGCTGCCGGGAACTGACCAGAGGGAAACCTTTTCGGGTAAAACCTCATCCCAGAAATACCCAGATCCTTCCTTACCGCAGGGGAATCGCTCCCCATGGAGAAAAAGAGGCGCCCTGGGAATTGTATTTACTCAATGAAGAACCGGAGAAACTGGTGCTGCTTACCGTATGTTCCAATGCGGCCCTTACGGGCCGGCTGCTATTTGGAATGGATATTCCCACAGTAATGCTGTACCCGCTGTTTGAAGGCAGGGTTCTGTGGAAAGAAGACGAGCTTCTAAAAGAATATCTGGAGAAATTTCGCAGACAGTTTGCCGGAAGAAATTACTATGTGCCCCAAACGATTTATGAGCTGAAAAGCATTCTTGAGTATCTAGGAGGAAGCTATGGACAGTAAATGGAAAGTATCGGTGATTATCCCGGTATATCAGGTGGAAGATTATTTAGAGAGGGCCGTGGACAGCGTTCTGGCCCAGACGTTACAGGAGACAGAAATTGTACTGGTGGACGATGGAAGCCAGGACGGATCCGGGGAAATCTGCGACGCCTATGCTGCCCGCTATCCGGAGCGGATACAGGTGATTCACAAAGAGAATGAAGGTCTGGGGATGGCAAGGAACACAGGAATAAAGAGAGCTTCCGGAGAATATCTTGCCTTTCTGGATTCGGATGATACGGTAGAGCCGCAAATGTACGAAACCATGTATCAGAAAGCCGTGGAAGAAGACTTTGATATTGTAATGTGTGATGTGAAAATTATATACGTAGAGGAAAATCGGGAGACGGCAGTCTCTTCCTACCATAAAGAGCGGGTGGAGATGGCAGATTATATCGTCAGAGGAAATAACATCACATACAGTGTGAATAAGCTGTTTCGTAGAGAAATCTGGAAGAATCGGAGATATAAAAAGATGCTCTTTGAGGACATTTCCCTGATTCCTGCCCTGATGACCAGATATCCCAATGTGGGATATGTGCCCCGTCCCTTTTATCATTATTACCGGCGGGCCAATACCCTTTCCACTACGTATACGGGAGAAATGACAGATATTATTCAGGCCTTCCGTGATTTTATCAATGAGAGTGAACCTGCTTACCGGGAGGAAGTTATTTACTGTACGGCCAGACAGTTATACTGGAATATGATGCAGTCACGCCCTCTGTTTCGGGCAGATTTCATTGAACTTCTGAAAGAATATAAAAAAGATTTTCTGTTGAATTCTTATCTGAAAAAAGACGAAAAGGTAAAAGAAATCCTGAAGTTTACAGAGGAAGAAGTAATACCGGAACAGTTTCTGTGTGTTTCCTTTCAGGAAGAGATTCCGGAAGAATATTTCCATACTCTGAAAAAGAATTTCCCACAGGCAAAAGTGCTGCAGATCCGGGAGGAAGATTACAGGAAAGAGGAGCTTCCGCCCATGATCCGGGAGGCCATGGAGCAGGGAAAGACGGAATATGTCCGGGAGTATTATGGACTGAAAGCCCTTTTTGAACAGGGCGGGATTATACTGGAGCCCTGGATGCAGGCCTCTCTGAATCTGAAAAAGCTTCGGCTGAACCGGATCTTTTTCGGATTTGAGAATCAGGAAGAACTTACCACCGGGTGCTTCGGAGCTCTGAAAGGGCATTATATCATTCAGGGTCTGCTGGATTCTTATGAAAAAGATACGGTGTATAACCGGGCGTTTCTGCCTCTGAAAGAACGGCTTCGGGATTTCTTAATCGTGCATTTTCAGTTAAAGGTAAATGGAAGAACTCAGTTTCTGGGAAAGGAAGTACAGATCTACATGCCTAATATATTGTCCTATGACATGCAGGATGGAGAGAACTGCTGTAAAAGGATGGTGGCTGAAGTTCCGGAGGGCTATGAAGTAATCAGCAGCCAGGTATTACAGATGTGGTCGGATCGACTGTTAAATAACTGGAACCTGTATAAAGCAGAACAGAGAAAGAAAAATCCGGGTCTTCTCAAACGGCCCGCGGCTTTGCAGCCTTCCTTTTTGGGAACGGCAACCAGCCGGGAAGCCCAGGAAGAGATTGAGAAGGTGGTAAATTCCTATGAAAATTCTACCTGCTGGAAACTGACGAAACCAGTAAGAGCAGTGGGAAAATTGCTGAAAAAATAAAGGAGGCGCAAGATATGGATACGGCAGTGATTATTCCGGCCCGTTATAATTCCAGCCGGTTCAGGGGAAAACCTCTGGCAGACATATGTAACCGGCCCATGATCTGGTGGGTATACCATCAGATAAAAAAGTCCGAAAAAATAAAGCAGATCTATGTGGCTGCAGATCACAAAGAAGTGGAAGAGACCTGCAGACAGTATCAGATTCCGGTGCTGATGACCAGAGCGGATCATGCTTCCGGTACGGAAAGAATTTATGAAGCGGCGCAGAAAATCCCCGCAGATCTCTATATCTGCGTCAATGGGGACGAACCCCTTATAGAACCGGGAATTGTTGAGGCAGTTATTCCACGGAAAAGAGAGGGATTTTTTGCTGCGAATCTGATGACCACAATGTCCCGTCCTGCAGAAGTGGTAGATGAATCCAATATAAAGGTGGTGACGGATCCGGAAGGGTATGCCCTTATGATGTCCAGAAGTCCCATTCCCCACCCCAAGGCCCGCCTGGAATTCGATTATTACAAACATCTGGGCGTGCTGGCTTATTCCATGGAGGCTCTTCGATTTTTCGCAGAAACGGAAAAAGGAGAGCTGGAGAAGACAGAAGACATTAATGAGCTGCGCTTTATCGAACATGGAAGGAAACTGAAAATGATTCCTGTACAGGCGCAGACTCTGTCTGTGGATACGCCCAAAGATCTGGAATATGTCAGGGCCGTAATTCAGAAAAAACTGGAAAAGGGGGAACTGCGTTTATGAGTATTCAGGTACTGGACTGCACCCTAAGGGACGGGGGTTATATCAATGACTGGAAATTTGGCCGAAAGACCATTCAGGCAGTTTTAGACAAGCTGGAGACGGCTGGCATCGATATTATCGAGTGCGGTTTTCTGACAAAAATGGCAGAAGATGAAGAGAGCTCTCTTTTCTCCGGTGTGGAAGAGCTTAGGAAAGTTCTGCCGGAAAGAAAGAGAACGTCTATGTTCGTGGCCATGATCGCCATGGGAGAAAAGGAACTGCATCCGTCTATGCTTTCTCCCTGGGACGGCACAAGCATAGACGGAATCCGGCTGACTTTCCACAAAGAAGAAGTGGAGCTGGCTGTGGAATGGGCCGGGATTCTGATGGAAAAGGGTTATAAAGTGTTTATGCAGCCGGTGGGGACTGTATTTTACAGTGATATAGAACTTCTGAAACTGGTGGAGAAGATGAATGAACTACATCCCTTTGCCTTCTATATTGTAGACACTCTGGGAAGTATGTACCGCAATGATGTCTCCCACCGCTATTATTTAATTGATGAAAATATGAGCCCGGAAATCCGGCTGGGATTTCACGGCCATAATAATCTGCAGCTTGCATTTTCCAACGCCCAGGTACTGGGAAAAATCCAGACAAAAAGAACCCTGATCCTGGATTCCTCCGTCTATGGAATGGGAAGAGGAGCCGGAAATCTGCCCACAGAATTAATTACCCAATACATTAATAAAAACATTGCATCCCGCTACGATGCGGCGATGGTTATGGAGATTTATGACGAATATATTTCCGTTATACGCAAGGAGTATGAGTGGGGCTATACGATGCCTTATCATATAGCGGCCAGCCATGTCTGCCATCCGAATTACGCCTCCTATCTAATCAACAAACAGACACTGACCATGAAAGACATTGAAAAGATCATCCGTTCCATTCCGAAAAAAGACAGAGGGATCTATAGTCATAAACGAATCCGGGAACTTTATCATCAGTTTCAGAGCAGGAAAATCGACGACAGCAGGGCCGTGGAGAAAATCAGAAATCTGCTGGAGGGAAAGGAGATTCTGCTTTTAGCTCCCGGAAAAAGCCTTTCTGCAGAAGAGGAAAAAATCAGAGCCTATATAAAAGAAAATAACCCCTGTGTCATTTCTGTAAACTTTGTGGAGCCCGGATTTCCCATCCATGCCTGTTTTGTAAGCAATCATAAGCGAATGGATATTATAGAAAAAGAACTCCGGTATATGGGAGAACTTCAGGTCATTCTCACCTCCAATCTGCCGGCGGGGAGGGAGTACGGCCTTTATGTGGATTACGATCATTATACCAACGGGGATGAGATGATTTCCGACAACGCAGGTCTGATGCTTCTGTCACTTTTGCTGCGCTGCGGGATTAAGAAAGTCTGCCTGGCAGGTTTCGACGGATTCTATTATCGGTATGATGGAAATTATTATAATCGGAAATGGAGTCTTCCTCTGAACGAAGAAGAACTTCAGGAAAAACAGAAGAGAATCCGCAGGCAGATTCGGAAACTCTCGGAAAAAATGGAGATTACCTTTTTGACTCCTTCGATTTATCAGCAGGAGAAAGAGCATGTATAAGTGTATTTTATTTGACATGGACGGGACTCTGGTTAATTCCTATGAGGGGATTTATCATTCTTACCAGTGGGCATTAAAAAAAAGCGGTCATTCATTTCCCGGGGAAGGATTTGTACAAAAGGCCATCGGTCTGACCGTTCCCCAGGCACTGGAACGGTTGGGAAAGTTTTCGGAAGATGAGATTGCAGAACTGACAAAAGATTACCGGGAATATTATGCAAGGCAGGGAAAGTATGAGGCATTTCCCTATCCGGGGATTGAGACTCTGCTGAAGAAACTGAAAAAAGCCGGCTGCTTTCTGGGAACAGCCACATTAAAGCGAACCGACTTTGCAGTAGAGATGTTGGATACTTTCCGGCTGCTGTCTTTCTTTGATGCAGTCTGCGGTATGGATGAAAAGGATACCAAAACCAAGGCGGATCTGATCGAGGAAGGAAGACGTCTTGCAGGAGCGTCCAGAAAGGAGACGGTTCTTATCGGAGACAGTCTGTCTGACGCACAGGGCGCCGGGATGGCAGAAGTGGATTTTCTGGCGGTTACTTATGGATTCGGATTTCAGAAAGGGAACCTGCCGGAAGAAGTGAAGATAAGAGCAGATACTGTGGATGCTATAGAAAAGGTGCTAAAATTGTAAAAAATAAACGAAGAAAGCAAAATTGAATAAAGACTTTTTGAGTATAAAATGTATAATAGAAAGAAAGTAACAAATAAAGTGAGAAAGGAAAAAAGCATAAGGAGTGCAGCGCGGTTTGGTCTGCACTTCTTATGCTTGAATAAGAAAGTTGATTGATTTTGTGCCTATGGTTTGTGGCTTTGGGACGGCGGTTATCCAGTTTTCAATGGCTGTGTTACGCAATAGAAGTTCATGTTCTTCTTTCAAAATGGCGTATTCCAGTTCGTCTTCCCAATGAATACCGGAATTACTTAAGTATTTTACTTTTTTAATATAATGAACTTCTCGTCTCAGTCCGCACTTTTCCAGTACTTTCCACGAACCGATATTTTTCGGATGGCAGAGGGCGCACACACGATGAACCTTAAGAATCTTAAAACAATACTTCAACAAAGACTTTGTAATTTCTGTGGCATATCCTTTCTTCCATTCAGCTTGAATGAACAGCCATCCAACCCCTTACGTACAGTATAGTTACATTTCAATTACCTTTCTAACTGTATTCGCCGTTTCTACCCTCTCTTTACAAGAGCACACACGGTCGATAAAGAGAGGGTATGGTCAATTTCGTATACATTCTATTTGGATGTCTTTATCTTACCACACCTTCCCTGTGAGATCATCATCATCTTCTGTTAAAAAGGAAACCGGGTATCGGGTTTGAAAGGGGTTCGAGCGGGATTTTTTTCTGTACGGTAAATACGGTTCTGCTTTAGATCATATAAGACGGACCAGACGGTATCTTTACCGGTAGTTCTGTCATACTGGCAAAGAAATCCGTATTCTCCGCGCAGCAATCTTTTAGCTTCTTCTAACCCCATTTCCTTTGCGTGGGCTTCCAGAAAACGTGTCAGGGTCTGGTAGCGTGGTTCCGCCTGCCAGTCGTCGATTTTTTCGCTGTTCATCGCAGAAAGCGCAGAAGAGTGAAAACGGTTGGTGGCACAGACATAAGGTCTTTCTCCGGAGGGAGATATTTTGACTGTTTGGCCGCAGTAACTTTCAAGAACGACCAGATTTCCAAAGGAATCTGCCACTGTGAATGTTTGTGCAGAGCTGACTGGAAGTCTGTCCAGATGGAAAATTACTTCCTCCACGCTGCTGCATTTTTCCAAAAAGAAGCGGAGCAGAAGTCCGGCGTTTATCCCGGGACGAATGGAAGGGGGATATACGGAAGTTAATCCAACAGCCAGTCCCTTTTCATTGACGCCATCCTCCATTTGGACAAAGGCAGTTGTATTTCCGGTAAATGAAAAAGAATCAGTGGAAAAATGGTAGATTACATTCAGGTTGTTTTTTTCAATGGCAGTCAGGAAATCACTGTTACGGCCAAGCAGGATGGTATTTTCATTGGATACTGCAAAGCAGGAACACTGACAGGAAGGGGGTATGGCGTAGATGCTGAATAGCAGTCCCTGCAGAAGCTTTACGTCACAGGACTGTCCGTCTGCAATTCCCTGTATTTCATCAAGAATCTCCGGAAAGAATTCCTGATAGATGGGAAGGCAGTATTGGGCAAAGCGAAGCCGTTCCTCGGTAATATGAAATGGAATATTGTTCAAAATATAATTTGCGTGTTTTGCCAGCCGGGAACCCCATCGAAAACCGATTTCGTAGTGGTTCCCATGAAATCTTCCATGATACATAAGAACACTCTCCTTTAGTAAAATCAGAGAGCTGCCGGCAACTCTGTTTATAAGGGTAACTGAATAAAAAATTTATGTCAATAGCCAACTAGCAGAACTCAAGATCTTTCAAATCTGGCGGAAACTTTCTTTAGCCATTCTCGGATAGGAAGATGCTGCGGACACATTTTTTCACATTGTCCGCACTCAATACAGTCGCCCGCTTTTCCAAACTGTTCTGAAAAGTGGCTGTAAAGCATGGTCTGTGCCGTCCATGTCTTTGTTTCCAATTCTCGCATATCCGCATTATAAAGAGCAAAATATTTTGGAATGGCTATATTTTTCGGACATTTATTGATGCAGTAAGCGCAGTTCGTACAAGGTATGGCAATACTGCCATTGATGATGTCTGTCGCTTTCTGAACCAGTGTATATTCATCCTCTGTAAACGGAGTGAAGTTTTCCATATAGGACGAGTTATCTTTGACCTGCTCCAAATTGCTCATGCCACTTAAAACCAACATCACATTCTCATGGCTTGCCGCAAAGCGGATTGCCCATGAAGCGACAGACAGATCGGGATGATAGGAGCAAAACAGATTTTCTGCTTCCTGTGGGACATTGGCAAGCGTCCCACCCTTTACCGGCTCCATAACAATAACGGGCGTCCCATGTTTTTTTGCGGTTTCATAGCATTTACGGGATTGGATTGTGTCGTTTTCCCAGTCGAGATAATTTAGTTGTATTTGGACAAAATCAACTTCAGGGTGTTCGGTCAGAATCTCGTCCAGCACATCGGCGGTATCGTGAAATGAAAATCCGATATGCTTTACGAGTCCGGCTCTTTTCTTTTCGGAAAGAAACTCAAAGATATGGGTTTCTTCTGCCGCTTTGCGACGATTGCCGCCCATGTCATGGATTAAATAGTAATCGAAATAATCCACACCACACCGCTTAAGTTGTGTGGTGAAATATTCTTCTAACTCGCTTTCCTTATGGATAAGGATAAGGGGCATTTTATCGGCAAGCAGAAAAGCAGAACGAGGATAACGCTCCACAAGACACTCTTTCACGGCAGCTTCCGATTCCCCATTATGATAAAACCATGCCGTATCAAAATATTGGAATCCTTTTTCGAGAAAGAAGTCAATCATATCACACAACTGTTTCTTATTCGGCTGTGAAAAATCATCGTTTATAAGCGGCAGGCGCATAAGCCCAAAACCCAGTTTTTTCATGTGCTTTCCTCCATTCTGAAATGCTTAAAGCCCTTTGATTTTGGATATACAAGCAGCAGTATATTTGTCCCAAAGGTCTGTCATAATCTGCTGCTCCCGTTCTGTCAAAGACGCAAAGGTTTCTAACTCTGCCTTTTCAATATGGGAGATGACTTGCTTTTGAAATATGCGCCCCTTTTCCGTCAATATAATAGAACGGGCGCGTCTATCGTCAGGATTTTCCACTAATGTTACATATCCTTTCCTTTCAAAAGAGAGGATTACTTTGTTGACTGTCTGTTTTGGAAAATACAGCGTGTCGCATAGTTCCTTTTGCGTCGTCCCGCCGTCAATCAACTGTAAGACAAACATGGAAATGTAGGTCAAATCGTGTTCCTTTGCATACTCCTCATAGACGTGGTTTAATCTCTGCCATGCAAGATAGAAGCGCTTTAAGTTTTTCGGTCTGTTTAATTCTTTCATTATATAGTCCCCTTTTAGACTATTGTAACAGAAAGAAAATATAAAAGCAATCCCTTTGCCTATTCTTGACGTTGGCATTTTTACTACAAGCCGTACAGACCACCATTGCTTTTACAAATCAACCTTCTTAAAGCGTTTTGCGGAAATCCGATATACGAATGGAACAAGTACGCCATAGCAGACAATTCCGGCTATTAAAATGGGCAGCTGCATGAGCAGATCCTTTGGCTGGAAGCTGTCCATCCAGACAAGTGCCGGAATGTGGACCGTGGCTTCTATCATTACCATAAGAAAAACCATAGGAATTGCTGCAAGGATAGATGATTTTCCGACCTTGTAACCGTCTTTATAAAATACCGTGAGGAATACCAAATCAAATACCGCATATAAGATAAACCCAAAACCATACCAGGCAACGGTCGCGTCTAAACCTACGGGGTTATTTGGTATCTGCAGGACATTTCGCATAAGTGCAAAGGGAATAGAGAAAAGCAGTTGAAATAGCTGAAAGATAACAACAAGCAGGCATTTTCCCAGAACGCTTTCCTGTTTTGTCACTGGTAAAACGGCTGTATACCAGACATCATTTGTTTCCCGCGCATTTAAAAAAGTGATGCAGGGCGCAAAACAGCCAAACATAAAAATTACACTGTAAGGGTAGGAGGGCACCAGAACAAGACAGCCTAAAAAGGCAAAAACAATCGAACTCGGATGGGCTGCAAGCCTTATTTCCTTATACAGTAAAGTCATCATCCCATTCACTCCTTTCTGTACGCAGCATAATTTCTTCCAACGTGAGGGGATTCGTATCATCTGAGGTTTTTAAATGCGCAAAGGAACGTAAAAATGTATCTTTATCTGCGCTTAGCAATACCCTCCCATTCTGAATGTAGGTAATATCATCGGTACATCTGTCCAAATCAGAAGTAATATGTGTAGAAAACAGAATAGAACATTCTTCGTTTTTCACAGTCTGCCGGAAAATATGAAGCAGCTCCTCACGGGATACTGGGTCTAAACCGGAAGTTGGTTCATCCAGAATCAGTAATTCGGCGTGATGGGACAATGCCAGTGCAAGCAGGTATTTTACTTTCATTCCATTTGAAAGCTCTTTGAACTTTTTGCTTTCATCCAAAGCAAAATGCCGGATATATTTTTGATACCGGGCCTGATCCCAGTTCGTGTAAAAATTCCGGGTAACAGCCGTAATCGCAGAGAGTTTCTTCAGCGGATAAAAGTCAATCCCGCCAAACACAACACCTATTCGCTGCTTACACTCTTTTTCATGCTGATAGAAATTCTTCTGGAACATGGTGACGCTCCCATTTTCCGGCGACACCATGTTGAGGATAGATTTTAAGGTAGTACTTTTCCCTGCCCCATTTTTACCAATCAACCCCATAATGCGGTTAGGTGCAAGAGAAAAGCTGACATTTTCCAGATCAAATCCGGGATAGTGCTTATTGATATTCTGGACGCACAATACAGTTTCCATTATTCTTTCTCCTTTCCGTCGGGTGTATCTGCTATATTTAAAGCAGTTTTGAACAGCCGGGCAATATTCAGAAAAAAGTCTTCTTTCATTAGTGCAATTCCCGGATGTTCCGGATCTTCATCCCCTAAAACAACTAACATATCGCCGGGCTTAATTTTGAATACATCTCTGGCCTGTTTAGGAAGTACAATCTGACCGCGTTCCCCTACGTGAACAGTTCCGAATATGTGTTTCCCCTTGGGTGGTATACTTTTGCCGGTCTTCTCCTGGTCGTAATGGATGAGATCGTCGAGTTCCACATCATACAGTTTCGCCAGCGCGTCACAATTCAGAATGTCGGGGACTGATTGGCCGGTTTCCCATTTGGCAACAGCCTGCCGGGAAACACCGATTCGTTCTGCAGCCTCTTCCTGGGAAAATTTATTAAGCTGCCGCAGTGTAGACAAATTACGGGCGATATTACTTTTCTGCATTTTCATATATTTCACACCTCCTACTACTCATTTTACTCTTGGTTTTTCGGAAATTCCACCAACCAGGACAAGCAAAAATTGTTATAGTTGGTTGCATCTTCATTTTTATCTAAAAATAATTGTATATTATTTAACAATAAAACGGACAGAAAATAATACAAATAAAATACAAATTATATAGAATAAAATTACAAATTTAAGAAAATAATTGACAATTAAAAGTACAAGTGCAATAATGAAGTTACAAAATAAAGGAGGAAAAGTAAGGAGGTATTTCATGAAACGATGGAGAACCGTTTTGGTTGGAGCTGGAGTGCGTGGAAGTACGCATTTAAAGGGGGTTTTGGAAAATAAGGACAGATACCAGGTGGCAGGGCTTTGTGATTTGGATATAAAAAAGACAAATATACTAAAAGAAAAATACAAATTATCAGTACCTGTCTATGAAGATGCAGAGACTATGCTGAGGGAATGTAAGCCGGAAGTACTTATATTTGTAACCCATCCGGATGTAAGGCTGGAGATGGTAAAGCTGGCGGCGAAATATCAGGTACAAGCTGTTTCCATGGAAAAGCCGATGGCCCAGTCTCTGGCAGAAGCCTGTGAGATTAAGAAAATCTGTGAAGAAAATCATATGAAAGCAGTGGTCTGCCACCAGCAGAAGTATTTAAAACAGATGCAGGAAATGAAACGAAGAATAGTTGCAGGCGAGATTGGAGAAATTAAAAAAATACATGTGGAAACACAGCCATGGATGGCGCAGCTTGGTACCCACTATGTAGATTATGCCTTATGGGCAGCTGGAGGGCAAAGAGCAAAATGGGTGATTGGACACGCCCATGGAAGAGCCGAGCTGGGGGATTCCCATCCTTCTCCTGATTTTCTGGAAGGAGAAATGCTTCTGGAAAATGGAGTGAGAGTCTATCTGGAATGTGGATATTTAAGCGAATCTCACCATCCGGAAGAATATGCAGATATTGACAACCGAATTACAGTATATGGTACCAGGGGATATGTGTGGGCAGAGACAGACGGATACTGGGGGGCATTTACCTCTCAGACACAGGGAGAACTGCTGACAGGCAAAGAACCGGGTTGGTATCATCACCAGGAAAAACAAATACAGACACCGTATTATACAGAATTTGCCGACTGGCTGGATGATGATAAGAAAATACATTCCTGCAATGTGGAAATCAGTTATCACGGCTATGAAATTTTAGAAGGAATGTGTTTGAGCGCACTGAACCATGTGAGAGTAGACTTTCCAATTGCTAAGCTGGATTATGAACCTGTGCTGACTCGTATGAAAAAAGAATTTCCTGATATAGGAACGAAACCAAGGATACTGTATGATGGAAAGGAGCCGAGAGAAGAATATGACTGATCAGAAAACAGGAAAAATCTGCCTTCATGTGGAGGAATCGGGAAGGGGAGAACCGCTGATCTTGTTGATGGGACTTGGGGCTTATGCAAGAAAGTGGGAGCCCCACAGAGAAGTCTATGAGAAAGAATTCTGGTGTATCAGTATGGATAACCGGGGAAGCGGACGGTCAGAGGCTCCCAGAATGGAAGAGTATACGACGGAGATGATGGCAGAAGATACCATAGAAACCATGGATGCCCTTGGGATTGCCAGCGCTCATATTCACGGTATTTCCATGGGCGGGGCAATTGCACAGGTATTAGCGGTAAAGTGGCCCCAGAGAGTAAAGTCATTAATTTTAACCAGTACTTTCTCTGAGGCAGATATATATTTTAAACAGGGATTGAAAATTTTAAGTGATAACGTAGGGAAAATGGAAGGGACAGCCTTTGCCGAACTATGTAATTATATGATTTATTCCAGAAAATATCATAATGAACATAAAAAAGAAATAGAAGCGGCGCAAAAACAGGACGAAGAAGATCCCATAAAAATGAGCCCTTATGCATACCGTGCACAGTGCCGGGCCTGCAGGAATCACAACCTGACCGGTGAGCTGCATAAAATTAATGCTCCCACATTAATTACGGCAGGGGATGCGGATTTATTTGTTTCCCCTTCCCTGACAGAGAAGCTGCATAAAGGGATTAAAAATTCCAAACTGTATTTATGCAGAGAAGGAGGCCACGTACATCACTGGGAGGAGCTGGAGCAGTTTAACAAAGTGACAATGGAATTTCTGAGAGAACAGAAGAAATCATAAGAGACAGACAAGGAGAGGACATGGATAAAATTTCATATGGCTGTCAGACGTATAGCTGGCAAATGTCTTTTGAAAAGTATGCAGGGAAGATACCACAGATTGCATCGGTTATGAAGCGGGCCGGATTTCAGGGAATAGAGGCAGAAGTTTGTATGCTGGGAAATAAATATTTTCCTGACAGAGAAAAACTAAACCATGTGCTGAAAAAAGAAAAACTACAGTTTGCAGCACTGGCGCTTCCACTTTTGTGGAGGGAAGAGGAAGAAACGGAAGAAGAACGGCAGATAGCGGATACCGCCATTGAATTTGTAAAGGGAATGAAAGGGAGTATTCTGGTTCTGTGTCATTTACCGGGACGTGATCGGAAGGACCTGAGGCAGCGCCAGGATCATCAGATTCGCTGCATCACAGAAGTGGCAAAAAGGGCAGAGGCAGAAGGAGTAACCACCGTTTATCATCCCAATTCTTCGTATGGATCCATATTCCGCACCAGAGAGGATTATGAATATCTGTTTGACGGTATTGCCGGAAGCTGTCTGGGATACGCCCCGGATGCCGGACATATTGCCCATGGAGGAATGGATCCGAAAGAAGTTATCAGTACGTATTATGAAAAAGTGAAACACGTTCATTTTAAGGATATGGGGGCGGATGGTTCCTGGAAATCTATGGGAGAAGGGAAAATTGATTTTCCGGGGATTGTAAAGATGCTGGAAGAAAAATCTTATAAAGGATGGATCATGGTGGAAGAGGAATCAGAAGAAGCCAGAAAAAATCCGGATTTAGTGACACTGGAAAACGGACGATATATACAAAAACTGTAGGAGGTACGATATGAGGAAAAAATGGATGGCAGCAGCGTTATGTATGGTGATGGCGGCAGCACTTGCAGGATGCGGAACACAAAAAGAGGAAAGCAAGGAAGCGAAAAACGGAGCAGACATTAACGGTGACGGGAAAGTAGTAGTGGGCTGTCTGGCAAAAAATCTGGTGGATCCTTTCCAGGTAGTTTTAAACAGTGCAGTAGAAGAAGGGGTGGAAGCACTGATGGAAGAAGGAATTGTGGACGAATGGACTGGGATTCTGGATGCGGAAAGCGATGCGGGAAAGCAGGTAGACAGGGCATCGGAGTGTATTTCTAAACAGTGTGATATTGTGATTATGCTTCCGGCAGAGACAACCGCTTCGGATCCGGCGCTTACCAGTATGGCAGATGCGGGAATAAAAGTACTGATGTTAAATGCAAAAACAGACAGTACAGATGAAGTGGCAGCTTCTTACAGTGGTTCTGATGATGTAGAAGCCGGCGAGAAACTGGCACAGTATGTAATCGAACAGGTACCGGAAGGCGGAAAATATGCCCATTGTCTGGGAGTTGTGGGGAATTCGGCACAGATTGCCAGAGGAGAAGGAATTGAAAACGTAATGGGAGAACATCCGGAATTTGAATGTATTGGTGAGTTTCCCTGTGAATGGGCGGCAGACAAGGCGGCCAATGTGGCTACTGACATGCTGAATAAATACGGAAAAGAATTAAAGGCGATTATCTGCGACAATGATGATATGTCAAGCGCGGCACAACAGGTTTGCAATAATGCAGGAAGAGATGATATTATTTGTATAGGCGTAGACGGCAGCCAGACGGCCATGGCAATGATAAAAGAAGGCTCTCTGAAAGGCACAATTTTACAGGACGGAAAAGCACAGGTGGAACAGTCAGTAGATGTCATTCGGAAAATGGCTGAAGGCGAAGAATACGATAAGGAAATCCTGGTTCCCTTTGTGACAATAACGAAAGAGAACGTGGATGACTATTACGAAGAAAAATAGAAGATAAGGAGTAATAACATTGTCAAAACCTTCAAAAAGCGTTCAGTTATATAATATCTTAAAAAACCAGATTATCACAGGGAAACGACTGGCAGGAAGCAAGTTTCCGCCGGAGATCGAGTTATGTGAAGAGTTTGGGATCAGCAGACAGACAGTAAGGCAGGCCATTGTGCGTCTGAAAGAAGAGAAACTGGTGGAAACCATAAAGGGAAGTGGCACCTATGTACTGGAACGGAAAAATGAAAATCCCGTTTCTGCTATGACGATAGGGGTAGTCGCCACTTATGTAGACGATTACATTTTTCCCAGACTAATTGGGGGGATCGATGACGCTCTGACTCAGAGGGGTTATCGGATGCAGTTAAGCATTACCCATAATAACGTAAGTATGGAAAAACAGCAGCTTTTAAGTTTGATGAATCAAAGGCCGGCAGGAATTTTAATTGAACCTGCAAAAAGTGCACTGATCTGGTCTAACAGAGAGATTTTTGAGAGCATTCAGAATCTGAAAATTCCCTGTGTGATGATGAATGGAAAGATTCCCGGCCTATCGGTTCCCATGGTCTCAATTAACGATAAAGAAAGCGGAAGAAAAGCAGCGCAATATCTGTTGGCATGCGGGCACAGACGGATAGGAGCATGTATGAAGGAAGATGACTGGGCCGGACAGATGCGTTATCTGGGATATCGTGAGGTATTAAATGAATATGGAGCTGACAATGTGGATGGGAATACCGTGTGGTATCATACGGAAGATATTGAAAGTATGTTTGGCAAAGCAGCCGATCCGTACATATTAAAACAATTTGAAGGCTGTACAGCCATAGTTTGTTTTAACGATTTAATTGCGATGAAACTGTATCAGCTATTTGAACGAAACGGAATTTCTATACCGGAGGATATTTCTATTATCGGGCACGACGATTTTCAGCTTGGAGAACTGGTGAAACCAAAGCTGACGACGATTCATCACCCCATTGAAGCCGTGGGAAGAAAAGCTGCCGAGTGCCTGCTGCAGATTGTGCAGGGAGATGAAAAACCAGAAGACTGCCTGCTCAATGGGGAGGTTATTGTCCGGGATTCCGTGAAATACCAGAAAGAAGATACAGACAGCTAAGCACAAAGAGGACGAGGTGGAATCTTTGAATAAAGAAAACTATATTTTAGAATGTCATAATATCCGGAAAGCTTTTGGAGGTACGCAGGCGCTGAAAAACGGAGAGCTGTATATCCGTCCGGGAGAGGTACATGCCCTGCTTGGAGAAAATGGAGCAGGAAAATCCACGCTGATGAAATGTATTATCGGACTTTATTCCTTCGACGGGGGAGAGATTCTTTACGAAGGAAAGCCATTCCGTGCCAGAGGTCCGGTGGAGGCTTTGAATGCAGGAATCTCCATGATACATCAGGAATTGAATCCGGAACCCCATTTAACAATCGCAGAGAGTATTTTTTTAAACCGGGAAAGTACACGAGGGATTTTTCTGGACAAAAAAAGGCAGAATCAAAAAGCAGATGAAATTTTAAAAAAGTTTGATTTTCCCTACGGAGCCGGAACATTGATGAAAAAACTCACACTGGCGCAAATGCAGATGATTGAGATTATCAAAGCGGTATCCTGCAATGCAAGGCTTATTATCATGGATGAACCGACTTCCTCTCTGGACAGTGAAGAAACCAGGCAATTGTTCAGAACGATTAACGATTTAAAAAAACAGGGTGTAGCAATGATTTATATCTCTCACAGAATGGAAGAAATTTTTGAAATCTGTGATAGAGTGTCGGTCTTTCGGGATGGAACCTATGTGGGGGAGAAGGATCTGGAACATGTTTCAAAAGAGGATTTGATTTCCATGATGGTAGGACGGAAAATTGAAAACGTTTTTCCTAAAACAGAATGTGAAATAGGAGAGGTGGTATTTCGTGCAGAAAACCTGAAAGGAAACGGTTTTGAAAATGTTTCTTTTGAGGTCCGTAAAGGAGAAATTCTGGGAATATCAGGGCTGGTTGGTTCAGGAAGAAGTGAGACAATGCGGGCGATATTCGGACTGGAACCTCTGGAAGAGGGAAAGCTGTTTCTGGAAGGGAAGGAAGTAAAGATTAAAAATCCCGGACAGGCGATCCGAAAAGGAATTTGTATGGTTAATGAAGACCGGAAAAGCTGGGGACTCTCCCTGCACCGTTCTATAAGAGAAAATATGTCGGTGGCCACTTTGCCTTTTAAACAAAAGCGGCTTCTTCTGAATAAGAAACGGGAAGAAAAGGAATGTAAAGAAATCGGGGAACTTCTGAAACTAAAAGCGGCAAGTATAGAACATGATGCGTTTTCTTTAAGCGGAGGGAATCAGCAAAAAGTGGTGCTTGCAAAATGGCTTCTGGCAGATCCGAAAGTTCTGATACTGGATGAACCGACAAGAGGTGTGGACGTTGGTGCAAAATCGGAAATACATTCTCTGATGTGCAGGTTTGCAGCAAAAGGCATGGCCGTAATTATGATTTCCTCGGAGCTCCCGGAAGTGATGGGGATGAGTGATCGGATTTTAGTCTATCATGAAGGCAGAATTAATGGAGAAGTGAAAAGGGAGGAACTCCTGGCAGGTACACAAAATCAGGAGACGATTTTAAATAAAGCGTTTGGGCAGTAGCAGGAGGAAGGACTTATGGAGAATGTGAAAGCGGGAAGAGTCACAGACAGAGAAAAAACCAGAATGTTTATGGGAAAATACGGGATTGGTGTAGTTCTTCTGTTTATGATGATTGGGATTTCGATTATCGAGCCGGCATTTCGCAGCGGCAGTAACATGATTAATGTGGCTACACAGGTTTCTATTAATGCTATGATTTCTTATGGAATGTGTCTGGCCATTACCACAGAAGGAATTGATTTATCTGTGGGAGCCCAGTTAGCACTGGTAAGCTGTACCATCGGACAATTGATTACAAATAGCGGATGGAACGTATGGAGTGCCTGCATAGTGGCACTGTTGGTAGCTACGGTATGGGGGTTCATAAATGGATTTTTGGTTTCAAAGTTTAATATGTTTCCTTTTGTAGTTACCCTATCTACCCAGTTGATTATCCGGGGGTTTGCCCAGGTAATCAGCGGCGGTCAGTCCATACCGGTAACGAACAGCACTTTTAAACAGATTTATTCAGCAAAGGCGGGAATTCTCCCGGTTCCTATTATTTTGCTGATTGTAGTCACTGTGGTGATGTATCTGTTACTCCACTGGACGAAATATGGACGATATGTTTTTGCGGTGGGAGATAATATGCAGGCAGCCATTGCCTCCGGCGTTAATGTTTTTAAAGTAAAGACGATTGCTTATACAATTTCCGGGCTACTGGCAGGCATTGCAGGAATTATTTTTACTGCTAAGACAGGATCGGCTCAATCCAATATAGGAGTTGGTTATGAGACGGACGCGGTTGCGGCCTGTGTTCTGGGAGGAACATCTTTCGCAGGAGGAATTACCACGATTCCCGGAGTGCTTATGGGAATCTTTATTATCGGATTTATCTATAATGGTATGAATTTAATTGGAATTGATTCCTATTACCAATCTATGACGAAGGGTATTGTAATCATTCTTGCAGTATTGTTGGATATGGTTATGAATAAAAAGAATACCTGATAAAAAAGGCGTAAAGTAATAAATCCCTGAAAACCTGAGACAGGTTTTCGGGGATTTTTGTATCTTCAAAACTGTCTGTAAAAAGTCAAGTGGTAAATAAATGTAATAGATTACATTTTTGGAAAAGAGGAAATGTAATAATAAACAAAAAGTAAACACAAATACTGTTAAAATATACAGAATATATAAATATAAGTCGAAAATATATTGACTTTAATCAGGTATATGATAAGATTAAAAATGTAATCGATTACAAAACGAATGAGGAGGTACAACTTATGGGTGAGATTAAAATATCCTACAACACACTGGTTTACGGAGAAGAACCCATTGAAAAAGGGATCGCAAGGTTAGCGAAATACGGATATGACGGTGTGGATTTTGTAGGAGAGCCGGACAAGTATGATGTGACAGAAATCTGCAAGTGGCTGGAAGAATACCGGATAGAAGCATCTTCGATCTGTGCAGTTTTTAATGAAGAGAGAGACTTTGTTTCCAGTAATCCGAAAATCCGCAGACAGGCAGTTGATTATGTGAAACGATGTGTGGATTTTGCTGTTGGGGTGGGCGCGAAATTTATCTCTGTACAGGCAACGGCCTGTATGAAAATTAATCCGGAAGCGGATTTGGAACAGGAATGGAAATGGGCGGTGGAAGGATTAAGGGAAGCCGGACTTTATGCACAGGAAAAGGGAATCCGTCTTACTTTAGAGGCATGGAACCGGTATGAGACGTATCTGATTAACCGGGTGGAACAAGCGCTGCAGATGGTAAAGGAAATTAATCTTCCCAGTGTGGGTGTGATGGGGGATACCTATCATATGAACATCGAAGAAATACATATGGGAGATGCCATCCGGAAGCTGGGAGACAAACTTTATTATCTCCATATTGCAGACAGTAACCGGGCGGCGCCGGGAAGAGGGCATATTGACTTTGAAGAAATTGCCTGGGCTTTAAGAGATATTCACTATGAAGGATGGGTTGCCATGGAATTACTTCCGGCGGCAGCAGATCCTTTCGGAGGAAAGATTTGCGAAGAATTTTATGACCAGTATTCGAGAGAATCCGTTGACTATTTAAGGAAACTGTTTGATAAGATACGCTAGAGAAAGGAATAAAAAGATGAAAAAAAGGTATTTGGGGATTTTTATGGCGGCGCTTATGGGAATGACACTGATGGGATGCCAGAGCGAAGAAGGGAACCAGGAACAGACGGCTAAGGAAGAGCAGACCACATCGGAAGAAAGTGCAGATTCCGGGGAAAGCGATGATTCTGCATATAAAGTTGGTTTCTCAGCCGGTTACAGTAAAGTACAGCACTGGGAACTGGAAATCGGCGGTGCGCAGGCGGCAGCAGACGAAGCAGGGGTAGAGATGATTTATCAGTTTGCCAACGGCGATCAGCAAAAGCAGATTCAGGATATTGAAAATATGGTAGAGATGGGAATTGATATGCTGATTGTAGGTCCCTGTAATTCCGAAGGAATTGTTCCTACAGTAAATGAACTGAAAGAAAAAGGAATTCCGGTCATGACAAGCGATATTGGAATTACCGGAACAGAAGTCGTTGCCCACGTAGCGTCGGATAATTACAAAATCGGAACCATGGCTGCAGAATACATGGGAGAAATGTTAGGAGGAGAAGGAAAGATTGCCATTGTAGGATGGGCTTCTGCTTCAGCTACGAAAGACAGAGAAGACGGATTTACGGATACACTGACAGAAAAATATCCGGATATTGAGATTATCACCTCCCAGGATGTGGGCGGCGACAGAACCAAATCTCTGGAGACCTGCGAAAACATTATTCAGTCCAACAGTGATATTAATGCTATTTTCGGATGCAATGCAGAGTGTGCTCTGGGGGCATACAATGCCACACAGTCAGTGAATCGGACAGATATTAATATTGTGGCAGTGGATTCAGACAGCGAAGTAATGGAGGCCATCAAAGGAGAGACAAACCTGAAAGCGACGATCGCACAGAATCCCTATGAGATGGGACATAAGGCCATGGAGACAGCCATTGCTTCATTAAATGGAGAAGAGGTAGAAGATGCTGCCATTGAGGCGGAGCTTGTTACCTCCGAAAACGTACAGGAAATTATCGACAGAGATGAGGCATTTCTGAATCCGTAACGGACAGAGATAAAAAATTGGAGGCAGAAAAATTCATGGGGACCTTTATTTTAGAAATGGAAAATATAACCAAAAAGTTTTCCGGAGTTACTGTACTCGATAACGTGGAATTTCGGTTAAAAAAAGGAGAAGTTCATGTTTTAATCGGTGAAAACGGCGCGGGAAAATCCACGCTGATGAAAATTTTAACAGGCATTTATCAGAAAGACAAAGGGCGGATGCGGCTGGCAGAGGAAGACGGAAGTATGCAGACCATCGAGTTTCATTCGCCCAAAGATGCGCTGGATAAAGGAATCAGTATGGTTTTCCAGGAATTTAATCTGATGGAGAATATGACAATTGCAGAAAACATCTGCATCGGAGCCGAACCGGTGAATAAAGCAGGTATCTTAGACAGAAAGGCCATGAATCGGCATGCAGAGAAATATATGAAAATGGCAGGCCTGAACGTATCTCCGGGAAAGACCGTAAGCTCCCTGACAGTTGCCCAGAAGCAGTGTGTGGAGATTGCCAAATGTCTGTCTCATCATGCCAGAATTCTGATTCTGGACGAGCCTACTTCCAGTTTGTCGGAAAAAGAGGTTGCCAATCTGTTTCATCTTATTGAAGATTTGAAAAAGCAGGGAGTCAGTATCGTTTACATTTCTCACAGAATGGAAGAAATTTTCAAACTGGGGGATCGGATTACTGTCTTTCGGGATGGACAGTATATTGACACCTTGAATGTTAAGGACACTTCAGAAAAAGAACTGGTGAAGCTGATTATCGGAAGAGAATTTGACCCTTCTGAGACCTATGGACAGGGCAGAATATCCGGTGAAATGATTCTGGAAGGAAAAGATCTTCAAATCAGAAAGTTTAAGGAGAAGGTGAACTTTCAGCTTTATAAAGGAGAAATCCTGGGAATCTTCGGCTTAGTGGGAGCGGGCAGGACAGAACTGGCCAGAATTCTTTTTGGAATTGATAAAACGAAAGAGGGAAATCTGTATAAAAACGGAAAGAGATTAAAGATTTCCTGTCCACAGGATGCAATTGAAAATGGGATTGGCATGGTTCCGGAGGATCGGAAACAGCTGGGACTGATTACGAAGATGAGTATCCGGGATAATCTGGCGCTGGCGAAATTAAGGGATATGCCCTGGGTTTTAAAGTCCCATGAAAGAGAGGAAAAGCTGACAGAGCAATATGGCAGGCTGTTATCCATTGTCTATCAGAGCTCTGCACAGAAAGCAGAACGGCTAAGCGGTGGCAACCAGCAGAAGGTAGCCATTGCCAAATGGCTGGCGATGAATCTGGACGTATTAATTCTGGACGAACCCACAAGAGGCGTAGATGTAGGCGCCAAGGCAGAAATATACGAAATCATGAGAGAACTGACAGAGAAAGGCATGAGTATTATTATGATTTCTTCCGATTTGCCGGAGATCTTACGGGTCAGCAGCCGGGTTCTGGTTATGCACGACGGCGGGATACGTCTGAATGAAAAGACAGAGAATCTGGATCAGGAAAAAATTATGCATGCAGCCATTAGCTAGAGGTGAAAAAATGAAGAAAAATGTATTAAAAAATGCGGATATTATCAGGCAGGGAACCCTGATTATCGTCTTAGTGTTAGAAATGATTCTTTTTACTGCTTTATCAGACAGCTTTTTAACCGGTTCGAACCTGGTAAACGTTTTGCGCCAGACATCGGTAACGGCCATTTCTGCGGTGGGAATGTTTATGATTATCCTTCTGGGAGACATTGATTTGTCTGTGGGATCCGTATATGCCCTGATCGGCGTACTTTGTGCCTACGTATTTCAGGGAACCGAAAGTGCGGTGATAACAGTAATTGCTGCTTTGGCTCTTGGAACCTTTATCGGATTTGCCAGCGGGTTTGTTACCGCAAAAGGGAAGATACCGGCTTTTGTGACGACACTGTCTGTAATGAGTATCTGCAGAGGAGTGGCTTATATTTTAACAGACGGTACGCCCATTGGAATTGTGAATCCCAAGTTTACGTATCTGGGAGCCGGATACTTATTCGGAAGGATCCCGGTTCCTGTGGTACTGATGATTGTGGTTTTCGCTATCGGATTTTTCCTGACGGGTTTTACCAGGTTCGGAAGGTACATTTATGCCAGCGGCGGTAATGAACAGGCCAGCCGGTGGTCGGGAATTAAGACGGATCGGATTCGGATTGCAGTCTTTACCATTTCCGGATGTTTCGTGGGATTAAGTTCCCTCATACTGGCGGGCCGTCTGGGCGGAGGACTGCCGGGAACCGGAAACGGTTCCGAACTGGATGTGATTACCACGGTAATCCTTGGAGGAACCAGCTTAAACGGCGGAAAAGGCAAGCTGTGGGGCGTTATCACCGGCGTATTTGTAATCGGTGTGCTTACAAACGGACTTACCATGATGAATTTATCCACTTACTGGCAGCAGGTGGTAAAAGGAATCATTATTCTGATTGCAGTATTATTTGACATGAAAGCAGCAAAAGAAGAGTAGGAAGGAGGACTGCATCGTATGAAGAAAGAAATGACAGCAGTTACATTTAAAGATATTGCGACTTATGAGATTGGAAAGCGGGCGGTACCGGAGATTACCAGACTGGATGAAGTAAGAGTAGCCGTTGAGGCAGCCAGCATTTGCGGAACAGACGTTCATTTATTAAACGATCCTCCGGGATTTATCGGAACAAAAGGAATCGTCCTGGGACACGAGTGTGTGGGCACAGTGGAATCTGTAGGAGAGGGAGTATCCGGCTTAAAGGCGGGAGACAGAGTGGTGCTGGAACCAAATGTTGCCTGCGGATACTGTCATTACTGCAAGACGGGAGTTCCCAATATGTGTGAAAACGACGTGATACTGGGTGTTACGGCAGACGGGGTTTTTGCAGAATATTTCGTTGCTCCGGAAAAAGCGCTGACCAAAATCCCTCAGGACCTGCCGGCGG
This sequence comes from Blautia sp. An249, assembly GCF_002159835.1. Taxonomy (GTDB): domain Bacteria; phylum Bacillota; class Clostridia; order Lachnospirales; family Lachnospiraceae; genus Blautia_A; species Blautia_A avistercoris. The sequence goes on along the minus strand of NZ_NFJL01000012.1, from coordinate 76,157 downwards.
ACATTGCTGTTTTCGCAGAACCGGTCAACTGTGTCATGGGGGCGGTCAATAAGATCCGGCTTCTGCCGGGAGAGACGGTTTTAGTACTGGGAGCAGGCCCAATCGGATTATATTTTGTCATGCTGTTAAAGAGCAATGGAGCCGGTAAGGTCATTGTCTCAGAACCATCAGAATACCGGGCCAAATATGCCCTGGAATGCGGCGCAGATGTTGTGATTAATCCCATAAAAGAGGATTTGTCCCAGAAAGTGAAAGAACTGACACAGGGGCTGGGAGCGGACGTAACCGTAGACGCGGTGGGCGTGCTGTCTCCGGATGCCATTGCCTGCACCAGAAGGGCAGGGAAGATTGTCCTTTTCGGACAAAACGGGGCTGTGACAGAGAAAATCTGCCAGAACGATATTACCAGAAACGGACTGACGGTTTATGGGAATTATATCGGTCTGTACAGCATGACCCCCACAGTGAAAATGCTGTCCTCAGACCTTCTTCCCCTGGAAAAGATCATTACCCACAGGCTTCCTTTAGAAGACTTTGGAAAAGGCCTGGAAGCAATGAGAAAGGGAGAGGCATTGGAAGTGGTACTTTATCCTCAGAAATAATGGGAAGGGGAATCAGATATGTACAAGTACAGCATGACCCAGTGGATTGTGGGAAATGAAAATATAGAAGAGAGTTTTCAGAGATTACAGAAATACGGATATGACGGAATAGAGTTTGCGGCAGAACCCTACAGTCTGGAAGGAGAAAAGATGAGAAGGCTGATGAACAACTATCAGCTCATCTGTACCTCCCTGTGCGGGATTTTTAACGATGAGAGAGATTTAACGGCAGGGGAACCAAAAAAAGCAGAAAAGGCAATCCAGTATTTAAAGGACAGCGTAGACTTTGCCGTGGAAGTAGGAGCGGCGTGTCTAATCGTTGTGCCCTCCCCGGTGGGAAGAACCCAGCCGCCGGAGGAGTACGGATATGAAGAGGCGTGGAAACAGGCTGTAAATAATATACGAACTGCTGCAGATTATGCACAGGAAAAGGGGATCTGCTTTGTGATTGAAGCCATCAACCGCTATGAAACCTATCTGGTAAATAATCTGGAGAAAGCATTGGAGTTTGTGAAAGAAATCAATCATCCGTCCGTAGGACTGATGGCCGATCTGTTTCATATGGGAATTGAAGAGCGAAACATCGGGCAGAGTCTGAGGAAAATTGCTCCCTGGCTGCGGCACGTTCATCTGGCGGATAATACAAGAGAAGCGCCCGGCATGGGAGGAACGGATTTTAAGGAAGTTCTCAGGACTTTGAAGGAAATCGGTTATCAGGGAGCCCTGACCATGGAATTTCTGCCGAGAATTGCAAATCCCTATGCGGCAAAAGAAATGGGAACCCATAAAAGTCTTATGGATAAATATGCCGAAATTTCCATATCTTACATAAAAATGCTGGAGGCTGCTACTTCTGTATAAAGATTATGCTATAATTGATTCGGGGATTCGACAAAAGAATCCCTGAATGAAAACGAAAAGAGGTACATAAATGGCAACCATACAGGATGTAGCGAAGAAGGCCGGGGTGTCTGTAGCTACCGTATCAAGAGTCCTTAATAAAAATCAGAAAGTGACACAAAAGTCCGCGTTAAAAGTAGAAAGAGCCATAAGGGAACTGGACTACCATCCCAATTTTCTGGCGAGAGATTTGAGAAAAGCAGAATCCAACCGGATTCTGGTGCTTCTGCAGACCATTTCCAATCCCTTTTATGCCACGATCGTAAGAGGGATTGAGGATGTGGCCAGAAGACATGGATACAGCATCATGCTGTGCAATACAGATTCGGATTTGGAAAGAGAGAAGGAATATCTGACCCTTCTTTATAAGAAAATGGTTCAGGGAGCCATATTTCTGGATACAGAAATGTCCACGGAACAGCTCAATGAACTGGCGGAGAATAATTCTCTTGTATTATGCTGTGAATACAGAAAAGGGGTGAACGTCCCCCACGTGATGATCGATAATTACCGGGCGGCGAAAACCATTGTGGAACATCTGATTGGGTTCGGACATCGGAAAATCGGATTAATCTGCGGAGACAGACATCTGGAATCCACCATGCTTCGTTATAATGGGTATGTGGATGCTTTAAAAGAACATGGAATTGCAATGGAAGACAACTTTATTTTTCAAAGCAGTGAAAGCAGTTTTCAGATGGGACAAAGAGCGGTGGAAACCCTTTTGTATAAAAGCGATCCCACTGCAATCTTCAGTATGTCGGACATCATGGCAATCGGCGCCTTAAAAGCCCTCCATAAAAAGGGAATCCGGGTGCCGGATGAGATGGCAGTGGCCGGGTTTGACGGAATTGAATATTCTGCCGTTTCCGTTCCCGGTCTGACTACCATCAAGCAGCCCAATTACGAAATGGGGTGTGCGGCGATGGAACTGCTGATTCAGAAAATGCACAATGAAACCATTGCCAATGAAGAACTGATATTTGAATATGAATTGCTGATAAGAGAATCCACCTTAAAAAATGTCTGATGGGGTGAGACTCTTTTAAGGGCGGATTAGGAAAAAGGACAGGAGGTATTTATGTACAGGGTTGGGATAGCCGGCTGCGGGTCGATTACAAAATTCAGACACGCGCCGGAATACAGACAGAATCCCCAGGCGGAAATCGCGGGTTTTTATGATTATAAAACAGAAAGAGCCAACGAAATGGCAGAGACATTTGGAGGGAAGGTATATCCCACATATGAAGAAATGCTAAACGACCCTTCCATTGATGCGGTCAGTATCTGCACGGCCAATGCATTTCACTGCAGGATGACAGTACAGGCTTTAAAAGCCGGAAAACATGTTCTGTGTGAAAAACCGATGGCTCTGACAAAAGAAGAGACCAGAGAAATGGTAGACGAGGCCGGAAAGCAAAACCGCATTCTGATGATTGGCCATAACCAGCGGCTGGTTTCGGCTCATCAGATGGCAAGAAAGCTTATCGGGCAGGGAGAACTGGGAAAAATTCTTACGTTTCGCACCACGTTCTGCCATGCAGGGCCGGAGAGCTGGAGTGCAGATAAAAGCAAAAGCACCTGGTTTTTTCAGAAAGGAGCGGCAGGACTGGGCTCTCTGGCGGATTTGGGAATCCATAAAGTGGACTTAATCCGGTGGCTGCTGCAAAGCGAAGTAAAAGAGGTAACTTCCGCTTTATTTACGGAAGATAAGAGATATGAGGACGGTAGTCTGATTGAAATTGACGATAATTCCATTTCTGTTTTGAAAATGGAAAACGGAGCTGTGGGAAGTGTTACTACAGGCTGGACCAATTATGGAGAGGAAGATAATTCCACTGTAATTTACGGAACCAAAGGCGTAATGAAAATCTTTTCGGATCCCCGGTATGCAGTTACCATTCAGAAAAAAGACGGTACGGTTGTTAATTATCAGATGGACGCCATCCAGACCAATACCAGCCAGACCAGTTCCGGAGTGATTGATTTGTTTCTGGAAAGTATCGGACAGGGAGCCGCTTTAGAACTGTCAGGAGAAGAGGCTGCAAAAGTAATGGATGTGATTTTTGCCATGGAACAGTCGGCAAAGGAAAAAAGAACAGTATCTTTAAGTCAGGGGGATGAAAAATGAAACTGGGTTTTGTAAGCGCAATTATGGAGAAGGCATCTTTTCATGAAGTAATCGACTTTGCATCAAGACAGGGGTTTGCCTGTGTGGAGCTGGCCTGTTGGCCGAAACAAGAGGCAGACAGAAGATACGCGGGGGTCAGTCATCTGGATGTGGATGCACTGGATAAACAAAAGATACAGGAGATAAAGGACTACTGTGCGAAGAAGAAGGTTGAAATCTCGGCGCTGGCTTTCTATCCGAATATGATGGAAGAAGATCTGACAAAGCGTGAAGAAAATATCCGGCATTTGAAAAAATTAATTGTGGCGGCGAAGGACTTGGGCATCGGCCTTGTAAATACTTTTATTGGAAGGATTCCTCAGTGGACGGTGGAAGAAAATCTGAAGCTCTGCGAGGAAATCTGGAATCCCATTATGAAATTTGCAGAGGAGAACCAGGTGAAAATCGGGATTGAAAACTGCCCGATGCTTTTTACAGAGGATGAATGGCCGGGCGGAAAGAATCTGGCCTCCACTCCGGAAATCTGGAGAGAGATTTTTAAGAGAGTGCCAAGTCCCAATCTGGGTCTGAACTTTGATCCTTCCCACTTTATCTGGCAGGAAATGGACTACATCGAACCGCTGTATGAATTTAGAGAGAAAATCTTCCATGTGCACTTTAAGGACATTAAAATTCTGCACAACAGACGAAAGGAAGTGGGAGTGATGGCCCTGCCTCTTTCCTATATGCTGCCGAAACTGCCGGGGCTTGGAGATGTAAACTGGAATCACTTTGTCTCAGCGCTGACCGATATAGGCTATCGGGGATGCGCCTGCCTGGAAATCGAAGATCGGGCATTTGAGGATTCCCGGGAACAGATAGAAAAGGCGATTCTGTCAGCGAAAAAGTATATGGAGGTGCTGATTCCGGCATAACAGAAATGGATGCCTTCTGGGTTGTACAGACGGCATCCGTTTTTTGATGGATAATCCGATTGTTTCATAAGAACTGCTGTGATATAATTTCAGAAAAGGAGGGATTGATAAATCATTTAGAATAGGGATGAGGGTATCATGACAGGACAAAATAAGAAATAGAATGGACAAGATAGAAGATGGAAAGGAACTTCCTTTTTCCTGTATGCTATAAAAAATGCAGGAGGTGAGGAAGATGAGAAGAACCAGTAAAAGCCATCAGATTTTAGGAAGCCTGGGATTAACAGGAGCTGCCTTAATCTGGGGGCTTTCTTTTGTTGTGGTAAAAGATTCTGCAGACGCCGTACCGGTGCTCTATCTGGTTGCCCTGCGGTATCTTCTGGCGGAATTTGGCATGGGAATTCTCTTTTTTAAAAAGCTGAAAGGTCTTACAAAGGAGGCGGTAAGGCAGGGGATGGTATTAGGTTTCTTTTTATGTGCCGGGCAGTTTTTTCAGACTCTGGGATGTAAGTATACCACTGCCGGAAAGAATGCTTTTCTTACAACCACCTATGTGATTTTAGTTCCGTTTCTGTGCTGGTGGCTGGAGAAAGAAAAACCAAGGAAAGCCCAGATTTTCGCAGCATTGGCAGCATTGGCGGGAATTGCTCTTTTGTCTCTGGAAGGAAGCCTCAGGATACAGACAGGAGATTTTCTGACTTTGGTCTGCGGAGGAATGCTGGCTTTTCATATTCTGTTCATTGACCGGTATACAGGGAAAACCGATCCCATTCTTCTGACTCTGCTTCAGTTTTTCTTTGCAGGAATTTATTCCTGGGGGATGATTGGGGCCACAGGAATTCCCTTTCCGGTTCAGATCTGGGAGAGGGAGCTGCTGCTAAATCTGCTTTATATCGGAGTTGGCAGTACCATGCTGGGATTTTTGCTGCAGATTGTCTGTCAGAAATATACCAATCCGAATGTAGCTGCAGTGCTTTTATCTTTGGAATCTGTTTTTGGGATGTTGTTTTCCGTGCTGTTTTTGCACGAAGTAGTTACCTGGAGGATATTTACGGGGTGTGTCTGTATGCTGGCCGCCGTGCTTCTTTCTGAAATTAAAGAAACAAGCAAGACAAAATAAGAAATATAGATGACAACAGGCGGAATGGATTTTCAGCACATGGAAATTTATAATAAGCTCAGAAATTGAAAATAAAAAACAGAATTTCCATGGAGGTAAAGAAATGTTAGAAAAATTAATTGTCATGCTGACACACAATGATGTAACAGTAAAAGATGCAGAAGAAATCTTTGAAGAAAACAAAGATCTTCCGGTAACCAACTGGGGATTTAAGGATGTGGGACTGGAACCGGAAAAGATGAAAGAACTCTGCCGGATGATGAAGGATGCCGGAAAGACAACATACCTGGAAGTGGTTACCTACTCAGAAGAAGAGTGTATGAGAGGGGCCAGGCTGGCTGCAGAATGCGGATTTGACTGTCTGCTGGGAACAATTTTCTATGATTCTGTTATGGAATATGTTAAGACCACAGATTTGAAATATTTCCCTTTTGTGGGAAAAGTTTCCCAAAGTCCGTCCATTCTGGAAGGCTCCTGTGATTTCATGTTAGAACAGGCAGAGAAATACGCAAAAGCCGGAGCAGAAGGAGTTGATTTATTAGGATACCGTTACATGGAGGGAGATCCGAATATTCTTTCTGCAGCCTTTGTAAAGGCAGGCAGTCTTCCAACCGTTCTGGCAGGCAGTATCGGGTCCAAAGAGAGAATGCTTCTGGTAAAACAGATGAATCCGGCTTACTTTACCATGGGTTCGGCACTGTTTACCAAAAACTTTGTAAAAGACGGAAGTTTTCGGGAGAACCTGGAAGAGGTTGTGGATTTTCTGAAAGCACAGTAAAGGACATGTCTGCCGGGGCAGGAGTCCCATACGGAAAAAGTTAGGAGGTTTGTTATGACAGAAACAAAAACAGGTCTGGTAGTTGTGGCCAGTCAGTACGAAAGCGGCGGTCAGCGGGCCCGGGAATTAACAGATTCCGCAAAGGAAGCGCTGGAAAAGAAAAATATCAGGGTTATTACAGGTTCTAAAGTGATCTGGGACGGAGCAGACGCCATTGATGTATGTAAAGAATTGAAAGAGGAAGAGGTGGATTCTCTTACCATTGTTTTAAGCACTTGGGTAACAGATTCTCTGCTCTACATATTAGTACAGGAAATGCAGCTCCCGGTAGTTTTTTGGGCAGTGCCCTATACAGAAACTTTCTCCATCGGATGTGTTCAGCACTTTGGAAGCGCCCTTACTACCCACGGCATTCCCTATGACTATGTTTACGGCCTGGCAGATCAGGAGGCCGTTGTGGAAAAAGTGGCAAAGATTGCAGAAGCAGGACGAATTCTGAAATCAGTGAAAAATATGAAGTTGGCTTTAGTGGGACCCCGACAGACCTGGCGTGTGGCAGGTCCTCAGGATACCACCAATGAAGAGTGGGAGTTTTCGCAGAAGTTCGGCGTCACCCTGATTCACATTGAGATGGAAGAGATTCTGGAACTGGCCGGAAAAATCTCTGAGGAAGAAGCAGTCCAGACTTATAAATATCTGAGGAAGCGGACAGGAAAGGTGCTGGCAGACGAAGAAACTATGCTGCATATGACGAGCGTTTATCTGGCAGTGAAAGAAATTGTTAAGAAATACTCTCTGGATGCTCTGGCAGCAGAATGCTATCCTTTCTACAGCGGACAGATGAACCTTCCCTCAAGCTGGCTGGCAGATGAGGGGATTATTGTAGATACAGAGGGGGATATTGGCCATACAATGGTGATGTATATGCTGAACCTGGCGGCGAAAGGGGGAGCCACCGCTCTGGGCGAGGTTGGAAGCATGGATGATGAGAATCGGATTCTGGCTCTGGCTCATGAGGGAAGCACGGCCCATTCTCTTGCAGAAGACTTAAGTAAGGTACAGATTTCCCCCAGCGGAGAAAAAGGCTGTTTCGTAGGGCTGCCTCTTCGTCCTATGGAGAAAGTCACTGTCTCCAGTATTCAGGGGAACGGCAGGGACGGCTATCAGATTCTGGTGGAATCAGGCAGGGTGGTGGAAGCCCACAGACAGGAATGGATTGACGGCGGTGAAAAGCTGTTGGTGAAACTGGGAATTGAAAAAAAGGCAAGCGAGGCGGTAGATCGGTTAATAGAAGCAGGCATGGATCATCATCTTCTGGTAAAAGAGGGTGATTATACGGAAATTCTGTCTCTGCTCTGCAAGTATCTGAAGGTAAAGAAAGTCACCTTCTGAAAAGTGAAAAGGAGGAAAATACCATGAAGATTGTCGTATTAGACGGCTATACGGAAAATCCAGGGGATTTAAGCTGGGAGAAACTTGAGGCCCTGGGGGAAGTTACTGTTTATGACCGGACTTCCTACGTGGATTCTCCGGTGATTGCGGAAAGAATCGGCGAGGCGGAAATTGCGGTTATCAATAAGACCCCGATTACGAAAGAAACCATCGATCGCTGCCCCAATCTGAAGCTGATTGCAGTACTGGCTACGGGCTACAATGTGGTGGACTGTCAATATGCAAAAGCAAAAGGCATTCCGGTAGTAAACGTCCCCACCTACGGAACTCAGATTGTGGGACAGTATGCAGTGGGACTGCTTCTGGAAATCTGTTCCCATTATGGACATCACGATAAAACAGTGAAAGAAGGAAAGTGGGAGAATAATCAGGACTGGTGTTACTGGGATTATCCTATGATTGAATTATATAAAAAGACAGCGGGAATTATCGGTCTTGGCCGTATCGGGCAGGCCACCGCCAGAATTTTAAAGGCTATGGATATGGAAATTCTGGCCTATGACTCTTATCCCTGTGAGGCGGGCAGGGAACTGGCAGAATACGTAGATTTAGATACCCTTCTGGCAAAATCAGACGTAATCTTCCTTCACTGTCCTCTGTTTCCGGAGACGGAAGGCATGATTAACAAAGAAAACATCGGAAAAATGAAAGACGGCGTAATTCTTATTAATAACAGCCGGGGACAGCTTGTAGTGGAAGAAGATCTGGCAGAAGCCCTGAACAGAGGAAAAGTCTATGCAGCCGGACTGGATGTGGTATCCACTGAACCAATCAAAGGAGACAATCCGCTTCTGAAAGCCAGAAACTGTTTTATTACCCCTCATATCTCCTGGGCTGCCCAGGCCTCCAGACAGAGAATTATGGATATTACGGCGGATAATATAAAAGAGTTTCTGAATGGAAATCCGATTCATGTGGTGAATAAGTAAAAAACCGGGGCTGCCAAGCCCCGGAACATCAGGACTCTGCCAGCGTGTTCAGAAATTTTTGAATATAAGGCAGTGCAGAGCCGATGGTTATATTATGTTTTGGCATTTTGCTGATACGCAGAAAATCATCTGCTTCCTCAAAAGGAGTAATCTGCCGGATTTTCTCGTAAAGGAAATCCAGATCTTCCTGACATAAGTAGGAAGCCAGGTAGCCTCCGAGTATGAAATCTGTGTCATAAACCAGGTGGAGCATATTTACTGATCTGGCCAGGTTGGTAAGGAAATGCTCCCATCGTTTTTTATAAATAAGATTCCCCTGACGAAGATAAAGGAAGAATTCGTCGGGGGTTTCTTTCTCTTCCAGAAGTGCGGTCAGAGAACATAGGGTTTCAATGCAGCCGTGTTTTCCGCAGTAACAAAGCTTCCCCCGGGGCTCCATCTGAATGTGCTCAATGGTGGAGCTGTGTCCGTGTTTTCCGGTCAGGAATTCTCCGTTGGTAATGACAGCGGCGCCCAGATGCTTGCTGATGGAAAGATAGAAAGCATTTTTCAGCTCCGGAGAAATCCACAATTCAGCTACCGCCGCGCTTTGGGCGTCATGAATAAAAGAACAGGGGTAAGGCAGGTATTTTGTAAAACGGGAAATGGATAACCCGGTGCAGGAGAGAATTTTGCCATAGACAATCGTCTTCCGATCCGGAGAAACCAGCGCCTGCATAGCAAAGCCGATTCCCAGAATATGTTCCTCTGACAGGCCGAGACGTTCCTTAAACTCCAGAATTTTATGGCATACTGTCCGGAAGTAAGATTCCGTTTCTTCATAATCAAAATCAAATGCAAGGCGGTCGATTTTTTCTCCATATAAATTGACCGCGATTATTTTCACTTCTTTTTTCAGAATTTCAACCCCAATTCCAACACGAAAATCAGGGACAATGGAATAGGCAGAAGCCTTTCTTCCCACAAACTCCGTATCGATCTGGCCGCTTTTCTGAATCAGTCCGTCGTTTTCCATCTTTGTAAGATTTGCAGTGACGGTGGGGCGGCTCAGACGGAGGTTATAAGAGATGTCCTGCTGAGAGACATTCCTGTTTTTATAAATATAGTGATAAATCAGACTGTAGTTATTCTGCTTAATCTGATTGGGAGTAATACTTTTTTTCATAAATATCCGTCCTTAATTTGTAAAATGACTTTACAAAAATATATTATAGCACAGAAGAAGAGACAGAGGGTACTGTGAAAATTGTATAAAATTTAAAGAAAATCATTGGATATTATTGCGGATTGACGAAAACCAGGTCTGCTATTATTATAAAATTAAATTTGATAAATCATTTTACAAAATTAATTTATAAAAGGAGGATGCTGAAATGGGTATCATGGAAAAAATGAGATTGGATGGAAAAAAAGGATTCGTAACAGGAGCTGCAAGGGGAATCGGAAAGAGTACAGCTACAGCCTTCGCCCAGGCAGGCGCAGACGTGGCGATTGTAGATCTGGATTATGAGGAAGCAGTAAAAACAGCGAAAGAACTGGCAGAGGAAACCGGAAGAAAGATAATTGCCATAAAAACAGACTGTACCAGTAAAGAACAGGTAGACGCGATGGTAAATCAGGTGACAGAAGAGCTGGGCGGTCTGGATTTCTGCCACAATAACGCAGGTATCTGCATCAATGCGCCGGCAGAAGAGATGACTTACGAACAGTGGAATAAAGTAATTAACATTAACCTGAACGGGATTTTCCTGACCGATATTGCAGCAGGAAAATACATGCTGGAGCATGGCGGCGGTTCCATTATTAATACGGCTTCTATGTCCGCCCATATTGTAAACGTACCTCAGCCCCAGTGTGCTTATAACGCTTCGAAGGCAGGCGTCATTCAGCTGACCAAATCCCTGGCCATTGAATGGGCGAAACGGGGCGTGCGGGTGAACAGCATCAGCCCGGGATATATTGGAACGGAATTAACCTTAAATTCTCCCACACTGGTTCCGCTGATTGAGAAATGGAATGAGATGGCGCCGATGGGAAGAATGGGAAAACCGGAAGAACTGCAGTCAATCTGTGTTTATCTGGCCGGAGATACCAGTAGCTTTACCACAGGGTCAGACTTTGTCATTGACGGGGCATTTACCTGTTTCTAAAACCGGGGAAAGGAGAATCTTATGAAAAGATGGGGAAAACGTATTGGGTATGGAATCGGAGATTTGGGCTGCAACCTGGTTTTCAGCACAATGGCCTCTTATCTGATGGTTTTTTACACAGACGTATTTGGAATCACAGCGGCGGCAGCCGGAACCATGATGCTGGTTACAAAATTTATTGACGCCCTGACCGATACGGGAATGGGGCTGATAGTAGACAGGACCCATACTAAATGGGGACAGGGAAGGCCATATTTCCTGCTGGGTGCGGTGCCCTTTGCCGTCTTTACGTTTATGACCTTTTTTATCCCGGATTTGGGAAGCAGTGGAAAATTAATCTGGGCCTATGTGACTTACTGTCTGCTCTGCACAGCCTATACGGTTGTGAATATTCCGCTGAATACCATTGTTCCCAGACTGACCTCGGATGTTCATGAGAGAGACATTCTGGTATCCACAAGAATGGTCTGCGCCATGGCAGGGACGGCTATTGTAATGTCTATAACCGCTCCGCTGGTGGAGTTTTTCGGCAGGGGAAACGAGGCGAGAGGGTATCTGGTCACCATGACCATCTACGGAATAGCAGCCATGTTTATTTTCTTTCTTACCTTTGCCAGTACCAAAGAAGTGGTTCCGCCAACGGTCACTCAGAAACATTCTTCTCTCAGGAAAGATTTTAAGGGACTGACCGGACAGGCTTGGATTCTGTTCCTTCTGAATCTGTTTTACTTCTCTTTATATGTGGTGAGAAGCACAACGGTAATTTATTACTTTAAATATAACCTGGGCAGGACAGACTGGCTGTCTCTGGTTGGAATTCTGGGGATTTTATCGGGACTTCCCATGCTTCTGTTACTGCCGGCCCTGGAGAAGAAATTCAGTAAGAGAAACCTGATGTTTTTCAGTGTGGCCTTATACATAGCAGGAGATCTGCTGATTTTTGCAGGAAAAAATTCTGCCTTCTGTCTCCTGGCCGGACTGGTGATTACGGGACTTGGAATTTACGGCATTTTCGGACTGACTTTCGCTATGCAGCCGGATGTCATTGATTATTCGGAATACAAGAAGAATGCCAGTGTAGCAGGTCTGATAGCGGCTTTTCAGGGATTCTTTGTAAAAGGCGGCATGGGACTGACCAGCTTTATTATCGGAGAATTTCTGAAAAACGGCGGTTATGTGGCAAATGCAGTGCAGACCGAAAAAGCGCTGTCTTACATAGAGATTTGTTTTATCTGGATACCTGTTGTACTTTGTATTCTGATTGCGGTTCTGACGTATTTCTATAAACTGGACGGTATCCGCGCAGAGATGACCCAGGAACTGGAAGCAAGAAGAGCGAAAATGGAAAAAGCAGCTTAATTTTATGCCGCAGGCGGAGAATCCTGCGAGCAGGATTCTTTTTTATGTAATAGGAAATTCCGTCGGATTTCCTATTACATAAAAATCGCTCCGCTGTGGATGCGACCAGATGCATATGGAATTTGACTGCCTGCGGCAGCCTGCATCTGGCGCGCAAAGAGTACAAGTCCCTCATGAGTGAGGGAAATAGGGAGTTGAAGAGGACTTGTCCTCTTTTTTACAAAAATAAGGCAGCTGCACAATACACCAGCAGGAAAGCCATAAGGAGGTTGACGGCTTTTGTATGCCTGGCAAAAAATCTGCAGAAGGCAGATCCGAATAAGGCCCATACGAAAGACCCTGAGGCGCCGATGACAGTAAGGATAAGTGTAAATCCAATAAGAGAGACAGTTGAATGAAATACGGGTAATATGTACAGAGACATGGCGGTAATCGCATAAATATAAATTTTGGGGTTCATAAACTGCAGAACCATTCCGGCGAAAAAAGAGGCCGTTTTTTCTTCTGTCTCAAAATCAGAACTGGATTTCCATATTTTCCATGCAAGAGAAATACAGGGACAAAGACCGCTGTCCTGCACATGATATTATATAATCCTTAAAATACAAAAGGAGCGATACCCTGAAACAGGTATGGCTCCTTTTGTATGCAGGAGAGTACTCTTTAAAAGCTTCCGGCGTAGTCGGCGGGACTGCAGCCTATAATCTTTTTAAAAGTTTTATAAAAGTAACTGTAATTATTAAATCCCACCTGTTCGGCTGCCTGATGGATCGGCAGGCCGCTTCGGATCAGACAGGAGGCTTCCTCAATACGTTTTTCCTGAATATAGCTGGTCAGAGTCTTGCCGGATATTTTTTTGAACAGGCGGCTTACGTAAAATTCGCTGTAATTGACCTGGGCGGCAAGCTGTTCCAGAGTAATTTCTTCGCTGAGATGCCGGTTTATGTACTGGAGAAGCTGAACAATGGTTTCTGCGTGCTGAGACTCCTTCTCATCCACGTGGGAACCGGAATAACAGTCGCTGTATATATAGGCAAGAAGCTGGTGTATCAGCGCCTTCTCCAGAATATCTTTCCCTTTTTCCAGATTGATTTCTTTATATTTATCAAGCAAAAACAGATATTTCTGCAGTTGGTTTTCATCCAGATGGTAAATAGGATGGCGATCATTACAGTTATGAAAAACATCCAATAAATTAGAATGGGAAGTACTGAAAGAAATCAGCAGGCTTAAATTGATGGACAGGCTGAAACGCTCATAAAAGCAGTTTTTGCTGTGGGCAAGCATATGGGGTTTGAACATATCAATCAACACAATATCTCCCCGCTTCACCAGATATTCCCCGTCTTCAATCCGGAAGGCGCCTGCGTTGCCCAGATAAATGACACATTCATAAAAATCATGATAATGCAGGCCGTAGTCGAATTCGTTTTGAGGATTTCTTAAAATGCAGCTATAGTCGTCCTGATAGACGGAAGCCTGAGATAAAAACAATGCATGGCTCATGGAGGCCCCTCCTTTCGTTCATGGGTTTATTGTAATAAAACCGGGGTGAAACGTCAAGGAAAGAAAAAGAGCAGGACAAAATAAGAAATGTCATTGGCAAGATTATGTATGGCGGAATGAGAAGAAGAGAGCTACAATAGAACCATCAAAAGACAAAAGGAATTCTAAGTGAAGGAGACAGATAAGATGCAGAATTATCAGGTTGATTCAAAGAAACTGGCAGCTTATACAGAAGAAATCTTTCGGGCAGCAGGACTGGAAGAAAATGACGCTGCCGCAGTGGCCGGACTGCTGATACACGCAGATCTTCGTAATGTACGCAGTCACGGAGTTCTCCGCACAGTTCCCTATGTGGAGAAAATCAGACAGGGAGGAGCTTCCAGGACGAGTACGTATCCGGTGGTAAAGGAAACGGCAAATACCGCAATAATAGATGCACAGGGCGGTCTCGGGGCCTTAGCGGGAGAAAAAGGCGTGGCCATCGCCAGAGAGAAAGCCCAAAAGAATCTGATGAGTATGGTAGTTGTCCGTAACAGCAATCACTTTGGCATGGGCGCTCACTGGGCCTTAAAACTGGCGGGAGAGGACATGATCGGTTTCGCGTGTTCTACCACCGATTTAACCATGGGACCTCCGGGATGCAAAGAACCGTTTATGGGCAACAATCCTTTCGCGGTAGCCTTTAAGGCCGGGGAGAAATACCCGGAGTTCTGTGTGGATATGGCAACCAGCGGCGTGGCCTTCGGAAAATGCAAAGATTTTGAGAAACGGGGAAAAGCGATTCCGGGCGGATGGATGTTGGACAAAAATGGAAATGATACGACAAAACTGGAAGACTGCTATATGATGACGCCTATGGCAGGTCACAAAGGCTTTGGGATTGCTCTGATTGTGGAGCTGTTTGCCACCCTGTTATCCGGGGGAGTATTGTCACCGGATATTAATAATCAGGATCTTGCGGATGTGCCGGAACTGGCAAGTCAGTGTTTTGGATGTATCAACATTTCCGCATTCCGGGATCTGGAAGAATTTCAGAAAAGCGCTCAGACCTACATGGATCGTCTTCATCAGCTTCCAATGAAAGAAGGAGCAGGAGACGCCAAATATCCGGGAGAAATTGAGTATACCAGTAAACAGAAGAATCTGGAAGAAGGGGTAGTGCTTCCGGAAACACTAGTGGATGATTTAATAAAAATCGGCAGGGAACTGGGTGCAGACGGAAGTTTCCTGAAAGAAGTAAAAACAGATCGTCAGTAAAAGGCGAAAAACGGAGGAGGAAAGAAAAATGGTAACGATGGAAAACAAAATCCGCAAATTATTGAAGGAAGGAAAACCCACAGTAAATACCCGTATCTGGAGTACCTGGGGCACTACTGTAGAAGCGGCCGCCACAACCGGAAATTTTGATTATTTTGAATTTCTGGCAGAATATGCCCCCTATACACTGCCGGAACTGGAAAATTTCGTAAGAGCCTGTGAACTGCACGGATGCGGTTCTATGATCAAAGTAGATTATCAGAACCGTTTCTTCGTAGCGCAGAAAGCCATTGCCATGGGATTTCAGGCTGTGTTATTTACCGATCACCAGAATGCAGAACAGGTAAAAGAAACCTTAAAGGCAGTGTCTCCGGAAGCGCCTCAGTACGGCGGACGTTTCGGCTATCCTAATGCCCGTTGGCTGGGATACAATCCGGAACCGAAACAGATGGAATATGCGGCGATGAATGCAAGCGCAGTAAAAGCGTTCATGATTGAGAAGAAAGAGGCCGTAGACAATATTGAAGAAATCTGTTCTGTTCCCGGTGTGGATATGATTCAGTTCGGCCCCTCGGACTACTGCATGAGTCTGGGCTGGAATACCTGCGAACATAAAGAAGAGGTGGCCGCAGCAGAGAAACACTGTATTGAGGTTGCTCTGGCTCACGGTGTTCAGCCCCGGGTGGAAATTTATCATGCGGAAGACGCTGAGAAATATAAAGAAATGGGTGTGAAACATTTCTGTATCGGCGATGAATTTGACATTCTGAAAGAATACTGGACAAATGTGGGCGGATCTATGAGAAAATCTGCAATGGAAATGGCCTAAGAGTTCCGAAAGAACAAAATAAGAAATGTAGAAATAAAAAGAGATGGTGCAAAAACCAAAGGCGGATTTTGCGCTGTCTTTTTTATGTAAAGAAAAATGAATTTCAAAAGACAAAATAAGAAATAAATACTACAAGAATGTGAATGGTTCTTAAAAGCAGGGAATGTTAAAATGAATTCAGAAAGTGAGAGAGAAAAGAAGAGATCGGCCGAGTACTGAGAAATTTCTGTTTCAGAAGGAACAAGAATGGAGGAAACAATGAAACGATTAATTGGACTGGATATTGGAACCACTGCATTAAAAGCTGCCGTTTTTGATACCAGCGGGAAACTGCTGGCAGTATCCACCCAGGAATATGCCCTGCTGACACCTCAGGTTAATTATGTGGAAGAGACGGGAGAGGTATACTGGAATGCTCTGAAAAATGCAGTAAAAGATTTAAATGAGAAATATCCTTTTGACAGAGAAGACGAGGCCGCTCTGGCAATTTCTGCCCAGGGAGAGACTCTCTTCTTCCTGGATGAAAAAGGAAAGCTACTGCGAAACGCCATTGTCTGGATGGATAACCGGGCGCAGGAAGAGGCCAGACAGTTAAAGGAGAAGTTTGGGGATGAAACTTGTTATAAAGTAACCGGGCAGGTAAGCTTCGAGCCCTGCTGGCCGGCCTCAAAGATTCTGTGGGTGAAAAATCACGAACCGGAGGTATTTCAAAAGACCAGGAAATTTTTACTGATTGAAGATTATTTTATTTACCGGCTGACCGGTCTTTATGCCACGGAAGGCTCTCTGGTGTGTTCTTCCACTTACTGGGACATCAGAGAAAAACGTTACTGGAAAGAGATGCTGGATTACATAGGGATTTCCGAATCTCAGCTGGCCCCGGTCTATGAATCAGGAGAGGCGGTAGGAACGATAAAGAAAGAAACGGCAGAGGAGCTGGGACTTCCGGTAAATCTGACCGTCTGCACAGGGGCTCTGGATCAGGCGGCCGGGGCAATCGGCGCTGGCAACTGCAGGGAGGGTTTTTTCTCAGAGACCATTGGAGCGGCCCTTGCCATCTGTGCACCTGTATCCAGGCCGGTGTGGGATCCCAATCGGAAAATGCCTCTGCACTATTTTGCTGTAGCAGATACCTATATGATTCATACGTTTACCAACGGCGGGATGACTCTTCGATGGTTCCGGGACAAGTTCTGTCCGGTAGAAATGCAGGCACAAAAGTTGGGAATTGAAGACGCTTACAATATGATCAGTAAAGAGGCCGGGCAGATTCCTCCGGGAAGCGACGGGCTTATCATGCTCCCCCATCTGGCAGGCTCGAACGCTCCGGATGTAAATGCCAGGGCCAAGGGCGTCTGGTTCGGATTTACCCTGCAGCATACCAGAGCGCACTTTATGCGTTCGGTTATGGAATCTCTGGGTTATATAGTAAAACGAAACATAGACTCTTTGGCAGACATGGGAATTCAGGTAAAGGAAATCCGGAGCCTGGGAGGCGGATCGAAAAGTCAGATATGGAACCAGATTAAGGCGGATATATGTCAGATTCCTCTGGAAACGGTCACATCTGTGGAGGCTGCTTCTCTGGGAGCCGCAATCCTGGCAGGCAAAGGGACGGGGGTTTTTGAAGATATTTATCAGGCAGTAGAAAGTATGGTGGATATAAAGAGAAGAACAGAACCAGATCCGGAAAATGCAGAAATCTATCAGCAGGGGTACCAGATGTACCAGAAACTGTTCCGGGATTTGGAGGGGTGTTTTGAAGAATCAGTCTGAGGAGGTAAACAAAAGGTGAAAAGCAAAGGATTACTTACCACATCTTCTCTGGTGTGGATTACGGTTGGAAATATGGTGGGATCCGGAATTATGGTACTTACCGGAGCTGCTGCAGAAGAAACAGGATATGCAGTATGGCTGGCCTTTATTGTGGCAACTATACTGGGATTTATCGGAAGCTGGCCACAGGTTCTGGCAGCAGGGACTTCTGTTTTAGACGGCGGAATGTTTTCTCTGAATTCGTATTTCGGACATCCTGTATTCGGGGGATTATATTTAATGGGAACGATTCCGGAGATTATGGGGCAGGCATCGGTGGCTCTTGGAATCGGAATGTATATTCAGACCATGATTCCATCTGCTAATGACCGAATCATTGCCGTGATTATGGCACTGTTATTCTGGCTGTGCAACGTGCGGGGAATCGACGTGATTGCCGGTGTACAAAAGTATATGGTGTATATTCTGTTTGCAGGGCTGGGAATCTTTACGATTTTCGGGCTGATGAATCTGAACCCGGAAGCGGTGAATTTTACAGGCCCGCAGTTTATGACTCATGGATGGAAAGGATTTATTGTGGCAGTTAATATGCTTACATTTTCCACCCAGTCTTACTGGGCAAGTCTTTCCTTTTCCAGATATGCACGCAATCCTAAGAAGAGCGTTCCCAAGGCGATGTTTATCACCCTGCCGATTATTATGGCAATTTACGGACTGGTAACTCTCGCCGGAGTAGGCGGCGTGGATCTGGAAACCTTCGCCGGAAATACCCTGGGGGATGTGGCGAAACTCATCTTTCCCAACTGGCTGTTCTACGTTTTTATTATCTGTGCGCCGATGATGGCTCTGGCTACCACTTTAAACGGGAACCAGTCGGCCTACTCCCTTATGATCGCACCTGCGGCAGAGGAGGGCTGGATTCCCAAAGTATTCGGAAAAACAAACAAGAAGGGAATGCCCTGGGTTTCCGCAACATTTGTAGTTCTGATTATTATTCTTCCTGTTATTTTTAACTGGGACATTACCTTTATTACGGCAAACGTTATGCTGTTTACCAACCTGGCCGGCATCTGTCAGTATTTCGCCATGTGGATGATGCCCCGGAAGTATCCCGAACTGTGGAAGAAATCTACCTTCCATATGGAGATGTGGAAGTTCCATGTTCTGATGATAATTGCAAGCCTTGTCAGACTGGTACTTCTGGCAGCAGCCGTCATCAGTCTGACACCGATCAGCCTGGCTGTGAACAGCATTGTAGCTGTTGTACTGGCTGCGTTTTGTATCATCCGTTTTAAGATGGGATGCGTAAACCCAAAACCAATACAGCCGGAAAGAGAATATCTGGAGGAAGAGGAATAAGAGGAGGAATTGATATGAAGGTAATCCGACCGAAAGATGCAAAGTTTTTTATGGACGGTCCGGAGGTATGCAGAGAGTATCTTGCAACAGAAAAAATCACCTTTGGTACTTCCACACTGCTTCCCGGACAGACGGGTGGCACCGATCCGGGACACTCGGAGGGTCACGAAATCTTCTTTTGCAGCAGAGGTCATGTGGCGGTGTTTAACAGAGACAGCGGGAAGTATTATGAGCTGAAAGAAGGAAGTGTCCTTCTTATAGAAGAAGGAGAACCGCATCAAATCTCCAACATCGGCACAGAGACTGCCGTAGTGGCGTGGAGCTGTGCACCCAGAGTGTAAAAAGAGGATGAAAAGATGAAAGAAAAAACACTTTATGTATCGGATCTGGACGGTACGCTGTTGAATAAGAAAAAAGAGATAACCGGGTACACGGCAGAGGTACTGAACCGGTGTATTGAAAAAGGTATGAGGTTTGCAGTGGCCACAGCCCGGATGCCCTATGGCTGTGACTACCGTCTGGAAAATATTCATATGAATATTCCTGGGATTTTAACCAATGGCGTTTTTCTCTATGATTTTCAGAAAGGAAAAATTATTTCCGCGGAAGAAATGACCGAAGAGGGAGCCGTACAGGTGACAGAGGTCTTTCACCGACACGGATTGTCCTGTTTCGTCTACACTTATGATGAAACAGGGATATCTATCTATTATGAGAAACAAAAGATGGAAGAACAGACCCAGTATTACAGTCGGCAGGCCCTGGAAAGATGTGCAGAAATCAGACGAGTGAAAGAGATAAAAGAAATCCTTCCGGAAAAAAGGACGGCTTATATTGCTTATTCAGGAGAGAAAGAAAAACTGGAACTTTTGTGCAGAGAACTGGATAAAATAGAAGGTATCCGTTATTCTTTCTATCTGAATATTTATAATGGCAGGTACTGTCTGGAAATTTTCAGCCATAAAGCCAGCAAGAAAAATGCTCTTGAGAAACTAAAGGAGATGACCAATAGCCAGGAACTGGTGGTATTCGGAGATAATCTGAACGACCTTTCTATGATGGAGATTGCAGACAGAAGTTATGCCCCCAAAAACGCTCTGAAAGAAATTAAAGAGAGAGCCAATCAGGTGATCGGTGGTTGTGATGAAGACGGGGTAGCCGCATTTCTGGAAAAAGAGTGGGGATGAGAATTTCCTGATTGTACAGAAACGTGCAGGTCTGTTATAATAAAGACGTCGGTAAAAAGAGAGAAAGTCTTTTTACCGGCGTTGTTTTGATCCATAAGAAAAAGTCCGTTTGTGGGCCAAAGGAGGAGAATATGACAAAAGAGGAACTGGCTTTGGACGTCATTACGCGTTTAAAGAAAGAATATCCGGATGCAGGATGCACCCTGGATTATGATAATGCATGGAAACTTCTGGTGAGCGTGCGGCTGGCGGCCCAGTGTACCGACGCCAGAGTAAACGTAGTGGTGGAAGATTTGTATGCCAAATATCCGGACGTCAATGCCCTGGCGGAGGCGTCACCGGAAGAGATTGAGGAAATTGTCCGTCCCTGCGGCCTGGGAAAGAGTAAGGCCAGAGACATTAACGCCTGCATGAAAATTCTCAGGGATGAATACAATGGAAAGGTGCCGGAGGATTTTCAGGCTCTTTTAAAACTTCCGGGCGTGGGAAGGAAAAGCGCTAACCTGATTATGGGAGATGTATTTGGAAAACCGGCCATTGTGACGGATACCCACTGCATCCGTCTGGTAAACCGAATCGGATTGGTGGATCAGATAAAAGAACCGAAAAAGGTGGAAATGGCTCTGTGGAAGCTTATACCGCCTGAGGAAGGCAGTGATTTCTGCCACAGACTGGTGTATCATGGAAGAGATGTCTGTACGGCCAGAACAAAGCCCTTTTGTAACAAATGCTGTCTTGCCGATATCTGTCAGAAAAACGGAGTTTAGACACAGACTGCAGAAAGAGACACCAATTGACTTTTTCCGGGAGAAAAGATATAGTTAAATTTTACAGGAAAGAAAAATCAGGGGAGGGACGGGAATGAGACTAAGTGAAGGAGAGATTGGAGGACGCTATCAGGTTCAGAGTATTCAGCTTCCGGTGCCTATGGAAAAACATCTGGAAGCTCTGGGAATGACCAGAGGAACTACAGTTTCTGTTTTAAATAGTAAAAACCAGGGAGTCCTGATTGTAAAAGTGCGGGGCACGCGTTTTGCAATGGGAAGAAATATTACGAAGAACATAGAGGTGAAGACAGCATCATGAAAGAGGATTTAACCATTGGATTTATCGGAAATCCAAACTGTGGGAAAACCACGTTATTTAACGCTTATACAGGCGCCAATTTAAAGGTGGCCAACTGGCCGGGAGTTACGGTGGAAAAAGTAGAAGGAGCAATCCGCGCCCATAATTTAAATATCCGCCTTGTGGACTTACCGGGGACATACAGCCTGACATCCTATACCATGGAAGAACAGGTTTCCAGAAATTTCATTCTAAGCGACGAGGTGGATGTGATTATTGATGTGGCAGATGCTTCTTCCCTGGAGAGAAACCTGTATCTGACACTGCAGCTTCTGGAACTGGGCAAGCCGGTGATTCTGGCTCTGAATATGATGGATATTGTGGAGAAACGGGGAATGGAAATCGATACCCACCGTCTGCCGGAGATGCTGGGAATTCCGGTAATTCCCGTATCTGCAAGAAAGAGGACCGGACTGGATATTCTGCTTCACGCGGCGGCGCACCACAAAGACCGGCCGCGCCAGGACCAACTGATTCATCAGCATACATACCAGTCTCTCCACAGGCACAACCATCATCAGGAATATGCCATGGTTTACAGTGATAAACTGGAAGATAAGATCGATTTGATCATGGATAAGCTGGAAGAAAAGTATCCGGGACACAGTAATTATCGCTGGCTGGCGCTCAAACTGCTGGAACAGGACAAAGAAATCTGTGAGAAATATCCGGTAGATATGCCGGGTGTTCTGGATCGGAATTATGAATCGGATATTATTAATGAAAAATATGATTTTATTCAGGAAATCATTGATGAGGTATTGATTAATAAGGCGCGTCAGGATGTCTTTACGGAGAAAGTAGACAGGGTCTTAACCCATCGTTTCTGGGGGATTCCCGTATTTTTGCTGGTTATGGCCCTGGTTTTCTTTCTGACGTTTACGGTGGGCGACTGGCTGAAAGGATATTTTGAGATGGGAATCGAAGGGGTCTCTGCTTTTGCCGAAACCTGGCTGGAACGGATGGGAGTCAGTCCTCTGGTGCAGTCCCTGCTTCTGGATGGAGTCGTTGCCGGAGTGGGAGGAATTCTGACCTTCCTTCCCAACATCTTTATTCTGTTTCTGGCCCTGGCTTTTCTGGAAGACAGTGGCTATATGGCCCGTGTGGCTTACGTTATGGAAGGAATTATGAGTAAGCTGGGACTTTCAGGCCGTGCCTTTATCCCTATGATTCTGGGCTTTGGCTGTACGGTTCCGGCGATTATGGCTTCCAGAGCGCTGGAAAATGAGAGAGACCGTTATAAAGTGATGCTGGTAACTCCCTTTATGAGCTGCAGCGCCAGACTTCCCATTTATATTCTGTTTGCGGGAATGTTCTTTGAGAAACAGGCGATGCTGGCGGCATATTCCATGTATCTGATCGGACTTCTGGTGGCCATAGGTGTGGCGGCAGTTCTCCATGGCATTGATAAGAAGAAAAGCGTCAATTATTTATTAATTGAACTGCCGGAGTACAAGGTGCCAAGCGGGAGAACGGTGGCGGTTTATGTATGGGAAAAAGTAAAAGATTATCTGACAAAGGCCGGCACCACAATTTTCCTGGCATCTATTTTAATGTGGGTTCTGCTGAATCTGGGTCCCCATGGATATACCATTAACATGTCAGAAAGCTTCGGAGCCGTATTGGGCAAATGGCTGGTGCCGTTTTTTACTCCTATCGGACTTGGCTTCTGGCAGTTGGATGTGGCGCTGCTTGCGGGAATTTCCGCGAAGGAAGTGGTTGTTTCAAGCTGCGCAGTCCTTTTCGGAATTTCCAATCTGACTTCCACAGACGGCATGCAGTCTCTGGCCGGTGTCCTGGGAAGTATGGGATTCGAGCCTTTAAACGCCTACTGTCTGATGCTGTTTTGTCTGCTGTACATCCCCTGTGCAGCCACCCTTGCAACGGTAAAGAAAGAGTCGGGAAGCTGGAAATGGATGGGATTTTCCGCCCTGTTCCAGCTGGCAACTGCATGGATTATAACCTTTGCGGTGTATCAGATAGGATGTCTGTTCTGACAGGAGGACCGTATGAGAATGGAAGAATTAGACGCGCTGGCTTCGGAGCTTTTTCCGGAAGTCGTTCGCATCCGCAGAAAACTGCACGAAAATCCGGAACCTGGATTTGAAGAATGGGAAACCTCCCGGATGGTGCAGCAGATACTAAAAGCCCACGGATATATCATAAAAACGGGGAAAGAGGCAGTGGGCAGCTTTACCGGGGTGCTGGCAAGTCTTTACTGCGGACCGGGACCGGTGATTGCTATGCGGTTTGATATGGATGCCCTGCCGGTTTCTGAATGTGAGAAAGAAAGTCATATCCCTGTGAAAGAGGGTTTTTGCTCCCGCCGGGAAGGATGGATGCATGCCTGCGGACACGACGGACATACAGCCATTGGAATCGGGACAGGAATCCTTTTATCCCGGATGCGCGGAAAGCTTTCCGGAACCATTCAGCTTTTGTTCCAGCCGGCGGAGGAAGGATGCCGGGGAGCGAAAGCCATGGCAGACAGCGGGATTCTGGACAACACCGATTATTTTCTGGCAGCTCATATTTACAGTCGGGAAATTCTAAAGGGAGAAGAGGCTGATTTCCTTCCGGCAGTGGAAGGTTCTCTGGCTACCACCAAGCTGAATGCTGTTTTCCATGGAAGAACCGCTCATGGCTCCATGCCTCAGGAGGGGGATAACGTAAATTTATCTCTGGCATCTGCCCTTCTGAACCTTCAGGCCATCCCCAGAAACAGCCGGGGAGCAACCTTTATTAATGTGGGAACCATAAACGGGGGAACAGGCAGAAATGTAATTGCCGATCAGGGAAAGCTGGAGCTGGAAGTCCGGGGAGAAACTTCGGAACTGAATCAGTATATGGAAGAGTATGCCTTACGGATTTTAAAAGCCTGCGCTATGATGCATAATACCAGGGTTGAGATTGAAACAACCGGAAGCGCGCCGTCCATTCACAGTGATTTGCAGCTGGCAGAAAGGATTCGGAAACTCTTTGGCACTCCGGAAAGTCCGGTGATTCCCTCCCGGAAAACAGGGATTTCTTTTCCTGCCAGTGAAGATGTGGCCCATCTTATGAAACGGGTACAGGAACACGGAGGTCAGGCAGTATTCATGCTGCTTGCCACAGAGACCAGGGCAGCTCTTCACCAGCCCGATTTTGATTTTAATGAAGAAATATTAAAAAAGGGAATGCTTGTATTTTCAGAAACAACAACAGCCCTTCTTTCGAAAACCCGTCCGGATTAGGACGGGCTTTCTTTTAATTTTTCCATTACTGTAGGGTAGCGCGTGGTATCCGTATGGGGGATAAATTTTGCAGCCTGCATTTTTACCAGGAAGTCGCTCTGTGAGGCAAACTGGAGATAGTAAATGGTTTTTCTCAGATATGCGATTTCTTTTTGCTTTGATTTATCCAGCAGAAGGAGCCGGGCACCGGCCAGAGAACTGTTGGAAAGGCAGTGGAAGCGCTTACGGGGCAAATCCGGAAAGATACCTACCGTAATGGCGGATTCCAGATTGGCATAGGTACCGAATGCGCCTGCTGTATAATAGTTCTGTATCTGGTCTTCTTCGATACCGGCAGCTTCCAGCAGGCAGTCCACCATGGTGTGGGCAGCCGCTTTCGTATCCAGATACTGGAGAATATCGGTCTGGGAAAAGAAAAGGGCTTTCCCGGACTGAGATTCCCCGGGCAGGGCGTAGACAACCACGTATTCTTCTGACTCCGGGTCAAAGACAATGCGAGGGGAAGCGTTGGGATTTAACGTGCCGGTAATGTCTATCCAGCCGTTTATTCTCATCTGCGCCATTAAATCAATAATGCCGGAGCCACAGATTCCCCGGGGCTTTTCCTTTCCGATGGTGGTAAAGGAAAGGGTTTCTTTGTGTATGGAGACAGAATCAATGGCACCGTCAGCCGCCCGCATTCCGTATTGACTGATGCCACCCTCCAGAGCCGGACCTGCGGCTCCTGCTCCTGCCAGAAGAAACTGAGAGTTGCCTAAAACCAGTTCCCCGTTGGTGCCAATATCAAAAAACACGGACAACTGATCTTTTTTATAAAAATCCGTAGTAAGAAGTCCGCTGGTAATATCTCCACCCAGGTAATTGGCAATGGCCGGAACCAGATAAATAATTCCGGGAAAGTCCATCCCCAGCTCCTTGCCGTAAAAATAACCGGGATCACAGGTAACAGGAGCATTGGGTTCCATAAAAATTGGCCAGGGATTCAGATTCAGGAGAAAATGAATCATGGTGGTATTGCCGGAGATAATCATGGCGGCGCTTTCTTTTGCCGGGATACCGGAGAGTCGTGTAATTTCGTCCAGAAGTTTTTCAATGGAAGAGACGGCGGCTTTCTGAAGATTCTGAAGGCGTTGTGGGTCTTCTTTTCCATAGATGATGCGGGTTAAAATATCGTCCCCATAGGGCACCTGTTTATTTTCTCCCCGGGCAGAAGCTTCGACTTTACCTGTATTCAGATTTACCAGTTCCATGGCAACTGTGGTAGAACCCAAATCCACCGCCAGCCCGTACAGGGAAGATGTGGTATCATAGGGTTGGACTTTTGTCAGATGCCACCCCTGATAAGTCTCAACTAAAGTAACGGTCAGATTCCAGTTACATTCTGCACATAAAGGAGAGAGACTCTGAAGAACCGAAAGAGAAAGAAAGACCCGTCCGTGGGTCGCCTGTAATGCCTGCTGAATCCGCTCCTGATCGGATAAGGTATCATCCGCGGAAGGAGGCGTAAGCTGTAAATGAAGTTTTTCACAAAATCGCGTCATGACTGCTCACCTTTCCATTGGAGTATTTGGTATATAGTATAACACAAATAAATTTGTGAAACATTCTTTTTTATATATTGCGGAATGGAATTATATCAAGTATCATATAAGTTGTGGTATCTTACAGAAAAAAAGGTACTGAAAAGGAGAATTTATGTCACTTTATATTTCGATTTTATTGTGGTTGGCGCTGCAGATTCTGATTTTCGGCTGTTTCGGCATTGTCATGCTGCGGCTGGGAAAGAGAAAGAAGTATCCCTTTGGCTTATCTGTGGCGGTGGGCTATTTTGGCTATTTTGCTTTATTTGAATGTATTGCATTTCCAATGAAGATTTTTCACGGTTCGCTGACTTTGCTGGCGGCGGCCTGGGCAGCAGTTACAGCAGCGATAGCGCTTCTTGCCTTGTGGTGTCTGAGGAGCAGAGAGAAAAATAAAAAACATATGATTTCTGCCGTCTGGGGAGAACATTCCTTTTGGATTTTTGCAGTTCTTGTCTGTGTGGGGCTGCAGTGCCTGATGGTGGTTTTCTATCAGGACTACAGCGCAGATTCTGCTTATTATGTGGGAGAAGCAACCACGGCAGTTTATACGGATACCTTAAGCCGGTACAATCCATACAGTGGATTTTTACTGGAAACATTTAATCCCCGGTATGTGTTTTCCTGCTATCCCCTGCACAATGCGGTAATCTGCCGTATAAGCGGGATTCATCCGCTGATTCAGGCAAAGACCATTATGGCTGCAGGGAATGTAATCGTGGGAAATATGATTTATTATCAGATTGGTAAAGCCCTTTTTCAGGAAAAAGCCAAAGCATCGGACGCAATGGTCTGTCTGATTTGTCTGATTCAGTTGTTCAGCAATACCATTTATACGGCGGGTACTTTCTTTTTTACCAGAATTTACGAGGGAAAAGCGATTCTGGCAAACCTTGTGGCAGGAATGATTCTCTATTGCTGTATCCGCCTGTACCAGGATGCAGAAGACAGGAAAATCTGGCTTTTGCTGTTTGTATGCAATCTGGCAAGCATAGCCTTTTCCCAGTCTGCCATGTTTTTTCCGGCGGCTGCGGCGGCAGGGACCCTGCCCTTTATTTTATACCGCAGAAAGTGGAAACAGATAGGCTGGCTGATGTTCAGTGTGATACCAAATCTGGTTTTAATCGTCGGTTATTTTCTTATGAAAACAGGGGTGATAACCCTTTATGTATAAGGAGGTGGATGTCCGTTGGCCGGAGTGACCATCCAGGAATTCGGTCTGCGCTTTGTGCAGGAATGTATGAAAAATTATTGGGGAAGCTGCCTGTTTCCGGCTTTCTTTCTGGCAGGAATCCTCTTTAGTATTTTTTACAGAAAAGAGAAAGAAGGCCGCGTGTTTGTGGCGTATACGCTGATTTTATTTCTGACGGTATACAATCCGCTGCTGGTAAAATATGTAATACCCAAATTGAATTTTGAGGCTGTATACTATCGCTTCTTCTGGCTTCTGCCCGTGGCGGCAGGGCTGGCTTATTACTGTGTGCGTCTGGTATTGGCGGTCTCCAATAAGGTATTAAAAGGAATTCTGGCGGTTCTCATCGTTCTGGTTCTTGTATGTACAGGCACGCCGTTAAAGAGCGTAATGGCAGTTGAGAACCTGCCGGAGAATGCTTATAAGGTTCCCGATGATTTGATTTTTGCCTGTGAGATGATTCACCAGGATTCGGAGAAAGAAAAT
This sequence comes from Blautia sp. An249, assembly GCF_002159835.1. Taxonomy (GTDB): domain Bacteria; phylum Bacillota; class Clostridia; order Lachnospirales; family Lachnospiraceae; genus Blautia_A; species Blautia_A avistercoris. Next base: position 48,292 of record NZ_NFJL01000012.1, on the reverse strand, counting down.
CCGCGGGTGGTTTTTGATCAGGGGATGAACACCCTGGCAAGACAGTATGACGCTTCGCTTATTCTCTGTTTGAACCGGGACTTTGTACTGTTTCGTAATGGCAGTACGGTGGTAGGCCATTATACAGAAGAAAATGACGCGTACCGCCTGCAGAAGCGGATTATGGATGTGGTGATGTTTCAGGAGGAAGTGGAGATACCTGCGTTTCAGAGGGCTTTAAATTATGTAAAAGCAGACTATCTCGTGATTCCTGTGGCATTTTCCAAACATGAGTATTTACAGGCGGCCGGATGCGAACCGTTTGCAGAAAATGGAAATTACGTTATTTATCGTTATAAAAGTGAAACTTAAGAAGAAAGGGTGGAGGAAGATGGAATATCGTGAATTAGGAAAAACAGGATTAAAAGTTTCCAGAATGGGGTTCGGAGGAATTCCCATCCAGAGAACAGACGCTGAGGAAACAAAGAAAATCATGGAGAAACTGGCTGCAGAAGGGATTAATTATATTGATACAGCCAGAGGTTATACGGTGAGTGAGGAGTATCTGGGATACGGACTGGAAGGAATCCGGGATCAGTTTGTACTGGCCACAAAAAGTATGGCCAGAACCAAAGAGGCCATGGCCAAAGATGTGGAAATCAGTCTGAAAAACCTGAGAACCGATTATATTGATTTATATCAGATTCATAATCCCAGCATGGAGCAATTGGAACAGGTGACCGGGCCAGACGGAGCGCTGGAGGCGCTGATGGAAGCCAAAGCTCAGGGAAAGATCGGACATATAGGTCTTACCGCCCATTCCACTGCAGTTTTTGAAAAGGCTTTGGATCTGGACTGGGTAGAAACGATTATGTTCCCGTATAACATTGTAGAAAATCAGGGAGAGGCGCTCATGAAAGCCTGTGAAGAAAAAGGAATCGGCTTTATCGATATGAAACCTCTGGCGGGAGGCGCTATCGAAAATCCCAAGCTGGCTCTGAAATATGTTTTGTCGAATCCTTCCGTGACTGTGGCGATTCCGGGTATGGGATCGGTAGAAGAACTGGAGCAGAATTTAGAAGTCTGTCAGAATACAATCAAGATAACGGAAGAGGAAAGGGCAGAGATGGCAGCTATCCGGGAAAAACTGGGGAATTCTTTCTGCCGCAGATGCGGATACTGCGCCCCATGTACCGTGGGAATTGACATTACGAACACCTTTTTATTTGCCGGGTATCTGGAACGGTACGATCTGGCAGAATGGGCCAAGAACCGTTACAGTGCTTTAAAGGTAAAGGCTTCTGCCTGTATTGGATGCGGGAAATGTGAGGAAAGATGTCCTTACCATCTGCCTATCCGGGAAATGCTGAAAAAATGTGCCAAAGACTTCGGCGAGTAAGCTGCTTAAGGAGAGAAGAATGCTGGTATCATTAACGGAAGAAAAAACTTACAAAATGCTGGTGGAAAAAATGGATGCGGGAGAGTCTTTCATTGGAGAGGACATTCTTCTGGAATTTACAAATTATGAACTTCTTCATGGGATTCTCACCTGCAGTCTGCCCATTTCCCTGCTGTTTCCGGCTTTTTTACGGAAACGGAAAACAGAGCTTTGCTATAAACTGGCTCTGGCGGAAGCGGCTCTGGATACCGACGGGGAATATCTGCGCAAATCTTCCCGCATCAGCTATCTGGATTCGGCAGAAAAGAGCATGATCTCTTATTATCTGGGAAACTTTTTTACTTTTCTGATTACCAGAAAGCTTTTTGATACAGAGTATCTGCTGCATCTGAATTACATGAGAGACGGACAGGGGAACGCTTATGACTCAGCGGGCAAAAAGAAACGACAGGAGCTGATAGGCTATCAGAAAGAGCAGGATGCCTGGAGTATCTGGGAAGCAAAAGGCAGAAGCAATAATATGAAAGAGGCCATGGAGAAAGGCTGCAGCCAGGCAGGGGAGATCGGAAATGTAAATGGGAAATCTCCGGTTCTGAAAGCGGTCTGTATGACCTATTATGAAAGGGGCTATCTGAATGCCAAAATCCAGAAAGAGAGTCGGCAGGGAGATATTGGACTGGACTTTTCCAAAGAGGCTTATATCCGGGAGTACTATCGCAGTATCCGGGAATTATTTCTGGAATACTATAATTGTGAAAATATGAGAGACCTCCGGCTGTGTGGAATTGATTTTGTAGAATTGCTCCTTCCGGTTCCCTATTTCCTGGAAGGACAGAGCCTGCAGGAAACAGAGAGGTGTATCTGCATCGGAATGCCCAGGAATTTTATTGAACGGGAGGAATCCCCTTTCTGGATTCAGGAGCACCTGGAAGAACTGAAAAAAGAACTGGGAGAATCTTCGTATCTGGGGCGAGATGGAATTTATGTGCGGAAAGCCCTTGACAAGAAGAACGAATTATTTTTATAATAGGAGAGTCATAAGAAGTATTTCGTTTTACCAGTATGACAGATGTAAGGGCTTGTACTGGTTTCGACGGGGGCTTTGAAGTTGAGGAAGCCATTCGCAGACTCCGGAACTGCGTCATCAATCTGGAACTTAAATTTAAACGCAGACGAAAATTACGCGTTAGCAGCCTAATGCTGCTCGTCAGCCTGAGTGCACTCACACATTCAGTGTCTGGCGTCGAACTTGTGAGAAACCTTACTGGTTAAGCTTTGCACCAGTAGATGTATGATGAAGCTACCGAAGCTGTAAGCCTGTCGCCGGGCGTATGGCCGGGGGAATCCTAAAACAGCGACTGTAATGGGAGATGCCGCAAGGGAGAGGCTTTCGGACGCGGGTTCAATTCCCGCCAGGTCCACTACTCTTAAACCGTGAAAATCCTTTAGAATCAAAGGTTTCACGGTTTTTTGATTATCAAATATTTTGATTACCTATGATTACCTTTTGCGGAAAAGTAATCAAAACAAAAAAGAATACATAAAGGAGGAAATCTTGTACGTATGACATCGCAAGGATACTTTGCGGTGTTTTTTTGTGTTTATGGAGGTTTTTTTATGATATATGATAGATATTCCACATCAAATGATGTGATGAAAGAGTTCCTGCTCTATGGAGCAGAGCTGACGGATATGGGATTTCCGATTCTCCCGGCAGTAAACACTCGCCCTAAAGATACAGTGGATTTTGGTGAATCCTTCAGCCGTATCCTGAAAGGACACCGGAAACTGAATGTGAATTTTTACATAGACGACGAAAAATTCCAAAAGCTGTGGAACAACCCGGACAAGTATCTGGAACATCTGAAATGCTTTCATTCTGTATGTGGACTGGACTTTTCCATAGACACTCAAATGCCCCTTGTGATGCAATACTGGAACAAGTACCGCAGCATGGCTCTGGATTGGTATTTGTCTCTGAATGGAATTACGGTGATACCGTCCGTAAATATTTTGCCATATGAAGGGCGTGAATGGCTCTTAGACGGGATTCCACAGCGCAGTGTGGTAAGTTGTTGCACGAACGGAAGAATACGTTCTAAAAGGGCAAGAGAGGAGTTCTGTGAGGGCTTCTATCAGATGTGCGGTAAATTGCAGCCATTAAGAGTTGTTATTATAGGCAGGATACCGGATGAACTGAATAGCCCGATTGAAATTATTAACCTGAAATCCAGAAATCAGAGAATCAAAGAAAAGTTCGGAGAGGAGTAGCTATGGGAACAAGTACAGAGAGGAATGCAAGAAGGAAGAAGCGGCGTCAGAGCCAGAAGGATAGGGAACAGGACGAAAAGAAGGTTTTAGAAGGAATTATTTTAGAGAATAAGTCAAATTCCACTACGCGAGTTTGAACGTTATAGGATTTTATGTACATATTTTTGAATGGGAAAATTTTTAGAAGTTGTGAATTGTTACGGCGCGGATTTGAACGCTGTGGCTTTTTCTGTGCATAATTGATAGGTGAAAATCAAATACATAAGACTGTTTTTTCTGCATATTTTTTTGTACTCGTTTTAGTACCGTTTTTGGCGCGTACCCGTGATTGAATATGATATAACATGGAGTACACTACACAAATCATTTACAGGCTCTAAAATCCATTTTATACCTGTCATGCGTTATTTTATGTCTAGTCTTCTAAAAGCGGATTTAAACGCCTTTAAATGCTTATATCATAATGCCGTAACTTTGAATTGTCAAGGTGTAAAGAATTTTTTGCCGCTCATGCTTCCTATTTTGCCGTTCTGGGCGTTTTAACGATGCAAGCCGTATTTTTATCCATTGGGTAGATAAAACGCCTTAAAGGAGAAAATAACCGCTTGCGGAAATCGTGCCGCCGGAATCGAACCGGACGAGAAGCACCAGCACACGGGAAAATGCAGGTTTTCCCCGCCTACAAATCACGGACAAGACGCACAAGTCCCCATTTTATTTCTTTTTCCCAGTGTTTCCGGGCGTCACGCAGGTGTCGGAAATTGGCTATAAATCGCCCGCCTGCCGTATATGCGGCATATGGGAAACCATTCAGCCCGCGCCGGATGTATACGATTTTTGGATATTCTGCCATGTGTTCCGCCTCCTTCCATGCCAAACAATCCCGGCGTGATGCCGGGAAAGCAAGTTATTGCTTTATTGATAATTTGTCAATCATCCATTCTATTGACATTCCATTATTTAAGGACCCTAATTCGTCAAACAGTTTCACGGCCATTTCTAAGCTTTCCTTTTTGTCATAGCCTTTTTTCTGTATCAGTTTTCCGGCTTTTAAAACATTGTTATATGTTTTTTGCTTCATCTTCTCGCTTTCTCCCCTTTTTCCCTGGGGGCTAGGATATAAAAAGCACCGAGGCGAATCGAACGCCCCGCAACGGCTCCAGCGTGCCTAAAGATTGCTATAATATTCGTTTAATGCTTCTTGCGTCCATGTTGGGCGGATCGCCTCAAAAGCGGAGCCGTAAACAAATTTTAAAGTATCACAAAGCGTTTCAAATTGTGCCCTTTCCGTGCTGTCGAATATACTTTTTTCGAATGCTCCGGCGTCAAGGCAATTAAAAAGCAAATCATTAAAATATTCTTTGCAATCTGATAACTGTTTCATGTTCTTTACCTCCATTTTCTAAAATATCCGGCTTTTCCGGGAATCCCTGCGGCGGACTGAACCGCCCACGGCTTAACCGTCACAGAGTAAAATTAAATATCCATCTTTGCAAATTGTGTCATTTCTTCGGCCATCCCTTCCGGGGTGCCGGCGTATTTGTTCAACCACTCTGCAAAATGAAAAGTAAGATAGTTTTTTAAGTTTTCTAAATTTTCTGGTTTTGCTGCTATTTCTTTAATGGCCGCTATAAAAACTTTCGCGGCCTTTTCTGCGTCTTCAGGCGCATAAGTTACCTTGCAAGAAATACCGCCGCGGCAGATAAATTCTCGATCTTTTCCGGCGTGCTCACATTTGCTTTTGCAATTCCTGCAATTATCATAGACTAATTGATTTTTTAATGTTTTCATTTTTCGTTACCTCCTGATTTTTGATAAAAGGCATCTGGGGCGATGCTCCCCGGTCTGGTTTATGTTTTGCGGTTTTTCTGCCGGTTTGCCGCCGCCGGTCTTGTTCTGGCTTTCTCGGTTCCCAGTCAACGCCCTTTTCCTTTTGCGGTCTGAAAAGGGTAAATCCTCCGAAAACCGCCGCCCGTAGTGATCGGGCTGGCATCCTCTGCGGCGGTCAGATTTTCTTGTTCTGTATGTATCTTTTTGCTTCTTCCTCGGTATCAAAATTAGCACTTTCATAAACAATAAATGCCTTCATTGTACACCCTATTATTCCAGGAAAAGGTTCGCCGCCATTATGCCTGATTCCCTTTTCTGCCACAAATTTGCCACGACTATTCTTTCTTATTCTCCATTCCATAATAAAATCGTCCTTTCTGTGTATCGCTCATGGCTGATAGCCTCTGCCACGGTTAGGCTGTTAATGTCTGCATCAGCTTTTCACGTTGTCCCTTGACTATTTCTCGTGCTGTTTTTTCGTCAATTCCGGAAAACTGCGCTATTTTCTTCGATACGGTCATAAATGCATCAAATTCATTTTTATACGCTCGGTCAATGTAGCTTCATATTCGGCGTTTCCTGGCTCTCGCACATAATCTGCTTCAGCATGATTTGCGATTTCTTCCAGTCGCTCCAGTTTTAAAAGATTTTTATAAATTTCATTTAACATATTGTTTTCCCTTTCTCGCCTGCCTCATCAGCGCCGGGAGGCGATCCCGCAGCGGACGGGGTAAGTTCCCCGTTTCGGCTAATCTAAGCAGCTTTCATAACTGATTGCGTATTGCGTTCTCAGTTTTTCAAAAGCTCTTTTTGTTACTGTATAGTTTTTTATGCCGTCCCTTGTAGGTTCATTTTCTGTTATCCCGCGCCCTTTTAATTCAAGGGAAGTTTTTAGCCAGTAGTGACTGCCGTAATAACAAAGGCCGGCTTCGATCTTACATCCTTCCGGTTTTTCCTGTCCCATTTCCGGGGTGTAAAGGTAAGTACCGGGCTTGTCTGCTTTCTGCGGTTTCTGTTTTGAAGGCTCTGCCAGTTTTAAACGTTTCTGTCTGCCAATCCGGCGGAGCGTGTACATCTCGGTTTCTGTAATGTTTCCGTTGTTGTACAGATTTTCGATTGTCTCCAGATATACATTACAAATTTCCATACTGTCGCATACCTCAAAGAGTGCAGATAAATTATTGTAGCCGTTTGTGTGGCTGATTTTATTTGTTGGGAATTGAATTATTTTACACATATTTTTCATCCTTTCTAGTGGTTCGTTATCTTTATCTTGGTTATATTATATAACGCTACGGTATATAAAACAAGATGGAATAGTGAACAAATTTATAACGCTACTATATAGATTGATTTGTGTAACATGTATAAAGCTACGATATAAGCGAAATATCATTGACAAAAGGAAGATATAACGCTATCATAATATATAGATACGATATATAAAAAGGTGGTGGTTTTATGCCAGTATCAGAAGCGCAAAAGAGAGCAACGGCAAAATTTGAAAAAGAAAGATATGATAAAATTTTGACCAGATTTCCAAAAGGAACCAAAGAAAAAATTTTGTCTACTGGGGCGGAAAGTCTGAATAGTTTTATTATTTCTGCGGTAAATGAAAAAATAGAAAGAGAGGCGTTAAAAAATGAGTAATAGAGAAAGAGCGCATCAATTGTTAGACAAAGTACCGGAAAATAAAATAATCTATATTCTAGGAATATTAGAGGGCGCAACAATCCCAGAAATTGAAGAGGTAGAGCCAGACAAATGGGATTTAAAAATGATCGAGGAAGCCAAAAAAGAAAATGATGGAACAACAATATCCTTTGACGAATTGCTGAAAAAAGAGGGGCTGACCTATGCAGACTTACAAGATTAAATTTGAAAAGGCGGCTCAAAAATTCCTGGATAAGCAGCCCAAACCGCAGCGTTTGCGACTGTATAAAGCCATCTATAAATTACCAGATGGAACTGATATTAAAAAACTAAAGGGGCAAGAAAAATATCGTTTGCGCGTGGGAGATTATCGAGTATTGTATATAACAGATAACGGTATAAAAGTCATAACCATCGAAAATATAGACAATCGCGGAGACGTGTATAAAAGACTTTAGCGGGGATTTCTCCCCGCTTACTTCGTGTTCTGACTGTTTCTTTTTGGTTTAATTGCAAAATTCTATTTCTGTATAATTTTCTCCGGTTACATCTGATAAAAATGCCAAAATCCCGGAAATTGTGAAATCGTATTTTGTAAAATCAAAGCCATTTTCCCGGATCCTATAGGCGTAGTCCCTGCCGGTTCCTTCCTCGTCTCTGTATGTTCCGTCAACGTGCAGGGCGTTCTTTTGTGCTATTCTACAGCCTGTTTTCCCGTTCTTTTTCTGGTATACTTCCATACGGTCATATCTGCCAAAATCGGCCACAACTTCAATCCCGTCTTTATCCGTAAATTCTGCCCGTACTCGATAATTTCCAACGTCGGAGACGTTTTCGGTTATAAAATCCATACCCATTTTCTTTAATGTAATTTTCATTGCTTTTACCTTTCCACCCTGTTATACTCAGGGTGCCTTTCTTTTTTTGATTGGTGCCGGTTCCGTGTGTGCTGTCCAGGCTTTGCGGTTCCGGCTTTTTGTTTGCTGTTCTTTATGTTTATATAATACACGATAATAGATGAAAAATCAATTGGGATAATACACAAAAATAGACGAAAATAAGAACCGGTTATTTGTAAAAATAGTACATAAAAATAGACGTTGACGAAACAAAAAAAATCTATTATCATATATAGAGAAAGAAGGTGTTGAATGTGGCTAATTATGGCGAAAATGGCTATATAGATTTCTCTAAATTGTGGGCTTTGATAGAGAAAAAAGAACTGAATAAGCAATGGTTAAAAAATAACGGAATCCACTCAAATACAGTTGCGAAGCTGACAAAGAACGAAAATGTAACTTGCGAAGTTATATGCAATTTATGCAGATTGCTTAACTGTCAGCCTGGGCAGATCATGGAATATAAAAATAAATAAAATACATGAAAATAGACTATTGACAAGTACACGATAATAGACTATAATATAATTGTCAAGAGGGAAACCGAAAGACAATATCCGGGCAAGCGGAGAAAGGAGAGCAAGATGGAAGATATGAGCGTTTTTAAAAGTTATCTGAGGAGACTGTTGCAGGACTTGAAAGACTTGAAGGAAGCTATCAAAAACGGTGAAACTGAAAAGGCCGAAAGGATGGTTGATAAGCTTATCGACGATACCCAGAAAGGTATCGAAGACAATTAAAAAAGAGCCTAACGGCTCAGGGAATCAAGGGAGGGCGGGCTTGCCACCGCTCCCCGACAAAGAAAGAATATCACAGAGGTTAAAATAAATCAAGACCGGCAGAGCCGGGGAAAGGTGGAAATTATGACAAGACACGGGGAAGAATTTGAATTAACGGAACAATTTTTAAATGATATAGCTCTTTACATGGATGATGAAAAACGGGAGCAGGTACATGATGAGCTTGCACCGTGCGAACCAGAGGAATTTTTAAAGCGGTATTTGGAACTCGATCCAGATTTTGAGGATGTTTTAAAATCAGAATTTAGTATAGAGTTGTAATTTATTAAAGACACAGGAGCAAATTTTCTGTTCCCGTGTCTTTTTTATGATTAGAGAGGATATAATAAAGAGATACCGTATCTATACCGTATGTATACCGTATGCATACCGTATCTATACCGTATCCATAGGGTATCTAATTTACTGTTACTGTATATATATCTATTGTTTTAATGTATTATATTGTTTTTCTTATAAAGCATATAATAAATTGAAAATATATACTATTGACAGATAAAGAAGAGTATGCTATGGTTTAGTACAAGAAAATTAAATAGGGAAAGTCGCATATAGAGCTAGGAAGCACCTTCGGAGCCTTGAGAGGACAGGCACGGGTAGCTTATTCCGGCTCTTTTTTTGCTTTCTGGAGGTTTTGAGGAATGAAAGAATTTGAATGTATGTATGATAAATCAGGCGAGTGTCAGCAGGGCGGATTGCCCGGACTGGATGAATTGCGATAACTTGCAGAGGGCAGAGGATTGTTGATATAACGAATTAACGTAGCAAAGTGTGGTGTATATGATTAAAACATATTCAGGGGAAGAGGTTACCGAAAACAGAATAGAGACGCTGTTTATAGATTATTGCCAATACAATAATCTATCAGAGCAATTGGAGAATAGGGATTTAAATGACAATGATGCATATTGTATATGGCATTATATATATAATAATCTCTTTAAACCTGATAGAGATACAATAAGGGTAAATAATAAAACCAGTAAATTAGATTATAGTGATATATATACATTACATGATATTTTAGATATTTATATAGAGCTATGTTTTAGATACAAAATATTGCCAATAATAGAGGATTTTTGTACCTTAACAGGTATAGCAAGAGATACCTTGTATAGTTGGGAAAAGGGAGAATATAGGGAGGCAGAACCAGAGGCAAGCTTTAAACACTCCGACATAATCAAAAAAATTCGTGAAGCGTCCAAAAGAATGGGGCTGAAAGACTTGCATGATAATGCTATAGGGCAGCAGAGTCTTGCTAATAACTGGGAGGATATGGGACTTAACTTTACGCAAAAGGGGATACAAGCTCAGGCAGATGCATGGAGCAAGCCCATGCTAACCAAGGAGGAAGTGCATCAGATAGCACAAGAGGCGTTGCAGTATAGCACAGAGGAGCTGATCGGACAGCTTCCGGATGAGTAATAGTCAGATAATAATAAAGATAAGACAAACAATAAGAACAATTCCACATTAAAGTAAAATACGTACAAAACGAAAGCAATAAATTAAGCAAAATGCATAAAATAATCAATGAATCTATACGAGAAACATAAGTTTGTCGTATAGATTAAAGCAGAAAGAAATTAGAGAGAAAGATATTACAGAGTACCTTGTTCACGGTGGCGGGGGTCTACAGGGAGTACTTGCTGAGCCGGAATGACCTCTCCAACCACCCGAAAAATAAAAAAGCCCTTTACATAACCCATTTCAAATTTTTTTAAAAACAAAAAAAGGAGTAATGAATCATGCAAATTGAATTACACAAAAATCCAAACGGTGACACAAGGACAGCCCCGAAGGGTATAACTTTCGAGCAGTTCCAAGAGGCAAACTGCAGTCATATGACAGATGTTGCTGCTGTGATGGGTCAACTTTGTTGTATGCTTAGTAGGAATGGCGAAAGGCATGACTGGACGAAAAAGAAGTATGAAAAGATGTTTTACAACAACTTCCTTGCAACAATAAATGTTGGAGCAGACTTTGTTTCCGGAGAATGGTATCAGCTCCACATCAATGAAGAACGCCATCATTTGTTATCCAGATGCCCGGAGGATGTAAATCTTCTGGACGTGATCGAGATGATTGTTGATTGCGTCTGCGCCGGGAAGACCAGGAGCGGAGAAGTTCGGGAACTGGAAATCAGTTCAGAAATTTTAAATAAAGCATTTCAGAATACGGTCAAACTGGTTGATGATATGACTGTGGTTAAGTAGAAAAAGCTATGGACATGGAAATAATTAAAAACACTTTATTCGACATAATAGCGGTTATAGGATTGGCTGCTATATCACTGATGATATTCTGGTGGCGGTTGGAAATGTTGAACCGGATATTCAAGTTTTCTAAAATCGTTATTATGGGGCTTGAATATATGCGTAATAAGAAATTGTATGATTTAAGTGATAAGCTGATTGTCTCAAAAACCGGCGAAATTGTAGGTTCGTGTGTTATTGACTTGGACGAACAGATAGCGATACTTAAAAAGGCTATTCAGAACAGGGAAAGTGTAAAATCCCTTCGAGAAAAATACTCAAACAAGTAATTTTTATCACTTCACAAAAGATAAAACCCATTCGGGCGAAAATTCCAATTTAAAAATTTTTCAAAAACAAAAAAGAGTTACGTCAACCGCAGATTTTGGATATGACTGCTAATCATAAGACCTATGGCGTAATGAATCATAGTTTCCTGCACTGCAATTTAACAAGCGTATAATTTGGGATTATAAGAGCGAAAAACAGGAAATGTAAAAGAAAATAACAAAGAGTTCCGCTAACAGCAAGAATGAAAATATGCATGTTAAGCCGTGTGTCGCAAGTTCGAGTCTTGCCGGTTCTGGAAAGGACTGTAGCTCAGTGGGTAGAGCAACGAAATTTCAAATGGCGGAATGTTTGGGGGCATAGCTCAGTTGGGAGAGCGCATGACTGTTAATCATGTTGTCGAAGGTTCAATCCCTTCTGTTCCCGCTTTGGTTCTCATACAGCAAAAATTAAGATGTGTCATTGGTTCAAGTCCAATCATTTCAGAAATGGAGTGTCGCCCAGTTGGTAGGGCAATCGAATTTATATTTTGAGAACTGTAAATTAAGTGGTACGCAGCAACAGCAATCATCAAAGGTAAACAATTTGTCTGCAAAACAAAGAGGATGTGGTTCGATTCCGCAAAATATGCGTACTGTAAAGCAACTAAAAACCTGTGTTCACGCCTGCAGCAATAGTACAAGATGGCTATTTTGGGTTCAATTCCTAAACGTGTTCGCCGTCACAGGCGACCGTATATGGCGTAATGAAAGGAGAAGTTATGAATTTTTCAGATGTAATGAGAGAAGAAAGCAAGTGGACAAAAACAGAGAATGGAGCGGATGTGAAGAATACCACGGATTCTGCGCTGCTGGATATGTTTGCGACAATCGGCTCCATGAGAAGCCGGCCTGAGGATGAGATTATTAAAAAATTTGAACTGGCATTCCAGGAAGATCCTCTGGGCGCTATGCGGTGTCTGTTTTACGCCAGAGATATTCGTGGGGGACTGGGCGAGAGGCGTGTGTTCCGGGTTCTTCTTCCGTATATTGCGAGAAAACACACGAATGAATTAAAGAAGAATATAGACCGAATCCCAGAGTACGGACGTTGGGATGACGCTTATTCGCTTATTGATACTCCGCTTGAAAGCGAAGTGTGGGAACTTGTTAAAGAGATATTGAAGGTTGATAAAACTTTAATGGAATATGATAAACCGTGTTCCCTTCTTGCAAAATGGCTCAAAAAAGCTGATGCTTCCAGTCCGAACACTCGGAAACTGGGAATTTACACAGCAAAGAAACTGGGTATGTCTGTTTATGACTACAAGCGGCTTTGCAATCGCCTGAGAAAGCACATTGATGTAGTGGAGCAGCGCATGTCCGCCCGTCAGTGGGATACCATCAATTATCCGGCGGTGCCGTCCAGGGCGATGCTGAATTACCGAAAAGCTTTTGCCCGTCATGACCAGGAACGGTTCGCGGAGTACATAAATAAAGTTTCCTCCGGAGAGCAGAAAATCAATGCAGCTACACTTTATCCGTATGACATTGTTGGGAAAATTCTGTACGGCCGGGAAGATAGCAAGGTTCTGGAGGCTCAGTGGGATAATCTGCCGAACTATGTTGACGACGATGTGAATGCCGTGGTTATGGCGGATGTTTCTGGTTCGATGTACGGTAGGCCGATGGCAACCTCTATTGGACTGGCGATGTATTTCGCAGAACGAAATAAGGGTGCGTATCATAATCTGTTTATGACGTTTTCGGGTAGACCGGAGTTTGTGGAAATCAAGGGGAATACAATTACCCAGAAAATCAACTTCATTAAAAAAGCAAACTGGGGTATGGATACTGACCTTGAAGCTGCTTTGTTAAAGATTCTTGACGTAGCGATTGAAAATCACTGCACACAGGAAGAAATGCCGAAGTCGCTCATTATCATTTCTGATATGGAAATCAATAGATGCACAGAGCAGGAGCATGGAGAGAATTTTTACGACTATGTTGCCAGAGTGTACGAGGAACATGGATATAGAATTCCGAATGTGGTTTTCTGGAATGTAAACAGCAGACATGATGTGTTCCTGGCAGATAAAAATCGTAAAGGCATGCAGCTTGTTTCCGGGCAGTCCGCAAGCACATTCAAGAATTTAATCGGATGTGTGGACAAGACCCCGGTTGAAATGATGTATGCGGTACTGAACAGTGAACGCTATCAGGCGATTCAGATTTGAGGTGCGAAGTTATGTTTGGGAGAAAGAAGTTTGCGCTGAAGGAAGATGTAGAAGAAGTCAAATCGTCAGTTCTTAAATCATTGCAGGAATCAATGAAGGCGGTTTCTGAGCAAAACGAAAGGCTACAAAGAATTTTAAAGAATTATATTCCAGGGAAAGTTACTGGATATTCAAGGCTTCATTATGGTTTTTGTGATTTTGGCGAACACAAAACTTATGTATACAAAAACGGCGAGGAATATATTTTCGATAGACTATACATAGAAAACCCTATATTTTCGCAAGGAGAAAAAGAAAACATTATTTTAATTGATGATGGAAAGACGGGCGCTCAGTTTGTTCTTGATATAACGCGAAGAACGGCTATACAGGTCAAAGAGGGCAGAAATGAGTCTTGATAAATGATTTACTCAAAAGTAAATAATTCAGAGCAGAGGTGATGACATGGCAGAATTAGTAGCTGAATCCAAAATTCTTCAAGTGAATATGCAGTGTGATAAATGTGGTGGATTGATGAAATATATAGGAGGAGCACTTATGAGCGATCCTCCGCTGTATCCGCATAAATGCCAAAATTGTGGAGTGGTAGAAAGATTCCGTTACATTTATCCTTACCAAAGGCTTGTTACGATAGAAAATCCAAGGGAGCCGGTAGGTGCAGAAAGGAATCCAGATGAGTAGTTACATTTGTGAAAAATGCGGATCTATTGAAAATACAGCGTTGGGCGGTTATTGGAAGAATTTGAGAGATAAAAAGCCCGTAATGTGTTCAGAATGTAACTTTGGAAACTGGCATGGAGAATTTCCAAAAGAACATTGGAGCAAGTATGGCGTTAAACAGTTACTGGAATGGGAGAAACGAAATGATGGGTCGATGATAAATGCAACGGAATATTTCCACAGGAAAGGATTGGTTTAATTTGAGTCTTGATAAATCCATCCAGTCCGGAAAGGAACACCGAAAGCTGTACCGTGGAGCAAAAGCAATAGACTGCACCTGCCGCAATCATGGAAGCTGTGAATGGTGCAAAGGGAATCGGACACACAAGAACGATAAGAGAGAACTGGCGGCAGAACAGGAGCTGAACGAATATGAGGACTGAGATGGTATTTTCCGAAACAGACAAATTGAAGATTGAGAAGTGTCAAGAAATACTTGCTAAGATGGAAATGTATTATGCTGACCTTGCGAAAATAGTCGGGGAGAAAAAGGCTAGGGAAAGTTATTATAATAATCCAACAGTAAAACTCATTGAGAAAGATTTAGCAAACATATTTTCAATGCAAACAGGAATTTTCTTGATAGCAGAAACACCAGAGGACAAAGTGTTTCTGAAAGAGCTTATAGGAGATGAGCGAATATGACGATTGAACAGTTGGAGATTGGAAATAAGATTTTAGAAAAAATACAAAAATATAAGGATTTTCAAAAAAGTGTCAATGTCGGGATTATTTCATGTGTTGAATATGAATTGAAAAAAGATTCGGATATAGTTGAAACACATATATCACACTTGGATATTTCAGACAGCAAGAATATTATCGATATGATTGGTGACTACATATCAGGTCGGATTAAGGAACTGGAAAAGCAGTTGGAGGAACTTTAACTACATGACAAAAATTCTTTTTGCGTCAGATACATTAAAAGAAGCTATTCAGTGGATGGAGCAAATCTGTGATTTATTGCATGGAAACGGCTTAGATTTTCAGATTGACAAATACAGAAGGACACTGAAAGCAGGAACTGCGCTTATGGTTTTTGCTTCAGCGACATCTAATCATTCAGAATTATACCAACGACATCCTTTTGATTGTTACATCTTCATGGGAGAAGCAAAATGGGATTGGTCTGGATGGCACAAGAGGTGTATTTCAAGAATAAAACATGGTTCAAAGCAGATTAAGGACGAAGAGGAGCTTTTGAAAATTGTTACCGGAGAATGATATTAACAAAGCTTTGGATATTCTGGACAAATGGCAATTCTTTTACGGCCAGCGCGCCGGTCGCGAGTTATGGAACGACAAGTCGAAAGAAGTGCAGGAACAGGATATTGCGGATTTCAACCGGGATATTGAGTATTTAAGGAGCGTATTGAAATGAAATGTATTACAGCCGTCACGATTGGAAAATTGATAGAAGCGCATATGGAGCATGACGAAGAAAAGTTTCTATCATATGCTAATTTCATAGCAGAGGCTTATGAGGAATCTGGAGAAGAACGTAGCGCAAAGATTATCCGGTCAAAGATTTCTGGGGAAAATAAAAAACAATCAGAAGTAACCCTGGATACCTTAGATTTTCTTAAAGAGGTATATAAAACGACAATTCACAGAGGAGTGAATGATACCGTTGTTTATACACATGACAAGCCAAGGTTAGAAGAATCACTTATTGTGTGGGAAATGGAAATGGGCGGAGGCACTTTGAGAGTGACGAGCGATGGCGGTAAAGAATGGCTTGATTTTTCTCGCAACCGGGGACAAGCATAATTTTTTTTTACAACGTAGAAGTTATACTGGGGATTTGAAAGAAGATTGAAAAATGAGAAAGTTCTTTAAACGGCTTTTCTGCCGTCACGATTACGAAAGAATACGTTCTGTAAAAACTGACAGAGGATTTATTGTTATGAAACGATGCAAAAAGTGTGGAAATGTGAGGTTCAATGAAGTATGAGTTTGCTGTTTTTTGATATGGAATTTACTGGCTTGCGGCAGAACACTACTCCCATCAGCCTCGGCATTGTATCTGAGGATGGGAAGAGATTCTATGCGGAGTTTACGGACTATAACGAAAGCCAGTGTGATAAGTGGATAAAGGAAAATGTAATAAAACATATGTCCCTGAAAAACAGGGGACTCGGTGCGTGGGCTGACGAGTTAGAGATAAATGGCGAAATTATCGAAGACGGCATCTTTAATGTTTATGGAAATGAGAGGTTTATTTCCGATAATTTGAAAATATGGCTTGAAGATTTCGACACAATCCAGTTTGTTTCCGATGTATGCCATTACGATTTCGTTCTCCTGGTTGACCTGCTGACAAATGGTGGTACAGCGCTTGACCTGCCGAGGAATATTTCGGCGGTGTGCCATGATTTAAACATGGATATAGCGCAGCACTTCCATATGTCAGACCATGAAGCATTTGGCATGAGTCGGGAACAGATTATGAATGACTTATGCAGACCAGAGGACATTGTGACCGGGGACAAGCACAATTCGCTTTATGACGCAGAGGTTATCCGGGCAATTTATCAAGAAATTGTGAGGTAAGAGAATGGTAAAACCAATTAAATTTGAAGAAGCAAATAAAAACTTACTGAAACCATCAAGTATGGCAGATGAAGAGTGCAGCTCTCTATGGGTGTATTCAGATGGTGAGCAATGCATCAGTTGTTGGAAGCTTGGGTGGAAAGAACGGATTGCGGCGTTGCTATTTGGAAAGGTATGGCTGTCCGTTTTAAGTGGTTCAACGCAACCTCCTGTTTGGATTGATTCTTGTAAAACTGTTTTTGAAAGACAATCAGACGAAAAAGAAGATTGAGAAAATGAGAAAATTTCAAAAAGGTGATGTTGTCTTATGCAAGAAATTTGAGATTAAACAGAAGCTATGTATTTATCCTGATAGAACGTCTTTTGAGCCATACATAGACGACACTTATTTCAACCGTAAGGCATATATAAGCAAAACCTATAAGGAACACATGGATAAAGCGTTAGGCGTTTTACATGAAGATAGAGATGAGTATGAAATAACATTTTTAGATGCCGGAAATACTTTGGCGTGGGTGAGTGGAGAGGATTTGATACTTCTTTTGAGGTGATCTGGAAGGAGATTGGGAATGTGTGAGTATTGCAAGAAGGTCAGAGATGATAATGAGTATTTGATATGGTCGGAATCTCCCGATGGAGAATTAAGCGAAGCTGTGCATATCAGATACAAACATGGACAATACGAATTATGGAGTGGGATTTCCTTTCGTAAAATTAATTATTGCCCCATGTGTGGGAGAAAGTTGGTGGATTGAAATGTTAAAATGTAAAATCTGTGGAACAGAGTTTCCGGCGGTTCAGGGCAGGCACTATATAGGAAGGGATTGTAGTATATCTGGAGGAATTAACCAATCTGTAAACGGAAAGAAAGAAGAGACAATCTACGACTGCTACGATTGCCCGCAATGTGGGTCGCAGGTGGTTGCACAGGAAAGGAAAATAAAATGTTTCTAAAAACCATAGCAGTAGATTTTGATGGTACTCTCGCTGATACTGATGTCAGTAAGATATATTCCCCCAACATGAAATTGATAAATTACCTAATTGATCGGAAAAAAGCGGGAGACAAAATTATTTTATGGACATGTCGTGAAGGTTCGAGGTTAAAGCAGGCGGTAGAGTATTGCGAGTCATATGGACTGACTTTTGATGCTGTAAATGATAATCTTACACATATGAAATTGTTTGGGTTAAATCCAAGAAAAGTGGCGGCAGATATTTATATTGACGATATGGTGGCGAGCAAAGAAGACTTCGGACTTCCGTATAAAGGAGAAAAATAATGTAGGGGCAGAGCAGAATGATACATGAAAGGAAATGGATAACTTGTGATAGATGTGGGGACGAAATTGATATGACTCCAAAAAAGGCCAGAAATTCAGTATTTTTCTTACCAAGAAAAATATGTAGCATTGATTACGTGACTTCAGGAGGATTAGTTCCATTCATAGAACAAGAAATAAAAGAAATTGAGGGTAATGCCAAAGTTCTTTCTGCAGATATTTGTATCAAATATAAAACATCAAGAAAAGAAATTAATTTGTGCAGTAAATGCAGGAAGGATTTTGATAGATTTATGAGAGGAAAATGAATGGGTGAGATAAAGAAACATCATAAAGAAATTTTAAACGAGAAACTATATGATACAGCAAGGGCAGAAGTGATTTTAGACTTTTCGGATGAAACAATATTTAAAACAAAAAAGGGAAGTTATTTTTCGGCAAAAAAAATGAGTGGAATCTGTGTAAACGGAGATGTTGGAACATCGTATGTTGAAATAAAAATAATTACGGAAGATTATTTGAAGGATATGTTGGGAAGATACTATGTCGATGAATATATAAGAATTTTTGGAGAGGTTGAAGAAGCATAATGGCAGGACTTGATGGAAGAATCGAAATTGGAATTGATTACAGGCCGTGTATTGTGCATGTTCGGGAAGTATTGAAGACCCGGCATCATGTTGACAGAGGATTCTGCAAAGCATATCAAGAAATCGCAGAGCCAGAGGAAAGACGTTAAAGCCCTATTTCATTGTTGGTCGCACAAATCGGAAGTGGTTGGGGAATCTACATTGTGTGGCGGACATTCGGGTGGTCAGATTTCAGCTACTTTTGGTCTTGTGGAATATGAGGATGGTACTATGCACGAGGTAGAACCGCATAATATCCGGTTCGTGGATGGAAGAATCAATGAGTATGGATTTCGGGAGGGTTTAGATGAAAGCGAAAACCAAGTATAGAATTTATGGAATCTTATATATGGTTATGTGCATTTTCTCAATGGGGCTTGCAGGCAGCGCTTTCACTCTTTTTATAACTGAGCCAGATATATATTGTTTCGTAGTTTTGGTTATCTTCTCTTTTACATGGTGGAAGTCAATCAGTGGAATGTTCAAATACATAGTGCGCTTACAGTCGATGGAGGAGGGAGCGGAGAAAAATGATAGCAAACGTGAAGATTGAACAGGATAAGGAAAATCCGTATAAACCTATAGTTTTTAAGGACGGAGAAGAAATAAAGGGAGTAAATGGCATTGATTTAACCATTGAACCAAACGGATTTCCTCGAATTGATATTGGAATCGTGAGCAGGATTGTTTATGAGGGAATCTCAGAAGTTTATTTTAATTATTTTCCGGAGGTTGTGGAGGAATCCTGCAAAATCCTACGGGAAGAACTTCTGAAGCATGGGGATTTATATAATGGATTTTTAGAAAGCATGAAAAGCGTGATACAAGAATCAGAAAAGTGGGAGAAGAATGATTGGGTATGTAATTCTTATGATGAAAAGAAAGAAGACTTGGAAAGATTAGCAGAGTTGATGCTAAAACGCATTATCGGGGAGGATTGATATGTGGTTCAGATATTTTGTAATGTTCATTGATTTTGTGATGTGTTTATGTATCTGCTTTTTTATGCGGAATATAGATTTCAAAAAAGATAAATTCTCTGTCGCAGGATTTTCGCTAATGTTATTTGGATACATAGCAAGCATGTTTTTGATGTGGAGGTAAAGTTGCTGATATTCATTTTTGAAATTCTCCAGTTCGGCCCTTGTTGGCGGATAATTCGCCTTCCTGCTGAATTGGTTGAATTTATAAAAACAGAACCACCGTCTGTTTCTAAACGGCTTGGGGTTGCCTTTGAAGCGGATCGGTCGAGGCATCCAGTGTAGATGTAGCTCATTCGGAAAGAAACAAGGAAATATTGTGATATATCTTAAACCCCAAACCTTGCAGAAGTCTGGATGGGCAGAAAATTTTGTATAATGCAAAAACTTATAATTATTTGGCGGCGGTGTCAATGAATACCGTTGATATCGCCGCTATTAATGGGCTGTCGCCAAGCGGTAAGGCACCGGACTTTGACTCCGGCATAAACAATCTGTGTTGATTGTTCGTGGGTTCGAATCCCACTAGCCCAGTTGGTTTTCTGATTTTTGGCATAGAAACATCCTTTCACCACCTACGGCGTAAGGCTGTGATGAAAGGGGCGTCAAATGCCCCGGGTGGTTTTGCAGAGAAGCCGCGGTAATTCTTTGCGACGCTTGCCGGAGTGACTAAACCGAGCCTGAACTGGTATGCTTCATGGGATGGTGTGATGACCGCATACTCGTAAGAAGTTGTAAGTAAGGACGTTATTAATCTTCATCCGATAAGGAGAAAACTTCATAGTGCCAGAAGCAGCACGATAAACAATGTGGTAACGGGGGCAACCCCGTTTATGGATTCTTAGCTGAGATGGTTACAGCATTCGGCTCATAACCGAAAGTTCCTGGGTTCGAGTCCCAGAGAATCCATTTCATTTATCCAGGGGCTCATTACTCGGCGGGCGCAGGGTGGGTATGGAGCGAATGGGGTATCTAAGAATTGCGCCATCGCGATGGGACGATAGCTTATGCGGTCTGCAGCGCTGGACTGAAAATCCAGAGGGTGAAGGTTCTACGCCTTCTCGTCCCACTTTCCACTGAACAGGATGGAACAACCTGCTAGAAAGTCCTGTGAAAAAACTTTTCCAGAGAGATAAGAGCAGTAGTCGGTGATTCTGGAAGATTCCCGGAAGTGTTTTGGCAAAGTGGTTTTATAGGGGAAATTACCTATCTGCCATGTGCAGAAAAGGAATCCAGTTTTCGTATTGCGATTACTGGTTTATGGTTTTCGATTTCCTTAAATCGTTCCGCGAGTGTGGCCACGGACTGGCGGGTAATCTGGGGCGTGGTAAAAGGACGTAAGTCGATGTATAAGTCGTGTCAAACATATGGCATCAGTCACAAGATAAACGGCTTGTGATTTGCGGGACGCCGGACTTATATCGCAGTCCTCTATCCGCAGGTATGTCCTTGCGGCATATCCCATCTCTTGAGACGAGGAGAAATTAAAGGAGGCGCCCTGGCATACGGCAAGTTCGCAATAGTATGCTATCAATATTGAAACCAGGTGAGTGGCCTTACATGGTGGGTGAATACCCGATATTGATTAGCCCCACGCAGCCCTTGTGGACATAAAATGGGCATACGAAAGTGAAAGGATAGTGACGGAAGTGGCAGACGTAGAAAAGTCAACGCAAACAGACAAAACGTGCTACCACCTTATGGACGCATAAGGCTGTTTGCCTATCGTAGCTGAGACGTGTGGGGTTCGAGTTCCCCACCTATCCTACAACCAATAGGTTAAAAGATGGTTGTAAAACTCCTAGTTGTCTGGTAGCTCAGTCGGTAGAGCGGTGTACACATGAACTGGCACGACGTCGGAGGTTCGAGTCCTCTCCAGACAATGAGGCTTTGCGTATTAAGCCGGATAATCAATGCGTGATGTGCGGTGGCGGAATAGGTAAACGCTTAGACGTAAGAAAGATACGCATCGGTGCTAAAAGCATAGCTCAATGGGAAGATGTCTCTAATAAGAATTCATCGGAATCCAGTTGTCCGGATACCCGTCGATAATAATGCTTTCATGCGTGGTGCAAATCCACGCCTGCACATTTGTACTTTGATAATTGAATATTGATGGTTGAATGAAAATAAGATATAATAAATTTACCAAAACAAAAGAGGAAATACTATGTTTAAGAAACTGATTATGTGGCTCTTTTTCACGATAGTAGCAGGGGTTTT
Organism: Blautia sp. An249; assembly: GCF_002159835.1. Taxonomy (GTDB): domain Bacteria; phylum Bacillota; class Clostridia; order Lachnospirales; family Lachnospiraceae; genus Blautia_A; species Blautia_A avistercoris. The sequence goes on along the minus strand of NZ_NFJL01000012.1, from coordinate 26,309 downwards.
ACCTATAGGCTTTAAGTGGGTTGTATGCGAGGTTGCTGAAACGCCATTTACTTATTCTAGTGTATGTTCGGAAGTGTTCTTTTTTAATGTGATTTTAGCTGCAGATGGATTAAAAGAATTGTATGATGTTGATAGTGATAAAAACTTAAAGGTATTGTTATTTGCATCATTGGTGTTTATAATCATAATTTTATCGGCAATATATGGAATATTGTTGCTGAATGATTATAAACCAATGCAGTTAAGCTTTAATATGCTGTATTTATATTCCAAACTTTTTACAGTATGTTGTTTGATAATTAACTTCAGTATTCAGATACTAGGAGGTGTAAGCAATAATGATTAATGAACTACTTCTTGGAATATTAGGGGGGATAGGATGTTTTTTATCAATGGCGAGTCTTGCGGCATCGCTAATAAAATACAATTCTAACAAAAAAAAAGAAAAGAAAAAAAAAGAATCAATGGAAAAGATTCAGGCACAAATAGAAAAAACGATGCTAGAACTAGAAAAAATACGACAGAAACAATTATCAGAAATAATGGAATTAAGAAATACATTGAATGAATCATATGTTTCTAACGAAATGATTTCGGATAATATTGAAATGAAAAAATTGCTTGAAGAACTGAAAAAGCACAAGGGTTCGATGAATGAAAAAGTAGAAAACAAAGCGTCATAGCGTCCGTTCAACGCCAACCATCAATATTCGGTGGTTGGTTTTTTATTGCCAGGAAGCAGGAGAGATATGGAAAATAACGATAGATGTTGCAAAACCTGCGTATATCATGATGACTGGACGTGGGTGTGTTTTAATCCAGATTCGGAGAGCCGTGCGGATTTCACGAACGAAAAATTTGTGTGTAACTGTTGGGAAAGTAGGGAGGACAAGAACCGTGATGCAGAAAAGCATTGATGAATTAAATGCGGAAATTGATAAATTAAAGGCTGATAACAAAGCGCTCAAGCACCAATTAGAGGATTACAAGAATGCTTATGAAACCATTTATCGCCCTGAAAGCGCCGAAAGCATAATGCGAAAAATTGGACTTTTTACTGAAGAAGAAATCCAGAACCTTATCATGGCGGCTAGACAATCGCTGGAAAATGTTTGCGACTATGAGCCACAAATAGATGAAAATGATGATATTTCTCGTTTTAACTATGAAAGCGTGAAGCGCTTTGCAGAAGAAATGAATTATAAGAAGCGGAATAAGGAACTCCAAAACCAGCACCAGCAGGATTGTATCAGGATAAATGATTTAAGGACGGCGTATCTTGTGACCGTGGACGAGTTGGCGAAGTTGAGAGAGCAGTTTGGAATTGGAAGGTAAGGAGATGGGTATATGAAAATAAATGAAGCGATTGCTTTATCTAAGGATTATGGAGCCAATACTACTTTGGGAGCTTTGGTTAAACAAATCCAAGGAAATAAAATTCATAAATGCCCTAAGTGCAGTGGGAGTGGAAAGGTAGCCGTTAAATACGACGACTACCCTCCTGGGCTTCCAGATAGCGGATGGGCGCACAAATGGATCACTAAATATGTTGAATGTGACTTGTGTCATGGGGAAGGATATACAGAACATGAATATAAGCCAAGAATGGTGCAAGATGGGTGGGAGTGATTATGCCAGAATACCGAGCAATCTATAAATGCCGCCTGTGCGGGGAAGAATTTCAGGAAGGGGAAACAGGCGATATTATTGCTATGGCTTGTACAGTAGCTTTGACAGTAAAGGATTCAACGGAAAATGTGCGCTGTGAAAGGAATTTACATAGACACATGCCACACCATTGCAAAGATGGTTCTTATGGGTTTGCAGACTTTTGTGGGTTTAGAAAGGTTGAAGATTGATTATGGTTAAGAAAGATTGGAAAAAGAAATTTACCGACTTTGTCTCTGGAAAGCCTGATAAAAGCGGGAATTATGTTATTAAAAATAAATACGGAATGGTCGGAACAGATGATTATACAACTTCCGGCGGCGGTCACTGGTGGAATGAATCGAACGATGGAACAACGTTATATTCGCCATCTTCATTCAGAGAACTTGGTAGTTATTGATTGAAAATGATGAGGATTGATTATGCCAACGAAAGAATATGAAAAAGGACAGCCGTTCTTCACAATAGGCGGTGAACGTTGGGAGCCGCTTACGCCGCTGGGAGATGATGGTATTGAGATGATAGAAACCTCTAATTTGGAGGAATACGAATCTCATAGCTTTGAAGACAACAAAGAATGGGAAATTTCCTTTGAAGTGGATAAAGAAACAGCACGAAAAATTTATTCAATGGCTTCTCCGCAACATGGAGAGAAATTGGTAGTAGAAACATCCTGCGTATGTGATAGTACGTTAGTATTTCTGATTCAGCTTATACAGACCTTAAAAAAATTGGGCTGTACAAACATTAAATGGAGAAGCGAGGAAATAGAAAATCCGAATCCGGCATGGATGAGTACCAGATTTATTGCTACGGGGATTATCTGGAACACCAATAATTTCAGGAAATTGCATGGGATTCCGATGAAACGGAGGTTTAGGAAATGAATCTGATTGAGAAATGGAAGAATCGGGAAACCAAGAAAAGCCTGCGGGAAGAAAATATTCGGCTGAAGGCTCAGGTGGAGATGTTACATAGAGTAAAACCGCCGGTTTGTACGGTTGAGAGGAATGTGCAGAGGATAAGAAGTGCCTTAACAATCAGACAAGATGATATAATGACGGCCGATTATGCAAAAGAAAAAGTGAAGCATGGTTTATTACAATACATATCCCCGTTTATAGACTGGGATATTGAGGACGATTATGAAACTGGAAACAAGATTTTAACCGGTACATTGTATGTTGCGACAGGGGATAGACGGCATAATGGGTAAAGCAAAAAGGAAGCCCAGACCACAGCCGCCGAGATGGTATTGGTGGGCGAATGACGGTTGTTGGGCGTGTAAAAGTCGGAATAATTGTAATAGTGCAAAGCGCTGAAAGTTCAGAGGGACGATGAACGGAAAAAGAGGGAGAGAAAGGAAAAAATGAAATATGGCAGATGTGAATGATTATATCAAGGCGTTTATGAATATGCTGAATGTCATTCATGCAGAAAATATGCTTATCATGTCAACTATTACAGACAAAGACATGAATGACCCGTATATTAGGAAAATGGACGAGATGTTCAATAAATCACTTGAGGGGATAATGAAGAAGTGAGTATGACGGAGATTATTGAAGATATGGCACACGAGATGGTCGGGGAATCCGATTTCCCATATATGAACAAGCCAATTCCGCCGAATGGACAAGCGTACATACAGAGGGATTATAAGACGGGAGATTTATGGGTATGTTGCCCGTATTGTTCAAAGAAAAATTTGAAAATTAAAGACAACACGTCAATAAGCGATTTAGAATTGAAGTGTAAAGGTTCAAACTGCAAGAAGAATTTTTTTGTCAATCTGAAAGAGGGAAAAGTAATTGAGTGATGAAATCTGGAAAGATGTAAAAGGGTATGAGGGAGAATACCAAATTAGCAACAAGGGAAGGCTCAAAAGTATTCGGTATATTGAGAAATATTCTGGAATCGTAGAGAAAGTCATGAAGCCGGGGAATAATGGTCGTGGGTATATGACAACAATGATAGGGCGGAATGGAAATGTAAAAAGCGTAAAAATACATAGATTGGTTGCAGAGGCCTTTATACCCAATCCCGAAAATTTACCAGAAGTTAATCATATAGATGGGAACAAGAAAAATAATTGCGTAGAAAATTTGGAATGGGTAACACATCAAGGCAACATGGTTCACGCATATGCCACAAAACTAAACGTTAAGAACTCTAAGTTAAGTCGATACGAAATACAGAATATGAGAGAACGATATATTCCAAAAGACCAGAAATATGGAATACAAGCATTTGCAAAAAGATATGGAATGAGTAGTTCGCATATTACAAGAATTATACATGGAGAAGTATGTAAAATAGAACATTTGGATTCGTCTGCTATTAAGGATGGATGGTGCGTATGCCCTAAATGCGGAAGGAAGTTATTTGAAATAACAAAACACGCCTATATAGAGCATTTTTGGTATACTTGCGACTATGAAGATTGCGGACATAGATTTGAAGTAAATACTCCAGTATTAGATAAATACATAGATGAAAATGATAAGCTGGTTACGGTAGAACTGCCGGTGCGCGGGAATATGACGATTTCTGAGTATAGAGAGCTAAAGAAAAGATTACATATATGTAGAGATTGCAACAGAGTAGATGAAAACACAGTGTCTGGAAAAGTTTTGTGTAAAAAATGTTCGGAAAGAAATTATATAAAAAAGAAAAATGAGAAAGCTAACTCCCGGAGCCAAAATCCAGGGGCAGAAGTTTAAGTGCAAGGGGTCAAATTGTAAAAGGGAGTTTGAAATAAACGTATGAGCCATGAATTTATGAGTAGGTACCAGTGCATCCCTTATCAGAAAGATGAAATAGATTCAATATACGAGAAAATGGCATACTTCTATCATGCCAAGTGTGAAATATACGATAGAAGCCTAACGTATTGGAGAAGCCGTTTTGACAGAACAGAAGCATTTGTTGTTGGGGAGCAGAGAAAATATTCTATTCATCATGCGGAATTATTGAGAAAAAAGATTTTTGAATGGTATAGAGAAAAGTTTAAGATGCCATTTGATATTGAGAGATGGAAAAAGGCAAACAATGATTTGTGCAGAATGTCAGCGCAATATCCGATTGATATGTGCGAATATTTTTTGAAGAACAATGATGAAATTATATGCGAACTTGATGGATTATTTGAGGTAAATGTATGATACTTAATATTATCAGAAAACTATTTCAAAGAAAAGAACCAGAATGTAAACCATAAATAGAACGTGATACTGAATGTGATAAATGCGACTTTTTAAAACACTGCGAAAAGAGCGGGGAAGTAATTCGCTGTACGACTAGCTATGATGAAAGAGAGCATTTTATTCGTGGGATGGGCGCATATTGCAGAAAAATGAACTTGTAAGTATTTCTTACAGATCGGGAGAAAGTATGGACTGGAAAGAAATTCTGTTATTTACAGTATATGCAATATCTTTATTTATCGGATTGATAGGAATTTTACTTTTAATCATTTTGACCTTCACATTGATTTAACAAAATATTTCGAGAGCCATTAGAGAGCCGAACCAATAACGCAGGAATCGCCTGCGGGAAAGGAGAGGCTCTTTTTTATGCAACTTTTGGAAGAATACAAGTCTGATATGAAGAAACTGAAAGCACAGTTGGAACGAGGGATAGATTATCGGGTTCTAAATGCGATATTTGCACAATGTCAGTACATATTAAGGGATTTTCCGAATGAACGTCAATATTGTCTTGCGTATTCGGATTTTCTGAAAAAGGCTGCAGTCAGAAAGTATGCAGTAGAACAAAAGGCAAGCTGGGCGGATACCTATTGGAACACAATGCTGTGGGAGGCAAGAAACCATGTTGTAGACAGTGGGCTTCTGTATCTTGAAAAAAATCGCATTCCCAAAGAACGGTTTTATGAACCACGCCGAGAGGTATTTACAAATCACCAGATTATCCAATCCCTGCAAGATCTTATGGATGACAAATTGGATATTTTCGGATTGAGCGTCCCGCCGGGCTGCGGGAAACAGTTGGCGGATGATACTCCCATATTAACGACTAATGGATGGAAAAATCATGGAGACTTAGTTGTTGGAGATAAAGTTTTTGGGATAGACGGAAAATCCAAAAAGGTAATTCGGGTATTTCCCAAAAGCGAAGATGATTGTCTTGTTACATTTACGAATGGGGAGAAGATACAGTGTCATGAAAATCATGAATGGATTATTTATGATAGGTGCAAACACAGAGAAAGGATAGTAGAAACAAAAGAATTATTAAATAAACCTCTTGATATAGGTGTTCCAGGAAAAAGAGGACATAGATATATATACCAAATTCCTTTGAAAAATGCGTTTGAAGGGGAAGAAAAATGCCTTCCGGTTCAACCATATACGTTGGGAGCTTGGCTTGGAAATGGGAAAACTAATGGGCCAAGTATTTGCGGTGCTGCAGATGATATAAGAATAGAGCTTTTAGCAATAGAGAAGGAAGGTTATTCAATTTCATGGGAGACAACGCACGAAGAAACATTGGTGGAATATAGAGGGCTTAAAGGACTGCGACAAGATTTGCAGAAATGCGGGATGTGCTATAGCAGAAAACGTGTAGAAAAATATATACCGGATATATATTTTTCGGCAAGTATTGAACAGCGTTTGGAATTACTTGCGGGGCTGCTTGACACAGATGGAACATTATCAAAAAAGGAAAGGAAATATCATTTTTCTACAACGGGAAACGAGCTGAAAGAAGGATTTATAAAACTGGTTTCTACTTTTGGATGGAGATGTTCAGTAACAGAAATAGAACCTAAAATAAGTAGCAGCGGAATACATGGGCGAAAAAAGGTATATGTGATTGGATTCAGTCCAACTTTTCACATACCATGCAAATTGCCAAGAAAACAGTTGTATGAATTTTCAAAGCAAAGAAAGATTGCTATTAAATCTATTGAAAGAGTGGAGCCCAAAACCGGGAATTGCATTCAAGTGGAGGGTGGAGTGTACTGTGCTGGAAAAACGTTGATACCTACACATAATTCCACTCTGGAAGATTTCTTCTTATCCCTTGTCGGCGGGTGGTTTCCAAATGACTTCAATCTGTCGTCAGCGCATAGTAGCATTTTGACACGCTCCCTGTATGATGGTGTTCTGGAAATTATCAACGACCCGGTGGAATACACATGGCACGAGATATTTCCGAATGTGAATTTGACCGGAACAAATGCGAAAGAAACTACGGTGAATCTCGAAAGAAACGGGAGATTCAAGACATGGACTTTTCGTTCAATAGATGGTTCGTTGACTGGTGCCACAAGATGTAATCGTTTTCTGACCGCAGACGACTTGGTATCAGGAATTGAGGAAGCATTGAATAAGGCACGTCTGGAAACTCTCTGGACAAAAGTGGTAAATGACTTGCGTTCCAGAAGACTTGAAGGGTGTAAAGAGATCTATATCGCTACAAGGTGGTCAGTCCATGACCCGATTGGGAAACTTCAGCAGCTATATGAGGAAAACCCAAGAGCCAGATTCATTGCGGTTCCGGCTTTGAATGAGGATGGCGAGAGTAACTTCATGTTTGCAGTGAACGGATTTTCAAAGAAGTATTTCATGGACGCCAAAGAATCTATGGATGATTTGTCTTTTAAATGCCTGTATCAGCAGCAGCCGATTGAACGTGAGGGATTATTGTTCCCGACAGATGAGTTGCGCCGCTTCTTCTTTAAACGGGAGCAAGTACCGGAGAAACAGACGGCATTTATCATCATGCCGGAACGGACACCCGATGCTATATGGGCGGTGTGCGATACGAAGGATACCGGTACAGACTTTGAGTCATTGCCGATTGCGTATCAATTCGGGGAAGATTTCTATATTCCAGACGTAGTATTTGACGATACAACAGACTATGACACATTGGATATGAAATCTGCCAACATTTTAATTCGGCATAACCCGCATAAAATACGATTTGAGTCAAATAGCGCCGGGGGCAGGGTCGCACACAATGTACAGAAATTGATTGACGGGAAATGCCGGGCACAGATTGAGCCGGAACGCACGCAGGCAAATAAGGAAACTAAGATTCTGGTTAATTCTGACTGGATTAAAAAGCATTGCGTCTTTTTAGACCCAAGTTTGTATACGCCGAAATCGGATTACGGCTTATTTATGGAGAATGTGGTTACTTACACAGTCAAAGTGAAGCCTCCGCATGATGATGGCCCTGATTCATTGGCTATGCTTGCGGAATATGTAGCAAGACCCGTACAGAAACCAACAGAAATCATCAACAGTCCGTATTGATTGGAGGGGGCATATGGTTACAAAAAAGGTTTTAAAGCAGTATATAAGTTTAAAGAATGAAGTGAAAGAAACGAAAGAAAAGATAAAGAGTCTGGAAATACAAATTTGCCAAATTTCAAAAAGGCTCAGAGAAATTGAAGTGAAAAAGGAATCTGTTAGAGACAAAGTAAAGGGCGGAATGGGAGGAATACAAGGTTTTCAAATAGAAGGACTCCCAATAAGGGAGTACCAAACAAAAAAATCAGAACTGATGATGAAAAATATCTTGCTGAATCAGAGGAAATCCACGTTAGAAATTTTGGAATACGAATTGCTTGAAAAAACAAATGAAATAGAAAGATTCATTATGGGAATACAGGATAGCCAAATGAGAAGAATCATTAGTTTACGGTTTATTGAAAACCTGTCTTGGAATATGGTCGCTGATAGAATTGGCGGGAATAACACAGAAGATAGTATCAGAAAAGCGTTTGAGAGATTTATGAAAAAAATTTAAAGTTGTCCGATATGTCCGTTTTTTATGATTTATAATAAGAAACATGATAAGGTAGAAAAATTGTTTAGCACCTGGCAGGAGTTCTTGTTTACTTGACAAGAGACGTATCCGTATTGCTGGGTGCTGTTTTTGTGGAGAAAAAATGGATAAAACAAAAAATAAGTATGAGGAACATAAGAAAAAGAAATGGATAGATATTCCGGTTACTTTTAAAAAGAGGACATGCGGTTCCGGAGTAACTTTTGGAGGGAAATATGTGGAAAATAATTAGGTGGTGATAAGGATTGCAGGATGTCCATACACATGAAATTGATGCAGACATTGAATTAAAGGGAAGAAAACGAATTATTTTAGACGTTCAAGAGATTACAGAAAAAAATGTGATTTCTATACTTCAAGAAGCAATGCTTATCCATGAATCTAATGCGGTGCAGTCACTTTTTCTGTTAAATTATGAAAAAGGAATTCAGCCTCTTAAAAGGAAGAAAATTATACGTAAAGAAATTGATATTAAAGTATGTGATAACGTTGCAAATGAAGTGACGGACTTTAAGCTTGGATATAACTGGGGATTTCCAATTATGTTTGGGCAAAGAAGTAATTGCGACTTGGGAAAAAATCCACCAGAAGTCGATGATAACGGAATTTCTCTTTTTAATGAAATGTTGGAAGATGAAGGGATGCCTTCTAATGACCAAGAGCTTGCAAGATTTGTTGAAATTACAGGCGTTGGATACCAGATGGTCGATATTAAAAATGAATATGAGGGTGGTTCTGTATTTGATTGCGTGACGCTTAATCCTCTTTGCACATTTGTTGTATATGACAGTTCTCCCTATCGCAGACCTGTAATGGGAGTCACATTCCGTACTCTGAAAAATGGAAATACATATTATACCTGTTTTACTAAAGACAGGCGGTATGAAATTAAGAACATGGCGAGAGTCATAAATGGGGAACAAAAGGACACATGGGGATTCCGCCCAAGGAGCGGAGAGAAAAACCCTCTTGGAATGATTCCGATTATAGAATTTATCCGTTCTCCTGATAGAATGGGGTGCTTTGAACGGCAGATCTCCGATATGGATAACCTTAATATTCTGGTTTCAGATTTTACAAATAATGTGGCGCAGGATACGCAGGAGATGTGGTGGGGGAATGATATTGAATTTCCCAAGGATCCGGAGACTGGAGAAACTATAAAGCCTGTTGGCGGCCAGTGGGTGATGTCTTTTTCTGGTGAGGGGAAGAGTCCTAAAATACAACCTCTTGTTATGGATACACAGTACGAAGGAATTTTGGCAGATATAAAATATCGACGTGATGTGATTTTGCAAAAATGCCATGTGCCTCTAAGAAGCGAACCAGGTGGGGGCTCTACCGGGACTGCAATGAGTATGAGCTCCGGTTGGAGCGACGCTGAGGTGGATGCCTGCAGGGAGGAACAGTTGATTAAAAAGAGCAAAATGCGGCTGGCAAAGGTTATGCTTGCAGCCATTGCAAAATCTTCTGATACTCCAGCAGATAGTCCGTTGTTGAAATTAAGAGTGTCGGATATGATCCCAAAATTCACTAGAAACAAAACTTATGATATGGCAACAAAATGTAATGCTTTAGCAACGCTTATTAAAATTGGATGCTATGGAAGAGATGCATTTCAAGTGGTTGACTTGTTTCCGGACAGCAACCTTGTCTGGGAGAACAGCAGGCCTCTTATTGAAAAATACCAGGCATCCTTGTGGGACAAACAAAAGGAATCCGAAAGTGAAGCAGATAAGCGTAATATGTCCGATTTGAGTGACCAGACAAGCAATAGCCCAATTCTTGGCGGTGCAGGGCAGGTGATTTGAAATGACATTTGACATTTCTTTTGACGAGTTAAACCGTTTAAATCAAACACACAAGGCAATTCCATATATACAATATTTTGGTGAAATGGATTTAACTGATGAACAAATGGAACAGAGGATTTCTCTTGCGGAAAAGCTTGAGGAGTCTTTTTTATTTGTTCTGGCTTTGCTATTTACCATGAAACAATATAATTCGGTAAATTGGGAACGGGCGCAGAAGGAATTTGAAAAAGGTTATATAAATGCTTTGTACAGCCTTGGGGTAGCTGATAATTACCTCAAAAGATATGTAAAGGATATATCGCGAGAAGCTGTGGATTCAACTAAGAGGAATCAGGATACCCCTTATTTTTATACAAGTGATAGGGCCATGTTTATGGCTGAGAATGAAAGCAATTTGGTTTTCAACCATTCTGATTTTGAATATGCCAAGAAAACAGGCAAAAAGAAAAAACAGTGGTTCGCTATTTTAGACCACGAGACAAGAGAAACGCACAGGGAAGTAAACGGAATTGTTTTGCCCATTGATGAGCCGTTTTTTGTTGGCGGATCCTTAATGCAACATGCACATGACGCAAGCCTGGGGGCAAGCACATCAGAACTGACAAATTGCAGGTGCGTTACGAAATATTTTTGATATAAGCAGTCGGGAAACCGGCTGTTTTTATATACAGTCAGGAGATTGACTATAATCGCGCAAGCCGGTAGAGAAATCGGGATATTAAGTTTCGCAGGTCGGCAGAGAAGCCGGGATACCAAGTTTCGCAGAAAAGGAGTAAGGAATTATGGACGAGAACAAAAATGTAAATGAGGAATTAGAAAACAAAGAAAAAACAGTGGAAGAAGGAACGGAAAATCAGGAGGATAAGCAGCCTACCCTTGAAGAAGTGATGGCAGAATTGGCAAGGGAGCGTGCTGAGAAAGAAAAGATGAAAGTCGCTTCTGATAAGTATTCCAGTGAAATTGCAACGCTGAAGAAACAGCTTCGGGCAAAACAGACGGCGGAAGAAGCAGCCGAAGATGCAAAAAGGGAGCAAGAAGAAGCTCACAAAGAATATGTGGCTGGCCTGGAGAAGAAGCTGGCATTAATTGAAGCAAAGGCAAGATACGCAGATATGGGAATGGAGCCGGAGCTTGCGGCAAAGACGGCAGAAGCTGAACTTGATGGAGATAAGGAAACTGTTTCTGCCAATATCAAAAAGATGATGGCTGCAAGTCTGAAATCTGCAGAAGCAGAGTGGATTAAATCCAGACCAGATGTGCAGTCTGGGGCGGAGGAAGACCCCAATGCAGAGGATCCATTTATTAAAGGTTTTACAGGAAAATAAAGAAAGCACCGGCTACCAGACAGGTAGTCGCTGACCGCAACAGTTAGCGGTAGAAAGGAGAATTTATGGCAACTGTTAATTATGCTGAGAAATACGCAAATATTGTAGATGAGAGATTTAAGCTTGGCTCACTGACAGCTTCATTGGTAAACCAAAACTTTGATTGGATCGGCGTAGAGACAGTCAAGGTATTCAGCCGTGCGCTGACAACTTTAAATGATTATAATCTAACTGGGGCAAATCGTTATGGTACCCCGGATGAACTGGGGAATGCCGTTCAGGAAATGAAAATTACCCAGGACAAGTCTTTTACCTATACCATTGATAAAAAGACGCAGCAGGACACAAATGGAACTATGGAGGCAGCAGCTACTCTGAGAGAAAACATTGACAATCTCGTAATTCCGGCAATGGATAAATACCGCCTTGGTGTTATTGCGGGAAAAGCAGCACATGTCGTTACCAAAGCAGTCACAAAAGAGAATGCATATGAAGAATTTCTGGCGGTTCAGGAAAAACTGGATGATGCAAAAGCGCCGACCGGAGGAAGAGTATGTATCTGTACACCTGCATACCATAACTTCCTGAAACTGGATGAGTCTTTTACAAAGGTTGGTGATATGGCAACACAGATTGCAATCAAGGGACTTGTTGGTGAGGTTGATGGTGTTTTAGTGTTTAAAGCGCCTACTTCCTACTTCCCTGCAGATGTTGATTTTATTATCACAAATCCAATTGCTTCTCCGTCTCCGGTTAAGCTTCAGGAATTCAAGATTCATGATGATGCGCCTGGCATCTCCGGTTATCTGGTAGAGGCACGTGTTCGTTATGATTGTTTTGTTCTGGATCAGAAAAAGGAGGCCATCGGGGTACATAAGGGAAAATAACAGGGGCTGATGCTGTAAAGGTTGAGGTAGGTAAGGGAACATATTATGGAAAGACTGCCGCCGAGCTTATGGATAACATGGAGTTTGACGGCATAACCCTTTCTGGCAATTTGAAATATGTGACTGGATACACGGAATTTAACGGCAGCGACACCGAAGAGCAGGAAGGAAACTATCTGGCGCTTGATTTCGCAGACAGCTTCACCGATGAGAAAGTGACCAGTATTGAGATTTCTCATACTGGCGGAAACCAGAAGAAAGTAACACTGACATCTGGCGACAGTTATCTTGTTCTTCGTGTGGTTGACCCTGATGATGTGATCACTGCTACTCCAACTGGAACGGACGGCGAGCTTCAGCCCCGTACAATTTATTTAGCCGTGACGCTTGAAGAAAAAGCAGAAGACGAGAATTCTTTAAGCACAATGTCTCTGTCAGAGCAAACAACCGACGATATAGTGTATACGCAAGAAATGCTGGAAAACATGACGGTTAGCAAAATCAAAGAAATTGCTGAGGAGAGAGGGTATAAAATCACAAAGATTCTTAAGGCAGATGTGATTAGCGAATTCTTATCTCAACAGAATTAAAGGAGGCAGGTCGAGTGGAGAGAGAAATTTTGCAAGATTTGAAAAATTATCTTGGAAGTGATTATGACAGTGAACAAGAAGGCTCTCTACTCTTCTGTGCTCGCAGAGCGATTTGTTCATTCCAAAATAAAAGAAATTATCCTGAATGTTATACGGATGAGATAAAAGAAAAAGACATGGAAAAATATTATGCCTGCTTATTTGATCTGACCTTATATTGGTGCAGCAAGCAGGGAGTAGAGTTTCATCAAAGCTTTTCTGGGAATGGGGAAAATCATTCTTGGGATAGCGAAAAAGAAATTTATTCTATGCATAATGTAATTCCAATAGCAGTTATCTGCTAATAAAAGACGGAGCGTGTCGATACCTTCCTTATCGGCGCAGGGAGTTTGTGTGAGGTGGCAGGGGAGCAAACAAGTCTTAAAAGGGAGAAGTTTTGAGATGGATTATTTTTTGCAGTTGTTTGGCGACATAACTATTGGTAAGGCAGTGGTTTTCCTGTGCGCCATTGGTTTTATGTTTGCTACATATAAAAAAATAGAAAAATACATTAGAGATAAAGCTTTTAAAGAGAGGGAAAATAACGAGAAATTTAATCAAGTTATAGACCAGGTGGAGCAGTATCCAAAATGGCATGAACAAAGCATTGACATTAGAACGAAGCTGACAGATTCTATTAATGGTCTCGGGAAAAAACTTGATTCAGTAAATCATTCCCTTGGAGAACTACGACGGGAGAACGGGGAGAATCAGGCTTCTACGTTCCGTTACCGCATTCTTCGATTTGATGACGAGATTCGGCATGACGCAAAGCATACCAAAGAGCATTTCGACCAGATTCTTGAGGACATCACGGAATATGAGAAGTATTGCAATAGTCACCCGGATTATCGAAACAACAAGGCTGTTTTGGCGATTGAGAATATAAAGCGGATTTACAGAGAATGTAGTGACGAAGGAACGTTTTTGTAAGGAGAAGTTATGCTTAGTAAAATTTTGTGTGCAATAGGGTTGCATAAGGAAGTTCCTTGGTGTGACGTTAAGGAGAATGGTAAACAAATTGGCGCAATACATTGCTGTAAAAAATGCGGAAAAATGAGATACTTTTCATTTACAGGTGATGGGATTAGTAAATGGAAAGATAGTTTTCCGGAAATACAAAAAAAATTGCACGTTTTACAAATAAGGCGGTGGCGGCATGAGGAGTTTTAAGCGACAACAACAGAAAGTATGGTTTACCCGGGTAACGGAAAAAAATGTCGGGATTGACAAAGTAAAGGTTTATGCAAAGCCTTTTATGAAAGAATTGCCCGTGAGCGCCACATCCGGTACTCCTGAAGAAATTGCTGCGGGCGTGGTTCCTAATTATGACCGATACATAACCTCCTACAAGAAACTGGATGTTCAAGAGGGCGATATGTGCTTTGTTGATGTGGAACCGCAGTTGGACGCAAGTGGTGAACTGGCGATGAAAGAGGATAGCATTCCTGTTACACCGCCGGATTACCGGATTGTGAAGTTACTTGTCACGCAGAAGGGACTTGTGTTCCGATATGGGATAGTCAAAATCGGAGGAAATGTATAAATATGAGGTTACTTGAAATGATTGATAATCCTATTTTATGGTTTGTAATCGGTCTTTTGCTAAGTAATATTTTTAGAAAGTTTTGGCGGAACCGTGAGTAAAGGGCTTATGTCCCGGTATGGGATAAGCCGAATTGGAGGGAGTTAATAATGGCGAGATACAGAACAAAGCCGTGCGAGATTGAAGCGTTGCTTTTTGAGGACTCGGATGAGTCGGTTTGTTCAATTATGGAATTTACCAATGGCAATTTTGCTCCATATGGAACATTAGAGCATTATGAATATGCAGTTGTCAAAACGTTAGAGGGAAATATGCGGGCGGAATTGGGGGATTACATTATCCGTGGTTTGCGAGGCGAATATTACCCGTGTAAACCGGATGTGTTTCATAAGAAATATGAGGCGGTGGAGTAATGGCGAAGCGAACAATCAAAATTGACCTGTTTGACCGTAAAAGCCTGCAATCAGCCATTAAGCAGATTCAGCAATACAGGGATGATTTGCCGAGGAAATGCGAACTGCTATGTCAGAGATTGGCAGAATCTGGTGTGCAGGTAGCTGAAACAGCCATTGCAGAATCTCCGCAAGGAAAAACCATCACATTGACAACAGATATTCGCCCAGAAAAAGCCGGATGTAAAGCAATTTTAATGGCTACTGGGAAGACTGTTACAAGCAGTGATGGGCGAAGTTTCAATTTACTTTTGGCGGTGGAGTTCGGCGCAGGTATAAAGTATAATGCCACGGAAAATCCCAAGGCAAGTGAATTTGGGATGGGAGTTGGTACATTTCCAGATCAGAAAAATGCTTTTAACCCAAATGGCTGGTATTACTTGGGGGATGATGGAGAATGGCATCATTCTTATGGTGTGAAAGCGACTATGCCGATGTATAAAACTGGCGTGGAAATCCGGCGGCAGATATTGGCGATTGCGAAGGAGGTATTCGAATAATGGATTTGGATTTAAAGAAAACGACAGTAGAAAAAGTTGACATTATGGGAGAAGCCCAAAGAGTATTGAGCGAATTAAGAAAACATGCAGAGGAAGTGAAAACAAAAGAAAATCTGGCGCAGTATGATGATGGAGTAAAACATGCCTTAGTGGCATTGGAATCGGTTTTAAATACAGAATCAGATAGTGAGAAAAGATTAATTTACCAAAAAAATGGCTTTTCTTCTCCTTATATAAGACGCTATGTAAGTTTAGAATCTGCATTGGAAGAAATTTATGGCGGTGATTAAATGCTGACAGTAAAAACAATCGTAGAAACTGTTTATGAGAAATGGGCTGAGGCGGTATCGGAATATGTTGGGGATAGTTATGGGATGAAAAATAGCGGAACTATTTCAAATTTCCCATATGCGTCTTGTATATTTAAAGGACTTCCGGGAGTTAATTGGGATTTAGAAGGTAATTGTGGAGTTGTAAGACCAACTATACAAATAGATATTTTTACAACAGGGCAAAAGGATATATCACAAGCATATCTCATAGATGAAGTATCAGATAAAGCTCTTGAATCAATGGGATTTAGGCGGTATTCAGGACCGGAACCAACACCCAATATTGACCCATCTGTAAGTAGATTTAAAAGCGAATATGAACGAGTTATCGGTTTTGGCGATTCACTTTAAAAGCACCGGGATTTCCCGTTGCCATATAAGAAACCATCAACGGAGCCAACAGGCTCTATTTTTTATGGAAAGGAGCATGGAATTATGGATTTCACAGGAGTAGCGAGCGTGATTGGAATTACGGTTATCTGTTATCTGGTAGGCGTGATTGCCAAGGCAACAGCAGTTAATAACAAATGGATTCCGGTTATTGTTGGCATTGCCGGAGCGGTTCTGGGAGTGGTTGGAATGTATGTGATTGCAGATTTCCCGGCTACGGATGTCATCAATGCGCTGGCGGTCGGAATTGTAAGCGGATTAGCCAGTACAGGAGCGAACCAGATTACAAAGATTTCGCAGAAATAGGAGAGGAGGTGATCCTTCTTATCTTCCGGGTGCAGGGTTAAGCATCAACTGTTCGGAATTTCCGAATGGTTCGCATGAGGTTCTTTAAAGAAAGGGAAAGCAATATGGAATTGAAGGATACAATTTCACTGATGGAAAGTGCTGACTACAAGGAACGTTTTAAGGCTGAGTATTATCAGGTGGTTATCCGCTGGCAGAAGCTGAAGGCAATACTTAAAAAGTGGGATGATGGGGATCTGAATTTCACACCGACCTGTCCCAGGAGCACATACAACATGCAAGATAAGGCTATGGCGGATTACATTGCCGTATTGGAGGCAAGAGCCGTCATGGAAGGAATCGAATTGGATATGTAGAACTTAACCGTATGGAAAGCCATGCGGTTATTTTTATGTTAAACCTATCGAATTCGATAGGTTTTCACCGGCTACCAGACAGGTAGTCGCTGACCCCAAACAGTTGCGGGGTAGAAAGGAGAATTTATGGCGAAGTTATCAACATTAGGTAAAAATCTGATGGCGTAATAAATGCGTAGTCATCAGAATGCCGTCCGTAATGAAACCATCAAGTAGATTACGGATAATGAGTGAGGAAATAAGCTGGAAAGCCGTTTGCAACGGTAATCAGAGAGTGAAGACTATGTTTAAAAGTATAGTCAACCGCAACGCGTAGGAAGTGAACCTTATGCTGAGATGCATGAGAATATAATCTTCCCAAGAGTCCTC
Organism: Blautia sp. An249; assembly: GCF_002159835.1. Lineage (GTDB taxonomy): Bacteria > Bacillota > Clostridia > Lachnospirales > Lachnospiraceae > Blautia_A > Blautia_A avistercoris. Next base: position 8,913 of record NZ_NFJL01000012.1, on the reverse strand, counting down.
ACTATCGGGTGGTACGCCTGCAGAGGGCGTGGTAAAAAGGTACGCTGGACTGCATTGTAATGATGCAGAAACAAGGATAAAAAGCCTTGTGATAACAAATCGGTTACTTTTGGTTATGGAATTGAAACCACAGCCGGAACAAAGCCAACCACATTTACACAGTTACCAGAGTGTGAATCTATTGGAGGAATTTCTCTGGAAACAGAGCAGATTGATGTATCTTCTCTGGAAGATTACATATCTCAGTACGTTGCAGGACGTCAGGATACCGGTGGTACATGGGAGATTACATTCCACATGGATCCAGAGAAAAGTATACCGGCAATTAAGAAACTTTATGAAGATGCTAAAACGGCAAAAGAAGATGGAAAAGGAGTTTGGTTCCAGGTTATGTTCCCGGATATGCAAGATGCATTCTTTGTTATTGCAGAAACCGGGCGAGAGATTCCTCTTCCTGAGATTGCCGGAAACGAGGCAGCCATTATGTCTATTTCACTTGTTATTGTTGAGTACAAAGCATTAGAAGCCAAGGTTGCCTGGGCATCTGGGAATTAAATGAAATAGAAATATAATTTTTGAAATTTTATTAGTGGAGGGAATACTATGTTTTCATTTAAGGTAAATGATAAGGAATACAAGGTAAGATTTGGCTACAGGGTACTTTGTAAAACAAACCTGATTGACCGGGTTGTGAATATTACAAAGCAGAAAGATGAAGAACACGCATTTCAGAATATGATGGCAACCGTAGCGGAACTTCTGTTAGCAGGACTTCAGAAGTCCCATAGGGACGAGTTTGGTTATGAGACAGAGTCTGAAAAGGAGGCTGCATTGGATAAAATCTACGATATGTTAGACACCTATGAAGATGAGAGTACAGAAGAAAATCCGCAGGACGGTTACACCATGTTTGAGAAACTGCAAGAGGAGCTTATGAAGAACGGTTTTTTATCAAGGATAACCGAGGAAAGTGCGAAGAAAGCGGAAGCTCGGAACGCAACGAAAATTCCGCAGGATCACAAAAAGAAAGCCAGCTAAGTTTTTCTGAAAACTTCTACAAGAATGTTCTTCCATTTTATTTATCTATTGGCGTTCAGGAGGAACGGATTTTGGATGGCACACCAAGCGATTTAAAACCATTCCTTGAAGCTAACAGACTAAAAAGGAAAGAAGAGGATGAATTATCATGGATGCATAATCAGTATACAATGGTTGCTGTTTCTGTAGCAGTAAGCAGGATATTACTTGGAAAGAAAGCGAAAGGGAAATATCCGGATATGCCTTTTATGCAGAAACATGAAGAAAAAGCCAAAGCGCAGGAAACCATAACGGAAGAAGAAGCCAAAAAACAAAGGAAAAATCTGCTATCTATGCTTCAGCTCATGCAGATTAATTTTGAAAATAATCATAAGAATTAGGGCAGGGAGGAGAAATCTTTCCTGCCCTTTTTGGCTATTTAAGCAGAAGAATAGCCATTGACCTCAAAAAATTGGAGGTGGGAATATGTCAGATGGAACAGTGGATAATTTAAATATAAAAGTTTCAGCAGATGCACAAAGGGCAAGCAGGGCATTGGATAGGCTAAGCTCTTCTCTGCTTGGAATGGATAAGGCGGTCAACAGGTTAAATACCTCTGGATTCTCAAAACTGTCAACAACACTGAATGGATTCTCGAATTCCATGTCAGAGCTGAAGGGAATACGGATTCCAGATTTATCCGGTGCGGTTAAGTCCTTAAATGAACTTAAGAATATAAAAATTGAATCGCCAGATGTGAAAGGACTAAAAAGTGTCTTTGATTCAATAAAGGATATAGATGGGGATAGTGCCATCAAAACAGCGAACAGCATTAAAACGGTTGCGGATTCCATATCAATGCTTGAAAAAACAAACTTAAATGATTCTGGAATCAACAAAACAGCAAACGCACTAAGCAGGCTTGCATCTGTGAAGATAGGCTCTATTAAGACGTGGAATCTGAATAGTACATTAAAACAAATACAGAAAATTGGAGAACTACCAGATATTTCAAACAGCGTGAACCGAATGGTAAATTCGATAGCGAGGTTGGCGAATGCAGGGGAAAAAACTGGACAATCAGCTTCCGGTTTGGCGAATCTTGGAAAACAGTTGAAAAAGACAGTAAGGACATTTTCCGGAATTAGAAACATTGCACCAGAAGTAAATTCTTTCATATCCTCGATTGCGCGACTTGCAAATGCCGGAGGAAAAACTGGAAGTACTGCATCCGGATTAAAAAATCTGGCGGAAGAAACGAAACAATTCTTCAATGTCATGAAAGATGCACCGGAAATAAGTGAAAACACACTGCGAATGACAGAAGCTTTATCGAGACTGGCTTCGGTTGGTGGAAGAGTTGGCTCTTCTGCAAATATGGTTAAGAATTCGTTTAGTAAGATTTCCAGTGTAGGAAATATTGTACAGAAGTCCTTTAACAGCGTGATAAGCATTGGAAACAAAGCGATGTCTGCCATGAAAAAGATTGCGTCGGGGATTTCAACTGCTTTTTCAAAAATAGGTACATCCAGTAAAGGAGTTAAATCAGCACAGTTTAGTCTTTTATCATTAGCAAAAACAGCGATTGCGTTTCGGGCAGGATATGGACTGATTAATTTTGGAAAGCAAGCAATTGAACTTGGTTCTGATATAACAGAGGTAGAAAACGTTGTAGATGTATCTTTTGGAAACATGGCGGACAAAGCCTATGAGTTTGCTTCTACAGCGAAAGAGCAATTTGGGCTATCGGAACTGGCTGCCAAACAGTATGCAGGAACGATGATGGCGATGCTGAATTCTACTGGAGTGGCTCAGGATGCTGCGGCAGAGATGTCAGTAAATCTTGCAGGTCTGGCCGGAGACTTAGCTTCATTCTACAACATCAGTACGGATGATGCGTTTTACAAACTCCGTGCAGCAATCGCAGGAGAAACAGAACCGATGCGTCAGCTTGGAATAAATATGACAGTGGCGGCGATGGAATCATACGCTTTATCTCAAGGCATTGATAAATCGTGGCAATCCATGACGCAAGCGGAACAGGCATTACTGAGATATAACTACATATTATCAGTAACTGGAGCGCAACAGGGGGACTTCGCTCGGACTCAAAATACGTATGCCAACCAAACACGTCTTCTCGCATTGAATTTCCAGACATTATCCGCGACTATCGGACAAGGTTTCATTGCGGCCATTCTTCCGGCTATTCAGGCTCTTAACGCTTTGATGTCGGTTCTTCAGAGGGCGGCAGAAGCATTCCGGGACTTCATGTATGTTTTAACCGGATATGACGGCGGTGGATCACAAAGTGGTGTAGTAAATGATTTGGCCGGACTTGGCGATGCGTCTACAGGATTGGAGAATATAGGTGCATCCGGAGATGATGCGTCAGACGGATTAGATGATGCAACTGATTCTGCTAAAGAACTGGACAAAGCACTGTCTGTCATGGATTTTGATGAACTTAATCAATTAAGTTCTGCAATTTCTGATATTGGAAGTTCAAGTTCCGACGCAGGGGATCTGGGCGATTTAGATGATGTCAGTGTTCCAGGAGTGGACATGGGGACAGGCAATATTACGGATGCATTAGGGAAAAGTAAACTTCCGGATGCCGTAAATGAATGGGCGGAAAGAATCAGGAAAGCCTTTTTAGACCATGATTGGGATAAACTGGGAGAAGAAATTGCCTGGGGAATTAATAAAGGCTTACAAGCCATATACGATGCGATTAACTGGAAAAAAGTGGGTCCCAAAATCACAAAGTTCATCAATGCGTTTACAAAGACATTCAATAGCCTTGTAGAGCATATCGACTGGGATCTAATGGGAAGAACTGTCGGTGCAGGGATTAATACCTTGGTGAAATCGTTCAATCTTTTAGTAGGCCCAGGGGGAATTGATTTTAACCAAATCGGGGAGAAACTCTCGGTTGGACTAAGAGGTGCCATTAATGAGATTGAATGGACGGAGCTTGGAAACGCACTTGGTAATGGTTTCATGGTCGGATGGAATATCCTGTCTGGCTTTGTTACTGACATGTCGCGGAAAGACGATGCAGGAATTACAGGATGGGAATCTCTTGGGACGGCTCTTGGAAAAGCGGTAAAAGGAGTTATTGACCGAATTGATTTTGAGACAATCGCTATGACGTTCTCGAATGGGTTCAACGGGATATTTTCTGCTCTAAAAAGCTTTAATGCGGAAAAACCATTTGAAGGACTTGGCGAAAAAATATCTTCTGCCTTGAACAAAGCTATTCACAATTTAAACGCTAAGGAAGCGGGAGAAGCATTTAATGACTTTGTCTTTAGCATTTTAAATGAGCTTCTTTATATCGCGGAAAATACAGACTGGGAAGAGTTCGGAAGAAAAGTTGGAGAATTCCTGGGAGAGATTGATTGGTGGGGGATACTCACAACCGTTGTAGACATTATCAAAGAGACCCTGGGCGGTCTATTTACAGGGATGGAAGAAGGTAGTACAGCCGGTAAGATAGCATCATTTTTAGCGAAAGCATTTATTGCTGTAAAAGTGGCGAATATCGGCGGGATTTCTTCACTTGTTTTTAAAATGATTGAAAAACTAGCAGGATACTTTTTGGAAAAAGCAGCTATTTCTAAATTAAGTTCTGCGATCGGAGGGGCAACTGACTCGGCTCTTGGTGAAGCGGCAACAACAGTAGCAGGCGGAACAGGAATGAAGGCCTTGTCTTCTAGTATATTGTCTCTCGGAGGAATTTTTGGAGGAGCAGCTGTCTTAGCATGGGGAGCTACAGAGGCTGTAAAATACTTCAATAAAGAAAGCGTAGAAACAGCAGAAAATACTCAAAAATTAGCAGACTCCTTAATGGATATGAAAAAATCCGGGGAAATTACTGCGGAACAGTGGGAAAAGCTTTATACAGTAATTACAGATGGTCAAGCTTCCGGGGAAGATGCTGCCGAAATTTTTTCTGATGTTGCAGATAAAATGGAAGATATGGGCGTATCATCCGATATTGCAAAAGAAGCGATTGAAAATGCAGGTGGAAGTTTTGAAAATTTATCTACCAAGGCTAGTAATGCAAAAGAAGAAATAAACAAAACAGATTTTACTCCTCTAATATCTCAGTTAGAATCGACATCCACGGCGATTGGCGATGTTGAATTTTCTAAACTAGCTATTGATGCAGCACAAACTATTGATTCAGTAGGCGGAATCTGGCAAAAAGGCATGGATGGCTGGAAACAGATAACTGGAGAAAAAGCGTTAGAAATCTACCAAGGAATTCAGGAAGGTATCTATAAAGATAACGGACAAGGATATTATGACATCGGTAATGGTGTGCTTGTTAGTTTAGGACAAGGACTGTCAGAAGGAACGGAAGGATTTAGAAGTACACTTGATACCTCTTTAATGCAGACTATTAGAGACAAATTACCAGAGGGATACACAATCGCCTACGAAAATGGAAAGCTTACCATAGACCAATATTCGGCCGGTATAACAGATGGTGGCGATTCTCTACTAACAAATCTTAATAATGCAACCATAGCTAAAATTAATGAGATTCTTCCTCAAGGAAGTACATTGGCGTATAACAATGGACAGTGGACAATACAACAGTATGCAGCCGGAATCAGTGGAGAGGAAGATGGAGACACAGTAGGAAGTGCGTTAAATAAAGCTACAATAGACAAAATATCCGAAGTTTTGCCGAAAGGAGTAACAATCTCTTACAACAACGGAGAAGCAACTATTAAAGGATATGCATCTGGATTACAAAGCGATCCAACTTCTATCACAGAAGCGGTTAAAAAGGCTTTTGTTGATGGTGTAGATCTAGAAAGACAATTAAAAGAAAAATATTCTGGCTATGCCGCTTTTTCCGTTAAAGGTTACACAGAGAAAATGGAGGAATTAAAAGGCGAAACAGGAGATAAGATGGAAGATTTCGCAAAGAACGCCTTGATGGATCCATTTGCTAATAAATTAGAGATTAATTCTCCTTCAAAAGTATTCGAGGGATACGGCGAAAATGTGGCACAAGGACTTTCAAACGGAATTGATGCCGAATCCGACAAGCCCAAAAACAGTATTATTAATATAGCAGATTCTATAATGGATCATATGAATAATGCTTTTGATAATTTAAGCAGAATATTTAGGGATGGAGAGGATTCGGCGAACAGAAGCGCGAGTAACATAGAAAATGCTTTTTCAAATTTATATATTCCACTTCCACATATCAATTGGGATTGGAATTATATAGGAGTTGGTGATTGGGAGATTCCAATTCCAGACTTTAGCATTTCATGGTACAAAACCGGTGGACTTTTTACAAAAGCAACGATAGCGGGCATCGGTGAAGCAGGGAATGAAGCAGTATTGCCGTTAGAGAACAAAAGAACAATGTCTATGATAGCCGACAGTATTTTGGATAATGCTTCATCAGGGTCTGGACTCACAAAAGAGGAAATGAAGCAAGCAGTTGCTGAAGGTGTTGCTATGGCAATGATGAATCAGCAGCAGAAGCCAATCAATCTAACGATATATTCAGAACTCCGTACCGAAGATAACGAGGTTCTCGCCAGATCGGTACAAAAAGGATTTGAAAGCCTTGATTACAGGATGAATCCGGTTGCGTCATATTAACAGCAAGGTTATAGGGACAGTACAATTTTCTAGTCTGTCCCTATAATTCTTCCTTTTAGCATCTAATAATGATATAATACATTTGTACAAAAGGGAGGGGATTAATATGGCATTAATAAAGTGTCCAGAATGTGGAAAAGAAGTAAGTGATAAAGCAAGTTCATGTCCAAATTGCGGTTATCCTATAAGTAACATAAAAATACAAGAGAGGAATGTAGGAACAGCGAATTCAAATATAGTTGATGAAGAAAACATGAGGTTTGTAGAAAGGCCATTATGTTCTTTTATATTTCTTTTATTCTTTTGGCCAGTAGGCATGTATACGATGTGGAAATACAAACATTTTTCATCTACAGCAAGAATTATTATTACAATTCTTATAATTTTTTTGCTGTTAATATATATAATTGGGAATATGCGATAAGGATGAGGAGGAAGAACGTATGGCACTGGTAAGATGTCCAGAATGTGGAACTGAAATTAATGAAAATCTGAATAGCTGTCCGAATTGTGGTTATCCAATTCAATCTCAGACGAGAAATACAGTTGATAACGAAATACATTCTGAAAAAATTGGGTTATCAATTGCATCTATGGTTTTAGGGATTGTTTCAATTTTGACGATATGTGTTTGGATTGGAGTCATTCCTGCAATTATAGGACTTGTTTTAGGTATAATTGTTTTGAAACAAAAAAGAAAAGGAAAGGGAATGGCCATAGCAGGAATTGCAATGTCTGCTCTTGCTATTCTTATTGTAGTAATGATGTTTGTTTGGTTTAGTAATTCATCCAAAGGTATTAGTGAGGGACATGATAACAATAAAGAAGAACTTAAACAAGAACAAGAAATAATCGACGGATTTGAAAGAGCTGAATATGATAAATTTAATTCATATGCTTCTGAAAATGGACTCGATGGAACGTTAATTTATATTGAGGGAAAAGTTATAAACCAGACAAAAATAGATAGCGATGAAGGTGAGCCGCCTCTATTAGCAATAGTTGTTGAACAAGAGGACAAGAATAGATGGGATGTAAATGTTCCGTCTGAGTCAGAAATAGAAGAAATAGGTGGTGAAAATGTCAGAATATTTGGGACATACCAAGGATTTTCTGATGTTCTGAATCTCCCGGCCGTTAGTGTTGTGGTAGATGATTATGAAATAATGGATTTGGCAAGAATTGATATTAAAAAGGATGATGGGAAATATGAAACAGTATGGAATTTTGGGGATTATGTGAATTCAAACATAGATACGGATGATATAGAAACTGATGAAAAGGTATATCTAACCGATGAAGAAATTCCGCAGTTCTTTTTAGATCCAGATAGTTTTAAAGGAAAATATATAAAGCTTACGGGGGAAGTTTTTACAGCTCCACAAGATACAGGTGAATACGTTGAACTTCAAGTGTGGAATGACCCGGAAAATTCTAAAAATAATTTTTTGGTTAAAGCACCAAAAGATGGAACAGAATATACGAGTGAATCATATGTTGTTGTAGACGGGAAAATTGAGGGAATGGTAACAGGGACAAATTTAGTTGGAGGAATAGTAAGTGCTCCTATAATTGATGCCGAAAAAGTAGAAATCTCAAGTTATAAAGATGTAGTACGTCCTACAATAAAAGAATGTGAGTTTGATGCTTTAACAATAGATCAATATGGATATTCTGTTTCCATAGATAAAGTGGAATATGCTGAATTAGAAACTAGAATATATATTACTGTAAAGAATAATGGCGGAAGCAAATTCAGTATATTTAGTTATAGTGCAAAACTAATCCAGAACGGACAGCAGTATGAAACGGAAACGAATTTTTACGCGGATTACCCTGATTTGCAATCAGAAGTTCTTCCTGGCACAGAGAGCTCAGGAGTCTTAGTGTTCCCAACGATTGACGCAAATACAGATTTCCAGTTTTATGCTGAAGGGTACAGCGAAAATTGGGAAGAGGATATTCAGCCATATCAGTTGAGTGTGGCTGTTCAGAATTAATCAGTTGGTGCATTTTGTGCAATACCTGTCATATCTGAATTAGGATTAGTTACGATTTATGGAAAATGCAACGGAACAACGACCGCTAATACTGTTATGGGAGAGCAGGTGACTCTTCCAGATTTGGATGTAGAGTATATTAATTAAAAAAGTTGAAGAGGGCACCGCAAAAATCATCTGTAAGTAGGTAATCATCCGTATCTTCAAATCCCTTCCATCATTTGATAAGATGTTCTCAAATGATGGAGGTGATACC
>NZ_NFJL01000011.1 GCF_002159835.1 Blautia sp. An249 | reverse complement strand
AATTTCCTGTAAAATCTGCAAAAAATAAAGTATGGTGGAATTTACCTCTGCACTGGAATTTAAAATTTCAATTTAGCAGGAGGATATTTTTATGCAAAAAAACAGGATGTTCTTATATTTGTTAGGGGCAATGTCCTACATAGGTGTATTTATAATTGCATTTCTTGTGTTTTGGGAAATGACAGGACAGGATGCCGTAAGAGTTCTGGCTTTAAGTGCAAGTGTTTCTATTTTAATAGGACTTGCAATTTTTATAAAAATAGAAGAAATACAAGATACAAGAGGAGGAAAAGATGAAGAAAAATAATAATAACAAAGTGTTCTTATCCGGCAAAATCTCTTCGGGATTTGCCTATAGTCACAAGAAGTTTGGCGAAAGGTTTTACAAACTGGATTTAATGGTGAAAAGACGAAGCGGTTACGAGGATTGGGTACCGCTTATGGTTTCCGAACGGTTGATGGATGTGACACAGGATTATGAGGGAGAGTACATTCAGGTGAATGGAGAATTCCGTTCTTATAATTTCCATAACGGGAATAGAAATCGGTTGATTTTAACCGTTTTTGCCCAAGAATTGAAATTTGCGGAAGAAGGAGACCCAATAGAAATTAATGAAATAGTCCTTGACGGCTATATCTGTAGGCAACCGGTTTACAGAAAGACACCTCTGGGAAGAGAAATTGCAGATTTTCTGTTGGCTGTGAACCGTCCATATGGAAAATCAGACTATATTCCCTGCATATGTTGGGGAAGAAACGCCCGGTATGCATCGTCTTTTGAAGTAGGGAAACATATATTGATCTCCGGAAGAATACAAAGCCGGGAATATCTTAAAAGATATTCAGAAACAGACAGAGAAGTAAGGACGGCTTATGAAGTCTCGATTAACAAAATGGAGGAAAAAGAATGAAGAAGGAAAAGATTGAGGATGCACTGTTAAAGATGGGAATACCAGCCAATATAAAGGGGTTCGCATATATCACACAGGCCATTCTTCTATTGGACAAAGAAGAATGGAGGTACCCTAAATTTACAGAAATTTACAAAGAGATAGCAAAAATAAGTAAAATTTCGAGTACAAATGTTGAAAGAGCAATACGAATTGCTCTTGAACATGCAAGAAGGGAAAAATCGAAAGATGGATATGAAGTGGCAAATCGTTACATAGGTATGATAAACACGACTAATTCCGCATCTCTTTCACAATTATATTTAATGCTTAAGAGGGAGGAAGAAAATGAAAAGAATAATGCTTAAATCTCTCTGTCTGGAGAATTTCGGAAATGTATATGGGTTTGTTCGGAATGTGGTTTTCGGAAATCGGACTACAATTAAAGGACGCAATGAGTCCGGGAAAAGCACACTGGGAGACGCATACAGTTGGGCGTTGACCAACAAACTGATGAACGGCAACGCAGCGGACGGCATCCGGCCGCATGATGAAAATGGAAAGGATTTCGACGGCACCGATATTACTGTGACTGCAGTTTTGGATATTGACGGGGAGGAAAAAAGAGTCCGGAAAATCCAGTCACAGATGTACGAAAAGAAAACTGGGAAATTCAAGGGAAACAGCAATGACTATATGATTAATGAAATCCCAAAGAAAGAGAAGGGCTATCTGGAATTTTGGGAATCGTATGTGCCAAGCAAGATTTTTCGGATATGCTCCAGTGCAGTTGCATTTTTTGAAATGAATAAGGAAGAGCGTAGAAAAACGCTTTTCGATATGATTCCCGACTATTCAAATGATGACGTTATTGCTACTGATGAAAAGTTTCTTCCTATTAAAAATATGTTGAAGAACGGAACTATTGAAGAATTGATAAAGAGAGCGAAATTTATTTTAAAAGGGGACAAAAACCATAAAGGACTTGAAGAACAGTTAAAAGATATAGAGCCCCGGATTGATGAAGCCAGCAAAGGAATCTGCGACGTGGCGGAGTATGAACTTGCCGTTAACGAACTGAAAGAGCAGATTGCAGAGCTGGACAGGCAGGAGCAGGCGCTGAATGACAGCATTGCGGCTTATGATAAAGCCAGCCGGGATATTCTGGACTTGAAGTTTGAACAGTCTGAGATTGTTCGCAAGGTAAATGAAGGGCTGGTCCAGCAGAAACGTGTGCTAAATGATGAAATTGCCGATTTGCAGATAAAGAAGCGTGATGCTGAGAACGCATTACGTATGGCTGAGATGGATTTGAAACACGCTGAAATGGGAATTCAGCGGCATGAAGCGGATTTAAAGAAAGCGCAGGAGGATTGGAAAAGGTGGTCAGAGACAGAATTTGATGAAACGGAATTGAAGTCTATCCAATCAGAAGAATTTGACGAAAGTTCACTTATATGCCCGACCTGCGGACAAAATCTCCCAGAAGAAGCAGCACAAAAGGTACGTGATGATTTTGAGGAGAACAAAAATATTCGCATTCAGAGACAGGAAAATTTAAAGAATCAGCATGAAGAAACGAAAAGCAAGCGCCTTGAAATGATTACAGAAGCCGGTAATAAGGCTGCCGTAGATCTCAAAAAAGCGCAGAACGCCAAGGCGGATGCGGAGAAAAAAATTGCTGAGATAAAGGGGCGCATTGCTGATCTTATTATCAAAATCACAGCGAAGCAACAGGAATTATCCAAACTGCCGGATTCTGTTGACCTGTCCGATAATGCAGAATATCAGACCATTACCGCCGAAAGCACCAAACAGGAAGAAGCCTTAAAGCAGATGAACAACGGCGAGGAACAGCGCAGAGAGATTTCCAGTAAGCGGAACGCGGCTGTTTTTGAGATCGTCTGGTATCAGCAGTTGATTAAGCAGTCGCATGACGCACAGGACAGGGTTGCCGAGCTTCAGCAGGAGCAGAAAAACCTCTCACAGAGGATTGCAGACACGCAAAAGGAACTGGATTTGCTGAAAGCCTTTCAGAAAGCCAAATGCGATATGCTGACCGAGAAAATCAATTCGCTGTTCATGTTTACAAAGTGGCAGTTGTTCAAGCCGCAGGTAAACGGAGATTATCAGGAAGTTTGCGAACCGACTTACTGCGGAACGGCTTACGGGCGGCGGCTCAATGATGGGGCAAAGGCGTTGATTGATTTGGATATTTGTTACACCTTCCAGAAGATGAACGATATTCGAGTTCCAATCTGGATTGATAACAGCGAGAGAATGACTTCTAAAACTTTGCATATGCTTGATGGGATTGACACACAGATTATTTTCATGAAGGCGGAAGAATGTGATTTGAGCGTGGAGGTAAGAAAGGGGAGTAACAATGATTAAATGCAATAAAGGACAAGTTGAGATTGTAGGAAAGGGAAATAATATTCTCACTGAATACACCGTTTTGACAAAAAATCTAAAAGACCATTTTTCAGAAGAAATTTTGCGTGAAGCGTTTGAACTGGCCTTTATGTCAGAAGAAGAACTTGACAAAAAATTAGAGGAAGTAAAGAGAGAGCTTTTCGATACATTGTTCAACAAAATTTTAGGACGTCAGGAGGACTAAGAATTATGTCAGAGACACAGGTAGCAAACAAAGAATACAGCACAGGGCTGAACCAGTATTTAAAGGCTTATGTACCGATGATTCAGAAACAGATTGCGGAGGACGGAGATACTTTCGATGATTATTCCCGGTATTGCGTTGTGGCGGCGATGGGAGAAATTATCAGCATGGTACATAATTCCGGCGCAGACCCGTCAACCATCAATCCAAACAACATGAATGACATCTTGCTGTCAGTTGCCCGTCTGAAACTGAACGCTAATGCTGTTCCGAGAGAGTGCTACTTCCAGATCCGGAATGTGAACGTGGCGGCTAAGGGACAGCCTGCAAAATGGGAAAAGAAGATTGAGTTTAACATTGAGGGAGACGGCTACGACGCGCTGACCGCCAGATACGGTAGAAATGTCAAGAAAGTTTATACCTATTGGGCAGTAAGAGAAGGAGATTCTTTTATCCCGCCGAAGCGGAAGGGGCTTGAAGTCACGCCGCCGGAATGGGAAGAAAGCGGAAAAGGCAAGGTTGTGAAGGTAGTATATCCGATTGAATACACAGATGGCCATGTTGAGTACCATATCGCTGAGCGTGCAGACGTAGCAAAGAATCTGGCAGCTCATATCAATCAGAACATGCAAAATGAAACCTTCGGAATTTGCGCTGACAGATACAAGGCAACCGATAAGCAGAAGCAGGAGATTGCGGCTAAGAAGCGCGAAATCATGGACAAGATTCGGGAACTGGCAGATGTTGAAGCAATTCTTTCCTGTGATGAGTTGAAACCGTTTATCTCTCCGTCGTGGTCGGAATACCAGTCCCAGGAATCCATGATTATCCGTAAAATGCGGAACAACATTATGAAGAAGATTCCGAAAGACTTTGGAAGTTCTGTAGTGGCTCGAACCTATTACACGGTTGATGATGCGCTGTATCGGGAAGTGCAGCAGGAGATTGCCGAAAATGGCAATGCAGAAGAATTCGTTCCCGAACCGCCGCAGATTGAGGAAAAGCCTGCACCCAAGACGGTTGCCGATGTGACCGCAGGACAGAAGCAGAAAGAGCCAATTCCGGCGGAGAAGAAGGAACAGCCCTTGCCAGATTTCATGAAGGCGGGTGATATGTGATGTTAAAACCAGGAGATAAAGTGGTTATGGTAAATTGCTTAGAAGCAGAGAAATATAAAGACAAGGTTTGGGAGGTACGCTCTGAACCGTGGAATTTATGTGGGTCTGAGGTGGTATTGCTGAAAGGCAAATCGGGAGGTTTCGCAACAGAGTTTTTGCAGAAAGTAGGATAAACACTTTTCCGGCGGCTGAAAGTTTGGGCTAATAAGTGAACGTGATATGGTTCTGCCGGGATTTGAAAGGAAAAAATATGCATACTGTGAGATTCAGAGCCACGCAACGAGATATAAGGACGGACAGAATTATGAAAGCGGCGGCAGGAGTTGAAAATGTTGGGTTTGCGGTGGTTATATCATTCAATACGGTGCAGGAACCGACATTAGAATATCTCAATAAGATGGCAAGAGAAATCGAAAATTTACCGCCAGTAAATTGTAAATATTTCAGCAATGTAAGACCGATGATGGAGGTGATTTAGTGAACGAGGAAATGATGTTTACGGTTTGTAACATCCCGAAAATGTTAGAAAAGGCAATAAATGACACCAGACAAACTTGTACTTCTGGAATGAATAAGGATAATTTGGATGGTTTCAATTTTGCAGTAGAAGAAATGATTAATATTCTTAAACAAATGATTCATGCGGCAGAAATTGACGGACAAATCTTTGTTCACAGCGAAAAGATAAAACCCGAACACGATTTGGAAGAATTTGACCTACATGATTTATTGGAATTATGTGGTTGTAGAGTTGTTGCACAATTCAACTATAAGGGAGAAATGGAATGAAACGCTTATATATCGTAACAATGGCAAACGGCGACCAGTACGGTGTCCCGGCGGAAGTTATCGCTGACAACTATGCAAAGCATTATGAAATCCGTGGCGAGGATTATCAGGAGAACTATGACGCAATGATTTACTGGTTCGATACTAACGATTTTGAATTTGCAGACTGGGCGAAAAACAACATGGATTGGTCGGATGTAAAAGACAGGGCTGTACTCGTCGGGAGCAAGAAAGAAGAACCGGATTTTGAAGATGGCTGGGTAAACGGTGAGTATGAATATCGGAAGGTGGAGCAATGAAAACATTAGAAGAAATCAAATCCAATTCCAAACTGGAAATCAAGCAGACAGCCATTGACGGAATTTCAGGATTCCTGCATATGACAGGATTACGCCATTGCACGGTAATCGCAAGTTGGGGCGGTGGCTGGGAACACGTTTCCGTTTGTCCGGCGAACCGTTGTCCTGATTGGGATGAGATGTGCCAAATAAAGGACATGTTTTGGAAAGAGGATGAGGTTGTTATGCAACTTCACCCATCAAAGAGCGACTATGTGAACCTTATGCCGAACTGCCTGCATCTATGGAGACCGATAGGGCGGGAAATTCCGGTTCCGCCGATTTTGTATGTGTAATGGAGGGCTATGAGATGAAAGAATACACAAAAATAGAAACCATCTTTGAAAGAGACGTGGAGGGTAGCAAAAAACTGATTGAGGGAAAATACCGAAACGAAACAGTTGAGTTCCTAAAAAACAATCAGTGGATTTGCACCGAGAAGATTGACGGCACGAATATCGGAATTGTATGGGACGGCCACAAAGTCTCCTATCAAGGAAGAGCAGAAAGAACGCAGATTCCAACGCATTTGATGAATAAGTTGATTGAAATGTTTGGCGGCGAAACCAACGAGGAACTGTTTGAACAGAAATTTGGAGAAATGCCGGTAATTCTTTTCGGAGAAGGATATGGAACAAAAATCCAGAAAGGCGGCGGTAATTACCGTTCAGATGTATCTTTTATCCTCTTTGACGTATATCTGCCAGAACAGAATTTATGGTTGAAACGGGAAGCGCTGGAGGACATTGCAAGAACTTTTGGGATTGATATTGTTCCAGTTATCCTTAAAGGAACATTGCAGGAGGCAGTTGATTTTGTAAAAGGTAAACCGAAGTCTACGATTGGAACGGCGGACATGGAAGGATTGGTCTGTAAGCCTGCGGTAGATATGCTTGACCGCATGGGGCGTAGAGTGATTGTGAAAGTGAAAGTTCGGGACTTTGAATGAGAAATTTTGAGATGTTAAATTCATTTGCCGGTGCAGTACCAGTAGACGAACAAGCGATAGGAATGTTGCTTCATCATATATCGCAGGAGATTGGAAGCAGTTGGTTGGAATCTCACGTTGGGTATTACATTCAGTTGTACCGAAACATGAAAACGTGGTTAGAGAGTGAGGTATGGAAATGAAAGACGATGGATTTTGTTTTGACTTATCATTGGTTCTTCACCTGTTGACAAAAGAAGAAAAACGGCTGTTTGGTCAGATGATTTTGGAGTAAAGGATGATAGGAACGCTTGAACAGATTCGTAAGGACATGGAACATGGCGTTTATGATTTCACGGTTAATGAAAGAAGGTGGTTAAAATCCCAGCTTATTATATGGACTTAACAGGGCAAAAGTATGGTAGATTAACCGTTATTGAAAAAGCAATCCCGCATATAACGCCCAAAGGAAGAAAAATATATATGTGGAAATGTATTTGCGATTGCGGAAACGAGACCGTTGTTTCGACATCCGGTTTAAGGGGAAAACAAGTTCAGAGTTGTGGATGCTTGCAGAGAGAGCGAGTACATGAGGCTATATTTGATGATATTTCCGGGAAAAGATTTGGTCGTTTGGTTGCCGTTTCCCCCATGAAAAAGGGAAAGATTTTTTATTGGAAATGTAAATGTGATTGCGGAAATACTGCGGAGGTTCTTCCGCAACATTTAAAAAGAGGATTGATAAAATCGTGTGGGTGTTTGAGAACTGATGTTTCAGCTCAAAAAAACAAAAAGCACGGAATGAGCAAAACGAGAATTTACAAAGAATGGAAAGGTATTAAAGAAAGATGCTTCAATAAAAATAGCAATGCTTTTAAAAATTACGGCGAAAGAGGTATTACTGTTTGCACTGAATGGCTAGGAGAAAATGGATTTGAAAATTTTTATAAGTGGGCATTTTCCAATGGATACTCAGATGGCTTGACGATTGAGAGAAAGAATGTAAATGGGAATTATTGTCCAGAAAATTGCTGTTGGATACCACTACCTCAGCAGGCACTTAATACAAGGTCGAATGTCATTCTTGAATATAATGGAGAATCAAAACCACTAGCACAATGGGCGAAAGAATATGGAATCAACTACGCAGTATTCCATGCCAGAGTACGGAGATACGGTTGGAGCATAGAAAGAGCGTTGCATGAACCAGTTCGACCATATTGAACAAGCGTTACCAGATGATAGATATGAGAAAAAAATTTTATGGAGGAGTTTAAAGAATGTGGTTCATTTTTTTAGTGTCTTGCATTGCCGTAGCCCTTGCGGCGCTGTTGGTTATCTGGATTGGAAGCAAAGTCCTTCGATCTATAGAGAAGCAAGATAAAACATCTGATGTTGAGGATGTTGTCTATGACCAAGTGAAGAAAAAAATAAAAGAAGAAATGGAGAAAGATGAATGAAGAAGATCGCGTTAATTATAGTCGTTGTACTTGTAGCATTGATTGGCGGTGGAATTACGATCAAATCCCTTAAGGGCGTTGGACAGGGAGAAGTTGGTGTTGTTTGGACATACGGAGAAGGAGTGCAGGAAGAGACGTTAGGTCCAGGAATGCATTTTGTAGGTCCCACTGCAAAAGTGAAGACTTATCCTGTAAGCCAGCAGCAACTTGTTTTAAGTAATAATCCAAGTGATTATAACGAGAAGGAACATGCAGACTGGCATGTAGATGCTACCACGGACGGCGGTAGCGTAAAGCTTAATATGACTATCAATTATAATTTCATCCCTGACCGTGTCGTTAGTCTGTATACAAAATTTAACGGCATGGACGGAGAAGCAATCGTAGACAGTATGGTACAAAATTCCATCATTGCCTACATAAAAGAAGTGACACCTCGATTTTCAGTAATGGATATTTACAGCGACAAGAAAGCAGAGGTCAGCCAGGAAATCACCGAATATCTGAATAGCAAGCTGAATGAGGAATACGGAATCAACGTAGCATCTGCATTGATTATTGATGTTCAGTTGGACGAGGCATTACAGGAGAAGGTTCAGGCAAAAGAGCAGGCGAAGCAGGACGCAGAGAAAGCAGAACTGGACAAACAGACAGCGATCGCGCAGGGAGAGGCCAACAAAGCTCAGGCAGAGGCCGATGCTGAAGTAAAGAGAATCAATGCGGAGGCTTCTGCTGAACAGACAAGGATTGCAGCGCAGGCAGAAGCAGACGCCAACAATATGATTAATAGTTCCATTACTGAGAATCTTATTGACATGAAAGAAGCGGAAGCGCGACTAGAGCATGGTTGGGTAACTGTTCAGGGCGCAGATGCAGTGGTTACGGGAGAGTAATTTTTTGAACAAGGAGGGGGAACTTTCCTCCTCCAATAAAATGGAGGTTTCGGAGAAATGAAAAGAACAGCACGAGTCATCGTAACATTTAACTGCAACAGAAAATGTCCGGGATGTTGCAATGAAAGAATGGTTGATGAATACAGAATCCCGATGTTCAATGAACTTTTAAAATATGAAGAAATCATCATTACTGGCGGAGAACCGATGCTGATTTCTGAGCGATGTTTGGAATTTCTACATCGGATCCGGAACTCTGGATTCAAAGGGAAGGTGTTTCTGTATACGGCATATAACCGGGCCGGGAGGCTGTGGTCTGATACACAGCTTCTTAAAGAAGTAGATGGCGTTACATATACCATTCACAAAGAATACAGCGACAAGGACATTGCGATGCTTGGAAACTTGACACGTTTTATCAAAGAGAACGGTCTCAAAGATTTCCGGTTAAATGTGGATGCAAGAATCAAGGACGACCTGAATTGGGGCGATTTCAACCGGAATGGCGAATGGGCGCATATTCGCTTTATCGAATGGAAAGATGAGTGCCCGATACCGGAAAACGAGGAACTGTTTTTCTACGATTTAATGAGGGAGGAATTGCCGTGATAGCAGAACAATTAGAAAAGGTTCGGAAAATCGCCCAGAATTATGGGTATGAAGCGCAGACAAGACAGCTTACTGAAAAGATCGGTAAACTGTTTCAGGCCATGAATAAATACTGGCGGAAAGATTTGCAGTGCGGAAAGCACCTGTGTAATCCTTGGGACGGATATATGCCGGAGGATTCGGAAGAATACTGGAATCTGGTTGAAAAAATTGCTGATATGGAAATCATGTTGGAACAGATGAAATTCTTTTTGGCAGTAAATGATAACGGGTTTGACGGGATTATTCAGGAAAAACTTGACCGCCAGATAAAGCGAATGGAGGAAGAAAATGCTGATTAGAACTCAGGACAGAGCTTGTATATGCAACACAGACAAAATGAAAGGCATTTCAATAGTGGAAAAATCAGATGGAACGGCTTTCTTAACAATGCGGTTTAGCGGTTATCTGGTGGATAATTGTGCGCTAGGTACATATGGAAGCAAGGGCAGAGCCACGGAAGTATTGGACGGAATTTGTAATGCCTACGAAAGAAAATGGAGAACATTTACTATGCCGGAGGAATAACCTATGAGATTGATAAGCCAAAATGGAAAATATAGTTTTCCGTTTGAAAATGTAATAGTAGAAATAATGGACAATAATATTTTTGTTTGTACAGGAACAGGACAACCGTTTAAAGCGGCGGAATATACGTCTTTAGAGCAAGCCCAGAAAGCTATGCAGATGTTACATGAGTGCTATACCGGAATGCTGTATATGCGGAATGCGGATTTTGGAAAAGACGTAGATGTGAAAGAAAGACTGAAAGAAAGTATGCGACAGGGGATTGGTTTTATTACTGTATTTGATACAGAAGAAAACGTAAAAATTGAACCGATGAATATTGTTTTCCGGTTCCCGAAGGAGGACGAAGTATGAGTGTTTGTAAATACCCAGAAAGTATATGCCCCCACATGACTGTAGTGAAAGGAAAATCGTATTGTGGCGCAACACCGTGTCAGTTGACAGGGGAGTTACCGAAGAGAACAAATGCAGGTAAAATCCGTGACATGAAAGATGAAGAACTGGCGGAGATTATTATGTGTCCTTTCGATACGGAACCCACTGTATGCAATAAAGATGGTTGCATACAGTGCTGTCTTGAATGGCTTCAGCGGCCAGCGGAGGATTGAGATGAAAGTTTGTAAAGTTCGTCCTTCACGTTCGCAATGCAGAATGTGTTTTGATACATGGGAAACTCTTAGTGGAGATACTTCTCAAATGCCGGATTGCAAAACGTGTGTTTTAAACACACAGGAACATAAAATAGTTGATTTTGTGAATGGACTGTTTTGCACATATGCCTTGCTTGAATGTAATGGGAGATTAGAAAAGGTTTTAATAAGCCGACTTTACGATATCCGGGAGGAGGACCGAGATGCTAAATGTAGATAAACTCGCAGATATAATGAATATCATTTTTGAAAAATGTGAGAAGTGTCCGTTAGAAAAAATATGCGATACGGATTGTTCATTAGTCTGGAAATATTTTTTAGAATCCAAAGTAAAAGAGGATGGTGTAGAAAAATGAGATTAAAAATTGAGCGCACACGATGGGTTATTATGCGGAAAAGCCGAACGGAAATATTCTGTGGATTAGCTAGAAACTATACATTTAAGCCGGTGAATAATATCGGAAATACTGCGGTAAAAACCTATTTGAGTAAAAATAAAGCTCTGAGTAGCTTTGAAAGCAGTTGGCGGAATCCGAATTTTGAAGTAGAAGCAGTTGAGATTAAAGAGATTTACGAAAGTGTAAATTAGAATTTGGCTCAGAAAGCAGGTGGCTCATATGTTCTTGCAAGTAATAGATACAGGTTCACAGGCCGGAAATTCTTATGCGCTGATGGCGGACAGCGGAGAAATCTTCCTTTTAGATGCCGGGTGCAGATATAAGGAGATTTTGAAAGCCATTGATTATCGCATATCGGATATTTCTGGTGTGTTATTGACCCATGAACACCAAGACCACATAAAGAGTTTCCGGGATTTCATGCGAAATGGCGTCCAGTGTTTCGGCTGTGATGAGTTGGCGGAATACATAGAAAGAGTATACGGAGAAAAAATCAAAGGACTTGCAGAGAAACGGCAGGTGCAGATTGGCTCCTTTGCCGTTACACCATTTTATCTGCCGCACACCACCAAAAGCAAAGAAACCGGACAGATTATCCCGTGTCCAAACTTTGGCTATTTAGTAGAGCATGAGGAAATGGGAAGGCTGATTTATGCCACAGACTTTGAATACCTCCCGTTCCGGTTCTCTTCTATGCGTGTTCAACAATGGTTGATTGAATGCAATCACATGGACTGGCTAATTGACCGGGATTCCGGTAAATACGCTCATGTGCTGCAGGGCCATTCCAGTTTGTCCACGGTAAAGGAAATCATTCGGGTAAATAGAACGCCGGATATGCGGAACGTGATTCTTTGCCATTTGTCAGCAGATGGTGCAGACCCGGAGATTGTGCAGAAAGAGATTCAGGAGATTGCGGGCCAGTGGTGCAATGTGGCGGTGGCAGAAAATAATAAAATCATACATTTAAGTAGATTTCCGTTTTGAATGGTGGTGATTAAGTGGAGGATTTAACGGGAAAAAGATTTCACATGTTAAAAGTCATTGGGTATGCAGGAAATAAAACAGGCATTGGCTCGTTATGGTTGTGTCGATGTGATTGTGGTAACGAGAAAACAATTTCACGAAAATCATTAATAGGAGGAACTAAAAGTTGCGGCTGTCTTCCACGAACAGCAAAAGATGAGGTTAGGAGAAAAGACGAAAGACTGTATAGAATTTATTTAGGAATGAAACGTCGTTGTTTTAATAAAAATGGAGAGGCATACAGCTATTACGGCGGAAGAGGAATAACAATTTGCGATGAATGGCTTGGAAATGACGGCTACAAGAATTTCAGAAGTTGGGCTTATGACAATGGATATTCAGAGGAATTAACAATAGACCGCATAGATGTAAATGGGAATTATTGCCCGGAAAATTGTAGATGGGCAACCGCAAAGGAGCAAGCTAACAACAGAAGAAATACTATTAAGATTTGTATATCTGGAAGAAAAATGACTATTTCTGAAGCTGCCGAAAAATATGATGTGAACAGAAGTACAGTTTGTAGCAGATATAGAAGTGGATGTAACGATGAACAATTTATAACAGGAAAGGGGCTGAAAAAATATGAGGTAAATGGGAATCTCTATACTGCGGACGAAATATCGGAAATATTCAAAATTCCGAAAGCACAGTTTAGGACTAGAATCGAAAAAGGGTGGAGTATAGATAGAGCAGCGACTTTTCCATACAAAAAGTTTTCAGAAAAAGAAATTGAATATAACGGTGAAATACATACTGTCCGTGAATGGTCTGAAATTACAGGAATAAAATATCAAACATTAAGATGGCGAATAAATCAAGGTTGGGATAATAATAGAATTTTTGAAAACGTCATTACGCGTGGAAGAGAGGATTTAAGATGAATTTAGAAGAAAGAATTGCCAATGCAGTAAATGAAAAGCTGACTGACGGAACCGTGGAGAAGTTGGTGGAACAGCAGATAGAAAAGGCTGTAAAAGACGCACTTGAAGATGTGTTCCGATATAGCGGTAAGGGCAGAAAGATGATTGAAGAACGGCTGAATGAAGTCATTGTTCCGGTAATCGAAAGACACGGTTTTAATCAGTATATCGTGAAGTTGGATGCCGTTCTGACAGACATTGTGAACAATACAAGTCTGGAGGACAACAAAAAGATTCTGGAGAATTTCCGTGGATTGATGCGGGAACCGGAAAAGAAAGAAATCAAACTGTCAGAGATTTTTGAGGAATACTGTAAACACGTTGCCGCCAATGTGAATACGGATGACTTGGAAGCACACTGCGAGGATGGGGAACCGTATTACGATCATGTGACTGCGCAGATGGAAGTGGAGCATGAAGATAAGGGTTGGTTCAATTCCTCTTTTGATGATTGCGTTGTGAAGTTTACCTGCGACGAGGACAAAGATTTGAATTGTCAAATCAAACTTTACAAGTACAAGACAGAAGAAAAATGGAATCTCCGTCATTTAGGTGAAACTTTCTGCGACATAAATTCTCTGCGTGGGCTGAGTGAATTTGAAGTATTTCTAATGACCTTAAGACGGGGATTCGTTGATATTATCATGGACACCGAAAGCGAATATGACAGCGATATTGAGCCGGATGAGAAACCGGAATGGAGTTTGAGCTGAGATGAAATATAGAGAATTTGTCAAATGGTGCAATGAAAGAGCCTGTGACGGCTGTTGGGGAATGCTTGAAGCAATGATCTGTATTTGGGTTCTGGAAGAAGTAAGAAAGGCTCCATTCTGGCGGCGAGAAAAGGTGTGGCGGGAACAGTATGAAAACGATGTTGTTAATCAGATTGTGGAGCCGACGAACCAGAAAATAAAGGAATTGTGTGGTATGAGAAATGGTGGAAAGAGATGAAATTATTTTGTAAAAAGTACGGAAAAACAGCGACTTGTACAGTAAGCATGAGTGAGGAACTTGCAAAACTGTGCGAGCCATGCATGGGTGATCCAAGAGGACCGATTGGGATTCCGTCAACAATGACCGGTCAGGAAATCATAGATTCTGTAAAAGAGATGATGCTATGCAACGGCAGTTATGTTCTGAGTAGTGAAGGATACGAATTTGTGTGTATCCCCAGAGAACAGTACGAATTTGTATTGAATAAAATAATTGAAAGTCAGAGTAAATCAGGAAGGTTTGATGAAGAGTGAAATACCCAGTAATCGAAAAATACATGATTGACCATAGTTTAAGCCTGCGTGAGTTCGCTAGGAAATGCGGAGTTCCTTCTTCTACTATGTGCCGCCTGCTAAATGGAAAAACAGAACCGGTCAAAAGCACGATTGACAAGATTTTGGTGGAAACCGGTCTGAATTATGAGGTTTGTTTTAAGGAGGGCACATGATAGATATAGTTTTGCCGGAACAGGAATATGTGCATTTTGAAGATGATGGAAAGCGAATAACAGTATGCACTCTACGTCAGAAAGTCTTACATACTATCGGACTTAGAATGAATGGCGGGAATCGAGGTCGCTTATATACAAGGCATGGAAAGAAATATTACAAGCCATACAGAAATTATTTTTCCGGTAATGATAAGGATTTGGATGGTCTTGTTGAAGCGGGATATATGGATATGGATTCAAGAGAAGTGCATGGAATACCAGATTATCGTTCTTATTGGTTCAACCGGAAAGGACTTGATTGGTTGGGAGAGCAGATTGGAATTTATATTTATGATGAGGAAGATTAGCCATGAAAAACAAGAAATCAGCAAAAGACCTTGCGTTTGAGCGGGAGAGGGCAAAGTTCAGAAAAGAGATTCGGGAACTGGAACGGGAGAATGCTTCCCTTTCGCTAACACTAATTGAGAGAAATGTGGAGATCCAGGAAGCAGAAGAGGAAATTCGGCAGTTAAAAAACTGGGTACAACGTCTTTTGGAATACATGGACATGCCGGAAGAAGAGATGCGGAAACGGATTGAAAATGAGCGAGCTAAGGATAAAATGTTAGACACGCTTGGAGAGTTCGGGCAGATATTCAGGAGGTTTGGGATTTTATGATAAGGCTAAAAAATTGGTCAGTATTTGCGTCAAATAATGATTGGTATCCGCCGGAGCTGCTCTATTATTATTTGCAAGGAAATGCATATGGTCATCAGAGATTTAATGACGGAGACCCTATAACTACTTCCAGAATTGTGGAGATAAATGATAAGGGGGACTACAAAGAGGCGAAAACCAAAGGTGGTTCAGTTTACTGTTTGTATCCGGAAGACGTTGACCCAGAAGCGGAAAATCAATTCCCTAATTATTACGAAAGATTGTGTATGAAACATGATTGAAGCCGTTAAGATAGAGGATTTCGTGATAGAACAGCTTTTCATGCCGTACACTCCAAGTCTTTGCCCGAGTGATTTTGTAAAGCCTATCAAGAGAAAGTTAAGGAGAAATCCTGAGTATATTATTCAACTCTTAAACGAAAATCTAGATGTAAAAGAGCGAGCCTTTAAACGTTTGAAAATGTTCGGCGGTGTCAAATGGTATCGCTATCTGGATATGAACATTCCGGTTATCCGGTGGGTTAATGAGAATTTGGAGGAAATATGAACGAATTATTGGCGATATTTTCAATGTGTTTTGCGTGGTTGTTCTTTCTAGAGGGATTGGACACGGAGGTTAAATCGAAAGAAAATTTCATATATAAATTTACTCATATATTTTATCCACTATTTATTGTTGGAACATTGTTTTATTTCTTAGAGAGTGGAATTTTGGAGGTATGAGATGAAATTTGAAACAAGTAAAAGAATTGATAATTGGGTTAAAAACCATCAGAAAAAATGCAAAACCCATGCAACAGCCGGAGAACAATTTGTATATGAATTTCTTCCTAGCGGAATTGTAGAGCGACAGACGGTAAAATGCTTGTGCTGTAAGGAAGAGTTTACAGACTATGTAGATTGATTTGCAGGAGGTGTGAGTTGAAACCAGTAAAAGTGCAAGTACAGACTTATTTTAGAAAACATTTTGGAGATAGATACACCTGTGGGCAATGTAACTATGAGTTACGAGAACGGTGGAATTACTGTCCAAAGTGTGGAGAGAAAATTGAATGGGAGGTAGACAATGGATATAGATACAATCATCAGACAACTTGAATATGAGGCGGACAAGCATAAAAATGACCGTTTATTTACGGGGCAGACAGACATTACAGCCTTGTGCCGGGATTTGATTCCAAAGATGAAGGAACTGAAAAGATATGAGGATTTGGAGCAGGACGGCAGACTTCTGGAATTGCCGTGTAATGTTGGAGATGTTTTATATCTTCCCATAGATTTCCAGAATAAAATTTATGTGGGTCGTTGCATAGGGCTGGAATACTCAAGAATAAGAAAAACATGGGTCGCAAAGGTATTTACTGAAGAGGGAGAATCGTACGAAGCCTTTGATGAATTTGGAAAAACCATATTCCTTACCCCAGAATCCGCCGAAGCTGCACTGAAAGAAATGGAAAAAAGGAGGAATGACTTATCAATAAAGTGATTTTAATGGGGAGACTCACAAGGGATCCAGATATTCGATATTCTACAGGTGAGAAGCCAACTGCGATTGCCAGATATACGCTGGCAGTAGACAGAAGATATAAGAAGGGTGGAGAGCAGAACGCGGATTTCATCAACTGTGTGTGTCTTGGAAAACAAGGGGAATTTGCCCAAATGCATTTGCATCAGGGAACGAAAATAGTCATAGTTGGTTCATGGCAGACCGGTTCTTACACGAACCGCGATGGACAGAAGGTTTATACAAATGAATGTCTTGTCAGCGAGCACTATTTCTGCGAAAGCAAAAGCGAAGGGAATTATACGCCGTCGCAGAATCCGGTTCTACAGGACGCGCCGCAATCTTTTTCACAGCAGAGCATGGTTGATTCATCAGGATTTATGAGAATTCCGGATGGGATAGACGATGAACTGCCTTTTGCCTAGGAGGTAAATATGCAAATTTTGATATATGACGATAAAGAAATGCATGTCTTTGAAGTTTTGTCTTTTATACCTGATGAGATAAAGTTCGAGGAATTCGATATATCTTCACTGGAAGACTATTCTAAAAAAGTAGTGATGGTCCCACACATCAAATATACAGCTTCTATTCATATAGGCGAGCAACTTGCAGAACTCGACCCTACCACCATGAAGCGGATTGCAAGATATAATCTTGAAAAAGAAAACGAAGAGCTTTTGGAAGAAATCAAACAAAGAAAGGTTTATTTGGGCGAGTTGAATGAGGAGTTTAGAAATCTTTCCGACAGGTTGGAGCGCATTAAAGAGGTTGGGGCTGATATATGGGAAAACGGGACGGAATATTGCTCGGGAAATGAATGTGATTATGAATGATGAGGGTTTGGAGGTGATGAATAATTGGAACAAAAGCCAAGTGAAATTATAGAAGCATTTCTGGCTTTAGTGGCGCAATCTCACACAGAATACAACAATTCCAAAGGTAAGGTTGATTACTTCAACAAGCATACTTATGAGCTGGTACATAAGTTGGAAGATTGCCCAGACAAAACTCTTTTCTATTTTGCCAGACAATGGCGGCAGGAAACGCAAGACAGGCGTAAGGAACGGGATAATATGGCGTTATGGGAAACAATACATGAATTCGGTAGTAGCGAAAAAAACAAGCCGTTTCTAAGACGTTTAAAAGGGTTAGTGACAGAGCAGAAACGGACGGAGGGATATCTGGAAACGCCGCCGGAGCAACGGGAATTTAAGGGAGGTGCGGACTAATGGCAAAAGGAATTATTGTAGTGGATGATATTCCGGTAATATGTGCTGAATGTGATTATGTTTCGTTGAAAAATAACGGAGAAAATTTATGGTGTGATGTAAAACAAAAGTTTTGCTACAATGCGAAACCAAATTGGTGTCCGATACGGCCGATGCTAGAGAAGAAACATTTGACTGGGGAAGTAGGCAGTCCAAGGGACGTTTTGGAAGAAGTACTGAGGGCAGGATATAACACTTGCATTGACGAAATATTGAAGGGAGCGGATAAGAATGGATAAAGAGTGTTGCGGAACATGTCGTTTCCATCGTACAGACGATGATGGAGAGTGGGTTTGTGTGAATGATTTGAGTGATAATTACACTGATTATACCGATTACGGAGATTGGTGCTGCGACTACGAGGAAAGAGAATGAAGGAGAGTGGTACAAATTAACCAGAATGTTAGAAAGAACATAGCAAAAGCCAAAGCGAGGGATGAAGTATGCATGGTAATTTTAAAGATATTACGGGGCAAAAATTTAATATGCTAACTGCACTTGAATTTGTTGAAATGGAGTCTAAAATTGGCGCTATTTGGAAATTTAAATGTGATTGCGGGAATATAGTTGATCTTCCTGCGTGTAGAGTTGCAACGAAAAACGGAACAAAATCTTGTGGATGTCTTAACAAAAAGAACAAACCCAAAATAGATTTAACCGGTCAAAAATATGGCAGACTTACGGTGCTGAAATGCGAAGGAACTATTGGAAGGCGAAGAATGATGTGGCTTTGCCAATGCGATTGCGGAAAACAAGTGATTGTTCAGGGCACGCATTTAAGGAGCGGACATACAAAATCATGTGGGTGTTTAAATGCAGAAAAAATCAGCTCAGTCAATTACAAAACTGGTCTTTGTAGAACGAAATTATATTATACCTATTGCAATATGTGTAATAGATGCAATAGAGAAAATAACAGTGAATATTCCGATTATGGTGGCCGCGGAATAACGGTTTGTAATGAATGGATTGGAGTAGATGGATTTTTAAATTTCTCAAATTGGGCATTATCGAATGGATATTATGATGGATTGACTCTTGACAGAATTGATAATGACAAGGGCTATTCTCCAGATAATTGCAGATGGGTGGATAAATTTGTCCAAGCAAACAACAAAAGAAATAATCATTTTATAAAAGTCAACGGGGAAGTTGGAACGGTTGCGAATATAGCAAGGAAATACAATGTTGATTACTGGAATTTGTTGCATTATTCAAAAGGCGGGCAGAATTGCAAATATCCAGATTTAAGAATTGAGGTGGCAGATGAATCAGAAATACAAGAATATCGCAAAGGTCAAATCAATAGAGCGAAAGAACGAGAAAATACTTCTTTCTGTCAATCCGAAACTAGATAATGGTAGCGGAATCTATTTCCTAACACGAGTCGATACTGAAACTGGAATCAAGTTTTCTTATGTAGGACAGGCACTACATATCAAACAACGTATGTTGCAACACATGACAGGTTATCAACATATAGACCTTAGCATACGCAAACACAAGTTTTTTACGGAGGATAACCCAGGTGGATGGCAAGTGAATTTTATGCATTTTCCAAAAGAAGAACTGGATGAAATGGAACGGTACTATATCACTTTGTATGCCAAGAACGGTTACCAGTCCAGAAACAAAGATACTGGCGGAGGTGCAGGCAAGCAAGAATTGGGAGAGAGAAAGCCGCCGCGAGGGTATTATGATGGTGTAGTGCAAGGAAAGAAAATGCTTGCCAAAGAGTTATCCCACATCATGGATAAGCATTTGATTGTGGAGATTAAACCGGAAAAGGCAGGGAATAAGGTATCTCAGAAGATGTTTGAGAAGTTCAAGGGATTGCTAGAAGAAGGGGTAGATTCATGAGCCGGAAAAACTTCAATCTGTTTATTTACGGAAGACCGATAACAGCAAACGGAAAATTTTTGGGAAGTAAGAAAAAAAGAAAAAGAATTAAAAGAAGAAAATAAACAACAATTCTACAAGATACATCAGATAAATGCGGCGAATCTGCCGCGAAATTCCAAAGAATAAAAATTGAATAAGGAGTGCGGCATGGTTGAAAGAGTGTGTGAAAGTGCTTTGAAAAAGCTGTGCAGACCTATTGTTGAAGCGCATAATCCGCCCCTGATTCGCCTTAAATGCGATACAAGAGAGTATCAGCCGAATCCATACAAGGATTTTGTGAACGGCGAATTTGGTTGGTTTGACACATATTTAATCGGCATGACAAAGCCAAGAAAAATGTGCCATGACAAATACGTTGCGTTTTTTAACAAGAACGCCAACAGGATATGCACAGCTTTTATCAAAGAAAAATATTGCGGAGATGTGGAGTATGCCATGTATAAAACCGGAGACTTTATGGTGCTGTTCCAGCAGTTCCTATTCTGGTTTGGAGACAAAAGGAGGGAGTTTCAGATGAAATTTGATGTAACGGAAGCCAAGAAACAAATTGTAGAGAACGGCAAGCGACCCAATTCTCATGGCGGCGTGGCAAATCTGCTGAAGGTTTTGACAAAGACAATGGAGAAGCAAGGTGCATCCATCGAGAACATAGCCAAAGTGCAGTACACAGTTTGTATGCAGGCCGGAATCTACATACCAGATGAGTTTATTGAAGATGTGGCGGTTGCGTTGGAAGTTATCGGAGGCGAAAATGACAAAACAGCAGATTGAGAAAAAATATAATGTAGTTTTGCGGCGTGAGATGAATCCATATATGGAAGGACGATATTTTTGGTCTGTAAAAAATCCAGATGGAAAGGAAATTGAGCGTTGTTCGACTCTAAATGACGTTGCAGAAACTTTAAGAATAACAAGAGCAATGTAAACTTCAGAAAGGAGCCGAACCTCCGGCCGGGGTAACGATATATCGGGTTCCTTTGAAAAATATGATTGAATTGAACAGTTTTATTTTCGGTGATTGCATGGATTTTCTTCCGCAGTTCCCGGATAAGTATTTCGACCTAGCGATTGTAGACCCGCCATACTTTTCTGGCCCAGAGCGCAGAAATTATTACGGAAGAACAATCAGCCCGATAGGTGTGAAGCGCTTCTATAAACCATCAGATGAATGGAGCATACCAGATAAAAGATACTTCGATGAATTATTCAGGGTTTCCCAAAACCAAATTATCTGGGGGTGCAATTATTTTGATTACTATTTTCCACCGGGCCGCATTATTTGGGATAAATGCAATCAGGGTTCAGTTTTTTCAGATTGTGAGATAGCTGCCTGTAGTTTACATGATTCGGTACGTCTGTTCCGATACATGTGGAATGGAATGTTCCAGGGGAAATCTATTTCAGAAGGTTGGATTCAACAAGGGAATAAGGCTTTAAATGAAAAGAGAATTCATCCCACACAAAAACCAATAGCATTATATGATTGGTTTTTATCAAAATATGCAAAACCGGGAGATAAAATACTTGATACTCACGTAGGTTCTGCAAGCAGCCTTATTGCCTGCCACAAGAACGGTTTTGATTATATCGGATTTGAAAAAGATCCATATTATTATGATTTGTCAAGTACACGTCTGGAAGAATATAGAAGTCAAATTACTTTATGGGATTTAGGAATTGAGAGGAAGAGCGATGAATAAGCAGAGAACATCAGAAACGGAGATAAAAAATATATGAGTAACAAATTAAAAACAAAAAGAAAGGCACCGCCAAAACGCCTGCCTTTATCAAACCAAAAAGCCCATGAAATCTCTATGCAGATAAAAGCTGCAAAAGGAAACCTAAAAAAGATGGAAGAGAAAATCTGGAGAGATGCCTGGACAGAAGCGGAAGATTGGGCGAATACCATTAATACCATAACCTTGATGACGGCGTTAAAAAACCTCTATGGGTTCAGCGGAAAAAGAATGGGAGACGTTATCCGTGAAAGCAACCGGTTAGTTCGATTGGCAAACGAGGGAGAAGTAACCGTAACAGAGTTAATGGAATCCCTGGAGAAAAAAGATAAGCTGCATTTTGACGAAAGATATAAGGAACTGGTTAGGAGGTATGGACTTTGATAGAGATAATGGAAATGGAAACCCTGGAAGGAAAAGCCCGTCTGATTGCAGACACATATGGCCTAGACAAACAGTTGGACATAATGCTGGAGGAGTGCGCGGAACTTATAAAAGCAATCTGTAAGTACAAACGATATGGAGATACAAAAAACCTGAAAGAAGAAATGGGGGATTTGCGGCTCACACTAATGGAAAACTCCTATCTTTTAGGAGCTGAAGAAGAAATAAGGGAAATAATAGATTACAAAGCGGACAGAACCATAAACCTGGCGAAAGAGGCCGGGGTAATTAAGACGGAAGGAGAATAGGAAATGAGAATCATTTTGGCAGAGAACTATGTGATTGACATTGACCCGCTGAATTACACTCTGAAGAAAAAGTACATCGGGAAAGATAGCAGCGGAAATGATAAAGCGGCCGAAAAGGTCTGTGGGTATTTTGGCAATGTCAGGGAGTGTGTAGAAGAGTTTATACGCCTCGCACAAATAGAAAAGCTGAAGGGGATGGAACTTTCCCTGGAGGGATACTTAGAACGGTTAGAAAAGGAAAATAAACGTATTGCGGATGAGATTATAAGGATGATGGAGGAGAAGATATGAATCAGGAAAGATTAAAAGAAATATTAGACGAACATGCAAAATGGTTAAGAACTAGATTCACAAGAAACGTTGAAGGAAGTAAAGCCAACCTGCGTGGAGCCGACCTGTATGAAGCATACCTGTATGAAGCCGACCTGCGTGGAGCCGACCTGCATGGAGCCGACCTGCGTGGAGCCAACCTGTATGGAGCCAACCTGTATGGAGCCGACCTGTATGGAGCCGACTATGACGAAAGAACAGGCGCGTTTGCATTACAGTGCCCAGAAAAAGGAGCTTTTATCGGGTACAAAAAAGCAGGGAGATATATAGTCGAAATACAGGTATGCGAAGACGCAAAAAGAAGCAGTGCAACCACAAGAAAATGCAGGTGCAGCAAAGCAAAAGTGCTCTCCATAACAAATATGGATGGTACAAAGGCCGATATAGAGAAGGTAGCAAGCGATTACAGCTCTGACTTTATTTATAAAGTTG
Organism: Blautia sp. An249; assembly: GCF_002159835.1. Taxonomy (GTDB): domain Bacteria; phylum Bacillota; class Clostridia; order Lachnospirales; family Lachnospiraceae; genus Blautia_A; species Blautia_A avistercoris. The sequence continues at coordinate 108,318 of NZ_NFJL01000011.1, read as the reverse complement.
GAGAAACAGTCGAAGTCCCTGATTTCGATGAAGACCGGTGGAATGAGTGCAGCACAGGAATCCATTTCTTTATAACTAGGGATGAGGCTGTTAGATATTAAGGAGGAGCTGACATGTTAGAGAAGATTCTGGAAGAGATTGATGATTTACCAGTCATAACGGATATGGATGATGGATGTCTACTAAAGTACGCGGATGTAGAAGACATCATCCGAAAGTACATGAATGACGATTGGATTCCGGCGGAGGAGAGGCTGCCGGATAATGCAAACCATAAAGGTGCAATTTGCCCCAAGTATAGGATATTGACAGAGTACGGTGAGACAGTTGGATGGTACAACCCTGATAGCGGTGGCTGGTATGTCTTGCTCTGGTTTATGACAGGAAGATTTTTGGAATCGGAGATAGACTTTGACAGGGGAGGTATCCCGAAAGTGCTATTCTTCAAAAAGAAGGATTTTGTGCTGGCATGGAAACCATTTGAGCCATACCGACCGGAGAAAGGAGTAGAGGTATGACATATGAGGAGATTCTGGAAGAGATAGTAGCCGAAAAAGAGCCTTATAAAATCAAGGTATCAAGTGCGGAAATCGTTGTGCATGGAACAAAAGAAAAGCCGTATTACGAAATAAGATATTACGACCTGTCAGATAATGAATATCATATAGGATTTAGCTCATATAGTCTGGATATTGTGTTTGGATATTTGGATGGATTCTTTGAAATGGTTGATAAGCACATGAATGATGGTAAGGACATTAATGTCCCTACCAAAGAGAATGACAGATGGATTCCAGTGGAGGAGAAACCAAATAAAACGGGATACTATCTTGTGCAGTTGTCAAGGAAACTGCCAAATGAGGATTATTCGGACAGGGTTGTCGTTTTGTATAACGGAGAAGAAAAGGAGTTTATGACCTATAGTAATTTAATAATCGCATGGCAGCCACTTCCGGAGCAATACCGCCCGGAGAAAGGAGCGAAAATATGTTAATGCCAGCACAGCTATACAAAGACAGACTTTATACAGAGTACGTCAAAACCTGGTATAAGCAAGAGAATATGTTTTATACCGGATATACAGGGGATAGGGCGCCAGAAATCCCGGACAACAATTACGATAGCCACCATTTTGTAAGTGTTGACGAGGATGACAATCTAATAGGTTACATATCGTATTCCGTAGACTGGGGTTCAATGAATGCGGATAGATTTGGGATTATTTCATTTAACAAAGGAACTTTGGAGTTTGCCAGGGATGTGTATAAAGCGATTTGTGATTTGTTTGAAGTTTATCATATGAACCGGGTTTCTTGGTTTGCATATGTGGAAAATCCTGCAATCAGAGCATACCGAAATTTTGTCAAAAAGCATGGCGGTAAAGAATGCGGATACTATCGCCAGAATGCAAAGTTGCAGGACGGAAAATTACACGACAGTGTAGAGTTTGAGATTCTGGCGAGCGAGTTTCGCCCGCGGAAAGGAAAATGTAATGGATAAACTTATTAGTGCAAATTCTATCATTAAAAAACTGATTCCCGTACTGGTAGAAAAAGGGGATATGTGTTTGCTCGGGAAGATAATCACAATCATATATTCTGAGCCTGCCGCATTTGACAAAGAAAAAGTAGTCAAGGGCTTAGAGTTCTGGAAAAACTATTCCATCGAATGGGTGAAAAAATACAAAAAAGATGGATGCGAGGAAAAAGCAAAACAAAGCGAAATGGCTGCAAACGCATACGGCGAGGCTATCAAAGAGGTTGAAAAAGGAGGTGTAGAGGAATGACAGAGAAAGAAGCGATTAAGCGGATTAAAGACCATATGGAGGTTCACGCATTAAAGGAAATCAGGGCGATATATATTACACAAGCATTAAATATGTCAATCAAAGCCCTGAAAGAAATACAGCAGTACCGGAAAATTGGAACAGTGAAAGAGTGCCGGGCGGCGATGAAAAAGCAGAATCCGAAGAAACCTGTTAAACGGAGTTTCATTATTCCATACGAAGGAATAGATGTATGTCCTAATTGCAAAGAGCCAATAAACAAAAAGGAACATCATTGCAAATGTGGACAAGCGATAGAATGGAGTGACGAAGAATGCTGATTAAGAAGGAGAAAATACCTCCCAAATGTGTAAAATGCGTACATCATAAGGTTGCGGAATTTGGTACAGACTATTGTGACTATACGGAACATTATGGAGGATATGCAAGAACAGCGGTTCCATACCCGAATTTTTTCAAACAGGAATATCCATGCAAAGGACATAAGGAGGCAATCGATGATTAAACCTATATTATTCAACACCGACATGGTTCGGGCGATTCTGGACGGAAGAAAGACGGTTACAAGGCGAGTGGTTAAGCCGCAACCCATACATAATGAGGGATTCTGGAAAATATATGGTGCAGTATGGAGTTATAACATTAAAAAGATATATCCCATGTATGGGCATTCGCTATACACACATGCGCCATATCATCCGGGAGATATTCTGTATGTCCGTGAAACATGGCAGTATATGTACGATTTAGACGGAAATGACCAGATTATCGAAGATACAGGACGTTATGTATATGCTGCCGATGGATTTAACGTTGATACATGGATAAATCCAGACGGTACACACAGATTTGGAATACCGTGGCGACCGTCTATCCACATGCCAAAAGAAGCAGCTCGTATCTGGCTTAAGGTTACGGATGTGCGGGTGGAGAGATTGCAAGACATAACCATTGCAGAAGTCATTAAAGAAGGATGTGCGGACATTTGGATTGATGCAGCAAGAATCAGGAAACTTATTGATGTAGCAGGGAATAAAAATGAATTTACCGATTTGTGGAATCACACTATCAAAAAGAAAGACCTTCTGCTTTATGGGTGGGACGCAAACCCGTGGGTATGGAGGATAGAGTTTAAACGGTGCGAGAGGCCGGAGGTGTTATAGATGGAGGACAAGTTGATTAGTGCAAATGCTGTTATTACAATCCTGGAAAATGCAAGGTTCAGGGCAGGCAAGGATTTGTCAAAGGCGTACTTGATTGCAGATTTACAAGAGCAGATAGAAAGGCTTCCGGCGGCTTTTGATAAGGAAAAGATTATTGAAGACTTGAAGGATTGGAAAGAAGATGCCGAAAAATGGGCGGCTAAATATGATGAAATAGGCGATACAGACAATATGGATATAAGAGATACAGAATCAAGAGCATTTGGACAGGCTATTGAGATTGTCGAGAAAGGCGGTGTGGAGTGATGGCAACGAGAAGCATTTTGCGTATTAGTGAATTACAGGCATTCGAGGGCTTTCTTGAATCAAAAGGATATATGATTCTTGCTACAAGCAAAAATCCGTACGAGGTTTTGCGAGCGAAAAAGGATGGAGATACAGTAATCGTGTATCAGAAAAAGGACGCAAAGGAACATCTGTCTACGATGGACAAGGATTATCCTCTTGTACGGGAATTTATCAAGAGTCAACGCAAACAGACCAACGCCGACAAAATCAGGAGCATGACGGATGAGGAATTGGCGGAGTTTTATACTACCTTTTCTGCGTGCAAAGTATGTGAGTACCAAGATGCAGAAAGAGATACTTGCGGAGCGACTACTGGATTTTTATGCACACAAACATATGCAGAGGCGATTATTTTAGACTGGCTGAAAAGCCCGGCGGAAAGTGAGGGATAGGGATGAAAGAAGAACATTTTTGCAAACCATTAACGCCTGATTTTAGAGACGAATTAATAGGCGCTATTGATAACAACATAAGGGCATTGGAGACTTTCGAAAGAAACGTATTTGTGAACGTACAAATTTATGCGCTGCAATCACAAAGGAAACTGATAAATGCACTTCCTGATGGCTATCCAATGCCAATGACAAGGATGGTGGACTAATGGCAAAAGGAATTATTGTGGTGGATGTGCCGGAAAGATGTGTAGATTGCAAGTTTCGCAATCTTTTCAGAGACATGGTTACTGGGGAATTTATTCGTGAATGTGAAATTGTTGACGAGTCGGTTATCATGAATGAAAATGAGAAGCCGGATTGGTGTCCGATAAAGCCAGTTCCATTAGCTCTTGCATGTAACAAGCTCATAGAGGAACTAAACAAAAAGGAGGACTTCTACAATGCGTTTCGTGCGGGAATTATAAACTCCATTAAGGATCCGGATACCATGTCTTACCCGGAACCAGAAGACATTGCAGATAAAATCATAAAGAGGATAACAGGAGACTAACATGAGAGGAATCAGTGAAATGTACCTGCGTTCCGGCGGCACCAATTATCAACACCATTGTAAAGAGTGCTGCAATTATGGGATTATAGGGAAACGGGAGGACTGTAGCAGACATCCAGAGCCGCGTGCCTGGAAAGGGAGTTACGTGGCCTGTAAATATTTTGACGTTCCGCCGGAAGAGATACCGGGGCAGATGAGTATCGAACAATTTCCGGAGTATCTACCTTAGCGAAAAAAAAGGAGCAAAAAGCATGGCCTTATACAGAAGTATATACTTGTCTTTCTGGAAAGATACAAAAGTAATGGACGAATTTACAGCGGAAGACAAGTATTTTTTTCTTTACATATTGACTAATATTCATACAAATTTGTGTGGATGTTATGAAATAAGTATAAAACAAATGTCGATAGAAATGGGATATTCGATAGAGCAAATAAAAAATATTCTAGATAAATTTATATCGACATACAAAATGGTGGACTATGATTTCGATAGAAAAGAAATTCTGGTTATTAACTGGCACAAATATAATTGGACAAGTTCACCGAAGATAAGACCTGCATTGCAGAAAGAGATAAGCGAGGTGAAGAATGATAGATTTCGTAATTATCTCAAGGAATTATTGGGAGAAGATAGTGATCCATCTAAAAAAAAAATTTAGATGAAATAAAAATTGTGATCGACTATTTGAATGAAAAATGCGGGACAAAGTACAGATATACCAATAAGAGCACAATTGAGTATATCAATGACAGACTGAAAGAAAAGTATACTGTTGATGATTTGAAGCTGGTCATCAGAAAGAAATGTGATGATTGGATTGGAACTGAAATGGAAAAATTCTTAAGGCCTAAAACACTCTTTGGAGATAATTTCGAAGGGTATTTAAACGAACGTTCTGGCAAAAAGAAATCAAAAAATCGTTTTAATAACTTCCACCAGAGAGAGTATGACTTTGAAGACTTAGAGAAGAAAATGTTAAATAGATAAAAGAAAGGAGTCTGGAGCCGCTGGCCAGCGAAAAAGGAATTCCTGGCTCCTTTTAAAATTATGGAAAATCAGGATTTGTTGAAATACGCTCTTGAACATGGTATGATAGATATGTCATACGTGCAAGAGCACGTCGAAATGAACAAGAGAAAAGAATTATTAGATAAACATCCATATGCGATATGGGAAGGAAAGGATGGAAAGTGGCGTACATATTTAATTGACAATGACGGTAAGAGGATTCTAAAAAAACGCTCATCACAAAAAGGCATAGAAGATATAGTTGTCGAATATTACAAAAGCATTGAAGAGGAAAGAAAAAAGGACTATCGATTTAGCGCATTATGGGAAAGCTGGAAGAAAAATCAAGTATCATATGGCGTATCAAATAATACTTTAGCAAAATATGCTTCTGATTATGAAAGATTTTTCAGCAATACAGACTTTGCATGTAAAGATATTCGGGCAATCAACGAAGAGGATATTACTGCTTTTATGATTCAGAGTATAAAAAGACTTAAATTACAAGAGCGGGCAGGGAAGGCTCTTATGAGTTACATCGGTGGAGTATTTAAACATGCGAGAATTATGCGAGTGATTAATGAAAACCCATGTGATTATGTTGAGACAAGGAGATTTTCCAAATTCTATAACCGTCCCGTCCGAGATGAAGAAAAGCGAACTGTATGCCAGGAAGATATGCAGTTGCTCTTGACACAGCTGCGTATTAGTCAAGAGAAAAAACCAGAATACATCCCAAGTTATGCTGTTGAACTTGCCATATACACGGGTATGCGCATTGGCGAGATTGTTGCACTTAAATGGGATGATGTCAGAGAAAATCAGGGTGTCATAATTATTTGCCGTTCAGAAAAACATGATCGAATTACTGGAGAATATGTAATTGAAGCAACAAAAACCGGAAAGCAAAGACAATTTCCTATTTCTGAAAAAATTTCAGAATTATTGCACAAAATAAAAAAGGTGGAAATGCAATATGGTTTTATAGGAGATTTTGTTTTTCAGAATGAAAATGGAAAGTTGCATACCGCATCGGTAGCGCACTGCATACGATACAAGTGCATACAGGCAGGGATACCGGAAAAAAGCATTCATGCATTGCGGAGAACTCTCAATTCAAAACTGAGGTGCGCAGGCGTATCATCTGTTGTTGCATCTTCTCTCCTGGGGCATACAGAAGAAGTAAATGTAAACAATTACACATACGATATATCTGGAATGGATTATAAAAAAGAATTAATTGAGAAAATAATTTGATTACCTCATTGATTACCTTTGATTACCGAGTGCTGAAAAAGCCTTATTTTAAAGGGGGTTGAGAGTTCGGACGCGGGTTCAATTCCCGCCAGGTCCATATCTTAAAACCGTGAAATCCGTTTGAAAATCAAGGGTTTTGCGGTTTTTGTTTTTTACGGTAAAATCAGCATGTGCTGTTTTTAAAAGGGCGTTTGTCTGTAAAAGCACTGCAGAATATCGGGGACATTTCTTTTTCAGTCTTCTATGGTATAATGAAATTACGGAGGTGTGCACAATGAGAATTCTATTGGTCGAGGATGAAGAAAGAATGGCACAGGCTCTTTGCGAGATACTGCGGTTAGAAAAATATGAAGTAGATTGTTATAGGGATGGAATCTCTGGTCTGGATGCTGTGGAGAGCGATGTTTACGATGTTATTATTTTAGATGTAATGCTGCCCGGGCTGGATGGTTTTACGATTGCAAAGAAAGCAAGAAAACAGGGGATACGCACTCCTATTCTTATGCTGACAGCCAAAGGAGAATTAGATGATAAAGTAACAGGGCTTGACAGTGGGGCAGATGACTATCTGACAAAACCTTTTATGACAAAAGAACTGCTTGCCAGACTGCGTGCGCTTCTGAGACGTGGCATGAACACACCGGACGGAGTGCTTTCTTTTGGCGATATACAGCTTGATACAAATACTTTTACTTTATGCTGCATTACAAACGGACAGAATGTAAAACTGAGCGAAAAGGAATATCGTATTCTTGAATATCTGACTGCAAATCAGGGACAGGTACTTACACGGGAGCAGTTTGCTGTCAAAATATGGGGCTTTGACAGTGATGCAGAATACAATAATGTTGAAGTTTATATGTCTTTTACCAGAAAAAAACTGAATTTTGTAGGAGCAAAAACGGAGATAAAGGCGGTACGGGGCCTTGGCTATGAATTGAGGTGCAGCGATGTTTAAACAATCGAAAAGAAAAATTGTTGCAGCGATTATGGCAGTACTTACATTGCTCTATCTTGGTACACTTGCAGTTATATACGGTTCCAGCTATTTCGAGGTATCTGCTTCCAATTATGAAATGCTTGAACGGTATGCAAAGTTATATTCTCTGGAACAGCAGCCAGGAGTAAACATGCCGCCTGATAATCCAGAGGTTACGCATTTTGATGGTAATCCGGCGTTTCAGCTTTCTACTTTTTATTCGGTGGCGATTTCGGATAATGGTGAAATACTGGCGATGGACAATGAAAAAGGAACCGTTTATGAAGACAGAGTTCTTCAGAAATATGCTTCAGAGATAATAAAAAGCCCAAAAGACAATGGCAGGATAGAGAACCTTTTATATACCGCAGCCGCAAAAGACGGGTACACATTAGTTGCTTTTATGGACAATACAATCATGCAGCAAAGTATGACAACGCTTTTTCGCTATACGATTGTTTTTGGAAGTATTATGATGGCGGCATTGTTCTTTGTGGCAGTTTACCTGGCCGGTAAAATTGTAAAACCTTTGGAAGAAAGTCATCAAAAGCAAAAGCAGTTTATCTCAGATGCAGGTCATGAACTGAAAACGCCCGTTTCTGTAATCAGTACAAACGCAGAATTACTTGCACGAGAGATTGGAGAGAACCCATGGCTTTCTAATATCCAATATGAAAATGAAAAAATGGGAAATCTGGTTTCACAGCTTTTAGAACTTACCAGAACAGAAAATTCTGATATTCGGACTGAACCGCTTAATTTCAGCCGTCTGGTTAAGGGGGAAGCGCTGCCTTTTGAAAGTATTGCCTTTGAAAAGGGATTTTTATTGAATGATGAGATTCAAGAGGGACTTTCTGTTGAAGGAAACAGAGATCAACTGAAACAACTTGTTTCTATTTTACTGGATAATGCAATCTGCCACGGAGAAAACGGGAAAGAAATTAAACTGACGCTTAAAGAAGAACATGGTTGTGCAAAACTTTCTGTTCTAAACAACGGGAATGAGATACCCCCTGCGGAAAAAGAGAAACTGTTTGGGCGGTTTTATCGCGGGGATATGGCCCGGAGTGAAAATGGCGGGCATTATGGCCTGGGACTTGCGATTGCGAAAGCGATAACGACTGTCCATAAAGGGAAAATTCAGATTTTTTGCCATGACAGCAAGGTAGAATTTGTAGTTTTACTCCCCCTTATATAAAATAATATGGATTCTTCAATATAACTTCAATCATCCTTCTGTACAATGATGACATTACAGTACAGGAGGATTTTTTATGAGACAATATAAAAAAATGACAGCAGTATTTTTGGCGTTCACAATGCTGGCAGGACTCTGTGCCTGCTCTAAGAGTACAGAGACACAGGAAGAATCGCCGCAGGTTGCCGATGCGGAGCAAAAGGCATACATTGAAGATACACTCAATCTGGCAAACAATGAAGAACAGGAATGGGCGTACTCTTCCCAGGATGACGCATGGGTGCTTTCCGTCGTATCTGCGGTGGCATATCCGGAACTTCCGGATCAGCAGGGAGTATCTGTTTGTGTGCCGGGGGCCTATGTATCTGGCATTGACACCGATGGAGACGGAACAGAGGATGTGACCGCAGATACTTATTCGGACGCTGTTTTAGGTTCTCTTGTGATTGATTATGAAGCAGAGCTCACAAGTACAAATGGACAGGTTTATACTGCTGCTGATGCCCCTGTCATTTTGAATACAGGTGCGGCAGGCTATGGTTCCAGCACAAATACCCTCGCGGCTGCCACATATGCAGTAGAGGGATATATCAATGTTGCCTGCGGCAATCGGGGCAAACAGGATACTGCGGAAGATGAATCGGGTGAAACTTACTATACAGGAGATGCACCTTCCTGCCTGACAGATCAGAAAAATGCAGCCCGTTATGTGAAATATAATATTTTACTCGGAAATCTGCCGGGGAATGCAGATTATTTCGTGTCAACAGGCGGCTCCGGCGGGGGAGCGCATGCGGCAATGTTTGCGGCAACTTCCAATAATGAGGATTTTTATGATTATGAAATCGAAGCCGGCGCCGTAGGGGTATATCTGCTTGAAGATGGGGGATATACAACGACTGTAACCATTGATGGCGCAGATTATGAAATATCTGATGGAGCTTGGGGATGTGTTGCTTACAGTGCCATTACTTCTCTGGCAGAAGCAGATATGGCGCTGGCTTTTGAATACTATATGGATACCACTTATGAATTTGGCACCTCATTTCAGGCACAGCTTGCGGAATATCTTTCCGCTGCCTACATGGAATATATCAACGGTCAGAATCTGACAGCAGAAGAATCGTCTGTTGGATTTGACCTGAATGAAGACGGAGATAAGGAAGATACCATAGACCTTACCATTGAATATAATTTGGAAGCACATCCCGAAACAAATGGGTATTATGGAACGTATCTTGATTTGTATTTAGCCGAGTTTCAATCGAATCTCCAGTGGTATCTGGATAATCTGGACTATGCCGAAGGCTGGACATGGTTCGATGAAGATGGTAATGTCCTTAGCGATGAAGAAGCAGCTTCTATGACTTCAGCCGATAAAGCGACGGCGTTTCTGGAAGGCCGATATGCAAAAGGAAGTTTTGATGGCAGGGGAAATCTGAGTGGAGGTATGCCGGGAGGAAGCAATATGTCAGGCGGCGAATTACCGGATGGCAAGCTTTCCGATGAAAAACAGCCGAGTGGAGAACGCCCGGGCGGCGAGCTACCGGATGGTGAACTGCCAAGGGGAAATCTGCCCAATGATGAATTGTCAGAAGATAGTACAGAGGAAAGAGGATTTTCTAATGGGGGTGTAGCAGAAAACAGCACCGGAGATATGATGGATGTAGGAACACCCGATGCAGGAACAACACAGGCGGCAGGAAGCAGTACAGATTCATTCGATTATTCCACCTATGAGGAAATGGTGGAAGCTTATGCGGCGGATATTGGGGAAATTGAAGCGGGCGATGAATACGGTAATAACATTGTTGAACTGTATAATCCACTGAACTACATTGGTGCAGAAAGTACAGAGAATCCCGCATGGGTTAGAATCGTGATGGGGGCTTCTGAGGGAGATATGTCGCTGTTTTCTTCTCTGAATCTTCAGATTGCAATGTTGAATGCAGGCATTGACGCCAATATTGAATGGCAGTGGGATGGCGGTCATGTTCCTTCCGAGGTGCTTAGCGAATCGTTCTCTTTGTATATCGATCAGATGTATGGAGAGTATGCGGATGGAGAGACGATTGACACTCCTGCCGCTGATGTACAGACTGAAAATGGAACTGCAAAAGAAGCAACAGGAACGGATTTGAGCAGTTGGGTAGAATACTCAGATCCCGGCAATGTATCTTTTACATTGGCAGATGCAGTTTCTTATCGGACGGATGGTGCCAGCAAGTCTATCCCGGGATTTGATGTTATTGATTATGGACAGGAAGATTACGTGTTCGGAAATTCAAAACAAGATGCCCGTCACTGGAACCGTACATTACTTGAGATTTTTGAACAGTATGCGGATATACTGGAACCATTGTTTAATCAAGGTTAAATTTTAAGGAGTGGAATCTTGATTATATTACATCAGTGCACAGCTATAATTGTTATTGTGCGGAATGTGCCTTTTATAAGTGCTCGGAGTGCGACAAAATTTTTTATACTGGTGACGTAGTGGAAAGACTAGAAAGAATCACGAAGCAGCTAAAAAAGTAATGAAGGAAATTTCAATTATTGATTAATCAAAAGCGGCGTAAAAAACGAGGCTGCCGTATTCGATGGTGTGGACAACCATTGAATGCGACAGCCCCTTAGGTTTCTAGTAGTTTTTTTCTTTTCATCCAGATAAGATGCGGCTGCAGCAGAAATGTAGCCGTTGGGCGGTATATGGATTCGGACTAAATGATTGAATAACGTAAAATTGTTTTTAGCTTGCTTTGTTCTACCCTGTTGGTATTATTCAAATATATTTCTCTGTGCTGTTTCTTATCATACTGCAGATTATTTGCTTCTGCGTACTGTTTCATTTTTTCAAAAGAATACGGCTCAGTGTCAAAAGAACCAATATGCAAGACTTCTATGCACATTCCATTTTGCATAGCGTCAAAGTATATCTCATCAAACAATGGAGAAGGCTTTTTGGCTTTGACTTGTTCTAACGCCGCCACAAACATTTCTTTGCTGATAAAATCTGGCTGGCGTATCATGATTGTGTACTCTAAGTTTTCTTTTACAAGCTGTGTTCCTTCTGTTAAACTCCAGACGCCCTCTAAAGGGTAAACAGAAAAATCATCAATATCATTTTCTGATTTCCCTTTATCCTCCGATTTCTTATACCTCATCTTGATGGCATAGGCTAATGAATATAATGCCGATACCCGATTAGAAAAATCAGAATCATTTGGATTTCCTTTTCCGTCTATCATGATATAATTCTGTGGCGGAATGTTAATTAAATTTGGAGCAGTCTTTGCCCCATACAGGCTTTTATCTTGCTTTTTCCATTCATATTTCATCTATATACCTCCTCGTCTTAAAAGAAGTATATACCAAGAAACATGACACCAATTGTCATGTTTTATATTTTTTCATAATCAATTTCATTTTTTCTGTGATTCCCACACGCACATATTGAGGGGCAAGAACCTCTACATATTCGCCAAATGTGAGCAGATAACTATACATAACTTCATTGTCGGGCAGGTTCGTTGTTACATAGAGATTATTTTCGCAGTCTGTCGTAACACTATCCGTAAATTCATCATATACACGAAAGGCTGCTTGTGGGGAAAATTTCAATTTTACAGAAACCATATTGTAATGCGGAATTTCCATTTTTGTTTTTGGGAGTTCTGAAATTTCGCGGCTAAATGTTTCCGTAGAGATAACTAACTCTTTCATACGGGTTAATTTAAAAAGGCGATAATCATTTTTTAACAGACAAAAACCATATAAATACCAATCCTTGCTCCTGAATATCAATTTTATCGGTTTGACGGTGCGGTTCAACCGAAAGCCTTTGTTATCGAAGTAAGAAAATGAAATGAAATGCCTGTCAAAAATAGCTTTTTTAATATCATTGAAAATATCCTGGCTTGCACTGTTTTTTACCCATTCGGAAAAATCAACTTCTATCCAATCTGTATTTTTTATTTGAAATAGCGCTGATAGTTTAGAAAGTAATTCGTCTGCCGATGTTCCTTTCGTAGAGGATATGCCTTGCAATGCCATAAGTATTTGCTCTTTTTCTTCTTTGGAAAACAACGATTTTTCCAAAATGTAATCGTCCAACAAAGATATGCCGCCGCCTTTTCCCTGCGCTGCATAAACGGGAATGCCCGCAGCACTAATAGTGTCTAAATCTCTGTAAATTGTGCGTATAGAAACTTCAAATTTTTCAGCAAGTTCGGGGGCGGTAGATTTTCCATTTTCCAACAGGTAGTACACTATCTTAAATAATCTGTTCATCTGCACAACAACACCTCAAACATATTATACCATAAAGCATGACAAATTTTATAAAATTTCAGGAATTTATAACAGAAGCTCCAAAGGGAAACAGAGCTAATTTGGCGATTTTGAAGCACTGAAGACCGAAGGGGATACCGATGATGGTACAGCACAGCAGGATCCCGTTAAGTACAGCGGCTACGGCCAGAGGAATTCCGCTGAAAATCATCCAGAAAATATTTGCAATAACAGAAATCGCGCTGCCGCCATACTGAACTTCTTTTCCGAAGGGAAAGAAGGCAAGAGAGGCGAGCTTAAAACACTGCCGGCCAATGGGAATACCGATAATTGTGATACTCCATAAAACGCCCGCAAGCACCCACGAAAGGCCCTGCCACAAGCCACAGCATAAAAACCAGATGACATTTCCCAGACATCCCATATGTTTCACCTCCTGTGTTTTTTCTGAGACGGTTTTGTTATGAATCAGAGACCGTCTCTGAGATTATAGCACAGGCTGAAGATAAAAGGAATTTTTTTCTGTTGGAAAGAAAAGGTATGATATAATAAAAACAGAGAAAAACAGAGGGAACGGCAGAAAGGATAAAAATCATATGAGAAGCGAAAAAAAAATGTTTGATTTAATCATCGGTACGGCAAGGAAAGATGAACGGATCCGGGCCGTATATATGAACGGCTCCAGGACAAACAAAAATGCAAGAAAAGATATTTTTCAGGATTATGACATTGTGTACGTTGTCCGGGAGACAAGACCTTTTTATGAACAGAAAAAATGGATTGATCTATTTGGTGAACGGCTGTTTATGCAGTGTCCGGAAGAGGTAGATAAAAGTATCGGACGGGAGGTTGATTTTGATAAATGTTACGGTTGGCTGATGCAGTTTAAAGACGGTAACCGGCTGGATTTGCGGGTGATTCCCCTGGAAGAGGCTTCCGCTTATATCGGGAAACTATGTGTGATTTTACTGGATAAAGATGGAATCCTTCCGGAACTGCCGGAACCTTCTGATGAAGAACACTGGATCAGAAAACCTACGCAGAATGAATTTTCCGCCTGCTGTAATGAATTCTGGTGGTGTTTAAACAATGTTGCCAAAGGACTGTGGCGCGAAGAAATTCCCTACATCCATCAGGTATATTACGAAGGATGCCATGTTCCCCTTATGAAGATGCTGAACTGGAAAATCGGATATGAAACCGATTTTCAGGTTTCCACGGGAAAGGCGTCTAAGTATATACAGTCTTACTTATCCGGGGATATATGGAATCGGTTTTTGAAAACCTATATCAATGGAAACATAAAAGACATCTGGGAATCAGTACACACAATGTGCCTCCTGTTTCATGAGACGGCTATGGAGCTGGAGGAAAAACAGGGGCTTATTTATGACAGGAAAGAAGCACAGGCCAGTTATGATTTCTTAAAACATATACAGACTCTTCCGAAAAACGCACGATCCATTTATTGAAAATAAAGCGGCCTGTTCTCCCTTTATTTACCACTTGTTTATACGAACATGTGTTTGTATAATGAAGAAAAAGGGAGGCGAACATAAGTTTGGAAAAGCAAAAGAAAACCATTTTTCATATTGATGTAAACTCTGCATTTTTGAGCTGGGAGGCTGTATACAGGATACACCATCTGGGCGGAAAAGAAGATCTGAGAGAACAGATCTCAGCCGTAGGAGGTGACATTGCCCTGCGCCACGGGATTATTCTTGCCAAGTCTGTTCCTGCCAAAAAGTATGGAATTAAAACGGGAGAAACCATCCTGGAAGCACAGAGAAAATATCCGAATCTGATTCTGGTTCCGCCCAATTACAGTCTTTATGAGCGATGTTCTCAGGCGTTTATGGATATTTTAAAAGAGTATTCTCCTGCAGTGGAACCCTATTCCATAGATGAGGCCTTTGTGGATATGACAGGAACCCGAAAGCTGTGGGGAGAGCCCCGGGAAGCGGCTCAGAAAATGAGAGAACAGATTCACCGGGAACTGGGATTTACGGTAAATATCGGCATTTCCGAAAATAAGCTTCTGGCCAAGATGGCAAGTGATTTTAAAAAGCCGAACCGGGTACACACCCTCTGGAAAAAAGAAATTCCGTCAAAGATGTGGCCTCTGCCGGTAAGAGATTTGTTTTTTGTGGGAAGGGCCACAGAAAGAAAGCTGAGGGCTCTTGGCATTTATACCATTGGAGAATTAGCCCGCACCGATCCCGGACTTTTAAAAAGCCATTTAAAAAAGCACGGAGAAGTCATATGGGCCTTTGCAAACGGGAAGGATGTCTCTCTTGTGCAGCCTAATCCACCGGAGCAGAAAGGATATGGGAACAGCACCACCATTGCCTTTGACGTAACGGATCCTTCCACTGCCAGACTGGTGCTGTTGGGGCTGGCGGAAACCGTGGGAGCCAGACTGAGAGCGGATCGGGTGCAGGCAGGAGGCATTTCAGTAGGAATTAAAAGTTATGATTTGCAGTATGCCAGCCATCAGATGACGCTGGAAAATGCCACCAATATGACGGGAGAGATTCACCATTATGCCTGCTGTCTCTTTGAACAGCTGTGGGACGGAAGGCCTATCCGGCATCTTGGAATCCATACCAGCCGTATCAAAGAGCAGATGCCGGTAAGACAACTGGATCTGTTTTCTTTTAAAAACTATGAAAAAGTGCAGCGGGCGGATGTGATGGTGGACCATATCCGCAGGCGCTATGGAATCGACGCAGTACAGCGGGCTGCTTTTCTGGGAAATAACCGGAGGATTGATCATATGTCAGGAGGAATTTCCAGGGAAAAAAGGACGGTTGATTACAGCAGGGTAAAAATCGGATAAACAGGAGAAACAGATATGGGAATGGGAATTGGGATAAACAATCAGAAGCCTGACGCCGGGCCAAATCGCAGAAGGCAGGAAGAGATTGCCTGCGGCATATGGTTTACCAGCCGGGGAGAGATTCTGCCTCAGAAATTGAAATTTCAGAATCAGGAAGGAGAAATACAGTGCATTGATAATATCCGGGTGATAACAAAAGAGAAAAAGTACTACTGCGGAATTTCCACCTTTGTTTATTTTTGCAGTACCCGCCTCCAGGACAGAGAATATTTATTCTATCTGTATTATTATCCGGAGCAGTGTAAATGGACTCTGTCCTGGAATGGCTGAAAAGGAGGGATTAGGAACTGCTGTCAGCCCCACGGTTTTTTTGCTTCTTTGCAAATAAGAAGAAACAGATGCCGCCGATTACGGCCACCAACAGTTCCGTTGCCGGGAAGGTACACCAGATTCCCACAATTTTGCCGATGGCAGATAAAAGGAAGGCCATGGGAATCAGTACGATAAAACCACGGAGAAAGGAAATTATATGGGCCGGAAGAGCGAACTCCATGGAAGTAAAGTAAGCGCATAAAATAATATTAAATCCGGCAAACAGACAGCCGGTAAAGTAGATTCTTAAACCAGGGACAGCGATTTCCTGCAAAAGAGGATTCTGTTCGCTGTTAAAAACGGCGGTAATCGGTTCTGCTCCCAGATAAACGAAGGCGTAGACGCTGATGGAGATCGCAGCCATGGTAATCAGGGCGTAACGTAAAACAGAACGCATATTGGATGTATTTCCGGCTCCGTAGTTCTGGCTGAGAAGGGGCTGGATTCCCTGAGCGATTCCTGTGTAAATGGAAATTACCACTAAAGAGAGGTTGGCAATGACCCCATAAGCGGCTACTCCCACATTGCCTTCCAGTCCTAGAATCAGAAGATTAAACAGGATAATAACAATTCCGGAAGAAACCTCTGTAATCAGAGAAGGAAGTCCCCCGGAGAGAATCATCAGACAGAGATGTCTGGTAACGGGGCATTTTTTTAAGGCAAACTGGTTCTGTCCTTTGAAAAAGTAAGGGGAAAGAACCAGCATACTGATTACAGGCGCAAGTCCGGTGGCCAGTACGGCTCCCAGGATTCCCATATTTAAGGGGAACATAAAAACATAATCCAATACGATGTTGGAAAAACTTCCGATTAACATAGCTGCCATGGAACGCTGAGGCGCCCCGTCGTTTCGTACAAAGGCCAGAAGCAGATTGTTCATCATAAACATGGGAGCAAACAGTAAAATAACACGGAGATAAGTTTTCGTCATATCAAAAACAGCAGCATCTGCGCCCAGGATACCCGTAAGCCGTCCGCTTCCTGCGATTCCTGTCAGAAAGAAGAAAGAGGAAACCAGAGCAGTGAGTAAAAAGGCAGTGGTAAAGGCCTGATTGGCTGCTTTTTTATTTTCCTGACTTTTGGAAATGGCATATTTGATTCCTCCGCCGATTCCGATCATAAGTCCGCTTCCATGGATGAAGCTGTAAACGGGGATGGCCAGATTCAGGGCGGTCAGCCCATTGGCGCCCAGGGCCTTTGAGATGAAAAAAGTATCTGCCAGGATATAACAGGACAGACCCAGCATTCCCAGTACATTTAAAGAAGAATAGCGGATAAAATCTTTCAAACAGTTTTTGTCATTTTTCACAGAAAATTCCTCCCGATAAATACGTATCATTTGACGCCTGCCAAAAGTCTGCATGGCAGAAAAAAACGTCTCCATATCTGTTCCTTCTATGGCCTAATGGAACAGACTGAGACGTTACCCGGCGGCAATTCAATAATTTCACATAGAAAATAGCACACAGAACCGGAAAAGTCAAGAGAAGACTTTTGCTTTAGAATTGATTTTCCCATTTTCCTGTAGTAAGATAGTTTTATCTACGGCAGTAAGCAAAAGAGAGGAAAACGATATGTCATTAGAAAGAGTTAAGAACTATTTTGAAACGGTTGGTTTAGGAGAGCGGGTTTATGAACTGAATGAATCCAGCGCAACTGTAGCAGAGGCAGCCATGGCAGTGGGATGTGAACCGAAAGAAATTGCAAAGACCCTGTCTTTTCTGGTAAATGATCAGGCGGTGCTGGTAGTTGCAGCCGGGGATGCGAAGGTAGATAATAAAAAGTATAAAGATTTCTTCCAGGTGAAGGCAAAGATGATACGTCCGGATCAGGTAGAAAACTATGTGGGTTATACACCGGGCGGGGTATGTCCTTTTCTGATTCCGGAACAGGTAAAGATCTATCTGGACGTTTCTATGAAACGTTTTGACTGGGTTTATCCTGCAGCAGGCAGTTCCAACAGCGCAGTCAGACTGTCTCTGGAAGAGCTGGAACAGCATTCCCATTATGTGCAGTGGATCGATGTATGCAAAGGCTGGGAATAGATTCTAATACAAATGAAATCAGAAATACAAATGAGGCAGAGATACTAGATGCAAAAACAATATACGGGTTATTACAGACAAATCGGAGCCAAGATTAAATATTACAGAGAACGAAAGGGAATCAGCCAGTTAAAACTGGCGGAGCTGGCAGGTATCAGCAGGACGCATATGAGTAATCTGGAGGCTCCTCATATGGACAAGGCTGTTTCCCTGGAAACGCTGATGAATATTGCAGACGTTTTAGAAGTTCCGCTGAGAGATTTTTTCGATTTTGAACAGTAAGGAGTAAAACAGTGACAAGAAAAGAAATGGTATTGTATTACAGTCCGGCCAGGACAGGACATAATGCGAAATTTAAAGGAACTCTTGTGAGAATGGGGATTCAGATTCGGAATATAGAGTCCGGACAGTTCCATCAGAAAGTAGGGTATCTGGCAGGAATACCGGGATATGGAGAAGAACCTTCCGGTGCAGAAAAAGGGGAGATTCCGGAAGAGATGCTGGTTATGAAAAACTTTACCCAAAGAAGGATGGAAGAGCTGCTTTTTCAGTTAAGGAAGGCGAAAATTCCCCCGATTCCCATGAAGGCGATGATAACCGAAACCAATGCGGACTGGACGTTTTATGAACTGTACCGGGAAATTTCCAGAGAGCATGAGCGAATGACTGCAAAAAAGGCCAAAGTGATCAGAATTGAAGAACCGGATTTCGGATGCGAAGGCAGGCCGGAGAAAGATGCGGTTATGGATAAAGTGATTCTGCAGTGGGCGGACAGCAAAGAAGAATTTGTGACAGAAGCTGAGGAGGCAGAGCTGTTAAAAGCACAGATCAATGAGGGAGACGAAGTACTTGTAACCTGCAAAGGAAGAATCCTTACAGAAAGGGATGAGGAAACTTTCCGGCATTGACAGGAAAATTTTCCCATGCTATAATCAGTTTGATTATGAGTTAGTCTTGATTAACTAAAGAGAAAGACGAAAGGAGAAAGATTTCAATGGATTTTTTAAAGAATGAAAAAGCATTATGTTTTCTGGGCGGACTTGCGGCTGCGGTTGTGGGAGGCAAGGTGTTAAAATGGGACAAAACGCGCAAAGCCTGTGTAAAAAGTCTGGCCAAAGGCATGAAGTTTCAGCAGGATGCAAAAGAAGTTTTCCAGAACATGAAAGAAGAAGCAGAGGACATCTGCTACGATGCCAAACAGGAGGCGCAGGCAGCACGGGCGTCTGAAGAGTAAGAGGCTGTTTTATGAAATATAAAATTGTCTATGACAGACCGGGACGCCTGCGCCTCAGGGCGGGATCCGGAATCTTTACAAAGGAGCAGGGATATTATTTATCGGAAATCCTGCTGAAGAAAGCAGGAGCCCAAAGAGTAGAAACCTCCTATATGAATGGAGGGATTTTAATTTATTATCCGGAAGACAGACGCAGTGAGATTTTAGCATTTATTGAGCAGACGGATGCGGCCAGTCTTCTGGAAGGGAAGCCTCAGCAGGAAGATACTCTGAGAGAAGTACGGGATCATTTCCAGTGGGAACTGGCGAAAATACTGGGGAGAAAATATATCATCAGCCGTTTTCTTCCTTTCCCGGTCAGAGCCGGATTGATTACTTTTCGTGCATGCAGGTATTTCCTGAAGGGACTTCAGTCTTTAGGAAAGGGACGTCTGGATGTAGCTGTTTTAGACGCCACGTCCGTGACCACAGCGATTGTACGGCAATCGTTTACTACGGCTTCTTCTATTATGATGCTTTTGAACATCACAGAACTTCTGGAGGATTATACCAGGAAAAAGACGAAGCTGGCTCTCAGCCAGAGTCTGGCCCTGAACGTGGATAAAGTCTGGGCGCTGCGGCAGGGAGAAGAAGTTTCCATTCCGATTTCCAGAGTGGAAGTGGGAGATGAAATACAGGTTCGCTCCGGGCTGGTAATCCCTCTGGACGGAACCGTCGTTGGAGGAGAGGCTCTGGTAAATGAGTCTACGATGACAGGAGAGCCCCATGCCGTCCGCCGTGCTGCGGGAAGCAGTGTCTATGCAGGAACGGTAGTGGAAGAAGGGATGCTGACGGTGAAAGTCCGTACACTTGCCAACGATACAAGGCTTCAGAAGATAGCAGAAATGATTGATACCTCGGAGTCTTTAAAAGCAGGCGTGCAAAGCCGGGCAGAAGAGCTGGCGGATTCGATTGTCCCCTATAGCTTCTTAACTTCTCTGCTTACCCTGGCAGTGACCAGAAATGTAACAAAAGCAGTATCGGTTCTGATGGTTGATTATTCCTGTGCGATGAAACTTTCCATTCCCATTTCCGTTATTTCCGCCATGCGGGAAGCAGCCAACCGGGGAATTATGGTTAAGGGCGGGAAATATCTGGAAGCCTTTGCCAAGGCAGATACCATTGTCTTTGACAAAACAGGAACGCTGACAGATGCCTGTCCCAAAGTGGCTAGAATTATCCCTTTCGGAGAGTATGAAGAACGGGAAGTCTTAAAGATTGCCGCCTGTCTGGAAGAACATTTTCCTCACAGTATGGCAAAAGCCATTGTCCGCCATGCGGAAAAAGAACAGGTTTTTCATAAAGAAGAACATGCGGAAGTGGAATACGTGGTAGCCCACGGGATTTCTTCTATGCTTTATGGGAGACGGGTTCTGATTGGCAGCGCCCATTTCATCTTCGAGGATGAGAAGGTGATGCTGTCTTCCGAAGAAGAAGAGATTCTGGAACGGGAAGTAGAAGGGTATTCGGCGGTCTACCTGGCTGTGGGGGAAAGACTTGCGGGGATGCTCTGCATTGAAGATCCAGTACGGCAGGAGGCGAAAGAAGTGATTGCCGGCCTGAAAAATCTGGGAATCCGGCATGTGATTATGCTGACCGGCGACGGAGAGGCAGTGGCCAGATCGGTGAAAGAAAGGCTTGGGATTACACGATACCGGGCGCAGGTGCTGCCGGAAGACAAGGCTTCTGTTATTGAAGAGATAAAAAAAGAAGGCCATACAGTGATTATGGTAGGGGACGGCGTCAACGATTCTCCGGCTCTGGCGGCTGCTGATGTATCTGTAGCTATGAAAGAAGGCTCAGATATAGCAAAAGAAGTAGCAGATGTAACCCTTTTGTCCGCCAGCCTGAGAGAACTTGTAACCCTGCGGGTATTAAGCCAGTCACTGATGAAAAGAATCAGCAGGAATTACCATTTTATTTTAGGATTTAATACGATGTTAATCCTGGGAGGAATCCTGGGAATCTTAACGCCCTATGCATCGGCGCTGCTCCATAATTTGTCCACTATGGGAATCAGCGGGGTCAGTATGCTGCCCTGCCTGGAGGAGAAAAGAGACGAAAAAAAGATTGACAGATAATGGAAGAGTCTATATAATATTTATAAATCCGCATAAAGGAATGCGGATTTATAAATAAATATAAGTTAGTGAATGCTAACTGAAAAGGGATATAAAGGTTCTTAAATCCCTTTTTCTTACATAGATAGTTAGATATAACTAACTTTAGAAAGTGAGGAAACGATGATAGAAAAATATCTGATTGAATATTGTTCTCCGACTCTGGCCAGACTGAAAACCGCAAACTTATTCAGCATTTCTTATACAGACAGAGAAGAGCTTTCCAGTCAGATTTCCATCTGTAATCAGCAGCTCAATGAGAAGGGAATCTATGTTACCATTCTCAGAATGGGAGGAGAAAAAGCCCTGATTTATGTATATCGAAAATCAAGACTGGAGAAAGAATTACAGGGCAGGGAAACATCTGAGTTTCTTGCTTCCTATGGCTATGAGGAATTTACAGAGACTTATGCCATTGCCAGACTTCGGGAGCGATTTTCCAAAAGAGAAGATTTTCCCCATGAAATCGGAGTTTTTTTAGGGTATCCCCTGGGAGATGTGAAAGGATTTATTCAGCATCAGGGGCGGCATTATAAATGTGCAGGATGCTGGAAGGTATACCAGGATGAGGGCGAAGCCAGAAAACTGTTTGGAAAATTCCGAAAATGCCGGGCAGTTTATCAGGAACTGTTTCAAAAAGGAAGGTCTGTTTGGCAGCTGACTGTGGCTGCTTAACATAAAATATATTTTAGAAAGAAAGGGTAATAAAAATGAGTAAAGTTGCGGTAGTTTATTGGAGTGGGACAGGAAACACAGAAATGATGGCTCAGAAAGTTGCAGAAGGGGCGAAAGAAGCAGGGGCAGAAGTCAGCGTATTTACAGCGACAGAGTTCAACAGCCAGATGATGGATGACTATGATGCAGTTGCTTTCGGATGCCCTTCCATGGGAGCGGAAGAGCTGGAAGAGGATGAATTTGAACCCATGTTCAGCAGCTGTGAATCCAAACTTTCCGGTAAAAAAATCGCCTTATTCGGTTCCTACGGATGGGGAGACGGGGAATGGATGGATACCTGGACCCAAACCTGCAAAGATGACGGAGCCAATCTGGCGTGTGACAGTGTCATCTGTAACGAAGAACCGGATGAGGAAGCCCAGGAATCCTGCATGAATTTAGGCAGGGCTCTGGCATAACAGGGAGGGACTGCTGCGAAAGATCTTCGCAGCAGTCCCTCGTCTTTTCTTTACTGTATTTTATCCAGATGCAAAGTTGTGGAATATTTGGCGTTTTCCTTTAAGAGAGTTTCCCATTTCTCTTCCTGAGGTTTGCTTTCATTGTTGTTATAACGTTCTTCTCCCTTTAATTCATCCATATACTGTACATAATCCAGGATGAAAATCTGTATGGTGGAAATGTCACGATCCTGGATGGCGAAATTATTGGTACTGCTGTCAGACTCATTATAGGGAAGTTTGTTTCCGTCAGCGTCCAGGGCCACCAGGAAGAAGTTTCCCATTTGGTCTTCCGGATATTGTCCGGTGATTTCCAGTTCATAAGGAGTTAAAAGAATACTTTCAATTCCCAGACCGGCGTCATTGACGTCATTTACTTCTATGAGCTGTGTACGGGAGGTATCTACGGTAACAGGAATGTCAAAGTTCCAGGAACCCTGATAGATGTAATACTGGTGATCGTTGGGAATCGTGTCCCAGGAAGAATCTCTCTGTGCCATCAGCTGCGCCCACTCTTCGTCCGACATAGCTTCCAGTTCTTCTTGTGTATATCCGCTGTCCCATACTTCCGGATTCTGTTTGAATCCGTAAATCTGCTCTATATCAAGCCCTATGGAGAAAGAAGAGGGAAGTTCTCCTTCTGCGGCATCCTGCAGATCCAGACGGAGAATACAGGAATAGGTCTGATCATCCAGGAAGCGTCCCTCCAGGTTGTAAATATGAGACGGATCTTCCGGGGAAGCGCCGAAGTCATAAGTGGTATCGGCTGTCATGGAAATGGAGGGATTTCCCTGCTGATTGATAAGAATATCCGGGAAATCTGTTTCAGTTTCCATAAGCATGGTAATGTAGGCGGCCTGCTGATTGGCATAAATTTCAGATAAAGTAACGGTCAGACCATCGGAGGTCTGAGTAAATGCAGCAGGGGTGGCGGAAACGGCGCTTCCGGTTGCTGCAGCCGGATCTGATTCCGGTTCTTTCTCTTCCAGTGAAACAGCTACATCAGAAAAGTTTCCGAAAAAGCTTACCTGTTCCTGCAGACGCTCAAAGAGATGTCCTACCAGGGGCAGGTCTTTGGCCATTACCGGATTGGAAATGCAGAAAAGGCAGGCAAAGAGAAAAACAGCCGCTGCAGATGCAAAACCAATACTGCAGACTTTCATTCGGCGCAGGGAAGCCGGAGGTTTTTCCTGGGTAATCTGTTTTGCTTCGATTTTGCGGAAGGCCTGGTTGGCCTTTTCCTGTACAACCTGTGGTATTTCTGTTTCTTTATGGAAAAATTCTTTCAATTCCTGATCTTTTTGATTCATACGTGTTCCTCCTTTAAGGTATAAGAATTTAACAGCTTTTTGCGTCCCCGCTGCAGGCGGGATTTTACCGTACTTTCTTTTAAACCGAGAATATCCGCGATGTCTCTGATACGGAATTCTTCCAAATAGTATAAAAGAAAGATGGATTTGGTCTCTTCATCGAAACCGGACAGAAGCTGTTCCCACTCCAGCGTCTCATAATTTTCTTCGTAGACGGGAGTCTCGGGAAGCTGTTCCAGAAGATGGAGCCGGCTTCTCTGATGAAGAATATCTTTGCAGTGATTAATCAGGATGCGGGTCATCCAGGTTTTAAAGTAACGATTCTGCCGTAAGGAAGGCAGGTGTTCAAAACAGGAGAGGATGGTTTCCTGTATGGCGTCAGCCACATCCTCGTCATGGCGCAGATAAGCCCGGGAAATCTTATACATACTCTCCATGTGCTGATTCATTAATTTACAAAAAGCATCGGAATCTCCTTTCTTGGCTTTTCGTATCAGAAGTTCAGACATATATTATCCTCCTGTATTTGGCAGCCGGCCGGCTTTTATTTGTTACTACTTATTAGACAGATAAAAACAGGAAAAAGATGCATAGATGATACTTTTTTTGTTTATAAATGGATTATATCGTAAATTTGTAAAGGATGTTCACAAATGCGCCATAATTCTCTGTTATAGTTTAGGGAAAGAATGGAAGAACGAGGAGGCAGAACAGGTATGGAAGCCCTGAAAATATTAGTGGTAGATGATGAAAGCAGAATGCGTAAGCTGGTAAAAGATTTCTTAATGAAGAAAAATTTTGAAGTTCTGGAAGCCGGGGACGGAGAAGAGGCAGTGGATCTGTTTTTTCAGCAGAGAGATATTTCCTTAATTATCCTGGATGTGATGATGCCGAAGATGGACGGCTGGCAGGTATGCAGGGAAATCCGGAGACATTCCAAGGTGCCCATTATCATGCTTACAGCCAGAGGCGATGAAAGAGATGAGCTGCTGGGATTTGAACTGGGAGTGGATGAGTATATTTCCAAACCTTTCAGCCCGAAAATTCTGGTTGCCCGGGTAGAAGCCATTTTGCGGCGTACCGGCCAGGGAGAAATGGGAGATGTGATAAGCGCAGGGGAGATTGTTCTGGATAAATCCGCTCATATGGTGACTATGAAAGGAAATCCGGTGGAACTCAGTTATAAGGAATTTGAACTTCTGGCGTATTTTATGGAAAACCAGGGAATTGCCCTTTCCAGGGAAAAGATTTTAAATTCCGTATGGAATTACGACTATTTCGGTGATGCCAGAACTATTGATACACATGTAAAGAAACTGCGCTCAAAGCTGGGAGAGTGCGGAGAATACATTAAAACGGTATGGGGAATGGGGTATAAATTTGAAATCGAATCATAAGAAAACACAGGATTCCCTGAACAGGCTGACGCCCCATTCCCTCCGGTATCAGATTACAGTGATATTTCTGGGACTGTTTTTACTGTCCATCGCTTCTATAATTATCATTAACGGATTTTTTCTGGAGGATTACTATGTAAGTAAGAAAACAGAGTCGCTCTTACAGGCGTTTAACAGTCTTCAGGAGTATCGGGAGGAAGAGGGAGAGATTCCTGATCAATGGTATCGGACCAGTCAGAAGAAAAATCTGACCTGGGTTATTGTGGATTCCCAGTCGGGAGCTGCCGTCGCCGGAGTGGGACAGGACATCAGCCAGCAGGCGGCCCGTCTTTTCGGCTATATTTATAACATTGACAGGACGAGCCCGGAGGTCTTAGAGAAAACAAGTACCTATATTATACAGAAAAACAGGGACAGTTTTGCAGGGATGGATTATCTGGAAATCTGGGGGATTTTAAACAACGGAGACTACTGTATGGTTCGATCCCCTCTGGAGAGCATCCGGGAAAGCGCCAATATTTCCAATGGATTTTACTTCTATGTGGGAATTATGATTATCTTTCTGGGGATTGTGATTATCTGGATGGTAACCAAACGGATTGCAAGGCCCATCAGCGAACTGACGGCTCTTTCTGTACGGATGTCCGAGCTGGATTTCGACGCCAGGTATCAAAGCCGCGCCGGCAATGAGATTGATGTGCTGGGAGAGAATTTTAACCGGATGTCCGAGCAGTTGGAACATACGATTTCTGAGCTGAAATCCGCTAATAACGCTCTTCGGAAAGACATCGAAGATAAAGTGAAAATTGATGAAATGAGAAAAGAGTTTTTAAATAATGTGTCTCATGAACTGAAAACACCCATTGCCCTGGTACAGGGATATGCGGAAGGTTTAAAAGAAAATATTTCAGAAGATGCAGAGAGCAGAGAATTCTACTGTGATGTCATTATGGACGAAGCCGCTAAGATGAATAAAATGGTAAGAAATCTGCTGACCTTAAATCAATTGGAATCCGGCCAGGATATGGTGACCATGGAGCGGTTTGATCTTGTGGAGCTGATACGGGGCGTCATTCAGTCTTCCGACATTTTAGTACAGCAAAAAGAAGCCACCGTGATTTTTGAAGAAACGAACCCGATCTCTGTCTGGGCCGATGAATTTAAAGTGGAAGAAGTAGTTACCAACTATTTTACCAACGCCTTAAATCATCTGGAAGGGGAGAAGGAAATCGAAATTAAAATTACGGAATATGGGGAAAACCAGGTGAAGGTTCATGTGTTTAACACGGGAAAAACGATACCTGAAGAAGATCTTCCTAATTTATGGAACAAATTTTATAAGGTAGATAAGGCCAGAACCCGGGAATACGGAGGCAGCGGAATCGGCCTGTCCATTGTAAAGGCGATTATGGAATCCTTCCATCAGGAATACGGTGTCATAAATTACGATAATGGGGTGGAATTCTGGTTTACGTTAGATAGAAAGTAGAAAAAAGGGAATGGCTGTAAAAACGTTTTGCAACCATTCTCTTTTTGCGTTATACTATTATATTAGTGAAATAGAGTATATGAGTAAAGGCTGTGAGATAAGATGATTGGAATTATTGATTATGATGCCGGTAATATTAAAAGTGTAGAGAAGGCGCTTGCATATCTGGGCGAAACTCCGGTAATTACCAGAGATCCCGGAACCCTTCTGAAGGCAGACAAGGTGATTCTGCCGGGAGTGGGTAGCTTTGGCGACGCCATGGAAAATCTGAAAAAGTATGAGTTGATTCCTGTGATTCATGAGATTGCAGAAAGAGGAACTCCCTTTCTGGGAATCTGCCTGGGACTGCAGCTTCTGTTTGAGAGAAGCCAGGAGAGCCCGGGCGTTTCCGGACTTGGCTTATTAAAGGGAGAAATTCTGCGTATTCCCGATTCTCCGGGACTGAAAATTCCCCATATGGGATGGAACTCCCTTCATCTGCAGAATGGAGGAAGGCTTTTCAGGGAAATTCCGGAAGACAGTTATGTATATTTTGTGCATTCGTATTATCTGAAGGCAGAAGAGCCTCAGATAGTTAAAGCAGTAACCGAGTATAGTACCTGTATCCATGCAGCAGTGGAAAAAGACAACATTTTCGCCTGCCAGTTTCATCCGGAAAAAAGCAGTGCCACAGGACTTCGGATTCTGAGAAATTTTGCAGAACTAAAAGGAGGAAGAGACTGATGTTTACGAAACGGATTATTCCCTGCCTGGATGTAAATCAGGGAAGAGTGGTAAAAGGCGTAAACTTTGTGGACCTGCAGGATGCAGGAGATCCGGTGGAGATTGCCAAGGCCTATGACGCAGCCGGAGCAGACGAGCTGGTCTTTCTGGATATTACGGCCTCCAATGAAGGAAGAAAAACAGTGGTTGACATGGTCAGAGAAGTGGCCGCCAATGTATTTATTCCTTTTACGGTAGGAGGAGGAATCCGAAGCGTGGAGGATTTCCGGACCCTTCTGCGGGAAGGAGCGGATAAAATCTCCGTGAATTCCTCGGCCATTGACCGTCCGGCGCTGATTACAGAAGCAGCCAATAAATTCGGAAGCCAGTGTGTGGTAGTGGCCATTGACGCCAAGAGAAGAACCGACGGAGGCTGGAATATTTATAAACACGGCGGGCGGCTGGATACGGGAATAGACGCCGTAACCTGGGCAAAACAGGCAGAGAGCCTGGGTGCAGGAGAAATCCTTCTGACCAGCATGGACTGCGATGGAACCAAGGCCGGATACGATTTGGAACTGACCCGTTCCATTGCAGAGGCAGTATCCATTCCTGTTATAGCTTCCGGGGGCGCCGGAAACCTGGAAGATTTTTATGATGCATTTACAGAGGGAAAAGCAGACGCCGCTCTGGCAGCTTCCCTGTTTCATTATAAAGAACTGGAAATCCGGCAGGTGAAAGAATACCTGGCTGAAAGAGAAATTTCCGTCAGACTTTAACAACAGATAAATCCCCAAAAAGGGAATTTGAGTAAGGAGAGAAGTATGGGAGAAATACAGGGACAATGGCTGGAAGCCTTAAAAGAGGAGTTCGGGAAGCCCTATTATGCAGATTTATACCGGACAGTGACAGAGGAATATAAGACAAAGACGATTTTTCCGCCGGCACAGGATATGTTTAACGCCTTTGACTTTACCCCTTTAGAGAAAGTAAAAGTGGTGATTCTGGGACAGGATCCCTATCATAATTACGGTCAGGCCCACGGCCTTTGTTTTTCCGTTAAAAAAGGCGTGGCGATTCCTCCCTCTTTAGTGAATATTTATCAGGAACTTCATGATGATCTGGGATGTTATATTCCCAGCCACGGATATTTGGAAAAATGGGCAAGACAGGGCGTACTGCTTTTAAACACCGTGCTGACGGTCAGAGCCCATCAGGCCAATTCTCACAGAGGAATCGGCTGGGAAGAATTTACCGACGCGGCAATTAAAGCCCTTAATGAACAGGATCGTCCCATAGTTTTTATGCTGTGGGGAAGACCGGCTCAGACGAAAAAAGAGATGCTGCATAATCCGAAGCATCTGATTCTGGAAGCGCCTCATCCCAGTCCTTTTTCCGCCGGCAGAGGATTTTTCGGATGCAGGCATTTCAGCCAGGCCAACCGGTTCCTGGAAGAGAACGGGCTGACACCCATTGACTGGCAGATAGAGAATCATTAAGAAAGGAAGGCACAATGAGTAAGAAAGATAACACACTTGTGAAAAATGCTTCTTTTCTGATGGTGGCGGCGCTGATTTCCAAAATCATCGGTATGATTTATAAAAGTCCTCTTTCTGCTATGCTGGGCAATGAGAGCTTTGGGTGCTTTCAGTTTGCACAAAACGCCTATTTCATCTTACTGATGATTGCATCTTTCAGTATTCCTCAGGCAGTTTCCAAGATTATGGCAGAACGTATCGCCTTCAAACGGTACCGGGACGCACAGAGGGTCTTTAAAGGAGCGTTATTATATGCAGCTCTGGCCGGGGGTGCAGTGGCTCTGTTTTGTGTATTCGGGGCTTCGATTATGGTTCCGGATAATATGAGCAATGCCAGACTGGCTTTGCAGATGCTGGCTCCCACGATTTTCATTTCCGGCCTTTTAGGGGTTTTCAGGGGGTATTTCCAGGCTTATCGGAATATGATGCCTACCTCCCTGTCACAGATTATTGAACAGATTGCAAATGCCTGTGTGGCGTTAGCTATGGCAGGATATATGATGCGTCTTTTTTCGAATCAGGGAGAAGACGCAGCTATCCGTTGGGGAGCAGCCGGAGCAACCATGGGAACCGGCGCCGGCGTTTCTGCCGCTTTTTTGTTTATGCTTTTTGTATATGCGGTGAACCGGAAAACCATCCGCCGGAAAATAGAAAGAGACCGGGTTTCTCAGAATGAGAGCTACGGCAGGGTTATGAAAATCATTGTAATGATTGTCATGCCCATTATTTTCAGCGCCTTTATTTATAACGTAAACGGTTATATCAACAGTTATATGTACTCAGAATTTATGGGGATGAAAGGACTTGAGAAAAATACGATTCAGGCTCTGTATGCGGAATACGGATATTATATGACGCTGATTAATATTCCCCTGACTCTGGCAAGTACGGCGCCTACCTCCATGATTCCGGAGGTTTCCGCCCACTATGCCAGAAACGATATAAAAGAAGCAACGGAGAAAACCAATAAAGCGGCCTGGATCAGCATGCTGATTTCCATTCCCGCCGCAGTGGGACTGGGAGTTCTGGCCAAACCGATTACGGCTCTTTTGTTCCCGGCGACTTCCGGTGTTGCCGCCCATTTAATGATCCTGGGCGTTGTCACCATTGTGTTAAACGGAATGTCCAATATTTCCAACGGAGTGCTTCAGGGAATCGGAAAACCCAATATCCCCATGGTGAACGCAGCCGTTTCCCTGGCTGTGGATGTGGTATTGCTGGGTGTTTTACTGGCGTTTACTGACCTGGGAATTTATTGTGTGGTTATCGCCATGATTGCGTATGCCATTGTAATGTGCGTACTGAATGACAGAGCCATGAAGAAATATATGGATTACAAAAATCCATGGAAAGAAGCTTATCTTCCTCCGTTTCTTGCCTCCATTCCCATGGGGATTGTGGCCTGGCTTCTGTATTTCGGCCTGGATAAGGTAATGCCGGAGAAAGTACTGGGATCGATAAGTGTGTCCATAGGAATCTGTCTGGTGATTACTATCGCCATTGCGGCGGCGGTTTATTTTATTGTTTATTTATTTGTGGCGAAACCGTCCCGGGAAAGTCTGATGGGATTTCCCGGATCCGGAATTATTATCAGGCTTGCTTCCAGATTTCATCTGTTAAGAGATTAAGAGACTCTTTTGCGATACTATGGAGAAAGAACAGAGAAAAAGACAGAGAAGGAGGAGGCTGCTTGCAGGCGGAGGACTCCTTCTGATTATGGGAGCCGGGATTTTTGCCGGCTGGCAGAATGATAAAGAAGAACAAAAAGAAGCAATAACGGCTGCAGCCCCAGAAACAAAAACAGAAGAAGTCACAGCCACTCCTGAACCGGTCAGCGCTCTGGAAAGCCTGCAGACCAGAATGGAAGAGCGGGTTGCCAAAGAGAGCGGAACCTGGAGTATCTATATAAAGGATCTGAATACGGAAGATGAGATTTCCATCAATCCGGAGCAGATGTATGCGGCCAGTTTAATTAAACTGTTTGTGATGGAAAGTTCTTATGAAAACAGGGAACTGCTGGAAGAAAACAGCCGGAAGACGGCGCAGAACAAAAGGAATCCTGAGAATGGCGGTAGCTCATAAGGAAATATTACAGATACTATGAGTTATGCTAGGTAAACGGGAAAATAAAAAACTCTATGTGATTGAGAAATCTTTCACATAGAGTTTTTGTTTTAATACAGTTTATTTATTTGCTTTTCAGCGTTCCAACGGAACGCGCAGCCATCGCCGCAGGCGATGATCGTAGGGGTTTGGGGATATGTCACCAACAAGCATTTTAGGCAGGAATACCGGGAACGGTTTCCTTCCTAAAATACGCAGTCTTACGGAAGATTGCATTGCTTGCCGATATGTTTCTCGAAAGATAAGCGATAACTTATTTAGTTAACTTGACATTGATTTATGACATTTATCATTCAGGGAAAAATTAAAGTATAAAGTATTTATTTTTCTCGGAGCTGGTCTCTGTATTTTTTGGGGGATATACCATGATGTTCCCGAAAAACTTTCCCGAAATAGCTCGCGCTGTTAAAGCCGCATGAAATAGAAATATCTAACAGGGTTTTGTCTGTGCTTGCAAGCAGTATGGTAGCTATGGATAGTCGATATTCTGTAAGATATTCAATCGGTTTTTTCCTTAAAACAGTCTGAAAACAGCGAAAAACCTCGGTTCTGCTGATAGCGGCTGCTCTTGCCATATCGTCTGCGCTGATGCGCTCACCATAATGTGCATGAATAAAAGTCATAATCTTTTGTAAGCGCTTCGTCTGAGTACTCTTTGAAATAGGTGTGAGCGGACTTTTGTTTGCGCTTATTTGCTCTGCCAATAAGCGGGATATTTTACAAACAGCTTCCATGCAGCGAAGTTCGTATGTTTGCTCTGTCCTGTTTATTTCATATAAATCTTTTAGGCCGGACAAAATGGCGGCGTTGGACGGATTGCTTTGTGCAAAAACCAAACATTCCGTCCCCGATTCCAGTATAGGGTAAATATTCCGATTATAAATGGTACGAAAAGACTCTGTATTAAAAAAATTGGTCGGCAAGATGATGCCTGCCATCACTGTACCTGGTTCGAGTCCTTTGACACTGTGAAAGCATCCGGCATTCAGGAAAATACCATCGCCTACGGAGATTTTATGTACTGACAATTGCTCGTGTTCATTATAAATCGTATATTCTACAACGCCTTGCAAAACAAGTCCAAACTCAAATTCGTCATGCCAATGACACCCCCATTCTCTGTGCAAATAATCATCGAAATGGTCGCTACATACAGCAAGCGCAAGAGAGTCGCTGTCATATAATATATTTTCCCGAAAATTTTCCGCAATTTGAAGCGTCTTATACTCCATGGGTTACCTCCTTCCGTGAAGATGGAACGATTTTTACAAAAATATGTACTATTCTCTCTTTGATTCACTTTATATCGGTATTATAATCATATACTGTGCGAATGTCAACAAGAAGAAAGGAGGACTGAACATGAAAGCCAGTTTTCGCACGACAATCAGAGCGTGCTTTGTCGGTTATATCGTTCAGGGCATTGTAAATAACTTTGTGCCATTGCTTTTTTTGACGTTTCAAAAAAGCTACCATATTCCGCTTTCACAAATCACATTGATTGCTACATTTAATTTTGGAATACAGCTTTTGATTGATTTGTTTTCCACCGGATTCATCGACAGGATTGGGTATCGGGCATCCATGGTTCTGGCCCATCTGCTTACGGCAGTCGGTTTTATCCTTTTGACAATATTGCCAGAGATTTTGCCATCTGCTTTTGCTGGAATCTTGGTTGCTGTAGCAGTATATGCCATTGGGGGCGGTGTTCTGGAGGTGCTTGTAAGCCCAGTGGTGGAAGAGTGTCCTTCCGACAACAAAGAAAAGACGATGAGTAAGCTGCACCCCTTTTACTCTTGGGGTCAGGCGGGTGTCGTGCTGTTCTCCATATCCCACAGCTCAGTTTAATAGCCTGTGCGGTTTGTGGACTTTCCGTTGGAATTATGTGGCCCGGAACATTCAGTAAAGCATCCGCAGCGTTATCAAGAGGCGGGACGGCCATGTTTGCGCTCCTGGCTTTAGGCGGAGATATTGGAAGTTCGTCCGGCCCCACTTTGGTGGGAATTGTGTCAAACGCTTTTAGTGGCAATTTGAAAGTAGGAATTTTAGCGGCAACTATTTTTCCGATATTGCTGCTTGTTGGAGCTTTTCTTTGTAAGAAAATCATGCTCAGGAATGGAGGAAAGAGAAACATATGAACAAAGTCATTACCATCAGCAGGGAATTTGGAAGCGGAGGCCGGGAGCTGGGGGCGCTTATCGCCCAGCGGTTTCATATTCCCTTTTACGACAAAGAACTGATTTTTCTTGCCGCTCAGGGCAATACCCTGTCGGCTGAAGTGATTGAACAATATGAAGAACATTTGCAATTAAACACGCTTTGGAGCGCAGGACAAAATCTGCTCCCGTTTTATCAGCAGCCCATTACGGATCAAATCTATTTTCGACAGTGTGAAATCATTCGGAAATTGGCGGAAAAAGGCCCTTGCGTCATTGTAGGGCGTTGTGCTGACAAGGTACTGGATGATGCGCTGTGTATTTTTGCATATGCAGATATGAAAGCAAGGATAGAGCGCAAAATCCGGCAAGGTATTCCCGGCTCTGTTCAAGAGGTAGAACATCATATCAAAGAGATTGACAAAAAACGCAGACACTATTATGAGCATTACACAGATGTCAAATGGGGAGATATTAAGAATTATCATCTCTGTATCAACACCACACATAACTCTTTGGAAGGCTGTGCGGATGCTGTAGCTGTCTTTGCAGAACATTTCAGGAGGTAGATTATATGGATTTACTAAAAAGTCCAATTCAAAAGTTATATAGGAATTTTCTTGTTCCATCCTTACTTTCAGCAGTCGTTACTTCCGTTTATAGCTTTGTTGACATGATTGCGATTGGGCGGGGTGTAGGCCCGGAAGGAACCGCTGCGATTTCTATTGCAACCCCCATTTTAGGGATCATCTCTTTTTTTGGTATCCTCTGTGGTGTAGGTGGGAGCGTATATTTGGGAAAAGCACGCGGCGAAGGAGCAACAGAAAAATCAAACGCCTATTTTTCAGCGTCGCTTTTTCTTGCAGTTGTTGTGACCATTTTTGCATGGGTGGGATTTATCGTCTTTTCAACCCCCATCTATCGATTTTTTGGCGCTACGGAAAATCTGATGCCCTATGTGCAGGAATACACGAATTGTATTGTCTGGACAATGCCATTTTTTATTCTGTCGGCGTACCTCACGAACATTGTGAGAAGTGACGGCGCTCCAAACAAGGCTATGAAGGCAGTCATAATCGGCGGCATATTTAACATATTTGGAGATTGGTTTTTTGTATTCCCTATGGGGTGGGGAATGTTTGGTGCCGCCTTAGCTACTGTACTGGGAATGATCATCCAGTTTACCATATTGTGCTCCCATTTCTGGAGCAAGCAATGTGGACTAAGGATTGCAAAGCCGTTTCGACCTCTCCGAGCTTTCCGAAACATACTGCTTACAGGATTTAGTTCCAGCGTTGTTTCAATTTCACTCAGCATCCTGACAGTC
The DNA here is from genome assembly GCF_002159835.1 of Blautia sp. An249. GTDB lineage: Bacteria > Bacillota > Clostridia > Lachnospirales > Lachnospiraceae > Blautia_A > Blautia_A avistercoris. The sequence continues at coordinate 73,476 of NZ_NFJL01000011.1, read as the reverse complement.
ATTCTCAATAAACACAGGTTGTGCGTTATGGCGGAGAAACAGCGCTGGCCGTGTTTGGTGTGGTAGTTACCTTTTTGCTATTGTTCCAGAGCCTGTTTGCCGGTGTAGGACAGGCAATACAACCGATTGTTTCAACAAACTTTGGAGCCGGGTTCAAACAGAGAATTCGTGATGTTGATAGATTTTCAATGATGACAGCGCTTTTTATGGGGGCGGGATTTACCTTGATCGGCGAGCTGTTCCCTTTACAGATCATTCGGCTGTTTATTGATGCAACCCCTGAAATTTTGGAAATTGCGCCTAAAATTATCCGTATTTATTTCCTTTCGTTCCTTTTGATGGGTGTCAATATCCAAACGGTTTATTATTTTCAGTCGATATTGAAGGCAAAATTGGCGACCATTTTGGCTTTGCTGCGAGGCTTGCTATTCAGTGGAATATTGGTGTACCTGCTTCCATTAGCATGGGGGCTTGATGGTGTGTGGTGGGCAATGGGAATTGCCGAAATTTTGGTTGTTGCCATATTGGTTCCGTTAAGGCGTACCAATAGGCAAGTCTCCTGAAGTATAGTTTATAAAATCAAATTAAAAAAAGAAAAGAGGTATTTTACAATGAACAGACCTTATATTACCTGCTATATGCTGAACTCACTGGATGGAAAGATCATCGGGGAGTATTTCAATACAGAACGAGGCCGTGAATACATCGCCAAATATGAGCAGTTTCATGACAGGATGGACGCAAAGGCCTGTATGTTCGGGCGGGTTACTTTTATGGATTGGCCCTGGCAATTAGCCCCAGGAAACAAGCCGGAGCTTCCAGAAAATGTTCCTCATATAGACCGGACGGACTATGTGGCAGATGTGGAGGCGGATAAATACTGCGTTGCTATCGACCAGTCGGGAAAACTTGCATGGGGAGCGAATGTGATGCTGCGCGGTTCGTCCGACATTTACACAAACCGGGTGGGCGACCATATTATTTCTGTCCTGACGGAAAAAGTTTCCGATGCCTACCTGCAATACCTCCGGAACATGAAAGTTTCCTATATCTTCGGCGGCAAGGAAACGCTGGATTTCAAGCTGGTGGTTGAAAAACTTTATGCCCTGTTTGGGATCGACCATCTACTCTTGGAAGGGGGCGGACACCTTAATGGCACTTTCATCCGGGAAGGTCTGGTAGATGAGTACACTGTACTGCTGGTTGCCACGGTTGACGGCGGTTCCCCCAAAGAGCCAGCCAAGACCTCTTTTGAAGCGAGTGCGAATCAAGGGGCGATGGTTCCAGTTAATTTTACTGTGAAAAAGGTAGAAAAGATTGACGATACCGGCCTGTTGATGACATTTACTAAAAATAAGTAAACGACCATTTGCAAAGGAGAGAAGTTTATGAAACGTATTTTAGTGATACAAGGCGGCGGAAGGCCAAACGGAAACACGGCCCAGCTTATCGCCGCTTTCGTGGAGGGAGCGAAAAGCGCCGGACATCAGACAGAAATTATATCGCTTCTCAAAAATGAGGTAAAGGACTGCATGGGCTGTAACGCCTGCCGGTATGGGAAGCCCTGTGTGCAAAAGGACTCTTTCAATGAAATGGTTCCCAAGATCGTGGCTGCTGATTTAGTTGTGTTTGCTTCACCTCTGTACTACTTTACATTTTCGGCTCGATTAAAAGCCTTTATCGACCGCTTTTACTGCATGGCGGAGGAATGCGAGCCTTCGTTGGGAAGGTATGAATCCTATCCTGTCAAAGACAGCGCCCTTTTGATGACAGCGGCGGATAACTATTTTTGGACATTTGAACAGGCGGTGTCCTACTATCAATTTGCTCTGGTAAACTATATAGGCTTCCACGACCGGGGAATGATTCTTGCCGGGGGGTGCGGGGATACCAATGGATCAGGCAAGATTAAAGAAACGAAATGGCTTGAACAGGCGTTTGCGTTTGGAAAAAATATCTATCCCAACGAGTAATATGGCTAAAAAGCTCAAAATAGAGAAGCATTGCATTTGACAATCGTTAGGTGGTGGTAATATGGGAAATTAGCTGTATTGGATATATCTGAAACCGGTGTACAGATTGGTGAAAAATTAGCACTCCTGCTTAACGAAAAGCAACAAAAAGAGCTTGCTCAATATCTTCTTGAGGATATAGTATCAACTGTTGATACAGGTGCAAATTTAGCAAAGCATAACTGGCAGCAGGATAGTCCTCTCACAGAAATACGGGAAGGCGATTTATACCGCTGCCTGGAACAACGGCTTGTAAAAGTCCGTGAACAGGAAATTTTTTTGACTGCAAAAGAGTTTGATATATTGTTTTTACTTGCCAGCAATCCGAAACGAGTGTTTACCTATGAACTTATCATGGATTTCGTCTGGAACGAGGGCTATACCTACTATTCCCGGAAAGCAATTACCAACCATGTGAGCAATCTGCGCAAAAAATTAAAGATACGGCCGGACGATCCCAGCTATATTAAAAACGTTACCGGAATCGGATATAAATTTGCATGACTATAGATTCACACCATAGGGCAAAACCTGCGGTGTGAATTTTTTTGTATTTTTCAGGATAGACGGCAACTTTTTCCTGAAATATGTACTGAATAATGGAGGGAATTTTGCGTCTGCCCTTTTCTGACAAGGCTGATTATGAATTTTTTGTGAATTTTTCAAAATACCCCCGTAATTTTGCCCGAAAAATGTCCTGTATAGTGAAGGGATATTTTTTGACGGTCAGGAGGTGAAGTATATTAAAAATAAAATATGGGGCATGGATTACAGGCAGTACCGCAGGGCAAGGAAATTAGTCCATATGTGCTGCAATTATGACAACGGAAACTGCATCTTGCTGGATGACGGGGAGGAATGCGTCTGTGTTCAGAGCATTTCCTATTCACTTTTATGCAGATGGTTTCAGATTGCGGTTCTTCCACTGGACAAGCCTTTAGAGGCAGCCCTGTTACACAGGGACAGTATGAAGCGGTGTGTTGTCTGCGGGCAACCATTTCTCCCAGGCTCCAACCGGGCGAAATACTGCAAGCCATGTGCGTCAAAGGTGCACCGGAAGCAGAAGAATGCCAGCAACCGCAAAAGAAGGCTCCTATGCGGACGATTAGGAGTGAAAAATCCTTGATATTGCTAGCTGTTTCAACGCTTGTCAGTGGGTAGTCAGTATAAATCCCTTCTATGCCCGAAAAGCTGGCCTGAAACTGTCCGCAGAGGCAATTTCACCTATCCGGGATTTTCCCGATTAGGTACCTATCTGTTTCTCTTATAGTTCATGTATCCTTGCGTTCCCGCCCAAACGGGGTTATCCTGTCCTGGAATTTCAGAGACTGGAAAAGCGGACGCTCTGTACGGCCCCAAAACTGTCTTTCCGGCAGTGGGTATTCCGACCCTTTGGAGAGCCGGAAATTAGACGGAAATCAAAGAGAAATAAGTAAATTATAAAATAGTCAATATCAATCCAATCAATCAGGATGGATCGATGGAAAGGAAAATGTATGCAGAACAATATTTTTATTCCTTACAAAGCGGACACAGCAGTACCTCCTTATCTGCCGTTTCCACGATTTTTAATTCCATTGGCTTTATCCAATGACGCAAAGGTTCTTTATACCCTGCTTTTTGACCGGGCAGGCATTTCAAAGGAGAATGGCTTTATAGAAACAGACGGGACAGTGCGGCTGTATTTTACCGTACAGGAAGCAAAGGAAAAGCTGCACCGTAGCCGTCAGGTAACAACTCGTGCATTTCAGGAATTAGAGCGCAGTGGCTTGATTGTCCGCAGGAAACAGGGGCTTGGCAGACCGGCGGTAATTACCCTGAGGATTCCTGCTGGAAAGGAGGACTGAATGGCGGAGAAAAAAGATTTAAGTACACTTCCGCAGTTTCTAAAACCGGAAGTGGCGGAACGTGTGGCAAAGCATTTCAAAGACGGCGCGTTTGAATTTGATTTTGATACCGGGGAACATATCTCCGAGGAAGGCAACACGGTTTACCATGTCATTCCCCATTATGCCGGTGACGGTGCGGAAAGCGTGCTGGACAAGCTGCGCCGGATGATTGCAAAAAATATGGAGGAAATGTAAATGCGGGAGGCTGAAAAAGCAGGAAGAATGCGTTATAATACAGGCAACCGTTTACCTGGCTGTTATCCCTTTTATGGGATGAAAGGAGCTACTTATGAACCAGCAGCCAGATAAAATCACAGCTTTATATTGCCGTTTAAGTCAGGATGATGCCCTTGACGGGGAATCCAACAGCATTACCAACCAAAAGGCTCTGCTCTCCAAGTATGCGGCGGAACACGGCTTCCGCAACACTATGTTTTTTGTGGACGACGGATTCTCAGGAACGAATTTTCAACGACCTGGATTTCAGGAAATGATGAAATATGTGGAAGACTATTCCGTTTCTATCCTGATTGTCAAAGATTTGTCCCGGCTCGGCAGAGAGTATTCCTATATGGGGCGTTTGCAGGATTTCATTTTCCCGGCTTACGATGTCCGCTTTATCGCAATCAATGACGATGTGGACAGCGCCAAAGGAGAAAATGATTTCGCCGTTTTCAAAAATGTGTTCAATGATTATTACGCAAAGGACACCAGCAAGAAAATAAGGGCGGTTGTCAAAATGTGTGGAGAAGCCGGGGAACACCTTGCCAGCAATCCGCCTTATGGTTATATCAAAGACCCACAGGACAAGAAGAAATGGATTGTGGATGAAGAAGCGGCGAAGGTGGTGCGACGTATCTTTGAACTGTGCATTGCAGGGAAAGGGCCGATGCAGATTGCAAAAATCCTGACAGCCGAAAAGGTTCTGACCGTTACCGCCTACCATGCAAGACAGAAAGGCTGGACTATGCCGGAGCATTTGTATCAATGGTGTGCAAAATCGGTTTCCGGTATTTTGGAACGGCGGGAATATACCGGCTGTACCGTCAACTTAAAAACCTATACCAAATCCCTGAAATTTAAGAAACGGCTGCAAAATCCAAAAGAAAACCAACGGATATTTGAGGGAACACAGCCGGCAATCATTGAGTATGGACAATGGGAACGGGTACAGATTCTCCGGGAAAATAAACGTAGACCGACCAAAACCGGCAAGACAAGTATGTTCTCCGGACTTGTCCGTTGTGCTGACTGCGGAGCTAAGCTCTACTACTGTACCTGCAACAGCTACAAAGATGATTCGCAAGACCATTTCGTCTGTTCCAATTACAAGAGCAATACCGGTTCCTGCCGGATTCATTATATCCGTGAAATTACGCTGTATAAACGGATGCTGGAATGTATTCAACAGACCCTGACTTATGTGCAACTGTTTAAGGATGATTTCACACAGGAAATGCTGATGCAGGATGAAGCCAGCCGGAAAGCGGAACTGACGCAGAAACGAAAAGCCCTCTCCGGTGCACAGAAGCGTATGGAGGATTTGGATAGAATTATCCAACGCCTTTATGAAGATAATGCATTGGGAAGACTGAGCGACCTCCGTTTCCAGAAGTTATCCGCACAGTATGAGACAGAGCAGGCAGAAATCCGGCAGCTTTCCGAGACGCTGGAGCGGGAAATCCAAGAAGAAGCTAAACAGGTTTCTGATGTAGGGCGTTTCTTACAGCTCGCAGAACGGTATTCCGATATACAGGAGCTTGACGCCGCGACAGTCAACGAACTGATTGAAAAAATCGTCATACACAGCCCGGAGAAAATCGACGGGAGAAAGCATGTGACGATTGAGATTTATTTTACTTATGTAGGCAAGATTCGGATTCCGCTTCAGAAACCGGAACTGCCTGCAAGTACGGAAAAACCGGCGTGATTTTTACCACGCCGGTTCTACCGGGAAATTTCATTTACTTCCTTATGGGTCTCCGGCTAATGTGAAAGAACTTTTGAGGAATATGATTGAGACTTCCGATAACGAAGCATATAATGAGCTGGTCCGTCTGCACAGTGAAAGTGCAGATTTCTTAGAGGGATGCAGGAAGATAGGAGAATATCTGGCAGAGACAGGGTATGAAAACACAGGAATTTTTCATACCTTAAGTCCCTCGGAGACAAAAGAGGAATCCATTGCAGATGAAGATACCAAGAACTATACCTGCGCAGCAGACTGTGGAAAGCTGCTGGAGGAGATCTACAGGGGAACCTGTGTTTCTGAAGAGGCATCGGAAGAGATGATGGATTTCCTTCTGCATCAGGAGACCACAGAGAAAATTCCTCAGGGGGTTCCCAATGGGATTTCCGTTGCAAATAAAACGGGAGAAACCGAAGAAGTTCAGCATGACGCTGCTATTGTATTCGGAGAAAAAACCGATTATATTATATGTATCATGTCCTGTGGATGGAAAGAAGAAGGAAGAGCGATAGAAACGATCCGGGTTTTATCCGGTATAACGTATGCTGCACTGGAAACTTAAAAAACGTCAGACCAGAGAGGGGATAAATTCTGATCTGACGTTTTTTCTATTGATTTAATTTCTCGTTGAAATCGGCCATGGCCTCGGAGATTTTAATCTGCTGGGGACAGACTGCCTCGCAGCTTCCGCATCCGATGCAGGCGCCGGGACGTTTGTCTTCCGGGATGGCGGATAATGCCATAGGAGCCAGGAAACCGCCTTCTGTAAAACAATGCTCGTTATAAAGGGCCAGAAGATCGGGAATATCCAGATGCTGAGGACAGTGGCTGACACAATACCGGCAGGCTGTACAGGGAAGGGCAATCCGTTTTACCATAGTATCAGCAAGATTTAAAAGCGTATCCATTTCTTCCTGATTCAGTGGTTTGTCTTCCTGGAAAGTACGGATGTTCTCTTTTAACTGTTCTTCATTGGACATACCGGAGAGAATCATAGTGACACTGGGAATGGACTGGAGGAAACGGAAGGCCCAGGCAGGAATTTTCTCTTCGGGACGCAGGGCCTGAAGCTGTGCTGCGTCTTCTTCCTTTAAACTGGCCAGTTTGCCGCCGCGCAGGGGCTCCATTACCCATACGGGAATCTGATATTCCTGTAACAGTTCCACTTTTCGTTTGGCGTCCTGGAAATCCCAGTCCAGATAATTCAGCTGAATCTGGCAGAATTCCATGTGCTCGCCGTAGGCTTCCAGAAAACGTTTCATCACGTCGTAACTTCCGTGGGCGGAAAAACCGAGATGACGGATTTGGCCCTCTTTTTTCCGCTGGGAAAGATATTCAAAAATTCCGTACTTTTTATCCAGGTATGCGTCGATATTCATTTCACAGACATTGTGAAACAGGTAGAAATCGAAATATGTAACCTGGCATTTCTTTAACTGTTCCGGAAAAATCGTTTCTATTTTATCCATATTGGAAAGATCATAGCCCGGGAATTTATCTGCCAGATAGAAACTCTCCCGGGGATAACCGGATAAGATCCTGCCCATTGCCAGTTCGGAATTACCGCCGTGGTATCCCCAGGCGGTATCGTAATAATTCACGCCGGACTCCATGGCATACGCCACCATTTTTGCAGCAGTTTCTTCATCGATGGATGAGTCATCCTGATTGAGAACCGGAAGACGCATGGCGCCCATACCAAGAGCAGAAAGTTTTAAGTCCTGAAAGTTTTTGTAAATCATAGTGATACTCCTTTCTTCGATACTTCTTCTCCTCTTAGTATAAACGCCGGAAAGAAATTTTACAAATGCTTATCTTATATGGATTAAGATACGCAAAGGGCATGACTGCCGTCTTTGTCTCAGCCTGCAGAGGATTTACTTTCTTCTTCCTTTTTCAGATTTTTCCAGGCGGTGGATAACATCAGTTTGATTCGGTTCAGCTGATTGACTTCGCTGGCTCCCGGATCGTAGTCAACCGCTACAATATTTGCTTCCGGATGGCGGCGTCGGATTTCTTTAATAACACCCTTTCCTACAATGTGGTTCGGCAGGCAGGCAAAGGGCTGGATGCAGACAATGTTAGGGACATTGTCATGGATAAGCTCCAGCATTTCTCCGGTTAAGAACCAGCCTTCTCCTGTCTGGTTTCCGGTGGAGACAATGGGAGAAGCCATTTGGGAAAGCTCTCTGATGTCTGCAGTAGGATGGAAATGACGGCTGGCCTCCAGGGCCTCATTGGCCGCTTTCCGCACCCATTCAATTCCTTTGATTCCCCAGTTGGCAATGGTTGCCTTGGATTTTTTAAATCCCAGGAACTGAGCTTTAAAGTTCTGGTTATAGAAACAGTAATTAATAAAGTCGATCAAATCAGGAACCACCGGTTCAGCGCCCTCGGCTTCCAGCAAATCTGCCAGATGGTTGTTGGCTGCCGGAAGGAATTTCACCAGGATTTCGCCCACAATACCTACCCGTGGTTTCCGCTCCTCGGTAATGGGAATATTATCAAAGTCATGAACCATTTCCCGGCACATCTTTTTAAAACGGCTGTGGCTGACGTTTTTTCCTGTCACAAACTGGATGGAGCGTTCTTCCCATTTCTTATGCATGGCATTTACGGAACCCTTTGTGACCTCATAGGGACGCATACGGTAAATACATTTCATTAAAATGTCTCCGAATACGGCTCCATAGACCACACGCTTTATCAGAGGAAGAGTCATCTTAAATCCGGGATTGCTCTCCAGTCCGCTTAAGTTTACGGAAATAACCGGAATCTGTTCCATGCCGGCTTTTTTCAGAGCGCGGCGGATAAAGGCAATATAGTTGGAAGCACGGCAGCCGCCTCCGGTCTGAGACATGACAACTGCTACTTTATTCAAATCATATTTGCCGGACAGAAGGGCCTGCATAATCTGTCCCACGACCATCAGAGAAGGATAGCAGGCGTCATTGTTTACGTATTTTAATCCCACATCCACCGCGGCTTTGTTATCGTTTGGCAATACTTCCAGATGGTATCCGGAAGCGTTAAAAGCCGCCTGCAGAATGGTGAAGTGAATGGGAGACATCTGCGGGCAGAGAATGGTATAATCTTTGCGCATTTCCCTGGTGAAGGATACTTTTTCAATGGAAGAAGGCAGGATCTGTCTTTTGGTTTCCTGTTTCTCCTTTGCCTTTAAGGCTGCCAGAAGAGAACGCACCCGGATTCTGGCGGCTCCCAGGTTATTCACTTCGTCGATCTTCAGACAGGTGTAAATCTTTCCGCTCTTTTCCAGGATTTCGTAAACTTCATCGGTAGTTACGGCATCCAGACCGCAGCCGAAGGAATTTAACTGAATCAGATCCAGATTCTCCTGTGTCTTAACGAAATTTGCAGCGGCGTAAAGGCGGGAATGATACATCCACTGATCGTTGACGCGGATGGGGCGTTCAATCTGCGCCAGATGAGAAATGGAATCTTCCGTAAGCACAGCGACGCCGTAACTGTTAATCAGATCCGGGATTCCGTGATGAATTTCCGGATCAATATGGTAGGGGCGGCCGGCCAGGACGATTCCCCTGCGTCCGGTCTCTTTCATATATTTCAGGGTTTCTTCCCCTTTCTTCTGCACGTCTTTTCTGGCGGCTTCCAGTTCTTCCCAGGCAGCGTGAGCGGCTTCCCTTACTTCCTGTGAAGGAAGATCCGCAAATTCTTCCACCAGCCGGTCGGTCAGAATCTGTTCAGAAGTAAAGGCCAGGAACGGGTTGCGGAAATCAATGGAGGGATCATTTAACTCATCCACATTGTTTTTAATATTTTCCGGATAAGAAGTTACAATGGGGCAGTTATAATGGTTGACGGCGTCCGGAAATTCCACCCGTTCATAAGGAATACAGGGATAGAAAATAAATTTTACGTCATTTCGCAGAAGCCAGGTTACATGGCCGTGGGCCAGCTTGGCCGGATAACATTCGGATTCGCTGGGGATGGATTCAATGCCAAGCTCATAAATCTTTCTGGTAGAGGTTGGGGAGAGAATCACCTGGTATTTCAGTCTGGTAAAGAAGGTGTACCAGAACGGATAGTTCTCAAACATATTCAGAACTCTGGGAATTCCCACTTTTCCCCGGACAGCGGATACAGGATCCAGAGGCTTGTAGGAAAAAAGTCGTTTGTATTTGTAATCAAACAAATTGGGGACTTTATCCTTGTTCTTTTCCTTTCCGATTCCCTTTTCACAGCGGTTGCCGCTGACAAACTGACGTCCTCCGCTGAATTTGCTGATAGTCAGACGACAGTTATTGGTACAGCCTTTGCAGTTTGCCATAGTGGTTTTGTACTGAAGACTGTTAATTTTTTCAATGGGCAGCATGGTGGTTTCTTTTCCCTGGGTGTACCGTTCCCGGGCAATCAGAGCCGCTCCGAAGGCTCCCATGATTCCGGCAATGTCCGGACGGATGGCTTCGCATCCGGCGATTTTTTCAAAACTGCGTAAAACAGCGTCATTATAGAAGGTTCCGCCCTGAACAACAATGTGTTTTCCCAGTTCAGAAGCGTCGGATACCTTAATGACCTTATAAAGGGCGTTCTTAATGACTGAGTAGGCAAGCCCGGCAGAAATATCGGCTACGGAAGCCCCCTCTTTCTGAGCCTGTTTTACCTTGGAATTCATAAATACGGTACAGCGGGTTCCCAGATCAATGGGATGCTGAGCGAAAAGAGCCTCTTTGGCAAAATCCTGAACACTGTAGTTTAAGGACTTGGCAAAGGTTTCAATAAAGGAACCGCATCCGGAAGAACAGGCTTCATTTAACTGGACACTGTCAACGGTCTGGTTTTTAATTTTGATGCATTTCATGTCCTGACCGCCGATGTCTAAAATACAGTCCACTTCCGGATCGAAGTAGGCGGCTGCATAGTAATGAGAAACCGTTTCCACCTCACCCTCATCCAAAAGGAGTGCGGCTTTAATTAAAGCTTCTCCGTATCCGGTGGAGCAGGAATAAGCAATTTCGGCAGAGCCCGGAAGTTTCCGGTAAATATCCTGGATGGCCCGGATACTTGTTTTTAACGGGCTGCCGTCGTTGTTGCTGTAAAAGGAATAGAGCAGGGTTCCGTCTTCTCCTACCAGGGCAGCTTTGGTGGTAGTGGAACCGGCATCAATTCCCAGATAACAGCGTCCCTGATATTCGGACAGTTCTTTGGTTGGGACATGATAGAGCGCCTGTCTCTCATTGAAATCATTATAGTCTTTTTCGGAAGAGAACAGAGGTTCCATACGTTCCACTTCAAAATCCATGGGGATGGAGGCCGCCAGACGGTCCCGCATGGCAGTCAGAGAAACGGTTACTTCCGGTTTATAATTCAGAGCAGAACCTATAGCGGCAAACAGATGAGAATTTTCCGGCACAATGGTATGCTCTTCATCTAACTTTAAGGTACGGATAAAGGCTTCCTTTAATTCGGAGAGAAAGTGAAGCGGCCCCCCCAGGAAAGCCACATGTCCTCGGATAGGTTTTCCACAGGCCAGACCGCTGATGGTCTGATTCACAACTGCCTGGAAAATGGAGGCTGACAAATCTTCTTTTGTGGCGCCCTCATTGATTAAAGGCTGAATATCCGTTTTGGCGAAAACGCCGCAGCGGGCGGCAATGGGATAGAGCGCCTGATAGTTTTTCGCATATTCATTCAGTCCCGGCGCGTCTGTCTGAAGAAGGGAAGCCATCTGATCAATAAAAGAACCGGTTCCTCCCGCACAGATTCCGTTCATACGCTGTTCCACATTTCCGCCTTCAAAATATATGATTTTCGCATCTTCCCCGCCAAGTTCAATGGCCACGTCTGTCTTCGGCGCAAACTTTTCCAGAGAAGTGGAAACGGCAATGACCTCCTGAACAAAAGGAACTTCCAGATGGTTGGCCAGGGTGAGGCCGCCGGAACCGGTGATTACGGGGTGTACCGTCAGTTCCCCCAGCTGTTTACGGGCTTTTCCCAGAAGGGAAGCCAGAGTTTCCTGGATGTTGGCAAAGTGACGTTCATAATCTGCAAAGAGAAGATGAGCCTCTTCATCCAGAACAGCAATTTTTACAGTTGTGGAACCGATGTCGATTCCCAGAGTATAAGTATGTATTGATGTATTCAAGGTTAAAAACTGCCTCCTCTTATTCTCTAAAATATAATAAATAAGTAATAAAATTTTAATTCCGTAACATTATACGACAAGAAATTTAAAAAGACAATGTTAAAACTTAACAATAATAGTACTGGATTAAATTGAAATACTTTACATTTTCTTCTATTCCATATATACTACCTTCAGCTGAAAAAATAGAAGAGAAAACAAAGAGGAGCATTATGTATCAGATAATTAAAACGGAAGGAAGAGCAAAGCGGGCGCAGCTGGAGACGGTGCACGGCACCATTCAGACGCCGGTCTTTATGAATGTGGGAACAGCGGCTGCCATTAAGGGGGCTGTCTCCACGATGGATTTACAGGAAATTAAAACCCAGGTGGAACTGTCCAACACGTATCACCTCCATGTAAGACCGGGAGACAAGGTGGTAAAACAGCTTGGAGGCCTGCATAAATTTATGAACTGGGATAAACCGATCCTGACCGATTCCGGCGGATTTCAGGTTTTCTCCCTGTCGAAATTAAGAAGAATTAAGGAAGAGGGCGTCTATTTTAACTCGCATGTGGACGGAAGGAAGATTTTCATGGGGCCGGAGGAAAGTATGCAGATTCAGTCCAACCTGGCTTCCACAATCGCCATGGCTTTCGATGAGTGTCCTTCCAGCAGGGCGGACAGAGACTATGTACAGGCTTCTGTAAACCGGACAGCCCGCTGGCTGAAACGGTGTAAAGAGGAAATGGCAAGACTGAACAGCCTGGAAGATACCATTAATAAGAATCAGCTTCTTTTCGGTATTAATCAGGGGGCGGTTTATGAGGATATTCGTATTTCCCATGCCCAGGAGATTGCAGAAATGGATCTGGACGGTTATGCTGTGGGAGGACTGGCTGTGGGGGAAAGTCATGAAGAAATGTACCGGATTTTAGATGAGGTGGTGCCTCATCTTCCACAGAATAAACCCACGTATTTAATGGGAGTAGGGACTCCGTCCAATATTCTGGAGGCAGTCAGCAGAGGCGTGGACTTCTTTGACTGTGTTTACCCCAGCAGAAACGGCCGCCACGGTCACGTATATACCAGCCAGGGAAAACGGAATCTGTTTAACGCCAGATATGAACTGGATTCCAGACCCATTGAAGAGGGCTGTCAGTGTCCGGCCTGCCGTCATTACAGCCGGGCATACATCCGCCATCTTCTGAAGGCAAAAGAGATGCTGGGAATGCGTTTATGTGTCCTTCATAATCTGTATTTCTATAATCATATGATGGAAGAGATTCGGCAGGCTCTGGAACAGGGAAGATTTGAAGCTTATAAAAAAGAAAAGCTGGAGGGCTTTGAACAGGCGAAGGCAGAAAAATAATTGGAAAAACACTTGATAAAATAAGAATTTTTCGGTATGATGTTCTATAATGTTCATACAAGAAATAGGAGGAAAGAAAATGGGTAATGTAGTGGCATCAGCCTCAACAGGGACAACGGGAATCGGATTTACAGTTATCTGGATGGTAGTTATCTTCGGTCTGCTGTACTTTATGATGATTCGCCCGCAGAAAAAAGAACAAAAAAGAGTCAGTGCAATGCTTTCCAACATGGAAGTTGGTGATAGTGTAGTAACAACAAGCGGATTCTACGGTACCATTATCAGCATGACAGAAGAAGATGTGATTGTAGAATTTGGAAATAACAGAAACTGCAGAATTCCCATGCGTAAAGCAGCGATTGCAGAAGTAGAAAAGCCAGAGAGCGCCTCTGCAGAATAAGAAAAACGGGGAGCCGTCCGGAAACTCATAGGAGATTCCGGGCGGCTTTTAAAATTGTGCAGCATGTCTTAATCTGCGTGTCGAATTTTCTATATTTAGTTGAAATCCTGCAAAAAGTGGAGTATGATAATAACGATACGCTAAAAACAGAAAGGATATGATACGATGGAACAGAAAATTGCATTGATTCCGGGGGATGGAATCGGGCCGGAAATTGTCAGAGAAGCGAAAAAAATACTGGATAAAGTATGTGAAAAATATGGACATTCATTTACCTACACGGAACTGCTGCTGGGCGGAGCCTCTATTGACGTACATGGAGTTCCCCTTACAGATGAAACCATTGAAGAGGCAAAAAAGGCAGACGCCGTGCTGATGGGATCCATAGGAGGAGATGCAAAAACGTCCCCATGGTATCAGCTGGAGCCGTCGAAACGTCCGGAAGCCGGACTTTTGAAGCTTCGGAAATCCTTAAACTTGTTTGCAAATTTAAGACCCGCTTATCTGTATCAGGAATTAAAAGAAGCCTGCCCTCTGAAAGAAGAAATCATCGGGGACGGTTTTGATATGGTGATTGTCCGGGAACTGACAGGAGGTCTCTATTTCGGAGAGAGAAAAACCATCGAAGAAAACGGGGTAAAGAAAGCTATTGATACCCTTACTTATAATGAAAAAGAGATTGAAAGAATTGCCCGCAAAGCTTTTGAAATCGCCGGCAAAAGAAGAAAGAAAGTAACCAGTGTGGATAAGGCCAACGTACTGGATTCTTCCAGACTCTGGAGAAGCGTGGTGGAAGAGGTTGCCAAAGAATACCCTCAGATTACCCTGGAACATATGCTGGTAGACAACTGTGCCATGCAGCTTGTAAAGAATCCGGGACAGTTCGACGTGATTTTAACAGAGAATATGTTTGGAGACATTCTTTCTGACGAAGCCAGCATGGTAACCGGATCTATCGGTATGCTTTCCTCAGCCAGTCTGAATGAAACCTCATTTGGCCTGTATGAGCCAAGCCACGGATCCGCGCCGGATATTGCGGGAGAAAATAAAGCCAATCCCATAGCTACGATTTTGTCTGCAGCTATGATGCTGCGTTATTCCCTGAATCTGGATCAGGAGGCAGACGCTGTGGAAAAGGCGGTACAGACGGTTCTTACCCAGGGTTACCGTACTCCGGATATTATGTCGGAAGGATGCACCTGTGTGGGAACCAGAGAAATGGGAGATAAGATTGCAGAAGCAATTGACTGATAAAGCAAGGAGGAAACCGATATGAAAAGTGATGCAGTAAAAAAAGGAATGCAGCAGGCCCCTCACCGTTCATTATTTAATGCTCTTGGAATGACAAAAGAAGAGATGGAACGCCCATTGGTGGGGATTGTCAGTTCCTATAATGAAATTGTACCGGGACATATGAACCTGGATAAAATTGTAAATGCAGTGAAACAGGGGGTTGCCATGGCAGGAGGAACTCCTGTGATGTTTCCGGCCATTGCCGTGTGTGATGGAATCGCCATGGGACATATTGGAATGAAATATTCTCTGGTTACCAGAGATCTAATTGCAGATTCCACAGAAGCCATGGCTCTGGCCCATCAGTTTGACGCCCTGGTTATGGTGCCGAACTGTGACAAAAACGTTCCGGGACTTTTGATGGCGGCAGCCAGAATTAATGTACCCACCGTATTTGTCAGCGGCGGTCCCATGCTGGCAGGCCATGTGAAAGGACATAAAACCAGCCTTTCCAGCATGTTTGAAGCAGTTGGCTCCTACAGTGCAGGAACCATGACGGAGGAAGATGTAAAAGAATATGAAAATAAAGCCTGCCCAACCTGCGGCTCCTGTTCCGGTATGTATACGGCCAACAGTATGAACTGTCTGACAGAAGTTCTGGGTATGGGATTAAAAGGAAACGGAACCATTCCGGCGGTCTATTCGGAGCGTATTGCCCTTGCAAAACATGCAGGAATGCAGGTTATGGAGATGTACAGAAAGAATATCCGCCCGAGAGACATTATGACTGAAAAAGCAATTTTAAATGCTTTAACCGTAGATATGGCCCTTGGATGTTCCACCAACAGTATGCTGCATATTCCGGCAATCGCCCATGAGATTGGAATGGATTTCGATATCAGCTTTGCCAATGAAATCAGCAGCAGGACACCGAACCTCTGTCATCTTGCGCCGGCAGGCCCTACTTATATGGAAGATTTAAATGAAGCAGGCGGCGTGTATGCGGTGATGAACGAGCTGAATAAGAAGAATCTCCTTCACACGGACTGTATGACAGTTACCGGAAAGACACTGGGTGAAAATATTGAAGGATGTATCAATAAAGATCCGAGCGTGATTCGTCCGATAGAAAATCCGTACAGTGAAACCGGCGGTTTAGCTGTTTTAAAAGGAAATCTGGCTCCTGACGGAGGCGTTGTAAAACGTTCTGCAGTCTGTGAGGAAATGATGGTTCATGAGGGTCCTGCAAGAGTCTTTGACTGCGAGGAAGATGCCATTGAAGCCATCAAAGGCGGAAAGATTGTGGCCGGAGACGTGGTGGTTATCCGTTATGAAGGACCTAAAGGCGGTCCGGGCATGAGAGAAATGCTGAATCCTACTTCCGCCATTGCAGGAATGGGACTGGGATCTTCTGTGGCGCTGATTACAGACGGACGTTTCAGCGGAGCTTCCAGAGGCGCATCCATCGGACACGTTTCTCCGGAAGCGGCAGTGGGCGGCCCCATTGCGCTGATTGAAGAAGGAGACAGGATACGTATTAATATTCCGGAAATGAAACTGGAAGCAGATATTACTCCGGAAGAAATGGAAAGAAGGAGAAAGAACTGGACACCGAGAGAGCCGAAAGTCACCACCGGTTATCTGGCCAGATATGCCGCTATGGTGACATCCGGAAACCGGGGAGCCATCTTGGAAGTACCGAAACACTAGGGAGGAATTGAGATATGCAGCTTACAGGAGCACAGATCATCATAGAATGTCTGAAAGAGCAGGGAGTGGATACCGTCTTCGGTTACCCCGGCGGAGCCATTTTAAATATTTACGATGCTCTGTATGAATATCGGGATGAAATCCGTCATGTCCTGACTTCCCACGAACAGGGAGCAGCTCATGCAGCGGACGGATATGCCAGAGCCACAGGCAAAGTAGGCGTCTGTATGGCAACCAGCGGTCCGGGAGCCACGAATCTGGTGACCGGAATTGCCACCGCATCCATGGATTCCGTACCGATGGTAGCCATTACAGCCAATGTGGGGAAACCTCTTCTGGGAAGAGACTCTTTCCAGGAGGTGGATATTGCCGGAATTGTAATGCCGGTGACCAAACACAGCTTTATTGTAAAAGATATTTCCAAACTGGCCGACAGTATCCGGAAAGCCTTTTATATTGCAAAAAGCGGCCGTCCGGGTCCGGTACTGGTGGACGTTACCAAGGACGTCACCGGAGCGAAATGGGAATACGAACGGAAACAGCCGGCCACCATTAACCGGGAGACAAAGGAAATCCGTCCGGAGGATATTAAGCAGGCAGTAGAAATGATAGAAGCCTCTGAAAAACCGTTTATTTTCGCAGGCGGAGGAGGCGTAATTTCCGGCGCTTCGGAAGAAATCCGGGAACTGGCGCACAGGATAGAATCTCCTGTCTGCGACAGTCTGATGGGAAAAGGCGCCTTTGACGGAAAGGATCCTCTGTACACGGGAATGCTGGGAATGCACGGAACGAAGGCTTCCAATCTGGGCGTTTCCCAGTGTGATTTGCTGATTGTGCTGGGAGCCAGATTCAGCGATCGTGTGACAGGAAATGTAAACAACTTTGCGAAAAACGCTAAAATTCTGCAGATTGACGTGGATGCTGCTGAAGTCAATAAAAATGTGGTAGTGGATGCAGCCGTAATCGGAGACCTGAAAGAAGTTCTCAGAAGAATTCTGGAAAAAGTCTCTCCTGCTTCACATAAAGAATGGGTTTCTCATATAGAAGAATTAAAAGAAACCTATCCGCTGAAGTACGATCCGGATCAGCTGACCGGTCCGTATATTATCGAAAAACTCTATGAGATGACAAAGGATCAGGATACCATTATTACCACAGATGTGGGCCAGCATCAGATGTGGGCGGCCCAGTATTATCAATATAAGGAACCCAGAACTTTCCTTAGTTCCGGCGGACTGGGAACCATGGGATATGGTCTGGGAGCATGTATCGGAGCTCAGATAGGATGTCCCGAGAAACAGGTCATCAATATCGCCGGAGACGGATGTTTCCGGATGAATATGAATGAAGTGATTACGGCTGTGAGAAACCGTCTTCCGATTGTGCAGATTATTCTCAATAATCACGTGCTGGGAATGGTGCGCCAGTGGCAGAATCTGTTCTATGACAGCCGGTATTCACATACAGTTTTAAACGATGTGATGGATTTTGTAAAAGTTTCTGAAGGAATGGGAGCAGAAGCCATCCGCATCACCAAAAAAGAAGAAGTTGAGCCAGCACTGGCTAAAGCTCTGGCGGCTGACCATCCGGTAGTTCTGGATTGCCTTATCAACCAGGATCTGAAAGTTTTCCCGATGGTTCCAGCGGGAGCAGACATTGAAGACGCATTTGACGAGGAGGATTTAAAAAATGGCAAGAGTGTTTAACTTTTCAGCGGGGCCTGCAGCATTGCCGGAAGAAGTATTAAAAGAAGCAGCAGAGGAAATGCTGGATTACAGAGGAACGGGAATGTCTGTAATGGAAATGAGCCACAGAAGTCCCGCTTTCCAGCAGATTATTGACGAAGCTGAGGCGGATTTAAGAGAACTGCTCCAGATCCCGGAGAATTACAGGGTCTTATTTTTACAGGGCGGAGCCAGCCAGCAGTTTGCTATGATTCCCATGAATCTGATGAAAAACCGGGTAGCAGACTACATTGTAACGGGACAGTGGGCAAAGAAAGCCTACACTGAGGCGCAGAAATACGGAAAAGCCAATAAAATTGCAACCTCAGAAGACAAGACATTTTCCTATATTCCGGACTGTTCCGATTTGCCCATCAGCCCGGATGCAGATTACGTTTATATTTGTGAAAATAATACCATTTACGGAACGAAGTTTAAGGAACTTCCCAATACCAAGGGAAAACTTCTGGTTTCCGACGTATCCTCCTGTTTCCTGTCAGAGCCTATGGACATAAGCCGTTATGGAATTGTGTACGGAGGCGTGCAGAAAAACATCGGACCGGCCGGTATGGTCATCGCCATTGTGAGAGAGGATCTGATAACGGAAGATGTTCTTCCCGGGACTCCCACGATGCTTACGTATAAGACCCATGCAGATGCCGGTTCCATGTACAATACGCCAAACTGTTATTGTATTTATATGTGCGGAAAAGTCTTCAAATGGCTGAAAGCCATGGGAGGACTGGAAGTGATGAAAGCAAGAAATGAAAAGAAAGCAAAGATTCTCTACGATTTCCTGGATGAGAGCAGGATGTTTAAGGGAACCGTTGTACCGAAAGATCGTTCTTTAATGAATGTTCCCTTTGTAACGGGAGATAAAGAACTGGACGCCAGATTTGTAAAAGAAGCAAAGGCGGCCGGACTGGAAAACTTAAAAGGACACAGAACGGTGGGAGGAATGCGAGCCAGCATTTATAATGCAATGCCAATAGAAGGTGTTGAAGCATTAGTGGCATTTATGAAAAAGTTTGAGGAGGAGAATATCTGATGTTTCAGTATCATTGCCTGAATCCGATTTCTAAAACGGGACTGGATTTATTTTCAGACCAATACCGGAATACGGAGGAGATGAAAGACGCAGACGCTGTGCTGGTACGCAGCGCTAAAATGACGGAGATGGAACTTCCCGGTTCGCTGTGTGCCGTGGCAAGAGCGGGAGCCGGGGTGAATAATATTCCTCTGGCGGAGTGCTCTGAGAAAGGAATTGTAGTATTTAACACACCGGGCGCCAACGCCAACGGGGTGAAAGAGCTGGTAATCGCAGGAATGCTGCTGGCATCCAGAGATATTGTAGGCGGTATCGAGTGGGTGGAACAGCAGAAAAACCAGGAAGACATTGGAAAACTGGCAGAAAAACAGAAAAAGAAATTTGCCGGATGTGAAATTGCAGGGAAAAAACTGGGCATCATAGGATTAGGAGCGATTGGCAGTATGGTAGCCAACGCCGCTTCCGGTCTGGGAATGGAAGTGTACGGATTTGATCCCTTTATTTCCATTGACGCAGCCTGGAATCTGTCCAGAACCATCCATCACAGCAAATCCCTGGATGAAATCTATACAAAGTGTGATTACATAACCGTTCATGTTCCTTTAACGGATGATACCAAGGGAATGATTAACAGAGAATCCATCGGGAAGATGAAAGACGGAGTTGTAATTCTGAATTTTGCCAGAGATTTACTGGTAGATGAAGAGGCTCTGATAGAAGGACTGAGAGAAGAAAAGATCAAAAAGTATGTAACCGATTTTGCAACTCCGGCAGTGGCAGGTCTTCCGGGAACTTTAGTGACGCCTCATCTGGGAGCGTCCACAGAGGAAGCGGAAGAAAACTGTGCCGTTATGGCAGTAAAAGAGCTGAGAGATTTTCTGGAGAACGGAAATATTAAAAACTCTGTAAACTTCCCGGCCTGCGATATGGGGACCTGTGTAGCTGTCTGCAGAATTGCCATTACCCATAAGAATATTCCAAACATGATTCATCATGTGACGAAAATTCTGGGAGCGGAAGGACTGAATATTGCGGATTTGACCAATAAAGGACGGGGAGAATACGCGTATACTCTGATTGACCTGGAAAGCGCGGCTTCCAAGGAAACCCTTACTGAGCTTCAGGGTCTGGAAGGAGTTTCCAGAGTACGGGTAATTAAATAACCGGAGGCGATAAAATGAGGAACAAGGCAAAGCCTGGACTGGTAAAAAAATGGAAGAGATGGAACCGCAGGCGGAAAACAGCACAGATGCTGTATCGAAACAGAAAAAAACTTTCAAAGTACCTCAGAGGAATCGCTCAGATCATTTCAAGAAAACTGTAGCACGAAAAGCTGTGCAGCATCTAACGGAAGATGCCGCACAGCTTTTTTTCAAAAAGTATACCTAAATTTTCTGAAAAGATCTATAATAAGAACAACAAGAAAAATCAGAAATGGGGGATTACTATGGACAATGTACTGGCACTGTTGACGTTGTTTGGTTCTGTGGTGGCGCTGTTATTTGCAGCAGGCAGAGCCAGAAAGGTTTTAAGTTTTCCGGAAGGAAATGAAACCATGAAAAAAATCTCGGCATCCATTCACAAAGGCGCCATGGCATACCTGCGCCGTCAGTATAAGATGCTGATCATTTTTTTCGTGGGAATGTTTGTAATTTTACTGGGAATGGCAGCCATGGGATTTCTTACCTGGTTTGTTCCTTTCGCATTTGTCACGGGGGGATTTTTCTCCGGACTGTCTGGATTTGTGGGGATGCAGATTGCCACAAGAGCCAATGCAAGGACGGCCAATGCCTGCCAAAAAGGGTTGAACAAAGGACTGACGGTAGCTTTTTCCGCAGGAACGGTTATGGGCTTTACGGTAGTGGGGCTGGGCCTTTTGGATATTTCCATCTGGTATCTGCTTCTTCGCCTGGTATTTGACCTTCCCATTGAAGACATTACCAGCACCATGCTTACCTTCGGAATGGGAGCCTCTTCCATGGCCCTGTTTGCCCGTGTGGGCGGAGGCATTTATACAAAGGCCGCAGATGTGGGGGCTGACCTGGTAGGAAAGGTAGAAGTGGGAATTCCTGAAGACGATCCCAGAAACCCGGCGGTGATTGCAGATAACGTAGGAGATAATGTGGGAGATGTGGCAGGAATGGGCGCCGATCTTTATGAATCTTATGTGGGCTCCATTCTTTCCGCGTGTGCCCTTGGTGTAATCGCCTTTAATAAAATCGAGGCCGTGGATCGGGTCAATGCCGTTATCGTTCCCATGCTTCTGGCAGCCATCGGGGTACTGGCCTCTATTTTGGGCTCCACCCTTGTAAGAACGGCGGAAGATACCAGACAGAGCACTCTGCTTCGGGCTCTGAGACGGGGAACGAATACCAGTGCGGTGATTATCGCTGTGGCGGCCCTGCCTCTGGTATGGATTGTACTGGGAAAAGATTTTATGGGATTTTACTTTGCGATTCTGTCCGGACTTCTGGCGGGAATCCTCATCGGATTCTTTACGGAATATTTTACCTCAGATACTTATAAACCGACGAAGAACCTGGCGGACAAAGCCAAAACCGGCTCTGCTACCATCATTATCGGGGGCTTAAGTCTGGGAATGCTCTCTACAGCAGTTCCCATCATCATCATTGCCATCTGCGTACTGGCAGCGTATTCTTTCTCCGGCGGCTTTACCGAGTCCGTCAGAGGACTTTACGGAATCGCCCTTGCGGCAGTGGGAATGTTATCTACCCTGGGAATCACCCTGGCTACAGACGCTTATGGCCCCATTGCAGATAATGCAGGAGGAATTGCGGAAATGGCAGGTCTGGATCCGGAAGTGCGTAAGCGTACGGACGCCCTGGATTCTCTGGGAAATACCACGGCGGCCACAGGAAAGGGATTCGCTATTGGATCCGCCGCTTTAACGGCTCTGGCGCTGATTGCTTCTTATGTGGAGAAAGTACAGGAAGTAGGCCAGGGAAATGTGGCGCTGGATATGAGCGTTATGAATCCGGCAGTCCTGGTGGGAATTTTTATCGGCGCATGCCTGCCCTTTGTCTTTGCCGCTCTTACCATGTCTTCGGTGGGCAAGGCTGCAGAGAGTATTGTGATGGAAGTGAGAAGACAGTTCCATGAAATAAAAGGGCTGATGGAGGGAACTGCAGAGGCGGACTATGCAAAATGCGTGGATATTTGTACCAAAGCCAGTCTGCGGGAAATGGTTCTCCCGACACTGCTTGCAATTATTACTCCTGTCCTGGTGGGGCTGATCCTGGGGTATAACGGAGTTATCGGAATGCTTGCAGGTTCAACATCCACAGGCTTCTTAATGGCAATTTTCATGGCAAATGCAGGCGGCGCATGGGATAATGCCAAGAAATATATTGAAGGCGGCGTACACGGCGGAAAAGGCAGCGAGGCCCACAAAGCGGCTGTAGTAGGGGATACGGTAGGCGATCCCTTTAAAGATACCTCCGGGCCGTCCATTAATATTTTAATTAAACTGTTATCAATGGTATCCATTGTATTTGCCGCACTGGTAGTAAATTATCATATCTTCTGAAAAGAGAGGAAAAAATCTGCTGCAGGAAATCTGCAGCAGACTTTTTTTCGGGAAGAATTAGTTCTTTTTTTCGGCAGCGATAAAATCCAGAACTTCCTGTCTGGAGGGCATCACACGCAGAGCGCCTTTTCGGGTTGTGATAATGGAGGCGCCGGCGTTGGCAAAGGTAAGCATTTCGGTCAGGTTTTCGTCGGTAAGATTCTCCAGACCGTGATCCAGTACATAATTTAAAACAGAAGCGCAGAAAGTGTCGCCGGCGCCGGTGGTTTCAATGGTTTTTTCCTGCAGGAAAGGAGCGGCTTCCACCTTTCTTCCCTGATAATAAGCCCGGCTTCCCTCTTTTCCAAGGGTTACCAGTACCAGTGGAATAGGGTATTTCTCCAGAAGGAGATTTACGCCCCGGTCATAGTCGTCAGTGCCGGTAAGAAACTCCATTTCATTATCTGAAATTTTCAGAACATCGCACTGGGACATACCGTACAGAATTTCTGTCCTGGCGTCTTCTAAATTTTCCCAGAGAGGAGGACGCAGATTAGGATCAAAGGTAATCAGGAGCTGTTCTTTTTTTGCGACTTCCAATGCATAACGCGTAGCTTCCCGGACACCCTTATGAGTAGAGGAGAGAGTGCCGAAATGGAACAGGCGGGAAGAGCGGATGAGATCTTCGGATACCTCCTCCTTGGTCAGCATCATATCAGCGCCCGGATTCCGGTAAAATGCAAAGTCCCTGTCCCCGTCGGGAAACGTATGGACAAAGGCAAGAGTGGTGTGCACACTGTCATCCATAAGCAGTCCTTTTGTTTCGATATTTACTTCCTGAAGGGCGGCTTTTAACATGGTTCCGAACTGATCGTTTCCAACTTTGCCGATGAAGGCGGTTTTTTTGCCCAGTTGATTCAGCATAGCCAGAACGTTGCAGGGAGCGCCTCCGGGATTGGCTTCCAGAAGGGGATTTCCCTGGGGAGAAATTCCATTTTCTGTAAAGTCTATTAATAATTCACCCAGAGCAACGGCATCGTAAATTTTATTCATTTTTTCAGATCCTCCTTACGCAGTATATAATATAGTTTAACTGTAGAACAGAAGGACTTGTTTGTCAAACTATTTTAGAATGACTTGTCAACAAGGGACAAGAAATGATAAAATGTAACAAAACAGGAGGTGCAGCTTATGGAAGAACAGGTTTATAACAGCATGAACTGGCCCAGAATTGAGGCCATTATTTATGGAGAAGAAGCTTCCCCGAGAGATGTAATGACACCCCAGGTAACACAGACGGGAGTATTGGTACAGGGATATTTTCCAACAGCGGAAAAAGTGACCATTGTGTATGGGAAAGCTTCGAAAAAACAGGAAATGATTATGGAAGATGAGGCCGGATACTTCGCCGCGGAAATTCCGGTGAGAAAAATCCCTGCCTATCATTTTGTAATAGAGACAAAAGACGGAAAGATAAAGGAAGAATACGACCCCTACGCGTTTCCGGGACAGATTTCCGAAGAGGATGAAAAGAAGTTTCTCTCGGGAATCCACTATGATATTTACAGGAAACTGGGAGCCCATCCTGCAGTGGTAAAGGGAACAGAAGGGACAGCCTTTGCCGTCTGGGCACCTAATGCAGTTACGGTAAGCGTTGTGGGTGATTTTAATGACTGGGACGGAAGACGGGCTCTCATGCACCGCCTTCCTATGTCCGGAATTTTTGAGCTGTTTCTTCCTCAGGTAAAAGCCGGCGACATTTATAAATACCAGATTAAGACAAAGAGCGGAGAAATTCTGCTGAAGGCAGACCCCTATGCATTCCAGGCGGAGATGCCTCCGAAAGATGCTTCTGTGGTGTCCGGCGGCACAGGATATTCCTGGCAGGATGAGAGCTGGCTGGAGAAGAGAAAAGGCTTTGGCAAAAAGAACGTGCCTCTCTATATTTATGAGGTGGATTTGGAAACTGAGGCCAAAGAGGAAGAAAAAACCCTGAATTACCGGGAGCTGGCTGAGAAAATCGGAAGCTATGTGAAAGAAATGGGCTATACCCATGTGGAACTCCATCCGGTGATGGAATATCTGAATGATCAGGGAAAAGGCTACTCCACCTCTTCTTATTACGCCCCTACCAGAAGATACGGACAGGGGGAAGACTTTAAATACTTTGTGGACTGGCTGCATAAAGAGGAAATCGGAGTGATATTAGACTGGACTCCGGCCCAGTTCCCCAAAGGAGCATCCGGACTGGAGCAGTTTGACGGTACGCTGCTTTACGAAAAGAAGAATGAAAATGAGAATGTCCACCCCTTCTGGGATACGCTGCTTTACGATTACGGAAGTCCTATGGTGAAAAATTTCCTGATTGCCAATGCTCTGTACTGGATTGAAGAATACCATCTGGACGGACTGCGTATGGACGATGTGGATGCCATGCTGTATCTGGACTACGGACGCACCAGTGGAAACTGGACGCCCAATTTATACGGAACCAACGAGAATCTGGAAGCCGTGGAATTTCTGAAACATTTAAATTCTCTGGTGAAGAAACAGTATCCGGAAGTCTTACTAATTGCCCAGGAAGACGGACTCTGGCCGGACCTGACAGAGAGTGTGGAAGAGGATCATCTGGGATTTGACTACAAATGGAGCGGCGGATGGATTCACGATTTTATGGAATATCTGGTGAAGGAACCGGTTTACCGGAAAGATTATCACGATCAGCTTACCTTAAGTATGCTTTACGCTTACTCCGAGGAATATATCCTTCCCATGGGAACCAGAGATGTGGGATGTCTGAAAGAGCTGATGGAAGAGCTGCCCGGAAGCGTCAGCCAGAAAGGGGCAAATGCAAGACTTGCCTATGGCTATCAGATGGTACATCCCGGAAAGAAAATGCAGGCGGCAGACAGACAGGCTCCGGAGCCTTTTAAGGAGTATCTGAAAGCTCTGGTACAGGTATATAAATCCTGTCCGGCTCTTTATGAAAAGGATGATGATCCGGAAGGATTCGAATGGATCCAGTTAATGAATTATGAACAGAACGTACTGGCGTTTTTAAGAAAAACAGAGAAGAAAGAAGAGACGCTCCTGGTTCTCTGCAATTTTGCAGACGTTACCTATGAGAAATACCAGGTAGGCGTACCTGAGGGCGGCCGTTATAAAGAGATATTCAACAGCGACCGCAAAGAATTCGGCGGAAACGGCGTGCTCAATCCGCGGGTAAAACTGGCGAAAAAGGAAGAGTGCGACGAGAGAGACTATTCCATTACCGTAAAACTGCCGGCGCTGAGTCTGTCCGTTTTTCAGTATCAGCCTGCAAAAGTAAAAAAGGCTGTTTCCGGGAAAACCGCAAAAACGGGAAAGAAAGCAGTTAAATAGAAATGGATCAGAAATTTATAGAATTTATAGAAAGAAATTTACCCTCACTGGCGCAGTTCGGACTTAAAATCCTGTTATCTCTTATCGTTTTTTATGTGGGACTGAAGGTTGTCCGATGGCTGATTAAAATTTTACGGGCTTCGCTGGAGAAAGCTTCTGTAGATGCCGGCGTTATTCAGTTTCTGTGCTCTCTGGGCCGGATGTTTCTGTATGCGATTCTGGTCTTCAGCATTGCCACCAATTTCGGAGTGACAGAAAGTTCTATTGCGGCCCTGTTGGGCTCCGCGGGAATTACCCTGGGCGTGGGCCTGCAGGGCGGACTGGCCAATCTGGCCGGAGGAATTATGATATTGATTTTCAAGCCTTTTCTGGTGGGAGATTATATCATAGAGAGCGGAAGCAATCTGGAAGGAACGGTTACGAAGATAGAAATCTGTTATACCACCTTGTCTACTGTGGACAATAAAAGAATTGTAATTCCAAACGGAACTCTTTCCAATAACAGCATTACCAATGTGACGGCCAAAGATGAGCGGAGACTGGAAATTAAGGTTACCATTTCTTATCAGGCAGACATTCAGAAGGCCAAAGGAATTCTGGAGCGGCTGTTAAAAGAAGATCCGGATATTTTATCGGATCAGGAAATGGTGGTCTTTCTGGATGAGCTGGCTGCCTCCTGGGTTGTGATAGGATTTCGTGCCTGGGTGGCAACCGATAATTACTGGCCTGCCAAATGGCGTCTGAACGAAAAAATCAAAGAGTCCTTTGACAGGGAAGGGATTGAACTGGCTTATCCCCAGATGGATATTCACATTAAAAAGCAGTGAGAAAAGTATGGCGTCAAATGTCTGACCGGCATTTGGCGCTGTTTAATCCCTGAAAAAATAAAAAGAAAATAAAAAAGTTATTGCATTTTTTAGAAAATCCTGTATAATATCATTTGTGTCAACGACCAGCCGGAATAGCTCAGTCGGTAGAGCACTTCACTCGTAATGAAGGGGTCGTCAGTTCAAGTCTGATTTCCGGCTTTAGGAAACCTGCGAACAGCCGTAAAATAGGTTTACGGCTGTTTTTTATCCTGTATAAATCTGCATTTGAGGCAGAGGAAAGGAGAGTCTGATGGAACAGAGAAAAGGTCAGAGCAGTAAAAACGGACTTTTTGAAGAAAAAACCGCAGCAAAAGTTGCGGGCTTTCTCCATGCCATCGGGCTTGACGTACATGCCTACATGGCGCGTACAGGAGTAAGAGGAGACTGGATGGAGCAGGACGGGCCTGAAATTGTTTATATCAGAAAAATGGCAGCCATTGGACACGGAGGTGGTCAATGGCTGGTTCCTGTTTGGGAATGGGAAACACATGCGGGCACTATGCATAAGCTGCGACAGAGGGCTCTTCATTTACGTTGTATATGAAGAGCACAGGGCTTTTGGTATAGGTCCGTATTTTTTGTGCAAAAAGATAGGGAAATACCAGTAAAAAGAAGAAAGGATTGAAGATACTATATAATAGAAAGAGAGAGATGAAAATGCTGACAACTGCAATTAATCACGGAATTGTAATTGACAGTCAGAATAAGACAAAGAAACAGTTACATGTGGGAATACAGGGAGATAAGATTGCCGTACTTTCTGAGACGCCTCTGGAGGCAGAGGAGGTAATTGACGCCGGAGGACTGGTAGTTTCTCCCGGATTTATCGACCCGCACGGACATGTGGACGGAGAACTGTATGCCGGGGAACTGTCTGTATGCCAGGGAATTACAACCACGGTAGGAGGAAACTGCGGTTATAGTCCGGAGGATATGGGAGAGTTTTTCAAAGAGCAGGAAAGAAAAGGATTCCCCATTCATCAGGCGATGCTGATTGGCCATGGAATTCCACTCAGAAACCGGGCGGGAGTTTATGACCGGTATAAACCTGCGTGTGACGAAGAAATAGAGATTATGAAAGAGACGGCCAGGAAGGCATTTCAGGACGGAGCCTGCGGAGTTTCCTTCGGACTGGATTACGTACCGGGATGCAGTATCCGGGAAGTGGTGGAACTGGCAAGGCTCTGCGCTGAATACGGAAAGATTTGTCCGATTCATACAAGACTTCTGACCAACGAAGATTTATATTCTTTATATGAATTGATTTTAGTTGCCAGAGAGACAAAGGCGGATATTCTGATTTCTCATTTTGTTTATCAGTATTGCGGCGGCCTTTGCGATCCGGGACTTAAAATGCTGGAAAAGGCTCAGAAAGAAGGGCTGAATATCCATATTGACAGCGGTATGTATACCAATTGGACCACATATTTTGATACAGCCACCTTTGATTTGAATAATATACAGAATAATAACTGGAAGTTTAGTCAGATGGTAGTAGCTACCGGAAAATATAAGGGACAGGTGATGGATGAAGAGCTTTATTTCCGTATGAAAGAAGAGTGTCCCCATGAAGCGGTTATCTTCTTTGAAGGGATTGAGGACGAAATCTATGAATGTCTGAAGAAACCGTATGCTATGCCGTCCACGGATATAGGAGCCTATGATAAGGGAGAAGGCCATCCCCAGATTGCGGGGACCTATCCCAGATATTTCAGAGAAATGGTGAGAGAGAGGAAACTTCTGACCCTGGAAGAAGCAGTTCACAAGGCGACGTATCTTCCTGCCAAAGTATTTAAAATGGAAGATAAAGGAGTGATCCTGCCGGGAAAAGATGCAGATATTACTGTTTTTGATCCGGCGGAGATCTGCGATACGGCTACCTATCCTCATATGGGACTGCCGGATGCAAGACCCAGGGGAATTCCGTATGTGCTGGTGGCCGGAGAAACCGCGGTGAAAGAAGGAATTTATACAGGCAGCAGAAGCGGGAGACCGATTCGCAAATAGTCCGAGAGAAAGACAGGAGGAAAGAATGGGAGAAATACTGCTGAAGTTAGAAAATGTGAAAAAAAAGTTTGATCAGGTAGACGTTCTGGAAGGAATTAATTTATCCATAGAAAAGGGAGAGTTTATTACCTTTTTAGGTTCTTCCGGCTGTGGAAAAACAACCACTCTCAGAATCATTGCAGGACTGGAAACACCGGATGAGGGACGTGTTATCCTGGAGGGAAAAGATGTAACCAATCTTCCTCCCCATTTAAGAGACGTCAATACGGTATTCCAGAGTTATGCCCTGTTTCCCTATATGAATGTGGCAGATAATATTGGTTATGGCCTGAAATTAAAAAAGGTTCCAAAAGATGAAATCAAAGTGCGGGTGGAACAGATGCTGGAACTGGTACAGCTATCCGGATTTGAAAAAAGGAAACCTGCAGAACTGTCGGGAGGACAGAGACAGAGGGTAGCCATTGCCCGGGCGCTGGTCAATAACCCAAAAGTGCTGCTGCTGGATGAACCTCTGGGCGCACTGGATCTGCAGCTTCGCAGAACCATGCAGGCAGAACTGAAACGGCTGCAGAAAAAACTGGGAATTACTTTTATCTATATTACCCATGACCAGGAAGAGGCAATCAATATGTCCGATCGGATTGTGGTTATGAATAACGGACTTTTTGAACAAATCGGAACGCCCGACGAAGTCTATAATTATCCCAGAACCAGCTATGTGGCCGGGTTTGTGGGAAATGCCAACGTATTAAACGCAGTGGTGGAAAGTGTAACCGGCAATCAGGTACTATTAAATACCTGCGGCGGCAAGGCCCTGGCCATTTTCCAGGGAGAGCCTCCCAAACCGGGAGAAAAAGTCACCTTTGCAGTAAGAAGCGAAAATGTGGCGCTGGATCCGGGCTGCGGCTGCGGTCTGGAAGCTGTGGTAGCAGAGAAAACATTTGCCGGCGGCCTGCTTCGGATGATCCTGGAGCTGGAGGACAAAAAGCAGCTGATTTCCAGCCGCTATGGAATTGATGCTGACGTACAGGTGGGACAGAAAATCTGTTTTCGGTGGAATGCCGAGAACGCAGTTTTAGTGGACAGAAAGGAGTCCTATGAAAAGTAAGAAAAATCAAGGGCTTTTTCCAATGCTGCCGCTGCTTTTGTTTATTGTTGTATTTTTAGTGGGTCCGCTGGTTTACATGGTGGCCTTAAGTTTTGCAACCAATAACGAAGGATACGGAGTTACCTGGAAATTTACCCTGGAAAATTATACAAGAATCACGGATCCCGTATATTTACAGACTTTTATACAGTCCTTTCAGCTGGCAATTACCAGCACGGTAATTATCAGTCTGCTGGGATATCCCTTCGGCTATTTTATGGCCAAACTGTCAGCCAAATGGAAAAAGAGGGTAATGCTGTTTATCATGCTTCCCTTCTGGGTGAATTCTCTGATTCGTCTCTATGGATGGATTATCATTCTCCAGACCAAAGGCGTTTTAAATGGTCTGCTTTTAAAACTGGGAATTATCAGTGAACCTTTGAAAATTCTGTACAGTTACCCGGCCATTGTGGTGGGGATGGTTTATGCCCTGCTGCCCTTTATGATCCTCTCCGTTTATTCCAGCGCTGAGAAACTGGACTGGTCATTAATAGAAGCGTCCCGGGATCTGGGCGCCACGTCTTTTCAGGCGTTTCGTACAGTCACCCTGAAGCTGACCCTGCCGGGTCTGCTCTCAGGAATTATATTAACCTTTATTCCTTCTATGGGTCTGTTTTTCATCGCAGATATTTTAGGAGGAAATAAGATTGTATTAGTGGGAAGTCTGATTCAGGATCAGATGAACCGGGGAAGCAACTGGCCCTTTGCAGCGGCTCTGGCAGTGGTGCTGACGATTCTGACAACGATTATGATCTGGCTGTACCGTAAGATTACAAATGTAAAAGAACTGGAGGGATTATATTGAAAAGGAACTCCAAAATCGCAAATATCTATCTGGGAATCATTTTGTTTTTCATGTACTTTCCCATTGCCATGGTGGTGCTTTACTCCTTTAACGATTCCCGGCTGACTGTAAGCTGGAAAGGCTTCTCTCTCCAGTGGTATGAAAAACTGTTTTCCAACCAGGCCCTGATGGAAGCTCTGGGAAACAGCCTGCTGCTGGGCGTTTTAAGCTGTTTTCTGTCAGCGGTTCTGGGAACTCTGGGAGCTGTGGGTCTGGCTAAACTGAAATGGAAGTCAAAGGGAATTATTGAATATGTTTCCATTTTGCCGTTAATGATTCCGGAAATTATTCTGGGAATGGTATTTTTAGCCTTTTTCTCTCTTTTGGGAATGCCTTTTGGAATGCTGACGCTGCTTGTGGCTCATACGGTATTCTGCGTCCCCTATATTTTAATGCAGGTAAAAGCGAGACTGGTGGGGATGGATAAGGCACTGGAAGAGGCTGCTCTGGATTTGGGGGCGACCCCTGTGCGAGCATTTTTTGATGTCACTTTGCCGATGATAACACCGGCTGTATTATCCGGTTCGCTTCTGGCGTTTGCCATGTCCATGGACGACGTGGTAATCAGCGTATTTGTAAGCGGCCCCAGAACATCGACCCTGCCGTTAAAGGTTTATACTCAGCTGAAGACAGGGGTTACACCGGAAATTAATGCTTTATGTACTTTAATGCTGGCAGTGACCATTCTGGTAATTATCTTGTGGAAGATTGCTGCCGGTCTAAGTAAAAAGAATAAGAAAGGAAGACAACAAATATGAAAAAAGTAGTAGCTGGCTTATTAACAGGAGTTTTAGCGGCGTCTGTGGTACTCTCCGGCTGTGGAGGAAGTTCAGACGAAAAGAAAGGAGAACTGGTTCTGTATACCTGGGAAGCTATGTTCCCCCAGGAAGTTCTGGACAACTTTGAAGAAGAGACAGGAATTGAAATCATTTACTCCAACTTCGATACCAATGAAACCATGCTGGAGAAACTGGCTCAGGCAGAAGGCGGAGATTATGATGTGATTATTGCAGACGACTATATTTTAGAGTCTGTCATTCAGGAAGGGCTTGCTGAAAAGTTAGACAAAGAAAAATTAAGCAACTTTGAAAATATCAATCCTCTGTATCAGGGACAGTTTTATGATGAAAACGATGAGTATACGGTACCTTACGGAGCAGGTATTCCTCTGATTGTCTATGATCCTGAGCAGGTGGATATTGAGATTAAAGGCTACAATGATCTGTGGGATCCGTCTCTGAAAGACAGCATTGCCATTACTGCAAACTACCGTGTAATTAACGGAATTGTGAACCTGTCAGAAGGCAGAAGCTTAAATGATGAAAACCTGGATGATATTAAAGCCACAGGAGAGAAACTTCTGGAATTAGCGCCGAATATCCGTATGATTCAGGATGACAATACACAGAATGCTCTTTTAAACGGTGAGGCAAGCGTAGCCTTCCTGTATACTTCTCAGGTGACCATGGCTCTTCAGGAAAATCCGGATTTGAAAGTGGTTTATCCGGAAGAAGGACTGGGATTCGGAATTATGAATATGTTTATCCCATCTGACGCACCGTCCAAAGATGCAGCATATCAGTTTGTAAATTATATTCTGGAGCCGGAAGTAGCAGCAGAATGCTTTAATAATATCGGATATTACAGCACCAACCAGGCAGCAGATGAATTTGTAAACGAAGACCTGGTAGTTCCGGATTCTGTAACTAAAGGGGAAATTGTAAAAAATATTGGCGAAGAAGCAGATATGCAGTATAATAAGAACTGGACAGAATTTAAAGCTGCCTGTGATTAAGAAAAATAAAAGGGCGAAGAGGTGAAAAAAATGGAAGTATTTCAGGGAATTGCTGCTTTTCCGGGTATTGCCATTGGTACCATACAGAATTACCATAAAAATGAATACCAGATTCGTCATTATACCGTATCCAGCAGCCGCAGGGAACTGGAACGTTTTGCAAGAGCAAGAAAAGAAGCTATGAAAGAACTTCAGGAACTTTATGAGAAAACCTGCAGGGATATGGGAAAGCAGCAGGCGCTGATATTTAAAAAACATATGAATCTGCTGGAACACAGCAGTTTCGCCAAAGCAATTGAAAGTCTGATTTGCACAGAAAAAGTAAATGCCACTTACGCAGTAGCGACTACCAGAGATGAGCTGGCCGCCACCTTTTCTATGCTGGAAGACGAGTATGTGAGAGAACGGATGGTAAATATCCAGGAGCTGGCGGATCGTCTGATTATTATTCTGGATGGAATTGAGAAGGAAAAGCTGCTGGGAGAAGAGCCGGTGATTCTGGCTGCGCAGCAGCTTACCCCTGTGGAGATGATGGAGCTGGGAAAAGAAAAAGTACTGGCCTTTGTGACCGAAAACGGTTCAGCCGTATCTCATACGTCTATTCTGGCGAAAACCATGAACATTCCCAGTATTGTCAACGTACAGGTGCAGGAAGAATGGAATGGGAAGACAGCCATTGTGGACGGATACAGGGGGACTCTGATTCTGGATCCGGACGAAAAAACCTGCCGGGATTATGAAAAGCAGCAGAAAGAAGACCAGGAAGAGAGAGAGCTTCTCCTAAAGCTCAGGGATGCCCAGGATATAACCAGCGATGGGAAACACATCCGGTTGTTTGCCAATATCGGAAGTCTGGAAGATATGGAAAGCGTTCTCTATTACGGGGCGGAAGGAATCGGACTCTTAAGAAGTGAATTTCAGTATATGGGGCGGGAGAATTATCCCCGGGAGGGAGAGTTGTTCCGCGCCTATAAAAAAATAGCGGAAACCATGGGGGAGAAACAGGTGGTAATCCGCACCGTGGATTTGGGCGCGGACTTGCAGGCCGACTACATGGAGATTCCCGAAGAGGCAAACCCGGTTATGGGAAACCGGGGAATCCGCCTCTGTCTGGATCGGAGAAGGATGTTTAAAGCTCAGCTTCGGGCAATCTACCGGGCCAGCGCCTATGGGAATCTGGCAGTTTTATATCCCATGATTACTTCCATGGAAGAAGTGCGGGAGATACAGAATATTGTAGAGGAAGTCAAAGAAGGACTGAAAAAGAAAGACATCCCCTATAAAGACATTCCCAACGGATATATGATTGAAACACCGGCGGCCGCTATGATCAGCCGGGAGTTGGCCAAAGAGGCAGACTTTTTAAGTCTGGGAACCAATGATCTGACCCAGTATACCCTGGCTATGGATCGCCAGAATCCCCATATAAAGAAATTTTATAACGACCGCCATCCGGCGCTGATGCGGATGATTCAGATGGCCATTGACGCGGTTCACGGGGAAGGTAAGGAAATCTATATCTGCGGGGAACTGGCAGCCGATCCCACAATGACAGAAACATTTATTCAGATGGGAGTGGACGGGTTATCGGTGGTTCCCGCTTATATCCTTCCTATCCGAAAAGAAATCAGAAAGGCATGTGCGACTGGTAAATCATGAAAAGTAAAGTAGTACTGCTTTCCTGTCCCACGTACGAGCAGGAGCAGGTATATCAGAAACTGAAAACAGGAATGGAAATACTGGGGGGAATCTCCCGGTATTTTCGCAAAGATGAGAAAATTCTATTAAAGCCCAACTTATTGAAAAAATCTGAAACAGAGAAAGCCGTCATAACGCATCCGGCAGTTGTGGGGGCTTTTGCACGTTTACTGAGAGAATCCGGCTGTGAGAATTTAACGGCGGGAGATTCCAGCGGGACGGGAAATACAGAGAAAATTATGGCTGCATCGAAGATGGATGAGCAGCTAAAGCCCTATGGAGTCCGGATTGCCAATTTCCAGGAGGGAGTCCGGGTTTCCTATCCGCAGGGAAAACAGGCCCGGGAATTTATGATGGCAAAAGAAGTGACTGAGGCAGATGCGCTGGTCAGTCTTTCCAAGATGAAAACCCACGCTCTGGAGCGGATTACCGGAGCGGTAAAGAACAGCTATGGATTTATCTATGGTTTTTATAAAGCCCAGGGTCATACCCGCTATCCCAGTGCGGACAGTTTCGCCAGAATGCTGGTGGACTTAAATCAGATGGTGAAGCCCCGGCTTTACATCATGGATGGAATTACGGCCATGGAGGGAAACGGTCCCGGATCCGGCGATCCTGTTGTCATGGGAGTTCTTCTTCTCTCAGAAGATCCGGTAGCTCTGGACAGTGTATTCTGCAGACTGATACATCTGGATCCCAGACTGGTCCCTACCAATTACCATGGGGAGAAGATGAAGCTGGGAACCTGGAAAGAGGAAGAGATACAACTGTTGTCAGAAGAAGGGGAAATCTCCATGGAGACAGCGGTGAAAACCTATGGGAATCCCGGATTCCGGGTAGACAGGACGCCTGTCCGCAGCAATCTCTGGGATAAAATGGCGAAAGTTCTCAATCGATTCCAGAAGAAACCCTATATTGTGACTGAGAAATGTATCCGGTGCGGGATCTGCGTAGAGAGCTGTCCCGTACCGGAAAAAGCGGTGGCCTTTCAAAATGGAAGAAAGAAACCGCCGGTTTATAATTATAAAAAATGTATCCGTTGTTTCTGCTGCCAGGAAATGTGTCCTGCAGAGGCGATTCAGGTCACCGGACAGAAGTCTTCTTAGTTCAGAATCCGGGATAAACAGCGGATATGTTCGGGGGTTGTTCCGCAGCAGCCGCCCACAATGGAGGCGCCCTGTTCAACCAGAACCTTCATATGACCCGCGAATTCTTCGGGGGTCATTTTATAAAGGGCTTCCCCCTTATCCGTGATTTCGGGCATTCCGGCATTGGGTTTTGCAACCACTGGGATGGATACGGATTCACGGATATTTTTTACTACGGAAACAAGCTGATCCGGACCTACGGAGCAGTTAATTCCTACAGCGCTGGCTCCGGCAGCCTCCAGAGCGGCGCAGGCGTCAATTACATTTCCTCCGGTAAACAGGCTTCCGTCAGCTTCTACCGTAAGAGAACACAGGACAGGAAGCTGGCAGACCGACTGGGCGGCGTCTAAGGCAGCCAGAGTTTCATCCAGGCTGATCATAGTCTCAGCAGCGAGAAAATCAACTCCGCATTCAGAAAGAACTTGAATCTGTCTGCAGTAGGAGTCAAAGGCCTCTTCATAAGACATCTCTCCAAGGGGTTCCATCAGTTTCCCTGTGGTGGTGATGTCTCCGGCGATATAGGCTTTTCCCTGTACGGCGTCTCTGGAAAGCTGAACCAGACGACGGTTTAACTCCTCCGTCTGATCTTCCAGATGATGCTGGGCGAGACTGATGGGATTGGCGCCGAAAGTAGGGGCGTATACAACCTGGCTGCCGGCCTGCGCATACTCTTTTTGCAGATTGCGGAAAATATCCGGATGTTCCAGAATCCAGGTTTCCGTGCAGACA
This sequence comes from Blautia sp. An249, assembly GCF_002159835.1. Lineage (GTDB taxonomy): Bacteria > Bacillota > Clostridia > Lachnospirales > Lachnospiraceae > Blautia_A > Blautia_A avistercoris. Next base: position 36,871 of record NZ_NFJL01000011.1, on the reverse strand, counting down.
CCTTTGGGCATTCCGGCGGCCATCAGATTGGAGCCGGTGGCGCCGTCCAGAAGCAGCAGAGTCTGAGAGAGCTGTTGAAATTCCTGTTTTGTCATAATTATAAGTCTCCTTTTGTGTTCATTGATTCCATAATTACCTCTAGTATACAGGAAGGAGAAAACAGGAACAAGAAAAACTTGGATTTCATTTTCAGAAAAGAGGGAGCAGATGAGAAATTCTTCCATTGATTCTTTAAAGGCAGTGGCCGCATATTTCGTCATTTTCATTCATTTTTCCTTCCCCGGATGGTTTGGAGAAGCGGCTGATGCTGCAGCACGTACGGCAGTTCCGGTGTTTTTTTTGGTGTCCGGCTATTTCTGCTGCCCGAAAGACTCGGAACCGAACGTATCAAAAATTCCGGGAAAGGCAGCTCATATCCTGAAGCTGATGCTGGTGGCCTACAGCTTTTACTTTCTCTGGGAGAGTTTCTGGAAAATTCAGGGAGGAGGGGCAATGGATTACTGGGAAACATGTTTTTCCATGAAAGCGGTATCCAATTTCCTTCTTTATAACTTTTCCCCGGTGAAAAGCCATCTCTGGTTTCTGCCGGCGCTGCTTTACTGTTACCTTCTCTGGTATATGGCGGAGAAATGGAAAAAAGAAAGGGCGGCATATTTTCTCATTCCTCTTCTTTTGTTTTTACATCTGTATCTGGAAGAATTTTCTTCTTTTTCCGGATTTGCGCTGAAAAGGTACCAGGTCAGAAATTTTCTTCTGACCGGTCTTCCCTTTTTCGCCATGGGGCACTGGATACGCCGATACCAAATACAGCTGAAGACGATGCTGCCAGGAACCTTTTATCTGACGGCAGGGACAGCAGGAACATTGCTGGCTGTTTTTGAACGGTTCTGGTGGGGACAGAAGGAATTATTTACAGGGAACATTCTGGCGGCCTTTGCTTTCTTTTTCCTGGCCGCTGGGGCTGAAGGCCAGACCCCATTGAAAAAGAGACTGGGCTATGTGGGATGCAGGTATTCTTTGCATCTCTACCTGTGGCATCCGGCAGTGGGGAAACTGGTACAGTTTCTGGCAGAACTTTTGAATATTTCAGAGAAAGGGGCTTATCACTGGATGAAACCCCTGCTTATCTGCATGCTGACCACAGGCCTGGCAGCTCTGATGGTCCAGATATGCCAAAAGAGAAAAGCACGTACTTGAATTTTAGAGAATTTATGTTATGATTAAGTGTAATGCATGACAGAAACATAAGATGGAGGTAAAGATATGCTGGAGCTTAGGAATGTTTCTTTTCAGGTTTCTGATGAAAAATCAAAGGAAAATCAGGACAAAGAAATTTTAAAAGATATTAGTTTTGTATTAAATGACAATAAATTCGTAGTAATCACAGGCCCCAATGGAGGAGGAAAATCCACCCTGGCCAAGTTAATCGCAGGAATTGAGAAACCCACTGCCGGACAGATACTCTGGGATGGCAGGGACATTACGGAAATGTCAGTAACTGACAGGGCGAAGCTGGGAATCAGCTATGCGTTCCAGCAGCCGGTGCGCTTTAAAGGTGTGACCGTCTTTGACCTGATCCGCCTGGCATCAGGGGAAAATATTACGATCAAAGACGCCTGCCGTTATTTATCCGAAGTGGGACTCTGCGCGAAAGATTATATTAACCGGGAAGTAAATGCCAGTCTTTCCGGAGGAGAGATTAAACGAATTGAAATCGCCACCATCATGGCCCGGAAAACCCAGGTCTCTGTCTTTGATGAGCCGGAGGCGGGAATTGATTTGTGGAGTTTCCAGAATTTAATCCACGTATTTGAGAATATGCACGATCAGCTTCATGGTTCCATTTTAATTATTTCCCACCAGGAGAGAATTTTAAATATTGCAGATGAAATCCTGGTTATTGCTGACGGACAACTGGTACAGCAGGGAACCAAAGATGAAATCCTGCCGTCTCTTCTGGGAACGGCGAATGCGGCAGATTTTGCATGCAGACAGATGAAAGCGATTTAAAGGAGGCAAAAGAGATGGACGCGATTCAGCAGCAGTTATTAGAGGCAGTGGCAGGACTTCACGAGATCCCCACAGGAGCCTATAATATAAGAGCCAATGGCGCAAGTGTGGAGAGAAATTCCACAGATCATATTGAAATTGTAACCAGGAAAGACGAGAAAGGACTGGAAGTGCATATTAAACCGGGAACGAAGCATGAAAGCGTGCACATTCCGGTAATTATGAGCCAGTCCGGACTGGAAGAAGTTGTATACAATGATTTTTATATCGGAGATGACGCGGACGTAACTATTATTGCCGGATGCGGCATCCATAACGGAGGAAGTGCGGCCAGCCGCCATGATGGTATCCACAGTTTCTATGTGGGGAAAAATGCGAAAGTAAAATACGTGGAGAAACACTATGGCAGCGGAGACGGACTGGGAGAGAGAATCATGAATCCGGAAACCATTGTCCATATGGATGAGAACAGTTTTATGGAAATGGATACGGTCCAGATAAAAGGCGTGGACTCTACGATTCGAAAAACCAGTGCAGATTTAAAAGAAGGCGCGAAGCTGGTGGTTATGGAGCGTCTTATGACCCATGGAAAACAGAAGGCAGAGAGCCATTTTAACGTATCTTTGGACGGTGAAGATTCAGGGGCAAACGTGGTTTCCCGCTCTGTGGCAAGAGATTCTTCCTATCAGCTTTTTGTCTCCCATATTATTGGAAATACCAAGTGTAACGGTCACACGGAATGTGACGCCATTATTATGGATGAGGCAAAGATCAGCGCAGTTCCGGAGCTGACAGCCAACAGCACAGAGGCGGCTTTGATTCATGAGGCGGCAATTGGAAAAATTGCGGGAGAGCAGATTACAAAGCTGATGACGCTGGGGCTGACAGAAGAGGAAGCGGAAGAGCAGATTGTAAGCGGATTTTTGAAATAAAAGAAGAAAATAAACAAGAGCCACTGAAAGGAACCATTCTGACAGCGGCTCTTTTTTTATGTAATAGGAAATTCCGTCGGATTTCCTATTACATAAAAAAAGAGCCGCTGTGGATGCGACCAGATGCATGTGGAATTATGACTGCCTGCGGCAGTCTGCATCTGGCGCGCAAAGTTTATTATAACAGAAAGGAAAAAGAGAAATGGAAGCAACAGAAAATCGTATGGGAACAAAGCCTCTGTTCCCTCTTTTAGTGTCGATGGCGCTGCCTCCCATGGTATCCATGCTGATTCAGTCTTTATATAACATTGTAGACAGTATTTTTGTGGCCAGGCTCAGCGAGCAGGCGTTAGCGGCTGTTTCCCTGGTCTTTCCCCTTCAGAATCTGTCCCTGGCATTTTCTGTGGGGATGGGAGTCGGGCTGAATTCCTGTATTGCCCGCCGTCTGGGGGCAAAACAGCAGAAAAAAGCCCAGGAGGCGGTGAACCACGGATTTCTTTTAGCCGGGCTGCAGGGACTGCTGTTTGTCTTTATCGGACTTTTTCTGTCCAGACCCTTTTTAAGCCTGTTTACGAAAGATTCTGCAACTCTGGATATGGCGGTTTCCTATTCCCGGATTGTCATCTGCTTTACCTTTGGCAGCCATATTCACATTGCAGCAGAGAAAATCTTTCAGTCAGTAGGACAGATGGTGATTCCCATGATTATGCAGATGGTGGGAGCCATTGTAAATATTATTCTGGACCCGGTTTTCATCTTCGGCATGTTCGGGGTACCCAAATTTGGCGTAAGAGGAGCCGCAATTGCCACAATTATCGGTCAGATGGCAGCCTGCCTGCTGTCGATTCTGTTTTTGTATGGAAGTAAAAATGCCATAAAACCTTCCTGGAAAGGTTTTCGTTTTAATGGAAAGACCATCGGAGATATTTACCAGGTGGGGATTCCTTCCGGAATTTTAGTGGCTCTGCCCTCCGCTCTTGTGGGAATTTTAAACGGAATTCTGTCTTATTCGGAGACAGCGGTGGCCGTTCTGGGACTGTATTATAAAATGCAGAGTTTTGTATACATGCCGGCGAACGGAATGATTCAGGGACTTCGGCCCATTGCCGCGTATAATTACGGGGCCGGATACGGAGCACGCCTTCGGAAAGTAGTCCGTATCTGTGTAAAAATGATTGGAGTTATCATGGCAGCAGGAACCGTTTTGTTTGTAGGATTTCCGGAACTGATTATGCAGTTGTTCGGCGCGCAGGAAGAGATGATGAAGATGGGTTCCATGGCTCTTCGGATTATCGGAACGGGATTTGTCTTCTCGGCGTTCAGCCTGACTTATTCAGGAACTTTTGAAGCTCTGGGAAAGGGAGGGTATTCTCTGATTATTTCCCTTCTTCGCCAGTTCCTTGTAATTGTACCTCTGGCAATACTTCTTCCCGCTGTCTGGGGAATTAACGGCGTCTGGGCGGCCTTTCCCGTGGCGGAGATTCTGGCGGCTGTTGTATCCGTCTGTCTGTGGAGGAAAACCAGAAAAACTGTTTTTGCCTAGACAATTCTAAAGAATCTGTGAACTGTTTTGTTTTCAGAGCATCTTATGTTACAATGAATATGCAAAAATCCGCCGGAAAAAGGAAGTGTTTTTTGGTAGGCGGAAAGAAAGGAAGGGATAATTCATGTATTGTCCAAATTGCGGAAAGAAAGTAGAGGGAAAATTCTGCTGCTACTGCGGACATCCGCTTCCGGTAATAACGGAAAGTCCTTCTGAAGAATTCAGGACGCAGGAAGAACTGGAAAAGAATCTGGAAAAAAATCTGGATGAGATGATGCAGAAAGACAGCTATCAGGATATTTATCAGGAAGAAGAGACTTTGGAAGAGTCCAGGCCTGTTCAGAGGAAAAACAGCAAAAACAGCATAAGAAAAGAGACGGTTTATGAGAAAAAGAGCCCGAAAAAAATTTCTCAGAAAAAAACAAAAAGAAGCGGGAATATTTCTCTGGATTTCCTGACGGATAAACTTTCCGGCAGCCAGATCCTGCGTTCAGGTCTTCTTCTGCGTCTGATTAGCTTTGCCTGTATGGTGCTCGTTGTCTGGAGTTTATTAAAAGAGTTCTGGCAGCAGAAGAATCATCTGGGTCAGATTTCCCAGATACTTACCCAGCAGAATATGGCTCTGGCCGTCTTCCTGCTTCTGTCGGTACTGCTGATTGTCTATGGAATCGGCGCCGCAGTGGGAATATTAAGAGGAAAGAAAACGAAGAAACAGGGTGCAGGCAAAAAAGTGCAGGTTACAACCAGAGGACTGCCGTCTTTCGTATTCTATTTTCTGCTTACCTTTGCCGCCAGAAAGATTATCTGGTATCTGCCCGGGGAACCTCAGGTAATGAACGGCCTGCGTCAGGCGGCCAATGTATTGATGGTTCAGAGCAGCGGAATCCTGCTGTTTTCAGGTCTTGGGATTGTGTGCTGTATCTGTGCGAAAATTCTTAAAAAATAGCAGAATGTTATTGACATATGATAATAACAGGAGTACAGTAATAATTAGCATATGATAATAATTAAAGGAGGATCCCGATGCCGCGTCCCAGTAAGGAGAAAAGAGTACAGCGTCTTCCTGCCTGCAGTGAATTCTATTCTGATACGGAACAGAAGAAGGAATGCAGAATTGAGATGACAGTGGAAGAATTTGAAACCCTTCGTCTGATTGACTATATGGGGATGACCCAGGAGGAGTGCGCCTTTACAATGGATGTGGGAAGAGGCACCATTCAGACTCTGTATGGAGAAGCCAGGAGGAAGACAGCCCGGTTTCTGACAGAAGGGGGAAGGCTTTCCATCTGCGGCGGGAACTTCGTAGTAAAAAAAGAAGACAGAAAGGAAGAAAGAGCAATGAAGGTAGCAGTAACTTATGAAAACGGTCAGATATTCCAGCATTTCGGAAAAACAGAGCAGTTTAAAGTGTATCAGGTAGAAGACGGGAAAATTCAGAGCGCCCAGGTTATCGGCACCAATGGAAACGGTCATGGAGCTCTGGCAGGATTTTTAAAGGAGCAGGGTGTGGATGTCCTGATTTGCGGAGGAATCGGCGGAGGCGCCAGAAACGCCCTTGCTGAAGCCAGAATCCAGTTGTATTCCGGCGCATGCGGCGATGCGGACGCTCAGGTAAATTCCTATCTGGCTGGAACCTTAAATTACGATCCGGATTTCGTGTGCAGCCATCACAGCCACGAAGGCGGCCATTCCTGCGGTTCCCATGAAGGTCACGGCTGCGGACACAATCACTGAGAAAACGAAAGAAAAGATTGTGTGAAAAGAAGAAAAAGTGTTATAATACTCTTAGAAAAAAGCAATCTCCGGAAAACGGAGAGGAAAAGGAGGGTTTTTTATGGCAGTTATGGACGGTTGTGAAGGCGGAAATAAAACCTGGGTATTAGAAGAGCGTGAATGTCCCCAGTGTAAAGCAGAGATGGATGTATATACATCCAGAGGAAGAGTGGTAGAAGACGCCGTGTGCAGCAAATGCGGTTATGTCATTAAAGCCCAGGAACAGGTTATTCCCGGCATGGAGAAAAAAGAATCCTGAACAGGAAAAAGAACGGACAGAGACGGAAAGTTTCTGTCCGTTCTTTTGACATTAGCGTTAAAAATTTATCATTTTTTAAAAAATATGGCGGATTTTTATTGATTTAATTGATTAAATATGTATAATTAGGAATGAGGGAGTCACAGCAATGTATTCCCTTACATAAATAATGTAAGATCTCAGGCTCTGAGAACTTGTTTTATTTATGTATTATTAAAGAAAAGAGGTTAAAGGTGAAATGGCAGAAATGAATTTAAGCAAGTATGGCATTACGGGAACTATAGAAATCGTGCACAATCCTTCTTATGAAATGTTATTTGAAGAAGAAACAAAAGCAGATCTGGAAGGTTTTGAAAAAGGCCAGGTAAGTGAACTTGGCGCAGTAAATGTAATGACTGGTGAATATACCGGACGTTCCCCTAAAGACAAGTTCATCGTAATGGATGAAAACTCCAAAGACACTGTATGGTGGACTTCTGACGAATACAAGAACGACAACCATCCTGCAACAGAAGAAGCATGGAATACGGTAAAAGACATTGCTTTAAAAGAGCTGTCAAACAAGAAACTGTACGTAGTTGACGCATTCTGCGGTGCGAACAAAGACACTCGTATGTCTATCCGCTTTATCATGGAAGTAGCATGGCAGGCACACTTTGTAACAAACATGTTCATTCAGCCTACAGCAGAAGAGCTGGAAGAATTTGAGCCGGATTTCGTTGTTTACAACGCTTCCAAGGCAAAAGTTGAAAATTACAAAGAACTTGGCCTGAACTCTGAAACAGCTGTAATGTTCAACATCACAAGCCGCGAGCAGGTTATCGTAAATACCTGGTACGGTGGAGAAATGAAAAAAGGTATGTTCTCCATGATGAACTACTATCTGCCTCTGAAGGGCATCGCTTCCATGCACTGCTCTGCAAACACAGATATGAACGGAGAAAATACAGCAATCTTCTTCGGTCTTTCCGGAACAGGAAAAACAACTCTGTCCACAGACCCGAAACGTCTTCTGATCGGTGATGACGAGCATGGTTGGGATGACAACGGCGTATTTAACTTTGAAGGCGGATGCTATGCAAAAGTTATTAACCTGGATAAAGAGTCTGAACCGGACATCTACAATGCAATTAAACGCAACGCTCTTCTGGAAAACGTTACCTTAGACGCAGAAGGCAAAATCGACTTTGATGATAAGAGCGTAACAGAAAATACCCGTGTATCTTACCCGATCGACCACATTGAAAAAATCGTTCGTCCGGTATCTTCTGCTCCGGCAGCAAAAGAAGTTATCTTCCTGTCTGCAGATGCATTCGGCGTACTTCCTCCAGTATCTATTCTGACACCGGAACAGACACAGTATTACTTCCTGTCCGGATTTACAGCAAAACTGGCTGGTACAGAGCGTGGTATTACAGAACCTACACCTACTTTCTCTGCTTGCTTCGGACAGGCTTTCTTAGAGCTGCATCCGACCAAATATGCAGAAGAGCTGGTTAAGAGAATGGAACAGAGCGGTGCGAAAGCATACCTGGTAAATACAGGATGGAACGGAACAGGAAAACGTATCTCCATTAAAGATACCCGTGGAATCATCGATGCAATCCTGAACGGAGATATTCTGAAAGCTCCTACAAAGAAGATTCCATACTTCAACATTGAAGTTCCTACCGAACTGCCGGGCGTTGACACCAACATTCTGGATCCTCGCGATACTTATGCAGATGCTGCTGAATGGGAAGCAAAAGCAAAAGATCTGGCAGGAAGATTTGTTAAGAACTTTGCAAAATACGAAGGCAACGAAGCTGGTAAAGCTCTGGTTGCAGCAGGACCTCAGTTATAATCAATCCAACATTTCACTTTTTCCGGGCGTGAGAGTTTCTCTCACGCCCGGTTTTGTATTCCACAAGGCAGGTGAAGCTATCTCCCACGCTGGCAGGCTTTTTCCACAGCAGATAAGAGAAAATACAGGGCCATTGCCAGCAGGCAGAGGATGAGAATGCTCATAATCACCCAGTCCAGCTTAAATACCTGGCTGCCGTAGATAATCAGATAGCCCAGTCCCTTTCTGGCGCCGATAAATTCGCCGATAATAACCCCCACCAGACACAGTCCGATGTTGACTTTCATCACACTTAAAATCAGTCCCACAGAAGAAGGAAGCACTACCTTAATAAGCTGTTCTCTCTTTTGGCCCCCAAGGGTGGCAATCAGCTTCAGCTTATCCGGATCCACCTCCTGAAATCCGGTATAGAGATTGATAACAGATCCGAAAATGGCTACGGAAAGTCCGGCTACGATAATCGTCCGTACATTTGCGCCCAGCCATACAATCAAAAGAGGAGCCAGGGCAGACTTGGGCAGACTGTTTAAGACTACCAGATAAGGATCCAGAATATGGGAGAGCCTGGGAGATGCCCACAAAAGTATGGAAACGCCCAGGCTTAAAATAATGACAAAGAAGAAACTGACCAGTGTCTCCAGTAAAGTCACACCGATGTGAGAAAGTAAGGACTGTTCCTTTAACATTTCTAAAAAGGTGAAAAAGACTCTTCGGGGACTGCTGAAAATAAAGGAGTCAATCCATCCGAGAGACGCGGCCAGTTCCCAAAAAGCCAGGAAGAAGACCAACAGAAGGAATCGTATCAGTAAAACAAGGGATTTCTCACGGCGCTGAGAGCGGAGATATTTCTTTTGTTCCGGAGATGTCTGTATCATTTTTATTCAGCTCCTTCCATATCAGATTAAAATAATACTTAAATTTCGGCGCATCTCTGGAGGACAGAGGCGTACGCCCGGGAAGCTCCAAATCTATCGGGATATTCTTTTGTATAGTGGCCGGCCGTTTCGTAAGAACAAGGATCCGATCGGCCATGCTGACAGCTTCAGAGACATCATGGGTAACTAAGATGGCAGTGCGGGATTCCTTCTTCAGGATTTTCCCGATGTCATCGGCCACTTTCAGCCGTGTCTGGTAGTCCAGGGCGGAAAAAGGTTCATCCAGTAAAAGCAGCTCAGGCTCCAGGGCAAGGGTACGGATTAAAGCCGCTCTCTGACGCATACCTCCGGAGAGCTGAGAAGGGTGGGAATCCTGAAACCGTTCCAGCCCGTAAGCTTTCAGCAGGTGCCGGACATAAGTCAGTTTTTCAGGTGTAACCTGATGCTGAATTTCCAGTCCCAGCAAAACGTTTCGGTAAATACTCCGCCATTCTAAAAGCTGATCTCTTTGCAGCATATAGCCCACGCGGGTGGTATTATGGAAAACACTGGTATGATTCAGTAGAATCTCCCCCTTATCCGGACGCAGAAGGCCGCAAATCAGATTTAACAGAGTGGATTTCCCGCAGCCGCTGGGGCCTACAATGGCGACGAATTCACCGGGAAAAACACAGAAAGATATATGAGAGAGGGCGTTGGTTTCCCCGGACAGACTGTGGTAAGAGAGGCTTATATCCTTTACTTCAAGAAGTGGATTCATAGAAAAACCTCCATATAGAATATAGTTTATCCTATGACTTGCAAAAGGGAATGTGCTATAATATCTTCTGGAAAATAGAAAGAGAGAATGAGAGACTATGGCAAATCAGAGAAATTATCAAAAAGAACTGGAGAAGCTGTTAGAGGACTTTCAGAGGGAAAACAGAGTTCCCACTCTGTTTCTTCACAGTTGCTGCGCTCCCTGCAGCAGCTATGTATTGGAGTATCTGTCTTCTTACTTTAAAATAACGGTTTTTTACTATAATCCGAATATCTATCCGAAAGAAGAATATGAAAAACGGGTGCAGGAATTAAAAAAGCTGGTTCAAAAGCTTCCGGCCCGGTATCCCATACAGATGCAGGAAGGGAGCTACGATCCACAGAGATTCTTCACTATGGCAAAAGGAATGGAGGAACTTCCGGAAGGGCAGGAGAGGTGTTTTGCCTGTTATCGGATGAGAATGGAGGAGAGCGCCAGACTGGCGGCGGAAGGCGGTTATGACTATTTTACCACCACGCTGTCCATCAGCCCTCTGAAAAATGCAGGGAAAATAAATGAAATCGGAGAAGAGCTGGAAGAACAGTATCAGGTTCTTCATCTCCCCTCCGATTTCAAGAAGAAAAACGGTTATAAACGCTCCATTGAACTCTCCTCCGAATACGGACTTTACAGACAGAACTACTGCGGCTGCGTCTTCTCCAGAGAAGAGGCCAGAAGAGCGGGAAGGATCTAAGAAATCTCCATAGGATAGTCGGCGTCGAAGCAGGCCTTACAGATGGGAAGGCCTCCGGCAATGGACGGCAGATCTTTTAAATCCAGATAGCCCAGAGAATCTGCGCCGATGGACCGACAGATCTCTTCCGGAGTTTTGGAAGAGGCTATCAACTGGCGGTTGGACGGAACATCGGTGCCGAAATAACAGGGATGCAGAAAGGGCGGTGAGCTAATCCGCACATGGATTTCCTTTGCTCCTGCCTTTTTTAACATCTGAATCAGAGCCGCGATAGTGGTGCCCCGGACAATGGAGTCGTCCACCAGAACCAACCGTTTGCCTGCCACCACAGAGGCCAGGACATTCAGTTTCAGGGATACGGCTGTCTGCCGTTCTTCCTGTGTGGGTTTAATAAAAGTCCGTCCCACATAGCTGTTTTTATAGAAAGCCAGTGCGAAAGGAATCCCTGACTGGAGGGAATAACCTTTAGCGGCTGTCAGGCCGGAATCCGGAACCCCGATAACCAGATCTGCATCCACAGGATGAGATCTGGCCAGGGCTTTGCCGCTTTGAATCCGGGATTCGTAGACGGAAACACCGTCGATGGTGCTGTCCAGCCGGGCAAAATAAATATATTCAAAGATGCAGCGGGCTTCTTTTTCTGCCATTGGATGGGTAAAGCGTTTAGAGGTAATTCCATCGGGAGTGATAGTAATCAGTTCTCCCGGTTCAATGTCTCTGACAAATTCCGCGCCGATAGAGGTCAGGGCACAGCTTTCTGAAGCGAGAAGATAGGCATCCTCAAGCTTTCCCAGGCACAGAGGCTTTAATCCCCAGGGATCCCGCACTCCAATTAATTTTCTGGGACTCATAATCACCAGTCCATAAGCGCCGTTTAATCTGGAGACGGCTTTAAGAACCGCCTCTTCCACAGAGTGGGAGCGAACCCGCTCTCTGGCAATCAGGCAGGCGATAACCTCTGAATCGGTTGTTGTATGAAAAACGGTGCCGGCACGTTCCAGTTCCTCCCGAAGAGGAGAAACATTTACCAGATTTCCATTATGGGCCAGGGCGATGGTGCCCTTTGCATATTTTAAGACCAAAGGCTGTGCGTTTTCAGCAACAGAGGCTCCGGTGGTGGAGTAACGGACGTGTCCGATTCCCAGGTTTCCGCAGAAATCTTCTTCCTTGGAATTTTTGAATACCTCACTGACCAGTCCGGGGCCTTTGCGGGATCGAATGTTTCCGCGTTCACCTTCTGTATCAGAAACAGCGATCCCACAGGCTTCCTGCCCGCGGTGCTGGAGGGCATAAAGTCCGGAATGGATAAGAGAAAATACGTTACCTTTGTGAAATTGATAAATGCCGAATACACCGCAGGCTTCTTTAATACCTGTTTGAGCGTTTGTCAAGTCTTCCATGTCCGAGTCTCCTTAAATGGAAAATAAAAGTTTGTCATAAGTAGGATAGGGCAGATAGTTGTCTGGAATCAGCCTTTCTGCCGCATCTACAGAAGAACGGAGCTCTTCCATATCTTTTAAGATGGTTCTGCGGTAATACAGAGAGGCTTCTAAAACATCTGTGAGAGCTTCAGCCGTCTGGGTATCTGCAGTTAATTTTTCAAGCCCTCCGGTAATTGCCGCGTAGGAATCGCTGAGCTTTGTCACAAGCTGTTCTTCGCAGGATACAGATAACTGAGGAAGGAAGGCTTTTTTGGAAAGGGCTGCAGAAGATACCTTTTCAAGATAGCTTAAAAGAGCCGGAAGGAAATCTTTCTGCACCATTTCTTCCATGGTCTTTGCTTCAATATGAATGGTCTTCTCATAATTTTCCATCATGATTTCATATCTGGAATGCAGCTCCTCAGTGGTGAAAATATGATGTTTTGTAAATAAATCAATACTCTTATCAGATACAAAACGGGGCAGGGCTTCCGGAGTGGAAACTAAATTATCCAGGCCGCGGCGTTTTGCTTCTTCTACCCATTCATCGGTATAGCCGTTGCCGTTAAAGATAATCCGTTTATGATTTTTAATGGTCGTTTTTAACAGGTTATGAATTGCGCTTTCCATCTCTTCAGGAGCAGCAGAGGAAAGCTCTTTGGTAAACTGGCTGAGAACCTCGGCCACTGCTGTATTTAAAATAATGTTAGGACCTGCCACAGAAAGGGAGGAGCCAAGCATACGGAATTCAAATTTGTTTCCGGTGAAAGCAAAGGGAGAAGTACGGTTTCTGTCTGTGGTATCTTTAATAAAGTGAGGCAGTACCGTTGCGCCTGTTTCCATCTGTACGTCTCTTTGGGTATTGAAGTAGGTATCGTTTTCAATGGAATCCAGAATCTGCGTCAGTTGATCTCCCAGGAAAATGGATACAATGGCAGGGGGCGCTTCATTGGCTCCGAGACGATGGTCATTTCCGGCAGTAGCTACGGAAAGACGCATTAAGTCGGCATAGTCGTCCACAGCCTGAATGACTGCTGCCAGGAACAATAAGAACTGGGTATTTTCAGCAGGTGTTTTCCCCGGTTCCAGTAAATTTGCGCCGGTATTGGTAATCATGGACCAGTTGTTATGTTTGCCGCTTCCGTTAATCCCTTCAAAAGGTTTTTCGTGAAGGAGGCATACCAGGTTATGTTTCTGAGCCACTTTCTTCATAATTTCCATAGTAAGCTGGTTATGATCCACGGCCACATTGGCAGTATCAAAAACAGGAGCCAGTTCGTGCTGGGCAGGAGCCACTTCGTTATGTTTGGTCTTAGAAGGAATCCCCAGTTTCCAGAGGGCTTCGTCTAAATCATGCATGTAAGAAGATACGCGGGGCTTTAAAGAGCCGAAATAGTGATCTTCCATTTCCTGGCCTTTTGGTGCGGAAGAGCCGATAAGAGTCCGTCCGCAGAACTGCAGATCTTTTCTCTGCAGGTACAGATCTTTATCTACCAGGAAGTATTCCTGTTCCGGTCCCACAGTAGTAGAGACATGAGAAACGTCTTTCTTGCCAATGAGATGAAGGAGCTGTACGGCCTCCTTGCTTAAGGCTTCCATGGAACGCAGAAGAGGAGTTTTCTTATCCAGGGCTTCTCCGCTGTAAGAACAGAAAGCAGTTGGAATGTAAAGAGTTCTGTCTTTAATGAAAGCGGGAGAAGTGGGATCCCAGGCAGTATAACCACGGGCTTCAAAGGTGGCCCGAAGACCTCCGGACGGGAAACTGGAAGCATCCGGCTCTCCCTTAATCAGTTCTTTGCCGGAGAAGTCCATAATGATTTCCCCGTCTCCAATAGGGGTAATAAAGCTGTCATGTTTCTCAGCGGTAAATCCGGTCATGGGCTGAAACCAGTGGGTAAAATGAGTAGCGCCGTGTTCTACCGCCCATTCTTTCATGGCAACGGCCACGGAATTGGCCACATCCAGTTCTAGATGAGTTCCGTTTTCAATGGTTTTTCTCAGGGCTTTATACATGTCTTTCGGAAGTTTATCCCTCATAACTTTGTCATTAAATACCAGGCTTCCGTATAATTCAGGAACATTTTTCATATTCAGGTTCTCCTTTCTGATGACAATAAAAAAGGCACTTCGGACAAAAAGTCCAAAGCGCCGTTGCTTTATGGGAAGAGTATACACCAAATCTGTAAATTGTCAATCCCTTTTTTAAAAAAAGAATTTTGAAAATTTGGGGATTTACAAATGAAAGAATTTAGTTTATAGTATTTCCATGGTTTTTTGAAGCCGATTACAATTAGAATATGTTTCCTGTAGAAGACAATGGCGTCTGAACACGAAACCGGTCATCTGATATTTTCTGTATTTCTACCAATACTAAGAAAACAGAGAGCAGATTTGACGGGAGGGTTGTTCAGGCGCTTTTCGTTTTGCAGCAGGGCTTCATAAATAGAAAAACTGGTTTGAGGAGGAAGCAGGAATGTCTGTAAAATATGTATTTGTTACGGGCGGAGTTGTTTCCGGACTTGGAAAGGGAATTACAGCCGCTTCTCTGGGAAGACTTTTAAAGGCCAGAGGATATCAGGTGACCATGCAGAAATTTGACCCTTACATTAATATTGATCCGGGAACAATGAATCCGACGCAGCACGGAGAAGTATTTGTAACAGAAGACGGGACAGAAACGGATTTGGATCTGGGCCACTATGAACGGTTTATTGATGAAAATCTGGATGAAAATTCCAATGTTACAACCGGAAAAATTTACTGGTCGGTGCTTCAGAAAGAGCGGCACGGAGATTTCGGAGGAGGAACGGTACAGGTGATTCCTCACATTACCAATGAAATAAAGAGCCGCTTTTATAAAGAAAAGAGCCCCCGGGAAGAGCGAATCGCAATTATTGAGGTGGGCGGAACCGTGGGCGATATTGAAAGTCAGCCCTTTTTAGAGGCTATCCGGCAGTTCCAGAGAGAGAAAGGAAAAGAGAATGTAATTCTGATTCATGTAACTTTAATTCCTTATCTGAAAGCTTCCGGAGAAATGAAAACGAAACCTACCCAGGCCAGCGTAAAAGAGCTGCAGGGAATGGGAATCTGGCCCGATATTTTAGTCTGCCGGTCGGAACAGGAAGTTCCCGGGGAGCTGAAAGATAAGATTTCCATGTTTTGTAATGTTCCCAGCAATCATGTTCTCCAGAACCTGGACGTAGAATATTTATATGAAGCTCCGCTGGCTATGGAAGAGGAGCATCTGGCTCAGGTGGTTTTAGAATGTCTCCATCTGGACTGTCCGGTTCCGGATTTAACGGAATGGAAAGAAATGGTGGAAGCCTTAAAACATCCGAAAACAGAAATTACCATTGCTCTGGTAGGAAAATATATACAGCTTCACGACGCCTACATCAGTGTGGTAGAGGCTTTGAAGCACGGAGGAATTGCCCAGAGATGCAGTGTGAATATTAAATGGGTGGATTCGGAGCTTTTAAAAGAAGACAATATGGAAAACATACTGGGAGATGCCGACGGGATTCTGGTTCCCGGAGGATTCGGAGAGAGGGGAACGGAAGGAATGATTCTTGCCGGCTCTTATGCGAGAGAACATGGAATTCCCTATCTGGGAATCTGTCTGGGAATGCAGATGGCTATGGTAGGATTTGCTAGAGAGGTATTGGGCTACCGGGATGCCCACAGTGTGGAATTTGATCCAAAGACCAGTCACCCGGTGATTGCTTTAATGCCGGATCAGAGTCAGGTAGAAGACATTGGAGGGACCCTTCGTCTGGGAGCTTACCCCTGTATTTTGCAGGAGGGTACAAAAGCCTTTTCCCTGTACCAAAAAACAGAGATTTCCGAACGGCATCGTCACCGTTATGAAGTAAATAATGAATACCGGGAGGATTATGAACGTCACGGTGTAATTTTCTCCGGTCTTTCCCCTGACGGAAGGATTGTGGAGATGATGGAATTAAAAGAACACCCCTTCTTTGTGGGCGTGCAGGGACATCCGGAATTAAAATCCAGACCCAACCGGGCACATCCGCTGTTTCGGGGATTTATAGCAGCAGCACAAAAGAAAAAAGAGGAGGAGGAAAAGGATGAGAGAGAAAAGTTTGTATCGGCCGGAGTTTGAACATGATAATTGCGGAATCGGAGCAGTTGTCAATATAAAAGGAAAAAAGAGTCATACCACCGTGGAGAACGCTTTAAAGATTGTTGAGAATCTGGAGCACCGGGCAGGAAAAGACGCAGAAGGAAAGACAGGAGACGGCGTGGGTATTCTCGTCCAGATCTCCCATAAATTTTTTCAAAAGGTATGTAAAAAAGAAAATATCGCCATTGGAGGAGAGAGAGAATATGCAGTTGCCATGCTGTTTTTCCCTCAGAATGAGCTGAAACGGAACCAGGCGAAAAAGATGTTCGAAATCATCGTGGAAAAAGAAGGACTGAAATTCCTGGGATGGCGTCAGGTGCCCATTCACCCGGAGGTACTGGGACATAAGGCAAAAGAATGTATGCCCAATATTATGCAGGCTTTTATTGAAAAGCCGGAAGATGTGGAAAAAGGTCTGGATTTTGACCGGAAGCTTTACATTGCACGCCGGATTTTTGAACAGAGTAATGACATGACTTATGTGGTTTCCATGTCCAGCAGAACCATTATATATAAAGGAATGTTTTTGGTGGGACAGCTTCGCACTTTCTTTGCGGATCTCCAGGATCCGGATTACCAGTCCGCCATTGCACTGGTTCATTCCCGCTTCAGTACCAACACGAATCCAAGCTGGGAGAGAGCCCATCCCAACCGGTTCATTGTCCATAACGGAGAAATCAACACCATTCGGGGAAATATTGACCGTATGCTGGCCAGGGAAGAAACTATGGAATCGGATTATTTTAAGGGAGAGCTGTATAAAGTCCTTCCGGTAGTAAACACCCAGGGATCTGACTCTGCTATGCTGGATAATACCCTGGAGTTTCTGGTAATGAATGGAATGGATCTGCCTCTGGCTATGATGATTCTGATTCCGGAACCATGGGCCAACAACCAGACCCTTTCCCAGGAGAAGAGAGACTTTTACCAATACTACGCAACGATGATGGAGCCCTGGGACGGACCTGCATCCATTCTTTTTTCCGACGGAGATGTGATGGGAGCCGTGCTGGATCGAAACGGACTTCGTCCTTCCCGTTATTACATTACCAGCGACGGAAACATGATCCTCTCTTCCGAGGTAGGAGTTCTGGCGCTGGATCCAAAGAAGATTGTGCTGAAAGAAAGACTGCATCCCGGTAAAATCTTACTGGTGGATACGGTTCAGGGAAAAATTTTAGATGATGAAGAATTAAAAGAATATTATGCGAAAAGTCAGCCTTATGGCGAGTGGCTGGACAGCAATCTGACAGAACTGAAGAGCCTGAAAATTCCAAACAAAAAGGTGGAATCCTATTCCAGGGAAGAACTGGCCCGTCTGCAGAAAGCCTTCGGTTATACTTATGAAGAATACAGAAGCAGCATCCGGAATATGGCATTAAACGGTTCGGAAGCCATTGCAGCCATGGGAACGGATATTCCTCTTGCCGTACTGGCGAAAAAGAGACAGCCCCTGTTTCATTATTTCAAACAGCTTTTTGCACAGGTAACCAATCCGCCCATTGATGCTATCCGGGAAGAGATTGTAACCAGTACCACGGTTTATGTGGGACGTGACGGAAATCTTCTGGAAGAAAAACCGGAAAACTGTCAGGTGCTGAAAATTAATAATCCGATTCTGACCAATACGGATATGCTGAAAATCAAAAATATGAAAGTAGACGGCTTTAAGGTGGCTACAGTGCCTATTACCTATTATATGGGAACCAAGCTGGAAAGAGCCATTGACCGTCTGTTTGTGGAAGTGGATAAGGCTTATCGGGAAGGGGCTAATATCCTGGTACTTTCTGACCGGGGCGTGGATGAGAACCGGATGGCGATTCCGTCCTTACTGGCAGTGTCCGCTGTTCATCAGCATTTGGTTGAAACCAAGAAAAGAACGGCTCTGGCTATTATCCTGGAATCCGGAGAACCCAGGGAAGTCCATCATTTTGCTACTTTGCTAGGGTATGGAGCAAGTGCAGTCAATCCCTATCTTGCATTGGAGACCATCCATCAGTTAATTGATGATAAAATGCTGGATAAAGATTATTATGCGGCGGAAAACGATTATAACAGCGCTGTTTTACACGGAATTGTGAAAATCGCTTCAAAAATGGGAATTTCCACCATCCAGTCCTATCAGGGCGCCAAAATCTTTGAGGCCATTGGAATTTCCCAGAAAGTCATTGACAAATACTTTACCAACACGGTCAGCCGGGTGGGCGGAATCACTCTGGAGGATATCGCAAGGGATGTGGAGAACCTCCATGCCAAAGCCTTCGATCCGCTGGGACTGGATGTGGATTTAGCCTTAGACAGTGTGGGATATCATAAAATGAGAAGCCAGGGAGAAAAACACCGCTACAATCCCCAGACCATCCATCTGCTTCAGCAGGCGTCATGGACAGGAGATTACTCCCTGTTTAAAGAATATACAAAACTGGTAGACCAGGAGCAGAGCGGCTATCTGAGAAGCCTGATGGATTTTGCCTATCCTTCTTCCGAAATATCAATTGATGAAGTGGAAAGCGTAGACTCCATTGTGAAACGGTTTAAAACAGGAGCCATGTCCTACGGTTCCATTTCTCAGGAAGCCCATGAGACGCTGGCTCTGGCCATGAACCAGCTTCATGGAAAGTCCAATACCGGAGAGGGAGGAGAAAGCGAAGAACGTCTGGATTCTCAGGGAACAGACAATGACCGCTGTTCTGCCATCAAGCAGGTAGCTTCCGGACGTTTCGGAGTGACCAGCCGTTACCTGGTATCGGCCAGAGAAATTCAGATTAAGATGGCACAGGGAGCAAAACCCGGGGAAGGAGGACATCTTCCGGCGAAGAAAGTCTATCCCTGGATTGCCAGGACCAGACATTCCACACCGGGAGTAAGTCTGATCTCCCCGCCGCCTCACCACGATATTTATTCTATTGAGGATTTGGCTCAGTTAATCTACGATTTGAAAAGCGCCAATAAATACGCGGATATTTCCGTAAAACTGGTATCAGAGGCCGGAGTGGGAACCGTTGCTGCCGGCGTGGCGAAGGCAGGAGCTCAGGTTATCCTGATTTCCGGCTATGACGGAGGTACGGGAGCGGCTCCCAGAAGTTCCATTCATCAGGCAGGACTTCCCTGGGAACTGGGACTGGCCGAGACCCATCAGACATTGATTCAGAACGGACTCCGCAACCGGGTACGGGTGGAAACTGACGGTAAACTTATGAGCGGCCGGGATGTGGCAATCGCCGCCATACTGGGTGCGGAAGAATTCGGATTTGCCACAGCACCCCTGGTAACCATGGGCTGCGTGATGATGCGTGTCTGCAACCTGGATACCTGTCCTGTGGGAGTGGCCACACAGAACCCGGAACTTCGGAAGCGCTTCCAGGGAAAACCGGAATATGTGGTAAACTTCATGCGCTTTATTGCCCAGGAACTCAGGGAATACATGGCTAAACTGGGCGTCCGTACCGTAGATGAGCTGGTGGGACGCACCGATTTGTTAAAAGTCAAAGGCCAGGCAGAACATCCCAATGCAGGTAAAATCGATTTAAGCCAGATTCTGTATCCTGCCTGCCAGGGAGAGAACCCGGTAACCTTCCAGCCGGAAAAAGCCTATGATTTCCAGCTTTCAAAAACACAGGATGAGAAGGTGCTGTTAAAGAAAATGAAAACTGCTCTGGTAACGGGAGAAAAGACTTCTGTGCACACCCATGTAACCAATGTGGATCGGACATTTGGAACGATCTTCGGTTCGGAAATTACCAGAATGTATAAAAACGGTCTTCCGGAGGATACTTTTACAGTGGAATGCGACGGAGCAGGAGGACAGAGCTTCGGAGCCTTTATTCCAGGAGGTCTGACGCTGAAACTCTGTGGAGACAGCAATGATTACTTCGGAAAAGGTCTTTCCGGCGGAAAACTGATTGTATATCCGCCAAAGGAGAGCACCTTTAAAGCAGAAGAAAATATTATCGTGGGAAATGTGGCTTTATACGGAGCTACAAGCGGAAGCGCCTACATTAACGGAGTGGCCGGAGAGCGGTTTGCTGTCAGAAATTCCGGTGCCAACGCTGTCGTGGAAGGTGTCGGAGAACACGGATGCGAATATATGACAGGAGGCAGAGTCGTCGTACTTGGCAGCACAGGCAAAAACTTTGCAGCCGGAATGTCAGGGGGAATCGCCTATGTGTTGGATGAGAAAAACGAGCTTTACCGAAACATCAATAAAAAAATGATTTCTATTGAAAAAATGGAAAGCAAATATGATATAAAAGAACTTCAGGAACTGATAGAGGCTCATGTGGCAGCTACAGGTTCTGAGAAAGGACAGAAAGTCCTGGAACATTTTGCAGACTATCTGCCGAAATTTAAAAAGATTATTCCAAATGATTATAAAAACATGCTGCAGCTTACCACGCAGATGGAAGAAAAAGGACTGGATCGGGATCAGGCTCTGATCGAGGCGTTTTATGAAAGCATGGAACAGAAATAAAGGACAGAGGAGGGAATAAGAATGGGAAAACCAACAGGATTTTTAGAATATGAGAGAGAAACCGCACAGGTTTTGGAGCCCAAAGAGCGAATCCAGAACTTTTCAGAATTCAGAGTTCCCCTTTCTGAAAAGAAACAGTCTCTGCAGGGGGCGCGCTGCATGGCATGCGGCGTTCCCTTCTGTCAGTCAGGCGTGATGCTGGGGGGAATGGTCTCCGGCTGTCCATTGAATAATCTGGTGCCGGAAACCAACGATTTAGTCTATACGGGAAACTGGGAACAGGCTTACCGGAGACTGAAGAAAACCCACTGTTTTCCGGAATTTACCGGAAGGGTATGTCCCGCCTTGTGTGAGGCGGCCTGTACCTGCGGTCTGAACGGAGAACCGGTGTCTACAAAGGAGAATGAAAGATCCATTATTGAAACGGCTTTTGAAAATGGCTGGGTGAAAGCAGAACCGCCCAAAATCCGCACAGGAAAGAAAGTGGCCGTGGTAGGAAGCGGTCCTTCCGGGCTTGCAGCCGCCATGCAGTTAAACCGCAGAGGCCATCTGGTCACCGTATTTGAGAGAAACGACCGGATCGGCGGACTTCTGCGCTATGGAATTCCCAATATGAAGCTGGACAAAAAGGTAATCGACCGGAGGATTCAGCTTATGGAAGAGGAAGGCGTCCGCTTTGTGACCAATACAGACGTGGGAAAGGATATTCAGGCAAAGGAACTGTTAAAAGACTATGACCGGGTGATTCTGGCCTGCGGAGCTTCCAATCCCAGAGATATTCAGGCAAAGGGACGGGAAAGCAAAGGCATTTATTTCGCTGTGGATTTTCTGAAAGGAGTGACCAAAAGCCTTCTGGATTCTGAGTTTAAAGATCAGGCCTATGTTTCCTGCAAAGGAAAACATGTGGTTGTTATCGGCGGAGGAGATACGGGAAATGACTGTGTAGGCACAGCCATCCGTCTGGGAGCCAAATCCGTCACCCAATTGGAGATGATGCCGAAAGCTCCCGATGGGAGAGCAGCAAATAACCCCTGGCCACAGTGGCCCAGAGTCTGCAAGACGGATTACGGCCAGGAAGAGGCAATTGCAGTATTCGGAAAGGATCCGAGAATTTATCAGACAACCGTATCAGAATTTATTCCGGATAAAAACGGCAATCTCTGCCAGCTTAAGCTGGTAAAGCTAAAAGGCGAAAAAGATGAAAAAACAGGACGCATGAGAATGGTTCCGGTAGCCGGTTCTGAAGAGGTGATTCCGGCAGAGGTGGTGCTGATTGCAGCGGGATTTCTGGGCAGCCAGAAATACGTAACCGACGCGTTCCAGGTGGAAGTAGATCAGCGAACCAATGTAAAAACCGGGGAAGGGTATCAGACCTCTAAAGAACGGGTATTTACTGCCGGTGATATGCACCGGGGACAGTCTCTGGTCGTGTGGGCCATTCACGAAGGAAGAGAAGCTGCAAAAGCAGTGGATCAGTCTTTGATGGGATATACCAATTTATAGTTGACAAACGAAGAAGACGATTGATATAATACCACCATGAACAAGGGCGTTCTTATCCGGAGACAGGTTCCGTGATAAGTGCGCTCTTTTTCTTGTTTAATAGGAAACTGCGTTCCCTATTAAACAAAACGCTCCGCTTGGATCGCACTGCGTCGGAGTGGAAGAAGGCGCTTTGCGCCCCCCGCCGCAGGCGGAGAATCCTGCGAGCAGGATTCTTTTTTATAATAGGAAATTCCAAAGATTACAAAATTTAAAATATAAAGGAGATTGTCTTATGGGGAATTATACCAGAGAAAAGATTATGGAGTTGGTGGAGGAAGAAGAGGTGGAATTTATTCGTCTTCAGTTTACCGATATGTTCGGCACCTTAAAAAATATTGCCATTACCTCCGGACAGTTAGAGGAAGCCCTGGACGGAAAATGCACGATTGATGTATCTGCAGTTACCGGAGATCGGGGATTTCGGGAAAGAGATATGTACCTGATACCGGATCTGGATACGTTTGCGATTCTTCCCTGGAGACCCCAGCAGGGCAAGGTTGCCAGATTCTTATGCGACATCACCTATCCGGATAAAAGACCCTTTGAGGAGAGTCCCAGATATATTCTGAAACAGGTATTAAAAAAGGCGGAGGATATGGGCTATACCTTTTATGCAGATCCGGAATGTGAGTTTTTTTTATTTCACACAGATGAAGACGGCGCTCCTACCACAGTCACCCATGAGCAGGCCGGATACATGGATTTAAGCCCTCTGGATCTGGGAGAGAATGCCAGAAGAGATATGATACTGACTCTGGAGGAGATGGGATTTGAAATTGAATCCTCTCATCATGAGCTGGCCGGCGGTCAGCATGAAATTGACTTCAGATATGCCAAAGCGCTGGAGACTGCGGATCGGCTGATGACCTTTAAAACCACGGTGCGGAGTATAGCGAAACGTCACGGGCTTCATGCCACGTTTATGCCGAAACCGAAAACAGACAGTGTGGGTTCGGCTATGCATGTAAGTTTTTCAGTCTTTAGGGACGGAAAGAATCTGTTTGCAGATGAGAGCGATGAAGCAGGACTCAGTAAAGAGGCCTATTCCTTTATTGCGGGTCTTTTAAAACACACGAAGGGAATGATGGCGGTTACGAATCCTCTGGTAAATTCCTATAAGCGTCTGGTTCCGGGGAATGATGCACCCACACGTCTGGTCTGGTCGGAAGATGGAAGAAGCTCTCTGATTACCATTCCCATTCAGGAAGGAGCAGAAAAACGAATTGAACTTCGGGTTCCGGACGGCGCTTCCAATCCTTACCTGGTTCTGGCAGTATGTATAGCCGCAGGTCTGGAAGGAATCCAGAAGGAATGGGCGGCGCCTCAAAAGGCAGAGACCCGGGAAGATTATAAAAAGGCAGAACGGCTTCCGGATAATCTGAAAGAAGCCCTGCTGGAATTTGAACAGGATACTTTAATAAGAAAAACACTGGGAGAAACTTTTGTGAAAAGATACCAGGAAGTGAAGTGGAAAGAATGGAGATCCTATATGACACAGGTATCAGACTGGGAACTTCGCGAATATCTCCATCGGATATAAGAAAGAGCTTGGAAAGCAGGAATGAAAATGATCAGTGTGATAATTGTGCTGCCCAAAATAGAAGATGGAAAAAAAATCCGTGATATTCTGGTGCGACGAGGATTTCAGGTGGACGCCGTGTGCAGTTCCGGGGCAAGAGTACTTTCAGAGCTGAGCCAGATTCCGGCTGGAATTGTAATCAGCGGTTACCGGCTGAAGGATATGTATTACACCCAGTTGGCAGACTATCTTCCGTCTATGGTGGAAATGGTCCTGGTTGGTTCTCCGAGAGTAGTGGCGGAATGCGGAGCTGGAATTGCAGCGATTACCACACCGATCCATGTAAGCGATCTGGTAAATACCCTGGAGATGATGCAGGCTCAGTTATACCGGAGACTGCAGAAAAAAAAGACAAAAAAGAAACAGCGTTCGGAAAAAGAACAGAACTATATAAATCGTGCAAAACATCTTCTCATGGAGAGAAACCATCTGACCGAGGAAGAAGCCTACCGCTATCTGCAGAAATGCAGCATGGACAGCGGAACGAATCTGGTGGAAACGGCGCAGATGGTACTTTTACTTAATTTTGAAGATTAGAAAACATAGACTTCTTGGGGTCTGCGGCCAGAGAGCAGCCCCAGGTTTTTTATTTCGAGGAAGGAGGATTCCCAATGGAAATGCTGACAGGAATCAGAGAAAAAGAAATTTATACCATACAGGAACTGACAGAAGAGAAAGGCAGCCAAAAACAGGTAACGGTGGAAGGAACCATACACAGCATCCGGGATATGGGAGAAGTAGTATTTGTGATCTTAAGAAAACGGGAAGGACTTCTCCAGACCGTATTCGAAAAACAAAAGGTTTCCTTTCCCTATGAACAGTTAAAGGAAGGCGCCTGCGTCCTGGCAAAGGGACAGCTGCAAAAAGAAGAACGGGCGCCTCACGGAGTGGAAATCGCTTTGAAAGATGTCTGTCTGTTATCATCTCCCTGCGTCAGTCTGCCTCTTCCCATTGATAAATGGAAACTGAATACTTCTGTGGAAACCAAGCTGAACATGCGCCCCCTGTCTTTGCGAAACGTACGGGAGAGGGCTGTCTTTAAGCTGCAGGAAGGCATTGTAAGAGCTTTTAGGGACTTTCTCTATAAACAGGGATTTACAGAGATTCATACGCCGAAAATAGGGGCCAGAAGTGCAGAAGGCGGTTCCAACCTGTTTAAGCTGGAATACTTCCATAAGCCGGCCGTACTGCAGCAGAGTCCCCAGCTTTACAAACAGATGATGGTGGGCGTCTTTGAGCGTGTCTTTGAGACAGGCCCGGTCTTTCGTGCAGAAAAACACAATACCAAACGCCATTTAAACGAATATACCAGCCTGGATTTTGAAATGGGATACATCCGGGATTTCCGTGAAATTATGGAAATGGAAACAGGATTTCTCCAGTATATGGAAGAACTTTTAAAGAAAGAGTATCAAAAAGAGCTGAAACTTCTGAATATCACTCTTCCCAAGACCAGTGAAATTCCCTGTGTCCGTTTTGACGAGGCCAAGGAACTGGCAGCCCGGGAATACCACAGAAAAATGAAAAACCCCTATGATCTGGAACCGGAAGAAGAGCAGCTAATCGGAAAATATTTTAAGGAAAAATATGATGCAGATTTCGTCTTTGTAACCCATTATCCCTCGAAAAAGCGACCGTTCTATGCCATGGACGATCCGGAAGATGCGAGATTTACCCAGAGCTTCGATCTGCTGCTTCACGGACTGGAGGTAACCACCGGGGGACAGAGAATTCATGACTATCAAATGCTTGCAGATAAAATTGAAAAAAGAGGGATGACCCAGGAAGGACTGGAGACTTATCTGAACGCTTTTCGCTGGGGAATGCCGCCTCACGGCGGCCTTGGGATCGGGCTGGAACGTCTGACCATGCAGCTGATACAGGAAGAAAACATCCGGGAGGCCTGCCTCTTCCCAAGAGACATCAACCGGCTGGAACCGTAAAAGGAGAGAAAATATGGTAAAAATAGATGACGAAACAATGGATTATATCGGAATACTGGCAAAACTGTCTCTGAATGAAGAAGAAAAGAAACAGGCTCAGAAAGATATGCAGAAGATGCTGGATTATGTGGAAAAATTAAATGAACTGGATACCACAAAGGAAGAGCCTGTAACCCATCTGTTCCCCATGGAAAATGTATTTCGGGAAGATGTGGTTACCAATGAAAATCAGAGGGACGAGATGCTTGCCAATGCCCCGGGACAAAAAGAGGGACAGTATCAGGTTCCCAAAATTGTGGAATAGGAGGCGCCGAATGGACTTTAGAGAACTTACCGCATTAGAATTGGGAAAGAAAATCAAAAACAGAGAAATATCAGCCAGGGAAGCTGTGAAATACACCCTGGAACAGATTGAAAAAAAGGAAAAATCCTGCCATGCGTTTTTGCATGTAATGGAAAAGTATGCCTATGCACAGGCCAGAAAAGTAGAGGAAGGACAAAAAGAGGGGCGTTTCCAGGGACCCCTGGCAGGAGTGCCCATTGCCGTTAAAGACAACATCTGTATCAAAGGAGTGCCCGCTACCTGTGCCTCCAGAATGCTGGAGAATTTTGTACCCACTTATACTGCCGAGGCCGTCAGGAGGCTGGAAGAGGCGGGGATGATTCCCATTGGTAAAACCAATATGGATGAGTTTGCCATGGGAAGCACAACAGAGACTTCCGCCTTTGGCCCTACCTATAATCCATGGAATAAAAACCATGTCCCCGGCGGTTCTTCCGGGGGTTCCTGCGCGGCAGTAGCTTCCGGTGAAGTTCTGTGCGCCCTGGGTTCAGACACCGGCGGCTCTATCCGCCAGCCGAGCGGACACTGCGGAGTTACCGGGCTGAAACCCACATATGGATCCGTATCCCGCTATGGACTCATTGCCTATGGTTCTTCCCTGGATCAGATTGGACCCATCGGAAAAAATGTAGAAGACTGTACGGCCATACTTGAGATTCTGGCGGGAAAAGATGAGAAAGACGCCACTTCCATGGAGAGAAAGGAAGAAACATATGCAGATTTTGATGGGGAAGGAATCTGCGGAATGAAAATAGGTATTCCGAAAGAATATTTAATGGAAGGAATTGCCGAGGGAGTGAAAAGTGAATTTATGGAGGCCGTCCGGGTACTTACCGAACAGGGAGCTATCGTAGAGTTCTTCTCCCTTGGACTGGTGGACTACACCATACCGGCTTACTATATTATTGCCTCGGCGGAGGCCAGCTCCAATCTGGAGCGGTTCGACGGGGTAAAATACGGATTCCGCAGCTCCGGTTATGAGGGACTGCATGAGATGTATAAGAAGACCCGTTCCGAGGGATTCGGAGCGGAAGTGAAACGGAGGATTATGCTGGGCTCCTTTGTATTAAGCTCCGGCTATTATGACGCCTATTATCTGAAGGCGCTGCGGGTCAAAGGGATGATACAAAAGAGCTTTCAGAAAGCCTTTCAGAAGTATGACGTACTTCTGGCTCCCGCAGCTCCGGACACCGCGCCTGCTATTGGAACCAGCCTGGAAGACCCGCTGAAGATGTATCTGGGAGATATTTATACAGTGGCAGTGAATCTGGCCGGTCTGCCGGGAATCAGCGTTCCCTGCGGCCTGGATGAGAAAGGGCTTCCGGTGGGAATCCAGTTTATTGGTGACTGCTTCCAGGAGAAACAGATGCTGCGGGCAGCCAGGGCTTATGAAAAGGCCAGAGGAGATTTTCTGCTGCCATATGAACAGGACAGGGAGGGAGAATAGATGAAACAGGAATATGAAACCGTAATCGGATTAGAGGTCCATGTGGAGCTGGCCACCAGGACAAAAATTTTCTGCGGCTGTTCTACCAGGTTCGGGGCAGAACCAAATACTCAGACCTGTCCGGTCTGCACAGGAATGCCGGGGTCCCTTCCGGTGTTGAATAAACAGGTGGTGGAGTTTGCCGTAGCCGCAGGTCTGGCAGCAAACTGTAAAATCCGCAATGTATGCAAATTTGACCGAAAGAATTATTTCTATCCGGACAATCCCCAGAACTACCAGATTTCCCAGTTGTACCTGCCTATCTGCTATGACGGATGGGTAGAAATTCAGACAGAAAGCGGAACGAAAAAAGTCCGGATCCATGAAATGCATATGGAAGAAGACGCGGGAAAACTGATTCACGATGAATGGGAGGACTGTTCCCTGGTGGATTATAACCGAAGCGGCGTCCCTCTGATTGAGATTGTTTCAGAGCCGGATATGAGAAATGCAGAAGAAGTGATTGCCTATCTGGAGAAACTGCGGATGATGATGCAGTACTTAGGAGTGTCTGACTGTAAATTGCAGGAAGGATCCATGAGGGCGGATGTGAACTTATCTGTGAGAAAAGCAGGAAGTTCTGAACTGGGAACCCGTACGGAGATGAAAAATCTGAACTCCTTTAAAGCCATTGCCAGGGCCATAGAAGGAGAGAAGGAGCGGCAGATAGAACTTCTGGAAGCAGGAAAGCCGGTTATCCAGGAAACCAGACGCTGGGATGATAATAAGGAGTCTTCCCGTGCCATGCGTTCCAAAGAAGACGCAAAAGACTACCGCTATTTTCCCGATCCGGATCTGCCGCCGGTGCTGGTTTCTGAAGAATGGATTGCACAGATTAAGAGCCGCCAGCCCCAGCTTCGGGAAGAAAAAGCCGCATATTTTCAGGAGGAATACGGACTGTCTTCCTATGATGCCGGAATTCTCACCGAGTCGAAGCATCTGGCAGATCTCTTTGAAGAGACGGCAGTCTTAAGCCGTCAGCCGAAAAAGGCGGCCAACTGGTTTATGGGAGAGCTTTTGCGTCTGAGAAAAGAAGAAGGAATGGAGCCGGAGGAGATTCAGTTTACACCCGGACATTTATCCGATCTGATTCTTATGCAGGAAAGAGGAGAGATTAACAATCAGACAGCAAAAGACGTATTTAAGAAAATTTTTAAAGAGGATCTGGATCCGATTCCTTATATTGAAGAACACCACTTAAAAATCGTAAAAGACTCGCAGATGATCAGTGGGATTGTAGAAGAGGTATTGAAACAGAATCCGGATTCCGTAGAACAATACCGAAACGGAAAAGAGAAAGTAATGGGATTTTTCGTGGGACAGGTTATGAAAAAGACAAAGGGAAAAGCTGATCCGGCTGAAGTAAGCAAATGTCTGAAAGAAAAGCTGGCAGAATTTTAAATTTTCCGGGAAACAAAAGGCGGCTGTCAGGCTGAGATTTCCAGCCTGACAGCCGCCTGCTTAAAACAGGAAAAGATGGAATCGTTATTCTAGAATAAACTCTTCGGATCGGTATAGTCCATATTGTAGCTGAGGGCAACGTTTTCGCAGGTTAAAGCTCCTTCATAGGTATTAACTCCGGAATAGAGTACATCATAACCGCGGCATGCTTCCTCCAGGCCTTTGGATGCGATCATCAGACCATATTTTAAGGTAGCGTTGGTCAGTGCGATGGTGGAAGTTCTCGGAACGGCGCCCGGCATATTTCCTACACAGTAATGAACCACTCCGTCTACCTCAAAGGTTGGATTGTCATGATAGGTAACTTTTGTAGTTTCACAGCATCCGCCCTGATCTACAGCCACATCCACGATTAAGCTGCCCGGTTTCATAAGTTTCAGATATTCCCGTTTAATTAATTTGGGAGCGGCCTTTCCGGGGATCAGAACGCTTCCGATAACCAGATCTGCGGTGGACAAAGCTTCTTCAATGTTGGCGTCTGTACTGTAGAGAGTCTGGATTCTTGCTCCGAAAACGTCATCCAGATAGGCCAGACGTTCCAGATTAATATCCATAATCGTCACATCGGCGCCCATACCAACGGCGATCTTGCAGGCATTGGTACCAACGGTTCCGGCGCCCAGAATCACAACTTTCGCTTTCGGGGTTCCAGGTACTCCGGATAATAAAACGCCGGAGCCTCCGAAAGGTTTTTCCAGATATTTGGCGCCTTCCTGAATGGAGAGACGGCCTGCAATCTGGCTCATAGGAGCTAAAAGAGGAATGCTGCGGTTGCGTTCAATCAGGGTTTCATAGGCAACACTTTTAATTCCGGAAGAAAGCATAGCGTCGGTCAGAGGACGGTCAGCGGCCAGATGCAGATAAGTAAACAGGATTAAGTCTTTACGGAAATAAGCATATTCTTCCGGCAGAGGTTCTTTCACTTTTATCATCATATCGCAGCCATCCCAGACTTCCTTTGCCGTATCCAGAATCTTTGCGCCTGCTTTTTCATATTCTTCCGTGGAAAATCCGGACCCCACGCCGGCATCCTTTTCAATGAGTACTTCGTGGCCGGCATTTACGTAAGATTTCACATTAGAGGGAGTCATGCCCACACGGAATTCATTGTTTTTAATTTCTTTCACACATCCTACTTTCATTGTAAAATCCTCCTTAAAAAACTTATATAGTATTTTTCATCCCTTCTGTAAAGTATTATAAACAAGAATGAAAGAACAGTCAATTTATAAATTTTGCGCATAAGTATCTGAAAATTGCGTATTAGAAGGAATTAGGATAAAAATTTTTACGGGAGGTGCATTTTTTCAGAATTTATAAGGCGAAAAACCGGTCAGCGTCCTATTTTACCTAAAAAATAGGGTGGACTTCTGATCGGAAAAAATGTAGTATTAATTTATCAAAAAATAGAAAGAAAAGAGGAAAGACTATGGCTCAATTGTGGGGCGGACGCTTTACAAAAGAAACAGATCAGTTAGTATATGATTTTAATGCATCTATAACTTATGATCAGAAATTTTACCGTCAGGATATTCGGGGAAGTATTGCCCATGTAACTATGCTGGCGAAACAGGGAATTTTAACAGAAGCAGAACGGGATGAAATCATCCGCGGACTGCAGGGGATTCTGGAAGATGTGCAAAGCGGCGCGCTTAAGATTACGGAAGAATACGAAGATATTCACAGCTTTGTGGAGGCAAATCTGATTGAACGGATTGGAGATACCGGAAAGAAATTACATACCGGACGAAGCAGAAACGATCAGGTGGCTTTAGATATGAAGCTTTATACCAGAGATGAAATCCAGGAACTGGATCGGCGGCTGAAGGATTTGCTGGAAGTTCTTCTGAGAATTATGAAAGAGGAAATTCACACGTATATGCCCGGGTTTACTCATTTGCAGAAAGCCCAGCCCGTTACGGTGTCCCATCATTTCGGTGCGTATTTTGAAATGTTTAAAAGAGACCGGGGACGTCTGGCCGATATTAAAAAGAGAATGAATACCTGTCCTCTGGGGGCCGGAGCCCTGGCGGGAACAACCTATCCTCTGGACCGGGAGTATACGGCAGGTCTGCTGGAATTTGACAGCGCGACCTTAAACAGTATGGACTCTGTTTCAGACAGGGACTATTTAATTGAGCTGTTAAGCGCTCTATCTACGGTAATGATGCATCTGAGCCGGTTCTGTGAGGAAATTATCCTGTGGAACTCTAACGAGTACCAGTTCGTGGAAATTGATGACGCTTACAGCACCGGAAGCAGTATTATGCCCCAGAAGAAAAATCCGGACATTGCAGAGCTGGTAAGAGGAAAGACCGGGCGCGTCTATGGGGCGCTGGTTACCCTTCTGACAACCATGAAAGGGATTCCCCTGGCTTACAACAAAGACATGCAGGAGGATAAGGAACTGACCTTTGACGCCATTGATACGGTGAAAGGGTGTCTGACCCTGTTTACAGGAATGATCGATACCATGGAATTTAAGAGAGAAAACATGGAGGCAAGCGCGAAAAACGGATTTACCAACGCCACGGATGCAGCCGATTACCTGGTAAATCACGGAGTGCCCTTCCGGGATGCCCACGGAATTGTAGGACAGCTTGTTCTGCGCTGCATTGAAAAGGGAATTTCCTTAGACGATCTCTCTCTGGAAGAATACAAATCCATCAGCCCGGTATTTGAAGAAGATATTTATGAAGCCATCAGCATGAAAACCTGTGTGGAGAAGCGAATGACCCTGGGAGCGCCGGGAGCGGCTGTGATGGAACAGGTAATTGCAAGGGAAGAAGCCTATCTGCAGGAAGAAGCATGAAAAGGGATAAATTTGCATAAAATTTCAAAAAACAGTTGCATTTTTGATAAATCTGTTGTAGTATGTACAAGAAAGACAAATGTTTGCGAAGGAAAGACATTTGAATAAGTAAGAAGAGGATGAAGATTATGAGTGAAAAATTAAGAGTCGGAATTTTAGGAGCAACCGGTATGGTAGGCCAGAGATTTATCTCTCTTTTGGAAAACCATCCCTGGTTTGAAGTAGTTACTTTGGCAGCCAGCGCAAGAAGCGCAGGAAAGACTTATGAAGAAGCTGTAGGCGGACGCTGGAAAATGGATACTCCAATGCCGGAAGCAGTGAAAAAAATGGTAGTTATGAACGTCAATGAAGTGGAGAAAGTAGCTGCAACCGTAGATTTCGTATTCTCTGCAGTTGATATGTCCAAAGAGGAAATCAAGGCCATTGAAGAAGAATATGCAAAGACAGAAACACCTGTGGTTTCCAATAACAGCGCCCACAGATGGACACCGGATGTTCCGATGGTAGTGCCGGAAATCAATCCGGAACACTTTGAAGTCATTGAATTCCAGAAGAAACGTCTGGGAACTACCAGAGGATTTATCGCAGTTAAACCAAACTGCTCTATCCAGAGCTACGCACCGGCTTTAACTGCATGGAAAGAATTCGAGCCTTATGAAGTGGTGGCTACCACATACCAGGCAATTTCCGGAGCAGGAAAAACATTTAAAGAATGGCCGGAAATGGAACATAACATCATTCCGTACATTGGCGGAGAAGAAGAAAAGAGCGAAAAAGAACCATTAAGACTCTGGGGAGAAATCAAAGACGGCGTTATCGTTCCGGCACAGGAACCGGTAATTACCTGCCAGTGCGTACGTGTTCCTGTATTAAACGGACACACCGCAGCAGTCTTTGTAAAATTCAGAAAGAAACCAACCAAAGAGCAGTTAATCGAAAAGCTGCGTGAGTTTAAGGGAATTCCTCAGGAACTGGAACTTCCCAGCGCACCGAAACACTTCATTCAGTATCTGGAAGAAGATAACCGTCCTCAGGTATCAGAGGATGTGGACTTTGAAAAAGGCATGGGTACTTCCATCGGACGTTTAAGAGAAGATACCGTATATGATTATAAATTCATCGGATTATCTCATAATACCGTTCGCGGCGCTGCCGGCGGAGCTGTTCTGTGTGCAGAGACATTAAAAGCAAAAGGATATATTCAGGCGAAATAATCCGGAAAAAACGATCGTTTCAGGGGTGACTCTCTGAAACGGTCGTTTCGCTTTTTTGGAAATCTTGTTATTTCAAAAGGAAGATGCTATAATAGACCTGATTTTTTAGAAAGACGGACAGAAAGAAATTATGGGAAAATCTTTATACATAGCGGAAAAACCCAGCGTAGCGCAGGAATTCGCGAAAGCTTTAAAAATCAACGGAAAACGTCAGGACGGTTATCTGGAATCTGAGTCAGCGATTGTAACCTGGTGTGTGGGTCACCTTGTAACCATGAGTTATCCGGAAAAATACGATCCCAAGTACAAAAGGTGGAGTCTTGATACCCTGCCTTTTTTGCCGTATGAATTTAAATATGAAGTGATACCTTCCGTGAAAAAACAGTTTCAGATTGTCAGCCGTCTCCTGAACCGGAAAGATGTGGATACCATCTATGTATGTACGGACTCCGGGCGGGAAGGAGAATATATTTACCGTCTGGTGGAGCAGGAGGCAAAGGTCTGTGGAAAAGAGAGAAAGAGAGTCTGGATTGATTCCCAGACAGAGGAAGAAATCTTAAGAGGAATCCGGGAGGCAAAGGATTTGTCTGCCTATGATAATCTGGCACAGTCCGCCTATTTGCGGGCCAAAGAAGATTATCTGATGGGGATTAATTTCTCCCGTCTGCTGTCACTGAAATACGGAAACAGTATTTCCAATTACCTGCATACCAAATATCAGGCCGTTTCCGTAGGAAGAGTCATGACCTGTGTCCTGGGAATGGTAGTAAGAAGAGAACGGGAGATCCGGGAATTCGTTAAAACCCCATTTTACCGGGTGCTGGCAGAGATTGCTCTGGAAGGAAGAACCTTTGAGGGAGAATGGAGGGCAGTGGAAGGAAGCCGGTATTACCAGTCTCCCAGACTGTATAAAGAAAATGGTTTTAAAGAGGAAAAAGATGCCCGCAGCCTGATACAGGAACTGGAAAAGAACGCGCCCTTAAAAGGGGTGGTGGAAAAGGCGGAAAAGAAAAAAGAAAAAAAGAATCCGCCTCTGCTGTTTAATCTGGCAGAGCTTCAGAATGTCTGTTCCAGATTATTTAAGATCAGCCCTGATGAAACCCTGCGGATTGCCCAGGAACTGTATGAGAAGAAACTGGTCACCTATCCCAGAACCGACGCCCGTGTATTATCAGGGGCCGTGGCCAAAGTAGTGGGACGAAATATAAACGGACTGAAAAATTATGGACCCGTTTCTGACTTTGCCCGGGAAATTCTGGAATCAGGAACGTATAAAACCATAGGAAAGAGCCGTTACACCAATGATAAGCAGATAACGGATCACTATGCCATCATCCCCACAGGACAGGGAATCTCTGCCCTTTCCGGCCTTTCCCAAACAGCGCAGAGAGTCTATGAGACCATTGTCAGAAGGTTTTTAAGTATCTTTTATCCGCCTGCAGTCTATCAGAAAGTCAGTATTCAGACGAAGATCGGCCAGGAATCCTTCTTTGCATCTTTTAAGGTTCTGGTTTCCGAGGGATATTTAAAGGTGGTTCCAAACACGGTATCCAGAAAGAAGGCAGAAGAGGAAGAGCCGGAGAATGAAGATCCGGCCTTTCTGGAAGCGTTGCAGAAAGTAAGAAAGGGTGGTATACTGCCTGTAAACGGTCTGAAAGTAAAAGAAGGAGAGACCTCTCCTCCCAAACGTTATAATTCCGGCTCCCTGATCCTGGCAATGGAAAATGCCGGTCAGTTGATTGAAGATGAAGAACTGCGGGCACAGATAAAAGGAAGTGGAATCGGCACAAGCGCCACCAGGGCAGAAATACTGAAGAAACTGGTAACGATTCAATATCTTGCCCTGAATAAAAAGACCCAGACCATTACTCCCACACTGCTGGGCGAGATGGTTTTCGATGTGGTAAACTGCTCCATTCGCTCTCTGCTGAATCCCGATTTAACGGCAAGCTGGGAGAAGGGTCTGACCTATGTGGCAGAGGGAACCATAGAGCCGAAAGAATATATGGATAAACTGGAAAACTTTATACGAAGCCGTACGAAACAGGTGCTGGATTCCAATTTCCAGTATGCCCTTCGGGGCTGTTACGACAGGGCGGCGGCCTGTTACGAAAAAAATAAAAAAGTCAATTAGGAGGTTGAACCATGAAAAGTTATACCATTGAAAACTTGCTGGATTTAAACGAAACCATTGCGGCGAAGCTGTTTGAAGGCAAAACCTATCCCTGGGAGGTACTTCCGGAGATTGGAGATTTTATTAAAGAACTGGGAAAGACATTAAGTTTGCAGGAATACGATTATAAAGAAGGGGACATCTGGATTGCCAAAAGCGCCAAAGTAGCTCCTACCGCCAGCATTACCGGACCGGCAATTATCGGAAAAGAAGCGGAAGTCCGCCACTGTGCCTTCATCCGCGGCAAAGTAATTGTGGGAGAAGGAGCTGTTGTAGGAAATTCTACCGAATTAAAAAACGCCGTATTATTTAATAAAGTTCAGGTACCTCACTATAACTATGTGGGTGATTCCGTACTGGGTTATAAGGCTCATATGGGAGCCGGCTCTATCTGCTCCAATGTTAAATCCGATAAAAAACTGGTGGTGGTGAAAGCAGAAGGCGAATCCGTGGAAACAGGTCTGAAGAAATTCGGAGCTATGCTGGGGGACCAGGTAGAAGTAGGCTGCGGTTCCGTTTTAAACCCGGGAACTGTAATCGGAAGAAACTCCAATATTTATCCCCTCTCACCAGTCAGAGGCTGTGTACCGGCAGACAGCATTTACAAAAATGCAAAAGAAATTGTAAAGAAACAATAAAAAAGACCCCTGAATTTCAGAGGCCAAAGAGCAGGTGTCTCAGACACACCAGCAAAATCATATGGACAGGATAAAAGCCGTAGAAGAAATACTTCGCGGCTTTTCCTTTTATAAATCCCCGCTCTCCGTTATAAAAGTGGATAGGAAGAAAGGCAAAGCAGGCCGGCCATTCCCAGTACAGGCTGATGCAGGCCAGTAAGGTTCTCTCCGCAGGACGAAAGGCAAAGAAATAAAGAATCATAAGAAGCACGAACCCCCGGTAATCGTAATCTGCCTTCAGAATCATGGAAGCGGCAAATCCGGCTGTGGCAGACAGAATCTGCAAAAGAAGCTGATTCTGAAAGCGTTCCAGAGCACAGAAAACCAGAAATCCCAGTAAAAGGGTAAAATATACATTTTGATTTTCCCAGCGTCCGTCTGTGGAAAACATATAATTAAAAGGAATTTCGGAGATCAGGGCAAAAAGAAAAAGATTTCGCGCATATCGGAAACGGCTGGAAGTATGCCGGAATCCTTCTACCAGAAGAAAACAGAAGATGGGAAAGGCAATTCTTCCGATGGTTCTGGAAATCTGATAGAGGGTGGTGGAAAACCCAAACAGAGAAACGGGCTCCAGGGCCGAAGGCCAGTATCTCAGAATTACCAGACCGGTATGGTCAATAAGCATGGTAATGACTGCAATCAGTTTTAATCCGCTGTTGCTGAAAGAAATTCTGCGACGTTCCATGGGGCTCCTCCTTTCTCGGAAAGTTGTAACTATGCTGACAGCCGTGCTTGAAATATTATAGCATAAAAGGTATACTAAAAGATAGTCAGTAATAGAAAAGGAAAGCAGACCTAAAATGAAATTTTAAATTCCACTCCTTTAATGAGGTGTAGAGTTTACTCCTGCACAGTTGATATTTACTCTTTC
>NZ_NFJL01000010.1 GCF_002159835.1 Blautia sp. An249 | reverse complement strand
GTTACATATTAAAGCACATGAATATAAGTGTACCAATACCGATTGTAATGCTAGTACAATCGCAGAGAATTTTAATGGTTTTCTTAATTACTATAGCCGGATGACAGAACGCTGTGCTGACTTTATTTGTTCATTAGCATTAGAAACCAGCTGTGAAGGATGTTCCAGGATATGTAAGGTATTAGGGATAAAGATCAGTGGAGATACGGTTATCCGTCTTCTTTTGAAAAGATATCAGGCTATGGAACATGATTTCACTGGAGATAAAATAGGGATTGATAATTTCGCTTATAAAAAACGTCATACATATGGAACTATCATAGTAGATGAGGAAACTCATAATCCTATCACGCTACTGGATGGAAGAGACGGAGGCGCTTTGCGGAAATGGTTGAAAAATAATAAACATATCAAAGTAATTACCAGAGATAGGGCCAGTGCTTATGCAAAAGTCATAGCAGAAGAACTGCCGGATGCAATGCAGGTGGCAGACCGTTTTCATCTTCATCAAAATTTACTGGAAGCCATAAAAAAGGCCTTAAATCATGAATTACCTGCCACTATAAAGATCCCGCATAACGATGAACCAGAAGAAAGTCATGAGACCGATAAAAAAAATTGCACAGGATGTGGATAACTCCTCAAATTATCCCGAAAAACGTTATAAGATGATCTGTCAGATCCAACAATTATTAAAAGAAGGTTGTAGTTACAGAGAAATTGCCCGTCGTATGGGAGTGGGAAGGAATACAATAGCCAAATACAGAACAGGTGAACCCAGAGAATTAAGCATGTATGGAATACGTCAAAGCAAACTGGATATTTATCACGACTTCATTCTAGAATGTCTGTATTCCGGAAAAAGTAAAACAGTAAAAGCTGTATATGCTAAAGGTTACACCGGTTCAAAGAGCAATGCTTTTGATTATCTCGTAAAAATAGAGCAGCGTGAAGGAAAAGCTTTTGAATTCCAGCCATATATCAGGACACAAACAGAGGCACTTAAATACAGGACAGGAAGTAAAGGAAAATCAGCAGATTATATCACAAGAGAAGGCGTATTTAGACATATGTGGATGAATATAAAGCTGACAGATCTGCATAAATGCTACATTTACAGTCACTTTCCAAACCTATGGGAACTGTATGCATGTATTAGAGAGTTTCAAAATGTTTTCAAGAAAAAGAGTGTGATACTTCTCTATTTATTTATTGAAAAGTACAAAAAAAGCAGCATAAAAGGATTACGAAGTTTTTCTAAAGGTTTGGAAAACGATCTGGATGCCGTTGAAAATGCGGTAACTTATGACTATAGTAATGGTTTTGTAGAGGGAACTAACAGCAGTCTTAAAATGATAAAACGTACTATGTACGGAAAATGTAACAGAGAGTTGCTGGAAGCAAAACTGCGCTATATGAGACAAGAGAGAAACGGATAATTGCGGAAGAACCCCAATCTCCGGAACGGGGGTGTAAAATCGCCCGGAATACTCATTCAGCCACGCAAAATAAGCATACACAAGAGGTTTCACAGACCGCTGTCTGTTATCGAATCTCTCTTTTGCCGATGATCCTTTATACATGTTGTCCTGATGATATATGGCATCGATCCGTTTGACCGCTTCAGCAGCAACCGCCTGTCACGGGGTGAGGGGTGCGCCCTTCTTCAAAGCTTTTATAATCTCTGCGAATTTTCGCCTTGCATGGGCATACACTTCTTGGCCATTGAAGTTTACCATCGGTAAATCTTTTATAACATAGAAGCCAGCCATCGCCATCATAGAATAAGGCCTTCATCCGGTCATTTCTGCGTCCGTCCACAGAACAGAAAGATGGATCCTGCTTCGTTGGATCCAGGCCAAATGTTCCGGTAACAATAGAGATCCATCCATCAATTCCTTTTCGAAGGTCCGTATAGCCGCAACATAAGTAAACATGCCGGAAGCCGGAAGCATCATTCAGCATAGCGTATGACTTCCGGCATTCTGGATACCAGTTCTGATGAAGAGTTTTCGTTCACACAGAACTCGATCTCCTTTATTTTAATAATCATTTGAATTTCAAATGCAGAAGATTCTTTTTCCACTGCTTTTGCTGGCAGCTGTTCTGGTTTCAGCGCAGGAAGTTCCACAAAATCAGCTTGTTTTAAAGCTGCTTCTTTTACTTTACGCAGCCAATAATAGTGGGCATCTCTGGATAATCCATGCTGTTCACAATAAAGAGCAACTTTCTGTCCGCTGGCATTACATTCTTTGATAATTGCGCGCGAAAAGTGTGAAAACATACTTTTTACACTTTACACACTATTATCCCAGATTTTGGAGGTGGGAGAAAATTGACGGGTTATTCACCATTTATTTTACTTAAAATAATTTTCCCAGTGCAAATAAGTAATATTTTATTTTTATGCAAGCAAAATCGATTAATACCTGACTGCAAATTATTGTATATCATAATTTAATATTGTTTTCTTTAAATAATAACTCTCTTTAAATTTTTTCAATGCTTCAAAGGAATAATTCTTCCACAAAACTGGACATCCACCATAGCATAAATCTCTATATTTACAAGATTTGCAACTATTAGATGGCCATTCACGTAATTTATTCATAATCTTCAGATATTCTAGATTATTAACTACTTTATCAAATTCTTGATATGAGGAAAAGTCAGATCCAAATTTGGCCATTTTTTGATCAATATACATATCACACGGCAATAACTCCATTTTGGGATTAAATGTTATTGCATTTTTCATATGTATTTGACATGGAGTAGCTAATCTACCTTTCAATAAATCTAACTGTTCTTCTGTGTAAATACACCTAGGAAAACTATATTCAATCCACCAGTCATCAGTGATAGTATTTAACTGATCCATTTGGGATATAAACGCTTCCACCAGTGCAAATGGATTGTTTTTTTTTAAATATTTTTCATTCTTTTCACGTGAATTAGCATTATCTATAATAAACGTAAATGAAAATTGTTTAGCACCATTTTCGAATGCATTTTGAACTGCATTACAAAAATTCATAACATTATGTTGCGTTATTACCATTGAACAAGTAAAGTCCATTGACATAGCAGCTAGATTTCGTATTGCTTTCAATTGCTTAGTTGCTCCATCAAAACCAGTAGTCCTTTTCCAATCTACAACATCACTTCCCTTAATGGATATATCAATATATCCGAGGCCACTATCAACCAATCTCTTACAAAAGTCTATATTTTCTAACAATACACCATTAGACGCTATTGCTGATACCAACGTTTTTCTATCCTTGATATATTCTAAAATTTCGGTAAGACGTGGATACATTAACGGCTCACCACCTGTGAAAAAAATATATTTCATATTCGCTTCACAACAGAAATCTACAATATTCTTTAAATCTTCATATCTAATACTATCAGCACCCCTATAACCTGCATCTTTGGCATAGCAAAAGTCACATCTCAAATTACAATTACGAGTTAATACAACTGTACATTGTTTCAATTTATCCTTATTTACCATAATACACCTTCCTAGCCTTTTTCATTCTATTGCATTCTAATTGAATAGAACTCAAAGATATACTATATTACTATTTTATCTAATTTATATAAAGAGGAGGTCTCTTGAGAAAATACAAACTCGGGTACTCCTTGTGCAGCTACTATTCCGCCCGCTTCTCCTCCAAACAGGCCAAAATCAATTATATAATCAGCAACCTCAGCAATAAATTTTATATTATGCTCAATAATGATAATTGTATCTCTCTTTTCTTGTAACGAAAAAAGTGTCTTTATAAACCTAGCAACATCAACATCATTTAAACCAGATGTAGGTTCATCCAAAACGTATAAATTTTGACCATGAGAAGATGTTCCCAAAGCTTTTGCTAATTTAATTCTTTGAGCCTCTCCACCAGATAAATTCATAGACATCTGACCCAATTTTATATATCCAAGTCCAAGTTCAATCATACTATTTAGTACGGAATATATTTTTTTTGCATCTTTGAACAAATCAATTATTTCAGAAATAGGTGTTTCTAAGATGTCTTGAATTGTCATTCCTTTATACATTACCAACAACACTTTTTCATTAAATCTTCTCCCCCCACATTCAGGGCATGTAATGTAGGAACTTGGCAAATAATTCAATTCAAATTTTTTTAAACCAGTTCCCTGACAGCACTCACAACGCCCCCCTTTAACATTCATACTGAATTGAGCAGCACCTAGCTTTAATTTACGCGCCAAATCTGTCCTTGAAAATAATGCACGAATTTCATCATAAATTCCCAAATATGATACAACTGTTGATCTAGGCGTTTTTCCTACTGGTGCCTGGTTGACCTGAATAGCACGTTTAATCATATTACTTCCTTTAAAAGTTTCACAATAATTAGCATTTTTCTTATTAAAGCAATTGACGACAACTGAAGCCAATGTTGATTTTCCAGAACCTGAAACACCTGTAATACAAGTGATGCCACCTATAGGAAATCGAACTGTTTGAGATTTTATATTTCTAAAATTAATATTACAAAATTCAAGGTACTCCTTAGTTTTATAAATATCTTTAAATTGCACTTTGCTTTCAGAAACTGATGTTTTTCCATGCTCACAAATTAAATATCCACCTTCCGGGCCTCCAACAGGACCTAATTCAACAGTATAATCTGCTTCTTGCATATACCTCTTATTATGTTCAATTGCAATTACTGTATTTCCACGCTCAATTAAATCTTTTGTAGCTTGAATAATACTCGTCATATCACGATAATGTAGTCCTTTACAAGGTTCATCCAAAATATAAAGCAATCCTTTCAGAGAACATGTAAGCTGTGTTGCAATTCTAATCCGTTGTTTTTCTCCATCAGAA
Organism: Blautia sp. An249; assembly: GCF_002159835.1. GTDB lineage: Bacteria > Bacillota > Clostridia > Lachnospirales > Lachnospiraceae > Blautia_A > Blautia_A avistercoris. Next base: position 127,101 of record NZ_NFJL01000010.1, on the reverse strand, counting down.
AGGGACGGAATTGATCTATTCAAACATAAATATCCAACATTTAATTTAATTAGTGCATCAGTTTTACGAATCATTCCATCAATTAATTGAGAAACTAGTTCTTCTTTTTCAGATGAAGCATAATTACAATTAATCTCTTGAAGCCAAGAACGTAGCGATATAAACTCCATTTGTTCGACTTCACTATAATTCATGTCTTCCACCTTGTACTTTAAAACATCCTGGCGTAACTTCGCGCCATGACAAACATGACATGGTATATCTTCCATATACCGAGAATACACTCCGGATTGTTCTGAAATATCACTACTAGCAATCCGATCTTGAATTGCCGAAACTGCACCTCTTAAATAAACATAGTGTTGTTTTCTACGTTTTCCCTCTTTATATGACAATTTGTATCTAATCTGGTCATCGGCATAAAGAAGCTGATGTAATTCATCTTGACTTAATTCTGAAACTTTTTTATCTATATTTATTCCATACTGTTCGCATAGTGCTTCTAAGTATTTTTGCTCTTTACTATCTGATGATCCTTTAAAAAACAAAATACCTCCATCTCTTAAAGTCTTCTCTGAATCTGGTATTAATAATGCCTCTGATACAACAGTTTCAATCCCCAGACCTGAACAATGTGGACAAAACGTTTTCGGATTGTTATAAGAAAATGTACTCTCTGAAATACTCTGTGTACGGCTACTATTAATAATCGCATATAATGACCTCAGATAGTAAGATATTTCTGTTATTGTACCAATGGTTGATCGGGGATTAACATTATAATAATTCTGCGAAATATTCAATGCTGGTTGAAGATTTTTAATAGCCCCCACCCGTGGTTTATTCATCAACTTTTGACCATATAAATTTCCTGTCATTCCTTCAAGTAACCCTCTCTGGCTTTCAGCATATATTGTATCGAAAACTAATGACGATTTTCCACATCCGGAACAACCAGTTACACAAGTAAAAGCATTCAATGGTATTTCAATATCGATATGTTTTAAGTTGTGCTCATAAGCGTCTTTTATTATTATTTTTTCCATATTTAAACAACTCCTTCTTGTGCAACTCACTTTGCAAGTAGTGATGTACACTCTAAAATCATATAACAGTAATACTACTTATAACGAGAAAATTCTTCCACTTTTCTATGAACTATGGATGCTACTTTGCAATTGAAATCATTAATCAAAAAAACATTTCCCTCTGGATTTTCATTTGCGTTTCTCATCATACATACTGTACAATATTCTTTATCTTCACATGACACACATTTAATAAACTCTTTCCTTTTTATTTTTCGTAATTCTTTAATTTTTTTAGAATTTATCCAAATCTCCTCTACTGTTTGCCGCTTCAAATCCCCAACAATATTTGTTTGCCACCCAGCACAAGGGAAAACATTTCCTTCAACCGAAACACAAAAGCTATATCTACACACAGAACAAATAGGGCTTTCTTCAGTAAATGATCCCTTTTCTTTTGCAGCGTCCTGTAAAATTTTTGCGTAGCCTTCCGAAAACTCTTGCTCCAATGCATCTTCAAGTTCTTCTAAAGATAACCGATTTGATAAGTTACTTCCCGTATGATCATATGAAGCAAATATTACCGGTTCAACTGCAACAGCAATATTCAATTCTCTCCCCCATATAATAACATCCCGAAAAGCATCTTTATTTAATTTCATAATAGGACATGAAATTTGTACCGGTATGCCTGCGGAAAGTAATTGTAAAATACCATTTTTTGTTTTTTCGAAACTTCCTTTCAACTTTGTAATAGAATCATGTATTACTGGATCCATAGAATATAATGATGTTTGAACTGAAAGAAGTGAATTTTTTTTCATTTCCGAAATAATTTTATCGTTCAACAATGTCAAATTCGACAAAACATTCACTGATAAATCAAATTCTCTACATTTTCTAAGAAATCCTATTATATCTTTATGTAACAATGGTTCTCCACCGGATAAAGTTACATGAATAATATTCATCTTTCGGCCTTCTTCCAAGATCCTATAGAATAGTTTTGACTCTATAGCCTTAGTTTTACATTTATGTGGAATATAACAATGAACACATCTTTCATTACAAATGCTTGTAATATCGAAATGGATACTCCTTAAAAAGTCATTTTCACTAACCCAACTTTTTTCGCAATTCTCCTCTTTAACAATTGCCCCTGTCTCGGAAATATCATCAGACTCATGTACTCGTTCTTGCTCCTCACAAATTTGATAAGTCTCACCTGAGCTTAAGTATCCCAGATCAACAAAGTATTGAAAAAACTTCATAGTATCTTCTTTTAAAACATCATAGTCTACATCAACAAATATCTGCATTAATTCCAAAATAATTTCATCAATATTTCGTGGACTCTTTGTCAACCTGGAAAGCATAACTGCTCCACTTTCTGAAACAAAGTTTTCTCCAGGATAACGCTGATTATCATTTAAAAGTCTATATCCAAACTCACAATTATCTGTAATGTATCCATGACCTTCGTACTGTCTAAACAAAATATTATTCTTGATTTTATAAAACACCTTTTTACCTCTACATAAAAATAAATATTTTTAATATTGAAAAAGGCGCAGGCAATCGAGCCTGCACCTCATGACACCTCATTACATATAATCTACCTTAGGCCTGATTTTTGCTACAAGGTCTTCCGCAAGGTCCGTCACCACATTTTGCCATATTTACCTTGTCAGATTTTAAAATAACCGGTTTAGTATACTTCATACCTTTTCCTCCTTTTTTAATAATATATAAGAGTCTGAGCCCAACAGCCTCAAATTCTGCTTACATTATACAGATATATTAACAAAAATATTGTTTCAAATCAAGCCTCCTAGTATAATAAGATAGCGTAAAGTTACTGTAGGAAAATAAAAGACAGACTACACCTAAGATGTGTTTCAGATTTGGTTTCCTGTCTTTACTATATCAGATTCCCACATTTTTACAATCCCCAGATGTGATTCTTCAATGCCGTTATCTTCTTTATCTGCGGTTAGGGATGCTGTATACTGGCATATCCGCCATTCTTCCCAATGTCTCCTGTTTCTTTCCGCTGAAAACATCTAGCTGCTGCTGTATATCACTTCTTCACACCCCGCCGCCATCGGCATCTCCTCTCTTTGAAAACGTACCAATTCCAGCATACTTTTATCATAGATCCGGAGCCGCGACATTTTATCTGCTCCACCCTAATGGTCTGGAACTCATCCGGTCTGCAAACACATGGCTGATGTGCCCTTCTGCGCTGCACCTGACTTCTTTATTTTTATCTCTCACCCATTGCGTGATCCCCGCCCAGTTTCCCAATATATACTCCTTTGCCGCTTCTACCGTCTTCCTTTTGGGTTCCTCTTCCGTTACGGCAAGTATCTTTTCAAAGATTTCTTCTACCTCATATTTTAGGATTCTCTGGCCGCTCTTGATCATGACACCCATCCCCATTGATATAGATTTTTTTCAGTTCTTCTGTATCATAGGAGGCCTCAATGTATTCGGATACTTCCTTCCATAGCTGCTCGATGGCTTTCCCACCCTCATACACCCTACCGAAATGCTTTTTGTTGAGCAACTCATTGCGCCCATTTTCACAGGTGATCCCCTCATACACATAAATGAGTTTCGGCATGATAGTGTGCCTCCGGGGTTTTTTAATATCGCCCTTTTCATTAATATACTGCAGGGATACATGGTCTTCATCTGCGTCAATGTAAAGGTATTTCAGGGCTTTCTTTGGGGACGGCGATCCTGTCTTTGGAAAACGGAGCGTATGGATCTTATTCATGACGGTTTCTTTGCTCACTGCCTCTTCCGTAATGCATACCTGTTCTCCACCTTTGCGGTAGCTGGTCTGCACGGCCTCTTCCAGCAGCTTTGCTTCTGCGTTTTCCGTCATCCGGGTATGTTTTTCTATCCCCATGATACGGTTAAGGAGATATTCATACTCACCGGTGGATTGATTCTGAAATAAGGTTTTATGGTAGGTCACACTTCCAAGGCTGGTCAGCAGGGTGCTTTCATCCCGCCTCACGATATACCATCCGGAACGCAATTCTTTTCTGGTGCGTAGCAGTTTGTCATAGTTTTCCCATTCCTTCGCGATCATGGAGAGACCCAGGTCAACCACACTTTTTGTCACTCCCTGTACCATCTCTACTATCTTTGTCATGTCAGTAGAATAATCCACCATAACTTTTTCTAAATTTTTTATCCCATCCTGGCAAAATGATCCTCTCCCCCAGCTGTTGGAGCAGATTCCAGACACCTCCATAGCTGATGTTCTGCCCGCAGGTACTGCTGACTACATCCGCACTGACACGATGTTCCACGCATGGCAGGAACAGGCTGCCAGATTAGAGCACGGAGAGACTCCGAATAATCTCTGTCTCATTATAAACGCAAAAAACCTTACCGACTTTCAGCTTCATTTCCGAAAATCAGTAAGGTTTTTCTATTATTGAAGTATTCTATTATCTAATGAGTGATACCCAAAATGTTGCCAAATCGTTGCCAGCAATTAAACAAATTTGCTTGTAACCCGCATAAACACTAAGTTTTCAAAAGTCATTTCATCACTCAAACTCAAGATTTAGCAGAGTATTTTCTGTAATTTCTTATCTCTGCACTACGAATTTATAAGTTATTTTCCTCTTATTTCTTCTATTACTTTTATTTCGTTCCAATATTAACATCATAATAACATCACGGTCAAATATCTTTTTTCTCAGAGGCGACCAACATATCTTCCTGTATTCATACACTATTCTATTTTGGGGCTACTGTCAACCTCGATCACATCCGATATCTTGCAATTCAGAACCTGGCATATCTTATCGATATGCTTCATCTCAATATACTGGTCTTTCCCCATTCTCGCCAGAGTACCGCTGCTGAAACCGACCATATTCCGTAATTCCGTTTTATTTATACCTTTTTCGATAAGAGTTTTCCACAATGGTTTGTACGAAATCATAAAATCCCTCCTTTGCATCTATCACAATACACCATCCGTTTACTATTGTCAATATTATATCTACTATGTTAGATAATTTTTCTAACTTTTTGCATTTTTCCTATTGACGTACCGTGTACATATGTTAATATACAACCACAAAAGCAAGAACATACATTCGTAGACGGCGAATGAAAAGGAGGAAAATCATGTCAGAACTTTTAAGAAATCAGAAATTTGGTGTTGAGGTTGAATTTACCGGAATCACACGATCCATGGCGGCAAAAGCGGTGCAAAGCGTTGTCGGCGGATCTATTTCCGGCCCTCGGAGTGATGCGTATTATACGAGGATAATAAGGGATGATCTCGGAAGGAAATGGAAGGTTATGAGAGATTCGTCTATCTCGCCGATCCGGAAATCCGGACACGAGGCCATGGACGAATACAGAGTGGAGTTTGTTACCCCGCCGCTACATTATTCAGATCTTGAAATTTTACAGGCTATAATAAGGAAATTCAAAGAAATCGGAGGCGTTCCTCATAGTAGCTGCGGAATCCATATCCATATTGACGGAGCAAACCATACAGCAGATTCCCTGAGACGTATGGTAAGTTTCATGTATTCAAGGCAGGATATAATATATGAAGCTTTGGGGGTTGAAGATAGAAAATACAGTTGGTGCAAGCCAATATGCCAAGAACTGAATACCGCCATGAAAAGCCAAAGAGATCCCAGTAAAAATGATATCGAGAAAATTTGGTATAGTGATTCGAATGATGATTACTATGGCGGCGTCAATCACGAGCATTACAATCAGACAAGATATCACGCTCTTAACCTCCACAGTTTTTTCTCCAAAGGCACGGTCGAATTCAGGCTGTTCAATAGTACGTTGCATGCAGGAAGAATAAAGGCGTATGTGCAGTTTTGTCTGGCACTGTCAGCATGGTCCATCGAGTCCAAAGGACGCACCATTTTTAAAAGCGCTTCCGGATACTCATCCAGAAAAAAACCAACGCTGATGTATCATATATTAACAAACAGGCTCGGATTATACGGGGATGAATTTAAGACCTGCAGATATCATTTAATGAAGAGACTCAAAGAAAACGCAGCGGTCGTTGTAGCTGCATGATTCATAGAAGGGAGATTATCATGAAATTATATGTGGCATATGGTAGTAATTTAGATAAGGAGCAAATGAAATATAGATGTCCTTCTGCACGTCCGGTCCAATCCGGATATCTGGATAACTGGCAATTAATATATCGCGGGAGCAAGACCGGGGCGTACGCATCTATACGTTACAAAAAAGGATGCCGTGTTCCCGTTGGATTATGGGAAATTACCAAACATGACGAAAGGTTCCTTGATAGATATGAGGGGTATCCGATCTTTTATCAGAAGAAAAATATATTTGTCCACCTCGGAGATGGTTCAAGGGTTAAGGCGATGGTATATATTATGCGATCCGATGCTTCTCCGGGAACACCATCAAAACAGTATCTTCGTACTATATTGCGTGGATATGCTGATTTCGGGCTTGATGAAAGCTATCTGATCAGGTCTATTCTTCAAAGCCAACAAGAAACGGGAAAAGAGAGGGAATAACCCCTCTCTTTCTCATTCCTTAGCGCCGTTGCAGCGGCACTTTTCAAGCGTTTTTTTGATTTCCACGCCTCGTGTGAGTAATGTTAGATTCCCTGTTCGGTATCCGCACGATCAATTCGTCTAACTCACAGTCAAGTGCTTCGCATATCAGATCTAAATGCTCCAAGTTCACCCTGTCCGCAAGTTCGTGGTACAACTCATTGATCGTATTCGGACGTATGCCGGTAGCTCGAGCAAGATCTGCCTGCGTCAGCCGCAACTCGCCAAGCTTTTTCGACAGTAAAATCTTTATCATTCGCCATTGCTCCTTCCGCTATAAATTACCATATAATGGTAGTTCATAGTGGAAAATGATAGATTATATCAAATTAGGTTATTGGAATTTTGGCGAGAAAATGATTTATACTCTTTTTGCATATTCCAATGCAATCCATCCGGCGCCGCTCTTCAGGCGACCCCATGTATATCCTCCAGCACTTTTTGTCTCGACGATGGTGTAAACGCCTTTCGGACAGAATCCGTTCTTCTCGTAGTTCGTTCCCGGTCCTTTCCTGATATAAAGATCCGAAATGCTGACCTGTACCTTGAAGCTTCCGGTGGAGGAAGAACCGCCACCGGAGGATGCCGCCGCTCCTTTGTAGGTGCAGTATGCCTTATCAACATTGATCCATCCTGCTCCGGACTTCAGTTTGCCCCATGAACCGTTCTGAATCTCCGTGATCGTGTACACGCCTTTGTCTTTGATGGAACCATTCGTGCCGTAATTAGTTCCAGGGCCTTTCCGAATATTGAGTTCCGACACATTGACCTTGTACGTTCCGGTCTTATAAGCAGTGCCAGAAGCAGAGCCGCCGCCAGAAGAACTTGTTCCCCCTGATGCGGCTCCCACATAGGAGCAATAGGCCGTGCTGACGTTAATCCAACCAGCTCCAGATTTGAGTTTACCCCATGAACCGTTCTGAATTTCAGTAATTGTGTAAGTTCCCTTGTCAGTAATAACTCCGTTGGTTCCGTAGTTTGTTCCTGGTCCTTTTCGGATGTTGAGATCCCCGACATTGACTTTGTAGAGTCCGGTCTTGTAATTTCCTGCACTCCCGCCTCCTGTGTTTCCGCCACTGGCTGTTCCTCCTCCGGAACTCCCACTGAGCTGTGCGGTTACACGGTTCGCCACATCTCCAAGTCTGGAATACAGCCAATCTCCAGGGCAGCTCTTATTTGCGAACCACCTATGTACCGTCAGCACCATCTCATTTGACTTCGGACTATAATTCAGTGTCTTATTCTTGTCTCCGAACCAGATCAGCTTTGTCTTTCCGTTTCTCCGGCAGATATCAACACACAGTGCAATCAGCTTCTCATACACCGCATTTGTCATGGCATACGGTTCCGACATATCGCTGGCACACTCGATAGTCACCGCTCTCTGGTCATTTGGGTTACTGGAAGAACACCAGCTTCTGTTGCACTCATCCACTACCAGAACAACCCTTCCATCTTTTCCAATACCATAATTGCAGGATGCGCCTCTCCCTGCAGGAAAGCACGATCCAATCCCTTCTGCCGAAAGCTGCCCAACTACACAGTGCGGCGTAATTCTATCGATTGAATGCGTCCTTGCTCCACTATGGTTCGGACTCTTCACCACGCAATTCACCAAACTACTATTACTCATACCTGTGTCCTCCTTGTCATACTGAATTAAATTCCATCTTTCGATCAGGCTGCAAAGTTTGTCCACATACGCAACGTCTGTGGCATATCCCCCGGCCTTGATCAGTTCTGCCGCCTTCCGGTAATCTTTTTCACCGGAAAGCCCTTCGTATCGTTTTCTGCTTCCGTTCATTGCACCATTCAGATAGCACGAATGATCTTTGATACTTGTGAGAATATCCGGATATTTCCGGAAATCCGCTGTTACAGTGTACTCATTCCCGTTCTTATCCTGCTCTTTAGTCTGTTTTGTATATTTGCTCACTCCATCCCATACGGAATCCCATGTATTCCCGGACAGGGAGCATTTCATGCCGAACAGATTATTTGCATTGACAGCAAGCTCTGTGCTTCCATATCCAGATTCAAGACATGCCTGAGCCGTTGTAATGGAAGCGAGAATTCCGCTTTGCTGCATATCTGACATAGCCATAGGCCCTATCATTTCAATGAATTCTTTCTCGTTCATTCTTTCCCATCCATTTCTTCATTACAGGAGCATGGCCATGTATCATCTGGATATACAATTCTTACATCAATGGTTTTCCCGTTCGTTCCATCGTTGTATATGTAAATTTCTCCAAGGTACTGATATATGAGCACGTCTCCATCGTAAACGCTTACCATCCCGTAGTCGCACGGATCAGTCTCGCTGATCTCCAACGGCTCCGGTTCAAAATCGTTTTCCTCCTGTTCTTCTGTATAACTTTTCGTTCCTGCATAAATCACGAATGCCGAAGCAAAAACTACCAGCGCTATAAACAGCGCAAGAAGAACTTTGAAGCGGGCGCTTTTAGGGGGAATTTTAAGGGCCCGGTGTTCTGCCGGGCCCTTTCTTTTATTCATCCTGATCCTCTCCCTGGGATCCATTTACTTTTCCATCGTCAAGAAGGTCTTTTACTCCAACAAACCATTTCTGGATTGTATTTCTTAATAATTCCGTGGTCACGATCGCCTGCAACCATTTCGGCAAAAGACCTCTTGCCTGCTGGATCACCCATTCAAATTTCTGTTTCCCGGCGCCTGATTCATTGTACATATGCTCGGCCGTGAGAATCAGCTGATACACGTCAGCTCTGATCCCATCAAGCCCTTTCTGGCGGATGTACTGAACCGCAATCACGATTGTTACGATCAGAAGGAGCGCAAGCACAATCAGCAATACCGGTACTGGAACCTGTTTTAAAATTTCTAATAACTTCATACTTATTCCTCCTTATAGAAAAGATCCTTCATCCGTGCATTTTTGGTACACGTTCTTAATGTTACGAATGGCGAAAACCGCCTTATTGTTCGGGAATTTCGGGTTTTCTATGCAATAATTCTCATAGTTCTGGACATCCTCGAGGATCTGATCAAAATGCTCTTTGCTGTGCTTTTGGCCGTGCAAGATCTCGTCGTTAAACCGCAAGATCCTATACCGCCATGTATAAGCCATACCTTGGTCGGATGAGCATTGCAATTTGTCAATCTTTTTATCCAGGTTGCTGAACATCGTATTGAATTTTTCCTGTATATCGACGCTCTGCTGATGCCATACCGGATACTGCTTTGCCTGATCAATAACCTCCTGGATCCGGTCATTTTTTTCCTTTTCATCAAGTGCCTTTTTCGATATATAAGATGTTACTTTTTTGTATACCATCACCAGAAAAACAATTGCCGAAATGACAATTACTGCCTGTCCAACAGTGATATCCCCGAAAGACTGTATAAAATGTTCTATCATCACTCTTTCTCCTGTCAGGGTTTGCATGTTCCGGTTGATATTTTGCTCGGTTCTGCTCTTATTGGGTTCATAGTTCGCACCTCTTTCCAACAAAAAAAAGACCGGTTTCCCGATCTTTTGCGCTGGATAACGAGAGCCGGAGGCTCTTTAATCCATATTTTTCAGTTCTTCATATTTTGACAAGGCTTCTTGTGCAAGCCGGTCCTCCTCGATTTCCCCTTGTGCCTTTTCTTCTGAAAACCCACATACATTTTTCATGTGGGCAATTTCATACGCCTGCCTTTTCACAATCTTCGATAAGCGGTATATGATTTCTTCCTGTTTCTCGACCATATCCATATATGTATCAAGAACCTCAAGAAATCCTTGATCTGTGATCTGCATTTGGTTTCCCTCCAATTTTGATTATATAATGTGGTTTTTCTTCTCCAAAGAACCAATACCGCAAATAATCATCCAGAACAATAGCCGGCGCCGATATAAAAAACCAAAGCACCGTAAACGGCAGGCAGATCTGCCCCAGAATGTTAAATGGAATATTGCTGTAATCCCATATGGCAAGTCCGTAATGGATATTCAGGATCAGCCCGCTTATAAATTCTACCGCCGTAATAATCAAGCTGCAGATCAGCATCTGGAACCATATCGTGGACTTCCATGTGAAAATCTCATTAAGAATGCCACAAAGGACAAAGCATATGCCTCCGACAACGGCCATGGTCCAATGACTTCTGCCTCGGCAGACAAGCTCAATGATCACATAGATAGCACCACCAACAAGAAAAAGGAAGAGGTATTTAAAAAATATCTTTAAAACCGTCTTCATCTTATTTCACCATCATTTCCTTGTAGTCCTTGTACACCTCGGAACAATATTCTTCTGGTATTTCGGCGCCGTACTGCACAGCGTCCATTTCCGATGCTTTATTGCAAGCCTCCAGCCATGTAAACGCACTGTTGCAGTATGTGGTATTGTAGGATACATAGGAAAACGCAGCATCAATGATTTTCTGCATATCGGCCGCACTGTAATACTTGCAGGGCTGCCCGTCCTGGTGGTATTCCAGTTTTTCTTCCCCTGCCGCCAGCTGTGCCTGTTTCCCGAAAAGGTTGATCTGATCTTTTTCCGTAAGGCTGAAATGTTCGGTTCCAATGCTAAGTTCGACATCCACTCCGGATGTAATAATCTGTTCACACGTTGCGGATAATAACGCTCTGGTAGCTGTGCGGTAATTCTCTTTTGAATACGCATCTGCAATCCCGCCTTCCTCGCTGGTTTCAAGTTTATCAAACCAGAAGTCAATGTCCGCTTCTATTTCCTCCTTGGATGCCACATCTGCAGATGACAGCTTGAAATAGATTTCATCCGCCTCAACCCCTGCCGGTCCCTCTTCTGTTTCCGGCAGCTCCTGTTCATTTCTTCGGATCCAGACATCCACGGATCCATCCGGCAGAGTTACATATGTGATTTTCCCCTGCGTTGCAGGACTGTTTGTTTTATGCATACATCTTCCTCACTTTCTTATAATATTTTTCGGTTTCATAAGGTTGCCCTTTCTCATATCTGCTGACCATTCGTTTTGCAATATTTATGATTTCTTTCCAATGCTCTTTGGACTGAAACTTATGCGAGTCGCTGTTCTTTATCCATCCATTATACGCAAGCAGTGACATTGCCTTGTGCTTTGTCACCACGGTTTTTGAGCGGATAAGCTTTATGAAAAGGTAAAATTTCCGTCTTGCCCTAAGAAAGATAGAGTCTCTCACAGTAACAATGACCTTTTTCAGCCGTTTTTTCACCTTTCCATAATCACGATAAAACGCTTCGCAGCCACGGAAAACAAATCCCATAAAGTCAAGATTTCTGCCTTTGGACTTTCCTGAGGAATCATTATAACTCACAAGGAATTTTTCCCATGTCTTTTTAATTTCAAGACCGAGGAACTTTCTTGTAAAATCAATAATAAGCTTCATTGCCTGGTGCAGATGTTTTTTATTCCCGCCAAATACAACAATATCGTCCGCATAAATCATCGCATGTGATACAAGACGAGTCCGCTTCTCTTTTCCACGGCGCACAGTTGTTATGGCAAGCTGCTCGTAAATGTAATGATACAAGTACGACATGTAATAGTTGTTCAGATCTTTTGACAGAGGGGATCCGATCAGTATTCCTTTGCCACAAAGCTCCGGCCGACCAAGCTGCAGGTTCGCACAATCATATAAATATATGATTGAGTCAAGCAGATACAATAAATCTCCTGATTTCCGGAGATCCCTATGCAGAAGCTCCTTCAGCCGGTTGTGCGGTATGCTTGGATAGCATTTTCTGACATCCGCTTTCGCACAAAACTTTGTGCCTTCCGGATCCATCGAAATCCATTTTTTTATATACTTTTTCCCGTAAGATTGCCCCTTTCCTTTTATTGAAGAAACTTGGAATTCTCCTATTTTTGCATCGAACATTTCCTGACAGGCATCCCTTGCGATCACCTCATAAAGCTGAAATATGAGCTTTTCGAGCCCGAGTTCTCGACGTTTACCACTGATCCCGTCCACAATTTCTCTATAAGTAACAATAGCCTCATTTGGCGTCACAGCGATTACATGCTCAACAACGGTTCTGCTTTTTAAGTTTTCAGAGATACTGCCGGCTATTTTTTCAATAGTATCAGTTGTGTATTCCGGAGATGAATCAATATTCTTCCTTGATTTTGTATTGCTGATTCCATTGTAATAAGCAAAGAGTTTAGCAACATTGCTTTTGTCCAAACGCTCATACAGGAAAGGTGTTATGCAGTTCTTGACAAAATCGATATTCGATATGTCTTTTCTCTTACAATAAGTTTTCAAAAAATCCAGTCCTCTTTCTTTCTGTATTCAAAGGCTTTCGGTTTTACTACTAACCCCCACATGCGCCCACTTCCGTCGCATGGCCGGACGCCGGTTTTACCCGGCGCCCGATGCTGGTGCAAGAAATTTCGGGCATTCCGCCCAAGTCGAAAATCGAGCCACCTCAATGGGCGGCGAAACACACTGCAAAACACCATATCAGAAATACGGGCGGCGTAGTTCCAGTTCGCGTTGGAGAGGGCGTTGTTCAGGTTCGCGTAGAACCGGCCCGCGTTAGCCCCGTTGTTCAGGTTGCCGCCGGAAAGCCTAGCCAATAGCAGTGTGAGTCCTTATTCTATATGTAGTTATGAGGGGAGATCCCCTCTTGCTTCGCAATTCACCCCCAACGGCACGCCTACGCTGCGCTCTGGGCGCACCGTCCAGAAGCAGAAAGGCGGGCGGCGTAGTACCAGTACGCGATGGAGAGGGCGTCGGCCAGGAACGCGTAGAACCGGCCCGCGAAAGCCCCGTTGTACAGGGCGCCGCCGGAAAGCCACTCTCTCGTTGCATCGGAAGTTTCGTCAAGATCATTGGTGTACTGCCCGTCCGCATATCCTGTCGAACTTGACGCATTTACTTCCACGCCATGTCGGACGCACGGATTTTCCGGGTCGTATCCGAGTTTGCTGATATACTTCCATGAATCCTCCGTATTAGCAACGGCGTACCCGACCGCCTCGTAATCCTCCGTGACAGACGTAGCCAGTTTCGTACAGTCATAGCAGATCTGCGGAGTCATCACGTGATCTGTAATCTTCATGATCACGTTGCTGATAACTTCATAAAATCCAAGGAACATTTCAACGCCGAACAGGATATACGGATATTTACCGTTTGTGTTGCTGACAGGTGATCCGCATGAGCCAAGAACGGCGTCGCACGTTCCCGTTCTCCATGGCATGGTTGAAATGTACGTCTTCGCCTCAACGCTATCGTTGATCATAGATGATGCTGTTGAGAATGTGGTTCCTCCGTTATCAACATAGATTGCGCTGTTCGACTCATCGTATTCCTCGATCGCTGTGATCAGAACACGATCCGCTTTTGCGTGCATGCCGGAATACCCTCTATCTAAGATTGGCGTTCCTTCATCTGAAAGAATCGTAGGATTTCCAATAGAAACAACGGATCCAACGATAAAATACGCTGCCTGCGTCTTTGATACGATAATCCGCTCCACTCCAGACTCCTGCACCGTAGCTGCGTACTGTGCGGAATAGCTTGTACATCCATACATGATAGACTGGGTATTTCTTGTTGCAAAAGCCACAAGAAACAGGTTATCCAAATGTGCTTTGTCCTGTGCAGTGGTTCCGCAATACTGGTTCCCCTTCTTCCGGAAGCGAGTGATCATGTTGTTGTGACTCTGATTGTGATTTACTGTTTTTCCGCTTACAGAATGCGGTATGCCGGACTCATCATCCCATGCCAGATACTTCGCAATAGGAACGAAGGGTCTTACTGTTCCGTCCGGCCGGATAGCTGCCGCTTCCGGGAAGGATCCGGGATGATTTTCATCTGAAAGAATAATATTCTCTCCGTTCGCAGTCACTTCCATCTCAATCCACTGCGTAAGGAAAAGAATATAAACATCCTTATCTTCGTCTTCCCGGGAGAATTCATTGTCAATTCCCTTGATGTACTCCACGACGAATTCGCCATCCGTGTCCACGTATCCATTTACTTCCAGTCCATAGAATACGCTTTCTCCTTCAAAATCATTTATTCCACGCACCGAATCTGTAGACGGAGTGGCCACTTTCCCAACAGCGTCATAAAGCCTCGTTCCTGTTGATGCAGGGCTTACGCCATATGCATCGAAATGCACACCATACCGCTTGCCGGTCCTCCTAAGATTGAGCAGGAACAACGCCTGTTCATTTTTTGATTTGGCAAAAACACTTACCGCATCACGCATAGCCACGTCATTCTTAATGAGCTGCCCGAACATGGCATTCATGAGATCCGCATGTACCGGATCCGTTGTTTCGAGCATGCGAAGCTGCTCATTGAATCTGGCGCCAGATATATCAAAATTCGCCATAATCTACCTCCATATGATAATATTTATCTCAAAAAAGTGTTTAACATGTTGCAAAATATCGAAATGCGTTAGAAAGTATCATCGCACTCAAACACAACTTCCATGTCTGCATCCTTGCCTTTTTTCATGAACGCTTTCATGGCCACCATATCTCCATCAGCATCGTAAATGCCAATTTCGGAAATGTATGTGTTTGCCAGCTCTGTTTCCTCCAGGGTGCATTTATACCGGATACAGGTATCAGAGATCACTTCATACCCATCCACTTCTTTCCTGAACGCTTCATTGTGCAATGCGTTCTGATCCGGGGAATGCGGAACAATCTCATCGGATCCATTCACCCCGCCGGTACCAAATGCCATGCCTACGATCTTGCTGAGCGGTGCTATGCCAGCTCTCGCCTCTAACATTTTTTTCTTTGCCTTTGTTGTAACTGTCGTTCCTGCCATTACAGGTCCTCCCTTCCTGAATTGAAATCATTTGCTCCATCAAAAGCGCACGCTCCGTTAAAGAGAATCGCTTTTGACGGTATATATATCGCAATGCCAAAATCTTCGTCGATCTCAGCATTTATGCGATGCGTGATTGATGTTACCTTCGGTGGAGACTCCTGCGAAAATGTCTCTTCCCCATCAAACGATAGTTCTCCATCAAAAGTAATTACATAGTCGGGCCACAAAAAGGATGCCCTGTGGACATCCCTAACATTGCATGTGTTCTCATTTTTTATTTCAGCGGCAGCAAGCTCCGCATGCCCGAATAACACCTCTTCTGCATTGAAAGAATCAAAATTGTATGCGACCCTCCCGAATTCCGGAGGTCTCGCTGCATTTAGAAGCGCCTCTCCATCAAAAAGGTATCTTCCGTCAAAAGATGCTCCCCACCATGTGATTGGGATCCGATGAACTATTTTTATCAAAAGATCGCCGTATTCGCTTATTTTTGTAACCCGGTGCGATACCCGAAGATTTTCAATTTTGATAATATTCGGGATGCTAAACGGAACTGCCATATAGAAATATGGAGGTTGCCGAGCATTGAAATAAATGCTACCATCAAAAGGATATTCTCCATCCCACGTAGCACCCCACCATGTGATTGGCATTCGTACCGTCATGCGATTAAACAGGATGTTCTCGACCAGAACAAAGACTGCAAGGCGAACATGCAGCTCATACGACGTATGCGATTGCTTTGCGTCGTTGATCTTGTCAATGCCTTTTTGCAGACTAAATTCCCCTTCGCCTTCGAGGTAAACAATAAAAGTGTTTGGGTGAGATATCTTGTTGTCAGGTTCATGGATATCCACAACCTTTACATCGCATCCGAGGATACTGTTTACCATCTTTTCCAATCGCCATGGGGTTATAGGTGCTTTTGTGTCTCTTCTGTCTAAGATAAGCTTTCGTCGCTCTTCCGGGCTAAGGTTCTCCCTGATCGGGAGCCCGAACTTCTCTTCATGATATCGGAGCCCCCATGTTGCTGTTTCCGGAAACGCCTGATACGGCAGTTCATCCTCAATGATCCGGCGGGCCTCGTCCATCTCCACTCCCATAACCTGGAATATCCACTTCCCAACATAGGATCTGTCATAAAATCCATTGCCGGTAATGTATCCCATCATTCTTTTTGCCGCTTCAGATGTGGGAAAGTTTTCAATATTCATCGCATTCCCTCCCCTTAACTAAAATCAACCTGATCTGTTGCCGCATATTCATCATTAGAAAGCAGGATGTTTTCCTCTGCCCCATTCATTAAAAATGTGTCGAAATCGGATACTCCCGGTATATCCGTGATAAGAGGACGGACCTGATTGTAAACAAGGACGCCTTCTGCTTTCGCTTCCGAATATTCCTGCATTACAAGTTCTTTGAACTGACTCACGATTGTCGGTATATCGGTAGTATCGTCATATACAAGTCCCGTACAAACATAAGAAATTTTCTTTGTGGCCGCAGCTACGACGGTCAGCTTTGCACATGCGGTAGGAAGAAGCCTTCGTGACCTATCGTCCGGAGACACAATGTGATCATAAACCGCCTTTGTCAGCCGTTCATTTGCCGGCTCACCATTTGAGTCTACGATTATCAGCTTTACAGTGCCCGGACCATCCCATGTTGGCACGACAATACAGTCGCCAACGCCAACTACCTCTTTTGCCCATCGGATATAGTCCGCATCGTTTCCGACAAATGTTGCTCCATCTCTAAAATTCTCTTCTTCGATACGCTCCCGAAGATCTTCGTCGCCTTCCACATCCGTCCCGCCGGTAATGTCTGCCGGATTGTTCACTGTTGACAGCCCTTTTATGCTTGTAAGAGAGAATACTACCGTATTCTTTTTGGTATTCGACTCTTTTCCGGCCTCAACAGCCGTAACCTCAACGACCACGCTTCCGGACTCTGGTATAACAGCCATTGAGTCAGCGGCATATTCGAGAGCCGGAGAAGAGTCTGTTGCTTCTGTACAGAATATTGCCCCCTCTGGTATGACAGTTCCTGCGTCTCCGGAAACCGTCACCGATCCGCTTGCATGTCCCGCCGGCCGGCGCTCCACGCCTGCCGCCGCTGCGTGGAGATCAAGCCATTCATCCCATGCATATTGCGGATACATTAACATCAAGGTGCGCACGAGATGAAACTGGATCAATTCTGATTTTTCTATTGCTGTTGGCATCGTAAAATCATACGGGAATCCTCCGGGCATATCGTCAATCCCATCCGGAAGCGCATCCATCATGCGCTGCTGTATTTCTTCCGGCTCAGCTCCATCGACAAATTCCGGCGGAGTAAATTCATAACTCACACTTCTCACCTCCAGTCATCAAATAGACACTTTGAATTCATCCGTGTCTACTCCCTTTACAGTAAACGAGACGCTTACCGCTTCTCCATACCACGAAAACTCAAAGTTTCTTACATATTCAGTCCTCGGATTCACCAGTAACGCCTCTGATATTGTTCTTTCTATTGCGGACTCAACTGCCTTTTCACTGTCCTCTGCCAGAGCTTCGTCCAGTTCGGTGCCAATTTCGTCCTGATAAGCTGCACAAGCATATCGCTGTGTGAGGGCCATTTTACAACACCATACTTTATAGCCTTCCACGCCATCGCACTGCTCCATTTGGCCCTTCCCATTCAAGACGAAGTCCTGTTTTTCAACGTCCCACGCAACTGTATAGTGGTAATCCCTGTCCAACTGATCTCCGTCATCGATAAATTCAGGGGACTCTTCCACAGGAAATAACGTGTTCTCTTCATCCATATTCCCACCCCCTAACTGATCACATCGATAACCACTGCTTCATTCTGCACCCACGCAACAAGAACGTGGTTCCCGGGAGACAGCCCCGGAACCGGTATAGAATGCGAATGCGATCCATCGCCGTATTCGTGCCCGCCGTGACTACCTCCGGAAGTCCCGAGGGATATGCCTGTCACATGCCGGCACACCGTATAATCGCCTTGCGGTATTTTTACCGGAAAAGTATTTGTAACCAGCCCGTAGTCAGACTCTATCTTTCCAAAGTCGAGAACAAGTGGGCTGTCTGACATGCTTTTTATCCTTTTGTGAAGCGTCCTTGCCAGTTTGTTCGTTCCGGCATGTGCATCAAACGCCATCTTCATCCCTCCTTAATCAAATGTGCCGTTATCCACCCATCCATACACATTGCTTGAACTGTCAACGTGTATCAGATGCCATGGATGTGCTTTTCCTGATCCATTCTTGATCGTTATTTTTGCCCGTCCAGCTCTTGCGTTGTATCCGCGGGATCCCGCATAAGAGCTGACGTAGTGGGTTCCTCCGTGGAAATTCACGATATCGCCCACATTATAAGTTTTTTTCTGAACCGTCTGCTGTGCTTTCTTTTCATATTCTTTGAACGGAACATGAAGATCTAATGTCATGCTGCGGCTATCCACATCATGCCTTATACCGATAACATAGTAATAGGCATTCATGGTTCCAACCGTTACATGGACCAGATCCCCTTTCCTCACCCATGGGATGTCCGGCGCTTTCACAGTCATTTCTTCCTGGATCTCTCCATCTTCATCGAGAATTGTCTGCGCCGATGTTTTCGCATCCTCAAGGCTCTCATCAGTGCCTCTGCGAACAATTTTCTGGCGAACGCCATATTTTGTGTTGCCATTTAACACAGCCTCGACCGAGCTTTTCCCATCATCATCTTCCTGCCCAATCACCTTTACACGGGTGATCATCCCGGCAGTGCTTCTCTTATGCGTGGCCGTGACCACGTTTTCAGCCGCAAAATGATAGACCGTCTTGTTGTTCGCATAGGGGACAACATACGCTTTGCCCTTCCTGTCCTGCACGACGCATTTTACGCCACCCTTTTTATAAGCGTCATCCAGAATTTCCGTAATGACGTTTGCAAGGTCCTGCGATTTGAAAGTCAGCTTTGCGTGCGTCTCATTCGGCCCTTCATAGGATCCAAGGGGAATCTCCCAATCATCAAAGATCTTCGTTACAGCAGATTTTGTACCGGTACCGGCGGGATAGTATATATTGTCCTGGCTTTCCTGCAGATTATATAAATTGTCATAGCATTTGCCGTCAAACTTATATGAATCCGAAGAATACGATGGCTTCCAGTCTATAATGTTTCCTCTTGCCACTTCGTCGTCGGTGACTCCGTCAGAAGCGAATATCCCGACTAAGCACCCAAGCTTCGCTATATCCGAAAACACTTCCTTTGATGACTTTTCGTTTTTTGTTGTAAATGAAATTCGGGTGGAGAGTTCGTCTTCACCTTGCTCCCACCCGAGATTTTCTACATAATCTTTTATATTGTATTGGTTTCCCTTTTCGTCCATAATAACGAAGCGGTATTGCACTTTAGATAGATCTATCATTATACCGCCCCCTTCCTAATTCGGGATAACCAACACGGTCCCCGGGTAAATCCAGTGTCCATTATCGCTACTTGATCTCCCGTATCTTCTCGCAGTGGATTCTATCGTTGACTTGTTCGCACTATATATTTTTGTCCAAGTGGATCCGGAGCCGCCATAGAACTTCCTTGCGATCGACCATAGATTGTCGCCTGATTTCACGGTATAGCTGCCCTTGTTTTTGGGAGCTGCGGCCGCAGGCCTTGTCACCGTCTTCTTAACGAACTTTACAATCTTGAGTTCGTCCGTTGTATAAACCTTCAGGGACCGGTACTGCACAAACTCCAGCGAATACTTCTTGTTTCCGTAACCGCCATAATCTGTACATTCAAAATCACTGATAGTAACATCAATATTGATGTTGGTTTCAGTAACCATCAACCGTAGCACGGTCCCTTTTTCCTGCCAGTTTTTCAGAATTTTTTCGCATTCTGCCGGCTTAATCCATTGTTTCACAATGGACTCGTTTTTTTTCGCCTCTCCGAAAAAAATCCCCTCGAACGAAATCTCTGTAAGCTTCATTCCTTTGGGGATTTTCACCTCTCCATAAGACAGGATATCGTAGGACTGATAATTCGTCCGATTTCTTCCGCTTACCTCCTCAGGGAGGCTCGGAAAGATAAATTTACTCTTACCGTTTTCAACTTCAGTTAAACTAACATCCATAAAGCGCCTCCCTTAACTACTTACCGGCATATTTGAAAAGACCTCGCCAAGGCGGTCAGCAAGCTCGCCTCCGAGATCGTCTGCCAGCTCTTTCATATGTGTCTTAATGATTTGAAGGATATCATCTTCCCTTTGACTTGTTGATGAGATCACGAACTGCGGATTTACAGTAACGCTAAGGCTAACCTCTTTCGTGTCCGTATTTTTCTCGCTGTCAATTACAGTTGAAATATCGGAAGTGCCTCTGTCGCTTTCTGATATCGGCTCTGCGGGTATTTCTGTGTTCTCCCATATATTTTTATTGGAAGACGCCCCCGAACCGATAAAGCCGCCATCAGCATGCTTTCCAACTCCAAGCATTTCTCCGGCCTGTGCCCACAGTTCCAAACCTCTTTGTCTTCTCTTGCTTCCGAGCGGGATGATCACCTCTGGTCCGTCCTCGCCCCACCATGTAAGCTCCGGGCCATAAGCAAAGCCGCCGTTTGCATTGGATGATATGCTTCCGCTCACCGTGGCCGTTCCACTTCCGCCGCCGCTGAAACTGATTGTCGCAGATGGGTTCGCAAGCTTATAATTAACAGTGATCGTTACCGTGGTCGTGGTAGTAAACCCTGCGGCAAATGCGCTGTTGATCGCAGCCCCGACCGACGAATATAAGCTCGTGATCGATCCTTGAATTGTTCCCATGGTTGCGGTAATTGCATTTGAGATGCCGGTTCCAACAGCGGTTGTGACGCCGGAATAATCCAAACCATCAATCGATGACGTTATACTGCTCTGCAAAGCGGCGGTAAAACCACTCATATCGATGCCTTCAGTCGATGACAGGGCCGTTACAATAGACGTATTGATCATCTGTGCGCTTTCTGAAAGGTCTATTCCTTCGAGCGCAGCAGTTAATGAGTTCTGGATCCCCTCCTGCAGTCCAGCTCCCGATTCGGCCATATCTACCGATGCCATGGCTTCTCCAAGCTTCTGATTCATCATCCCGCCGACCTCTGTAAGATCAATGTTTTCCAACGATGCGGTCAGAGAACTCTGCAATCCCTCTTGAAGTCCGGCATCAGTTTCAGACATATCCACGGACGACATCGCCTCTCCGAGTTTCTGGTTCATAAGGCTTCCAGCTTCCGTAAGATCCACGTTCTCAATAGATGAAGTTAACGAATTCTGTATGCCTGTCTGCAACCCTGCACCCGATTCAGACATATCCACCTCTCCAAGGCTCTTGTTAAGCTGATTCACCAGAGTTTCGCTTGTCGGAGATAAGTCCACATTTTCTATGGACGAGTTCAACATATTATTTACGCCTTCGCTCATATCTACGCTGGTTCCCTCCAGTGCCGACGTCATCTGATCCGGCATTGACGCCGCGACCTGACTCATCATTTCGGTGATGGCTGCCTGTGTCTCTGCCGAAAGTCCATCCAGATCAAGCCACTCTGTTGCCGTGGCCAAATCCCAGTTTTCCACATCTACACCGTTTGACATCGCATTATGCATTGCAGTTCCGAGCCGTTCCGCAACGGATCCTTCAAGATCCGGAAGTATCCCATCCAATTCGCTACCGAATGCATCTGCAATCGACTGCAGTTCAAAACTTTCAACTCTGACAGACAGATCCGTGATCTTTGCCTGATACCCTTCGGTGAGCGCCTGCAATTGTTCATCAAACTGTTCCTGAGAAATCGCTCCATTCTGAAGCTGGAGATTTAGGTTTGTCAGCGAAACCTGCAAAGCCTCATCATATTGTGATGCCGCTTCCTCCACGTTTGCCTGAATTTCAGATACCAAAGAAGCGAAAGAGTCAGCGTCCAGCGATGCTCCGGAGTATTTAATTTTTAAGCTCTGGAAACTCGCTTCCGTTTCCGCCTGGCTGATCTGGTTCGTGATGTCGGCAATCTGGTTCTGCAAATTCGTGATTTCTGCCTGCTCATCAAGCGTGATCACTCCATCTTCCAGCGCTACATTGACCTTTGCTTTCAGATCGCCGCCAAGAGTCTCAATCTTAGACTGCAGATCCGAATACATCTGATTTAGCCCTGTTGTCATATCAGTTTCATTTCCCGGCTCAACCAGAAGATCTATAGCCGCTGTCGCCTCATAGTGCTTGTCTTCGAGGTACTGCTTCGAGCTTTCGATCATGGAATCAACAGCCGAAATATATTCCGATATATCGCCTTCATCAAGCTTCATGCCGAGCGATGCCTTCCAGTTCAACTTGTCCATCGTCTGGAACGAACTTTGCAGAGTAGCAAGAGAACTGTCTGCGGTCTCTGCTGCTGCGGAGAATTTGTTCAGCGCCTCTGCCTGATCCGCAAACACGATCTGTTTCGCAGCTTCCTGGATTTCCTGCATAGACAGCTTTATATCCCCGAAGCTATCCCGGATCTTATTCGATGTCGCTTCCTGCATCATGGCGCCGAACTGCTCTGCAGATACATTCGTATCGTCAAAAGCTTCTTTCAGTTCTTGACTGTCAAATTTTGCACCTTCTAGGGCATATCTGCTTTTCTGCTCCAGATTTTCCGCCGCTGCCGCAGCTTCCTCGTAATCCTCTTTTACCTTGTCTCCGGCAAACCAACCAGCAAGTCCTCCGATACCAGCTCCGATCAAAGCTCCAACCGCAGTTCCGAGAACCGGAACTACCGATCCTATCGCTGCTCCGGCCGCAGCTCCAGCCGCTACGCCTCCAACCTTCAACCCAGCAGACGTGCCCTGCGCCTTGGCAGCTTCCTTGTTTCCGGATTTGTAGGAATTGTACGCATCGAAGGCATCCATACCGCCGCTTATCAGCGTTGCGCCTCCAACAACACCGCCAAGTATTGCACCGCCTCCGGCAGCTGCAAGTCCTGCACTTGTAGACGCTCCAGATCCAAGCGCCATTCCAGTCTTTCCGGCCAATCCCAGAAGCCCGCTTCCAGTTACATTGCCGACTCCGGCCAGTTCATCTGCCACCGAAAAGCTTCCAATCGCCTTGTTCAGAACTCCTCCGGTCGCACTTTTATATATCCCTTTTCCGACTTTGAACACGCCGGATCCAAGACTCAGCATCGGACCGGCTACCTTTGCAATAGCTGTGGCCGATAACAATGATGTTATATCCGGAGACTCACCTCCCGGAAGAAGCTTTGCCGCACTTGAGAACGCCCCCGTCAAAAGTGTTCCGAGAGCTCCCGCAATGCTGACACCGTTCATACCTTCAGCAAAGCCTTCGGCAAACTGGCGCCCTATGCTGCTCCCTTCGTCAACGACGGACGAAACGTCTATTCCCATCAAAGCCATTATCCCGGTAGAAATCGCTGTTCCAATGCCTAACCCTATATCACGGGCAACACCGGCAACCTTCGTCTTCCCGGACCCGTTCCACCAGTCAGAAAACGGTTCTGCCACCAATTCATCCCATGCAATACCAATTTTTCCGAACAAATCCGCATTCTGCCATTCATCTGTTGCCGTAAATTCATCTATCTTCGCTTTTGTTTTCTCAACAAAACGATCAAATGAGTTCATGGCCGTAAGAAGGGCATTTTCAACATCTGGAACCTTATTTGTAAGCCAGTCAAGAGCTTCAATCAGATAAGGCTTAAATTTTTCTCCGAGCGATAGCTTCATCGAGTCAAGCGATCCCGTGAACAGCTCAAATTTTCCGGCCAGATTATCCATCATGATATCTGCCATTTCCTCCGCTGCTCCGGAGCTGTTGTTTATCTGATCTGTAAGGCTTGCGAAATCCTGCTCGGATGCATTTACGATAGCAAGAAGACCACTCATACCTTCCTGACCGGCCAGCATCGCAGCGTACTGGGCTCTCTCCGCCTCAGATAATGCGCTGAATTTCGATCTTAATTCCTGAAGGGTCTGTGATAACGGCTTAACTGATCCATCAGCATTTGTGATACTGATATCCAGTTCTTCTATGGCGTCAGCCGCTTGTCCAACGGGGTGCGTTAAGTTCGTAAGCAAGCTCCGGAGGCTCGTTCCTGCCTGAGATGCCTTGATACCGTTGTTTGCCATAAGACCGATCGCTACCGCCGTGTCCTCTATGCTGTATCCGAGGGCTCCGGCAACCGGTGCAACGTATTTGAACGTGTCGCCCATTTTTGCGACATCGGTATTCGTTGCATTGGCAGCCATAGCCATAACATCAGCAAACCGTCCGCTGTCCTTCGCCGCCATTCCAAATGCCGTCAATGCGTCCGTTACAATATCGGACGTAGTTCCAAGATCTTCTCCAGAGGCGGCCGCCAGGGACATAAGACCTTCGATACCGTCCATCATCTCTTTTGCGTCCCAGCCTGCCTGAGCCATGTACTTAAAAGCTTCTGCCGATTCAGAAGCAGTAAACTTCGTGACAGCTCCCATCTGATTCGCCTTTTCAGTCAGCTGAGCAAATTCCTCGCTTGTAGCGCCTGATATTGCCTTGACTTCTGACATTGCAGCTTCAAAATCCGCATATGTCTTAACCGTATCCGCAATACCGGCGCCGGCAGATATCGTGACTCCGGCCGCCACAAGCGGGCTTTGCAGTAACCCGAACACCCTCCTGACGGGGGATGTCACGAGGTCTACCGCTTTAAGCGTAACCTTCCACGCTTTTGAGGTCAGGCTTTTCACATAGGTTATTGCTTGCTTCACAGTCGGTGTAATCCGATCCTTCGCTTCAAGAAGAATCTGATACTTCTCTTTGAGCATCGCAAGAAGTGATTTCTTCGTCTGATTTACAGACTTCTCAAAACCAGACGCCTTTTTAGAAGCCGCATCAAAACCACTCCCGACCGATTTCTCAAACCCGGAGACGCTCTTAGAGGCATTTTCAAAACCTTTCGCAGCTTTATTTGCGCTGTTCACAGTATTTTCCATACTCTTCTGCGCCTTTTTCGCCGCAGAGTCAAGGCCTTCCATCTTCTCTGATATACTATCGACAACCTGACCAGTGTTGTCTTTAGTCTCTATGGGGATCTCGATCTTAATAACCTTAGTCGCCACCCGCTCTTCCTCCTTTCTCGTCATCTTCAAGACGTATTCTCATTGATGCGAACATGAACGCCCGCACTCCAGCAGGCTTTGCATAAACTTCATCCGGCGTTATGCCGAGCCGCTGAAATATTTGATGCAAGAGGGTAGTTTTTCCTCCTGCCCGGATCAGTTTTTTGCTGTTTCCTCCATCTTGTTTTCAACTTCTTCGAGGTTTTCAGAATCGAACCCACTCAGTTTATTGATTTCGTCAATAACCCTGTCTTTTTCTCCTCCAAGAAGCACTGATTCGATAACGTCAAGGGCCGTAACAACAAGAACGCCCTGTTTTCTGAGACCTTCCCACACCTGCTGATTATCCCAGAGCTTTGTACGGTCCTCTTCGACCGTTGCGTGGTAGATCAGCGAAGAACGGAACTTTGCATTGTCTGTTTCTTCTGCAAACTTGATGCCGATCTGCTTGTTCCTCACGTACTTCGTATACTTCTTGCGGCATTTGTTCGCCTCTTCTTCTCCGAGCGCATGAACCCGGAAGGAGAAATACAGCTTTCCATCACGAACGATGTCAATCTGCCGGAGCTCATCGTTTTTATAAGCGGCCGCCGCCAGCATACCGGCAATAAAATCGCTTTCAACCGTTAAAAGCTGCCCCTGTGTTTCCTTTTCAGAAAATTCTTCCTCGCGAACTTCCTGCGTATTTTCCATCTTTCCTGCTGTTTTTGCTAAATTTGCCATTCCATATCCTCCTTAAAATGTCGAAGGGCAGCTCCATGGCCGCCCTCCGATAAAATATCCGACTTAAATTGTGAGTTCCTTCTGAAGATCCGGTTTTCCGTTGACGAAGAAGTTCCAATTACGCTTAATGACATCTCCATTCGCTACATTCTGAAGATCGATGTCTCCAGACGGGATACACTCTCTGTATACAACACGCTCTTCGGAGCCATTAAGTCCAAGAAGGACTCCCTGGAACACAAACTGCGGTGTCGTTCCGGACTTCATGGATGCCATGAGTTCACGGAACATATCGATATCCTCGATCACGATTTCCGTGACGGTGATCGTAATTCCGTAAGAGTCACTTGTCTCATGCTCCTGCGGATCTCCCATAGGTTTGTACTTTACGTTGTTGTATGTAGCCTTCGCCTGAAAAGACTCCATAGACGCAAGAAGATCGCCGGTTCCATTGTAGAGACCAGCGTCCTTACCGGTGCGTGCATGACGTGCATCAGATGATGCTCTTTCGTTAATAGCCATTTATTTTCCCTCCTTTATTCAGTCGTCCTGCTTGAGAACTGGAATTTGTATGTCAGATACAGATGCTCAATGGAATCCTTGTCGATCACCTGGATGTCCACATATGCATAGTCTCCATCAGCCTGATACGTCGTGTTCTCGGATGCGGTACCAGATACAAGTTTTCCTTCGTTGATCATCGCATTGATAACGCCCTGCAGCTGGCTAACTACCGTAGCCCGCCCGTTTACATCGTTATCTACTTTGCCGATCAGGGCGTCCGCCTGATCGTTGCACCTCGTGATCAGCTCGTATCTCGTTTTGGTTCTTCTGATCTTTTTCCATCCGTCATCCTGGTTATCCGACGGACTTACCAGCGTATTGATTGCACTGTCGATCCAGATCTGTCCATTCGTGTTTGTGCTGAGCACGATGCAACCCTTCTGCTCCGCCGCAGAAATATCCGTCGGAGTGAGGGCATCGTTCAGCTTCGTGTATCCTTCCACAACCGTGTGAGTAAGAGACTTATTCGACGCACACGCAGCAATCATTCCTGCGATTCTTGCCGCCACAAGATAGCCCTCCACGGTTTCTCCGGAGATCTCAGCGGATGCATTGACTACGTAATGCATCTTTTCACTGTTGAAAGCTGCCGCATGCGCCATACGGTCAGTAAGCGCAACCGTCTTTTTCTCTGCCACAACAGCCATTGCAAGCTGTCCGGCATCGAAAATCCGATCGATGAACGAAGCAAGAAGCTGATGAACGGCCGTCTCTTCCGTGTCAACGCATGCCACATTGAACCGGTATGCCTCTGCCGCCACAAACGCTTCGCTGTATTCAGTATTGCTTGCAGTAGGATCCGTTCCCGGGGTAAATGCCTCTTCGCTCACATCTGCGAGAACTCCGGTAGCGCTTGCGATGATCTCCGATGTAAAGCATTTTGAATTGACAAACGCTTCATTCAGCGCCTTTACTTCGTCATCTCCGGCCGCAAACTCGATCTTCTCAAACTCTTTTGCTCCGGAATAGATCACGCACTCTTTCAGGGAAGAATCTGACAGCTTCTCTCTTACAGTGACTGCGAAATCTTTCGCTCCCGGGTATTTGGCGGTGATCTTTAACGCCTCTGTATCTCCCTCTTTGTCCAGAGTGACCGTAGCTGCGGTACCGCCTTTTCCAACACGGACACAAACGCATTTCGTTGCACCAGCCCTGATTACTTCACGGATTGCGTTAGTTGAACCCGCAGTTCCGTACATCTTTTCATACCCTTCCTCGGGAGTGATTTCCACTGCCTCCGCAAGCGGTCCAAAATCAGATTTAAAGAAGATCGCCACTACTCCGTCTGAAGCTCCTACGATCTGATTTTCTCCAACCTTCTGGATGTTGAAATATGTTCCCGGGCGAATTTTTGTTTCGCCAACAATAAATGTTCCTGCCATCACTTAACCTCCTTGCTCATAAATTTGCTGACAAGCTCTTTTGTTTCCTTTACTGTTGCCCTGTCTTTACCGTAGTATTTCAGAGCCGCAGCAACGCATTCCTTGCGTGTTCCAAACCGACTCGCAGCATTAGAAAGTTCTTCTGCGCTGTAAACCGGTTCAGCATTTTTCTTTGATGCCTTTTCTTTCTGCGAAGTATTGGCACCAGATGTCTTTGCTTCTGCCATGGTTTTTACTCCTCCTTGCTTAAAATTACATTTTTCATGATTGCGTGTTCTTTTGCCCTGTATTTCAAAACTCCATATTTGCCCGCTACATATAATTGCCCCGATTTCAGGTAATCTGCCTGACGATCCACCTGAACTTCGGATATATTCATTGGCGAGTTATCTAACAGGATTATTCTTTCATCCACGGCAATTCTTTGAGCGACTGCCGCAATCATTTTGATGTTTTTTGATTTATCCGGGCATAAAAGATGGACCGCTATTCTGCAGTCCATCCATGCAACGGTATTCATATTGTTTCCATTTACCTTGTTCAACGTGATCAGCCGGCAGTAAAACACCGGCGTCTTCGATGTATCCGTCACCTCATTCAGCCGATCGATTCCAACGACCGTGGAATCAGGATACAGTTCTTTGATATATTGGTTCAGGGCGATAATAGGATCCGGATCTGTCGTCTCCTGCGGAGAATACTCCACCATGTCTATGGATATCTCCTGACCTATCACATTTCCTTCAAGCAAGAACGGGTCCGTTCTCGCCCACGCAAAGCTGTACGGCCCACCGTCATCCGGACAGAGCAGGATGTCTCTAAAGCACTCCTTAATAGCCGCCTCGATCTCTAATATGACCAAGGAGGTGCCTTCCGTATAAGCGACGATATTCAGAGTGCCTACGCTGGATCTTTCCTCATTTGCCTGCATATCGCACGTAAAATTGATGCGAGGGTACTGGCTTTTCCCTTCCCATCCCTCCTGCTTGTCGTCAGGGGCTTCCGTGTTAAATATAGCCGGCTTCCCTGCATAAGTCGCACATAGCGACCTTAGCTTTTCCGAATCCAACAATCGCCTATAAATCAGACTTATCAGGTTCATCCTCTGCTCCTTCCTCCGGATACCGCTCGATAGTCTGCATATCCTTGCTGTAACGAATTTCCCAATCTCCATTTGCCACTTCATCGGCATAAATGAAGAAATGGTTTGTGACATTCCCGATCTGCGGCGGGTATTGCACAGTTACCTTGTCCTTCACAACAGAAACCACGAACCCTTGCTCCCCAACGCTCCAGCTTTTATGCTTGGCGTAGATCAAGGTACCTCGCTGTATTTCATCTGTATCAAATACATTGGTCGGATTCCTAATAATCAGCATATAAACCTCCTAAAAATCAGAAAAAATCGAATCAACTTCCGGCTCTACATCATCCAATATAGGATCCACGAACGGCCTTGCCGCCATCTTACTTGTTCCATCTTCCAAGTATCCGGCGTAAGGAGCTTTAGAGTCGGCATACGCTGTTATTGAAATGCTGGAATTTGAATTTCCGCCGTTCATTCGGACGCCAGTCTTCCACGCTCTCCGTAAAAAGCCTGTTCTGACCCCGGGAGGATTTCCCGGGGATGATGGGCTCGGATTCGTAAGGACTTCAATAGCGCTGTTCCTCATGGCATTTGATACACGAAATGCCTTTGACATCGTCTTTTGATTCACTTCCCTGACCGCCTCACGGACGGCCCGGCGGATTGCTTCTGATGCTCCTCCCGGCGTCATCTCAAATCATTCCTTTCTTCTGCATAATAAATTGTCGCCACGCCCAATGATCCGGCATCATCTATTGCGAGAATGAGGAAATATCTACTTCCCATCGAAAGAACATCTCCTTTTTTTGCTTCCGGTCCGGTCCAGCTTACAATAGTGTGAGTGAGTGAATGCTGATCCTGATCCCACATGTGTTTGGTCTTCTCGCGATCATCAGTACTCGCCTCAGCCAACACACCATTGACAAGAATCCCGGTATCCTTGTATTTCGCAACAGGAAGGCCGATGTCTGATACATCAGCCTCTTTGCTCTTTACAATGAACTCTTTAAAAAGGTTTCCCGGGCGCAGATACATCTGCATATCAACCACCTTCTCTCTCAGTTGACATCATTCCGGTATAGAAGTATGGTTTCCCACATTCATCTCCCTGGGCCGAAATAGCCGCAGCAGAAAGGCAGTTCTGAGATACCGATGCTTTAAGCTTCTCGTATTCTTCCTGCCACAGCTTTGCCCGGTTTCCGAACTGTAACGATAACGGACCAGTCTGTGTATCGACCTCATAGGAAAATCGCCTGAATATAGCCTCCAAACAGGCTAACTTTGCACGTTTCCATGACTTATGCATTTTAAGTATGGCATCATATTCTTCATCGGTAAGGGCGCAGGTCTTCTCCTTGCCCTCTACCATCGTGTCTCCAAGCTCAAAACGCATAAGATCTTTTCCGCGCTCAGATAATTTCCCGGGATCGTAATTGTACATCCCAGCCATTACTCATCACCTTCGCTTTCCTCCTGTCCGTTTGCCTCTCCATCAAAGAGTTTGGATGCCGCCTCTTCTGTCGCTTCCTTAATTGCTTTTCTCGAGTCGCAGGCATTGATCAGGATCAGCGTCTTCTCATCTGAGATTTCCTTGATCGCATCTTTGGCGTATGCCGTCGTCATCTGCATTACCTCTGCAGCTTTGCTTATCTGCTCTTCTGTGAAATGCATAGTCTCGTCCCCATCTTTCTGTTTGATCGGAACTGCAAACTCTACCTGTCCGACACGTTCATCCGAAGAGGGTGATTCAGCATACATTTCTCCGCCTGCAGCAATGGCAATAACGCCAAGTTTCTCCTGCGCTTTTGGGTTGATGACAAATTCAGAAGGAATTTCATCGCCGATGTAAAAGACCTGACCGTTAAACGAGCAGGGTTTTTTTGCTATCAGCCTCATAAGATCCCTCCTTAAACAGCGTCTGCGAAGAACATTCCGAGATCATCAGCGGTTTTCTTCATGTCGCTCGCCATAAGACCTTCCACATATTCTGTATGCGTACCATTTTCACCGAGGTAGTTCAGAATCGGAAGAAGCTGCCCATCTCCGAGCATATCCCATGTGAAGATGTATCCGGCGGAGGGCTCGTCGATAGACGGGCTGTTTGTTGCGTAGCAAAGAAGAATTGCATTCGGATCGCCGATGAATCCCATATCTGCCTCACCGCCCATATCCGCCTTGTTCATGATGGACTGCATAACAACGACTCTTTCCGTGCTGAAAAGCTGTGAAAGCACGTTCAGGGTAACGCTTGCGGGATTTGCGGTAGAGCCGCCATATTTTACCCTTTCAAGGATGCCCGGGTGGTTCTTCAGCGTTGTAAACACGTTCGCTCCAAGACCAATGCGGTTTGGTCTGCGGCCGGTTACCTCCTGCATCTCCGTCGCTTTTTCATCGAAAAACTTAACCGGATCCGAGTTGTCATTGCTGAATTTGATGAACTGCTTGCCGGATACGCTCGTTGAATCGATACCGGTGTATTCATTTGTCCAAACACCCTTCTTGAAGAAGCTGCCGGCAAACTTAACGTCCTGATGGATGTTTGCCTGTTCAGCAATCGTCTTGGTCCTCTGCACTCTCGGATCTCTTGTTGCCGGTCCCTGACGACGCTGGAGATCTGTCTGCCGGATCTGGTCGATTCCCATGATCATCTGATCCACGCCGCAGTTGTATGTATCTGTGTGCTCAGATACAACCGCCGGGTTGACCTTGCCATATGCCGGTTTTCTCTGCCAGCTGTCTCTCAGGAGATCCTCCTTATCGAAAATGTAGAAATTATCAGATGACAGATCCACCGGGCAAATCGGAAACAGGGATTTTGCAAAATAATTTGCAGAATTCTGATAGTATGACAGTGCCATGTTGGTCAGTGCCGTATGCGGTCTGAATGCTCCCTTTGCAATTTCTGCCGCAATTCCCTTTGTTGTAGTTCTCATGTGTTATTCCTCCTCTTTCTTCTTAACCTTCTCCGCCTGCAGCTGCGGCGGCTTTCTGATACCTTGCGATCTGAACACGGCAGTATTCATTCGCTTTAACGCTTGACAGGGCAACGCCCAGAACATAATCTCCGTCCGTCGCTACTGCGGCAAGTCCATTTGCCCCAGCTGCGATCTCCTGCCCCTTCGTGATTGCGGCTCCAGCGAGAACAAATCCGATATCCTTCACAAGAATATCCACATCGTCTCCAACGGACACCTTGCCGGACTCTGCTCCTGTAATATCGTTGCACCCTGCCTCAATAAGGGCGACGCCGATCGGGATGTCTTTTCCAGATGTAGCAAGAACCACATCGCCGTTTTCATCGTATTTTAGGATCTTGTTCCTGCAGTCGGTAA
Source organism: Blautia sp. An249 (assembly GCF_002159835.1). Taxonomy (GTDB): domain Bacteria; phylum Bacillota; class Clostridia; order Lachnospirales; family Lachnospiraceae; genus Blautia_A; species Blautia_A avistercoris. The sequence goes on along the minus strand of NZ_NFJL01000010.1, from coordinate 94,478 downwards.
TTGCTGCGCCGGCTTTTTCAACGATCGTTGCGGAGTTATTGATCTGTGTTCCATTGAAATTCTTTCCCATGAGTGTTTCCTCCTTCCTTAAAATCCTGCTTCTTCGTCATAAGAAGCCAGTAACTCGGGGTTGCTTTCCCATGCTTTTGCAAGGGCATCTGCATAATTCAGATCAGGATCTTTTTCCATGTACGCCTTGGCGATAGACTCTACCTGCGCCTCGGATTTCCCTTTCGCAACGGATGCGTGACTTCCTCTTCCTGATTTTCCGATCTCAGAAAAGATTCCAGAGCTGTCAGCCATCGCAATCATGGAGTCAAGCGTAGAGATCATATCATCGTACGCTGTTCCACCGGCAGCTTTCAGGCTTTTCAGAACAGACGCCAGCTCCTCCGGTTTCTTTCCGATGACCTCATACTTCTTGGCCACCTCCATAAACTCTCTGTTCTCCGCAGCCTCGCGATACTTTCTAAGAGATTCAATCTCTGCTTTAACCGCCGGATGCAGGCCTTTGTAGATATCTTCCTCCGGATCAGCCTGTCCGGAAATGGATTTCTTTGTTGTCTGTTTTCCGCAGCCTTTGTCAAGATCTTCCTCTTCTTCCTCGCCCTCTTTGTTCTCTCCGGGCTTCACATTGGATTTTGCAACAGGGTCTTCCTCCTCATTGATACCGTACTTCTTCAGGATATCTTCGTAAGCAGCCCTGTCTTCCGGGGACATTTTGGATTTGTCGATTGTTGCCATTTCTTCATTTTCTCCTTTCTCGCTGTTCAGTGCTTTTTCAATGTTTTCATCCAGGTGATCCCTGAACTTCTTTAATGACTCGATATCGTTAATACCGATGTCTTTCTTGATCCCGCTGATCTTTCCTGCGGACCAACTGCTGATCGATTCGCCGATAATTTCGTCAAATTCTGATACACTTTTCTCCATCATGGATTGTGCCGTGGCTCCATCGAGATCCTCATCATACAGGATTGATTGAAGCGAAGACTGCAGCGCATAGCAGATGCTCCACATTTCATCGGCCACTTTCTGACGCTTTACCTCTGTCATTTTTTCGCCGAATGTCTGCGAGTTCCCTTTCTGCACATCTTCCAAGGCATCAAGATAATCGTCGGTAATGCCAACCGCCTTTCCTATCGCACGCATGAATTTCTTCATCGTGGACTCACGGACAGGAATATCTGCTTCAGGATCTGCATCTTTTTTCTTTGCGATCTTGATATCTGCCCGCTGGTTAGCTCCCTCGTCTACGAAATCAACTTTTCGGATGTGCAAGTTTTTAAGTTTTGTTGCCAATTTTTTTACCTCCTTCCATCGTTTTTTTATAAAACAAAAAGCGGGGTTGCCCGCTTTCTGAATTACCATTATTCATCTCTCCCGGCTACGGCTATGCATGTCAGAGCAATGCCCGCCAACGCTCCGAGAAAGAATATTCCAACGTCAATCAGAATCTCCATCTTCCTCAACCTCCACTCTTTCGGCCTCTCCTTCGATTGAAAACATGGTGTATGTCCCATCTTTTACCTTTTCCCAGACCTCTTCGTCTGTAACAAGGAAGCCGATCCACCAACCGACAGGAATTGTTCCGACGGGTATTCCCATCGCCTCCATTTTTTCTTCCGTGAACACCACACTCTCTATCAATACAGCGCAATCTCCACGTTCATGCATCTCTCCGCCCTCTCGATATATACGAACAAAGGCGTATGCTGCATTTTCAAGATCTTCCGGATCAATCATATCTTCCTGCCAGTCCACAAGCTGTTCTCCAGCCTCATCTATGGCGATTGACGCCCACCCGAACGCCAGATGCTTATCATTGTCCGATTTCTGTATTTTAAATCGACCTTTCAACACTTCATGGTCTGTTTTCTTGGATTTATCCACATTATCCTTAGTTTTCTCCGATGGTTTGTGGATTCCAAGCAGCTTATACATGCTTTCCATGTCATTCCTCCACTTCTACATACTTAACAACGCAGCGGCATCTCGGATGCGCCGGAGGGATAAGGACCCTTCCACATTTCCCAACATCGAAATATTCGTCCATTTCTTTGCTGACGCCCTCTACTGCTTCGCAATGTTTGCACACATTATCCTGCCGGGCTGTCACCCATACTTTTTTAACATGCCCTATGTATCCTCTTTCCTGTGCTTGCTTGATCCCCTGATGGGCGCCGGCGTTATACGCCTCCGCAAGCTCTGTTTGTGCTATTGTTTCGGCTCGATATCGATGTTGCTTTTCGGCATACTTTAACGCCTTGTCTCTCGCCCTCCTGACGATGGTTTCCTCCTTCATCCGTGGATGGTCTTTTCGCAACTGCTCCTTAATGTGGTTGTAATATCTCAAGTTCGCCTGCGCCTGTCTCTCGGTAAGCCCAATACACGGACGAATAACCCTTGCCAATTCATTTGGCGAAAGATCTTCCCGTACCGCCTTCATGGTAAGCCGCTGTATTGCCTTTTTCTGCTCTTGCACGGCATTTGTCACGAATTCGCTTCCACGATCCTTGATCCAGTTTCTTATCCCTTCATCAGTAGCATCGAACTCAAATTCTTTGCCTCTGATCTCATCCATGATCGCATTGCTGAGTTGGCCGGCCACAATCGCTTCTAACCACATGGGCTCAAGGGTTTCAGAAACAAATGAAGAGTAATCTTTGGACCAGTTTTCAAGATCCTCTTTGGATATATCTTCATCCTCAATCAATTTCCGTATTTCCTTGTATGTAATTGCCGCCGCCTGATCAGCCCAAAACCTTGTGAGGATAGATACCGGGACCGCCGCCGTATCCGTAATATATCGATTCAGCATATTGAGCAGGCGAAGATTTTCTTTGCTTCTTTTCTTTGCCTTTCCCAATGGTTGGGGTTTTTTGAAGATATACATACGCTATCTCTCCCTTCCGAGCCTCCTCTTTGCAGCTTTGGCGTTCTTTTCGTCCTGATCGTCGTCTATCTCTTCCGGATCTTCCAGATCATCCTCCGGCGGCTGATTTTGATTTTGCTGCGCTGTCCTTGCAGGATCCTCTCTTCGGTTGTCCGTAGTTCTTTCCGGAAGATGTCCGATCTCGCGAACATAATCTTCCAAACCGTCATCCGGCACGATGATTCCGATGCCAGTCATATCCTTGATAAACTGTCCTGCTGATTTTATATCAACGTCTTCGATCTCTCCGTGAGTCATCTTAGGATAATCTGTGATCCCATTGAAATGATCTCCGTTGATATCGATAAGGGCCGGTATGCTCTGGTTATTGAACGTCTCACAAATGACATCCAGGAACGAAGAGATCGCAACAGAAAAAAGCTCCGTCTTATCGGAGCTGAGCGCAAAACTTCCAACCTTATTGTGCCCAAGCATGAGAAAGTCTGCCAAAACCGTCATGGCTATCTTCGTATCATACCTGTTGATAATTGCATTTGTGTCAAACTGTCTGGCCCCGCCGGTACTGACAAGCTCAAATTCAAATCCATGCGGCAATACAAGCCCTTCGTATTCATCACGGCGGACCGATTTTACCATTCTGGTAAGAGCTGCGTTTATCTTGATCATTTCCGGATCAGTGTCGTCCCAGATATCGGTTCCTTCAGGAGTATGAAATACCGGGAGTCCTGCCAGATCCCGTTCAATACCTATCGCCTCGATCTCCTGAATGCGGCGCTTAAAGTACCACGGTCGGTATGCATTTCTCAGTATACTGCGCCCCTCCGGATTGTCTTTAGCGCTCTCCGTGCGAAAAAGCATAGCTTTTTTCATCGGGATTGTAATAAAGCCATAATCCGGCGGCGGCATCTGTGTCATGCCAATCAGGTTGTCATGCCTGTCATATTCCCATTTGTAAAGCGTGTCCTGGCTGCGGATCGGGAGTTTCTGCCAGCCTATCAACCCATCGGAGTATTTGCTTTTCGTCCGTGGGCTCCGTGTTTTCCCCATGCGCCGTTTATATACGATCTCATGCAGGCTCCAGCCATAAACCAAAAACGATAGGATTTCCGAAATTGTATCGGTCCATGTGCTCTGCATATCATCCATGCAGGATTCAACAAACTCAGCAGCCTCACGATCCTTCGCCGAGTCTCCGCCGGGTTCAATGTTCCATACCGTGTGGCGGATCAACATCTTTATGGCGAAAAGAATGGCGCCGATCGTATCGTCATTGTTTGCCATTTCCCGGTAAACCTCGACTCCACGTATTCCCTGCAGATCCCGAAGAAATTCTTCGTAAAATACGCCATTCCATCGTTTCTGACCTATCCGGCCGATCTCTGCCATAGCCATCTCCTCCTTTCTTTCATCGTTTTCTTGTTTTTTCTACCCTTCTCTGCGCCCGCAGTTCTGGTTTCGTAGTTTTCTTGTCGAGCCACTCGACCAATCCTCGGCAACTCGGCTCCTGCTTTTCAAGCATATCGGCCGTATTCCTCAAAGCCACAACGACCAATGCGGTATCCGCAACGGGATGCCCATTCAAAGCCTTTATGATCTTGTTCTGGTAAAAATTCAGCCCTTCCACCACAACTTCTGTCGCCTCTGGAAGCTTCTTTTCCTCGATCAGCCGAGTCCCTTTCGTGACATATGCCTCTTTCTTTTTCATTATGCCCACAGATATCTACCTCCTATTTGTTTCTCCAGTAACTGCTCTTACCAAGACCAGCAGAGCTTTCTTGATTCGGAGCGCTTCCGGTGTACTTCTTGATTTTTCCAAGATATACAGATAATGCCAACGCATCCGCACGGTCCGGAGAGTCGAGCCCTCGCTTTTTCATTTCTTTCTTGCTTTCAACCTCCAGCTTCCCGTTACTCGCAAGGAAATACTTTCTGGAAGAAAGTTGTGCGAATGTCTCTTGATCCTCCTCGATCTCAACCTCTTTATTCTCCATGAGGTCCTTCAATGTCGCCCACATATGCGTTGTCAGGTTATTGTAATGCTCTGCGGCATCTTTCCCTGCTTTAGTATCCGTCTCGATCTTTTCAGCTGCGTTAATGGGAACAACGTACAGCCTGTTCAGCTTTTGCTCCCTTTTGACCTCCCGTAAGCGGTCTGTCACCCCGCCGCCAAGACCAGTGTCATCTATGTTCACATAGATTCTGCCTCGATAATCCGGGAATTCTTTGATCGCTTTCTTGTACTGGCGAACAATATCGCCGACTGTTCTCATGAGATCCTGCCCCCTTCGGGTTGCAACTATCTGCAGCTTCCCCCTCGAGTTCCGGTATATTACCGTCTCATCATCTCCGAACCTCGCAACATCGACTCCGAATATGATGTACGGTAACTGACCGTCCTCCGGCAGCTCAAACAGGCGGCTTCCACACTGTTCGATCGTAGACAGGGCTATAAACACATCATCTTCCTGATTTGGAAATTCGCCACGGACACGAACCCGCACCACGTTGGAATCCCACCCATACTTTCTGACCAACGAATCAATGTTCTCTTTATTGGTCCGCTTGCTGTCTGCCGATGACACGGTATGACACTTATATAGTGCCCGATCTCGTGTATGGCTGTCATAGAATGTCCCCGTTGTCTTTGTCGGGTTCCCGCACATGAGAAGCTTATTGTTCTCTCCTGACAAGGTACCAAGAACAGCCTCCATGATCGGATCGGCTACGCCGGACGCCTCATCAACAATGAACAGCATATTGTCCTCGTGAAATCCCTGCATGTTTTCTGGCTTTGTAGCGGTCCTCGCTACACCAAACCAACGCTTTTCATTGCCGACCATATAAACATATGTCTTCGTCCATTTTAGAAGCCTGGAGAGCAAAGGAGAGTGGCTCATCCATTTTGAAATTTCAGACCACAGAACATCATGTAGCTGCTGCTTTGTCGGCGCAGTTGCTACTATACGTGGATAAGGAAAACAGGTGATAAACCACAGGAACACGGCAGCCTCGAAAGCAGTCTTTCCTACGCCCTGTCCGGACTTGATGCTGACTTTCGGGCTATGCGCCAGATCTTCGGCAGCTTCCTTTTGCCACTCATCCGGTTCAAACACCAGAACCTCCCGGAAGAACATCACGGGATCATCTCGCCAAAGCGGTATGCTTTCATCTAGGAAATCTGATAGCCAATCCATATTATTGTCCATCTTTCTCCCTCCTTGCCTTTATGACGCTCTCCGCCCAAGTTCGCACAAGTTCGTTGCCTTTTGACTCTCCTGCGATCTTCTCCTTCTCAAATCGGAGTTTGGCAAGCGCATCTACAGCCTTTGTTTTTTGGCTTTGAACAGAGGTAAGCTCTTTTTCAAGGCGAGCGACCAGATCCGCCGTGGATGCTGTCATCGTCTGGAGGCTGTAATGCTCTCCCGGCAGGCGATCTCCTTTCTCCACCTTTTCCCGGACACGGTTCTCATAAAGCTCTCTTTCCGCATCGTCTTTGAATGTCCTCTTTTCCTCAAACTTCGTGACTCCGGCCACATAGACGCCGCCCTTTGCTTCACGGTACTTGTTGATCGCCTTCATGATCCGTCGCTCTCTCACCGTAAACAGCATGATCTGATTTATCAGGATTTCTTCCTCATCCTGCGGCATCGTCTCGATGAGTTCTTTTTCATCTTCGTCAAGCGTATCCCAGTAAACAGCAGAATACCCTCCATGCTTTAGCGCATTTTGCGTTCCCTTCGGCGCTCCATGCCCCTTTGCATTCTGTTTGCCCTTGCAATTCTGGTTCCCGGGCTGTCCGCCTCGTTTACGAACGCTCGCTTTTTCTGAAGCATTTTTCTTTTGCGAACGCTCGCCTTGTTTTTTTTTACCGTTTTCATCCCACTTTTGGGTCGATTTCCATCTTCGGACGGTTCCCTCTGGCTTGCCGAGTTTCTTTGCGATATCAACAAGAGCCATGCCAGATTTATACAACTTCTCCGCCTCTATGCTGTCAGGGCTTCTTGCTCTCGGCACCGCCATCACCTCCTATATCGTATTTTTTTCGGATATAGAACAACCGGCAGGCACTTCCTCTCGCGCCGCCGGTCAGTGTTCTACATATGCTATAACAGAATAACATCAAATTTTAGTAACATATTCTGCTTTTGAAAATCCTGTGACTCCCTTGGTCATCATGTCAAGAAAATCCTCCTTCGAGAAGTCCGATAACCGGAAAACTTCCTCCGGTTTCATACCGAGCTGTTTTCCGATCTCTTCTACGCTTTTCCCTTCGCCCATCAGCTCTTTTACAATAGCTTTCATGGGTTCCAAAAGATGGGTACCCCTTGCCCTGTTGTGTGTTACAGTTCCATATATGTCTTCTGATCGCTCCGAATGTTTGACAACAACGATCGGCACTTTCCCGTCAAGCATAGACATCAGCGGATCTTCTCCCGCCACGGTCCACCTGTGGAAACCGTCGATAATCGTGTAATCCGGCCGGACCACAATAGGGAGCGTCCAGCCATTTGTCAAAATCGACTGCGTTAAGAGCTTCAAATTCTCTTTCGATACTTTGTTCGGGTTGTAATCATTTGGTTTAAGCCATTCCCGCGGTACCCATTGCAGCGTACTCAGCGGTGCGGCCAATTTATTGTCCATGTCTGCTTTCCTCCGTTTTCTTCGCTTCTGCAATATATTTCCCATAAATCCGGTGATAAAGAGCCCGGAAGGTCCTCATTTTGGGATCCCCGGATATAAGACCTTCGTAAATATGTTTGAAATCCTCTGGAGTCGCAATCGCCGACACTTGCAGGAAGAAATTCCTGTACCGTTCCGCAATTTGCCTCTTATGCGGCGTATCGAAATATACATCCATGTTTCCAAACATCCGCACGAGTTCGGTTTTATAATCCTTTTCCGGTGCATCTCCTTCCATTTCACGACGTTTTCTGCTGCTACGTCCAAACATCTCGCTGTCCCAATAAAGCGCCGCAAGATATGCATTTGGCTCTCTCCGGATTATCCGTTCCATAAGGTCCGGATAATATTCATTCATCTTTACCAGCGATCTCGCCGTGTCTACGGAAAAGAACTGCGAAACCCTAAGCTGCGGCTTTGAACTTCCGGATTGCCACAAAAACAGATATATCTCCGGGATATCGACTTTTTCTTGCTTCAGATAAAGCCAGACATCATTATTTGTCCAGTCGTATATCGGGAAGATCTGCTTTTTGTTGGTCATGGTCTTTCCGGCCTTTGTCATTGCGGCGATATTCTGCAAACGCTGCAGCGACTCTGCCGTCCGGATCCCTACCATCGTAATCCCTGACACGCAGGTTCTTGGGAGGAAATCTTGGTATGCGTCAATCCTCGGCCGCAACAATTTATGATTCCGGATCGCAAAGCTCGGCGGGCGCCTTACCCATACATCTTGCTTTGTAGAATCCCAGCAGATAAATGTTTCGTCATTCGACAAGGCGTTGAAACAGTTGAAATGTTTCACCTCTACGCAGAACCATTCGAACTTTGCCCCCATCATCATGAACTTTCTTCTCCACGCTTTTGTGGTCTCCTCCATGCATGGGAAAATCGCTTCTTCGTCTATGAATTGGACGGTAAGCTGCTTCATGTCTATTTCTCCCCGATTTGCAAGGTTCATAAGAAGCTGCGCTACGCACAAGCTGTCCTTTCCGCCGCTGAACGAAAAGAATACCGGGAGTCCATTCCGGAACACATTCTTGATCCGGATCTCTGCGGCCTTCACCACGTTGATGCTGGCTTCCTTTCTTTTTACAGCCATATGCGCTCACCACACTTCGGACAAATTACAAACCTCCCAGTCTCCGCCGGTTCCTGCCCGACGCCCGCATCGCTCCCGCTTTGACGCTCTGGTGCCTGCAATGGAAGATCTGTTTCCTGATCCGCTCCATTATCTGTGGCTTCTGCCTGTTCCCTCTTTTCGTTCGCCTCTTTTATCTTGCGGACTTCTTCTTCGTCAAGGGTTCCGTACTCCGAAATCTTTTCCGTGATTTCATCCGCATCGGCGACCATTTGCCTTAAAATATCCTCGTCGAATCCCGGGATATCCAGATCTCCTTCCAATTCTTCCAGGAACTCATTTAACGTATCAAGGTTTTCGATACCAAGGGAGAAGATCTTATTGTCGGCGATCATCAGCTTTTTCTTCTGCGCTTCTGTAAGATCTTCGTACTTATAGACCAACGCCTCTTCTCTGTTCATTCGCAGAAGCGTCTCATATAATCCATTCCCCGCCAGAATGATATTGTTCTCATCTACGACGATCGGTCTGATCTGTCCAAACATGCGAACACTGCGTTCAAATTCCGCCAGTTGCTTTTCCGTGTGGATTCTGATGTTACGCTCCGGCCGGACCAGATCTTTCAGTTTCATGGTTAATTGCTTCATACTTTTCCTCCAAATGCTGTATTTGAAGGAGCATTATGGCTATCTGCAAATAGCTTTATAGCGAATTAAGGAATTTTGCGGCGCCGTCAATCCACTTCGCCGCATCACAAACAATGCTTTGATCAATTTCATATACTTCTCGCCATCCATTTTCCTCTGATCCGGTCCATTGTCTGGCCGGCCACGGGTGGGTCCCGCATAAATAGCCATTCTTCCACCGATATATCGGCGGCATGCTGACTTTATGATAATGGATAAAGGCAAGTATTTCTTCGTGGCTCCACGAAGCCAAAGGGCTGTATCTGGTAACGCCGTTCCCGTTACTGTATATATTGGAGCCTTTTCCGCAGTAATTCCCGTCTGCGCGCCGGCGCCCAAGAAGTATCACGTCCAGGTTATTCTCTTTGTAATACTTCGCCTGCGCCCTATGCTGCACAATGGAGAACCATTTCGCTGCGGTTGCGCTGTCCTGCGGAAAAAGCATAGAAGGGTGTTTGGATAGCCATTCCAAATCCTGTCCTGTGTTTATTATCTCCAGTTCTTTTGGTTTGTGCTTATCCACCCATTTCATAAATGCCGGGTATTCCAAGTTGCAGATCCCCATCATGCAATCCACAATTCCCGCTCTGCGGCATATTTTTCCGAGCACAAGGCTGTCTTTCCCGGCGGACCATGCGTATGCTGCTTTTTTCCCGCCGGTCGTATGCCGGATCTCATCAATGGTCGAGCGGACCTTTTCATCCAGTTCCTCTCTTGAAACCAACTCTTCAATACGTTTCACGGCTTTCAGCCAGTCCTCATTCCGTATTGACTGTTTTTTACCGAGCACTCTTTCCATGCCGCACCTCCGCTTTTGTAACTATCACCCCCACAATTCCACTTAACAGCACTGTTGTAAGGCTGCCGAGGGTTTTATATGGTCCACTGTTCAAAACCGTCCCGTAGGCAAAAATAGGAAGCCCTACGGCCAAAGCAGAGACGACTCCATACTGTATTCCTCTCGGAGTAAACCTCACTCCCTTCAGCGTCATAACAGTCGGCAACAGCGTCGATGCCCTCAGTGTCCCGTAAAAGAGAAACAGGTGCGTGACCGTCATCCCCGGTATATTGGCAATCAGGATCCCCGCCAAAAGCAGGACGACCATGGCCGTCTTCGTCTTTTTGAGTTCCTTCCCTCCGCACATGTCCGTTACAAGAGATGAAGCAGCGCATAAATTGCTGTCTACCGTTGATAAAAGCCCCGATATGATCATGAACAGGAACGGAAGCACCACCCACGCAGGGAACATCTCACGAATCAGTTCAAAATTGATAACTCCAAGATCTTTCGCCTGATATCCAATCCCAGCTCCGGCAAACCCGAGGATCCCCATTGAAAAAGGAACCATCCCAAACAATATCGCCCCAACCAAAAAGGCATGGCCGATCCGATTGCTCTTCACTGCGAACGCTCTCTGCCAGAACGATTGATCTCCAAATGGCCCGGAAAGCAATCCGATTGTCGTTGGCAATCCGAAAGCAAGAAACACCTCTATCCCGTCTTTCGACCAAAATGACGTGTAATTCCCGGATATTCCATGTATTCCTTCCAGTATTCCAGAAGTTCCGCCGGACTTTATCGTCATGATCAAGAATGCTGCGCTTGCCGCCAGCATAAAGATCATCTGTATTGCATCTGTCAACATGGACGCTTTTATCCCCGAAAACAAAGAATACGATAAAGCGATGACCGCCAACAGAACAGTGACAAGCTCAAATGATATTCCGGTCGCAGTGCTCAACACCTGGCTGCCGGCCAGAAGCTGAACCCCGGTCGATAATACCGAAAGCCCCATAAGCTGAAAGAGATACACCCGCTTAACGCCTTCAGAATGATACTTATCCCTCATATATCCGGATAGTGTGATGCCCTCCGGCATTTCCTTCCGTATCCGCTTTGCGAATGGTATGAAAATGATCAGACATAACACATTTGGCACCAAGAACCAAAAAAGACCGACAAACCCATTTGTATACGCTTTCTCTGTCGATACAAATAGTGCCGGCGCCCAGATCCATGTAGCTGCTATGCTCAAAGCAGACATTATCCAATTTTCCTTTCGATTCCCAACGCAGAACCGCTCTACATTCTTTTCTTTTTTAGTAAATATCAGCGTGGCAGTGATCATGATCGCTGCGTAAACCGCCAGAATTACTAACCCTTTCATTCCAAATTCTCCTTTTATGTATTAAAGGAGCATCCTGTATCTTTCTTTTTCTCTTCCTCCTCCCCAGACTATACTGAAAGAGCCACCGGACACCCGGTGGCTCTTGGCTTATGATAAGATTTTACTCCCTTATCATACTCATTTTCCGTTATTAAGTCAAGTTTAAGTTAACGATTTCCGTTAATATCCCTCAAGCCTTTAAAATCAATAAAAACGGAGTCCGTTAATTCCAAAAAACAAAGCAGAAAGTCTTTCCTCCGCTGTCTTGATATCATCGTATATGGTTACCTTGCTGACGCCGAATTTCTTTGCCAATTCCGCCGCAGAAGATCCCTCTTTAGTGATATACATTGATTTTATAACCTTATACTGGCGTTTTTCCTTCTCTCCGCATTTTCCGCAATACATCCGGAAGACATCAAGCATTCGGTCAACATGAGATATGATAATCCCCGTCCTCTCTGCAGACTCCTTGATCGAATTCACAATCACCCCGTCACTTGCCCTCATGCTCATAAGATCTTCTATGACTTCTTCTGTAGATTTTTCAGAATGCTCTTTCTGATAAATTGCTTTGGAGCAGCTTTCTCTCAACATTCTGTAATTCCTGAGAAGCAGTCTCGTATTATGCAGTCTGCGATCCTTCAGCTCTTTCTGCTCTTTTTGATGTGCCTTTTCAAGTGTTTCAGCCGCGACAGATGCACCCGCAAGAGCTGCCTTGGCGATCATTTGCTCTACTTCTTCTTTTGTGAGAGCAACGAATTCAACGTGATCTTTCATATCCATGTTTTTTACCTCCGACTATCGATATATTGCCTTCAGGATCCCTTCTTTATATGCCTGCTTTTCTTCCTCCGGCATATCAGATCCCCTTAATGCGTCATCTAACGCTTGGGCGGTGCCGCACTCCGGGCAGATCAATGTTTCGTTATCAGTTCTCGACAGCGCCGGCACCCCCTCATACTCCCGATTACAGATCGGACACACTTGACGCCCCTCTGGTATCACTTCCCCACATATCACACAATGCTCCTCCACAGAATCACTCCTCCTCTTTAACAAGCATAAATCCAAGGTGCAGACATCCCTCAATGGCAAGCGTGCGCTCTCTTCCCTGAATATGGCACATAGTAAATACGCAAACCCTTTCTCCGTTTTCCTCTTTTATATTTAAAACAATTCCCTTTTCGACAGTTTTCTCGGTGCCATCGTCATAGTGTATCGTAATTTTATCTACTTCCCGCTCTTTGTTCATGCGTTCTCTCCTTTCTGTATGGGCATCTGTGCCATACGCAGCACACCATGTACATGTTTTGTATATACTTCTCGTTTGTGCATTCTCCCTTCTCCCCATGGTATTCGCATTTACCGCAATAATCTTTGCAGGTAGGGAACAAAATAATTTCACTCATTCTGCTCACCTCTTGGAATAGCATCAGGGAAATCAAATATGGTCATTTGCCCTGGAAGATCTGCTTCGTTTCCCACCCCGCCGGAATCAGCCGTGGAAATACCGCTGATCTGCGACCAGCACTCCGGTCCATATCCTCTTCGCATGCTCTCCGGATCCGTCAGTTTCTTTCCGCATTTCTGACATACTGTATACATCTTTGCCCCTTTCACTAATACCGTTTCTTTGCTTCGCTCAGGCTTGCCATTCTCCTTGCCTGAAGATCTTCATAGAACTCTGCATTAGCATTGGTCACTTTATAGCATATCTTCTCGCCGAAGAATATGATGTATGTATCGGTGCCAAGTTCATGGAGCACCGTTGTGTATTCTTTTGTCATCGAGCAGCCACCTATCGCAGGACTTCCATCTTCAGTAACATCAAACCCGGTGCATGTACTTCCCCAGATTTGAGGGAACATTACGGCATCTATTTCCGCATATGCATACTTATTATTCCTTTTCTTCTCTTCGAAGAGCTTCAAAAACTCCTCATCTTGAGATAATGCTACTCTTGCTTTGTACTCAAGAAGTTCCAAATTCGGATATCTTGCATTCACAATACCACGCTCCTATCTGTATTCTTTTCCTGTTTGCTTGTCCTTCAGGACAATCCGGCCAACAACCTCAAAGCCTGCCAGCTCCGCAGTCTGTTTCATAATCGGAATAAGGTTGCTGATCACTGCTGTTCTCTCCATCTCCCGCCGATTCTCTTCTTTTCGGATATTTCTCCATGCCGATCCGGCTGTAGGATCCGGATATCCTTCCCCGTTTTTTCCCATGTTGTCTGGCATTTTTTCCTTCCTCCCCTCTTAATATCTGTTCTCCCTGGCTCCGAATCAACTGCACTGCATTATTTATCTTGCACTTCATTTCTAGTCCTCCGACTCTATTTGTCCACTTTCTTCTAACCAGTCTTCTATGCATTTCAGGCATGTATAGCAGCTTACCGGTGCTCCGTCCATAAATCCGCTTTCGTATAATGCTTGATCGCCTTTCTTTATTGTATTCTGACACGCTGAACACTTATGGTCTTTTCTGCATTTCACTATTTTTTCTTTATGATTTTCTACACTGTCGTCCATGTCCCCATCATAAAACCCGCTATTTAAATACATTTCCTCTGGATATTTCATGTCATTTACACCCGCCCTTCTCGATAATTTCAACTGCTCTATTCCCCGCATCATTGTCGATAATGCATCCTTCCTCTTTCAGCGCTTCAATCACTTTTTCCTTGTCAAACGCCGTCGGCTGATCCGATACCATTTTCGCAAAATGCGCATGTTCTGTGTCGTGGTTTCTCATAGCACAGCGATCTTTATGAGGATTATTGTTTCTCGACTTCTCTATTGCATTTATCAGTTCATCCGCATCAATCAATCTCATCATTGCCCCTCCTTATCCCTGTTCTTTGCTTATCGCGCGTCTCATTTCCCGCCCAAAATCTTCGCATGCCTGAATATATCCATCTCGATATGACTGCGCTTTTCTGATATATTCGTCGCAGCTTTCCGTAGCTTTATGTTCAAGTGTGTCTGTGATCTCATGGACTTTGTCTACCCATTCTCCTACTGTAAGCATCATAACTCCTCCCACTTCAATCGCTGTCCACAATGATAGCAAAACTCTGCTATTCCAGTTCCAATAAAGTGTTTTCCGCAATTCGGACAAATATAATCGTCCGTATACCTCACTTCAGAATCCGAGACTTTTGTTGGCTCTTTCGCCGTATCTCGCTCCTTCAGTTCCATGACCTCATCTGGTTCAAGTCCTGTATCCTCGTACTCCCCCAGTCTTGTCAAGCACTCCTGAAGAATGCATGTGCGGCACACTCCTCCTTCGTCTTCGCATATTTCTGTGCATTCTTTGCAATCGTCCGCCCCTCCTTCTCTGTCGAATGTACATGCTTTCCGAGGGACCATCATTCCGCCATATATTACCGTTAACCTCTCCATCTCCGCTCTCCTAATCAATATTTACGTCTGCATTATCAATAATATTTGATATCCGCTTCATTTCGCCTGCTGCTAAAGTACCCACGCATGTTGCGAATATTCTCAGAGATGTATTTATGCCTGATTTTTCTTCCAAATCATCAACAGTGCCTTCCGATATTTTATTATTCAGGCAACAATTTTGAATTTTAACAGCATTGTCGTACAACTGTTTTAAATGGTTTATTTTTTCTTTTGCTTCTTTTACTTTCATCTCCGCTCTCCTTTCATTCGATCCATTACATAATCGTCTGATATATCATTTTCTTCGAATTCCATAACACCGCGACTGGATTCCCGCATTCTATGCATTTTACATCGAACATATCTTCATCCATATTTGTCATGTACTTAAATTTTTGACCACATTGACAATTCACATAGAGCGGTTTTAAATCATGTAATGGTGTTATGTGCCCACACCCGCACCGGTATTCTCTTATCCCTTTCGTGCAAAATCCTTTAACCTTACCGCACTTTGGGCATTTCATATAAATAAATCCTTTATATTCCTCTTCCGGTTTCTCTGCCTTTTTTTCTTGCTTTGGCGCTATATGTGATTCCGGATTGTTATCCTCAGTATCTGGTTGCAATAACATGGCGACAATCTTATTAAAAATCCTTTCCCCCTTCTCCTTCGACATTTCCACAACTACATCTTTTCCATCCGTTGAAACACTAATTTTCATTGCTCTTCTCCTTTTCTTTCTTTTTCTTTCCTTTTCCATACTTAACGGCCATTGCCATTGCATCTTCGCCTATATCTCCTGCGTTTTCTTCTCTCTGTCTCTTCGTCAGGCATCTCTCTTTCGCCGCATCATAGTCATATTCGATCTGTTCCGAAAGCCGATCTGCCATTTTAAGGAATTTATCTCGGTAATATGCTGACCATTGAATATCGTCCGCTCTTATTTCGTCAACAATTTGGACGTAATCCCTTAACATACAGATGATCAGCACTATGTCGAGATAGGAGCAGCTTACAGCATAATCGCACATGAGCTTTAGATTTATCGCTTTCTCTATCATCACCTGCTTTTGCTCTTCCTTCGACATTTCTTCCTCGACCTCATGGAGAAACTGGAAAAGAAACCACAACCTTTGTTCTTTGCCTTCCATGCCATCATCCTCGCGCCTAATCTTTCGTCGGTCGGTATAGATCCTTTCTATCTTCTCCGCACCATATCCGTTCCCCTTCTGGAGTTTCAAGCGTCACGATCCCGTCTTTAAACCGGTAGCCCTCAACAACTCTCCCTCTTTTCCATTCTCCGTCGATAAACATCTCTGCTTCCTGTCCAACAACATGCGGAAAGATTTCCTCGTTTTCGCGGAGCTTTTGGTCTATGAGCGGTATCAAGACGCGAGGAACGCAAATCATATGCATCCTTGTCGGAGCTTCCACTATTTTTTTAAGCATATGTATGTAGATTTCTTCCGGAGCGGCCTGTTCAATCCACTCCTCTTTACCTTCTGTTACTCTTTGGACTATTTCCAGACCATTGCACTCCTCAGCAATTTCGTGGATTAACGCACGCATTTCCTCCGTAATCTCCCAACCGCCCTGCGGCGTGGGACGCAGATCATATTCCAAAAGCTTTATTACCAGATCATCTATTTTTCTCATTTTGTTGCTCCTTTCAACCTTACCGGAAGAACCAGCGCTTTCATATCTGAATCCTCCGCCTGAACAATCATCGGCGTAGAAGGCGACGAAAAATTCAATGTAATATTTTCGCAAGTAAATGCCTTTATCGTTTCCAACACCAACCTGGAATCAAATCCAATGCGGATCGGCTTTTCGATCGGGCTCTTGAGCATTATCTTTTCACGATAATTTGTTACTTTGTCTTGCAGAATCACATTGATCTCCTCTCCTTCAATATCGAACTCGGCAGGAACGCTTTCATCCGTACACATCTTCGCCCTGGTCATGGCCCCTATAAGCTCCTCCCTGTTCACAATAGCGTAATTCTCCATATTTACGAACATCTTCTGATACGGAACAAATTTACCGTCACGGATCCGGGTACGAATCAAATATGCATCGGTCTTGAAAATCGCACTGTTTGCATCGTGCGAAAGTGTTATATCATCATCCATCCCCATTGAAGTAAGTTTCTTTGCGGCTGTTTTTGGAACGATCAGCTTAAGTCCGGAAACACCGGATACAGAATTAACCTGATCCCAACACATAACATGTCCGTCTGTGGCCGCAAGGTTCAGATTGTCATTTTCTCCTTCGAGATATATTCCTTCAAGCTCCGGCCGCCCCGGCGACTTGTCGGCAGCTGCATAAAGCGCATGCGATACTGCCTCCATCAAAAGCGCTCCCGGAAGGACAATCCCCTCCTCTTTGCCGGTTTCTGTTTTATCGTACATAAAGCTTTCCGCCGGGAATGACTGGTAACTGTTTTTAATCTTCTCCATCTGGATGGTCACCACATCTTTATCATCACAGGTGATCTCCACATCACCCTCCGGAAGATTTTTTATCAGGTCAAACGCTTTCATTGGAATGATGAATGATTCGTCCTCTGTGCCCTCTAATTTGACCTGTATCGTCATTTCTCCATTTGCAGCTATTGCATAACCTTCTTTGATCAAAACGCCTCCCAGGGCGGGAATCTGTGGATTTTTCTGCACAACACTCTTTACTTTGTCAATAGCTCTGACCAGTTCATACTTTTTTAACTTCATGATCTGTCTCCTTCCCGAAGTTCTATCCCGTCTAAAAATCGTAGAACTCCATTTGAATACTTGATTTTATATGCTTCGAGATCCTCCCTGTTCATGTACTTGTGCCCGTAGATCTTTTTCATGTCACGGAACACCACCCATGGAACACGGTAAAAATCATCCAGGCCTATTGAAACTACCAGAAAGCACATCGCTCCAAGTTTCATGTATCTCTCAAAGCAGCTCTCCTGTTCTTCTGTAACTACGTCTCTCATGATCTTCTCTTTATCCGTATGCTTTGCGTCGAACAGCACCATAGTTGCATCCATCAGGATCCCTTTGAAGTCCGGCTGTGCCTGTTTCGCAAAGCAACAGATAAATTGTCCTCTTTTCCGGTCATACGGTTTCAGCACTCTCATCGGCTCCGGGGTTTTCTCTATGACGGAAATCCCCTTTTCCTCATAAAATTGGCAAGCTGCGCTGATCATGCCCTCAAAATATTCTCCTGATACTCTGGACCGGCTCCCGACCAATGCCCTACTGTATGTATCCATTCTCTTTTGCCACCTTCAGTAATTTATTGATCGTAACAGCTCCTATCCCCGGGATTTTGGATGTCTGCAGTTCTGCAAGGAAATCATTTGTACTTTTCCCGCTGCGGACCGACTTCTTGCCGATGTTAAAGCCCTCGCTTCTGGCTTTCTCAACCCGATCCTCCACATAGTGTACGAGCTGTTCATCCGTCATCTTCCGCATCTTTACTGCCTTTTCGTGGATACGAACTTCATCTTCTGTTCTTCTGCAGTTCCGTTTACTCTTCCCCATGTCTGCTCCTTTCTATTCGTCCTCCAGCCCTTCGAGCGGAGGAACTTTTACTCCATGTTCTTTGCACCACTTTACGAAACACGGTTTGCACATATATGCAAAGGCGTTTGTCTTTCCACCTCTTTTGGTTCGTGCCGTAATGGATACCATCCTGTTTTTCTCCTGCTGTTTGTGGCATTCCGCACATTCTCCCATCAGCTTTGCAAGGATTTTCTCGCTCTTTTTCCTTACAAGGAGCTGATCAGGGAACTCCCGCTTCATGGAATCTTCTCCAACAATATCGATAAGGCTGTCTTTCATAAATACCGGTGTCTTTTCCTTCTCTGCCGCTTCAACGATCTTCCGGATCCACTCCAGGTTCGGAATGACCTTCCCTTTTCTCCGCCCCGTCTCTGCGCCGATGATTACCCAATCCACCTGACGGAACAAAATGTTATGCTTCTCAGGAAGAACGTCTTCCAGAATCGGTTCTATGCTCACAAATGTGTTGCGCCGCGCCGGCAGGAAGTTAAACCTATGCATTTCCTCTTCCCGTGTGATCGATGTTCCGTAAAACATATTCGCCCCGCCGGGAAGCATATCCAAATCCGCATACCTCTCTGTGTTTTTCGTGAGGAACAGATAGTTATGCTGTGGATGCTCCGCACAGCACCGGAACACATCGTTGATCCAGGCATCCGGCACCCAGTCTCCGAACAGATCCGCCATGGCTCCAACGAAAATGTTCTGGCCCATCTTCAATTTATCCAGAGTGCCGAAGCGATATCTGTGCATCGTCGGTTCAAACCCAAAAGGATATATGATCTGTTTTCCGTTTTCCCCTATGAAAGGCTCGTCCAATACATAACCGCCTTCATCTTTCCGGTATTTGTCGGTTCTCCTTATGTTCAGCTTTACATTCCCGGAAAATCTAAGGCTCATCGTTCTGGCGTAGCAATACTCGCATCCGTGCCGACACCCAGTCACGATATTCAGCGTGTGATCACACCACTCAATTTTTGACCGGTTCATACTCTCTCGCCTCCTCCATGCGAGGCAGCTTGTCAAGCAGATTGCACGCTTCCTCGATCGCCTGTTTGCGATAATCCGTATAGCTGTAGTCATCTTTCACCCTTATCAGGATTTCAACAATTTCTCCAATCTTCATCTATTCCGCCTCCCAATATTCCACTGTGTATTCAAACTGCGGTTTTGCCTTATCTTCTGTTCCGCGAACGATACGTCTCCCAATCTTTACGGCATATCCGGCTTTGGCCAATATTGATACCAACTGGAGCCGATCCTCTTCATTCCACTGTACCGATCCTTTTCGCAAGCTCCTGATTATGTTTGTTCCCATATCATCCGCACCTCCTGAGTCCTTTGTTTTTATCTTTTTCAGCGCTTTCCAACATTTTCTTTTTGAAAGCCTCGGTGAATGCTTTCACTTCCGGCGGCATCCCACAATTTCTGGATCCCCGGCACTGCACGATGTCATTGTCTCTCCACTCCATCGTAAAATAAGGCTTGTCCGGTTCTTTCTCCTTTCGGATGAAGAAAATATTGGTTTCCCCTCTTGCTACTCTGTCAACGTAGGTTCCCACGCAATGATGCAGAGCAGCTCCTTCAGCCCTGATATCTTCTGCACTGGCAGGAACAACAAGCAGAAGCCCTTTTCCTTTGACCTGAAAGGCGTTTTGAACATCCTTGTTCTCTCCCAGGATCTCTTCCAGTGCCCGTTTGGCTTCCTCCATCTGTTTCTTTGCCTCCCGCTCCCTGCGCTTTTTCTCCGCAGCCGCTTTCTTGTCCAAATGTTCCCGATATTCCTTTGCGGTCCGGTCATGAACCTTCTTGAAGTTCTTCGGCATATAAATAAACATATTGTCCAGATCGTATCTGAGCTCTTTGCACCATTTCAGGTATTCAAGCCAGTCCTTTGCCATATTGCGTTTTCTCTCGATCCTCGGATCTTCCCGCTCTCGATAGCGCATGTAGGAATATCGCCAGCATCCGCTTTCTTCTCCGAGCGGATATTTTTCGCTTTCTCTCGTAATGTATTTGACAATCTTGTGCAGCGTTGTCTTCCTGTTCGCCTGCTTCAGCAGATCCGTATTGCAGCTAAACGTCTCGTAATAGTCCTTCAACTGTTCAGCCTTGAACTGCAGGCCTATTTCCTGCGCCACCTGCAAAAGCCGGAGTTCGTAATGATCCCCATCGATCGCCTGAAGCAGCTTTGTATTTACCTTATTCAGTCCCAAAATCTCGTATATCGTAGAACCCTTTTCCCTGATTTTCCCTGTCAGGTCGCCCGAATACCGGCTATTGATAATGTTTTTTGCAAGCTTGTTCAGGCCCATTTTGCAGATCCACTCTAACTTCGGAAACTTTATATATTTTTTAATTGCGTCCTCATACCGCAGCGCTACCGTCGGCATATTCCCCGAAAGCACTTCTAATGCCGAATATTTCATTGGTGTATGCTCCCATGCCGCCGGAAGGTTCCCGGGATATAAGATACATTCCATGCAATCTATGCTTCCCGTGTCCGGACACCACCGACAATCTCCTCTTTGCTTATATACACCCCACTCATAGGATTCATATTTCGGTTTTCCGTTTGGGAATGTATATATTGCCCTGCTGTATTCGAACATCCCCTGCTCTATCCGGCTGTTATTAACCAGAAAATCAACATATTTGTCACTTTGTATCCTCCGATATGCCAGGAAATACCTGAGAACAAATCCTTTTTCTGTTGGATCCACATACAGAAACCATCTTTCATCAAGCAGCGGGGCCGGCATTACCCCTCTTGCCTTGATCGTCACACGGCTTCCGCAAAAGGGGCATGTTCCCTTTTCGTTGTTCCGGAGACGGATGTCTTTCCTCTTGACTGTCCCGATCTTCCTGCAGTGCGTACATTCACATACAGCCTCGCCTTTCTTCTCCTCTTTGTAGATCAGGTACCGGCTGAAGCTCATCCCAGTCTCCCATACCCAGTCTTCAAACTGTTTCGGCGGTGCCTTGATCGGATCCATCACTGCGTCAATCTTGTCAGTCTCTTTTTTGTGTCGTGCCGCCAGCTTTCTGTCGAGGATCCCTTGTTGGAATCTATGTATCCCTGTCCATGGCCTATACTTATCTTCCCGATCTATGTACTCCTTAAAAAAAAATTCGACAATTCTCAAATCATCATCCGATCTCATAACGGCATTCAACCGGTATTCCCCTTTGTGACGATGGCTATCCCACACATAATCAAACAGTGTAAAATTCTGCATTCTTTCAAATGCTCCGGTGATCCACTTTGTTTTTGACGTCTTCAGATCTTGTGTGATATAATCCTCGTGAGACAGAAATGTCCTAAACTCTGCTTCTGTATTTCCGCTGGCCAAGCTGTTTGTTTTAAAGAAATTCAGGAGCAGAATTTTTTTATCTTCGACCAATTCTGCAGTCACTATGTGAGTCGCACAGTCTGCAAGTCGCCTCCCCATTTCCAGAATATCCGGCGCTGCACATGGCCTTGAAATCTTTGATAACTTTCTCTTATCCACTTTCCATGCCTCCTAAAGTAAATCAAACAACGACATTTGCCCTTCCGGCTCCTTATTCTTTGGAGTCTTGCCTTTCTTATCCGGTGCTGCAGCTTTCTTATCTTCATTATCCTTTTTGGCAGCTGCTTTCTTTTTCTGCTTTCCGGATGCCGATTTTCTCTTTGCCGCTTCCGCTTTTCTTTTATCCTCCAGTTCTTTCCGCTCCTTCTTTTTCTTCTCTTCCAGAGCTTTGTCGTCTAATCTGAAATAATCTTCGGACCATTCGTATACGACATTATCAGGAACGGCTACGAAGATCCCAGAAGCGTATCCCCTTGCTTTCTCATGGATGTAGTCAAAGCACTTTTTCCAGGTTTTGTGCTCTTGCAATATATCTTCCGCCATGCCCGGATCTTCATCACACCGCTTTTTCAGATAGGTCATTATCGGAATAGCGAACGCCTTGTTTCCAGCGCTCTTTAATTCGTCATCCAGTTTCTGTTTTGCTTTTGCCTGCACATCTCCCGCATTCGCTTTTTCTGCGATTTCTATTTCTTCCGGAGTCGGATTCGGAAGGTTCCCCGTTATAATGTCAGCAAGAGAAGCTTTCCCCATCTCCACCCCCTCAGCGGCATCTTCAGTCTCCTTTTCTTCGCCGTGATCAGATTCATACTCTTTCTTCAACCGATCGTTTGTCACATCAAACAGCGTATTTCCATCAGCGTCATAGAATACTGTGACCGCATCCCGTTTGAGAATTTTGTACTCCTTTTCCCGGATCGTAACCTGGCACTCTTTCTGCTCACTTGCATATCCGCTCTCCAGATACTTTTTCACCACTTCATTCCATGGCCAACCATAGGTGTTTTCATCTTTCTGTTCGGACGTGAAATGCTTTACATTTTCTCCCATCGTTTTTCCTCCTTATCGTTAAAATCAAAAAACATGTAAAATCTTTCTCTTCCCTTCTCCTTGTTCGTATCCCGGCCGGTTTTTCCTAACAAGAAAAACATCCGACGCCATTGCCATACTCCTATCCTGAACATTGGCATGATCCACAATTCTTGCCCCTCCCGCTCCTGCGGGAAGAGCACATGCCCTGCCATGGGATTTGTCAGTGTATCTCCGATGCAAATATATCCAGCGCACCCAAGAAGCGAAAGCTGAATGTAGCACATCATTCCTGCCACCCGATCAATATCCTGACCTACGAACAATACGTGGTTCTGGAAATTAAACTTTGACCGTTTCATTTCGCTCACAGTGGCAATTAGAGTTGCCCCTGCGCCGCAGGCAGGATCGCAAACACTTATGTATCCTCTTTGTTCTATCTGCTTGTCCACATCGCCCACGACAATCTTCGACATTGCCTTGCATATGCAATAAGGTGTAAAAAACTGTCCTTTCCAATGATTCCCGAGTTCCAGCTCCATGAACAATTCTCCGAGAAAGTCCTGCTCCGGGTTTCTTTCAAGTGCTTCGACAATCACGCTCATACATAGCGCCGGCTTATCTACTCCGCCGAGACGTTCGGCGCATTGCCGGTACTCCCGCTCCCGATCCAAATATCGAGCCCCCTCCTTGTCCGGATCTGTGGAATTTGCCAGAGTACACGCTATCATGCTGATGAGGTCCGCCCACACCTGCCATGTACTCCGGCTGTAGCACATTTCCCGGAAGATCTTTAAGAATTCCTGCTTGGTCCCTTGTATCGTCTGTGCTTCTTTTTTCGCATTCATCTCAATCCCTTCTCCTTCATGAGCCGATCTATAAACTCTGGAGTTGATACATTGACTTCTGGTTTCTCGGCATGGTCCTCGATTTCGGCCGGCTTCTCCTGCTCTGCACAGTTCAGCATGTACTCCGCTTTCTTTTTCAGGACAAGTTCCGGGAGGCGGCTATCATTGATCTTTCGCTGTAAGATAGCGTCGTAAATTTTAAAAAAGTGGGCTCTGTTCGCAACCGGATTATCTCCCAGGCACAGCTCCCGGAACCCCATCCTTTCTACCGCTTCCTTTGTCGGTCCAGACAGGCTTGCCATAGCTTCCTCCGCCCGGTAATACCCGTATTTCTGGATTGCCCGCTGAACGTCTCCCCATGCTTCCCCGGCATCTTTCATTTGCGGTGTTGTGTACTCCGCGCATTTCGCCCTTATTTCCGCTATCTGCGGAGGATATGTCTGCGTTGCGATCAGTTCCTGCAGCGCTGTCTCGCAGACTTTGAAGTCTATATCCCCAAGCATCCGGTACCAAAGCTGAATACTGTATTTGTCAGGCATGATGTTAAATGTTGGATACGCACTTTTGATTGCGGCTCTTATCACATCAAATTCCTGCGGCGTCACCTGTTATCACCTCCGTACCAATCAGCCGTATTCTTCATATACTCTCCCGTAGACAGCCGCCGGTTGTCGGCCGGAGCCGTTCTTGTGACCGGTGCCTGATCCTGTGCTCGTCCAAGCCATCCGGTGATGAACCGTTTAATCCCCCTCGCCGTTTTCCGGTTCCTTGGATTGCTGTCAAGCCATCCGTACATCTTCCGGAACTCCTGTTCCACATCAACAGCGGGATACAGTTGGCGGAGCGAATTCAAATAATTGATCGTAACATCGAAAGATCCAGATCCCGTTACAAGGGGGAGGGATATGAACACCTCCTGCGCGGAGGTTTCTACCTCCGGGCATATATTATTCTTATCTATCTCTATATCTTTCTCTTTCTCTATCTCTTTCTCTACGTTACCGCTGCGTTTCACATCCGTTACACTGGTGTTACATTGTAACGCTTTGTTTTCTCTATGACGTCTAACACGTTCTGCGCTTGCACTTTCAGAACCCACCATTTTCTCACATTCTGTCAGGCGGTACTCTGTTTCATCAATCAACTCCATTAAGCCTTGTCGAATCAAGAACAATACGGTAACCTTTACATTTTCGGAATCCTCATCCAATTCCAGTGAAAGTTCTTCGTAAAAGTCATCTTCCACACCCTCGAAATAGAGTTTCCCGTCTTCCTTCATCGCAATCAGGAGCATTTTGAGATAGATGATTGTGTATGTATCGCCGCCGGCGATCTTTCTGAGTTTTTTTATCGGCTTCTGCCGGAAGAAATCTTCCGGCAGTTTCAGCCAATAGTAACGTTTTCCCATGGTTCCCTCCTAACAGATCACTTTTGATCCTTCGTCTGTTTTGATGACTGTAATACTCTGACTGAACCTTGCTTTCATGGCATCATCGTGTGTTATAGCCATGATCTTGACGTCAGGATAGCGACTGCGTATTGTTTCCAGCGAGTCCACATATGCCTGTGCCCCGTCGTCATCAAGAAACGGGGGCTCATCGATAAACAACATTCCGAGCTGGATCCCGGCCGCTGTTGCCTTGATCTCCGAAAGAGCAAGGATTACCGCCAGCGACGCCTTAACCTTCTCTCCGCCGCTTTTGGAAGCGTACGGCAGAGTTGTTTTTCCATATTCGTCGATAAGCACATCCAAAGTTGCTTTGTCTCCATCCTTACCCTTTACGGTCCGTTCCATCACAAACTCAACGCCCATTGTCCCGCCGGTCATCTGCCCCAGGATATTGTTTGCCGTATCTGTGATATGTGGAATAATGTTTCTGACGATCTGATGCGGCACACCGTCCTGTGAGAATGCCTGCTTTAAAACTTCGTATCTCGCCGCATCCTCTGCGTCACAGGAAATACCGGATTTGAGCTTGCCGATCTCCTCTCGGATTTTTTTAGTATCCTCAATCCTCTGGAGCAGCACTCCTTTTCTTACCTGCATAGATGACGCCTTTTCCTCCAGATCAGCCTTCTTTCTTTCCAGTTCCGAAAGATGTTCTTCTTTTCCGGAAGGCATACCGGCGAGCTGATCCCTGAAGCGTATATATTCTGCGGTAAGCCGTACCCATTCCGCATTTTTCTTTTCTTCCTGCTCTTTAAGGACTCTCAGCTTTTCTTCTACGTGTTTCTTTCTTTCCGCATAAACCGGAATGTTAGTTTTCTGATCGGCGAATGTACGAAGATCCTGAGACAAGCGCCTTGCTTCCTGATACTTTTCAACTGTATCCGTTAGCTTTAAAACTTTTTCCGTTAGTCTCTCGCTTTCTAATCTGACCGTAGAGACGTTTTCAACGCATGAGCCTATTGTTTTATCGTTAGATGCTTTTTCGCCTTCTAAGCGGGCTCTAAGCGCCTTCTTCTCTTCCAGTTCAGATTTCTTTTTCTGGTATGCGCTAAGCGATTCGATCTCTGCGACTAATTCGTTTTCCCTTTCTGCAGAGTAGCCGACCGCCGCAATCTCTTCGTTCCAAAACTTCGTATACTCTTCATCCGATTCTCTTACTCCCTGTATAGACCCTTTTAAGCCCGCCACCTCATCTTCTAAAGCATCAATTCGACCGGCGTCTTCTTTTGCGCTTTCGAGGAAACGGCATGTTGCATGCTCGATATCGGGGCATCCGGAGTCCGCTATGAAATCCCGCTGCTTTTTGCATTCCTCAAGCCTTGATTCTGCAACACGAAGCTGCGTGGAATATTCAGAGATCTTCTGAATCGCTTCCGAATGGGCTTTGGCGCTCTTCGCTGAGAATTCAGCGCACTTATCCTTTTTCCTACGCATTTCTGTAAGTTCCAGCCGCTTCGCATCAAGCTCATACAGTTTCTCAAAAATAAGATCTTCATCTTCGGTACCGATCGCCGCCAGTTGGTCTTCTATTGATTTGTTCTGTATGCGGGTGGTATTTATGATATTTTCGTAACGCTGGATCTGGCTTTCTTTCTCTTCCAGAGTGCGCTTACACGCCTCGTATTCCGTGACATCCGGCGCCAGTCTTTTAATTGTTTCTTCCGCAGCCTCGCATTCTTCTGCTTTAGCCATAATCATTTCCGCATTACACAGGAATGTGTCGTATGTTTCCATCTCCTTCTCTGCGGTTTCTTTTTCGGACTGTATCGAAAGAAGTTCTTTCTTTGCTGCGTCGGTTGCCCGAAGAAGTTCATCGCTCTTAGCCAGAGCCTCTTTATAATTTGCGATCTGCGCTTTGCACACCTCGATGTCCTGATCCGTCATCTTGCGTATCTGTGCCAGCTCGCCGGCCTTTTTTTCAAGTTCGGCAAGTTCACTGTCCGGATCCCCTTTCTCCTCGATGAACTCTGTCTTTACCTTTACGGCCTCCTTTTTGGCCATAAGGCTGCGCCTTGTATCCGACAGGAGTTTCTTTGCCTCCTGCTCCATCAGTCCATATATCGAAAGCCCTAAAAGATTTCCGAGAATGGTCATCCTGTCTTCTTTTTTCGCCTGCAAGAACAATCCGTACTGATCCTGCATGATCAAAGCGCAGCTGCGGAATGTCATCGAGTCCATACCGAGGATCTTTTCTATCTCATCCTGCGTATCCCGGATGCGTTCTGCCGACAGGTTCAGCCACTCTTCCCCATCTTTCTGTG
The DNA here is from genome assembly GCF_002159835.1 of Blautia sp. An249. Taxonomy (GTDB): domain Bacteria; phylum Bacillota; class Clostridia; order Lachnospirales; family Lachnospiraceae; genus Blautia_A; species Blautia_A avistercoris. Next base: position 67,058 of record NZ_NFJL01000010.1, on the reverse strand, counting down.
ATATATTCAGTGTCGCCCTTCCGGATTTCGTCCTGGTCCTAACGACACGGAACCGATTTTCCCCTATGTCGAATACGAATTCTATCGATCCGCTTCTTGCGTCTTCCGTCCCCCGGATCCACGCCTTATTGTCTCCTTCTCTTGTTTCTTCATACAGGCAATCCGCAATCGCATCCATGAAAAGGCTGCTTTTTCCGGCTCCATTCACTCCATTTATCGAGCAGAACGAAACATCTGAAAAATCAAAGCTTTCTTCCTTGTAGTTACGATAGTTTTTTACGGAAATAGATACCGGCCGGAGTACGCCATGGTTCTCCGATGTCGCTTCCGATTTCATCGCCGCCGCAATGATCGGCTCCGCAAGCTCCGTAACTTTATCAGCATCTTTAATGCATTTCTCCGAAAGCCATTTCTTCAAGTTCATCAAAGGATCGCTTTCTTCCGATAACAGCCCTCGATTTGCCACATCAACCATGCTTTCAGCTTCGATATCTGCCACATAGAATGCGCCCATTTCGTACAGATCAGACTGAAGGATCGGTATGTTAAGAGCCTTTTTCTGCTCCATCGTGCAATTATATTTAATCCTTACAATCTTATCGGCCACCATGAACGGGTAGCCTTCTGCGAAAAGAAACTCTTTCCCGTTAAGGAGGTAGCTTTCAACGTCCTCCTGTGACCACGTGATCGTCTGAAACTTCCTGTACGGGGTCTCGTATCTATGTCCAGTTTTCAAGCTTCCCCGGTCAAATTCATGTATCCAGAACCCCCTGCTCTGCCCTTCATCATTGAAGTTCATAGCATTTATGGCTCCGGAGTAAAACACATCGTCTAAGCCATCTATGATCTGCGGCCGGTGGATATGCCCAAGAAGCACCGCTGAATAATCCGCCGTCTGGAGGGCTTCCCTCGGGATGACCGGTTCAAAATTTGAAAAGAAAGACGTCTGTCCGGATTCCATGTTGCAACCCGGGACCGTGTAATGTGCCATCAGGATGGATGGTTTCTCCCGATCCGGTGAGCACTGAGCCCTAAGCCCCAGTACCATACTGCTGATATACTGTGTCCATGTCGTGTTTTCCTCCTCGGAAGACAACCCCGGGAACCGTGCTCTGAACTCCTGCTTATCAAACCCGGGAATGCATGCAACATCAGCGATTGGAGTGGACATTACCTGCGGCGTAGTAACAACCGCAACCTTTTTATTCTTTTCAAGGATCTTCGTCAGTACCCGGAACTGTCCGGCGCCGTCATGGTTCGGAGTTCCTCGCATTACGATCACAAACTTTGCACATTCTGCAAGATCTTCGATAATCCTTGTTGCCGTGACCATTTCATCCGAATAGCGAACCGGACCGATCTGTTCCTGATGGAAAATGTCTCCGCTCACGCAGACAAGATCAGGGCGAACCTCTCTTGCCGTTTCAACCATAAACTCAAGGCATCTCACCGTGTCGAGAGAACGGAGATTCACTCCGTCCTCAACCGGCCCTTTAAACTGGCCTATATGCCAATCCGCTGTATGTAATATCTTCATCTATTTTTCCTCGCTTCCTCTGTTAATTTTCTAAGCTGCGGGAAGAGCAGGTCGAACTGATCCCCCGGAATCCCGCAAAAGCTGATGCCTGAACCTTCCCATTTCTCTCCTACAATCAGGACATTCCCCAGAATTGGGTACCCATGCTTGTCTGACTCATAAAGCCATGATGCAACAAGATTTTCAGGCAGATCATGATAATGTCCGTCTTCGTCTACCAGCATACTTACGCAGTTTCCTCTTTTACTGGATCCATGAAGCTCTTTATACAGACGCTTCGGCATAACATGCTCATAAAGTTCGCACTTCGGACCAATGTGATCTCTCAGCGCCTGATTCCGCTCCATAAAACTTCCCTCCGGGAAATCATGTACTGAAATCTGGTTTTCCGTAGTAATCTTGATCAGTTTCATTATCTGCCCACCCCTCTCTGGCATTTGACGCACAGCGGGCGCCCGTATTTATTCAGCGAGTATTCATATACTTTCTCAGTGATTCCAACACCGCATCCGTCACAAAAATATCCTTCATTCTCCTGCGGCGCCGGCGGTTCTTTCATATCCGGCTCATTCGGGATTTCTTCCGGTACGTCCGGGATATCATCATCTGGAGCATCGCTCTGAAATGCCGGATTGCTCGCAAATGCCTCGGCATCAAAGGTATCTTCGTCATCAAAATCAACCTTCCTGACAGGGAGTGCCGCTGCGCCAAACATATTGTTCACGGATCCGATCCCCTGTGCAAGCATCGCCTGACGCACCGTCGGATCAGAATAATCCGGCGAGAAAACCACGGTCGGGATGGCAAAATTCTTTTTCAGTTCCTCTTTTGTGTATGTTCCTTTTACTCCGAGCAACGCCCTGATCACTCTGAGCTTTGCTCCGGTGATCGCCTTTTCTGCCCAGGTCTTTTTAAGGAGAGCCATGTTCACCATGACCGACCGCTCGATGTACTTCTCGCGATCTGATTCATCGATTACATAAGCATCAACCGTCTTTCCCCATTTATTCGTTGCCTTGGTCCATGTTCCCTTGAAAATTTCAGCAGCGGCTTTTGCCTGCTTATCGTCCGTAATGCCTCTTGCAGCTTTGTCCGCAAATTCAATCCTGTATTTTTGCTCTTCATCTTCAAGGCAGATTTCTTTCTGATCTGTTTCTGTCCGGCAAGTTCCATCCGCCTTTCTCATTGCTCCCTGTGCATGCGCCCGGTATGTCACCCGGTCAATGCGTTCTCCATACGTCTGCTCCGGATTGAACTGGATCCCTGCCGCCATAGCCATCTTATTGAGCAGCGGCTTTGACAATGAAAATGCATCCGCATAGATCTTGTTTCCTCTGTCATCTTTCCTTCCGGTATCTACGGATCCGACTTTGAAAATGTCCCCGCTGGTTTCACTCAGATCCACCGCGACCTCTTCCACATGGAATTTGTAGAACGGATTGAGCTGGACGTCCGTTGCTGTCGGGATCAGGAGGTTATATCCCTTGTACTCATTTATTACTTCCGGCAATGATGCCATGATATCTTTCATATTGATTTCCTCTCTTTCTCATGCTAAAATAGAGTTGCTTTTAATAAAACGTATGCTCACGATCGGCGAAAGCCCGTGCCAGTGTATATTTCGTTAAAAGTTCTGACTTGACAGCTTCAATCACTAATTTAGCCAGATAGCCCGGTGTCCGTCTAACGCCGTTGCAATCGCCAAAACGCTGGATTATTGATTGAAGCTTTCTATTTGCAGCTTCAACCGCTCTTTCATAAGTTTCCTGCGGAATTTCCAGCCCCATCATCTCCTCGATCATCTTCTTGTCCATAACCACTCCCTCACCACTTCTAAGATATAGTCCACGATACAGAACACGAACACCGAAATGAATGCCGCCGCAAAGTATTCACTTCCAACGGCATCATACCCCCTGATTTCCCGTAACCGCTCAGATATGATTTGAAGAAAAATCAGTCCGGATGCAAGTGATACGGCAAACTCTGCCACTGCTAAAGCGGCGTGTTTTACCCACCGGATTATACGTCTTCCCACCTTTCTTTTCTTAGCCTCGGAATCCCGTGGTGTCCGTGCAGCTGTCAGCGGGGTTCTTGAATACGGGATTACCGTCACCGTTTCATTTCTTAAATCGTAAAGTCTTAAATACTTCATATTGCCTCCTTAAACTCGATCTTCATCTGACCGCTTTTCTCTACTTTCAGCATCTTCAAAATTTCTGCTGATTTTTCCTTTTCGCGCTCTCTTTCCTCTCCACAGTCGCATCTCTCACCCGGATCAAGGTAACAACCGCAGTCAGGACAAATATACGCATACATCTTCCTGTTCACCTCCTCAGTTGATCATGCAGTATTCATCAAAATACTTCTTGGGAATGCGTCCGATCGGATATGCTTTGGTAAGTTTTCCGGCATCAATACATTCCTTCCTCATTGTGCGGATCATGTCGTACGCTTTAGACTTGCTTATGCCGAGCAGCGCTGTGATGTCGCTTGCCATATAATAAGACCTGTCATCTGGCGTAATTTCCTTTAATACTCCATTTGGCATGCCGACGCCTCCTTTATTCCAGATTTTTCTCTGCCCAAATCCTTAAACTCTGCGCTATCTTGCTTACTTCATCAAGTGTCTCAATGACCTTTGTTAAATCTCCCTTTTCGTCTTCCGTAATAATTCCATCTTCGGTAATGTCCAGAAGCAGCTCCTTTGCGGCCGAGATCTTCCGAAAAGATGACAGGGCTTTTACGCTGATCCTGTCAAGGCCTTCCGCTTTCACTTCCGGAAAGTCTTTACCGAGCGGGCACATATGCTTGCAGTAGTAATTTTTTAACTCCGGGGCACTGTAAATGTCCGACATCATAAGCACCTCATCAGGAAACGGATTTTTGCTTCCAAGTTCGATCCTTGCCAACCGGCTCCTGTCTATTCCAAGTTCCTCAGATGCCCCTTCCCGGCTGAACAGGCGGTCATTGAACGCAGCCGCATGGTATCGTGCTTCAGCGAAGACATTTCCGGCTGCTTTTGTTATATGTTTTCCCATTTATCTATCCTCCTCTGTCCGATACAATGTAATCAAACGATATTTTCCGTATAAGGAACTGTGATGTTGCGATCTTTGCTGATTATCTTTGCGATCTCCGGCGCATATACACGGCCGTTTACTACTCCAGAAACGTAGTTCCTGCTTAACCCTACACGCTCTGCGAGTTCAGTCACATTGAGATCATCATCAATCATCGACTTCTTTACTTCTTTACACCACGTCGGCAAAGTTCGTTTCACAATTTCACCTCCAGTCAATTTGTAAACATTTGTTGTTTACATTTGTTTGATAGTGCTTTAGAATAACGGTATACGTTAGCAATCACAGAAAGGAGTAACTCATATGAATAGCCTGTCCTCATGGTCGGAACAGCTGCAGCGTATCGGATTGTCAGAGTTTTCCAGCGCCAACCGTAAAATTCTGTCCGATATCGAAAACAGCGGTGTTTCTTTGAACGACGCTTCGATTTTGCAAGCTTCTGCCGAAGCCGTAATCAGAGCCGTTTCTGTTATGATCGAAGAAAACAATAAGGCTCTCTTGTCCGAAGCAGACTAATTAATCAGCTATACCTTGGGTGATTTCCGTCACTCTTTTTTTCAAAAATGTTTTAAACATTTGGTTATTACAGTTTAATAATAGTGCATTAAAATGCACTTGTCAATACTTTTGTGCATTTTATTGAACTTTTATGGAAAGGAGTCTTTTTGTTTTACGATCAATTGTTGAAACTGTGCGAAAACGCCGGAATTAAGCCTACTACTTTAATTACAAACCTTGGGATGAGTAAGGGATCTATGGCAAATTGGAAGGCGGGAAAATTACCAAGCGGAGAAGCTTTGGTGCGTTTTTCTGAACATTTTGATGTTTCTTTAGACTATTTAGTTTACGGAAGAGAAAAATCAACGGCGCTCTCTGCCGAAGATGCCGAATGGCTTTCTTTGATTCATCGACTCCCGAGAGATGCTCAGTTGGAGTTTAAGGGGGAATTAAAGGGGTATATTAAGGGGATCCTCCGGGATGCAGATAGCCCAGAAAAATTGAGAGAGGCAAAATAATCCCCTTCGAGTGGTACCGGAGGGGTAGAAAGGAATAAAAAGATATGAGTTTAATAAAATGCCCAGAATGCGGCAATGAAATTTCGGACAAAGCCGCCGCTTGTCCGCGCTGTGGTTGTCCAATCAACAACCCATCAGATGATCAGGAAAAAATTATAATGTCAGGACTTTGTAACAGGGTGAAAAATGCGTTTTTTGTTCAGAACGGAAGCGCTTTACTTACCAATAAGCGTTTTATTTATATGAAGCACAGCCTCCCGAAAACCTTTGTTCTCGGCGCATTTGTTAATCTTACTAAGGGAGACTTTGAATTTGATATTCCGATAAGTCAGATTTTATCAATAGAAGACGGGAAGCAAGGGATTAGCAAAACAATAATGATTAATACAGTGGACGGGCTAAAATATAATTTTTATTTTACAAAGCGAGAGGAATGGAAAATCGCTTTTGGGAACCTTCTTAAAAAATAGCCATTTCTACTGCAGGTGATCTCATGAGTAAAGTTGGAGAGAAAATAAAAGAGCTCCGTCTGGAGTCCGGCGCCACCCAGTTGCAGCTGGGTGATTATGCCGGCTGTTCGGGGCAGGTAATATCGAATATAGAAAGGGGATACACTAATCCCTCCGCCGCTGTCTTGAAAAAGATATCGGAATATTTCCATGTTCCTTCAGATTATTTATTAGGAAAATCGAAATCCCAATGGATTGCATTGGATCCAGAAACAACGATGCCGTATATCGGCGCCCGGATTTCAGATCTGCTCGATCAGGCATCCGTCAGGATAGAGTCGTTCGCCGAGGCGGTAGATATCACGCCAGAAGAAGCGGCCGACATCCTGGACGGATCCGTTACGCCGAACATCGGAACATTGGCCCGGATTTCAAGATTCCTGAATACTTCCATAGACTTCCTGATAGGAAGCGTCCCGTATCCGACGATCATCTCTTCCGAAGACGAAGAGGACATTGTTCTATACTATAGAACAATGTCAAAAACCGGGCGGCGTTTGCTGATGGGCGCCTTGGAAGATTTCAAAGACAGATAACCTCTGAAAATATAATGTACTTAACCGGGGAACCGTTGAGGTGCTATGCAGCCGCCGGACGAAAGAAAGGAGGCTGGTGCTTATGGTTACATACAGTGACTTGTTTACGTTTGTCATCATGCTTTGTGCTGTAATTACCCTTGTCGTAACGATAATTAAGCACAAAAAATAGCGCCCCTGCTCTGGTAAAGTAAGGCGCTATTTCTTTTATAGTACTTATTTTCCCGGCGGTCAGGTGTACACTGACCAACGGTTCCCTTGTTAAGTACATTATATACATTCGGGGGCTATTTGTCAAATCTTATGCGACAAGGAGATTGATTATGCCCGCATACAAATATCAGACAGCCGATGGGAAGACGAAATGGTATGCAAATTTTTATTACACAGACTGGCTCGGCCAGAAGAAGCACAAATGTAAGAGAGGTTTCGATACGAAAGGTGCTGCCAGGGAATATGAGTACAGCTTTTTAGACCGTTTTTCAAAGGAGCCGACCATACAGTTCTCTTCTCTTGCAAAAAATTATCTTGAAGATATGGAGAGCCGCCTAAAACTCACAACACTGAAAGGGAAGAGGTACATAATAGAAAAGAAGCTGCTCCCTTTCTTCGGATCCCGACGGATATGTGATATTGACGCCGATCTGGTCCGCAGATGGCAGAATTCCCTTATCGATTATAGGGATGAAAAAGGAAAACCATACGCCGAGACATATCTGCATACAATAAATTCGCAGCTATCGTCCATATTTAATTATGCAGTAAAATACTACCGCCTGCGGATAAATCCCTGTTACATAGCAGGCAGTATCGGAGAGAGCCATGCGGCGGAAATGAATTTCTGGACGCCGGATCAGTTTGAGCACGCCATGCTATTCGAGCAAAAGCCTTCGTATCGTATCATTTTTAAAATTCTATTCTACACAGGAGCGAGGGAAGGCGAGGCTCTGGCCATCACCCCGGAGGATGTTCCAAGAGAAGAGCCCGTTATTGATATAAATAAGAACTACGCCGTTGTGGACGGAGTCGAATATTTCTTAACGCCCAAGACGAAGCGGAGCATCCGAAGGGTAACCATACCCGTATCTCTGCATAAAGAAGTGCTTGAATATATTGACAGCATGCAGCTTGATCCGGATGAACGGATCTTCTATTTTAAGAAGGGCGGACTATATAGCGAATTCAAGCGCATGATCAAACGGTCCGGAGATACGGACATTCGGGTCCATGATTTAAGGCATAGCCACGTTGCGATGCTCATTAACATGGGAAAACCGATTGAGGAGATCTCCCGCCGGCTCGGCCACGAATCCATTAAGACAACGTGGGATACCTATTTTCATCTTTATCCCGGGGCAGATGAGGAGCTGGCCAAAGACATTGAAATGTTAATGCAGAAAGAAGCGTACGAAACGGAAAGTGAGCTCATTATTCCAGAGACCCAACACGCCATTCCCGTTCCCGGATCTCCATTGGGGCCCGCCAGCACGGGGATATTGGCCGCAGCTGAATCTCACGGAAATGAGCATATCCGAAAAAATAATCAGTCCATCTTCAGGAAATACGGGATTGATATAACAACGGACTCGATTTATGGATACAAACTTGAAACATATCTGGACTGGATCGCTTTTGGAGATACGATCGTCAGGATCATATCTACATTTAAGCCGGCAGAAGATCTTCGTGATTTTCTTCTCGCCATGTTCTCAGATGCCATTTCCTCATGCGAACTTCAGAACGGCAGCCTGAAAGATCTTGATGTTTTTATCGTTGAAACGACCATTCCTAAATACGAAAAAATATATGGAATATCTGGAAAATAGAACTTTTTAACATCACGTTAACATCAAAACAGCATAAGAAATCCCGGGAGCCCTCTATTTACAAGGGTTCTCGGGATTTGCTAATTATTCGAACTCTATCGTCGCAGGTGGTTTCCCGGTACAGTCATACATTACCCGATTGATATGTTTTACTTCATTTACTATCCGGCTGGTTACTTTTCCGATAATCTCCCACGGTATCTCCGCGCTTTCTGCAGTCATGAAGTCTGTCGTGGTTACCGCGCGCAGGGCGATGGCGTAATCATAAGTTCTTTCGTCGCCCATGACGCCCACGGAGCGCATATTGGTCAGGGCGGCAAAATACTGGTTGACCTTTTTGTCCCATCCGGCTTTTGCGATTTCTTCCCGCCAGATGGCGTCTGCATCCTGTACCATCTGCACCTTTTCTGCCGTTACTTCTCCAATGATACGGATGCCCAGTCCCGGGCCGGGGAAAGGCTGACGAAATACCAGGTATTCCGGAATGCCAAGCTCCAGGCCGGCCTGACGAACCTCGTCCTTAAACAGGTCGCGGAGGGGCTCAATAATCTCCTTAAAGTCTACATAGTCAGGAAGACCGCCCACATTGTGGTGGGATTTAATGACCGTAGATTCACCGCCAACGCCGCTTTCTACCACGTCCGGATAGATGGTTCCCTGCACCAGGAAATCTACCTGGCCAATCTTTTTGGCTTCTTCTTCAAAGACACGGATAAATTCTTCACCGATAATTTTTCTCTTCTTTTCCGGATCTTCCACGCCTTTCAGTTTGCTGTAGAAACGTTCCTGGGCGTTGACGCGGATGAAGTTTAAGTCGTAGGGACCTTCCGGGCCGAAGACGGCTTCTACCTCGTCCCCTTCGTTTTTGCGGAGAAGGCCGTGATCCACGAAGACGCAGGTAAGCTGGTTTCCTACTGCCTTTGACAGCATAACGGCTGCCACGGAGGAGTCCACCCCGCCGGATAAGGCGCAGAGCACTTTCCCGTCTCCTACTTTTTTACGGATTGCCTGGATGGATTCTTCTACGAAGGAATCCATTTTCCAGTCGCCGGAGCATCCGCACACCTGATAAACGAAGTTGGAAAGCATTTTCTTTCCTTCCTTTGTGTGGAGTACTTCCGGATGGAACTGGGTCGCATACAGGTTTCTCTCTGTATCTTCCATTGCGGCTGCCGGGCAGTCTGCTGTATGGGCAGAGATTCGGAAACCGGGAGCCACTTTGGAGATATAGTCGTTGTGGCTCATCCAGCAAATGGTTTTCTCTGATACATCCTGGAACAGTTTCGATGTGGTATCTACAGTTACTTCAATTTTTCCGTATTCACGGACAGGAGCTGTCTCCACGGTACCGCCCAGCAGATGCATCATAAGCTGGGAGCCGTAGCAGATACCCAGGATGGGAATGCCCAGTTGGAAAATCTCCTTTGTATAAGTGGGAGAATCTGCCTCATAGCAGCTATTGGGGCCTCCTGTGAAAATAATTCCTTTCGGATGAATTTCTTTAATTTTTTCTATACTGGTTCTATAGGAGTAAATCTCGCAATAAACGTTGCACTCTCTGACACGGCGCGCAATTAACTGATTATACTGTCCGCCAAAATCTAATACAATGACTGTTTCTCTATCCATTGTTTTCCTCCTCATGTTATTATTCCTTCATTATAAAGGAGCCGCCCTGTATTTACAATTCCTTTTCTCTATATTTTTTTCCTTTCCCAGCGTTTTCCCCGGTAACGGAAAAGAAAAACCGCAGCCCGTACAAGCCAGTCTATGGTCATGGCCACCCAGACGCCGAACACGCCCATTCCCAGGTATTTGGCCAGTACGAAGCTGAAGCCAATGCGGAATATCCACATGGATGCCATGGAAACCCACATGCAGAAAGCCACGTCGTTGGCTGCGCGCAGGGTGTTTGGCAGGGTAAAGGCAACGGCCCAGATCAGAACCGCGCAGATGGCATGATACGTTATTATTTTATCTGCCAGTACTCCCGTTTCCTGGGAGAGATTATAGACCCGGATGATCAGAGGCAGCGCGGCTATTATCAGCACATTCATGAAAACCAGGCCGGCATAGGAGTATTTCATCAACCGTTTTGTATAATAACGGACCTGACTGTAGTCCCCGGCGCCCACGCATTGGGCGCTGACTGCGGATAATGCATAATTCATGGACATTCCGATGATGATGGCAAAGTTGCAGACATTGTTTGCTACGGCGTTGGCGGCGATAGAGGTTGTCCCGAAGCTGGATACCAGGCTGAGAACCAGAATTTTCCCCAGCTGGAACATGCTGTTTTCCAGACTGTAGGGAATCCCCAGATGCAGGATTTTCTTTAGCACAGCTCCTTTGGGACGGATTTTCCAGATGGAGCGAATGTGAAGCTGTTTCTTCCGGTTACACATACAGCAGACCATCCAGATCCCGGCAAAAGCTCTGGAAAGGGTAGTCGGGATTGCGGCTCCTTCAATTCCCCATCCCAACCCGTACAGCAGGACGGCGTTTCCTGCCAGATTCATGCCGTTCATAACCAGTGACATCAGCATAGGCGTCTTGGAGTCCCCCATGGCCCGGTGTACGGCGGCCCCGGAATTATACATTGCCAGAAATGGAATCGATGCGGTTACTATCAGAAAATAGGTGTTGCAGTTGTTCATTACTTCCGGCTCAATATTACCGAATACTACATGGAGGATAAAACCTCTCAGGCAATACATCAATGCCATGATACAGACAGAAAACAGGGTGGAAAATAATAAGAGCTGTTCTTCTGCCTCACAGCCGTCTTTCTGATTTTTCCTGCCTATGGCCTGGCCGGCCACAATAGCGCCTCCTGTGGCTAAAGCTGTGAAAATATTTATCAGCAGAACCATGATGGTATCAATCAGAGAAACGGCTGAGACGGCCGCCTCGCCGACGGAAGATACCATAATGGAATCTGCCAGTCCTACAAAAATAGCCAGAAACTGTTCTACCACTAATGGGATAATCAGTCTTTTTAAATCTCGGTTGCTGAATAAATAATTCCCCTTAATCTCGTTTTTTCTTCTCAAATGAAGTCCCCTCTTTCTCTTTTGGAAATACATGACCCATGGTATCTCCCGTTAGTTTCAGTATAAATCTGACCCTTTTGCCGGGCAAGATAAAATCTGCCCAAATTTTCTTTCTTTTGCGCCGGATTTTCTTACATAAAAAGGAGGAAAAGCCCATGGAGTCTCATCCTCCGCCGCTCTTCCTCTCTTTTTCACACTCTTCTGGAGCGTCCCAGATTCATTCCCATATATTTTTTCCGGGTTGCCATCCCTCCCCGAATATGCCGTTCCTGTTTATTTAAATCCAATACCTGCCTGGCCTGTTTTGCAAGGGAGGGATTTAGCTGTAAAAGGCGTTCTGTAACGTCTTTATGTATGGTTGTCGCTAATTGGGAGGGCCGCCTGGCAGACAGAAGTCATTTCTTTTTTTCGCCGCTCATGATATAATTGCCCTAACTTAACCGGGGAGGATTTGTGAAATGTTTCAGTATACCATAAGTCAATGGGTTCTTTTTTTCTTTTTCTACTGCTTTGTGGGATGGATCTGGGAATCCTGCTATGTTTCAGTGCGAAAAAAGCGGTGGGTAAACCGGGGATTTCTCCACGGCCCTTTCCTGCCCATTTATGGAACCGGCGCCATTTGCGTTTTGCTGTGTACTATGGGCGTGCGGGACAATCTGATTCTGATCTTTGTCTTTGGCATGACCGGAGCAACCATACTGGAGTATTTTACCGGAGCGGGAATGGAGAAACTGTTCCGCGTCCGCTACTGGGATTACAGTAATAATAAATTTAATTTAAACGGACATATTTGTCTTGGGGTGTCCATTGGATGGGGATTTTTCTCTCTTCTCCTTGTGAAACTGGTGCATCCCCCTGTGGAGACGGGAATTCTCTGGATTCCTCCTTTTATTGCTGAAATTTTATCCATTCTCCTTACCCTGATTTTTGCGGTGGACTTAACCCAGTCCTTCAACGAGGCAATGGATCTGAAGGAAACTCTGGAAACTTTAAGCGAAAGCAACCAGACCATCCGCCGTCTGCAGAAACGGCTGGAAGTGGTTACTGCCATTGTGGAGGATGAGCTCCAGCAATATCAGAAAACCCAGGAACAAAAACGTCTTTCCAGAAAGGATGCCTTTGAGCAGGCTCTGGAAGAACAGCGCAGCCGCAGAAGAATGCTTTTGAAGACGCTTGCAGAAAAGGTGAATGAGCTTGCCGTACTGGATAAGAAGGAAGAGCTGTTAAAGCTGAAGGGACAGATTGAACAGGAATTTAAGAATATGGGGATGCGTACAACGAAGTCTTATAAACGGGCTTTTCGGATTCTGCACCGCAACCCCACGGCTTTTTCCCACAAGTATGCAGAGGAGTTAAAGCAGATCCGGGATCTTCTGGAGAGAAAGAGCGGGCGGGATTAAAGCCGGGCTTTCATATTTATAAAAACAGATTTGCGGGGGAAGAATGTGAAAACAGAAATTTATCATTTAAAGCCCGGTACCATACTGGATGAACGTTACCGGATTGAAGAAGTGATTGGCGAGGGAGGCTTCGGAATTACCTATTCGGGAGTCTGTCTGCACCAGGAGGAAAAAGTTGCCATCAAGGAGTTTTTCTGGAGAGATTACGTCCGGCGGGACTGCTCGGTAACCAATGAGGTGGTCCTGTTTCAGAAAGACGGCAGAGAGGATTATGAACACCAGAAGAAACGGTTTCTGAAGGAAGCCCGTATTATCCGGGATTTTTCCCGGGAACCGGGAATCGTGCATATCCGGGATTATTTTGAAGAAAACCAGACGGCTTATATTGTGATGGACTTTCTGGAAGGCCAGACCCTGAAAAAATATGTGGAGCAAAATGGCCCCATGGATCCCGGGGAGGCCTTTCGCCTTATGCTTCCTTTTATGGAAACTTTGAAGAAAATTCACAGTTACGGCATTATTCACCGGGACATCAGTCCCGACAATCTGATTCTGGGAACGGATCAGACCCTGACTTTAATTGATTTCGGGGCTGCCAGGGATTTCTCTCTCCTTTCTGAGAAGACACGTTCCATCGTCTTAAAGGGCGGCTATGCTCCCTGCGAGCAGTATGACCGGCACGGACGGCTGGGGCCTTGGACAGATATTTACGCCCTCTGCGGCGTCCTCTATTTCTGTATTACGAAAAATCCGCCGGAAGATGCCTTTCAGCGGATGCTCCATGATGAGCTGAAGACACCAGGCGCTTTAGGTATTTCCATGGATCCGGCTCTGGAAAAGATTCTTATGAAGGGGCTTTCCCTGGAGATTTCTTCCCGCTATCAGAACATGGATGCTTTTATGGAAGCTGTACGGGAGATTATCCGGGAAGTGGATCCCAGAGAAATCCGCAGGAAATGGCTGATAAGAATTGCCTCTGTATTCTGCTTTTTCTGTGTTCTGGCCGGCGCCGGGTTCTGGTATTATCAGGCGCATCTGGCAGAGTTTAAATTCCGGGGAGTGGAAACTATGACGCTGGCTTTCTCCAGGCCAAAGGAAAGCTCCCAAAAGGAATATGAGCAGGATCTGGAAATTTTAGAAGAGAGAATCCAGGTTCTGACAGGAGAAGACAATTATATTCTCTCCCGAAAGAAGAACGGGGATGTCTCTGTGGTGATGCCGGCAGACTCCTATGGGGCTGTTGTGCAAAACAGCAGCTCCCCATACGGAACTGCCATGGAACTCTGGGAATTTATAAACCTCTGTCTGGCCAAGCCAGGCAAACCTTCCCTCAATGATTTTTCCCTTTCTGCCCGGGATGTGGAGAAGGCTCAGGTGAAACAGGGGGTACTGGAAGGCGTTTCCCGCTCGGACGCCTCTCTTCCTGAGACAGGAGATTATTCCTATCTGGAATTTACTTTAACGAAAGAAGCAGCCGATAAGCTCCGGGACTATGTGAAGGAAAACCCGGGAACTTCCCTTGGGCTCTATCTGGATCTTTCCTGGAACGGAGAAACTTCTTATTCGGGATCCTTAGGCTGGTATTCCATTTATACCTTTTATGAAGAGGATTATCGTACCTTTTATCTGACAGGAGCCGTTCAGTCCCCGGCCTTTTACCGGCTGCTGGCCTATGAACTGACCCATGAGCCTTACGAAAACCGGCTGGCCTATTCCTATATTCCGCCTTCCACCTGGGAGGATGTGGATACCTCCATGATTGCCGGAGAAAATCAGGTGAATGAAGAAGACCTTGCAGACCCTGCTGTTTATGTGGAATACTCCTGTTCTTCCGGCAGCCAGGATATGCCAAACGGACAGTGGTATAATACGGTTTCTGATTTTAAAACCCTTCTGGATACTCTGGAGATTCCCTATGCCTTTGGAATTTCCTCTTTCCAGGAACATTACATCACCCTGAAGCTTTCCCGGGAAGATTTGTATCTGGATCTTCTGTATATGCTGACAGAAAAGGATTTATCCATTTCTGATATGGGAAATACCATCCAGTCCCTGAGGACCTACTCTCTGGGAGAGGATTTTACCTTTGTGGAAAAAACAAATCCCTCTTATCACTGGGAGATTCAGGCAGCCAGTGAATATGAAAAAGAATCCATTCTGGAACGGACTCAAAAGACCCTCCAGAACCAGAGAGACTCTCTCTACCTGCTGGTAGGCAACAGCTTTAAAATCGCAGAGTTTCCTTTAACGGAGGAAATTTCCAATGGATTCTTTACATTTTCTGATTTTCTCTGGGATACTTCCCGCCTGAAACCGGAAAATATGCGTCAGTTTTTATATACTATGGCCTGCGAGACCACAAACAGCAGCTACTATACGCTGGAACATGCCAGCTTTACCGACAGCCAGTCCCTTCTGGATATGGGGGTTGACCTGGAATCTTATGAGATTCTGGAAAGTCCCCGTCTGGAACAGATAGAGCAGGAGGCTGAGAAACTGGACGCTTCCATATCTGTGGATGAGGCAGGAAATAAGGATTCTCTGACTGTGACCCTGCCTTTTCCTTATGACGAACACCTTGTGGAGGATTTTCTGGAAACGGTAAAACAGCTTTACCAGACCTGCAATCTGCAGGACGGGTATTACCGTTCTGTAAACTTCCGAATGGATACGGATCAGATTGAACCGGGAGAGGATCTCTCCGTCTATTTTTCTCTCTACAGTGATTATACGCCCACAATGACTGTTTATATGGGAAAGAAACTGGCAAAAGCAAAGCAGGAGGAACTGATGGAACAATTAAAGACAGACAGTTTCTATCAGCCTTTTGCGGTAAGTGAAGATTTTAATTTCTATACCAACTAAAACAGGGAAAGGATTGATCTTATGACGAAAGCAGCTTCTGTTTTTGATAAAATGATACAGGATGTTCTGGACGCTCCTTTAGGGGATCAGATGCTGGACGAATGTATGTCCAGAAACACTGGCGTTATGAAAAAAGTGCCTCTGCGTTACCGTCTGATTGCACTGGCCTTTTTAAAGGGAGAGACCCTGGAGCAGTTAAACGAAAAGCTTCTCCAGGAGGGCTGCGCCCAGTTATACTCCAGAAGTCTCTGGGAAGCCAGCCTGGTTTTTGCTTTTTTGCACCATGTTTCTTATGAGGAATGGCGCAAACTCCAGGATATTTGTAAATCCATGTTTGACCAGTCTAAAGAGGAGGATCCATATTTCAGCAAACAGATCACCCTGCAGGAACTGGAACGGTATCTGTCGGAGAATTCCCGGGAGGACGCCCACCTTCTGCGGACGGAGCATTTAACCCGGGTTATGGAATATCAGATTTCACAGATTGGCAATACCCAGGAAGATTTCCGTCAGTTTCTGAATGCGAATCTTCATTCCTTTAGTCCTGTAAGGGAAAAAACCAGGTATTATTTCTGCAAATATCTCTACTTTTACCTGACGGACAAGGTCGAAGGCTATCTGACCGCCCGCCGTTCGGCTGCAGATTCCGGGGAGGCCCTGGCGGAGCTTTCTGTCTTTAAAGGTCTTACTCAGCTGAAACGAAAGAAAATGGAGGATACCCAGGTTCGGGACTTCCTGTCTCAGACAGGCATTTCCTGCCGGGAGATTTTCGATAATTTCAATTATTTCTATTTCGGCTATGTATCTCTGGACTGGCTGGAAGTCCTTCTGGAATCCTATGGGGATCTGAAACATCTCCCAGACCATCAGAAGAAACGGCTGGCAGAGTCGCTGCGTCATTATGACTCTCATTTAAGGGGATTGAGTGATGAAGAGGTGCTTTCTCTGAAAATTCAGCAAATGCAGAAAGAAGAGGAAAAACTGGATCAGATCTATTCTCTGGACAGCACGGATCGGGGCTATCAGAGAAACCGTTCCGGAGAAAATACGGTCCGCAAGTATATCAAGGGCGCCCTGGATTTGGATCGTACTACTTTTATCTGTTTCCTTTTGTTTTTCGCCCGTTCCAGCTCTCTTAATGAAGAGTTTCAGGTAACTCCCCAACGGCTGGATGACATCCTTCTGGAATGTGGTTTTTCAAAGCTGGTGAACCAAAATGCCTTTGATCAGTTTATTTATCAGTATCTTACCTGCCCCGATCCGGAGGATCTACTGATGGAAGAGGTGACCCGTTATGCGGAAAAAGAAGAAAATTTCTTTTTCTATAATATGTACAAGGATTCCAAGAACTACCGGCAGGAATATGAAAAAATTATGGGCGTGAACTGAAGCAGTTCGCGCCCATACAACTTTACCTTATCCTATTATGTCCTGAAAAGCGCTTAATACTGTAATGGATACGTACGGTTTCTCTCCGTTTTTGTCTCTTACAATTTCCAGTTTATCTTTATAGGTGGTCGTCATATTATCCACATCTTTGCAAAGGCTGGTCTTCTCCCCGCTGATTCTCCCGTCCGCCGCTTTGCAAATCTGCTGATACAGATCCTGGCTGGCCGCAAAAGCCGCCTCAGAACCACTGGAATATTCATATATCCACTGGGATTTCACCACACGGTCATTTTCAATGGTTAAAACCAGAGAGGCAGGGCGCTCCATTAACGTATCTACCGAGAAATAATCCACTTCGCCTTTGGTATTAATCTGCACCAGATAAGACTGTCCCTGCAGACTTTCATCCACATACTTCTTTTCCCATCCGTAAATTTCACGAACCTTGCCGATCGTTCTTTGTATTTCATCATCTGTTACCGTCACATGATCTGTGGCTTCTGTGGAAACAGGCGCTCCTTCGATCTGGCCTTTCGTATCTGCCTCTGTTTTTACAGGAGCGGCTCCCGCTGTGGTAAAGGTCTGAATGGTTCCCGGATATTCTTTTCCGTCCTGTATAACGAAGAACTGGTATTTGTAAGTAGTTCCTGCTGTAAGCGCAATCCCCAGCTCTCCCTGTACATCATACCACATATTGAACCGGCTTTCCGGACGCCGGCAGTCCTCCACATGTCTCTTAATTAAGTTATCCTGGGCATCCCACAGATAACATCCCACCTGGCTTACGTTTACCCGGCCGGGATTATCCACTTTGGCAGAGAGCACGGCTGTTGTCTCCTGAATCTGGGGCTCCTGATAGTGAATGGTATAGTTTCCTGCAGTGGGAGCAGCGGAAGCCGTATTTCCGTCCCAGGTAAAGAAGGTATACTGGGAATCTCCGTTTTCCACCATAGCCCCCACCCAGGCTTTTGTATAAGAACTATCCCAGGCATTCTGCTGGATAACGGTTACAATATTTTGATTTACCTCTTTTACAATGGCCCAGTGCACACTCTCATTATCCCGGACAATATCTCCCACCTTTGGGGATATGGTCTCTTTAAAACTTCCGGAGTCGATGGCCGGAACAGAAGTGGTGGACAGCAGCCCGGAAACGTTCCTTCCGTATACTTCACTGTAAAACCGTTTTACAAAAGCCGCGCAGCTATATGTGGTATCCGTATTTACACTGCTGTCATAGGGACGGTATTTGGCCTCTACAGTCACTCCGTTTACTGTAATGCTGTCGACAGTTCCTCCTTCAATGGATACAAAATTGTAATTTCCCATACCTGCCCAGGCTGTCTGGGGCGGAAAACAAAATCCTGCAAGTAAAAGAGCCGCTGCTCCGCAAATTGTTGATTTCCATAACTTCTTTTTCATCTCTATTTCCTCCTCTTGATTCAATTCCTGTTTGTTTTCTTTTGATGTATTCATTCTACAAAACCAGAATTGTAATTTTGTTTTCAAAAGGAGATTACTCTCTGAATTTCCCAAAAATTTTTCTTGCCTTTTTCCGGCGTTTCTCTCTGTCCTTTTCCACTGCCGATTTCCATTGGCTTCCTACAGAAGCCGAACTGCACCGCATCTGGCTGACCGCCACGGTCATGGCTTCATAGTTGGCCTGTACTCCCTGGCTGTCATTGCAGTAGGTCACCGCCCGATCCCGGCCGATGCCGAACTTTCCCGCTTCCATTTCCGCATCCATGTTTGCGCCCAGGAAGAGAAACTCCCAGCCGTATTTTTCTTTCTCATGGGTAATCATCTTCTGGATCCGACTATAGGTATATTCCCGGCTGGCATTTTCATATCCGTCTGTGGTAATCACAAAGATTACCTGATCTGCCCGCTCCTCTTCCTCCAGGTTTCTCTGAACAGAAATCATATATTGGATGGTTCTGCCCACTGCGTCCAGAAGGGCCGTACATCCTCTCACATAATACTCTCTGGCCGTGAGGGGCCGTACCTTATGGATGGGAACTCTCTGATGTATCCTCTCATATTGATCATCGAATAAAACCGTTGTTACAAAGGCCTCGCCCGGTTCCTTCTTCTGCTTCTCCAGCATTCCGTTAAAGCCGCCTATGGTGTCTGTCTCCAGCCCACACATGGAGCCGCTCCTGTCTATAATAAAAACCAGTTCCGTCCGTTTCTTCATCTTCGTTTCCTCCTTTTTCCTTTCTGCCTTTATATTAGCAGAGGAAACGAAGACTTTGGTCGCATCCCGGGCGACATTTACAGTCCCAGAAGAGACTCTCCAAAGCAGAATAAGGCTTCGTTTATCTGGTCAATGTCATAGATTCTGTTTTCCAGAAAGTAACGAAGGATAATATCCGATTTCAGATGATCGGTCAGGCTGTAGCCTGCTTTTCCCAGCAGATCCACCGTCTCGTCCAAAGACAGCTTAAGCGCTACCGCCAGAGACAGTACCGTTGACTTTCTGGGCGTATAGTCTTTCCTGCTGCGGATTTTGGAAAACAGTTTCCGATCCATATTGGCTCTTTTATAAACCTGCACATCGGTAAAGCCTCTTTCATCAATCAGGCGAAAGAGCATCTCCTGGAAGGTCTCGCCTTTTCTTTTTAATAACTGTTCCAGACTCCTTTTGATTCCCCTGGGGGATGGCTTGTCCGTCTCCTTTGGCAAAGCCGTACAGAGAGACTCAGGGGAAGATGCATATATCTGCTCAAAAGAAGTGCTTTCTTCTCTCCGTCTGTCTCTGTTTCCCGTATAATACGTGTCAATATAATGCCGGATTTTTCCGTAAAGATGTTCGCTTAACTCCACCACCGTCCGGTCTAAAACAACCAGGTAGATTTCCATCTCCTGATTCTCCAGAAAGGCTCTGCATTCTTTTACAGCGATTTCCAGGGCTTCTTTTTTCGGATAGCCGTAAATACCGCTGGAGATAAGGGGAAAGGCGATGGACTGGCATCCCTGTTTTCGGGCAAGGTTCAGCGCATTGCGGTATGCGCTCTCCAGATAGGTTCTTTCCCCCTGTGCGCCGCCCTTCCATATGGGGCCTACCGCATGAATAATGTATTTTGCCTTCAGACCGTATCCCTTTGTCAGTACTGCCTGTCCCACAGGACAGGGCGCTTTCTTTCTGCATTCCTCCTGCAGCTTTTCGGGTCCTGCCGCCCGGAAAATGGCTCCGCATACGCCTCCGCCCCGTTCCAGATGAGAATTGGCCGCGTTTACGATGGCGTCTGTCTCCATTTCAACAAGATCATTATGTACAATATAAAATCCCATGTATTCTCACCGCCCAACATTCTTTTTATCAGTATATCACAGCTTTGCCTTTTTCAGATAGATCTGTACCCTGCCCTCCCCGTCAATTTCTATTTTTTCCACCAGTTGTTTTATCTGTCCGTTTCCCAGTTCCTCAAAGGAAAGAAAATCCCGCAGTTCCTGAAATTGTTCCTTCAGAATCTGCCGGATTTGTTCCTTCGTTCCTTCTCCCGGGTGCAGAGCTCCTATCTTCTCCTTCAGCTCCCGAATCTCTTCCCCGATTGTTTCCGTCCTTTGTCTCAGCTCCTCCTTTTCTATCAGATCTTCCAGAAACATTTCTCTGTATTTTTCCCGCCTTTTTTCCAGCTTTCTCAGATGAAACACCCACTGCTTTTCCTCTTCTTTTTCTGTTTTCTGCAGGGATAGTTGTTTTTCCATTTCTTTTCGGATTTCCCGGATTTTTACACCTTGTCTCTCCAGTAAATGAATGAAATAGTCCTGGATTTCCTGTATTAAAACAGTCTCGTCCACGGTCACATGATTATGGCAGCTTTTCACCCCGTTTTGGCTTCTTCCGGAACAAGTCCAGCGGACATACGTATTTTTGTAAGTCCTCTGGATTCTCCGGTAAGACCATCCGCATTCTTTACACTGAATGAGGGTGCTGAACAGATAGCGGCTGCTGTGACGTTTCCTGTCTGTCTGAAAGGTTTCCCTGCGCCGGCAGAGAATCTCCTGCACCCGCTCAAACTGAGACGGTTCAATGATCTTTAATTCCGGCCTTTGGGCCACCATCCACTCTTCCTGTTCTTTCTCCACCCTGGCTCCTGTAAGGAAATCCGCCACCTCTTCTTTCCCGTTAATGACCTTGCCGGTATAAAGGGGATTGGTCAGGATACGGCAGACCGCGTTCTGGCTCCACTGACAGCCCCGCTTGGTCTGATACCCTCTGGCATTTAAAAGTCCGGCGATTTTCCCGGCTCCGTATCCCTCTTTCTCATACCAGTCATAAATTCTCCGTACCTGAAAGGCTTCCTGAAGGTTGATCTGAAGATGAAAATAGTCTCCCGGCGTCTTATCATAGCCGTATACCAGATTGGGAACCCGACCTTTTTGTGCATTCATCTTTTTCCCGAACTTCACTCTTTTGGAGGTATTAGCGCTTTCCTCCTGGGCCAGGGCTCCGAATATGGTAAGGACGAATTCCGAGTTTCCAAGTACTGTCATGTTGGCAGTTAAAAACGTGGTCTCAATTCCCAGTCCTTTCAGGGTACGGATACTCTGCAGAAAGTCTACTGTGTTTCTGGCGAATCTGGAAATATCTTTTACTGCAACCATATCAAACAGACCCTTCCCGGCGTCTTCCATCAGTCTTTGAAATTCCTTCCGGTTCTTAATCTTTGTTCCGGAAATTCCTTCATCTGCATACAGATCTGCCAGTTGATACTGATTTCTCCGGGTAAACTCCAGAAAAAACTTTTTCTGTGTTTCCAGGCTGTTCATCTGATCGGTTTTATCTGTGGATACCCGGCAGTAGGCGGCCACCCTCATTGCCGCCGCCCCCTTTCCTGAAGATATTTCTCCGCCTTGCTTCGGTTTTTCTCACAAAACACCTGCATCAATATTCGGATCGTATCTTCGTCCGTATTGGGATTATGAAATTGAAAAACCAGTTTCTTTTCCTCTTTCATACAAATTTCACTGCTTTCCCGGCTCTTTTTTCATTTGTATGAATTACCTTAAGGAAATAGTCCTTTTAATGAAACCGTTCTGTTTTGTTACAACCATATGTACCGTACTTTTGCTGATTCCGAACTTCTTGGCGGTCTGCCTCACCGTCGCTTTCGTCTCAATAATATAATTTGCAATCTCAACTGCCCGCTCTTCTATATAATCTTTCAAGGTATTCCCCCAAAAACGCTGTTTCTACAGTGTATGCGCCTGAGATTCCCTATATGAATTTCTATTCCTGTGTAAACAGAATTTTCTCTACCAGCTCTGCAGCATCGGCAATACACCCGTCGCAGGAACGAAGAACCTGTTTTGTTTCCACTCCTTTTAAGTCTTTACAGACCGTACTTCCGTTTTTCTCCCGAAACTCGTTGGTAATTTTCCTGGATAACTGATAGGTCTTCCCCTTACTGTTGGCCAGATCCCTTCCATTGCTGTTTTTCATTCCTGCCACAGCAACTGCTCCGGAAACAGCTCCGCAGGTACATTCCATGGCGCCCATTCCCGCTCCGAATCCTTCCATCATCCGAAACATAACGTCTTCGCTGACTCCTGCCAAATCACAATACGTGCAGGCCACTGCCTGTGCACAGTTAAAGCCTCTTTTATGTCTTTCGATGGCCTGTTCCACTCTTGATTCCATTTTCTTTCCTCCTTTTAAGATACAGCAATTCCCGCGGCACGCTGCATATTTTTCTTAAACAACCGGTTAAAAAGAGCAATCACGCGTCCTGTTAAAATAACCGCAATCACCGTTCCTGCCCCGATTCCTACAATCCGGTGAACAAAGAGCAGCCCGATGATACAGGAAATGGTAAAACAGGAAATATCAAATACATTTTTTCCAAATCCCATATCCCGGTGGATTTTCTGGCCAATCACATTTGCCAGCGCATCGGCGGGATTGGGAATCATCTGCATATTTACCATCGTCGCCGCTCCGATTCCTGTAATAACGATTGCTGCCGCCAGTACCAGAAAACGCATGGTATACGTACTGGTGTCAAAATTTAATCTCTGATTAAAAAAGTTTATAAAACAGCTGGTAACCAGGCTCATGGGAATCTGCAGCAAAGTAAACACACTGCATTTCTTATAAGCCAGAAGAAATTCCATTCCCACACAGAGAGTATAAAACAGAAATGTAACCGCACCCAGATTCCAATTCCAGATAACCGCGATATTATTGGGAATAGAAATGATGGGAGACACACCAAGCTGTGTCTTTGTATTTAATACGATTCCAAGGGCCAGAACAATCACCCCCAGCAAATAAAGAGCACACCGCACTGCATACTGTTTCTTATTCATTATCATCCTGCCTTTCTTTACCCTCTCTTTACAAGAGCACACACGGCCGGTAAAGAGAGGGTATCATCTGTCACTGAAATTTACTCTAGTACAATTCAGATTTGATGTCAAGTATATATCCTGCACAGGTTTTTCATTGATTCCCTGTTTTTTTCATGTTAGAATATTTTCTGGTGTAAAAATAAGTAGAAAGAGGTGAATTCATGGATAGAAAAATGATTTTCTTTGATATTGACGGAACATTACTTACTCCTCCGCCGGATCACTTTGTCCCTGAAAGCGCCATTGAAGCAATCCATATGGCTCAGAAAAATGGGCATTATACCTTTATTAATTCCGGACGGACTCTGTTCTTTATTCCGGAACAGATAAAAAATATCGGCTTTGACGGATTTGTCTGCGGCTGTGGAACCCATGTATACTTTCATAATGAAACTCTGTTTTCTTATACCATTCCCCATGCCCTGTGCAAAGAAATTATTCTCCTTTTGAGAAAATGCAGAATACGGGCTTTTTTTGAAGAAAACAGCGCCCTTTTATTCGATACCCAGTCTCCGGTTTACTGTCAGGAACAGGAAACCCTGAGACTTCGTTCTAATGGAAGCGATCTGGGAAATATTGAGAATAATTCTTCCCTGCATTTTGATAAATTTATGGTCTTCATGGATGACAACTGTGATCGAACTTCCTTTTTTAACTTTATAAAAGATCAGTTTGAATATATTTCCCATGAAGAAAATGTGGGAGAGGTAATTCCCCGGCAGTTTTCAAAGGCCACGGGAATTCAGCTTCTCACGGAAAAGCTGTCCATTCCTCTGGAAAACTGTTACGTCATCGGAGACAGCCCAAACGATCTTCCTATGCTGAAATACGTTCCCAACAGCATTGCCATGGGAAATTCAAATAAAGAGATCCTCCCCTATTGTTCTTACCAGACGACAGATATTCTGGACGATGGAATTTACCATGCGCTGGAACATTTCCACCTGATATAAATTTTAAAAAGGGTATTGAGCAATCATCCCCTTAGATGACTGAGCAATACCCTCTTCTTTTATCTCGCTTTCTGTAAAAATCCGGTTTTCTTTCCTGTGCAGTAGTACACGCCCCGGTACTTTTCATATCCGTTCTCTAAATCCATGAAAACGACTTCTTCCATATGGGTAATCTGATCCTCTTTTTCCGGAACCTTCATGTAATCTCCGTAAGCGGTTTTCAGATAACCGTCATAGCCCTGGGGCACAGGCATTTCACAGTCCTCAAAAGGCAGGTACACCGCCTTTTCAAACCATTCTTTCGGGTATCTGTTCTTCATATAAGCTCCGGCGCACAATTCAGTGATGTACTTACATTCCGGGATGGGATACTTGCTCATCTGTTTCTCTGCGAATTTCCACAGTCTGTAGCGAAGCCCCCGGAAAGGAACGGCAAGCAGCGCTGCCGAAGCCAGAATCTCCATCTTCTTTCCCCTTCGCACCGGCACCACCTGGGAGCGGAAAAGCTGGTAAACCAGGGTCCAGAACAACTGCTGTTTTCTTTTAAAGGAGGAAGAGGGACATCCGTCTATGGGAAATATGTCCAGAACGGTTCCATGACAAATGTCCAGCTCCTGCTGATATGTCTTAATTAAGGTGGTCCGGCTGTCCCGGATAGTGGCCTTATTATTATGATCCACCAGTTCTCTGGAAGAATCAAATAGTACATAATGGGAATCGGCCTCTTTCTTCCAGATTTTCAGAAGTTTTTCATAGCTTTCCCGGGGCATCATAAAATCCAGATCATCATCCCAGGGGATAAACCCTTTATGCCGGACAGCCCCGATACAGCCGCCCCCGCATAAGTAACAGGTCAGCCTGTGTTTTTTACAGAATTCACTGAAATATACGGCCATCTCCAGATTTTTTCTCTGCAGTTGCTTTAACTGTTCTCCTGTTACCTGATACATCCTTCTCTCTCCTATTTCCGAAGCGCTTTCTTATAGAATTTTTTTCTTAACTGGTTGGGCATTAAAGAAACGCAGATCTGTCCCGCCGCTGAAATAATAAAGTCCGTTGGTCTGGAAAAACCCTTCCGCATCAGCCGGTAGCGGAATACCACTGCTTTTCTGGCATATTCCAGCCCTCCTCTGCGGCTGTACATCCCGTCTCCGGCCCGCATATACAGTAAGGGTTCCTGCAGGTTATATCCTTCTGAACCGTTCATCAGCATACGGGTCCACAAATCGTAGTCTTCAAACCAGGGGCAGTGACGATAGCCCCCTGCGTCCTCTACTGCCTTTTTCCGGTACATGATGCAGGGATGGTTAAAAGGATTTCTGCGTCTGGCAAATCTGCGGATCTCCCCGGATGTTTCCGGGAGTACCCGTCTGGATCGGATCCGGGAAATATCTCCCTCGAACTCCAGCAACGTTCCGCTTACCATATCTGTTTTAGAGTCTTCCAGACATTTCAATTGTTTCTGGCAGCGATCCGGCAGACTGATGTCATCGCTGTCCATTCGGGCTATCAAATCATATCTGCAGTACTTGATTCCTGTATTTAAAGCATTTCCCAGGCCGCCGCACTGGGGCAGACGGATAATCTGGAACAGATCCGGCCTTTCTTCTTTTACTTTTTCAACCACTGCGTCCAGTTCTTCCGTTAAAGGGCCGTCGCAGACCAGAACAAAATCTGACGGCTCTGCTGTCTGCTTCAGCATACTTTCTATGCTTTTCTCAAGATAGGAGGGATTTTCTTTCCTGTATACGGACATTAATACCGAATAAGCCTCCATATAGTTTCTCCTCTTTCCTTCTACTTCAGTGCATTTTTCTGATCGTCATCTACGCCTTCTGAAGTTTCCTTCTGGAAAAAGATTTTCACAGTCATAAAGATCAGCTTAATATCCAGAAGCACCGAATAGTTCTCTATATAAAACAAATCCAGCTTCAGCTTATCATAAGGCGTTGTATTGTATTTCCCATATACCTGTGCATAACCGGTCAGTCCGGCCTTTACCTTCAGACGGTAATAGAACTCAGGGATCTCTCTTTGGTATTCTCTCATGATTTCTTTACGTTCCGGCCGCGGCCCCACCAGAGACATATCTCCCAGAAATACATTAAAAAGCTGAGGCAGCTCGTCCAGATGCAGATTCCGGATTACATGGCCTACCGGAGTAATCCGTGAATCATGTTTGGACGCCAGCCGGGCGCCGTTTTTCTCCGAGTCTACGCACATGCTCCGGAACTTGAAAATTTTAAACGGTTTCCCCTTAAAGGTCAGCCTCTCCTGACGGTAGAATACCGGCCCTTTGTCGTAAAGCTTGACTGCCAGGGCAACTATCAGCATAATCGGGGAGGAAATAATAATTCCAATCCCGGAAATCACCAGATCCATACTTCTCTTTACAAACCGCTGCTCTGCTGAAAGTCCCATGTTCCTGGACATTAACAAAGGGGTGTCGAACAAATGAATCCGGTCCGTTCCTGTCAGGATGACATCTGAAATCTTAGGGGTTACATAGCACCGGATGGAGTGGGCGAAACAATATTTCAGATATTGGTTCCGAATCTGAGAGGGTAAATCCCAGATGATGACCCCTTCATATTCCTTCATAATTTTATAGATCTCTTTTTCCCCAAGGGAAATATGAACCTTTCTGCTGATGTCATATTTATCCTTGCGGGCGTTCATTTTCTGAATCAGATCATGGGGATCCCGGTCTCCGTAAATGACCAGAAGCTTCCTGGCTCCGTACAGTTTGGAATAAATATACTGAGAACCAAAGGTCCATGCAATAATAATTACAATATCAATGAAGGTTGCCTCAATCAGTCTTCTGGGATCCAGAAACCACCGGTTAATCAGGGTAATCTGAAAATAAACAACCACATTGGTGCATATGGTGGCCAGTACCAGCGAATAAATCACGTCAATCCGCTTCAGATAGCCCACCTTTAATCCGCCGTACATTTTGGAAAAAAGCAGGTTAATCAGGGCATACAGAAGAATCAGCACCCAGTTTCCCTTTCTCCAGAATGGCTGGAAAATCAATTCCCTGTAATGATCATACCAGATATAGGCAAAGACAAGCGCCTGGGCGATAATGACAATACTCGCCAGACAAAAGACGATTGTCCGCTTGTAATCTTCTCTTTTACTCAATTTAACTCCCTCATTTCAACAAACTTAATAATTTATTATAACCCAATCTATCGGTACCGTCTATCTTCTTTCTTTGGTTTTCTTTATAATGAGGAATTATACCATATCGTTCTCTTGTTATCTAGGCAGTTTCCATTGTTATTTCTGTCAATAGCTGTTATCATTTAACTGAAAAACTTTCAGATGACATTCAAAAAGGAGAATAAACCAATGATAATTGAAAAGAATCAGAAAGAATTAGACGCCATGGAACAGTTTCATAAAGGAAACCGCCAGGAGGGCCTGCGGCTTCAGGAAGAATTCGCCGCCGCTTTCAGAGAAGCGTATAAAGACGAGGATCACTGCCCTTGTAAGAAAGCCTGCCGCTACCATGGAAACTGTAAGGAATGCGTGGCCATTCACCGGGCCCATCAGGAACATGTGCCCAACTGCATGCGGCCTATCATCAATGCAAAGATAAAAAGTTTATCCGAACTGACTGAACATACCATTGCCAGGGAAATAGAACCTCCCCATGAGGTATTAAGAAAAGAATTCCAAAATACCGGGGAATAAATATATGTTACGTAAAAACGAGTACCTTCCCTTTTCATCCGGGAAGATACTCGTTCTATTTTTTCTTATCATTCAGACTCTTTACGGCTTCGCTGAAAGTCCTGTCTTGTCATAGCTGCTTAAGTACTGTTTGCTGCCTTTATTCAGCGCTGCTCTGACCGTATAAGTATAGGTGGTTCCCGCCTTTACTGTGGTGTCCGTATAGGTGGTGGCTGTCTGGCCTTTTAGTTTCGTCCAGCTTCCTCCCGGCACTTTCCGGTATACATAATATCCTGACGCCTGTGGTACTTTCTCCCAGGTCAGACGTAAGGTATTGCTTCCTGTTTTCGCCAGGCTTGTCAGTTTCGGAGTGGCTAAATCCGGTGAACCGGAAAGACCTGTTTTATTATAGCCGCTTAGATACTGCTTTCCGCCCATATTTACCGCCGCTCTGACCGTATATGCATAGGTGGTTCCCACCTGGACGGAAGTATCTGTATAGGTGGCAGCTGTCTGGCCTTTTAGTTTCGTCCAGCTTCCTCCCGGTACTTTCCGGTATACATAGTATCCGGATGCTCCCGCTACCTTATTCCAGCTGAGTTTCAGACCGCTGTTGGCGGTTTTTGTCAGTCCGGTAAGAGTCGGAGTCCCTATGGTTGTACAAATCTTTACACTGGATTTGTAGCTGCTGCTTAATGCGCTTCCCACATAAGCCTTCACCGTGTAATAATAGTACTGACCCGGCACAGCGTTTGTATCCGTATAGGAAGTAGCGGTGGTATCCCCGATTCCGGTCCATCCGGTGGACGCTGTTTTCCGGTAAACACGGTATCCTGTGGCTCCTGTGGCCTGATTCCAGGTCACCTGAATGCTGTGGGCGTCCACTGCCGCCACTCTCTTTAAGGTTACTGTTGGTACGTTTACAGCGACCTT
This sequence comes from Blautia sp. An249, assembly GCF_002159835.1. Lineage (GTDB taxonomy): Bacteria > Bacillota > Clostridia > Lachnospirales > Lachnospiraceae > Blautia_A > Blautia_A avistercoris. The sequence goes on along the minus strand of NZ_NFJL01000010.1, from coordinate 37,917 downwards.
AATGCTGTAGTTTCCCGTATAAGTTCCTTCCCCTACATACAGGTAGTAAGTACCTGCCTTCAGGCTCAGGTTTTTGTATGAATAATTGGTTCCCGTCTTGTCGTCTTTTAAATGAAAACCGTCACTCCATATCTCCTGGCCCGCTTCGTTATACACTCCATAAGTAACATTGTCCAGCCAGGAAGTAGCGGAAAATCTCACCGAACTTGTATTTGTCAGCGTAAATTTATAGAAATCTTTTCTGTCATTTCTGGCAATCTGCCCCCTGTATACCACGTTCAGATTGATAGCGTCTGCCGTCTGCATACTGTTATTGTTGCCGTCTCCGGACTCACTGAAACTTTCGTTGGCGCTGGTAAATGCAAGTTTAAACTGATAATTGCCCGTATCATAGCCGTTTTCCACATAGAAATAGTACGTTCCTTTTGTCAGATCCAGGGACTCATTGGTAATCTCCAGATATGGGTTACTGTCCCAGATACTTTTTCCCTGGGAATCAATAATGTTGAAATAAGTAACATACATCCGGCTTATCTCTGTGACAATGTGAACGTTCAGTTTTCCGGAAGAGGGGAGGGTAAAACGATAGTAGTCCGCGTGATCGTTTTCTGCAAGCTGGCCTTTATAGGTCGTCCCCAGGCTTACCGCATCCGCAGTCGCCATAGTATTATTATTTCCGTATCCTGTCTCTGTAAGGGACTCTCCTGCAGAGGTAAAGTTTAACGTAAAGTTATAACTTCCCGAATCATGGCCGCTGCCGTCTACCAGAAAGTAATAGGAGCCTTTCGTCAAATCCACAGCATCGTTTATCACACAGCTTCCATCGCTGGAATACGAATAGGTACTCTGATTCCAGAGTTCTTCTCCTGAAGAATCCAGAATACGTACATTGCTGAGATAATTATGGGTAATCTGAATAAATGCATTGATATTGATTTTTCCCGATGAGGGCAGCGTAAACAGATAATATTTCTTGCTTTGGCTTTCAGAAATACTTCCGATTACCTTTTTTCCGAAAGAAATGCTCTGGGCGGTTCCCATAGTGTTTCGGCTCTGTACCAGAGATTCCTCTTCCTGATAAAGCTGTGCGGCGGGTTCTCCCTCTTCACAGGTATCACTTATTTCCACATCATCCGTCACCTGGTCATCTTCTTGTGAATTCCCGGAAATCTCTTCCGCTTCTTCCGCAATTTCCTCTTCCTCTGTCAGTTCAGACACGGTTTCTTCTTCCAGACATTCCTGTTCGGAAAGAGTCAGAGCAGAAGCCAGTGACGTTACCGGCATGCTTACCGCCAGTAATCCGGCAAGCCCCAGCGCCATCCATTTCTTTCTCATTTTCATGCCTCCTATATATGTAATCTCATATTTCATTATAGTCCACTCACGCCATCTTCTCAAGGAAGGATTTGTAAAATTTCTCTGAAACGAAGACTTGTCAAATCCTTTTTCCCTGTTCTAAAATATAGCTAAGTACAGCATGATTTTCGTTTGTTTTGATTGCAGGAGGTTCTGATGGATTCTATCTCTCATGAAGAATTTTCTATTTTATACACAAAATTTCAATCTTCCGGCCAGTCCGCAATCTGTCTGGATATTGCTCTTTATGGTCTCCTTGTAAAGGACGGGCCTCACTGGTCAGAAAGAGAAGCCTGCCGAAACTATCTGCACAACCGGAAAGGACCTGCCCGGAAACTTCTGAAGCAGGAGACAGACCGGGGCGGTCTCCCGGGACAGATTCTTTCCCAATGGTCTTCCCTGCGTCTTCTGTTTATCCGTCAGTATCCGGGGCTTGCATCGGCGTTCTCCTCTCTGAAGCCCTGCCTAAAAGAACAGGCGCCTGCGGGAACGGACGGGGAACGTCTCTACTATTCCCGTTTCCCCTCCCCGGAAGTCTTTTTACATATGGTTCTGCACTGCCTCTTCCTTCATTTCCTTCCTCCCTCAAAGGAAGTGGCAAAAGTCTGGGATCTGGCCTGTGATCTCTATGTTTATCACCTGATGGATCGTTATTTCCCCCGGTTCCTCAGTCCGTCTCTCGAAGAACGTATTAAACGGTATCTGGAGCGTCCAGACGCGTTAAAAGAAGAACAGAACCGGGAGACCAGGGCTCAGATTCTCCGCCGCCTGACAGAAGAACTTCCCCTTTTCACCGTCCAAAGTCTCTGCGGCTGGCTTTCTGAACACCCGGAAGTCTTTTCCGACTGGCCCTCCCTCTTTCAGAAAGACTCCCACCGGTACTGGAGAACTGCCCTGCGGGAACCCCGTTGTCTGCTCGCTCTTGCCTCCTGCTGGAGGTCCCGCCGGAATCAGGCTTCCCTGAAGGCCGGCTATGAGGGAAAACACCGGGGGAAAACTTCCGGCTCATCCGGAGTCTCTTTTTCTCTGCAGGCCAGACCGGAGTACGATTACCGGCGTTTCCTCTCCCGCTATGCCCAACCGGGGGAAGAGGTCTGTCTGGACTTTGACAGTTTCGATTATATTCCTTATACCTTCAGCCGGACTTACTACGAGAATCTGGTATTTCTGGAACCTCTGGAATACTCTGAATGTTATAAATTAAAAGAACTGGTCATTGCCATTGACACCTCCGGTTCCTGCCGGGGAGAAATTGTGAAACGGTTCTTAGAAGAAACGGGACAGATCCTAAGCAGTCAGGAGAACTTTTTCCAGAAGATGAAGGTGCATCTGATTCAATGCGATTCCATGATTCAGGGCTATGCCTGTATTACCAGCCTCCGGCAGTGGAACCAGATGACTTCCTCTTTCCGGGTACAGGGATTCGGGGGAACTGATTTCAGGCCTGTTTTTGATCTGGTGGAAACCCTGCGAAAACAAAGGAAAATCCAGGATTTAAAAGGTCTTATTTATTTCACTGACGGCGACGGAATCTATCCCTCTGCTCCCCCGGATTATGAAACTGCCTTCGTCTTTTTAAACCGCCGTCTCCAGAAAGGGAAAGTCCCTCCCTGGGCCTTTCAGTTAAATTTAAATCTGTCTCTTTCACAGAAGAAGGAACAAACGTGGGAAAGGAGCCTTGTATGAATATCCAGGAAGCGAAAGAAGAAATTATACATACAGTAAAAGCCTATACAGAAAAACGAGAGGATGGTTCCTATTGCATCCCCCGTATCCGCCAGCGGCCTCTGCTGCTTATGGGACCTCCCGGGATCGGCAAGACGGCTGTCATGGCTCAGGCCGCCAGTGAATGCGGCATCGGACTGGTTTCCTATACCATGACTCACCATACCCGACAAAGTGCCGTGGGACTTCCTCTGATTGAGAAGCGGATCTTCGGCGGGAAAGAATATACGGTCACCGAATATACCATGAGCGAGATGATCGCTTCCGTCTATGAATCTATGGAGATCACAGGAAAGAAAGAAGGAATCCTCTTTTTAGATGAAATCAACTGTGTTTCCGAAACACTGGCTCCCACTATGCTTCAGTTTCTGCAGAACAAGGCTTTCGGTTGTCATCTGGTACCCGAGGGCTGGGTTCTGGCTGCCGCGGGAAATCCCAGAGAATATAATAAATCTGTCCGGGACTTCGACATGGTCACCTTGGATCGGGTGCGTCAGATCACCATTGAGCCGAATCTTCCTTCCTGGCAGAATTACGCACGAAAAGAGGGGGTTCATCCTTCCATCCGTTCCTACCTTTCCTGCCGGCCGGATCATTTTTATTATATCGATCCGGATCTGGAGACGAAACGCTTTGTAACTGCCCGGGGCTGGGAGGATCTTTCGGTTCTGCTGAAAAGCTATGAGAATATGAACCTTCCCATTACCCGCTCTTTTCTTATGGAATTTCTCCCCTGCAGGGAAATTGCCGATGATTTCTATTCTTATTATCAGACCATGGAAAAACTGAAAAACCAGTCCTTTCTGGATGCTCTCTTCGGGGAGACTTTTTCTCAGGAGAAAGCCGCATCGTTCCCGGAACTGATAAAGAACTGGCAGATGGATGAACGCTTCTCCTGTATCCAGTGGATTTCTTCCCGTCTTCTCTCCTTAATGGAAGACTGGGAAAAAGAGCGGCGGATTCTCACCCTGCTGGAAAATCTGATGCAGACCTTCTGGCGTATACGAAAAGAGGCTCCCGGGACTTCTCCTCTGGCTGCTCTGGAAACCTTCCTGAAAGAGCAGGAAAGGGCCTTTCAGATTCAGTTAAAGTTAGGCACTTTAAAGACCTCTGAGCAGGAACAGAAAAAAGCGGCGCTTTTGTTTCTGCAGGACTCTCTCAGTTCTTTAAAGGGAAACCGGGTACGCAGCGAAGAGGAAATGAAGGAGCAGCTTAACCGGCATTTAAAGGAAAAACAAAACCTCCTCCTTCAGAAAGAGAAACAGATTCTCATTCTTATAGAGAGAATTCTTCCCCTGTTTGAAACTGCTTTTTCCAGCCAGGAGGAACAGGCTTTATTCTTTACGGAGCTTGCTTCCCATGAAGGAGGCAAATCTTTTATAACTGCCTGCAACGTCCCTTTGTGGGAGAAAATCCAGGCCTTTCTGCAGACTGATCTCTGGGATCGGCAATTAGCCTCCGTAATTTCATCTCTGTAACAGAATGCCACATAAAAAGAAGGGGGATTCCAAAAGCCTGACAGCTCCTGGAACCCCCTCTGATTCTTTCACTTTGCTTTTATGCGTGTTCCTGATTGTAACGTTCTACTTCATCCTCAATAATTCTATCCACACCAGGGAAGATTCCGGAGTCTTTCAGTCCATAGGTCAGACATGGGATGAAATGTCCGCCCGGAGCGTAAGTTTCGCATGCACGTCTTACTTCTGCCCGGATCTCTTCCTCGGAGGAATCTGCACGGTCTACTTTCGCCGCGTCGATACCGCCCATAAACACCATTTTTCCGTCCAGTTTCTTCTGCATTGCCACAATGTCGTTGGAAGGCAGAACTCCCTGCCAGATCTGTACTCCCACTTCTGCCATATCCTCTGCAATCGGTTCGCAATAGGAGTCTGCATGGTGTACCACAATGACTCCATTGTCTCTCATATAGCCGTAGATCTTTCTGTACGGCTCTTTAAAATATTCTCTCCAGGTATCCGGATTCATAAATAAACTGGTTTTAGCTCCCCAGTCGTCATGGGATAAGATTGCATCCGGATGAAGATTATCCACCAGAAGTTTTGCATAAGTAAAGCGGTATTCTGCAATGGCATCTACCAGTTCATGCATATCATCCGGTTCTGCCAGAAGATTGACCAGGGTGTCTTCAAATCCCATCAGATAATGGCACTGCTCGAAAATTCCCGTTCCCATAAATCCCATGGCCAGCTGGCCTTTTTTATGAATCTCTTCCTTCAGCTCCAGAGCCGCTTCCCAGCCTTCACTGCAGTTGGCCACCAGATCTGGCACCTTTACATAATTTCTCCATTCGGTTACATCCGGACAAACCTTATTGTCTTCCGTTACGTGAGGCATAGGGCCCGGAGCGTCTTCCGGAAACATAATACAGGTCCCCCACCTGTCATATGTAGTCTTGCCCTTCTGCCTGTTGCCTCTGCAGAATTGATTTAACGGATCGTTCATGATCATCTCAAAGGGTTCATATTCCTTCAGAAGTCTCTCCGGTTTTCCGTCCTTTTTCAGTAATTCCAATAAAATATCTTTTGCCGCACTCATATATTTACCTCCGCATTTTTATAATAAAACCGGCAGAATCTGCCGTTTTTATTTTGATAATTCCATTATATCATCGAAGGTTTTTCAGTCAACATATAATTAATTAGTTAATAAATTGACATTTTGCCGCACAGGTTCTCTTCTGGACCCCGTGCGGCAATTCTTTTTATTTTGTAATTAATTCTACTTCTACAGGGATTTCTTTTTCAACGCTTTCTCCGTTTACCAGCTTCAGGGCTGTTTCAACGGCTGTCTCTCCCATCAAATCCGGTTTCTGGGCAACGGTGGCTGCCATTCTGCCTTTTTCAATTTCTGCCAGAGCGTCATCTGTGGCATCGAAACCTACCACTACAACATCTCTGTTTCCAACTGCTTCCACAGCTCCCAGAGCCATCTCATCATTATGAGCGAATACGCCCTGAATGTCTGCATTTGCCTGCAGCATGTTTTCCATTACAGTCATGCCTTCGGAACGCTCGAAGTTGGCTGTCTGTTTCGATACCACATCAAGCTGTTCATCTGCTACTGCATGGAAGCCTTCTCCACGGTCAATGGTTGCGCTGGCCCCCGGAACACCTTCCAGCTCCGCTACTTTCGCACCTTCACCGACCAGGCTTACCAGATATTCGGTAGCCATCTTTGCACCTTCCACGTTGTCAGAGGCAATGGAACAGTCCACTTCTACTCCGTTTACCACACGGTCTACGGAAATTACTTTAATTCCTCTGGAAATGGCGTCTTTAACTGCCGGAGCCACTGCATCGGAGTCTACCGGATTTACAATCAGAACGCTGATATTCTTTGAAATCAGGTCTTCAATATCACTGGTCTGTTTTGCCGCATCGTCTCCTGCATCTACAACGATTAATTCAGCGCCTTCTTCATCGGCTTTCTTCTGTGCCCCTTCGTTTAATGTTACGAAGAAAGGGTTGTTCTGTGTGGAAACAGAAAATCCAATGCTTCCGTTTCCGGTGTTTTCTCCGCCCTGTGCCCCGTTGTCTTCTCCGTCAATGGTAATGGCGTTACAGCCTGCCAAAGAGAAAACCATCACTGCGGCCAGTAACAGGCCTGCTAATTTTTTTATCTTCATTTCCATTTCCTCCTTTTAACGTTTCCGGTCAGACAGTACTGCGATAAGAATAACGATTCCCTTTACCACATCCTGATAGTAGGAAGATACGCCCAGGATATTCAGACCGTTGTTCAGTACTGCAATAATTAAAACACCTACAAAAGTTCCCCAGATCCGGCCGCGTCCGCCGTTCATACTGGTTCCGCCAAGGGCTACTGCTGCGATAGCGTCCAGTTCATATCCGTCGCCCAGGTTCGGCTGTGCGGAATTCAGACGGGAGAGCAGAATCAGACCGGATAATGCTGCCATACATCCGGAAATGGCATATACGGCCAGTTTGGTACGGCTGATGTTGACACCTGCCAGTTTCGAAGCCATCCAGTTACTTCCTGTTGCGTAGATTCTTCTTCCGAAAGTGGTTTTCTCCAGGATGAACATAAAGATTCCGAAGATTACAAGGAATAAAATAACTGCAATGGGAATGTGATAGAAGTTTCCTTTTCCGATTAATTTCAGTGTAAAACTGTCGCCCAAATCGGAAATCGGTTTTCCATCCATGTAAATCATAGTCAGTCCGCGGTAAACAGTCATTGTAACAAGGGTTGCGATAAATGGCTGTAATCTTCCTGTGGTTACCAGTACGCCGCTGACAGCGCCCAGACCTGTACCGATTACCAGAGCCAGAATCATGGCCAGTCCCACTGGCACACCGCCGGAAATCATACCTGCACAGAGAGCTGTGGACAGCGCCAGTACCGAGCCTACCGACAAATCGATGCCGCCGGTCAGGATGACACAGGTCATACCAAAGGCAATCAGACCGTTAATGGAAGACTGCCGAAGCAGTGATAAAAAGTTGCCTACTGTCCTGAACTCCGGACTGATAATTCCAATTACAATTACTAAAAGCACCAGGGCGATCAGTGCCCCAAGGTCTTGTATCCGATTCATTGCTTTCTTATTATTCATTTAGATTCCCTCCCGTTGCCAGAATCATTACATTCTCCTGGTTTGCTTCTTCTTTACTCAAAATACCCCTGACGAGTCCTTCTCTTACTACCATAATCCGATCTGCCATCCCCAAAACTTCCGGCAGCTCGGAAGAAACCATAATCACGGCCACTCCTTTTGCAGCAAGTTCATTGATTATACTGTAAATTTCTTTTTTTGCCCCGATGTCTACGCCACGTGTAGGCTCATCCAGAATTAAAACCTTCGGATTGGTATAAATCCATTTGGCAAAAACAACTTTCTGCTGGTTTCCTCCGCTTAAATTCGTACATTCATGATCCGGTCCGAAACATTTGATGTGCAGCTCTTCGATTCCCTGTTTTACCAGATCCTGTTCCGCTTTCTTCTGTAACACCCCGTTTTTGGAAATACGGCCCAGGTTTGCAAGGGAAATATTTTTCATAATGCTTTCTTCCAGCATCAGTCCCTCGACTTTTCTGTCCTCAGTAATAAAGCCTACCCCATTTTTTATGGCCTGCTGAGGATTTTTGTTCTGCACTTCTTTGCCATCAATGTAAATATGCCCTGTCACATGGGGCATGTTGCCAAAGATGGCCTGCATAATTTCTGTTCTGCCTGCACCCATTAAACCTGCCACACCTAAAACTTCCCCGGCATGAACCTGGAAAGATACGTTCTGAAATACCCCCGGGCAGGTTAAATCCTTCACCTCAAAGACAGTTTTTCCAATCTTTGTATCTCTGAGCGGATACCGCTCTCCGATTTCACGTCCAATCATCATACGGACCACGTCGTTCATATCCGTATCTTTAATTCTCTTTGTATCTATGTAGGTACCGTCCCTCAATACCGTGATCCGGTCGCACAGCTCGAAAATTTCTTCCATACGGTGAGAGATATAGACGATGGAAACCCCTTTCTCCCTGAGAGAATTTACCACCTGGAACAGCACTTCTGTCTCGCTCTGTGTTAAGGCTGCTGTGGGTTCGTCCATGATAATTACCTGGGCATCCACCATTAACGCTTTGGCAATTTCAATCATCTGCTGCTGTCCTACAGACAATTCGCTCATCTTCTGATTCGGATCGATTTTTACCCCCAGACGATCCAGAATCGCTCTCACCTGTTTCTGCATTTCTTTCTTGTTGCAGACTCCGAACCGGTTCTTAATTTCTTTTCCCAGGAACATGTTTTCTTCTACTGTCAGATCAAACAGTACATTTAATTCCTGGTGGATAAAGACGATCCCCGCTCTTTCTGCTTCCTGAGCATTTTTGTAGCATACTTCCTGACCGTCTACGATAACCGTTCCGGCATCCTTCGTATAAACCCCTGTTAAAATCTTCATCAGGGTGGACTTTCCGGCTCCGTTTTCCCCCATTAATGCGTGGATTTCTCCGTGATCCAGTAGAAAACCGGCGCTTTTGAGAACCGCATTGCCCCCGAAGGATTTGTCAATTCCCCGCATCTCAATCTGCATGTTACACCCTCCTTTTTAGAAAATACAGCCAGACTGTAAAATAATATTGGCATAAGGCGTTGTCTCTCCTGTACGGATAACGGCCGCGCACTCTTTCGTACACTGCTTTAGTTCCGCATGGGATACAAAGACAACTTCCGGCTTCATGTCCTTCTCCGCTTCAAAATAAGCCAGAATCTCCTTTAAAACCTCTGGATTCTTCTCCTTTATCTCTTCTGCAAGAATAATCTTCTCCACTTTCATATCCCCGCAAACCACCTGAAATACCTCCAGAAAAGATGGTTGTCCGAATTTTACAGCCAGGTCGATTCTTTCTGTCTCTTCGGGGATCGGCAGTCCGCAGTCCCCGATACAAATCCGATCCGTATGTCCCATATAAGAAAGCACCCGTGAAATGTCACTGTTTAAAACCCCGTTTTTCTTCACCCTTTCAGCCTCCTTATCGCTTCCTCAACCTCTTCTGCCGTCGGCATACCGCTCTGAGCCCCGAATTTCTCAGTAGATAGGCTGGCTGCAACATTGGCATAGGTCAGAGCATCTTTCATCCCTGCGCCGCCCGCAATCTGAACGGAAAAAGCTCCGTTTAAGGTATCCCCTGCCCCTGTGGTATCTGCCACATTGGCCTTTCTGGCAGGAACTGTCAGCACTTCACCGCTTTTCAGACAGGTGGAAACCCCTCTGGATCCCTGGGTAATCACCAGTTTTTCCGGATACTGCTTCAGCAGTTCTTCGGTGCTGCTTCCCTCTCCGAAAATCAGAACTGCTTCATGTTCGTTAGGGGTAAGGTAACTTACCTTCTCAATAATCTCCATGGGAACTTCTGCTGCCGGCGCCGGATTTAAAACAACCGGAATGTTTTCTGCAGCGCACAGTTCTACCACATAATGGACGGTTTCCAGGGGAATCTCATGCTGGAGTACTACCATATCATAAGTTTTCAGTTCCTCTTTAATGCTGTCCACATAGTCTTTGTCTACTTCCCCGTTTGCTCCTGCAACTACCACAATCGTATTGTCGTTGTCTCCGACGGTAATCATGGCGATTCCTGTGGGTACCTCTTTCAGGACCCGGATATGGTCTGTCTTTACGCCGGATTTTCTCAGATTATCAAGCATTGCCTTTCCGTTGCTGTCATCCCCCACGCAGCCGAACATTTCAACTTCCGCACCCAGCTTTGCCATTGCTACTGCCTGATTGGCTCCCTTTCCTCCAGGAATGTAGCTGATTCTGTCTCCCTTTAACGTCTCGCCTTTCTGTGGAATTCGTTCGGCCGTTACAGTCATATCCATGTTGATACTTCCTACAACTGCAAGTTTCATATTTGCCTACTCCTTTCCTCGTTGAAACCGGTTTCATATCAGCTTTAAATAAAAACCTCTTTTGAGGTTCTGTATTTGAAACCGGTTTCATATCTGTTGTATTCATTATATAAGCTACACCTGCATCTGTCAATTCTCTTTTGCAAATTCAGCAGTATGAACACTTTTTTCTGTTCGCTTTTGTACAATAACACAATATATCCGTGGGAATCTCTTCCCTTTTACCAGACGAAACTCCCCCTATAAGATAAAAAGTATTCTCTTCGCAATTTGTAAACCAAAAATTTTAAAAAAGTAAAAAAAATACAGGCCCTGGGAAAAACGAAACCGTTTTTCCCAGGGCCTGTATTTTATTTAAACCGTATGTCTGCGTAGGCTTTGATTTCTTCTACGCATTTTTCAAATCCCAGTTTTCCGCTGTCCAGACATAGATCATAATTTCTTGCGTCTGTCCATTCATGACCGGTATGGTACCGGTAGAAATCCGCCCGGTATTTATCTGTCTTCTCTATGTATTTCTTCATTTCCCGTTCCGTCATGCTGTGGCGTTCCATTGCCCTTTCCAGACAGAATTTTTCATCTGCATGAATGAAAATACTCAAAACATTGGGATAGTCTTTTAAAATATAATCTGCGCACCGCCCTATAATCACACAGGACTCCTTCTGGGCCAGTTCTTTAATGATTTTGGCCTGGTAGTTAAACAGATTATCATCGGAGACAAAATCACTGCTTTCCGGCGGGAGCAGTTCTCCCTCATAAGGACGTTTTAAAAGCCGGAAGAAACCTGCATGACGCACTTTCTCATCAGACATTCCAAAGAGCCGCTCATTGATTCCGCTGTCTTCAGATGCCATTCTCAGTATTTCCGTGCTGTAGCAGTGAACTCCCAAATCTTTGGCCAGCATAGCCGCTATGGTCTTTCCTCCGCTTCCGTACTGCCTTGCAATGGTAATAACAACATTTTTCATAAGACGTCCCCCTATTCTCCTAAATATGCTTTCTTTATAGAGTCATCTTCCAGTAAATCTTTTGCTTTTCCTTCCATCACGATATTTCCGGTTTCCAGAACATAGGCTCTGTCCGCAATGGAAAGGGCTTTCTTCGCATTCTGTTCCACCAGTAAAACCGTGGTACCGCTTTTGCTTACGGATTCAATAATGTTAAAAATCTCGTTTACCAGGATAGGAGAAAGTCCCATGGACGGTTCGTCCATTAAAATGATCTGGGGTCTGGACATTAACGCCCGTCCCATAGCCAGCATCTGCTGTTCTCCGCCGCTTAAGGTTCCGGCCATCTGGTTCTTTCGCTCTTCCAGACGGGGAAATCTCTCATAAATCTGCTTCAGGCTCTCCTCTATCTCCGCCTTGTCTTTGCGGGTGTACGCTCCCATTTTCAGGTTCTCGTAAACACTGAGGTCTGCAAATACACGTCTTCCTTCCGGCACATGGGCCATTCCCATAGATACAATCTTATGGGCCGGCACTTTCGTAATATCTGTGCCCTCGAACATAACCGAACCTTTTTTGGGAGACAGCAGCCCGGTAATCGTATGAAGAATCGTTGTCTTGCCGGCTCCGTTCGCTCCGATCAGGGCAATAACCTCTCCTTTATTCACCTGGAAAGAGACTCCTTTTATGGCCTGAATCACTCCGTAATATACTTCTAAATCTTTGACTTCCAGCATCGCCATAACCGTTTCCTCCTATTCTCCCAGATATGCTGTGATAACCTGCGGATCGTTGAGCACTTTATCTGTAGTTCCCTGTGCAAGCACTTCTCCGAAGTTCAGAACTGTCAGTTTCTCGCAGATTCCGCTTACCAGCTTCATATCATGTTCAATCAGAAGAATGGTCATATGAAACTGTTCTCTTACAAACCGGATCATATCCATTAATTCTTCTGTCTCGTTGGGGTTCATACCCGCTGCCGGTTCATCCAGCAGAAGCAGTTTCGGATCCGTAGCAAGCGCTCTGGCAATCTCCAGCTTTCTCTGCTGTCCATAAGGCAGATTCGCCGCCTGATAATCCGCCACAGAATCCAAATCAAAAACTTTCAGAAGGTCCATGGCCTTTTCATCCATCTCTTTTTCCACTTTGCGGTATCTGGGAAGTCTTAAAATCCCTTCTACGGTAGAATAATGATGGTTGTTATGCAGACCGGCCTTTACGTTATCCAGCACGCTCATCTTCTTAAACAGACGGATATTCTGGAACGTTCTCGCGATACCGGCCTTACTTATATCGATAATCTTCTTTCCTGTTATATCTTCTCCATCCAGCAGCACTTTTCCGGTATCTGGACGGTATACTCCTGTAAGAAGGTTAAACACTGTGGTTTTCCCGGCGCCGTTGGGGCCGATCAGACCATACAGCTCTTCTTTTTCAATGGTAATGTCAAAACCGTTTACCGCCCGGAGGCCGCCGAAGGAAATCCCAAGATTCTTTACGTCTAATAAAGCCGCCATTATTTCACAGCCTCCTTTTTCTTTTTACCGAAAGAAAGATATTTCTCTCTCCACTCAATCGCCTTTGGCGCCCAGTTGAACAGCATCATAATAATCAGGACAATCGCATAAATCAGCATACGATAGTCGGACAGCCCTCTTAACACCTCCGGAAGAAGGGTCAGAATCACTGCGGCTATCATGGAGCCTCTCATACTTCCGATTCCGCCCAGAACTACGAATACCAGAATGGTAATGGACATATTATATCCGAAGTTATTGGTATTTGCCGTTAAGGTGGACAGATTGTGGGCATATAAAACGCCTGCTGCTCCGGCTAAAGCCGCTGAAATGGTAAATGCCATCAGTTTATATTTGGTCACGTTAATTCCGATGGACTCTGCTGCGATCCGGTTATCACGAATAGCCATAATCGCCCGTCCGTCTCTGGAATCAATCAGATTCAGAATAATGAAAAAGGTAATCAGGATAACAATTACGCCAATGAGAAATGTGGCGTCTTTGGGTGTTCCTGTAATTCCCTGGGGCCCGTTGAGAATTACCATGCCATCCGGCTCCATATTCAGGGCCATAACGTCTTTGGTAGAAAAATGGAATCCGTTGGAATCTTTTCCGATATATAAAACGTTTACCAGATTCTTAATAATCTCTCCGAAAGCCAGGGTTACAATGGCCAGGTAGTCTCCTTTCAGACGCAGTACCGGAATACCGATGAGAATTCCGAAAACTGCCGCCACGGCAATACCAACCAGAAGGGCTAACAGAAAGCGAACCAGATCCGCCTGGATCACATCTTTCATACATTTTGAGAAAAACGCACTGAAGAACGCTCCCACACACATGAACCCTGCATGGCCTAAACTCAATTCTCCCAGAATACCCACTACCAGGTTTAAGGAAACTGCCAAAATCACATAGGTACACAGCGGCACCATCAGTCCTTCCAGCAAACTGGAAATACTTCCCGTATTAATCAGAAGCTGTACTACAATATATGCTGCGATTACCAACGCGTAAGTAATCAGATTGCTGCGTGTTTTTTTATTCATTTTCTTCAACATTCTATCTACCTACACTTTCTCCTGAATATTCTTTCCTAACAGTCCCGTAGGTTTCACCAAAAGTACAATAATCAGAACCGCAAATACAATCGCGTCTGCAAGCTGAGAGGAAATATAGGCTTTTCCCAGAATTTCAATAATTCCCAGAAGGATTCCTCCGATAAACGCTCCCGGTATGGATCCGATTCCGCCGAATACAGCAGCCACGAAGGCTTTAATTCCGGGCATTGCTCCCGTATAAGGAGTCAGGCTCGGATAGGCGGAACAAAGCAGAACTCCGGCGATGGCAGCCAGAGCAGAACCGATGGCGAATGTCAGCGCAATGGTTCCGTTTACGTTAATTCCCATAAGCTGAGCGGCTCCTTTATCTTCCGATACGGCGCGCATGGCCTGTCCCGGTTTTGTCTTCTGTACAAAGGTAATTAACACAGCCATGATAATCACACAGGCTGCAATCGTCACAATGGTTTCTCCGGAAATACTGAGTTTTCCTCCGGCGAAAGAAAGACCCTTCCACTTAATTACAGACTGGAAAGACTGGGCGTTTGCCCCGAAGATCAGCAGGGCCACATTCTGCAGAAGGTAGCTGACGCCGATTGCGGTAATTAAAACCGCCAGTGAAGAGGATGCATTTCTCAGAGGCTTGTACGCAACTCTTTCAATCAGAACACCAAGTACGGTACAGACAACTACTGCAAGCAATACACCCAGAACGGGAGAAAGTCCTGCCTGTGTCATTCCCACCAAAGCCATATAGGCGCCAATCATAATGACGTCTCCATGGGCGAAGTTCAGCATCTTTGCGATACCGTAAACCATGGTGTATCCAAGGGCAATGATTGCATAGACACTTCCGAGGCTCACTCCATTAATCAAATACGATATAAAGCTCATACTCATTCCCTCTCATCTTTTTTGTGGTAAATCACTTTTTTGTACTGCGGTTTTACTTTCGCTGTACGTGCGCAATTATAGCACATTGCCTTATAAGAAACAACTTATAAAATAAGCGGCAACATGACTTTTCTGTCATGCTGCCGCCCGCTTACTTTCTGTCACAGACAGCTTACTCGTTTACCTGCAGTACCTTATAAGCGCCGTTTTCAATAACTACTACTGTTGCTTCTTTGGAAGGCTCTCCGTCTTCGCCCCAGGTGATCTGTTTTCCTGTAAGACCGTCAATGGTAATCTCGGTCATACCGGTCTTCATGGCTTCACACATATCAGATACACTCATATCCGGAGTAATTTCTGCCTGTTCTGCTGCTGCTTTGATTGCATATACACAGTCATAAGCATCGGCTGCGAACTGAATCGGGGTATCGCCGAAGGCTGCTTCAAAATCTGCTACGAAGGTCTGAGTCATCTCATCCTCTGCATCTGCTGTAAATGGAGTCAGGAACATAACGCCCTCTGCCAGGCTGGTATCAAATCCGTCCAGAGACAGCAGTCCGTCCATTCCGTCACAGCCGAAGAAAGAAGGTGCATAGCCCATCTTCTCTGCCTGAGCCAGAATCAGAGATGCTTCCTGATAGTAAATCGGAAGGAATACCAGGTCAGCGCCTGCATCTTTTGCTTTCTGAAGCTGTACCGTAAAGTCGGATTTATTGTCTGCTGTAAATGCTTCAGCAGCTACGATTTCCAGTCCGGCTGTACCTGCTTCTTCTGCAAATTTCTGATAAATACCAGAAGAATATACGTCAGAACTGTTATAAATAACAGCAACTTTCTCTGCTAATCCGTTTTCAGAGATGTAATCAGCAGAAGCTTTACCCTGGTTCGGATCAGAGAAGCACATACGGAATGCGTTGTCATACTGGATACTCTCTACTGCTGTTGCAGAAGGAGTGAGCTGGAACATATTGTCTCCCTGAGTTTCCTCTACCACTGCTGTACAGGGAGTGGAAGTAACGGTTCCTACCAGCATCTGCATTCCCCAGTCTTTCAGGGTGTTATATGCGTTTACAGATTTTTCTGAATCAGACTGATCATCCTCAAACTGATATTCAATCTGTTTTCCGTTAATACCGCCTGCTTCGTTGATTTCGTCAACTGCAAGCTGGATACCATTTTTTACCGCAATACCATAAACTGCAGCATCTCCTGTTGTTGGTCCGATTCCGCCGATTTTAAAAGTATCGGAGCTGGATGAGCCGGATTCTTCACTCTTGCTTCCGCAGGCAGTAAGGGATGCGGCTACAAGAACTGCTGCCAGTATCAGACTTGTTGCACGTCTTATCTTTTTCATAAAATTTTCCTCCTTTTCCGCTTTAACATAGCATCATAGCCAAATGTTACCCTTGCTCAAAGAATTTGTCAACACAAAAATTTTAGAAAATTCATTTTTTGTTCATTTTTTCAGGATAACCCCTGATTTTCTCAGGTTTTATCAACGAATTCCAGGCTGATTACGGCCAGACAGCCATAGAAAACAGCAAAGATCAGAAGGAGCATCCACAGCCACAGCAGATGTTCCGGAGTGGAAGTATAATCAGAAAGTGTTGTAAAACTCATGGAGTTTACATCTGCACTGCTGCAGACCGCCGCCAGCCCCCACCGGCTGATAGTAAAATAGGAAAGAATTTCCGGAATCCCTTCCAGATCAAAGATCATTCCCGACATAATTAACTGTATAATCAGGGCAAATGGCATAACCGTCATAGCCGTATTCTCTGTTTTTACAATAGAAGAAATCAGAAGCCCCAAAGCGTCCGCACTGAAAATTGTCAAAAAGAATGTAATCCCGATTTCCAGAGACGGCCAGAAAATCACACCCTCTCCGATAAAATGTCCGTGACTGGCTACCCGGACAATCCCTGTCACAACAACCGCCTCTGCCAGGCTGAGAACCCCTTCGTAGATCCAGTGGGCCATTAAATAGGAAGACATATGCAGGCCCGTCCGGTGTTCCCTCTTAATAACTGCCCGTTCTCTGCAGATGGTTCTCACGGAATTGAATATCCCGATCCAGATACAGGCGCAAATCAGGGCAAAGGCGCCGCTTCTGGTTTCCTGATAGGTAACAAAGGTATTCTCTCCTGTCACCATACAGATTAAAAGGGAAATCAAAACCACGCTGATAAATATCTTCCATCCTTTTTCGTTTACAAATCCCCGAAAACACCGTCCTGTATAGATTCCTGTCTGTCTGCCTCTGGAAATATGCCGTTCTTCCATCTCCTACACCTGCCCTTCCTTCGCTCTTTTTTCTATATATACATCTGCCAGCCCCTGGCCTCCTTCTTCAGGCCGGTTCACTCTTTGCACAATCTCTTCCAGAGATTCGGCACGGAAAAAGGTTTTCGCCTCCTGAATTCCCCCGTAGAAAACCAGATGTCCGCTGTTATCCCGCTGGTTTTTGCAAGTACCAGTACTTTAGTGAATAACTCTGCCGTCCGGTCAGGGCTGTGGGAAATCACCATAACCATTTTCCCCATATCTGCAATGGCTCTGAGTTTTTCCATCAGTCCTCTGGCCATAATCCCATCCAGGCCGGAATCCGGCTCGTCTAAAAAGAATAATTCCGGATTTCCCGCCAGTTCCACAGCGATGCTTAAGCGTTTCCTCTGACCGCCGCTTAGATTCCCTGCCAGAGTGTCTCTCTCTTTTTCCAGTCCCATCAGCTTCAGAATCCATTGGGTACGTTCCTCCCTGTCTTCCCGGGAGGCGCCGGCCGGCATTTTCATCTGTACTGCACTGTACAGAGTATGAAATACCGTATCCTGAATCCGTATCAAATCCTGCTGAGGGACAAATCCGATACGGTACTTTAATTTCTCATATTCTTCATAAAGATCCAGCTCTCCGTACCGGACACATCCGGTGGCTTTCTCATACCCCATCACAGAATTCATAAAAGTGGTCTTACCTGCCCCGGAGCCGCCTAATATCAGTACAAACTCCCCGGGATCGATGGTCAGCTGAATATCTTTTAACAGCGTCTTCTTCTGGAAACCGGTCCAGACGGCCTTCTCCTGAATGTCCACAACCAGCTTTCTTCCCTCTCCCTTCCAGGTGCGCTCCTCTTCTGTCCAAAGGCTGTCTCCCTGGCAGAAAAACCAGGTGTCTCCCGCCTGAATCAGATCCATAGGCTCCAGCCGGACACACCCCAAAACCGGGACGCCGTTTACCCGCACGTGATTTTCCTCTCCCTGATTTATTACAAAAAGATCATTATTTTCTTTATAAAAAGAAGCTCCTTCTATCTTCAGATTCTCTTTTGTCAAATCGGTTTTTCTCCATGGGCGCGCCTCTTTCCTCAGAAATACCATTTTAAATTCCGGTTTCGGATTTTCTCCGCGCCTGGGAGTCACAGCCAGAATATCCCCTTCTTTCAGAAGATGCGGCTCTTCACAACGTTTCCCATTGATCCAGGTTCCGTTGCTGCTCCCCAGATCCCGGTAAAACCACTGCCCCTGAATTTCTGTAAACTCCCCGTGCCGTCTGGATACCACGGCGGAAGGAACTGCAATATCTGTCTCTTCTGCTCCCGTTTTTCTCCCGAAACTGCTTGTGCCCTGCAGGACAAACTCTCCTGCATAACCATAAAGGTGAAAGAAAAGCAGTCTGGGCTTCTTCTTATTTTTCATCTTCTCTCTCTCCATTCCAGGTTTTTAATAATTCTTTCCGATAGGCTTCCATATTCGCATCTGCCTCCTGTGCCGTTACAAAATTGGGATCCGAGCTGAACCGGCTTCGGGATTCTTTGATCTGCCTTTGCAGAGCGGCCTGCTGTTCCACAGGCGCATCCACGATATACAGATTCTCTTTATAGCCGGAATTTCCCACCAGGGTGTAGTCCTGCCCGGCCTGATAAGAAAAGTACAAAATATCCCATATGCTGTTTACCTTTTCAAAGGCTTCCAGGGCCGATAACTCCACAATGGGATTCCCATACAGTATTAACGCCTGGTATTCAATGTGGCTTGGAAGACTCTGTATCTCTTTAATCTGATTGTTTTCTAAAAGCAGCACTGCTTTTCCCATGGTCAGGTTACTTAACGGCGAAATATCAGAAACCTGATTATTCCCCAGATCCAGATAAACTAACTGGTTGAAAGAGCTTCCCAGCGGATCTGTTTCCCGGATTTGGTTATCATTTAAAACAACCGCCTTCAATGAACTTTTATTCTCCAGCCCTTCCAGAGAGGTAATTTCGTTATGGTCTCCCACCAAAACGGAAAGTTTAACACAGTCGGCAAGGGGCGAAAGATCTGCTGCCCGGTTATGGGAAATGTTTAAATGCACCAGCTCCTGGAATTGATTTCCCAGCGCCGAAAGATCCCGTATCTGGTTATTCTGAAGTTCCAGATTGGTCAGATTGGTGCATCCTTCCAGGGGATCTATGGACGAAATCTGGTTGTTTCCTGCAAAGAGCATCTTTAACTCTATTAGTCCCCGGCAGGCGTCTAAAGAGGAAATCTGATTCTCTGATATTCCCAGGTAAGCCAGATCTTTACAGCCGTTTATGGGGGTGAGATCTGCGATCTCATTTTGATCTGCGTACAGGTTAAGCAATTTGGGGAAATTCTCCACCGTTCCTATCTCCGTCAGCTTATTTTTCTTTACATCTAAAATGTGAAGGCCGGCGCTGTCCTTCAGAGGAGATAAATCCGCCACCTGATTTTCACTGATGTCAAAGTCCTGCAGCTTGGTTTTTCCCTCCATCCCTGTAATATCAGAAATAGCATTCTGGCTTAAATCCACCGTAAGCAGTTCGCTTAAACCTCTCAGACTGCTGATGTCTGAAATCTGATTCCCGCTTAAGGAAAGGGTGGTAAGTCCTTTACAGGCTTCCAGGGGACTCAGATCCACAATTTGACACTGGTCCGCCTGAAGCTCCCTTAAATTCTTACAGGAAGCTGTCCAGCTTAAATCCGAAAGTCCTGTTTTACTGTAATTGACCACTTCTAACTTTGTACAATCCGAAAGCGGGTCTGCCTTTACTCCGTCAAGTTCCATATTGGAAAAAGACAGCCTGGTCAACTCTTTCATTCCTCCCAGAAATTCCAAATCCTCCACTCCTTTGCAGTTTCCCATATAGAGTCGGGTTAATCCCGGGAAATTTTTCAGAAAGGAAGTTCCGTTTCCCAAGTCTGTGCTGGTAACTGCCAGCTCCTTAATTCCTGAAAAATCTCCGGAAAAATACTGATTTCCGTCAAAGTTTTCTATCTGGGAAAAGTCGATGTACTCCAGATTTTCCATTTTTGACAGAGGTTCTAAACTGGTAAACCCGGTACAGTTGTTGAGGCGAATCTCGGTTACAGAATCCAGCTCTGTAAAGAGTTCTAAGGTTTCGTTATTCAGAACGCATTTATTTAGAAGCATCCCCCTGACTTCCTTATCACGTCCAATGCGTTTCACCATTTTTTCTGTGACGGTTTCTTCGCTCAGTTCGATCCAGTCTGAATCTTCGATTCGATAAGGATTTTGAAAATAGGAAATCCCCGCCGCCGAAAAGAGAATTATCCCTCCTATCACTCCCAGAAGGACTGCCGCAATGGTGGTCTTTTTCCGACGATATTTCGGAGGTTTTCTCTGCGCCCTTCTTTTCCTGGAGACGGTCACTTTTGGCTTTTCTGATTCCGTGGGCCTTGGGCTTTCCTGAAACAGTCTCTGCTGCAGTTCTTCTACGGTCCGGATCCTGTGATCTGCCCTGACGGCCAGCCCTTTCATCAGAACTTCTTCCTGATACGGGGAAATCTCCCCTCCCAGTCTGGAAGGAGGTTCCAGCTCATCCCGGAAAGAACGCTGCAGACTGTCCATGGGCGTTCTGCCCGTAATGCACTGATAGATGGTGGCACACAGGGCGTATACATCTGTCCATGGACCCTGCAGAGATTTGTCCATATACTGTTCGTAGGGGGCATATCCCTTTTTTACCGTCACGGTAACTGTCTTTCCCTCTCTCTGTTCCATATCAATAGCGGAACCAAAGTCCAGCAGCTTCATAGAGCCGTCAGGCAGTACGCGAATGTTGTCCGGGCTGATGTCCCGATGTAAAATCCCTTCCCCGTGAAGCTTTATCAGGGTATCCATCACCGGACACAGAAGTTGGGCCGCCCGTTCAAAAGAGAGCGTTCCATTCTCTTCAATATAAGATTTCAGATCCTGCCCTTCCAGATATTCCATAACCAGATACACGGCTCCGTTCTCTTCCAGATAATCCCGGACGTTTACAATTCCGGCTTCCTGTGTGAATCTGGCCAGGTTTCTGGCTTCTTTTAAAAACTTTTCCTTACTCTTCGGATCTGTACTGCTGTATTCCTTCACTGCAACGGATATATTCAGCATCTCATCTCTGGCCAGCCAAGCCGTGCCGAATCCGCCTTCCTGGATCTGTGTTTCTAACCGGTATCTCTCTTTGAGTAATGCTCCTTTTTCTCCCATAATTTCATCCCCTGTCATCTCCGTAATCTTTCTTCTATTTTACTTTATACCTGCCTGTAAATTTGTTTCAGAAACAGTAAAATTTTCAACTTGCGCCTTTTAAAATCCCATGCTATACTACTCCTAAAAAATTATTTAACAGGAGGATTTTATTTTATTATGGAAACAGACCCTGACGGTAACTCTATTCTTTTTCAGTTACTTCTTTTACTGTTCTTTACTCTGATGAACGCTTTTTTTGCCGGAGCAGAGATGGCGGTGGTATCGGTTAATAAGAACCGCATCCGTTCCCTTGCAGAAGACGGCAATAAGAAAGCTCTGGTCATTCAGAGTCTCTTTGAAGATTCCACGAAATTTCTTTCTACCATACAGGTGGCGATTACCTTTGCCGGCTTTTATTCCAGTGCGTCCGCAGCAGCCGGAATTTCCCCGGTTTTAGCCCAGTGGATGGAGCAGTTTCAAATCCCTTACAGTTCGGCCATTGCCCATAACGGTGTAACCCTTGTACTTATGTTTTTCAATCTGGTGTTCGGAGAGCTGGTGCCTAAGCGGATTGCCCTGCAAAAGGCTGAGACTTTCTGTATGGTAACGGTGATGCCCATTCATTATATTTCCGTTATTCTGTCACCCTTTATCCGGCTTTTGTCCGTCTCTACCAAAGGGGTGCTGAGACTGCTTCGTTTAAAGACGGAGGATACGGAAGAGGCTGTCACGGAAGAAGAGCTTCGGGCCATGCTGAAACTCGGTCATGAACACGGTACCTTTGACGACAATGAGAAGGAAATGATTGATTCGGTATTTTCTTTCTCCGATAAAAATGCCCGGGAGATTATGGTTCCCCGTCAGAAAGTGGTGGTTCTTAATCTGGAAGATCCTTTGGACGAAATTCTGGATGAGCTGCTTCAGACGAGACATTCCCGGATTCCTGTATATGAGGAAGAGATTGATAACATTGTGGGCATTCTCCATGTGAAAGACGTGATGATCCGCCTGAGAAAGGGCGAACCTTCCAGAGAGGAAATCCGTCAGATGCTTCACAGCCCCTTTTTCGTACCGGAGAAAAAAGACGCCGCCCAGCTCTTTCGGGAAATGCAGGCCGGCCGGGTTCATATGGCAGTTCTGGTGGACGAATACGGCGGTTTCTCCGGAATTGTAACCATCGAAGATCTGGTAGAAGAAATCATGGGAGACATTAACGAAGAGTATGAAGAGGTGGCGCCGGAAGTCATTCCGGTAAATGAAAATGAGTTTCTCTTGGACGGCAGTCTGACCATTGACGAAATTAACGAACAGTTCGGTCTGAAACTGGAATCTGAAGACTATGATACCATTTCCGGCTATCTGATCGAACAGTTAGGATATATTCCCACCCTGCAGAAACAGGAACCGGTGGAAGCCTGCGGGTATCTGTTCTGTGTGGAACAGACAGAAGGCAATACCATCCGGCAGGTTCGGATGAAAAAAATATCTGAATAAAGACAAAAAGGAGGCTTGAAAATTCAAGCCTCCAGTTCATTTATCGTGCAGCCTTTACACATGACCTCCGTTTTCATAATACTTTACGCTGTATTCACAGATCGCGTCATAGAAGGCCACCATGTTTTCCGGTGGAACGTTTTTCTGTAAATTGTGGATAGATCCTAAAATCAAACCTCCCCCTGCCGCCAGATCATTAATTCTTCTTCGCACCTCAGCACGAATCTCATCGGGAGTGCATTTTGCAATTACCTGCTGGCTGTCGCATCCGGCTCCCCAAAAGGTAATCTTATCTCCGTAGGTCTCTTTCAGCCAGGCAGTATCGTCCATTCCTTCTGCGCTTACCTGAACAGGATTCCAGCAGTCAAAGCCCACATCTTTAATAAAATACGGAAGAAATTCACGGATGGAACCGTCACAGTGATATACAATCTTAATGTCCGGCTTTAAAGAACGGATATGGTTCACGATTTTCTGATGGGCCGGCATGACCACTTCCCGGTAATTGTCCGGGCTGATAAGAGGCGCTTTCTGAGACCCAAGGTCGTCCGCCATGCGCGCAATGTCTATGTATTCTCCCGCATACTGCATAATCTTTGTCCAATGGGCGCAGTGCCAGTCCGCCCTCACATTTTAGGCAGATCTCATATCAAAAACTTTTACTCAGCAGAAAATCTGCTATGTGCATGGTTTTAATGCCTTCATAATTTCCATCGGCAAATAAATCTGTTCTCAAAACGTATTTCGGATAATTATCTTTGATTTGTAAAAGTCTTTCATATTCTCTTCTTTCAGTTTTTTCTGTTCGTATTTCCTGTGTTACCTGCACATACAGTTTCTCGTTCTGTCTTTCAGCTACAAAATCTATTTCGCTGTCACCGAATTTACCGATATAAACCGTATATCCCCTGCGGCACAACTCTAAATAAACAATATTCTCAAGGCCTGATGCCACGGTTTCCTCTGAATATCCAAGGACGCTATATCTTAACGCCACATCGGCAAGATAAAACTTTTCCTGAGTTTTAAGAATCTCCTTTCCCTGTAAATCATAACGGGAACAGCGGTGAAGCAAATATGCCTTTTCCAGTTTTTCAAGATAACTGTAAACTGTTTCATTATCAAGCTTTCTTTGTTCCGCTTTGAGATAATCCGATATGGATTTCGCAGAGAAAGTATTTCCTACATTGCTGAAGGTATATTTTACGATTCGCTCAAGCTGATCGATCTTGCGTATTTGACTGCGTCTTACAATATCTGAAAACACTGTAGAATTATAAATATCCCGGACGATCGTATAAACTTCCTCCTGGGTATATTTCTTCAGATGAGTCACAGGGAAACCACCAAGTCTGACATAATCTGCAAATTCTTTTTTTACGTCGCCAACCGTATCGTATTGCGACTTAAATGTGAGATATTCCTCAAAAGAAAGCGTGTAAATACGAAAAGAAATATATCTTCCTGTCAGATACGTAGAGATTTCAGATGACATCATACGAGAGTTAGAACCTGTTACATAGATGTCTGTATCATAATCCGAGGACAGAGAATTTACTACTTTCTCCCAGCCTGAAACTTCCTGTACTTCATCAAGAAAAAAATAGGTCTTGCCGCTCTGCCCTATTCTTCCCTTTAATTCTGAGAACATCTGTTTCGCTGTCATATCCTCATATTCCATTGAGTCAAAGCGGTAACTGACAATCCGATCAGCAGGAACGTTTTTTTCCTTTTGAAGTTTTTCCATAATCATCTTAAGTATGGTAGACTTGCCACAGCGTCGAACACCGGTAAGAATTTTTACAAATGGCGTATCCACATACGCCATAATTTTATCTACATATAACGGTCTATAAATCATTGGTATCACCTCCATTCTTAATAGTATACTCCAAAAATCCCAAAATATAAATATTTATTACGGTTATAACCAGAAAAACTTTGATACTGACCATAAACTAAAGTCCATACAAAAGAAGGGTATCCCTTCAAGTCATTTTATGACTTTTGGGACACCCTCAATCTTATAATACTCTTCAAATTTCTTTTTCGTCTCTTTATACCTGGAACGGCTGATGGGTATCTCCAGTTTTTCTCCGGAAAGTATCACTCCCTCTGTCGAAAACCTTCGGACAAATTCCATGTTAATAAGATAACTCTGGTGAGTTCTCAGGAAGTAATCCGGCAGCTTCATTTCCAGATAATCCATCTTCATATAAATTACATATTCTTTTTCTTTGGTGACAATCTTCACAGTACGTTTATTGCTCTCTACGTAAGTAATCTTATGACATAAAATTTTCTGTATATTTCCTTTCCAGGAAACCACAATACTTTCCTTATCCTCTGTCTCCTCTTCCGATAATATGCGGGGAATCCGAAACGCTGACAGTCCTGTACGTTTCTTATCCTTTATGACTTGCTGCAGTTCCTCAAAAGAGGAAATATCTTTTGTATTTTTTAATGCATCCTGAATCTGTCTGACCCAGCTTTCACTATCCGGCAGATCCAGGTCATATAGTAATATTCCTCTCATTTTATCTCCTGAAAAATTTCTATTACCACTATATCCCATTATTTTCAAATATTTTCCAGCGAGAACTCCCGGGTAAATGCCGGAATTCGTTTCCTATGTTTCACAGACCGTCCCCTCCTTTTTGTTCTTTTTCCTTTCCGGTATCCCGGACAATTGCTAATGCACCGTTGACTTTTTCCACCTGGAAGGAAAAGGGATTCTCTTTTTCCCACCGGGGATTTTTCTCTGCCTGTTCTTTCCATTGGTAATAAGCCTTTAAGAATCCTCCGTGAAGCAGTTTCTCCGCTTCCATTCGTACCCGCACCGCTTCTTCAAAGGTTTCATAAGTGCCAAGCCAGTACCGGGTCTGTTTCAGGCCGATACAGGTCTTATACTTTCCGTTTTTGGTCAGATAGACTCCCCGGAATCCACTGGTATTATCTTTCCTGTATTTTCTTTTTTCCAGAATTTCTATACAGGTTCCGTCCACATGATGGAGACGTTCCGGAAGCTGTTCCTGGATTTCCTGCTTCAGACATCCGCAGCTTCGGTAGTTTCCCCATACCAGACCGTCCTCTGTCACATCGGTTTCCCTTCCGCAGTCGCACCGGCAGTGCCAGTAAACACCCCCTTTACGATCTCTTTTCTCTGTGGGATACATAGGAGTCAGTCTGCCGAATTTCTTCCCATATATGTTCCTGACGCCTTTCCCCCGCTGCATCCGGGCACAGCCGCAGCTTTTGGTCTTTCCTGCTTTTAATTCATGGGCCGCCACGATCTTCTCTCTGCCGCAGTCGCACCGGCACAGCCAACAGGTTCTGCCGTTCTGGTTTTGGGCCCGGCTTAGGGCCACCAGTTTCCCGAAACGTCTGCCGGTTAAATCTTCGGCAATCGAGCCGTTTCTGGCTGTCTTTTTTTCTGTACATCCGCAGTCGGTTACCGTTCCCCGGGTCAGCCGCCGGGTGTTTACCTTAATGATATTTCCACACTCGCACTGGCACAGCCAGACATAGTACCGATCCTGTTTCTCATCCAGCCGTTTTAGAACTTTCAGTTTCCCAAAGGTTCTGCCTGTTAAATTCTGATGCATCGGCATACGTGTCCGCTCCTTTCCTTTCTGTTGAGATTTCAGAGTTTCTTCTGACCGATTCTGCTTTTTCTGTAACTGAGGATCAGCACAGAGAATATCAGGGCTGTACTGACTGTCAGGATTCCTGCCAGGAACCCAACCGGAGTGTTGTCTCCCGTTTTAACGCTTCCTTTAGAGGAAGAAGAAGTATCCGGAGTTTTCACTCCTGCCGAAGAGAATCCCCCTGCCGGGTTCTCTTCCTCCTCTTTGTCTGCTGCCCATTCATTTTTCGGTTCCACAGTAATGTCATACGATAGTGTCCCATCTTCGCCTGTTTCCGGAATCTGGGCTAGAAACGGATCGGATCGGAAGACTCCTTCCCTTAAGGTCACATCCCCTGTGGGTGCAAGGAGATAAAGACCCTCCTCTAATCCTTCAAATACCGCATAGCCACTGGCGTTCGTGGTTTGCTGCACCCCTTCTGTCTGCTGCTTCTGTACAAAGGCGTACAGCTTCTGAGCCGCTTCATATCTTCCAGAGGCGCTGCTGTCTGTCAGGGACACCCCACAGGAGGCAAATTCGTCCTTTAGATTCCATTTCCCTTCTTCGTAACTGCCGACAGGATACAGAGAAAACTCTGCCCCGCTTAACGCAATACTTTCTTCCTGAGGCGTTACCCCATGGTAAAAGACAGTGATGGAACCGACTGGACTGTCTGCCGCCACAGAGACAGCCGACAGGAACAGAACAACTGTAAGCAGCATTCCCGTCCACCCCAATTTTCCTATGATTACTTTCATTTCTTCTTTTTCCTCACTTTCCCGGAAATTTTCCAGATAATGATAATCAGTACAAGAACCCCCAGTCCTGTCAGCAGAACCTGAATTTCATATGGTATTTTGAGCCCTGTATCAATCTGAGGGGGATCAATTTTCTCTGCGTCCTCATACGGAATTCTGTGACCACGGATCAGCAGCCGGTGGGTATTTACCGCATAAGGGGTGCAGGTCACCAGGGTTACATAGTCCTTTCCCTCTTCAATCTGCAAAGCCTGGGTCTCCTGCGGCAGTACCGTCAGAATCTGATCCACCTGATAGGCTAAGGTTTCCTCCAGAATACGGATATAAAACACGTCGCCTTCCACTATCTTATCCAGATCTGTAAAAAGCTTCTTCGAAGGCAGCCCCCGGTGTCCGGTCAGGACGGCATGAGTGGAATCCCCGCCTACCGGAAGAGAAGAAGATGGGAAATGTCCCACTCCTTTTTGCAGGACAGCTTCTGAGGTCGTATGGTAGATAGGAAGTTCTTCATCAATTTCAGGGATTATGACAGATCCCATCATGCCGCTGCTGTCCATATTTAACAGTTGGCTGTATTCTGCTGATGTTTCTTCTTTACTGGTTTCAAACGTATCTCCTTCAACGGAGGTATTTCCTACCAGACGGGCATTGTATGCCCTGGCTTCTTCCAGAAGAGCCTGCCGCCTCTCCCGGGACAGCTTTGCCGCCGCCTCATCGTAAAGGCTGATTGCCCTGGAGCTGTTTTTCTCATAGAGATAGTTGCTTACCGTTGGATATAACAACACGGAGAGAGCAACCAGAAAGACAAAAATGCGGATAATATCAAACAGGATCCTTGTTTTCTTCATTGCTTTCTCCCTGGTGTTATATTTTTATGGAAATCCTCCCGGGAACCGGAAGGTTTCCGGCTCCCGGAGGAACTTTCACTTTTTTATTCCCGCTTTATGCGGATTTACGTCTTCTGCTGATAACGAAGCTTGCGCCCACGCCCAGAAGCAGTACGATTCCGGCAATGGTAAAGATCACCGTACCCATACCGCCGGTGCCCGGTAAAATAGTTCCCCGGTTATTGACAACGTCAACAACTAAATCCTCATCCTCGGTATCATTCACCGTGATGCTGTAAGAAGGTGTTTCCCCTTCCGTAGTATTTGTAATTTCGATTTTTACCGGAGCTGCCGTGTTAAATCCTTCCGGAGCGCCTGTCTCCACAAGATAATAAGTACCCGCTGCCAGGCCGTTGATCTGAAGGTTATAGCCGCCGCCGGCAATTTCTCCTGCAGTTATAACTGTATCTGTCGAATCTGCTGCGTTCTGATCTTCTGCTACCACATACTGGCCGTTGGAGCTTTCTGCTGCCATTTTAATCACAGTGCCTCCGGCAGTATCTTTATGAAGCTGGAAGGATGCGCCTGCCAGAAATTCATCCGTTTTTCCCTGTTCAAACTTATGTACATTCAGTGCGAAGGTGGGAGTTTTTACTATATCCGGGATGGATTCTCCGGTCTCCTCTGTTCCAGGCTTGTTGCTGTATTCCAGTTTCGCGCTGTTGCTTGTATTATCCATAACTGCGTCTTCATTTACTTTTGCATAATAAGTAACGGTAATGTCCTGTCCGATCTTATCCTGATTTGCTTTTACAGTGTCCGCTAACTCCAGTGTCATCTCTCTTCCGTTAATGGACGCCTCCACCGGAGAACCTGCTTCACTGCCTACAGAAACCGTTACCTGTATCTTGTTATCGGTAACTGCAGTTCCCTGTAGATCACTGACGAAATCAAGACCTGCGCTTAAGGTATCCTTTAATGTAAATACATAGGTATCCGGATTATAAAGACTCATATCCGGAACCTTCATGGTTACGGTATAGGTAAAAACATCACCGATCTGTACATCCGCTTTGTCTGCTTCCTTATCCGGCGCCGGCGTGTCAGATTTCAGGGAGACAGTTGTGTCTCCGTTTACAGTTACCAGGGAAGACTGAATGGTCTCAGATCCTCCAAGCCAAACCAGATAATATCCTGCTTCTGCATTTTCAAACGTATAGGATCCTGCGGCAGTGGCTGTACCAACTTTATAATCTGTATTTTCTGTTCCTGTGATTGCGGTTCCTGTAATAATCTTTTTCGTAAAATCATTGGCAAAGTTCTGTACATTTGTTCCTTCGCCCAGTGCAGCAATTTCCGAATACAGCTCATAACTGTCTGTACTTGTGGTGTTTAACACTTCTTTTAATTCCTCTGCATATGTGGAATTCACCTGATAATCCGCAGGATCGGTCTCTTCCAGATCAAACAGCTTAAAGATGTAAATATCCTGTCCTGTCAGGCTGCCTCCGGCCATTGCGTTTACAGTCAGACTGCCGTCTGCTGCCGGTGCTGCAAATGCAGTTACGCTCATGGCAAGCATCATAACTGCAGATAACAGCAGCGCCATTGCTTTTTTGAATCTTTTCATTTTCTCTTCTCCTTTATTTTTTATTCTTTATAGCAATTCTGCTTTCTCTGGTCTTTCCTCTTCCTGTACTCCATCGCTGCAGCCAGAGACAGAAGCAGAGCTCCTATCATATATATCCATCGGGTTCCCCTTCCTCCTGCTCCGGGCAGGAGACTGTCAAGTCCATACCTGGTATTTGTAATCGTCATGGTATAGTGGTACGTTCCCTGATAGGAAACCGTAGTCTTATAACCGGGCAGAGAATCTTCCGTTACATAATAGGTGTAGTTGTATTTCTCCCCGCCCGCATCGGTGTAATAAGCCGTATAGGGCTGTCCGGACAGAATTTTCTCCCAGGTGTGTTCCGACTGATAGTCGGCTTTTTCCAGAGTTATTTCCTGTAAGAAGTCTTCATCCCACACGGTTTCTCCTGCTTTGTCCTGGTAGCTTCTGGTTATGTGCAGTACGATTTCTTCCGGTCTGTCTTTGTCGGTGTCATTTTTCCACACCTTCTGAATCCTGAGCTGCACCGTATCCTCACAGGGATCCTGGGCATCCGGAGGCATTTCCTCGTCTCCGGGTTTACCCGGTTCGGTGGGAGCATTGTCCATCAGAACTGCCATCGCCCCCTCTTCCAGATAAGCATTCAATTCTTTTGTCTGACCCTGCCCGTCAGCCATTACCGCGTCTTCCAGATCCGTAAATTTCTCTGTCTTTCCGGCTGTCAGATGGGTAAGGGTATAAATATTCCACCCGGCTTCACCGTCTGCTGTAAATTCATCCTGCAGAATCTGCCCTCCCGGCTTCTGAATCTCCCCGAAGGTCTCATCCAAATCCCGGTAAATCCGGTACTGGTTTCCTTCCCCTTCAATCCCTGAAAGGGTATTGAAATCCCAGTTGGATTCCAGGGAAGAAGAGCCGGTAAAAGGCCCGGTGATTCCTTTTGTACCACGCACCACATCGGCCAGGTACATCTGATTATTCTTCAGCAGGCCTTCCTCATTCAGACCCACAAAGCCTCCGGCATAGCCCAGGTCTCCCTGGCCGTTCCGGTTATTCCAGGCGCCTCCGCCGTAAACGTCATATCCCTGCTCCACGCCGGTTACCGTACATCCGCTGATTCTGGTACGGTTTGCTTTGATCAGGGAAATCCCTATTTCATTTTTTCCTTCTTCTTCATCCAGAATGTTTCCATTTCCGTCGCATTGTAGGGTAATCTTACTGTCACCAATCTCCACAGTGACCAGCTCATAATCTTCCCCTGTGTCCTTATCCAGAGAAATCTTTACCTTCAGCCCCAGCACATCCAGCTGTACCAGGTTTCCATCCGTAAGCAGATCCACTTTCACCACAATCAGTCCCACGTGGATCAGATCCCCCTGCTGCAGTTCTCCCAGGTGAAGAAGTTTCAGAACTTCTGCTACCACATCGAACAGACCATTAACCAGGGGCGAATTCACATCGATATCCGCCAGGTAAGCAAAGCTGGTTCTGCCTGCAAAGCCTCCGGCAGTCTCATTGCTCGCCACCTGTTTCAACCCGGTTACCTGGTTGTTGTCCAGTTTTGCAAGATCGGCATATCCGGCGAATCCTCCGGCAATTTCCGACTTGTCTTCTTCCAGGCTGCGGCTGGTAACCGTAAATCCGTCCTGCGGCATTCCGCTTACATAAGAGTCCTCTACATGGGAGCCGAATACATCCAGAACTCCGGCACCCACACCCAGAAGATTGTCTAAAATCCCCAGACTGTCCACATCTACCGTTCCGCTTTTCCCCAGGTGTCCGATGAAGCCGCCTACATAGCTGACTCCCTCTGCAGTCCGCAGATTTTCCACCCGGCTTTGCAGCACTGTTCCGTTTAACAGGGTTCCGCCGAATCCTCCGGCATTTCCTGTATAGACGGGCTTATTTTCAAACTCGGTTTTCTTTGCTCTTCTGGCAGTCACTTCCAGTCCGGAATTCTCTGTCCCTTTCACACCGGAAGAATAGATATACGTCCGGAAGGCATCCAGCACATCCACGGATCCAAGTTCCAGAAGGGCTCCCAGTATCGTAGTTGTTCCATCTTCTGAAAGCCGGGCAACTGCGGATACGTCCGCCAGACCGAAGAAGCCCCCGGCATGTTCTCCTGCTGTAACACTGCGGAGGTTCTCCACCTGTACGCCGGATGTTCCCTTTCCCTCTTCTCCTATGACTGCCCCGTTAATTTCTCCCGCAAAACCGCCGGCCGCTTTGGCATAGGCCGTGTTTCTGTTTTCATCCTGATATACGCCGTTAATGAGGATTCCGTAAGGATCCCAGGCCTTCACATCTGCAGCCCGTATGGTGGATAAGGTAGCATTTAAAACAGACAGTAAGTCTCCGGGGGTTCCGATTACACTCTGCAGAAGACCTCCCAGAAGGCCGCTGCTGCCGGCTGTATCCAGCGCCGCTGCGCTTCCCGGATCAATCCGTCCTGCAAAGCCGCCCACCGCATTGGTACCGTCTACTCTCCGCAGATTTTTGGTTTCGCATCTGCTGACGGCGGCCGTTGTATCTCCTGCTGTCTCAGGCTGATAGTTTCCCCATATCTGTCCGCCAATCATATG
Source organism: Blautia sp. An249 (assembly GCF_002159835.1). Taxonomy (GTDB): domain Bacteria; phylum Bacillota; class Clostridia; order Lachnospirales; family Lachnospiraceae; genus Blautia_A; species Blautia_A avistercoris. The sequence continues at coordinate 5,636 of NZ_NFJL01000010.1, read as the reverse complement.
GCCTACATAGCCTCCGGCATAGCCTGTCTTTTCCACTTTTCCGTCAGTTCCCTCAGGTCTTCCCCAGGCTTTTACAAACATTCCGGACTGGTATCCCGAAACACTGCTGTTTCGCACCACCGGAACAAAGGTCTGTACTGCTCCCAGCGATCCTGTTAAATCCAGTCCTGCCAGATCCACATTTCCTACCTCTGCCGCTCCGCCTGTAAACATCTCCCCGGCAAAGCCCCCGGCGCTTTCGTATGCTGTCACATCCTTCACATCCAGGGCATGGGCGTCTGTAACAACGCCGCCCTGCATTCTTCCCACGTACCCGCCTGAAGTTCCGGCCTGGTATTCTCTTCCTGCCGGCTGCGTTCTTCCTGCTTTCACATTGTATCCATAGGCATATTTTTCTATCAGAGCCTGTAATTCTTCCTCTGTATCTACCGGTTCGGAAGGGAACTGGCTTCCGTAGACGCCTCCTGCCCCTACGGTCTGTGCCCAGGCATTCCAGATATCCAGATCCAGCATACGAAGAGGTCCGTATACCGTCGTATTGGTCTGGGTAGGATATACAGCCTGCAAAAGCCCCAGCACGTTATCTGCCTTTACCAGCCCGAACAGCAGGCTGATGTTTCCTGTGCCTGCCAGACTTGCATTTTCCATCAGACCGGTAAAGCCTCCGGCAAACTCTCCGCCGTATACGGAACGCAGCCGGATTACGGCGCATTCCCGGTTCTGTCCGAGAATTCTGCCACCATGGTTATATCCCACGTAGCCGCCGGCCATCCCCCGGATTCGGTCATCATCTGTCTGACCATCTGCACGAACTGCGCCTCCGCAGGGAATACAACTGGCCTGACAGTCTTCTACAATAGGAATAAAGGACTGTACAAGACTTGCCAGACTGTCATTTACATCAATCAGCCCATTTAATATGGAACCGTCCTCCAGAACGGAAGCCACATCGCCCGGTTCCAGAAGTCCGGCAAAGCCCCCGGCTTCTTCCCGTCCGATAATATAGGCAAAATTAACTGCATCACTGTTTTTTATCTGTGCACCGGAACTCTCTCCTGCGTAGCCGCCGGCTTTTCCAATTACTTTGCCGCCGGCATCGGTTCCGTCGGCAAGTACACTGTAGCCTCCCACACATCCGGTGACATGAGAATTCTCAATTTTGGTTGCAGTAACATCTAACGCTGAAAGCACGTCATCCAGACGGATGCTGTCTCCCAGCAGTCCCAGACCGCCGCCTGCCTTAGCTGCAGATCCAATGTCGGCACATCCGATATATCCTCCCGCATAGTTTCCTCCTGTAACTGCATAGGAAGAATCTGTTCCGAAATAGCTGCTGCCCTCATCCGATTCCAGACTGTCTGAGGGCGGTGTTACCTTTGTATGTTTCAGAGAGGTAACATCGGAATTCTTTATCTGTACGCCGCTTCCCCTTCCCATATATCCTCCGGCGCTTCCGTCCGGATCCGAAGCCGATACGGTAAAGCCTTTCGGGGCGGATTCTACTCCCGCCCAGGTAAGGGTGGGCACATAAACTTCCAGGACATTCAGAAGAGCGCCGATGTTCAGATCCAGAATGCCGCCCAACAGCTTCAGCCCGTCGGAAGATGCCGTGGAACCGGCATCTGCTTTGCCGGCAAAACCTCCGGCGTACGCCTCTCCGGAAACCTTTTCAAGACCGCTGACTCCATAAGGTTTGCTTTCGCTGTTCTCCACTTGTCCGCTTTGCATATATCCAAAAAATCCTCCGGCATATACGCCTTTGACCTGAGGATTTTCTCCGTTTGTTACGAAATCTGCCTGACAATTCTTATAGGAAGGAAGCAGATACGGCACTAAATTCAGAAGGGAGGATACATCCAGGATTCCCGGAAGTGTCAGAGAACCGTCTTCTCCTTCCTGGGCGATTCCTGCCAGACCGCCGGTCTGAGACCTTCCGATAAAGCCGCCCGCATAACTTTCTTTCCCTTCCTGCTTTTGAGCCGTTACCTGTCTCAGTCCGGAAATTTCTGCATTTTCTATCTGCACGCCTTCTGCTTCGGAAATAAAGCCGCCTGCCAGTATGGATTCCCCATCTGTCAGTTCTGCCTTTCCGCTTGCGTCTACCGTCATACCCTGTTGTATTCCTGTCACACTGGTATTAGAAATCCCTATCTGCACGCCATCTGCTAAATTCAGCAGATTGTCCACTTTTACTGCGCCAAGGCCCAGGAGATCCAGTCCCCCTTCTTTTACCAGGCTTCCGCTTCCTGCTCTTCCTGCCAGACCTCCGGCATAATTACCCGCGCTTACGGAAGCGATTTCTTCCAGACTTACTTCCTGAATGGTTCCTCCCAGAATCAGGCCCATACCGCCGGACGCATATTTCTTATCTGCATGGACGTTCAGATCGGCGCCGATCAGGTTTACTCCCGACACTTCAAAAGGCAGATAGCTGCCGATCCCGATTGCTGTATTTAAAATACCGATGGGATTTGCAGTTACTGCGCTTCCCGCAATTCCTCCGGCATAATTTTCTGCCGTCACCTGAGAAAGCCCGCTAATCTCCGTTTTCCTGTTTTCCCAGGCCGTTATTCTGACTCCGTCTCCCTGTCCGGTCAGACCGCCGGCATAATCGCCGGTAGCTGACGTTTCAAAATGATCTCCGGAAACGCTGCAGCCTCTGATTTCTGACGGCGTCATACCTGACAGAGAGAGAAGGGTATTTAACTCTTCCTCTCTTCCCGGAACTGCCACCTCTGCAATCAACTGCGTCAGCGAACCAAGAAGAGTCCCTTCAATCTCATTTTCTCCTGCCACGGTGGTTCCATATCCGATGGTCGCCCGGCCGGCAAAGCCTCCGGCATATTCTGCAGCAGAAACCTTCTTCAGGCCGGTGATGCTGCAGCCTTTGCTGATGCTGTTTGTCATGGCTCCGTTGAAGCCGCCTGCATATTCTTCTCCTGCAGTTACCACTACAGCAGTTCCCGTGACACTGCAGTTGGTCTGTCCAGACTGAATATCAAAGGTATACAAATCCACTCCCACTTCACTTAGCAGGCTGTCAATCACTGCATCTCTCGCGATTCCTGCAAAACCTCCGGCTCCCTTTAAAGCCTGAACCTGGCTAACATTCTGCGCCTGACAGTTTTCTATCTTCGTAGCTATCTGAACTCCCACAAATCCACCGTGATATTCGGTGGCAGGATTTCCTGTGGTCTGGCCGGACAGCGTTACGCGACATCCGCTGATCACCGGATTGTAATAGCCGATGGGAATCAATTGTCCCAGTGGAATATCCTTATCCAGAAGTAAGGTAATCAAATCTCCCAGTCCCAGACCCGGCACCACGTTCAGCAGGTTAGCCAGAAGCTTCACCGTAAGGTCTCCTACATCAGAAAGCAGATCATACTTAGCCGTTCCTTCCGTATATCCCACGAAACCACCTGTCATACCTGATATACTTCGTATGGAGACATTTTCTGCCGTGCAGTTCTGGATCTTCACATCTCCGATGACCCGGCCGGCAAAACTTCCCGCTGCGAAATTGTCCTTCTTTTGCCCCTGCAAAGTCAGAAGCTCCTGAAGCATCTCTCCCAGTTTCAAATTTCCCAGTTCCGGAATCGCCCATCCCAGAAGTGTATCCACCAGATCTTCTACAATACCGAGGACACCTCCCAGAATGCTTCCGACAGCGCCCAGCAGCGCCTCTACCAGCGACGGATCCACGTCCGCTACCTTTGTGGAATCTATCTGAATATCCACTGTCTGCAGATGGATGTCTTCCACCACCGTAGTTCCTGCGCTGGCGCCCAGGGCCGTTTCGTCGGTACGGTTGCTAATGGATCCGAAGAACCCGATTCCTCTGGTGGTTGTGGGATCCAGTTCCTCATCTTCTGCCAGGTGGTAATAAATGTTGCTGATGGTAACCGGCGCATGATCCACCATGTTCTTTTGGCCTTCCATATTTCCCGAAAGAAGCAGCGGCGTCCATTCATCATCCATTTCATTGGAGTTCACCCCTTCTGCGGAAAGGTCAATGTCACGGAAAATAATATAATTGGCATCTGCAGAATAAATCAGATTCTTATATTCCTGCTTTAACTGAGTAAGACCGGCCTCGTCCTTATTGGGGCGTCCCGTCTCATCCACACCGCAGATTTCGCTCTTTCCTGCAAGAACCACACCCAAAAGTCCGCCTACCAGATCCAGAATTCCATTTAAAATAGAATTGTCGTTTAAATCCACATCCGCCAGTTCGTACTTTCCGTGGCTTTTATAATAGGTATATTCTTTCTGGTCTACTTTATCCGATACATATGTAAACCCCTCCAGATGTGAGGTTCCTCCTTCTTCCTGAACGGCCTCCAGTCCCAGGTCCGCATCTCCCGGATAATACGGGGTATAGGTAGGATGGTCTCCGAAAATTCCGCTGATCAGTCCGGGCGGATTATAGATATATAAACGGGGGGTCACATGGTTTCCTGAACCCACCGCCCTTAACTGAGATTCATTTCCTATTAAGATATATTTCTCACCGTCAATCTCTGTGTAGACCTGACCCGGGACGCTCCGCCCTCCGGCGTCCTCTCCCTCCAGCCAGACCGTATCATCCATTAAAAGAGCCGCCTGCATTTCAGGCATCTGTTCTGTGAAATTCTGGGACAGAATGTAGTGATGACTGCTTCCGTAAGTCAGGTAATCCTGTCCTTCTTCCTGTCCGGACAGGGACGTTTTGTCCGCATACAGAAGGTTCCCCATGCCAAACTCCGAAGGGATCATATCCCGGGACATAACCGGTTCTTCTTCTGCATTTTCAGAACAGATAGTCAGAAGCTGGTAATTGTGATAAATATAAATGCTGTCCGTTTCTTCCTCATAAAGAGGAGCAGACGCATCCGCCGGTTCTCCCAGGAAACGGCCGCTGAATCCATCCGGAAGGGTCCACATACTTTCTGTTTCCAGGGGAATATCATCCATAAGCTGATACTCCCCGTCCAGGCTGTATGTCACAGAACCTCCGTCAGCAAAAACCGGCTCTCCGGTTCCGAAGGAACCTTTTTCCTGATCTTTATCTGTCAGTACCGCCCCGGTCCCAATGGCCCGGAGCTGGTCCAGATTATAAATCTTAATCTTTCCGTCTTCATATACAACAGATGAATTATCCTCTGTTATATCTTCCTGAGGATCTCCTGCAAACACTTCCTGCTCTGTCTGCTGGTCTTTTAGCCCGGATTCTTCAGTGAGAACTTCTGCTGCGCTCTCTGTCACTGCTCCTAGTGTATCTCCAGTCTGGTTCTCTGCATAAACAGGAATGGACTGGATAAAAAGTCCTGCAGTTAAAATCCATGCTATTAATCTTGTCCGCTTTTTCTTTTTCATTTTTCTTCCCATTCTTGATTTCCTGCAACAATAAGGGATATTTCTGCTGTCTTTGAAAACAGCACATAATATCAGTTATGTTGTAAATATTGATGAAAAACACACTTTTTCTTGAATATCTCATGTAACTATTATGTTACACCCTTCTAATAAAGGATGTCAATATGCCGTTCTTTACATTTTGGAGTTTTTTAGGCCAATTTTGATTCAAAATGTCTCTCATTTCAAAAATAAATAGAATTTCCCGGATTTTATTGAATACATAACTGATATTATGT
>NZ_NFJL01000001.1 GCF_002159835.1 Blautia sp. An249 | reverse complement strand
GGTATCACCTCCATCATTTGAGAACATCTTATCAAATGATGGAAGGGATTTGAAGATACGGATGATTACCTACTTACTTTGAAGTACCATTCAACCATAGTTTGATTTTCTTTGTGAAAGAACTGCTTTATATCCCATTGAAGAACAGTGCCGCGGGTATTCCATTCGTCAAACCAAAGTTTGATTTTTGCAGAGCCGTGATATTCCGGCCCCCAACTTTCGATATAGACGGAATTATCTGTAAAAAACTCGGAAATACCTAAGTCTTTCTTTTGTAACCACATATCAAACCATAAACGGATAATTTTTTCTCTTTCATTCACGATTAAACACCTCGATAACTTCCAATTTGTCCACTTATGTTTCTTATTTTACTACACTGGCAAATCCTTATCTACCCGAAGCATTCCTGAAATATCCAAGATTTATCATGCTTTTAGGAAGATAAGGCCCCACAGGGACCTCCCGCATTTCTTTTTTCTGGGCGTGGACCATGCGGATCGTGGACACCGTGCCGCTTGAAAGTCTCACTATCTATATTTTTCTACGTCTATTACTCTGGAAAAATAGTCACACAAGTTCAAGTTATGAGTCACCATGATTATGGTAACTCCGCTTTCATTCAATTTTTTTAAAAGTGACATTACTATTGCTTCATTATCTTTATCAAGTCCAGAAGTGGGTTCATCAGCTAATATGATTTTGCTTCCTTGCAATATCAATTTAATAATAGCGACTCGCTGCTGTTCACCTCCGCTCAACTGATATATTTTCTTATTGAGCATATCACTTAAACCAAACTGTTTTAAATACTTGTTGATTTTTCTTAATTTTTCTCCTTTGCTCATTTTTCTATATTCAAGGGCCAGTTTCAAATTCCATAATACACTTTCATCTTCTACCAGCCCATAATTTTGAAAAAGATAACCTATTGTATGCCGTCTAAGGAGCATAGCATTTTTGCTTTTCATGGACAAATTTTTGTAATTACCAATCGTTATCGTTCCCGCCGATATATCGGTAATCAGTCCGATTATATTTAGAAGTGTTGTTTTTCCTGCGCCGCTTTTTCCAATGAGGCCAACAAATTCTCCTTGCTCTATCTCTAAAGACAAATCATTGAATAATACTTGATTTTTTCCATATTCCTTTTTAATATTTTTCAATACGATCAATGACATACTTATGCCCCCTTTTCGATTTCATATAAAGCCTTTCTGATATAAGTCCGGTATAACAATTCACAAAACAGGTAGTCCAGTAGCATGATTGCAAAAAAGCAAGCAAAATAATAATTGATAGCAGTCAAGATTACTGATGCGATTATTTCCATTGCCCAAACAATATAACGGCTCTTTAGTATTTTAAAATGAGAAAAGCCCATAATCTCTTTTAAAGCGTATCGTTTCCGGTTAACAAAAACATCTACATAGTTTGAGATGTATAGAATAAACACCAGTGAAACCACAAATACGATAGCGAACATCGTAAGGGTTTTAAGAACAAACGTCACGCTTTCTAATTGTGTTAAGTAAGGAGTCAGCAATGTTCCTGCCACGACTAACTGTGCCAGATCATATTTCGTTAACAGGGCAGAAAACTCTTCTCTTGACTCTACTGAGAAGAACAAACTTCTATTATTTAAAGCATCTAAATAATAAAGTCCTCCAAAATCTCCTGTATCAACAATGATAATACCGCCAGTTATATCCGAAAACCCTTTCTCTGTGTTAACCTTTATAGTGGAACTATCATCAATATAAACAATATTAAATTCATTTGCGCGTGTTTCTTCTTGTATCCCGTAATTTTGATTATAATTCAGCAGCAAATCATATTCTCCGGTAAGGTGGTCTTTTATAAGGCTTTCGTCATTCTTATACATTTCAGGAATTAAGACCGTTGGTGTGCTAAATACATTTTCGTCCAAAGGAGTTCCATTGATCTGTATATTGGAAAATTCCTTTATATAATTTTCATTTGCAATAATAGTTTGTTGGACATAATATGGGCGTGAAGCCCCCATTGGGCCTTGAGCTTCATCACTACCTGTATAATCACATAACAATGAATGATGGCTCCTATATAGCTCTAAAACTGAATTTGAATAACGCTCCGATACATCCGGGTTTGATATGGCATAATTATATTCTGCTGAATTAAAGCCATTAGATGTATAATAGCCATCAAGGTATTTATAGTCTAAAACCGCCTGTTGACTTTTCATATAATCTCCACTTTGCTGAAGTAAAGAAATGATAGTAATAGCGATTACAACAGAAAACGCAACTTTTATAAATTGTACAATCGCATTTGTACTTTTATTTAATGTTTTATTTTTTATCATTGCTTCCAAACGAACAAATTTTATTAAAGCACTTGTTAGAAGCATGCAAAGCACATTTACAATTAAGACGATCCCAAAGAAGAATATGCCCATTATCAAATAGGAAAAATCAAAGCGGTTTGTAAATGCATAATACAGGTTCAATACAGCCAACAGAGCTAAGCACACAATAGGGTAATACTTTGCTACGCTTATGATTTGTTCTTTCAATATACGCAGAGTGGAGAAACCCATGCTCTTTTTTATGCCTATCTTTTTCAGGCTATAAGAAGTATAGATACCGTATATTATTAGAATGACAATGAACAAGATAATAAAATTAAACAGATTTAACTCTAATATCATGCTATACGGAATAGACGTATCTTCATATTCGATTATTGGTGTAGATAACTGCGTTGCAAGCTGATCTATTTCATCATCAGACAAATCCGTATAGAATATGCCGACACTATCCAAAAAATCTTCTTTTGTCAATTCATGGTACTTAAATTCGATTGTTTGAGAAACAGGTTGTTTTTGTTCAAACTTATCTAAAGGATAGCAGTATAAATCATAAACTGAATTATCTGTCGAAGTTAATGTGTTATTTATAAGCTCTATCTTGTTGTTTGGATAATTTTCAGTGAATATAGAATAAAACTGATTAAGGGTTTCTGGAGATGTTTCTTCAATCACATAACCACTTAAATTATCAGCAGCAATATTGTTTTTTTCGTAAATATTGTAAATTGAGCTGTTAAATATGTAGGCAAACAGCAATATTTCAAGAATAATGAAAATTTTTAGAAATTTTTTCATATCCAATCCTTCCCTGTAAAGATGCTCTACTAACTAAAGACGTCATTATAACTCAACAATGTCTACACGAATGGCGATTTACCCATTATACACCCACTATTTTACCACACAAGCAAATCCTTATCTACCCGAAGCGTTCCTGAAATATCCAAGATTTATCATGCTTTCAGGAAGATAAGACCCCACAGGGACCTCCCGCATTTCTTTACGCTGGGCGTGAACCATGCGGATCGTGGACACCGTGCCACCTTTTTCCCGTCCATCATAGACAGCGATTACCCGATCAGCCTGGCCTACCATATAGCGGTTGCGCTTCATATAGACATTGGAAGCCCATTCTTCGCTGATAACTTCGACCTTCGTACATGCCTCCAGCATGCCCCTGGTCCGCTCGTCCTCCATCAGCCGCTTATAGCGGTTGCGGTACGGAATCGCTGCCTCCAGGTGCAATACCGGATTTTCTTTGGCTTTTTCCAGAACAATCCCGGCAAATAGCTGATCTGCACCGTCAGCAAAACCGGAAATAAAGTAGGTATAGCCGTCTGCGATGGCTTTTTCAATTTCGCGCAGCAGACCTTGCTCTGCCTGTTCCATATATTCAGCGGGGATTTCCCGGTGTCCGGTTACTCCGCATACTTTTTCTTTCATATTGCAGCCTCCCTTTCAGATGATAGTTGAAAACTACCATACCTCTTATTTTAATAGGTTACATTTAGCGTGTCAACAGAAATACCCCTTTTCATTTAGCGAATAGAGCCAGCCTGTAAGGTACAATCTATTACAGAATGGGAGGTGACTATGGTGTACGAAGATTTTGTCCCGGAAAGGCTGGCAAAACTGAGGATGCAGAAGGGTGTTTCAGCACGGGATATGTCGCTGTCGCTTGGACAGGCCAACAACTATATCAACAACGTGGAGAACAAGAAAACGCTTCCTTCTATGCAGTCCTTCTTTTATATCTGTGAATACCTGGGCGTAACACCACAGGAATTTTTCGATGAAGGCAATCCGAATCCCGCCGCTTTAAAGGAATTTATCACAGAAGCAAAGAAGCTGGATTCCAAAACAATGTCTTACATCCTCGGCATTATGAAAGAACTGAATAGCAAAAAATAGAAGTGGTCAGTCACATAAAAGGGAGGCTGGCCACTTTCTATTCTTTGCAAGGAATAAAACGGTTTAAAATCGTATTTTGCTCCCGGATATAACCAATATTATATAGGATTGGTTACATCTGTATAGTACCTGCGCCCTATTTTTAAATTATCCACACAGAAAATATTTATACAAAGCCAAAAGTTATTTCCCCGTGCTGCCAAAAGCGCCCGCGCCGCGTTGTCCACCCATGTCATTCACAAAGTCCGCGATTACCACAGGCATGATGATAAGCTGTCCGATCCTGGAATCTTTCGCAAGCATTTGAGCATCATTTCCCACATTGCTGACAATGGCGTGGATCTCGCCCCGGTAGCCGGAATCCACAGGGGGCAGCTCGCAGACCACCCCTTTTGCAGCCAGGCTGCTCCTGGGAAACACATAGGCGGCATAACCGTCCGGCACCTCCAGGCCAAAGCCCAGCGGAATTTTAGCAATCCCGCCAGGCTCCAGAGTACAGTCAAAGGGCATATAGACATCCGCCCCGGCGTCATTGGCGTGGGAACGGAGGGGACGGTGGTTCTCCGGCAGCCCAAAATCAATGATCTTGATTTTCACTGGCCGCCTCCTTCCAGTGCTGCGGGATAGTCCTGGCGCAGCAGGGCAAGAGGCAACGCCCCTTTTTCGCATGGGCAGCCGCAGGACATATCTTTTTCCCGGCAGCCCTCCCGCTGGCAGAAGGGGCCGGTAAGCTCCGGGCTGAACAGTTCCGGGTCCAGCGCATACAGATCCGCCCATATCTTCAGCAGGACAAAGCGTGTTTCATCCGTATTGCGGCGGCAAGTCCGCTGGCCGATCATGTGCTTCCACTGGTAAGGCGTGGCGCTGATTATCAGCACATTGCGGAGGCTCTGCGGGGCAAGGTACCCCGCGGCATCCCTGGAAATCCCGCAGGCGCCTATATCCGCGTAATGCTCCATGGCAGCCCGGCACTTTTTCAGGTAGAAGTCATGCACCCACTGGCTTGCCGTCAGGATCTCATAAGGCACCACAAAATCGGCCTGCCCCGCATAATTGCTGTACTGCAAAGAGGCGCTGATAAACTTGACCTCGTTTTGGTGCCGGGTGATCTGCGCCAGGAAACGCCTGCTGGCACCCACAACCGCCACCGTGATAACCGAAAACTTCTGTACGGCGGGGTGCGGCAGAGAGGCGATCCGTTTGACCGTATCGGCAGTATAGGCTTTCTCATAAAGGGCCAGAAGGTCATCCATGGAATGGATCGCATGACCCCGCTGCGTGAGCCTCGCCGCAAACACCATGTTTTTTTCGGCTTCCTGTACTGCGGTGCAGTTCAAAATTTTAGTTTCAATCTGATTGATATTCCAATTCCTCCTTTATCACAGCTTTTAGTAAAAACAGATAGTTAAGGCTGTCGGTGATCTTTTCCTCCCAGACAGCCAGCTCAAAAGTTTTTCGGTCCGTAAAGCACATATCATAAATGGAGATGATGTGCTTTGCCATCATACCGGCGAGTGCCCGCTGGGGCGTTGTGTGCTGCAAAGCCGCAGCCGACTTAAATGCTCCCAGCCGGTCCGTATCATCTCCAGTATATTCCTTGGTTTTCTTCTGCAGCGTGTCGGCACAGAGCCTCACCTGCTCGTCAAATACGGCGTTGACTTCTGTTTGTGTAATATAGCATCCCTCCTAACTAAAAACAGCCGACTGGATTTTTCCAATCGGCTGTGAGGTATATCGTTTATTTATTTATAATGGTATAGTTGGTGTTTCTGCCTTTTCCATTCTGCTTTAGCAGATTGCTTTTTACCAGCTTTTTCAGGACTCTGGCAGCAGTAGAGATACTCACTTCGAGCAGTCCCATGACTTCATTTCTTGTAACAGCACCATGTGTCCGGGCATATTCCAACACTTTTTCTTCTCCGGCACTTAATGGCGTGCCAACAGGAGTATGTGCGGATGGCTCTGCTGGAAGCACAGATTCAGCGCCTTTTTCATATTTGGCGTTAATATTCGGCAGTATGATCTTAAAGGCGTTTTTTGTGGTTTCAATCACAGGCTTTTCCACCATGCCTTCGTATGCCTTCATAATTTTTCCCATTCCGGTACCATAAGCCTCAATCAAATGTAAACGATAAAACACATTCGCAAGGTCCTGGTTCCGGCATACGGAAATACCTACCATAATATCTTCCAGGTCAATTCCCGGCATCAAGCCGCCAATGGACACAAATTCAATCCTGTCCGCATAAATACTGATAAGTGCGCTGGCACTAAAGGAATAATCCCGGTGGACCAACAGATTCAGCAATGCTTCCCGGACAGCGATTTCAGGGTAATCCCGGACATCAATCCTTAGCAGTTTTTCTATGGTTGCACGGGTCTGATTGCGGAAGTCAATAAAATCATACACTTCGTTCATCTGGCGCAGCAGCGACCCGCTAAATTCCCGGCGGTCCTTAAATACCGTCTGGTCTGTCCCCTGAAAAACTGCGACCTTAATCGTATGGACGCATTGGTCGGACAGAAGCAGCCCTAAGTTGCTATAAAGGTTATCCTGATCGACCAGCTTCAAAGTACGCATTTGCTGCGGACCAAATTCTACATTCCGAAGGTCAAATTCTTTTTTCGCAGCTTCAAATGTGAGTTCCTGGTTCAGAGAGCGCATGGCTTCAAAGCGGTCCCCATCCGTTTCTTTAATCATACGGCGGATTGCCGTATCCGTAGCAGGAACCGAAGAATAACCCTGCCTGACATAGACGCCTTCTGGCCGCATCCCTTTTTTGGCAAGATAATAAGGCCGGTCCGTTCCGCGCTGAATATCTACAGCAACAATGTCTTTTCCATTTTCTTCAATCGTCTTATAATGCACGAACATTGTTACATCCGGTTTGATGGCATCCCGTACCATATTGCTGATTTGCAAAGATACACCGTCCGGGTCATCCACTCCGACTACCGTGCCGTCATCCTGGACGCCAATATACAGTTTTCCACCGTCACAGTTAGCAAAAGCAATGATCTCTTTTTTGATTTCGTCCACAACAACTTCTTTCAGTTCTATGGTCTCACTTTCCCGAAAAAGCATACTGCCATCTCCTTCATTCATATTAACGCTCCTATTATAGCAAATCGGTTCAATCGTGTCAACGAGCCTGAACCGATTATGAACCGATTATGAACCGATACTTTTATGAGGTTCACAAAAACGGGTGCATTGCAGCAGTCTTTTAACACAGAAAGGTGCTTTTCCGCTCATAATATTGTCATATCCAATCGTTTCTATTCAGTTTTCTAACCAGGCAGTGACACGATTGAACCGATAAATAACACCATAAGGACCCTATCGAAATTGCGGTGCCGTATAACATTCGGGACAAATCAAAAAATATCATGTAACGGCTTCCATACAGTATTCGTTGTGTTTTATACAGTCAGCAGATAAATCCAATCGTGCATCAGGCGCACACCGGGTTTGGCCTCCCACGGGAGCAGCCAGAAAGCGCACTTAGAATACACCGTGCGATTATCCTCATTGTCAATGAAATCTCTGGCTAAACTAAATTGTGATTTTGGTTTAGCCATAATATTTGCCGCAATTCAAGCGGCTATTCTAACCAATCTAACCATCGTTGTTAGCAGGTGGTTAGATTGATGGTTAGAAAAAAGAAGCAAAGCACATATTTTACGCCGTAGGCAGGTACACCCAATCGCGCATCAGGCACACGCTGGGTTCATCCTCATGCGGGATCAGCCGGAAGGCACACTCGGAATACACTGTGCGCTTATCCTCAAATTCCATGTTGTAAGCTTTATAAAAGCGGTATTCCAGATTGGAGATCACGCACCGGAGCATTTGAAGGGCCTCTCGCTGGGAGGTGACAATGCAATCCCGGTCAATGCTGCGTTTCAGGGCCAGCAGGGATTTATAAAGCTGCACTTCCGTCCGGTAAGGGCGGGCATACCGATGATCCAGCCAGCCGCAGAAAGCTACCGGGCCGCTCTCGACCACATACGCCTCCGGGTGGTGGAAGCCATAGCTGTCCAGGTTGGCGGTATTCAGAAGATAGAGCATTTCTTTCAGCTCCGCGCTGGGCATATCGTAAAACCGCAGCATGGAGCGGTAGAGATGGACATATCCGGGAATAGGAACAATGTTATTTACCATTGCAAATCCTCCATATATAGAGATAGGCGCGGGAGCATCTGGCATCCCGCGCCATCTTATGAAAAATTGTTATTCAGTTACATCTACCAGCCTGCCCATGACGATAAAGCGGTCAGCGCCGCCATTGGTGCAGGTGGAAAGGGTCAGCACCTTGTCGCTGGAAGTGACGGAGACGCCCGTTTCGATCACAGAACGCTCCTGCATTGCGGAAAGCCAGGTCGTATAAGCGCCGCTGTCTTTCCATTCCAGCGCCCAGGGAGAAGTTTCGCTGCCGGATTCCTCCGGGCTTGCCACAAATGCGGAAAACACCTCGACCACATAACCGCCTTCCGGCGTTACCAGGTACATTTCCGGATGTTCGTCATAATAAGCCTGCGCTTTGTATTCCACCAGCGTGGAGAACATGGAGCCGTCCCGCATGTTGTGCCCATAGATGATCGTGTTGTTGTCGGAAAAATCCTCCGCGTTTTCATAGTCGATGAACAGACAGCCCACCTTGTTTGCCGTACCGTCATACAGGTGTTTCAGGTAGTAGCTGTTATCCTCGCCCTGCGTTACCGGGTACTGAATGACCGTGCCGGGAAGCTCCAGCCATGCCTTGACATCCGGCCCCTGGGCCAGCAGGCTTTCAAAGTCCACCGTGGGCAGAGAAACGGAGGAAGCGCCGGTTTCCTCCGGCGCCTCCGCGTTCCCATTTTCCCCATCCGTTTCAGCCGGGGTGACATATTCCGAAAGACCTGCATAGGTATCGGCGCTTTCCTTGTACTGGCCGATCTCCCGCGCCAGCATAAAGCCGCTGCCTACCGTCATGGCAATGCAGATCAGAAGCACGCCGGCTGCCGCTTTGCGGCGTCCGGGGCTGGCCTTCTGTCCCTTTTTCTTGTAAGCGCACAGAAAAAGGGCAACACCGCTGCCGATCACCGCCGCGCCCAACACGCCGATCCAGATATACAGGTTATAATCATCGCCTGTCTGCGGGACCGGCTTAGAAGGATTGGAAGGCGTTGCCGAGCTATCCGGGGTTTCCGGCGTTTCCGGCGTTTCCGGGGTTTCTTCCTCCGGCTTTTCATTGAAGAAGTTCACCTCGGCGGTTTCATCGGCCTTGATCTCCACCGTGGCCCCATCCGGGATGATATAGTCCTCGCTGGCCTTATTTTTCACCTCGGTCACAGTGTATTTGCCCACGCGCAGCCCTTCGATCAGGATGATACCATTCTCCGGGCTTGTGAAAGTCTCGCAGTAAGTGCCATCCTCACTTTTCACCTCAAAGGCAAAGCCGTCCTTGCGGCCATCGCTGGAATCCTTCGTGATTTTCAGGTTGCCGCGGTAAGCCTCATTCACAAATCCGCGGCCAGCCTCACCATTTTCCACAACGACAACCTGCCCGTCCGTGGTGATCTCAAAATAGTAGGCGTTGGGGTCCAGCTTGTGGCCTTCCGGGGCAGTTTTCTCTTTGATAAAATAGCCCTTCGCCAAAAGGCCGCTCATTTCATGGAACCCTTCATCGGTTTCCGTCAGTTCCCCGATCAGGGCGTCGCCTTCATCAAATGCCTTATCGCCGTTGGTGTCCTCGTAAAGCTCAAAGACAGCGCCGGGCAGCCGGTGGAGGAATGGATTGTCCGCAGTGTCCTCGCCGGTATCATCATCGGCGCTTTCTGCCGTCTCACCAGCCTCACTTTCAGAAGTGTTTTCCCCGTTCTCCTGGATAGACTTCAATTCGTCCACAGCCTCGGTCTTGATAATCTGCACCGTACCGTGGATCAGGGTATTGTCAATCTCGATTTCAACGGCCTGCCCATCGGTGCCGATATAGACATGGTGCTGTTCCGGGCTGATGGAGTACAGGGCCGAAGGGCTGGCAATCTCCTTGATGATCCAATGGCCGAAAGGCACGTCCTCAAAGGAGAAGGCTCCGTTTTCCCCGGAAGTCGTCACCAGCAGGGCATTTTCCTCGGTAAATTCTTCCGTGCCGGGAGCAAACAGGCCGATCAGCGCGCCCTCCAGGGTAAGGTCCTCACCGCCTTCGGGGTCCTCGCCGTATTTCACGCCGTCAATGCGCCCGCGGATCATCTCATTGGAAATGGCCTCGCCGTCATTGACCGCAATCGTAACCAGAGCGGTTTCCTGCCCGGCATACGCAAAGACTACTGGGTACTGCTGATCGGAAAGCACAAATGCCTCATTGGTGGTGCGTTCCTGGACATAGAAGCTGCCAAAAGGCAGATCGGAGGCAAAGACCGCCGAATACTGGCCAGGCGCGTCCTCCACCGGCGCAACCGCCACGACTTCCAGAAGCCCGCCCGCGGGAATCACGCTGCCATCCAGGGCAGTCAGGTCCTCCGAAGCGTACAGGCCAAAGGAAATATCCTTGTATTCCTCGCCAAGCCCAATGCCAAAGGTTTCGTCTGTTTCCAGGGATTTCAGAAGGTCGATCTCTACCTTCTGACGTTCATCATAAAGACCGATGGCCGCCTGGGTGATCTCTACCTCCTGACCGGCATAAGTAAGCTCGGTATAAATCGGTGTGGGGTCCAGCACCATGCCTTCCGGCGCCTGGCGTTCCTCCAGACGGTAGCGGCCCAGGTATAAGAGTCCGCTCTGGGCAGTTCCATCCTCGCCGGTAGTCAGTGTTTCTACCACCGTGTCTTTTGCCGCCCGCAGGGTGCCGTCCCCGGTATAAATATCTTCATCGGCAATCACATCATAGACCGCGCCGGGAAGTCCCTGGACCTCGTACACCGGCTGATAGAGGCCATCGTTTTCCTGGACAGAAGCGAATACCTCACCGGTCTTTGTAATGGTGAGCTGGCCTTTCTGCGGCATATTGTACTGCGTAACAGTTACAGTTGCCTCACTGCCGTCAATAGTAAACGGCACCGGCTCATTGGACAGCACATAGCCATAAGGCGCAGCCACCTCATGCAGTTCGTAATCCCCCACAGGCAGAGGTTCCGGCAGCATCAGCCAGCCCTCGTCCGAAACATAGAAGGTATCAAGAGTCTCCGGGTTCGGGTAGTAAACGTCCTGGGTGATAAATTCCCCGGTGGAAAGGTCTTTGATCTTAAAGCCGGTGCCGGTCATGGGAATGATATTTCCCGTCTCCGCATCACATTTTTCCACTTTCAGCCGGGCCGTAATAGTGCGGTTGTTCAGGATATAGCTGTACGTTTCCCCATTGGAAGAAATAAAGACTGTAAAGTCCGGCACAAATCCTTTCCCGTCCTCACCGGCAACCTGATGTACGGTATAGTGCCCGTAAGGGAGCTGTTTGGAAGCGGCAAATCCGTCGCTGTCCGTTGTGAGCAGGTCGCGCTCGCTTTCCTTCGCGTTGTCATAGCTGCCTGCGGCTTTTAAGTAAATCTCAAATACTGCTCCTTCCTCCGGGCGTTCCACCACACCCTCATTGGGTTCCTCGGTGTTTTCATCTTCCGGCACATCCGGGTCCGTCTCATCGGTATGCTTCACAAGCTGGATGTTCCCATAGATCACCGTTTCTGTGACCTGGCTCTCCGCTGTATTCAGCTCAATCTCATACAGGGAAGGAGAAGCGCCGACTTCGTAGACAGTCTCGTTGAGCAGATACCCGGTGCTGGGGGAGATTTCACGGATCGTCCAGGCGTCCCCGCATACATAGTAACGGGTCATAAAGCTGCCGTCTGCATCCGTGGTATAGGTATCGACCAGTTCACCGTTGTTATAGATCCCATAAGTTGCTCCGGCGAGGGTCGCGTCTCCCTGGGCCGTTCCCGTATCTGCATCGCTCTTTACCACATGGACACGGAATTTCTTCAAAATGTTGCTGAAATGGACGGTGGAAGTCTGGCCGCTTTCAATGGTGACATACTGCGAGGCAGGTGTCACATAGCGGTCAACCGGGATTTCTGTCACAAGATAAGTGCCGGGAAGGAGCTCCTTTTCAATCTGCCCGTTTTCCCCGGTTGTTACATTCTCATTGATTTCATTCCCAAGAAGATCCGTACCGGAAATGTTGAAGGAAATCCCGGACACAATGCCGTCCTCGCTGGTCTTGACAAGTTTTGCGGTACCATAAGTTTCTGTCTTGATCTTTACAAAAAATGATACCGGGTCACTGGCTCCGGTCATCATGGTCTGGTAGCCGGGCCTGCCCCAGATCAGCATATCATTGGCAACCGGAATATCTTTCCGAAATTCAAAGGTCACAGGGTCCATAATCATATCCTTGCTTGTGAAGGTATACTGATTGCCGTTCCTTGTGACAGACACGCCGCTGCCGGAAAGCAGATCCAGGTCAATCCCCAGGTTATTCGTATCGGTAACGGTCAGGGTATAAACCCTCTGTTCCGAATCCCATTTCAGTTCCAGTTCCGGCGCCCCGTCTTTACTGGAAGAAGTAAAAGAGGGGACCGTGGAATGGGAAGCTACCTGCTCCAAGATCCAGTTGTACGCTTTTTCCGCGGGGCGCCCGGCGATCACGCTGTAATACTGATCCGCTGACGCATGGCCGTTCCCGTGGCGGCTGTATGGGTCGCTGCGGAGCTGCTGCTGGTACTCCCAGAGAATGATCTGGGTTGCCATCTTATAGTCATCCTCATTGATACCGGAGACCGGAAGGCTTGCGCCCGGCTTCCAGCCATAGATCGCCGTCAGGGTAATGCCTCGTCTGGCTTCGGCAGGAAGCAGGTTTAAGTATTGGCTGTTCGTCCCGCTCTCTGATGTATAGGTGTTATCAGAGGTATTGTAGGGAATCCCGCTCTCCACACAATAAACCTGATGGCTGGTCCCATCGGAAACGGTCAGCATATAGTGGCGGTAAGCGCTGCCGCCGGAGCTGGTGCGTACATCCATAGTCCCATCGGAATTGTAGACCAGGTAGGTGTAGGGTGCGGGCGAGTAGTAATGCTGCCCGTCAGAACCCACATACTGATCGCCCAGCCAGGAGCTTGCCGTCTGCCCCGGCTCCATGGCAAAGGCAGACATAGGCAGCAGCCCCAGGAGGCACAGCGCGCTGAGAAGAAAGGCCAGCAGCCGTTTCAGACCGCGGCGGCACGTTTTTGTTTTCTCCATGAAAAATCCTCGCTTTCTTAAAAATAAAGGACAGCCTTATTTGCTGTCCTTGTCGTCAAAATCATCTTCGGTAAGGTAATCCGGTTCCCCGTATGCCTCGTTGGTTTCATCATCTTCACCGTAACCGTCATCCTCAAACTCGTCCTCGTCCATAGCCGCCTGCTGTTTCGGGCGTACGATCTTGAAGTAATAGCCCAGCCCGCCAGCGGCCGCAAGAGCGATCACCAGGAAGATAATCATGCCGCTATTGCCGCCGGATTTCTCCGTCTCGGCTTCCGGCTGCTCGGTTTCCTCCGGCGCCGGTTCTTCCGTTACTTTCCCCAGGCAGCCGTTCAGGTCATTTTTGCAGACCGGGCAATCGGTATTCACCGCGCCCGCCTCGCATTTTTCCGTACAGTTGCAGGTGACAACCTCAATGGCGCTTTCGCTGCCATTATCCTGTTGGGCCAGGGAGAGCAGATCTTCCTCCGTAACGCCATTCAGGAAGTAGACGTTTTCCGAATCCCGCTTCCCGTCAATGATAAGGTAAAACACATTTCCGTCCGCGGTGGTGATGGTATAAAACTGCTTATCATCTTCCTGCCCGGTGGCTGAGTCCAGGACCGTGCCGGTGCCTTCCGGGGTAAATGCCCCTTCCGGCACAGCCGATTCCGTTTCGTCCTCCGTATCAGAGCTTTCAGAAGAAGCCCCTGTTTCTTCCTGGGAGGCCGAAGGGGTCTCGGCGGCCTGGCTGCTTTCCGAATTGCCGGAAGCATTGTTTGATGAAGGAGAAGGCGCGGGCGTTTGGGAAGGCGCAGCCTGTGTTTCCCCACTGGAAGATTGGGGCGCGGCAGAGGAAGCCGCCTGGGTCTGCGCCGGTTCCTCATAATAAGGGTTATCCAGCTTTACCTCTTTGGAGCGGTTGCCGGAATAGTCTACCGCGTAAACCGTCACTTCCTTGCCGTCCCCGGCGTAATCCTTCAAGGCCACGGTACCCTTGCCGTTGACAAGGCTGTTGATCCGGGTCCCGTCCACATACACCGCCTCCACGCCAGACATATCATCGCTGGCCTCCACCGTCAGCTTATCGTCCTTTAAGGTCGCGGTAAGGGTGGGCGGCGTGGTATCGCTGCCCGTGGAAGCGTAAGCGGTGACAGGCAGGACAACGGCGCTCATGCAAAGCACAAGCGCCGCCAGAACATTCCTCACTTTATTCTTCATGGCCGGCCTCCTGTTCTCCCGCAGGAGGGGCGGCCTCCGGGACCGTAAGGGTCCCAGCCCTGTGCTCCTTCAAAAATTCCGCCAGCTCCTTCGGGGTCAGGTGGAAATCACGGCCAATATCGCCGTAATCCTCGTTCTCCAGCCGGGTCTTTTCCTCTTTGAAAAGCTCCAGCTTTTTTTGCAGGTCTGCGATTTTCTTTTCCGTTTTTTCTATATCCCTTGCGAGTTTGTCAATTTTGGGATTCAATTTATTACCTCCGATCTTTAATTGGTTGAGATACGCCCAAATGCGTAAAAATGTTCGGTCCAGTAGGATGTATTGATATTGGCATACTGCACCGGGTCCCCGGCATGGATCATCTGCCCGTTGCCGATATAGATCCCTACATGGGTTACAGGCGTGCCCGCCGAGTAGGTGCCGGTGAAGAAAATCAGGTCTCCCGGCTGGGCGTTCTCTCTGGAAACAGGGGTGCTCATGTTGAAAAGCCCCTGGGCTGTGGAGCGTCCCACACTGGCAACACCGCTCTGATTGAGGACATAGGAAACAAAGCCGCTGCAATCAAAGCTGTTTGGTCCCGAAGCGCCGAACACATAAGGCTTTCCGAGATGTTTCTGCGCCTCCGTAATCAGCGCCGCATAATCGCCATCGCCCATAGGAGCGCCGGGATATGCGGGGATTTCCGGCCCGCCCACGCTTCCAGGGATCAGGCTGGTTCCGGTATGGTCGCCGGTATCGGCAAAATACAGGGGATTAAGGTACTGCCCATCCACCAACACCTCCAGGTGAAGGTGCGGCCCGGTGGAATCACCGGTGCTGCCCACTTTGGCAATGACATCCCCCTGTTTGACTTCCTGCCCGGCAGATACCAGCAGCTCGGAGCAGTGGGCGTATTTTGTGGTAAGGGTCCTTCCGTCCTCCATGTCGCCCTCCAGCACCACGATCAGCCCGTAGCTGCCTGCTTCCCCGGCCTGCGTTACCACGCCGTCATGCCCGGCCAAAATCTCCGTGCCCTGGGGCATCCCAATATCCACCGCCTTATGATAGTTCTTTTCTCCGCTGATGGGGTGGACGCGGTAGCCATAGTAGCTTGTGACATAAGGGAGCCAGTTGGTATCGCCAAACACGTTGGAGACATACTGGCGGTTGCCCTTCGTCATCATCAGGATATTAAAAAGCTGGGCCTGTTCCGTGTCCATACGGGCGGCGATCACATCCGTAAAGGATTTGGCCGTCAGGTTGACATTGAGAATCCGCCACTCGTAGGTCACTTCTACCTCATAAGTCTCGCCGGTACTGGGGTCCGTCCGGGTTTCCGTGCGGGTGCGGGACTCCACTTCCTCCACAAATTCGAGGGAATACTGCTCGGCAAAAAGTTCCTGCAGCACCACCTCAACATCCTCATACTGGAAGGCTTGATAGGACGCGGTAAGGAATCCCATCAGCTCAAAGGGGTTGTGCCCGATATTGCCCACATGGTAACGGTATTCATCGTAGCCGGGGTGGTCCGCTTCGGCATTGTCAATCTGCATCTGCAGGTCGGTTTCCCACTCCGTATAAACCAGCTCGGCATTGTTGATGTCCTGATCTTCCGCGGTATAGCTGGACGCCGCAATCGCGCCGGCACCGCCTGTCCCTATGCTGGAACAGGAAGAAAAAAGGGAAAAAATCAGGACAACGATCAAAAACAGGAGCGCCGCCATCAGGCAAAGGGCTGGGTGGCGGCTGGCAAAACGCCCAACCGCACCTCCGGCTTTTTTCGTGACAGCGGCCGTTTTCCCGGCAGCCTGCCCGGTGCGCCGGGCGGTCCTGGCGGCCTTGGCGTACTCCCTTTTTAAGCGGTGCTTCTGCCACATGCGGGAAAACACATTGCTCTGCAGCTTGGGGTTGTCGTGAAGGGCCTGCTGGTAAGCCGCCCTTGCGCGGGTTTTCACCGTCTTTTTCTGCAGCCGGGCCACTTTGCGGTAAGGGGCAGTTTTCCGGCGGTGGTTCAGGGCGCGAAGCCCTCCCTCCGCCACCAGCTCTGTGCGGTGGGCCGCCTCAATGCCCACGTTTTCATGCTCATTCTCATAGATCTTCTTGTGGGCATATCCAATGGCCGCGTTTGCGCCTTTTTTTACCGGGCGCAGAGGCTTGGCGCCTTTTATGTGTTCCTGTTGGGAAATCACCTCTTTTTCAAATTTTAAGCGCCGTTTGGCGTTGCCGGTGGCAGCGTCCGGCTCCACCTCCAGCCGCAGTTTCCGTCTGGCCGGAAGATTGCCTTCGGCCTGTTCCAGCTTCCGGGCGGTCCGTTCCGCCTTCTGCCGGGCCTTCACCAGCTTTTTGCCGGGGGCATCCGGCGGCAGTTCATCCTCGGCAAATTGAAGTTTCGAGGTGCGGGGCTGCTCGGCGGCTGCTTCACTGGCGCTGCTGGACTCGGAAAACTTCTGCTGATAACGGGTATGCCGACTGCCGGGCTTTTCCCGTGGTTCCTCCCGCGGGGCATCCTCACGGGACTGTGGCCGCGAATCCTCCAAAGGGGAAGCATCCTCATTTTCCACCGGCTCCGCCTGCGGGGTGTCTCCGTCTTTCGGCCTTTGCTGCCGGGTGTGGCGGGCTTTGGCTGAAAGGTCCTCCAAAGAGTCAGGAGAATCCCTTGCCTGCCGCAGATCAAAATCCTGCTCCCGGCCGCTGATACGGGTTTCCTCGCCGGAAGCAGCGCCCCGTTCCACCAGCCCGTCACGGGTCATTTTGTGGAATTTCTTTTCCTTTGCCCTAAATTCTTCATCCCTTGGCAACTGCATCACCTCCCATACGCCAGGCGGTGAAGAAGGTTATCACGTCCCGGCCTCCGCGACTTCCTCCGGGCGGGTCGTCATGATCTGATACAGGCTGGTGTCCTTCGGGAAGTGATCGACAAAGGGGATAATCACATTTCCGAAAAACAAAAGACCCTCGCCGGGGCCGCTGTGGGTCACATAGGAAAGCTGCGTCGGGCTGATCCCAAGCTGTTTCGCCAGAATCTGCCTGTCGCCCTGGGCCTGGTTCAGCATGTAGATGAAATCCGAGTTTTCAAAGATGTTCTCGATCTCACGGGAGGCCAGCAGGTCCTTCACATTTTGTGTCAGGCCGCTCGGAATCCCGCCCCATTTTCTGAAACGCTTCCAGATCTCAACAGAAAAAGCACCGGTCTGGCCTTTGAGCAGGAGATGAAATTCATCAATATAGAACCAGGTCGTTTTATGCTTCTCCCGGTTGGCGGTAACGCGGTTCCACACAGCGTCCTGCATGATAAGAAGCCCGATCTCTTTCAAGGCTTTGCCCAGGGATTTAAGCTGGAAGCACAGGACGCGGTGGCTGTCCATGTCGATGTTGCTCCTATGATTAAACACATTTAAGCTGCCGTTGACATAGATTTCAAGGGCAGTAGCGATATTCTGGGCCTCCGGCTCGCTCTGTTTGCGAAGCAGCTCATACAGGTCCCCCAGGATTGGCATATTCTCCGGGCGGGGGTCCTGCAGGTAATCCCGGTACACCAGGCGGGTGCAGCGGTCAATGATAGTTTTCTCGATAGGGGTAAGCCCATCCTTGCCGCCGATAATCAGGTCACACAAAGAGAGGACAAAATCGCTCTTTAATGTAATGGGGTTCTCGTCATCGCTGTAATCCAGGTTAATGTCCAGCGGATTGATATAGTTGGAGGAAGTGGGCGAAAGGTCAATGACCTGCCCCTGTTTCCCAAAGCGTTTTACCAGCGGGCCATATTCATTTTCCGGGTCCGCGATAATAATGGAATCATCCGTCAGCAGGAACACGTTGACGATCTCGCGCTTGGCGCTGAATGATTTGCCGCTGCCGGGAGTGCCAAGAAACAAGCCATTGGGGTTTTTCAGCAGCTTGCGGTTCGCCATAATCAGGTTTGAGGAAATGGCGTTGAGTCCGTAATACAATGCCTGCCCATCCTGGAACAGTTCGCAGGTGGTGAAGGGTACGAAAATAGCGGTGCTGCTGGTGGTGAGGCCCCGCTGTATCTCGATCTGGTTCTGGCCCAGCGCCAGGGAGGACATAAGGCCCTGTTCCTGCTGGTAGTCCAGGCGTTTCAGCGCGCAGTTATACTTCTGGGCAATACCGGAGGCAGCCATAATGTCACTGAACAGCTTTTGCCTTTTCGGGGCTATGTTCTGCACCAGCACCGTTACCAAAAACATACGCTCATTCCGGGATTGCAGATCTTGAAGCAGGTTTTGGGCTTCCTCCCCGTAAGTGGCAAGGTCCGTGGGAATGATGTCCATATCATATCCGGCCCGCACCGCCTTTTTCTGTTCTTCAATCTTCATTTTCTGCAGGTCGCTCATTTTCCGCTTGATATTGCGGATCGCTGTGGCCTGGTCGATGGACTGGATATGCAGGTTGACCGTCACTGCGTCGTCCAGGTCCAGAAATTCGGCCAGCATCCGGTCCGTCAGCTCCGGCGCTAAGATCTGCAAAAAGGACATGGCGCCGGAATACTCCCCAATGCGGAAGGTCTTGCCATCCTTAGAGAAGGTAAAACTGGTGGGCGCGATAAAATCCTTTGTGGAAAGGCCGGTTTTGGCAAGGTCGCTCCAGGCAAACTTAAATTTTTCCTGGCCGCTTGGGTGGAGCTGGCTGTGCAGAAGCTCCAGCCGTTCCAGCCCGCTTAACGGGACCGCCTGGACGCCCAGGGTCTTAAAGTTGTTCAGCACATCCGTTTCCACGCGCTCCAGCCGCATTTTGGCGGTACGCAGGTCGTCCGCCTCAATGCCAAAAGTGATATACTTGCGTTTGGCAAGGCCGTTGTTGCCTTTTTCGAGCTGGTTTTTAAGCATCTCCGCGTACTCACGCCGGATGTCGTCATACTCGTCCCCCTGGGGCGGGATCGCAATGCTTTTGGAAAAGTCCTGCATATTGGCCCGCTGGTTGATAAAGGTGAGCTGGACGCTGATCGTAGAATCAAAGTAATTGAGAAAATCACAGTAATTCTCGAAAATCTGCGCCTTATCGTCCGCCTGGGCAAGCTGGTAGTTAATATCGAAAAACTGAATGGTCTTGGTGTACAGCTTATCATTGACGCGGCAGATCCCGTCCTTATAGATCTCCCGGTAGGGGATCGTCTGCTGGGCTGTCTGCGGCGCGTCCCGCTTTACTCCGCTGAAAAAGCCGCCCTTGCCAGGCGGCTTTGCATGAGGCCCAGATTTTTTACCGGCCTTTTTTACTGCGGACCGGTTTTTTCGCGCCTGCTGGATGTTTGCCTGCAGGCGCTTTTCCTGCGCTTCCTGCTGTTTGGTTTTTGGCAATACTTATTTCCTCCTTCTTCGACATGATTTTATAAAAGTTCCGGGTCTTGTATGGGCGCGTTTCCGGCCACAGGCGGTGACGGATCATATTTTTCAGAATCTTCTCCGCAGGCTGGCCGTCACGCTCATACATTGCCATAAAGAAAAAGGGCATCATCAGCCCGATCATCAAAAGCACCGAAGCGGTATTCCCAATCGCCGTGCGGGTGAGAAAATACACCGGCAGACCAACCGCCCCGGCAATGCTGAAAAAAATAAGCTGCCTTTTCGTCAGATTAAAGGCAACTTTGGTCTTAACCTTCGTCAAATCCTTTGGAACCGGTACATAGGGCAAAAAATCACCTTCTTTCCTTCAAACGCCTGCCGCTGTAAAAAAGGGCAGGAACAATCCATATTTTGCGCTTTACCGCTCTTTCTCGTGGTGCGGCTTTTTATCAGGATCACCCATGCGTGAACTCTGTTCAATAGCCTTTTGCAGCCGGTCTTTCACGGAACCGCTCTCCTGGAGCTGCAAAGGTTCCGCCTCCTGTGATAGTTCCCAAATATCTTCCGCAACTTTATCTTCCACAGGAAAGGTATCGTAGACATTTTGGGGCCATCTGCCGGATATATAGCCCAAAGGGTCATCCAGCCGGAGCAGCAGTTCGGCTTCTCCCGGCTGAAAGGTATAGTGTTCGGCCAGATAGGTATAAACTTCCTGGACAGTCGCAATTTCCCTCGCGTTTGCGACCAGCGCGCCCGTACTGAGAGAATCCAGCTTTTCCATGTAGGCAAAATAATTCTGGCCCAGGCGTTTTATCAGTTCTGTTCTTGGATCTGCCTGGGCCGGAGGAAACCGGTCAAATTTATGGTATGCGCCGATTTTCTCCAACAGTTCGCAAATAGGAAAGCTGTGGGTATGGGTGTTTTCCTCTTTGCACCAGCGGGCAACTTCCAACGGGTCCTGAAACGACAGCAGAGCTTCCACCTCTGCCGGGGTAAAAGGATGTTCCACTTTCAAATAGTAATGAAGCTGGGCGAGATCCTGCAGCTCATAAATACTGCCAATGTCCTGTGAGTCCAGCAAATCCGCATGGACTTTCAGGCAGTCATCCAAGCGCTCCATCAGCAACCGTTTCGCTTCCTGTTCCAAACTCAAATTTCCTCCTTTCTCTCCGGGAGGGTGATGGTGCAATCGACCTCATTGCCCCAGACATCCCATCCCGGCGTTTTCTGACGGGCAAAAAGCTCTACCCTGGGCTGGTCGCCCATCAGCTTAACGATCTTCTCCCGCACAATATCCGGCTTTTTGCTGTGCTGCTCGATATGGGAAATGACAAACTGATGGATTCCGGCGCTCTGCCGTTTCGGATGGCCGCGGGTAGCCAGAAGGCACACTTCCGCGTTAGAGCGCGTCCAGAACCCCATGCCGTAAAACCAGGTGTCCGCTTTGCGGTTTTGTTTCAGCCACAGGAAGGCCAGCGTTTTATACTGGAATCCCCAGGCGTCTATGACACGGAACGCTTCTTTAAGCTGGGGAAATGTACCCCAAAGAAAAAGCGCGCTGTCCTTGGCCGCAAGGTCCGCAACCGGAAGCGCGCAGATTTCTTCAATACTCATTGTGGGATAGTGGTTTTCTGCAACCCCGTGGCCCCGCTTCATATCGTAACGCCAGGGAGGGTCCGCATAGATGATCCCGTATTTTTTAGTCTCCGGCATCAGCGGGAGGGACCGTCTTTGGCGGCGGCTGCCTTCACCGGCTGGCTTTTCACTTTACCGGCGTTCTCTTTCAGCGCCCCGGTCAGCGAAGGCTTTTCCGCGGCGCCTTTCGTAGCCTCCAAAGTCGCCTGCAGGTTTTCAATAGCCGCGCCGTATCCTTCAATCAGCGCCTCATTGAGCTGGCGGCGAAAATCCGCCGTCACCGGCCAGCAGACATCCCTCCAGTTCCCTTTGTTGTCCTGGGTGGAGGGCATATTGACATACAGCCCCTTTTCGCCGGAACAGATCCGAAAGCCGTCGATCTTAAAACAGCCCCCGATGGTGACGTTGGCGTAGGCCAGCAGGTTTCCCATAGGAGCGATAGGCCGGACACGCACATCCAGCTTGAAAGGCAGGTCCCCGTTTGTTTCCGGGACAGTGGGATTTGCAGCAGTATTGTTATTACTCATAAAATGTCTCCTTTACTTTTTAAAACATACGTCAGTGTGCATTGAAAATAGATTTGGATAGCGAACCTGTCTTAAACAGGGCAAAGGCCAGCAGCACCGTATAGCCTGCTGTGCCCCAGATTGCGGCGTGTACGCTGCTGGAAGATGGGATGGATTGGACCAGCACCGCGTAAATCGCAACACAGATCAGGATAAGGAATCCCTGGAAGCCAAGGGCGAACAGGGAGCGCAGGTAATTGGTCCCCATCGCGCCCCATTCGCGGTTGGCAAGTGTGGAAAAAGGAATCGGCGCAATGCTCACGGTCAAATAAATTTCTATCATTCTTCCGTAAACGATCACAAAAATCACGATAGACAAAATCCACATGCACAGATTGATGATATTGGTTTCCAGCCACAGGCCGATCAGCTCCCAGATACCCATGGCTTGAAGCTGTGTTTCCAGGTCGGCCATGGACGCGGCCACATCCAGATTTCCGTTGATGATCCCCGCGCTGTTCGCCACAACCGTCTGCGCCACATCGAATACGGCCATCACAATCGTAAAACAGTTGGTGAGCAGATAGGTGGCAACGAAGGTCTTGAACACCCACTTAAAGATGTTGAAGGTGTCAAATTCGTGCATGTTGTTTTTCTCAAGAATCATCTGGATCAGCTCATACACCAGCACGAAAGTTAAGATCATACCGGCAATGGGCAGCACTACCGTTTCCGATAGCGTCTGGATCATACTGAAAACACCGCCATTCCAGCCCTGGGGCGTCTGGCCTACCTGCGCGGCCACATCGGTTACTTGGTTGTTGACCGATTCAAAGATTCCTGTAAATTGTCCTGTGATGGCGTCGATTAAGCCCTGTTTTATCCAGTCTGTTATCCAGCCAAATAACCAGTCCATGGACGATTAGAACAAGCCCGACAGAAGCGGAATCAGTGTCATCCCTACCACTGCGATACCGCCGCCAGCCATGAGCTGTTTCATACCCTGGCTTTTTACTGATGTGCGATAAAGAAGTAATAGAAATGTAAAAAATTTTGCCGTTCCTATCCGGCACTTGGCCATTGTGTCGGATAGGTCGGGCGTTAGGCTTCGGGCAAGTCAATCTTGCCGACAAAGCTGTAATAAATCTCAATGTCCTGCCTGCGGGTGCCGTTCTCGTCATAGCTACACTCATGCACGACGATTTTTTCAATCATTTCCCGCAAGAGGGTGGGGGTCAATTCCTCAAAGGCAAGGTGCTTTCGGACGATACCCATAAACTTTTCCGCGTTGACGGTGGCGGCCTGCGACTTGTCCAGTTCGGCCTGCAAAGCGGCGGCGCGGTCTTTCAGTTCCCGCTGTTCCTGCTCATAGTCTGCTGACAGTTCCATGAAACGCTCGTCACTGATTTTGCCGTTCACATTGTCCTCATACAGCCGCTTAATAATGCGGCTCACTTCGGCAATGCGCTCCTGCGCCTGTTCAAGCTGCCTGGTGGTTGCGGCGGTCTTTCTCTTGCCGCCGATCTCGTTCTGCTGGATAAGCAGCTTCACAAAGCGGCTCTCATGCTTGGCGGCATACTCCGTCACTTGCCGGAGATTGGAGAGGACACCGGCGGTCAACAGGTCGGTGCGGATAAAGTGCGCCGTACAGTCGCGGGTGCGCTTCTTGTAGCTGCCGCAGATGTAACAGTCCTGCTTGCGGTTCTTGTTCTGATACCGCTGCTGGTACATCACATGGCCGCAGTCGGCGCAGAACAGCATACCGGAGAACAGCCCCACTTCATCATAGCGGTTCGGGCGTTTGCGCTGCTTGCGTAACTCCTGCACGCGCTCCCATGTTTCCCGGTCTATGATAGGCTCATGGTGGTTCTCAAAAATGGCCTGCTTCTCCACGGGGTTCTCTACACTGTGTTTGACCTTGTAAGAGGGCTTTTCCGTCTTGAAGTTTACCAGACAGCCGGTGTACTCCCGGTTTTCGAGGATATGAACGACGGTGTTTGTCGCCCATTTACACTCATAGCCGGGGTGGTAGCGGCGTGTGCTGCCTGTCCTGCGGTATTCCAGCGTCCCCGGCGTGGGGATTTGCTGCTCCGTAAGCATACGGGCAATCTTGGTCGGGCCATTCCCGGCAAGGCAAAGCTGGTATATCTGCTGGACAACCGGCGCGGTTTCCTCGTCAACGATATAGTTCTCGTCCTCGTCCATGAGGTAGCCATAGACCGGCTTGCTGGTAACAGGCTTGCCGCTCATGCCTTTTGCTCGTTTTACTGCCTTGATTTTCTTGCTCGTATCTCTCACCAGCCATTCGTTGAACAGATTTCGCAGAGGGGTAAAATCGTTGTCCATGCTGCCGTTTGCGCTGTCCACATTGTCGTTGACAGCGATAAAACGCACTCCCTTTTGAGGGAACAGCATTTCCGTGTAAAACCCTACCTGCAAGTAGTTTCGCCCTAACCGGCTCATGTCCTTGACTATGACGGTTCCGACTTTCCCGGCTTCAATGTCTGCAAGCATGGCTTGAAAACCGGGTCTTTGAAAGTTCGCGCCGGAGAAGCCGTCGTCGGTGTACCAGCGCAGATTAGTAAAGCCGTTCTGCTTGGCGTAGGTTTCCAAAATCCTTTTCTGGTTCGATATGGAATTACTCTCGCCTTGCAACTCGTCCTCATGGGACAATCTCGGATAAAGGGCGGTAATGAGGTTTTGGGTGGCTTGTCTTAACATAAAATCCTCCGTTTCCGACAGCCAGCCCCACTATTCCGTGGTTTCATTGTACCACGGAATAGGGCGGGCTGTATAGCGGCAAAAGTGTAAAATCTGCTTCTTTATGATTTGTCAAATTGCCGGTTTTTGTGTAGCAGCGGCTTCCGCTTCCAGTACCCGCGCCATTTTGTCGGCGGCGGTGGTGGTAGTGTCTTTCTTGAAATAGCCGGACACGACAAGGACGGAATTGCCCATGCGGATTTCCGTCACGCAGTCGGGGCGGCGGGCGGTGCGGGTGTCGTGCTGCTTGTTATCTGTCATAGGCAATACTCCTTTCAGTCGGTAATCAGTTTCTTCATGCTCTCCATTTTCCGCTGCGCGGCTTCCTGCCGGAAGTTGTCGCCGGTAAAGCGTACCGGGACGCACATGGAAAGCAGGCGGTCATAAATCCGGGAATGGGCGGTGTCCTCCGGGTTCCGCAGGTCGTCCAGCGTGAGGTTGGTCGTGACGATCAGCGGCTTGCCGCTGCGGTAACGGCTGTCAATCACATTGAAAACCTGTTCCAGCCCGTACTCGGTGCCGCGCTCCATGCCGAAGTCGTCAATGATAAGCAGCGGATAGCGGCAAAGGCGGGAAATGTACTCGTTGCGGTTCTCAAAGCTGGCGGCAAGGTCGTTGAGGATAAGGGCAAAATTCGTCATGTGGACGGGGATTTCTTTCTCCATAAGGGCGTTTGCGATACAGCCCGCAAGGTAGCTTTTCCCGGTTCCCACGCCGCCCCAGAACAGGCAGCCGATATTGTCGGCTCGCATATCCTCCCAGTGTTCCACATACCGGCGGGCAATCCCGGCCTGCGGGTTCCTGCCGTTGTCGTTCTCAAAAGTCCAGTCCCGCATGGTGGGGTCGGTAAAGCCCCGGCGTTTCAGTTCCTCCACGGTGTCAAAGTGCCTGCGCCGCTTCTCGGCGGCCTCCCGTTCCTCGCGGGCGGCTCTCTGGCAGTCGCACTCTGCCGGGTGGCGGTCGCGGCCAAAGATAGCGGCCTTATCCGGCGCAAAATAGGCTTCTTTCGGCTTGCGGCACCTGCCGCAGTACAGTAAACCGTCCTCGCCGGTGTAGTCCTCCGGCTCCGGGGTGGCAGTCGTCATATTCTCCAAAACAGCGTTGATTTCGTTCTTCATAAACTCTCGCCCTCCTTGCATGAGTAGTCAGGGATGCCCTTTTTCGGGGCGCCCTTTTTGTCGTTCCCCGCCCATATCCGAAGGGCGGCGGCATAGTTCTGGTAGCTTTTCCCGCTGGCGGCAAGGTAGCGGCTCATTTCCTCGATGAACCGTTCCAGCCTGTCGGGGTACTCTGCCTGCAACTCGTCGTATTCGGTCTGTGACAGAAAAATATTCTGGTATCGGCCATAGGGCGCGGGCGGCTCCCCACTCACTCCCTTTGTTTGGCTCTCTGTAAGGTTGTTTATAGTAGTTTGGTTAGGGGACGGTTTTCCGACCATCATAAGGTCGGTTTTCTGACCATCAGTAGGACGGTTTTCCGGCTCTATGAGGGTCGGATTTCCGGCCATCAGTTGGTCGGAAAACTGTACCTGTGGCACTCGCGGCACTTTGACATAAAGCCGGTTCGGTGCGGAGAAGCCGCCCCGTTCCCGTTCCAGCAGCCCCGCCATGTCCAGTTCATTAAGCGCCCCCTTTATGGTGGTGCTGCCCTTATCCAGTATTTCGGCTATCTCCGCGATTGGATAGATAATATATATCCTGCCCTCGTCGTCCTGCCACTTGTTCTTCTGGGAGAGTGTGGAACGGTCTAACAGCAGCGAATACAGCAGCTTGGCGGTCTGGGAAATCTCCATTTTCAGCAGGAAACGGGGGTAGGGCAGATAGATAGGCAGCGGCGTGTCTGCCATGATATAATCAGCGATAGTATCACCTCCCTGTGTTCGGGTTGATTGTGGTGTTTTGTCACGCCTTAGAACGGCGTTTCCGGGGGAAAAGGATAAATGTATCGCGTACCCTTTGACACTCACGAAAAAAACCTTGATTCATGCGGGTTTGAAAGGCTCTAAAGCGTGACATTTCTGCCTTTGTTTCCGCTTTCTCTCGGCGGCTTTGAGTTTCTTCATGCGTCCGGCGCAGTCGGGGCAGTATTTTCCCCGGTTGGATTTGGGGACAAATGCCGCCCCGCAGACCTCACACCGTTTCCGGCTCCCCCGGTACAAGAGGGCTGCGGCCAGTTCCCCGTCAAGGGGCAGGACAGCCACACGGAACCAGCGGCACATGAGGGAAAGGGAAATGCTTTGGACGCACACGCAAGGCTCCCCGTCGTCTAACAGCAGGCAGTTTCCCTCGTCGTAGTTACAGCACTCATGTACCAGCCGCCGCGCCCGCCGGTGCTGGCGGTAGTCCATGCGGGGCAGGTTATCGCTCATGGCTCTGCTCCTTTCTGCGGTGGGGTTCCTCCCGGCGCAAAATCTGGTCGATGTTCCGCTTGACGGTCTGCAACTCCTTGAACCGCTGTTTCTGTTCGTGGTAGGTGTTATACAGGCCGTCTTTCTCGGAGATAAGCTGCTCGATCTCGGCCTGCAACGCTTTCCGGGCGGGCAGCTTGGTGATGCCATGCGCCTTGAAATACCGGGCGGCGGCTTCGGCTATGATAAAATCGCTCTCGTTTGCCTGCCGGTAGGCGGCGCGGGCTTTCTCGGATTTCTGCGCTTTCAGCCCGTCGCGGGTGGGCTTGGTCTTGGCATAGGCAAGTACCTGTTGCTGCAACTCCTTTTTCCCTTGTAGCTTCGTTTCCAGTGCTTTCAGTTCGCCGCTGGTCTGGCGCATTTCCTGATAGGCGGTATCAACGGCGGCTTCTAACTGCTCCGGGGAAGTAAAGCCGTATTCCTGATACACATTCAGCGTCGCGGCCATTTGTTTGAGGTTGTGCATGGTCGCCCAGCGTTCATAGCCCCGGCCTTTGCCCTCGGCCATTTTCTGCTCAATGTCCACAAGCCGCTGCACACCGTCCTGCTTCGGGGCGGTTTGTGGGGCTTTTGTGTTCCCATGCCGGGGGTATTCGAGTATGGCTGCGGCCTTTTCTGTGGCTCTGGCGGCGTTCTGCTCCAAAACGGAAAGGACAGCGGTGCGGTCAAAGTCGTCGCCCAGCTTCCGGGCGGTAATGGGCTTTGTCCTGTCCGGCGTGAGATAGGACAGCCGCCCCCGGCTCTCCTTGACGGTCACGCCCTCCCGCAGCAGCAGAGAGGAAAATTCGTCAAAGCTGGCGGCGGTGGCAAGGGCTTTCCGTATGGTCTGCCGCAGCTTCTCCTTGTTCGTTTCAAACTTGGTCTGCCGGGGCGTGATACCGCCTGCAATCATGGGGGCGTTCTGCTTGTCCAGCGCAGCCTGTCCCTTTTTCTGCGCCCAATACTCCCGGTCGGTCACGCGGTTCTTGCTGCCGTTCAAGAGGTCGATTTGGTAAAGCCCCTCCCGGTGGCACATCTCCATGACTTCGGATTTGAAGTAGCGCAAGGCAGCGTCGGTACAGCGGTGCTTGCAGCCGGCTTTCGTGTCGGCTGGCCTGTCCATGTAGGGCAGGAACGGTACTTCCTCTATCCGCAGGCTGTTAATGACGATATGCACATGGATATTGCCGCTGTGGTTGTGGCCGTCCGGGTGGGTGCATACAAGGGCTTGGTGGCCGGGGAAATGCTCGGCGCAAAACTTCTCGCCCAATGCCTGCGCCCGGTCTACGGTCAAGCCGTTGTCCGGCCCGTCCCGTGGGTCAAAGCTGATGATATAGTGGTGGCTTTTCACATCTTCCCGCCGCTGGTTCTTCCCATAGCGGAGATTTGCCCGCATACAGGCAACGGCAAAATCCTCCCCGCCGCAGTTCAGCGTTGACAGCCGGTAGTCCTCGCGGGGGATAAGCCTGCCGGTTTCATCAAGGACGGGCTTCATGGTAAACTCGTCATGCTCAAAGAGAAGATATTGTTCGGCGGCTCCGTAGTCGGCGTTTTTAGAGTTGATATGCTTGAGTGTTGCCAACTGCGTCACCTACTTTCTTGAGGACTTCATACTTGAGGGCGGCAAGGTCGGCTATGGCGGCGCGTACCTCGCCGGACAGCGCATTGTAGGGTGAGCCGTACTCGTTCAGATACCGGGCAATCTGATTGAGGTTGCCGCCGATCCTGCCGTACTCGGCGGCCAGCTTCCCGACAGCGGAGAGCAGTTCATCATTGACCGCCGATACATGGACAACGGGGCGTATGGTCGTGCGCCGTATCGCCTGCCGGAGAAATTCCGACTGGCTGATACCATAGGGCGCAAGCCGCGCTGTGAAGTCGGCGTATTCATCTTCGGACAGCCGGGTTTTCACAACGCGGCTGCGGTGGGGCGTGTTGTATTTCTTTCGCATAGGCTGAAAACCTCCTCTCACTATTCTTATTGCTGACTTTTTTCGGATTTTGGGCGGAGAAAATTTCCTCTCACTCCTCCCATTGCTTAACTTTTCGGGAAATTACAAAAACTTTTTTTTGCATTTCGGCAGAAAAATCCCTCTATACCTCCCATTGGGCAACTTTTTGGAAAATAACAAAAACTGTTTTCAGCTTTTTCGCCCGTAAGGGCGTATAGCAGGGTTTGGGGAAGGCACTCCCCAACAAGTTTCCCGCGAGGGGCAAAACCGCAGAATTGCGGATTTTGGCACCGTGGTAGAAACTTGCTCTTAGTAAGCCGCAGACTGCCCCTGTCCGGGCTTTTCCGTACATAGAGCGAACGGGGCGGGGCTTTCAGCCCGCTGTGCGCGGTCTTTTTTTTCTTTCGCCAAAGATACATTCAAAAGGCCGCCAGCTACCCGCTGTCCGGGGATTTTTCAAATTTTCTTTTGCCTTAGTAATCCGGGAAACAGGATTTTGGCAACCTACGGGGCAGAGAATTTTTCCTTTCACTCCCTACAACACTGCGTTTTGAAATTTGCCAAACGGAGCAGGCAGCTTTTTCTGGCTTCACCTACCTACTACGGGTGACTTTGCGATTTTGCCAAATGGACAACAAAAAAAGCAGCAAATCTTTTTCAGACTTACTGCTTTCACTGGCCGCTGGTGGGCGGCTGGTATTCAGTTTTGGGGCTTATCGGTCAAAGCGAAACTTGAATAGTGCGGAGATTAGCTGCTGCTTCACATATTCCTCAACCTCGGCGTTAACCTGACCGTGTACTTTGGAAAAGTAGCGGATATATCCGGCATAGTGGGAAAGGACGGTGTCGATTGCGTCCGGGTCGCCCTCATGGGCTTTGACGATTGTTTCATAGGGGAGAAGTTTACTCATGGTCTTTTCCCTCCATGAGCCGCCGTAGCCGCTGCAAGGCAAGCTGGATATGCCGCCCCGCTGTGCTGCGTGTCCGGCCAATATGTACGCCGATCACTCGCTGCGGCTGGCGCAGGAAATAGTAACGGAAAATCTCTTCCTGTGTCTGCTCCGGCAAGAGGGCAAGGGCGGCGGCAAGTTCCGCATGGTACAGAACGGCGGTCTGGCCGCAGGCGGTAAAAAGATATTCTTCAAGCTGCTCCGGTTCGGCAAGCTGGACAAACTTCTCATTCATCAGATAGTCAAGAGAAACTTCCCGTTCCCACCTCCGGCGCAGCTTTAAGATTATATCTATGGCTGCGTGACGAATGACAATCTTGCAAAAGGCATTGAATGTGTACTGGATATGCACTTTGTAGGCTTCATCTTCGGTCATGGAAATTCCCCCTCTCTGAATAATAGTGCGGGGCGGCAGCACTCCTTGCTGTCGCCCCTTGATTGCCTATCTGCAAAGGCGGGCGGGGCTGTCAACGGCGGCGCATATGCGCCGTTCATCTTGACTGTTGACTGGCTCGGCTGGCTTTGCCATTTGAGTGTAATTGCTTATTCTTTTTTTATTTGCAGACTTTTGAGGTAGAACGCCTGCTCCTCCCTTTTCTCTGGCTCACTCTCAAAAGGGTTATGCTGTCTAATTCATTCGTTGTCTTACTATTTCATACATCATTATAGATGCAGCACAACTGACATTGAAAGAACTGGCATAGGAATCTTCAGCCATAGGAATCGTACATAAAACATCACAATATTCCTTAAATGCCTTATTTAATCCCATGGTTTCATTTCCCATCATTAACATAACCGGGGTTTTCAAGTCCTCATGATAGATAGGCTTTTCGTGGTGGGCTGTTGTGCCTATGATCTTAAAGCCAGGGTATTTTATTCTAAGGCTTTCAACGAATTTATATAAATCCTCATTGTGAATGATTCGAATCACCGGAAGATTGAAAAAAGAACCCATCGCCGAAACAATTACATCAGGCTCATACAAATCAACCGCATGTCCAGTAATTATCAACATATCTACTCCCAACGCATCACATGAACGTATCATCGTACCTAAATTTCCTTTATTAGAGGGCCTGTCAAATAACACAATAAATGGATTGGAAGATAACGCAACATTTTCTAACCTGTCTTCCCTCATTTCAATAATAGCCAATAATTCAGAAGTTTCTTCTTTTCCACTTAATTCCTTTAGCAACTGTGCCGTAAGAGTATAATTGACTTCTGTTTTTACTGTTTCTATCATATGTTTTGCCCAGCCTGACAGATTATTCTTGTCATAAATAAAAGAAATAATCTTCCAGTTATTTTTAACCGCTTCATTTAAACTTCTTACGCCTTCAACAATAAATTGATTATATTTATATCTTTTATTTCGATTATGCTTCAATACTTCAAATCTCTGGTAATCATTATTTTTATTTAATATAGAAACAACTTTCATTTCAATACCTGCCTCATCATACTTTGGTTTTCGAATTTTTCACCCATTGTAAGCCCATTTTTGAAAAAATAAGGGAAAATGATTTCCCGGTTTTTCTGTGGCAGGGATAACAGGACGGCGGCAAGTTTTCCATTGGTGAGGATAACTGCCTGACCGCATATCGTTATAGGGTGTTCTTCATGGGGTGCTTCAAAATATTCGTCTGTTGTGCCTAAAGGGTAAAACTTTTCTTCTGTGAGGTATTCAAGGGATATTTCTTTTTGCCGCCGTCTGCTCCTGTCACGCCATGCGTTGATAGCCGCATAGTGTATGACGGTCTTGCAAAGCCATTGAACGTGTACATGATGTGTTCTTTGTATGCTTCTGTGCAAGGCATAGATGATTCCCCCTTTCTCCCACATAGGGCGTTGTATGGTTGACGGGTTTCATTTATAATATCAGAGGGCGGCAGCACCCCTTGCTGTCGCCCCTTGATTGCCTACCAGCAAAGGCGGGCGGGGCTGTCAACAGCGGCGCATATGCGCCGTTTATCTTGACTGCCCGCTGGCTCGGCTGGCTTTCCTATTTGAGTGTAATTGCTTATTCTTTTTTTGTTACTGGAATCCAAATTTCACTGTATGCGTAGTTGGGCTTTTTGTCGTCCATTTTTGTAAAAGAGAAAGAAAACGGCTCTGCCAGTTCATAATCTGCCGTCATAAACCATTCGGAGTAGATTCTTGCCATTGTATCCTGCAAAGTAAACGGGAAGATTCCTTCATTTGGAAAAACTGCCCACGTATGAGCTTTAACAGGAAATGTGTCCAGATTACTGCTAATGTCATTTTTAGTTGTTAAAACTCCAATTAAATGCGTTAATTCACCAGCTTCTTCAAGAAAGTTCGTATCTGATTCATAGGAAACATTTACAGTTTCATATGGCTCAATGTTTTGCAACCGGTGCATTTCTTCTTTCTGTTCCTGTGTTATGCTTTGTGCCAGTTCCAAAATAGCGTTGTTTACTCCCTCATATTGTAACGGCACTCGTTTACTTACACCTGCAAACGTAAAAGCAGGTTTTTCAACAATTTTATATTCCATTAAAGTTCCTCCCTTCATAGTTACAACAAATTGTAACTTTTGGCATGATTTACATTGTTTCAACTTTGCGACTTGTGACGGTAAGATACCGCTCCATTTTTTAAAGGCACGTGTAAATCCGTCTACGGATTGATACCCATATTGATAAGCGACATCTGTTACCTGCGCCCCCTGCAACAATTCTTTGTTAGCTTCTGAAAGTCGTCTGTTTTTTACATACTCATTCAGCGTCATATTGGTAAGCGCAAAAAATATTTTTCTAAAATGATAATCTGAAACATTTATA
The DNA here is from genome assembly GCF_002159835.1 of Blautia sp. An249. GTDB lineage: Bacteria > Bacillota > Clostridia > Lachnospirales > Lachnospiraceae > Blautia_A > Blautia_A avistercoris. The sequence continues at coordinate 403,333 of NZ_NFJL01000001.1, read as the reverse complement.
TGCTCAGAAATCTTCTCAAGTAAAAACTCGTCCTCCAGGTGCGCTTCAATATAGTCCATCGCGTCATTCAATTTCTTTAACACATTGCCCCTCCTTCCGAATAAGAATATCACAATTTAGAAAGATATGTTCGACATTAGCATACAAAATTAGTCGGGTTATAAATAAAGGCCGTTTGCTCAATATAAGTTTACACAAAACCGACTTGAAAACAAAACTAACATAGACTCTCCTTATATTCAAAGATTTTTATCCGTGATAACGCACAAAATATTACGTTATTTTCTGAAACATATGCCGAACCTTATCTAAACGGCTGTTAGGACGGCGTGGCTGCAATACAGGCTCCCCGGAAATTTCTTGGTACCCTTTTAATTCGGTAAGGCAGACGCTTCTCCCATTTGTATAAAAATTTAAATCATTCCTATATTCGCCGATGCAGCGGGCGGGGATTTCTCCCGTAAAAATAACTTCATCATTTTTAAGCAAGGTTGATTCAATCACTGCACAATACTTCGGTGCGTCATTATAAGCCCGTGAAATATATTCCTGCGGTGCAAAAAGGGTAAAGGAAAGGTATGGTTCCAATAATTGTGTTCCTGCTCTTTTCAATGCCTGTTCTAACACGATAGGAGCAAGGGAACGAAAATCTGCGGGGGTACTAACTGGACTGTAATAAACTCCATAGTCAAAACAAATTTCACAATCTGTCACTTCCCAACCGTATAAGCCTTGCTCCATTCCATAACGCACCCCTTCCATAACGGCATTTTGAAAACTTTGGTTTAAATAGCCGAGAGATACTTTGCTTTTAAACCGGGTTCCACTTCCGGCAGGAAGTGGCGTTACAGTTAAGCCAATGGATGCCCAAAACGGATTCGGCGGCACTTCAATATGAATCGTGTAACTGGCTGTTTTTAATGGCCTTTCCAGATAAATGACCGTAGGTTCTTTCACATTTATGTTCACATGGTATCGCTCTACTAACAGAGAGCATACAACCTCTAACTGGACTTTTCCTAAAAAAGAAATGATGATTTCATGCGTTATCGTATCCACATAGTAATGCAACAGCGGATCTGTATCTGCAATTTCCGTCAGGGCATTCAGCAGGAGGTCTCTTTGTTCCTGATTTTGCGGCTCCACCGTCGTCCGAAGCAAAGGAATCGGATTTTTTTCCCATGCCTTGCGCGGCAAAAGTTCTACATTTCCGAGAGTATCATTCAGCTTCAGAGTGTCATTGGTCAAAATAACAATTTCTCCGCAACAGGCTGTGTCCGCCGGTATAATCTCTCCGTTTGACGGAATCCTCATTTCTGTGATTTTTAGTTTTTGATTTTGGGGCAGGAGAATCGTATCCCGTAAATGAAGTGTCCCGCTGTATAACCGCAAATAAACGAGCCGCTTTTTCTGGTCTGTGTACTCGATTTTAAAAACGCTTCCGCATAGCTCGGATTGATCGTTGTCCGCACCAGAAGTAAATGTTTCTGCAATCACTTCAATCAGCTTTTCAGTTCCGATATTGTTCTTTGCACTCCCATGATAAATAGGAAACAGGGAACCGTTTTGCATTCTTCTGCATTTCTCCCTCTGTAAATCTTGTATTTTCAAAGGTTCCCCCGCAATATATTTTTCCAAAAGTTCATCATTTCCAGCAATAATAGAATCCCATTTTTCTATATCCTCAATGTCTGTCAGAGACACTTCCGGAGTGAGCGAAACATCTTGCATAACCATGACATCATCAGAAAGTTTTTCTCTGATATTTTGATAAACGCTCTGTAAGTCAATGCCCTCCTGGTCTATCTTATTTACAAAAATAATCGTTGGGATTTTCATTTTCTGGAGCGCATGGAACAGTACCCGTGTTTGTGCCTGCACGCCGTCCTTTGCGGAAACTACTAAAATTGCTCCGTCAAGAACAGCAAGTGAGCGATATACTTCCGCCAAAAAGTCCATATGGCCGGGGGTATCGACAATATTGATCTTATAATTCTTCCAGCCGAAAGAAGTGACGGCCGTTTGAATGGTAATCCCACGCTGGCGTTCCAACAGCATGGTGTCTGTCCGCGTTGTTCCCTTATCTACACTCCCTAATTCCGGAACGGCTCCGCTGGTATAGAGCAGGCTTTCTGTCAAAGTCGTTTTTCCTGCGTCTACATGAGCAAGAATGCCGATATTGATTATTTTCATGTGTTTGTCCTCCATTCAGCCCCCAAAGGGCATAAAAATCCCCAGCAGCAAAATACTTTTACCGCTGGGGATATAGCGAATAGACATACACATACATACAACGCACTGCAAGCAGCGGTCGCTCTTTTGATATGTCAAATATATAAGGCAAAAGTATTCTTAAAAAGGGTACAAAAAACTAAGCCCCTTGCAAGGGACGGTTACAATTCTTTGTTCCCACTATTTGATTATAGTTAATTAAGAATACCTTGCCGCATATTTTTAACTCCTTACTTGGAATAGAAATATTATAGCATATCGGCATTGAAAAAGAAAGTCCTGAAACAAAATTTACGGAATAGTAGGCTGCTGTCTATCAATCTCTTGTGTGTTTCTTTATGACACATGAGCATTGGCGCCGGGATTGTCATTTCCATATCCTTCCAGAAGATTGATGACGCCCCACGCGCCCAAACCGGCGCCCAGCGCGACAACCAAGATCTGCAGGGTATCAATAGCAGAAGTGAAAAAACTCATATTAGGGTAATTACCTCCTTATCAAATGAAAAATAATGTTGTGGCCGTTTTTGGCCTGAAACGAAAAAAGCCGCCCGCTGCTTGAAAAGAGAACAAACAGCGGGCGGCGAACGCAGGCGTATATCCTGCGGACTGTGAGTAAATTCAGGAGAATCACGGCTCCTTACCAATAGGCACCTCCTTAAAATGGGCATAAAAAAACAAGGCCCGCCGAAAAGAATGGGAAACTTGCAGATCGGCGGGCCTATTCGGTATCGTCTGCGGATTCTTCCGCCAGCTCGGACGGGCTGATCTCATAGTTGAGGAACAAATCGTCCGGCTTCACCCGCAAGCGGGTAGACAGGTATTTTTCTATATCAAACGTATTTTTCGGGTTAAAATCCGAAAGGTACTTATAATTGGGGTGTTTTGTAATATCGTACTTTCTGGACAGGAAGGGCCGGACGCCGCGCACCTGCAGCAGACACTTCCCGCCGTCCATCACAGCCAGCTCGTCCATGGACATCAGATCTTTGCCCAGCTTTTGGAAGTTCTGGCCGTGGGATTCCTGCGTGCCCTTCGTGACGCTGGTGTTATACATATCAATGGTTTCTTTCCCCAGCAGGGCGCTCCAGCTTTTTAGGGTGGTTTCTTCCTTTCCTCCCAGGAATAAGCTGGAATCACAGTTGCCGATAATGGTGTCCATGTTATCTTTATACAGTGCTTTCAACTGGCTCTGCGCCTGCAGCACCAGGCAGGCCGAAATCTCTCTGGACCTGATCGTTGCCATGAGTTTTTCGAGGTTCGGAATCTGCCCAATGTTAGCCGCCTCGTCGATCAGGCAGCGCACATGCACCGGCAGCCGGCCTCCATACTTATCATCCGCTCTTTCACAAAGCAGGTTGAAAAGCTGCGTATAAGCCATGCTCACCAGAAAGTTGAATGTGGCGTCCGTATCGGAAATAATAAAGAACAGCGCTGTTTTCCGGTCCCCGACCAAATCCAGCTCCAGCTCGTCATACATGGTGATCTCCCGGACTTCCGCAATATCAAAAGGCGCAAGCCTGGCTCCGCAGCTAATCAAAATCGACTTCGCTGTCTTGCCCGCCGCCAGCTTATATTTTTTATATTGCCGGAGGGCGAAGTGGTCCGGGTCTTTCTGTTCCAAAGCGTCAAAGAGAAGGTCAACCGCGTTTTTGAACGATTCATCATCCTCCCGGACTTCCATGGCATTTATCATTTCTACCAAAGTGGAGAAGTTCTGCTCGTTCTTGGGAGCCTCATAATAGATGTAGCCGATTAAAGCCGTGTAGAGCAGCGTTTCGGCCTTCACCCAAAAATCGTCCCCGGATTTTCCTTCCCCTTTGGTATTGGCGATCAACACTGTTACCAGCTTTAATATATCCTTCTCCGAATGTAGATACGCGAAGGGATTATAGTGCATACTTTTCTTAAAGTTAATGGTATTGAATACCTTGATCTGATAAGACTCATAGATGATCTTGCCTTTCTTATTGCGTAAGGGCTTTCCGTCCTTGCCCAGCCTGGGAGAACCGCGGGAGAGCAGCTTTCCGCACTCCACCAGGACAGTACCCTTCGGATCTGTCACTACATAGGAAGAATGGAGCTGCATCAGGTTCGGCTTAATGAAGAAGCGGGTTTTCTGTTCGTGATTACCGGATAGCTTTTTATCTATCCCTCCGGGGCTTTCGCCCATTTCCATCGGCATGGCGTCCATGCCCGGCATAGCATACCTTTTCACCCAGCAAAGACCGGCAGGCGGCGCGGACTCGTGGAGCCGTTATATTCTGCCGAAACAGGTTCAGGCTCTATGCGTTGCGTGTGGCTTCCTTTTTACGGGCAAGCCTTCCACTCTGATTAGGGCGCGACACCCTTCCAGGTTTCTTCCGCGCTGATACCCTCGACCTGCAGCCGGTATTGGTCGAGGCGGCGAAAGCAACGCCCATTCGCGCATTTCAAGCATTGCCTGTCAGTCCACCACTGCCGCTTCCTCCAACGACAAGGACATTTTTATTCCGGGCAAAAGCCGGATTTTTTGGCCTGCCGGACATCATCAGCCCTTCCGTCTGGGTCAGGATGATGTTGTTTTCCGGCTTAGGGTCCATAAAGGGGGCAATATCCGCCTTTGTGCCCCAGCGGGCGCTCCCGTATTCCACATCCTTCCTGTACTTTTTGGCATTTTTCCCTTTCACATAGACCACCAGACGGACCAGCGCAGCGCCGATCAGCCCAACCAGCCAGTCAACCGCTGCGCCGGGCATAGAAGTCTGAAAGGCCAAGGTAAAGCCATCCGCCAGCCCCAGCAGCTTTGTAGAAGCGTCAACACCGGGGGCCAGCCGCACCGCTTCGCCAACCTTGGCAAAGAACCAAAGGAATATAAGATAAGGAAGGTTCGGAAGCACATACTTTTTCAGAATATCCGTCATCTTCATCGTTCCGGCCCTCCATGCTCCTTGTTTTTTACAGGGTGCGGGCCAGCTTTCTCGCAATCTCTTTGAATTTCGATAGCTGGGAGAGAAGGGACGGCCTGTTTTCGCGTTTTACCGTCTTTTGCGTATATTTCTTGAAGGCGGTTTCAATCGCGTCAGCCTGGCTTGCCTTAAAATACACGGTCCACTTAGGCGGGGAAACGGTGATGTCTTTCTCCACATGGTAGCGGACTTTATATTTCTTTGCGTACCGCTCAAAAGAGCGAATCCGGTCCTCAACCTCGATCTTATGGGCGTCCGGCGTCTGCGCCGTAAGGCGGCGCAGACTGTTACGGCCGACTTTTGGGGTAGTGCGCTCTTTTTCAATCTTCCGCAGGGCGGCGGCAACAGCGGCCCGCATCACACGGCCCGTCAGTTTTGCGGCCTGGACCGTTACGGATATGGATTTCCGTTCAAGTTCTTCCTGCAATCACATCCTCCTTTCGCATGATATATATAATAAGTAGAAATCACCGGACCTCCGTTTGGAGGGTTTGCTGCCGGGGCGCCTTTTCAAAGTCTTTGGCCGCCTGCGCCACCTGCACACGGGCATGGTCGAGAAACATTTTCAGCATGGATCGAGGGGAATCCCTTTCCACCAGCTCACCGGTCATGCCGCTGCACGCGTCAGGCAGGTAATCCTCAATGCCTTTTAAGGCTTCCTCGTTACTGCCGATAAAGCCCCAGCAGCTATCCTCCAGCTCGCCGTCTTTATACAGTTCAAAACCATACGCCTCGCCGCGAAGGTAGGAATCGTAATATTCCACCTCGCCGCGCATACGGTCCTCCGCCTTCTTCCGGGTAGCGGAAGTGAAGGTCTTGCCGCCAAACTCCCGGAGGGCATCTTCCTTGGAGGCGTAGATCCATCCGACCTGCCCGCTGTCCCAGGGGCAGGAAAAGCCAGTGGTATTCATGGTAATGCCGCTGTGGTCGTAAAGATACAGCGGCAGCATAAGGAATTTCTGTGAGATCACCTTCATCAGCCGTTCATCCACCTCACGCTCATAGGCCGGAGAACCAAAAGGGGCTTTGATCTTGTAATTCATTAGGTCCAGCGCCCGCTCATAACGATGGGCGCCCCGTTCATCGTCACCCACTGTTTTCAGGTAAAGGTCCCGGAGAAAGTCATCTTTATCTATGTAATTGTGATGGTCGCCCAGGTGATAGCGCCGGTGGAAGCAGACCATTTTCCCGAAATTATCATCCTCACGGGGATTGAACGGGTCATCGTCCGGCTGGATCACCAGCACATACGGGCCGCGTGTCGCTGTCAGCATCTTTGGCCTCCTTCCTAAAGCTCCGGCCCGGATTTATGGGGCGGCTTCTGTGTCCTCTCTTTATCTTCCGGCAAGGGGACCGGCTGCTTGACGGCAAGGATCTTACCGCCGATCCGCGCAAACGATTCCGGTGCCAGAAATTGCTCCTTATATTTTTCCAGCAGGTCAGGGGGAAGATCTGAAAAACTTTCTTCCCCAAGCCCGGTGATAAGAAAATTACCGGCAATGATGTCGTAAATCTCTCCGGTATCATCCCGAAGCGCACGGTTCAAAGGCAGCCCCAGGAATTTCCCTTCCTCATTGCAGATCAGGGCCACAGGGTCCTCATACGGATAAACCGCCTGGATAGAGCCGTCCACCGCAGCCTGCAAAGACCTCAGCCCCGGCTCAATATCTGTTTCATGGGGGATTTTCCCAGGCTGCACCATTAAAATTTTCATCTATGTATATCCTCCTTTTTCTTATCCGGCGCTTTTAGCGGCGCTGCTTTTTCCTGCCTCTTTGCGTCTGAGAGTTTTTCCAGCACCGAAGCCCGTCCTGCCTTGCCCGAATCACGCCCCGGCGCAGTTACAGTCTTTTCCGGTTCCTGTCCTTCCACGGTATATCCGGGCAAAAGGGCGCCATGTACGGTAAAATGCTGTTTGTATTGCTCTGGGACCGGAGGGGAAATCTCCGTGAACAAATGAGAATAGGCTTTCTTCCGGCCTTCCAGATACTTCATAGCAGCATTTTTATCGGTATAGCGTTTCTGACTCTGCCCGGCAATTTTTTCTCCATACCCCTTCTTAGGGGAATTTACATAGACATCCCAGGTGACATACCAGGCAACCGGTATGCTCTGTTTCGTTTCCCGGTCATATTTTGTATCTTCCCAAACACTGCAGGTCATCTTGTAAACGCGGTTGCTGATTACCTCACTATTTCGCCTGTTATCCTTTGATTGCCACTGGTTCGATGTATGGGCAACCTCCGGGGTCCGAAGATATTCCAGCGCCCGGTTGATGGTCTGTGTCGCCGCCGCCTGCTGTTCCCATTGCTTTGCCGCAGCCAAAACGATCTCATAGGCTTTTTGCTCCCCGTCAATGCTTCCCTGGCGCATGGCTTCCAAACTTTCCGTGCCCATGGCAATCAGAGCAGAAATATCTACATTTTCGCAGGAAACACTATGTTCCACTTTTAATTCATATCCGGGTTTTAAGTCATCCCCATAACGATAAACATGGTAATCCTTGTTTTCTTCCAAATTTTCACCTCCATCAAAGTTCCGGCTCATGGGCTTTATTTTGTTTTGGCACTGCTGGTGTTTTGCCCTGTCCCTTAGCAGCGGCAAGCTGCCCTAAGAGGGAAGGCTTCTCCCCGCCAAAGAGGGAAAGCTGTTCTGCATCCGTGATAACCGGCATGGAATCCATGCGGGAGGGCGGGGGCGTTACCACTGGCCGAGTTTCCTCTAATGTCTGCGGATGGTCGGAATGGGTGAGAAAATGCTGCCGCTTTAGATCTGCGAAAACTTCATCAAAAACCGCATTGATGGCTTTTCGTTCCTCACCCTCCGGGAAGGCTTTCAAAATTTCTATTTTCCCATCCTTGCCGGTGACAAAAGCAGCGGCGCTGTCCGCGTGGCCTGCCAGGTAATCCGAAATTTCAGGAGACAGCTTATCTTTGATATAGCAGGCGAAAGCCCTGGCTGTCATCTCTGTATTGCTTTCCCAATAGCCGCCGTCTTTTTCACACTCTTTGCCCATACGGACCGAGTTTTTATAAAAATCCGTTTCCACACGGCCAATCTGCGGGGGTTCCTGATCCTGCATCCCGGACAGCATACGCTCAAAAATTTCCAGCCGGTCACGTTCGCTTTTTGGAATAACGCGTCCGGTCACAGATTTTTTAAAAGCGCTTAGCTGTTCCACAGAACCGGGAACGCCTGAAAGAAATTCTTCCCGGAGGACCGCATAAGCCTCCATGTGCATCTCGTCATTTGCCACTCGTTTAAGCGGGGCGAGTACCGCCGAATCCAGCCAGCTTGCCGCATTTTTCCGGGTACGTTCCACCTGCGCCTCTGTCCGTGCCGCAGCCTGCTCCGGTGTTTCCGGCTTATATTTCATGGTTTCAATCAGCTTTTTGAATGGCTCATACAGGTGGGAATGTTCAGAAAGGAATCCCTTTGCTCCCATTTTCACGCCCAGGTAATCATCCAGGCCATGCCACCACTCATGGGCCAGCGAACCGGCCCCGTGCATTTTGGTAAGATTGATGACCTTCCGCAGCGGTTCATAGTGGGCGGCGGCATTTCCGCTGCCGCGGGCGCCAAAGGCAATCGAGAGCGTTCCCTGATAGGAAATATCCTTTTCACTGATCTGCAGGACAGCCGCCAGGTCTTTAAGAGCGTCAAACCCCATATTCAGAGAAGCGCGCCGGTCATTCTGCGTCATCCAGTTTCCAAACTCGCCGCCCCGGAAAGCAAAGGCGTCAAGATAATCCTGCCCGATCACATCACGCTTTCCGCGGTAATCCGGGCCAGTACGCCGGACGCGGGAAAGCTGCTGCGGGACAAACCGCTGTTTTCCGCTGCCTCCGCGCTGCCTGGCAAGCTCCTGTACCCATTTCAAGGCTTCCTCACGGGTGGCAAAGTTCGTTTTCAGAATCGCATAGCCTTTTGTGACATAGTAGGTATCAGGAAGCCAGTCATTATTCTTTGAGTAGGTCCTTTTGCCGTCATTGAACCGGATCTCATAGCCGCGGGGAATCTTTTGTTCAGTAGGAACGCCAAACTGCTTCTTTACGGCCCCCTGGACGATTCTTCTTTCAAAGTCCCGTTCCCCGCGGAAGTACAAGGCATTTACCAGCTTATCGGTAATGACCGGATTATCCCGGCCCTTTTGGGTAGCCCGGATGTAACCGCCGCCAATCCCGTAAGAAATACGTTCACAGTAACCGCCGTCGATAATAAGGGTGTCGAATACATCCATGGCATCCTGCACTGTCTGAACCTTTTCAACGGCTTCCTGTACCTGCCGGACGGTTGCGATATATTCTTTCTGCCGCGCCAGGCGCTTTTCCGGCGTATCATCAGAACGCAGATACCGCGGGGAGGCGTTCAAGCTGTCACGCACCACTTTCCGAAAGTACAGAATATCCACCGGGACGCCGGATCTGATTAAGGCGGCATAATCCGGCTTTTTCCAGACATTATCCTTTTTCACATATTTTTCGGCCTCGCGCTCATTCATCCCCAGCAGGTCATCCACATACAGGCCGCGGGCGGCCCAAAGGTCCTTTTTAGCGCCGCCGATCTTTTCACCAAAATCTTCATGCACAATTTCCTTCGCCAACTAAAACCACCACCTCCTTATCACGGTTTTCGTATATGCTTTTGCCTCAAAGACATAAGAAAAGGCGCAAGGTCTGCCTAAAAGGTAAGCCAGCGCCCGGTTCCATTCCTCTACGGGAAAGGCACGGTTATCTACTTCAAGAAGCGCCTGCAAAGATAACAGCGGGCACCAGTCCCGCAGGTCTGGAAGGGACACCCCTAACCGTCTTGCGATTGTATCTAATAGATCTGTTTTTGTACGCATCATCATAATTCCACCCGGTCCGCCGCCTTAACCGGCGCCTCCTTTTTTGCCGCAGGCTGTACCTTTTCACTATTTTCCTGCATGGCCTTCAAAACGGATGGCCTGCGCTCTGAGGATTCCTGTAAACGGTCCAGGCTGCCGATAGCCTTTTCAATATTTCGCTTTGCGGCGGTCATACAGGCCCGGTTGACTTTGTACGGAGCGGCAATCGCTTTAGACAGTCTGCCGGGGACTTTAGGCTCCTGCACCGGTTCTTTTCCTATCAGTGTCCGGCCCATATTCTTCAAATGCCTGCCCGCCTGGTGATACTCCGCAGCAAAATTCTGGATTTTGGAGACAGCGTTATCGTCAATACGGATGCTGGCGTCTGCCGCCTTTTTGATCCCCTCCAGCAGCGGCTTGATGTGAAAAAAGCGGGAAAGACCATCCAGGGCAGCCGTACCATGTTTCTTAAAGGCAGCAAGGGCTTCTTTACACCCTCCAATTATGAGCTTCTTTAGTTCTGACAATTTCCGGCTCATATTAGAAATGTTCTGTTCCAACGCTTTACAGCTTCTTTGCAGAACAGCTTTCAGGGAGCGGTTCTGCACCTGCAAAAGCTCCTGGCGCATGGTTCTCAATTCCTCTACGGCCTCGGCCAGCCGGTTTTCCAGCTCGCCTACATGGGCAACCATTTCAGCAAAATCCCTGCCGCTTGGGGAAGGATTCTCTTTCAGAACGGCCAGCAGTTCTTTTACATATTCATTTTCTGCAAGAAGCTGTTTGTTCCTTCGTTTCACTCGTCCGGCGTCCTCCTTTCTCCGGGCAGCTTTCCCCGGCAATCTTACTTACGATTTCCGGCCCGGATTCATAAATCTGCATCAGCCTCCGGGCCATGCCGCAGGGATGGGCAGCGCCCGTTGTCCAAAGGCGCACCGTGGAAGGGGTGACATTCATCAGCAGGGCGAAGGCTTTTTCATTGGTTTCCAGTTTTTTCATCAAAGCCTTAACCATGGACGGGCTGTATTCCGGGCAGCGGGCAGCCCCGGCGATTACCTGAATCGCAGACTTTTCGTTATTCATCGTGTTTTCCTCCTAAATTGAAACAGCCGCCTGTTTCTGGCGGCTTGCGTGTTTTTCTTCACGGATCGTTTGAAGCGTGTGCTGTAATTTCTCATTGTAGTCTTTCACGCCGCGGGGAGGGTTGACAGACACCCGGATTTTAGAAAACCGCTGGTCTGATTTCAGCAGCGACTTGATTTTCCGGGCGTTGACCCGACCGGCAAGGTCATTGTCCAGATAGAGGGCAACACGGGTGATCTCCGGGTGGCACTCCAGAAAAGCGACCAGGGCCACATGGGAGGTCCCACCCAGGGAAAGGCGGTAGCCATTCCATTGCCATCCCTCCAGCTTTTGGAGCGTTGCGTGGGAAAGGGCGTCAATCGGAGCTTCAAAAACCGCCAGGTGGCGGCTGCCTGGCTGATCCGGCGGGTAGCAGAAGCTAAACCGCTTATCACTGCCGCTGATGTCTTTTTTCAAGTCACCCGCTATGCCGCGGACACAGGCAAACCGGCCCGTGCCGGTATCATCCCGGCCAACAAAAACACAAACCGCCTCGTTGTTATAGCGGGACTCATAGAAAAGGCCCAACTGCATACACCGCCTGATGATGTCCGAATGGACTCCCCGGCGTTGAAGGTAAGAAACAGCAAAGGTGGCGCAGCGTTTTTCTCTGGGGAGATGGAAGGGCTTTTTCTCCACTGGTTTCCGCTGTTCCCGTCTGCTGGGAGCTGTATAATGGGAAACGACAGGGGTTCCACTGCCTATCAGATGTTCCACAGCATCCACAAAGCTGTACCCTCGGATTTCCATGAGGTAATCCACGGCGTTGATCTTTCGTCCGCGGCTGTTCCAATACCAGTAATTCTTGCTTGCCACATAAACCAGGCTGTCATGCTCATTATGGCGGTAATTGGCGCCTTCCTGTTTCAGCACGCCGCTTTCGTGGGAAAGCAGATAATCTAACAGATCCGTTTCCCTTGCCTGGGTGATCTGTTCCTGGGTCAAGCTCGGCATAATTTCGGCGTTTCATGGTTTTTCATGGCGCTCGGCCTCCTTTCTGCGATATTTTCTGTCACCAAAGCCGCCCCCTCTATCCGTAAAGATCGTGATTGACTTCGGCCCGGTAATAGCTGTCCATGGTCGTTGGGGCGTTATAGAGAGCCGCCAGCAGGTAAGACTTGATATTCCGCACCTTGGTCGTGTTGTTATCCAGGCAGTCGAACACATACTCCACATGGGAGAAGTTCACTTTCAGGAAGCGGCTTTTTACTACCTCACGGGGGTAGTCATCCCCGGCAATGCGGATATATGGCCGTTGGGAGAGGACGGTTTGCAGCATCAGTTCAACCAGTTCGTCCACACGCTCATACCCGTACCGATGGACAAGAGCCTCAAATTCAATATTTTCTTTGATGATCTCCCGGTAGGTATCTATCCGATCAATCCTATCCCGATCCATCTCCGCGTTATCACCTGGCGTCCTTCCAGAAGCCGGATAGATTGATTGATGGGTATTTGATCTATCCGTAATTGATTTTTCAGTAATTGATTCTTGTATATTTAATTGGGCGGGTTTTTCCTGTTCAGGTTTTCCCAAAACAGGTTTTACCTGTCTTGGATTTACCTGTCTTGGATTTTCCCGTTTAGGTGGCAAAACAGTATCATGCCCTTCGGGAAGCACTGGCTTCTCATGGATAACGTACTCAATATCACCCAGCCGGCCATGATAGTCACGGAGCCGGCGCCGGGTAAGATACCCCTGCTTTTCCAACTCTTTGATCGCGCTGCTGATCGAATCCACTCCATCTTTGCAGATATGGGCCAGCCCTTTCGTCGTATAGTCCCAATTATCAGGCAAGGACAACATCAGCGACAGCAGCCCCTTTGCCTTCAAAGACAGCGATACATTCCGAAGATGGTGATTGGACATGACCGTAAAATCTTTTGTCTTTTCAACTCTGAACACTGCCATTTGACATCCTCCTTCCTGATGTTTTGTTATAAGTGACAGCTACAAATCTCTGTCCTTATGGTCGTAGTTCAGATAGCCATTGTGTACTTTGGCATGGTTTTGAATTTTAATAAAGCCACGTTCCTGATTCTCCATTGCTTTCCGATACCCCTCGTCTGTGAGGAACAGGCGCATCTTATCGCCTTTATCTCCGACAGGGGATTCAAAAGAAAGCACATCAAAGACAACCATGTGGCGTACCTCCGGGTCAAACCGCTCCAGGGCCATAATGTCATGCCCTTTCAACTTTTCGGCCCCGGATTGCTGCCGAGCCAGTGCGATCCGCTCACCCATAGTGCGGGGGTAAGGCAGATGATAGTTCTTCTGGATGTCCTTCACCAGATCCATGCACTGTTCATTTGACAGAACCCGCAGCTTTGCCATGAGTCCCCGCACCATATCGCGCTGCTCCGGATTACGGGTAAAACGGGCTGTCATATACAGTTCATCCAGCACTTTGGCCTGGCAGTCGCCGTCAACCTGAAACAACTGCCTTTTTTCTGCTTCATTCAGTTCCATGTAAATTTCCTCCTATTTCTGAAAATGGGCGCAAAAAAAGGGCGCCCATCAGATCAGATGAAACGCCCTGATAAACAGCGGTCCGGTAAAACACCGCACCGCTGCAGCAGTATTCAATTTTGTCTTTTAAGTGACACCTCCCATCATTCGACAGATTTTTCGTTGGCTATCAAGGTTGGAAAAGGAATTGAATAGGCAACGACAAACGCTGAAACCCTTGAAAACACTGGGTTTTTCCGTTTGTCTTTATTATACCGTAAGGGCACTATTCCGCTTCTATTCAACATGCGCTGGGAATCCCGGACAGCTATATCATGCAGCGAGGCGGCTGGGGGAATGACGGGGTGTTGAAAACAGTCTATAGGCATGTGATGGAAAGCAAAGAAAAAGAAATGAATGAAATTGCAAATGCCCATTTCTCGGAACTATGCAACACGAAATACAACACAAAAGAAAAAAGTGCCCGTAAATAAGGCACTTTTTCACTGCCGATGGCCGGACTCGAACCGGCACGGTGTTACCCGCTTGATTTTGAGTCAAGTGCGTCTGCCAATTCCGCCACATCGGCTTTTCAATCCGCTGTTTATATTATCATACTTTGAATTTCTATGCAAGCACTTTTTATCTTTCCTCCAGAGCAGCAAATCCCTCTCCAAAGACCTCGCTGGTCTCTGCAATCATAACAAATGCTTTTTCATCCACTGTGTGAACAGCCGAACGGATTTTATGGGCTTCCGCCCGGGTACATGCGCAGAGCAGCACCTGTTTTTCCTTTTTCGTATACGTTCCCCGGGCCTTTATTAACGTGGAACCTCTCTCACAGGTTTCTCCGATTTTTTCCGCCGTTTCCTGGCCCCGCTCCGTGATAATTAACACCAGTTTCCCGGATCCGATTCCGTACATAATTTTATCCACTGTCACGGAAGTAGCAAAGGCCGCAATCAGACCATACAGCACAGAATCAATATTACGGAATACGCCGCCGCCTAAAAGGATGATGATTAAATCAATGGTCATGGTTACCACACCGATGGACAGATGGGGATGGAGGGCTTTCACTGACATAATCAGAAAATCGGTTCCGCCGGAAGAGGAACCATTCATGTAAAATACGGCCAGCCCTACTCCGATGAGTACGCCGGAGTATAGCGCCGCCAGAAGGGGACTTCCATTGTAAACAGGAATATGAGGAAAAATCACGTCCAAGAATAAGGTACAGATAATCATTGTACGGGCTGTTTTTAGCAGAAATGTTTTTCCCACCAGTTTATAGCTGAAAATCACAAAGGGAATATTTAAAATTAATGTAATGATTCCAATTGGGAGGGACCAGAGATAATTAATAATAATTGCAAGACCGGATAAACCGCCCGGAGCAAAATTGGCCATTCTGGCAAAAGAATAAATTCCTGCCGCATAGCACACCGCTCCTGCTGTATCCATAAAAAACCCTTTCACAAAACCTTTCACACGTCTCACCTTCTTTTCAGAGTCAGAAATTACCGGGTATCTAACAATGTCTAAGTCTGTCTTCTTCTGTCGTATTTCTGGACTTTTTACTTCTCTGCGGTATAATTAGGCTGCAATAGAAATAAAGGAGATGGTTCATTTATGGATTCTGCTGAAGAACTTTTACAGAAATTGGGAATTCATGCCATTTACCGGGGCTACCCTTATCTGGTATGCGCGTTAAAACTGGTAACCCGCAACCCGGAGTATCTTCTCTATATAACCAAATGGCTGTATCCTGACGTAGCGAAAAATTTCCACTCTACGGAATCCAGTGTTGAACGTTCAATCCGCACCGCAGTAAATGCCTGCTGGAATGAGGGAAACCGGGAACTATTAAATCAGTTGGCGGGGTACGATTTGACACGCAAACCAACCAACGGGGAATTTCTTTCCATTTTATCTTTTTATTTAAAGCGCCGTCTGTCTTCTCAGGAATGACCAGAGGCCGGCAGAAGTTTTTCTTACAAATGCGGGGCAGCCAAAGCTGCCCCTGCATTCTTCCCCCGGCCAGTATTATTCTTCCAGAAGTTTTTTATAAATCGGAAAACAATCAAAGGTTGCGAAGTAATCTTCCGGCGTTTCCGCTCTGCGGATCAGCTCAAAATTTCCGTCTTCCTTTAATAAAATCTCTGCAGATTTTAATTTTCCGTTGTAGTTGTATCCCATGGAAAATCCGTGGGCTCCTGTGTCGTGGATCACAAGCAGATCGCCTTTGTCAATCTTTGGAAGCTGACGATCAATGGCGAACTTATCGTTATTTTCGCAGAGAGAACCTGTAATATCATACAAGTGATCGCAGGCTTCCTCTTCTTTTCCCATAACGGTAATATGATGATAAGCTCCATACATAGCCGGACGCATTAAGTTTACAGCGCAGGCGTCGCAGCCGATATATTCCTTATGCGTATGCTTTTCATGAATCGCCTTTGTTACCAGACAGCCGTAGGGTCCCAGCATGAAGCGGCCCAGTTCCGTATAGATGGCAACATCCTTCATATCCGCAGGAACCAGGACTTCCTCGTAGACTTTCCGGACGCCTTCTCCAATGGCATAAATATCATTGGGCTCCTGATCCGGACGGTAAGGAATTCCGATTCCTCCTGATAAATTAATGAAGCTTACGGATACTCCCACTTTTTCTTTTAACTCCACTGCAACCTGAAAAAGAACCTTTGCAAGCATCGGATAATATTCGTTGGTAACCGTATTGCTGGCTAAAAATGCATGAAGCCCGAATTTCTTAGCGCCTTTTTCCTTTAAAATCCGGAACGCATCGAACAACTGCTCGGTGGTCATTCCATACTTTGCATCTCCCGGATTATCCATAATGTCATTGCTGATTTTAAACAGGCCGCCCGGGTTATAACGGCAGCTAATGGTTTCCGGAATTTTCCCAATGGCTTTCTCCACACATTCAATATGGGTAATATCATCCAGATTAATAATGCCCCCTATCTCATGAGCATAACGGAATTCTTCCTCCGGAGTATCGTTGGAGGAAAACATAATATCTCCCTCTTTACATCCCACTGCCTTAGCCATCATCAGTTCTGTCTGAGACGAACAGTCGCATCCGCAGCCGTACTCTCTTAAAATATCAATAAGAAAGGGATTGGGCGTCGCCTTTACTGCAAAGAACTCTTTAAATCCCGGATTCCAGGAAAACGCCTCTTTCAGTGCTCTGGCATTTTCCCGGATTCCTTTTTCATCATACAGATGAAACGGCGTAGGATATTCTTTCACAATCTCCTGCAGTTTCTCCAGACTTACAAATGGTTTTTTCTTCATAATAATATTTTCTCCTCTTATGTTCTGTCAATTTCTTTATTTCGCCTCTACAATATGAAGCATATTTGTCACAGCTCCCTCTCCGGTTCTGGTATTGGTAGCCGGATCTCCTGCGGTAAATACAACCAGATCTCCTTTTTTCACCAGACGTTTTCTTCTTACAACGCTCATAGAATTAGAGATAATGTGCTGTGTGGTATCTTTTTCATATCCCTTCAGAGGACAGACCCCCCAGTGCAGCTGCAGTTTATGCTGTACGGATTCGTTAGGTGTCACCGCATAGATAGGCACTTCCGGACGGAAACTGGAAATCAGCCGGGCAGTATGACCCGTAATGGTAGGGGTAACAATCGCCTGTGCCCCCAGATCTTTCGCAGAGCGGACTGCAGCAATTCCGATGGCGCTGGATACGGATTTCCTTCTGTACATTTTCCGGTGCTCTGAAAAACGGGAATAATCCAGATAAGGCTCTGTTGTCTCTGCAATTTCCACCATCATTTTCACAGATTCGATAGGATACTTACCGGCTGCTGTTTCTCCGGAAAGCATGATTGCATCTGTGCCGTCGTAAATGGCATTTGCCACATCGGCAACTTCTGCCCTTGTGGGACGGGGATTTCTCATCATAGAATCCAACATCTGGGTTGCTGTGATAACCGGCACATAGTTCCGATTACATTTTTCTATAATCTGTTTCTGAATATGGGGAACCTGACTTTCCGGTATTTCCACACCCAGGTCTCCTCTGGCAACCATGATGCCGTCAGCCGCCTTAATAATATCATCAATGTTTTCCACGCCTTCGGAGTTCTCGATTTTTGCAATAATTCCGATGTCCTGGCCGCCGTTTTCATCCAGCAGTTTTCGTATATCATGGATAACCTTTGCATTTCTTACAAAAGAAGCCGCTATATAATCAAAATCCTGCTGGATTCCAAATAGAATGTCCTCTCTGTCTTTCTCTGTCATTCCCGGCAGTCTTGTCTTTACATTGGGAACATTGACGCCCTTTCTCTCTCCCAGTACCCCGCCGTTTAAAACACGGCAAAGAATTTCCTGGTTTTTCACTGCCTCAACTTCCAGACCAATCAGTCCGTCGTCAATCAGAATTTTACTTCCCGGCTTTACATCTTTATATAAACCGTCATAGCTTAAACCAACTTTTTCCTGATCCCCCACATAATCAGGATCTACACATAACGTAAATTTCTGTCCTGTCTCTAAAGTAATTTTCTTGCCGTCTTTTAATACTCCGGTCCGGATTTCCGGTCCCTTCGTATCCAACAGCATGGCTACCGGAAGATTCAGCTCTTCCCTCAGATTCTTAATCATATGCACCCTCTCAAGATGCTCCTGATGGCTGCCGTGAGAGAAATTGAAACGTGCAATGTCCATTCCGTTTCGCATTAACGCTTTGAGAACTGTTTTTTTGTTGCTTGCCGGCCCCAGTGTACAGATAATTTTCGTTCTTTTTTTCATCATATTCTTCTCCTACCCTCTCGTGAACTGTGGTAATTGGTTTCATTTTACATGCTCGTGTGTAAATAAATGATCCTGACAGTATTCATAATTGCCGTTGCATTTGGAACAGAAACGGAATTCCAGATTCGGATCGTCTTTTTCCGTTCGTCCGCAGATGGCGCATTTATGCTTGGCTCCCTCTGAATACTCTGCACGGCTTTGCGCCATGGCTTTCTGAAATTTTGCTTTTCTTTTGACCTCCTTTGGACTTATATGATTCAGATTTCTGGTACCAATAAAGAAAATAATAAAGTTTAAAAGCGATGCAATGATGGGAACAGCCATCATCCATATGCCGTTTCGAACATAGGTAAAAATATTATACCCAATAATCGCCACATAAACATAAGCCATCCATTTAATTTTAATAGGAAGTACAAAATACAGCATTACCCGCATTTCCGGATAGGAAAGGGCAAATGCCAGAAAGATGGACAAACTGATATAATAGGTAGTAAAAATGTATCTGTACGCTCCTGTAAGAGCGTCCCCCGTTATCAGATAGAGCAGAAATGCACCTATCACAGTAAATATTAATCCCGACACAATATATAACGTATAACGGAATCTTCCCCAGGTACGCTCCAGCGTGGTTCCCAGCGAATAGTAAAAAAACAGCATAATAATGGTAAAAAGATCCAGAGAATCCGGCGGAATCAGCAGCCAGGTCACCAGTCTCCACACCTGACCGCGCAGAATAAGCCCCGGTTCCAGGGAAAGATAAGGCACCAGCTGCGGCTGCATTACTTCAAGTAAATACCCCACCACATAGCAGCCGATGATAATCGCCGTCAAATTGGAAATCCCGAATCTGCCATATTTTCGTTCCAGTTTATCAATATATCTCATACTACTCCTTTTCTTTGCTGTACAAAATTCTCAGAGTCTCCTTAGAAAAATTTCTTTTTTGCCAGAATCAGGGCCACAATCAGGCTGACCGCCAGGGAGATTAAAATCACAATCAGAAATCCCCAGGGACTTCCTGCAAAGGGCATTCCCGCCGCATTCACATTCATACCATAAGCGCTGAAAATAATGGTAGGAATCGACATAACAATGGTGATGACCGCCAGTACCTTCATGACAATATTCAGGTTATTGGAAATAACAGAAGCAAAAGCATCCATCATACCGCTCAAAATCCCGCTGTAAATATTGGCCATCTCTATGGCCTGCTTATTTTCCGTTATAACATCTTCCAGCAGATCCGTATCCTCAGGATAATGTTTAATGCTTTCCACCTTCAGCAATTTCTCCAGTACCACCTCGTTGGAACGAAGAGAGGTAGTAAAATAAACCAGAGATTTTTCCAGTTCCAGAAGTTCAATCAGTTCCTGATTTCTTGTGGACAAATGTAATTTTTCCTCTACCTGTTCGCTCTTTTTATCAATTATACGCAGATAACGCAAATACATACTGGCGTTCCGGTAAAGAATCTGTAAAATAAACCGGGTCTTCATATAAGTATAAAAATTGCGGACCCTTCCCTCCATAAATCTGGTCAGAACCTGCGTATCCTCCAGACACACCGTAATAATCATCTTGTCGGTCACTAAAATGCCGAGAGGAATCGTACCGTACCAGTCTTTATCATTCCGTTCTTCAATAATAGGCACATCCACAAGAATCAATGTATAGTTATCTTCCACCTCAATACGCGAACGCTCTTCCTCATCCAAAGGAGCACGTAAATCGTCTACTTCAATCTGAAATTTTTCAGAAAGTTCATAGATTTCTGTTGCCGTAGGGTTTGTAAGCGCAATCCAACATCCATCCTGCGGCTCATCTACCTGCTGTATCGCCCCGTCAAATGTTCGGAAAATTCTAACCACGATTTACACTTCCTTTCTTTGCTTATTTGGCATAAAGTGCCGATAAATCATGTTTCATTATAAATTTAAAGTACCTGTTTGTCAATTCAAATCCGGCAGTCGCTTTCTTTTCCATTTACAAATAAAGTATCATTGATTATAATGTTGCTTAAGTGTTTTCAGTAAGAAAGGAGACTGCTATGAGTGGTTCAACATTTGGAAAAATTTTTCGTGTAACTACCTGGGGAGAGTCCCATGGAAAAGCAATCGGAGCTGTGGTGGACGGCTGTCCCGCCGGCCTTTCCCTTTCCGGTGAAGATATACAGAAATTCCTGGATCGGCGTAAACCCGGCCAAAGCCGCTATACTACCGCCAGGAAAGAGGGAGACTGTGTGGAAATCCTCTCCGGTATTTTTGAGGGAAAAACCACAGGCACTCCTATCTCCCTGCTGGTTCCCAATCAGGATCAGCGTTCCAGAGATTATGGCAATATTGCAGTCAGCTACCGTCCCGGTCATGCCGATTACACCCTTGACGCCAAATATGGATTCCGTGATTACCGGGGCGGGGGGCGTTCCTCCGGAAGAGAAACTATCGGACGGGTAGCCGCAGGGGCAATTGCCCACAAGATTTTAGAAGAAATGGGAATCTCTTTCTGCACGTATACCCGTTCCATCGGCCCCGTATCCATTGAAACCTTCCGGAAAGAAGCAATCAGCCAGAATCCTCTTTACATGCCGGATCCCACGGCAGCCCAGAAAGCTTCCGATTATCTGGAGCAGTGCATGAAGAACCAGGATTCTGCCGGCGGTGTGATTGAATGTAAAATCCAGGGGGTTCCCGCAGGAATCGGGGAAACCGTTTTTGATAAACTGGACGCAAATCTTGCAAAGGCCGTGATGTCCATCGGCGCCGTAAAGGCAGTAGAGATCGGCGACGGCGTTCAGACAGCTTTATCCACCGGTTCTGTCAATAACGACAATTTTTATGTCCGGAACAACGTGGTACATAAAAGCAGCAATCATGCAGGAGGAATTTTAGGGGGAATGAGCGACGGTTCAGAAATCCTTGTGCGCGCCACAGTGAAGCCAACTTCTTCCATCAGTCAGCCCCAGGATACCATCAACAATCAGAAAGAGAATATTTCACTGAAAGTAACCGGACGTCACGATCCTGTTATCGTTCCACGGGCTGTGGTTGTGGTGGAATCTATGTGTGCCCTGACAATTCTGGATTTAATGCTGGAGAATATGTCCGCCCGTATGGATTCTATCCTCTCCTTTTACCATCCTCAAAAATAGATTTTAAGGTAATTTTTAAATTTTTCATTTTTTTCTTGCAATAGAAAAAGAAATATGGTAACCTAGTCTCTGTTAAACGAAGGCGTTTGAAATGAAATCATTTCAGACGCCTTTTTTGTTTACGGATAAACTGCGCGCGGAAAAGAAAAAATTTGAAAGGTAAGTGATAGATTATGAATCGGGGAGATACTGCTTTTATGATTATCTCGGCCGCGCTTGTATTCTTTATGACGCCCGGCCTGGCATTTTTCTACGGCGGACTTGTGAGAAGAAAAAATGTGGTAAATACCATTATGGCCTGTGTATCCATAATGGGTCTTGCAATTGTGATGTGGGCTTTATTCGGATATTCGTTATCTTTTGGAGGCAATCACGGCGGAATTATCGGGGATTTCCGCTGGTTTGGATTAAACGGAGTTTCTATGGAAACCGGCCCCTATGCCGACTCCATCCCCCATCTGGTCTTCTGTGCATTCCAGATGATGTTTGCAGTAATTACTCCGGCCCTGCTGACCGGATCATTGGTGGGACGGATAAGGTTTAAGGCATTGTTTTTCTTTATCCTTTTCTGGTCCGTCCTGGTGTATTATCCAATGGCTCATATGGTATGGGGAGAAGGAGGCTTCCTGGCTTCCATTGGCTCCGTAGACTTTGCCGGAGGAAATGTAGTGCACATCAGCTCCGGAGTCAGCGCTCTGGTTTTCTCAGTTATTCTGGGTCAGCGCCGCGGCTATTCTCAGGTGGTCTACCGGGTGCACAATATCCCCTTTGTGGTTTTAGGTGCCTCTATGCTCTGGTTCGGCTGGTTCGGTTTCAATGCCGGAAGCGCTCTGGCTGCCGACGGATTGGCTGCCCATGCTTTTATGACTTCTGCCATCGCCTCCGCATCTGCTATGCTGTCCTGGATGCTTCTGGATGTTATCAAAGATAAAAAACCGACTTTAGTAGGCGCTTCTACCGGGCTTGTCATCGGACTTGTGGCCATTACTCCGGGCGCCGGTTTCGTTCCAGTCTGGTCTTCTTTTATCATTGGAGCTCTGGTAAGTCCGATTTGTTATTTTGGCATGACTCTGATTAAAAAGAAACTTAAAATTGATGATTCTCTGGATGCCTTCGGATGCCACGGCCTGGGCGGAATCTGGGGCGGTATTGCCACCGGAATCTTCGGCCTGAATTCAATTAACCATACCGCCCGCTGGGATGGCCTGATTTTTGGAGATTACCATTTGTTCCTGGCTCAGATTATCGGAATTCTGGTGACGATCGCAGTGGCGGTAGTGGGGACACTTATCTGTATCGCTCTGGTCAGACTCATTACTCCAATCCGGGTAACTCAGAAAGAGGAACAGATCGGACTGGATATTACCCAGCACGGGGAAAATGCTTACCCCAGCTTTAACGGACTGGATTAATCTGCAGGGAGGAAAACGACTATGATGATTAAAATAGAAGCCATTATTCGGGAAGAAAAGTTTGAAGATGTAAAAGCAGCTCTGGACGAAATCGGGGTAAATGGGTTAACTGTTTCTCAGGTTATGGGCTGCGGAATACAGAGAGGCTATGAAGAGGTGGTACGCGGTATGCAGATTGATCTGCAAATCCATCCCAAAATCAAATTCGAAATTATTGTATCTTCTGAAGAATGGGAGAAAAAAACCATCGAAGCCATTCAGAAAGCGGCTTATACAGGGGAAAACGGGGATGGTAAAATTTTCAGCTATGAAATTAAAACCGCATATAAAATCCGTACAAAAGAAACAGGATACGATGCCATTCAGGCAAATGACTAACCATCCTCTTTAACTGAAACGGGGAATATAGAAATTCCTATAAAAAACGCTGAGGTCGTGAGACTTCAGCATTTTTTTGATATAATGAATTATGTACTAAAAAACAGGAAAGGCAGGAAATAAGAAATGAACAAATCAGAAGTCTACGATTATCTGAATTCGCTCAATATAGGGTACGAAATTACCGAACATGAGGCGGTATTTAATATGGAGGAAATGTCAGCTGTTGATTTGCCCTATCCGGAAGCGGAGGCAAAAAATCTTTTTGTACGTGATGACAAGAAGCGGAATTACTATTTAATAACGGTTAAAGGGGATAAAAAAGTAAATCTGAAAGATTTTAAGCGGGCAAACAACACGCGCACTCTGTCTTTTGCGTCGGCAGACGATCTAAAGTCTATTATGGGACTTATTCCCGGCGCCGTAACGCCTCTCGGAATTTTGAATGACAAAGAACACAGAGTTCAGGCTTTCCTTGACAGGGCATTTTTGGATAAGCCAGGACTGATCGGTATCCACCCAAACGAGAATACCGCAACTGTCTGGCTGAAAACGGAAGATTTGATGAAGATAATAAAAGAGCATGAGAACACACTTCATCTGGTGGAAATTTAAAAGAAATCTATGCGTCTGGATTTGAAGATTAAGATACAAAAGCGCCGGAACCGACATATACCGGAACCGGCGCTTCCTGATTACAGAATTATTTACAGACCTGTGCTACTCTTCCGGAACTGTCCAGAAATTAATACAGTTGGGTGTTTCTACAGAAAGAGGTTTTCCTTTCATTATGAGCAGATTCTTTTCATAGTCAATTGTAAACGTGGTAATGGTGTTGCTCTCATGATTTGCCACTGCCAGATGTTTATTATCCGGAAAAATTGCAATATCCTTTGGGTAAGAGCCGCTGATTGGAAGCACCAGTTTCTTGGTAAGCAGCCCTGTATCCGGGTCAATTTCAAACATTGCCACCGTATCGTCCCCGGCTGTGGAACAGAATAAATGTTTTCCGTCCGGAGCCAGAGCCAGAGCGCTGGCTGCATCATGGACTTTATCTTTCTCTCCGTCTTTGGATAAGGTACTTACAGACTGAAGATACTCAAATTCCGGCGTCTTTCCATTGTCACTGTAACGGTAAACACGAATCTGATTGCTCAGTTCGAAGATAATATATGCATATTTTCCGTCTTCGCTGAACCGGATCAGACGGGGACCCGATTCCCGCTCGCATCTTACAATATCCACCAATTCCAGCTTGTTCCTTCTCCGGTTAATCCGGTAAATCTTTACCTGATCAATCCCGTTGTCTACCGCGCACAGATATTTGTTATCCGGAGTAGGACGCACACAGTTTACATGAGGCCGGAAATTGCGTTCCGCCACGCTGCCGAGACCTTTATGAAAAACGCCGTCCATCAGACTTCCCAGGCGGCCGTCCCGGTGCGTATGAACCACCGTTACTTTTCCGTCGTGATACCCGGCCACATAGAGATATTTTCCATCCACATCCGTGGATAAAAAACAGCCTCTCATTCCATCAATGTTCACACTGTTAATCCTGGTCAGACAGCCCTCGCCGTCCCTGGCAAAAACAGCTACCCCCTCGTCTTCTATGGAATACAGATATTTTCCATTTTTGGAGACAGTAATATGAGACGCATTGCTCACCTCTACTTCCTGTTTTTCTGTCAGTGTGCCTTCTTCCACATCTACATCATACACATGAATTCCCTTGCTGGATCCATGGGTATAGGTTCCCACATATGCCACATATTTTTTCTTATTCATAGGATAACCTCCAAAATAAACTTGATTTATTATATCACAGTTTTTTTTCTATCACAAGGATTCCCTCTGTCTGAAAAATTTTTCCGCCAGTTCCAGTGTGGTGTCAATATCCTCACTGGTATGGGCATCTGACAGGAACATGGCCTCAAACTGAGACGGAGCCAGATGTACCCCATGATTCAGCATATAGGTAAAGTATCGGGAGAATGCCCCCGTATCCGCTTTCTTTGCACTTTCGTAATCTTCCACCTTTTCTTCTGTAAAGAAGAGACAGCCCAGGGATTCCACATGATTGATTCTTAAAGGCAGCTCATATCTTATAATCAGTTTCTCTATTCCTCCATACAGGCGTTCTCCGGACTGCACCAAATGGTCATAAATTTCCGGATGCTCATATAAAATTTTAAGCTGTGTCAGACCTGCCGCCATGGCAATCGGGTTTCCGCTTAACGTTCCGGCCTGATAAACCTTACCTACCGGAGCCACCATTTCCATAATCTCCCGTCTGCCGCCGTACGCGCCCACCGGAAGACCGGCTCCGATAATTTTTCCGTAAGTAACCAAATCCGGCCGTACCCGGTAATATCCGGCCGCCCCGGTAAATCCCAGACGGAATCCGGTAATTACCTCATCAAAAATCAGAACTGCCCGGTGATCGTCGCATAATTTTCTCAGGCCTTCCAGAAAGCCGAATCTGGGAGGAACCACACCCATATTGGCGCCTACCGGCTCCACAATAATTGCCGCCACCTGGCCGTCATAAGCTTCCATTAAGTTTTTCACGCTCTCCAGGTCGTTGTAAACTGCCTGAAGGGTATCCTGGGTACAGCCCCTGGGTACTCCTGCACTGTCGGAAACTCCGCTTGTCATAACGCCGGAACCGGCGCTTACCAGCATGGCATCGCTGTGGCCGTGGTAACAGCCGGCAAACTTGATAATCTTATCTTTTCCTGTGAATCCTCTGGCGGCTCTGACTGCGCTCATGACCGCCTCTGTTCCGGAATTTACCATACGTATCATCTCTATATGGGGAACTCTCTCACAGATGAATTCTGCCATTTCCACTTCAATTTCTGTAGCACAACCGTAACTGAGTCCGTTTTCACAGGCTCTGATTACGCTGTCCTTGATTCGTTCATCATTATGACCCAGAATCATCGGACCCCAGGAACAAATATAATCGATATACTTTCTGCCGTCTGCATCAAAAATATAACTGCCGGCAGCCCCCTGTATAAAGCGGGGCGTTTCCTCCACCGATCCGTAAGCCCGTACCGGACTGTTCACCCCTCCGGGGATTCTTTTTACTGCACGTTGAAATAATTCTTCTGATCGTGTACCCATTATCCGATTCTCCCCTCATCCATAAATTTTGCCAGTTCTTTGGCAAAGTAAGTCAGATAGATTCCTGCTCCCGCCCGATACGTACTGACTGCCATCTCGCAGATGATTTTCTCTTCTTCTATCCAGCCCATTTTTGCTCCTGCCTTTACCATGGCATATTCCCCGCTGACACTATAGGCAGCCACAGGAACCTGAACGGCTTTGGATACCTCTGAAAGAACATCCAGATAAGAAAGGGCCGGCTTTACCATAATAATATCTGCCCCTTCCTCCACATCGGTCAGGGCTTCTTTCAGTCCCTCTTTCCTGTTATGATAGTCCATCTGATAACTTTTTCTGTCCCCGAAAGAAGGGGCAGAACCGGCTGCATCCCGGAACGGGCCGTAAAAGCCGGAGGCGTATTTCACTGCATAGGACATAATGGGGGTATTGATAAATCCATGGGCATCCAGACATTCCCGGATCGCCTTTACTCTTCCGTCCATCATATCCGAAGGCGCCACCATATCTGCCCCTGCCTGTACATGGGACAGCGCTGTTTTTGCCAAAAGTTTCAGAGTTTCGTCATTGTCCACATCCTGTCCGCAAAGGACTCCGCAGTGCCCGTGGGAAGTATATTCGCACATACAGACGTCCGTCAGAAAATACATGTCCGGGAACTGCTTTTTCCCTTCCCGCAAAGCCCGCTGCACGATTCCGTCTTCTGCATAGGCCTGACTTCCCAGTTCGTCTTTTTTCTCCGGAATGCCAAAAAGCATTACCTTGTCTACTCCTGCATCTGCAAGCCGTTCCAGTTCCTCTCCCATACGATCGGTTGTATAGCGGTACTGACCTTCCATGGAAGGGATCTCCTGAACCCGGTTCTCCCCGTCCATTACAAACATGGGATAAATCAGAGACGATTTATCCATTCTGGTTTCTCTTACCATTTTCCGTAAAGTCTCGCTGCTTCTCAGTCTTCTGGGACGTTTTGTCATTTCCATGATTCCATGCCTTCTTTCATTTTAATTACTAACTCTGCCAGACTGTCCATCGTTGCCTTATCGGCCATGTACGTTTCCATACCGTAAGCGTCGGCCGCCGCCCTGGTCTGCTTTCCGATGCAGGCGGCTTTTACCCTGGAATAATCCAGTCCTCTGGTGCTTTCCACGAAGCCTTTTACCGTGGAAGCGCTGGTAAATACGGCACAGTCTACCCTGCCTGTTTCAAATTCTTTCTTTTCGTCTATAAACTCGCTGGATTCATACAGCGTGTCATAAGTAGGAATATCGTCTGTGTGAATTCCTTTCTCTTCCAGTGGGATCAGCAATTCTCTGGTTCCCAGTCTCGCTCTTGGAATCAGAATCTTCTCAGAACCGTCACAGACTTCTGCCAGGGCTTTTCCAAGAGAAGCGCCGTCATATACTTCCGGCATCAGATCCACAAAGATCCCTCTCTCCTCCAGCTTCTTTCTGGTTCCCTCGCCAATTGCCGCAACCTTCGCCTGGCCCAGACTTCTTATATCTTTTCCATATTTTTTCATCTGCTGAAAAAATACTTTGACTCCCGTGGGACTTGTAAATACGAGCCACTGATATTCGGAAAGAACTTCCATCGCTTTTTCAAGCTCCGGATTTTCCTCAATGGGTTCTGTGCGGATTGCAGGAAGTTCCAGAACCTCTGCTCCCATTCTCCGCAGTTTACCGGCCATGGAGGAAATCAGATCTTTCGGTCTTGTAAGAAGCACCTTCCATCCGGCCAGGGGAAGCTTTTCATACCAGGAAAACTTATCTGCAAGGGCACAGACCTTTCCCACTACGATAATGGCCGGTGTTTCGATTCCCTGCCGCCTTACTTCCTCTGCAAGAGTGGAAACAGTGGCTACAATTCTCTTTTGCCGGGCGGTAGTTCCTTTCTGCAGAATCGCTGCCGGCATTTCCCTGTCCATTCCTGCTTTAAGCAGTCCCTGGCAAATATCAGAAAGAGCCGTTACTCCCATCAGAAATACCAGGGTTCCCTTTGTCCTTACAAGAGCCTCAAAATCAATGTCGTATTCGGCTCCCGCTTTCTTATGTCCCGTAATAATGTGAACGGAAGAACAATAATCCCGGTGAGTTACCGGAATCCCGTTATAGGCCGGAACGGAAATGGGAGAAGTGACTCCCGGAACAATTTCGTAGGGAATCTGCTCCTCTTCTAAAAGCTCCAGCTCCTCGCCGCCTCTGCCGAATAAAAAGGGATCTCCCCCTTTCAGGCGCACGACTTTCTGCCCCTTTTTTGCCTCTCTCAATAAAACTTCATTAATCTGCTCCTGGGGCATGGTATGATTGCTGGCACGTTTTCCAACGTTAATTTTCTTTGCTCTGGAAGGAATCATAGTCATAATTCCCTGGCCTACCAGACTGTCATAAACAACCACATCTGCCTGGTTCAGCACCTCTTTCCCCTTTAAGGTGAAAAGTCCCGCATCTCCCGGTCCGGCTCCTACCAGCCATACTTTTCCATCACTCATCCGTCAATCTCCTCCTTCAGCCTCTGTGCCAGTTGTTCTCCTAAACAGGAAGCGTCTTCTTTCTTCCCTTCCAAAGTGCCTCTTCCGTAAGCCTTCGTCTCCGGATTATAATACAGTCCCCGAATCTGTATCTGCTCTTCTTTTACTGTGGCATGCGCCGCTACCGGTGAAGAGCAGCCCCCGTCCAGATACCGTACAAAGGCCCGCTCTGCTAAAGCTGCATAAAAAGCATCTTCATCACCATAAGTATCCAGACAGGAATAATCCTCTCCTCTTCTTCCCTGCACAGCTAAGATTCCCTGACCCGCTGCCGGAATCACTTCTTCCGGCGTAAAATAACGGCTGATTCTATCCTCCAGCCCCAGCCGTTTCAATCCTGCTGCAGCCAGAATCAGTCCGCCATATTCCCCGTCGTCCAGTTTCTTCAGCCGGGTCAGAACGTTGCCCCGGATACTTTTAAACTCCATTTCCGGATAAATTTCCTGAAGCTGCAGGATTCTCCTTAAGCTGGAACAGCCCAGCGGTTTCTCCGGATCCGGCTCTTCCTTCCCTTTTGGAAGTACCAGTACGTCTCTGGGATCTTCTCTTTTGGAATAAGCCAGAATCGGCAGTTCCGGAGGAAGCTCCATGGGCATATCCTTCAGGCTGTGTACCGAAATGTCACTTCTTCTGTCTGCCAAAGCCCGATCCAGTTCCTTTACAAACAGTCCCTTCCCTCCGATTTTATCCAGGGTTCTGTCTAAAATTTTATCTCCTGTTGTTTTCATGGTCAGAATCTCCACCGTATAGTCCGGATGATTCTCTTCTAAAAACTTCTTTACCATTTCACTTTGAATCACCGCCAGCCGGCTCTCCCGGCTTCCGATAATCACTTTTTTTCCAGAATCTGTCCTACTCATCCTTCTCCTCTTTGCTGTCTGCTAATACTTTCTCTATTTTCTCTCTGACTTCTTTCGCCTTTTTATGATTGACACCGCTTGCATTAATTCCTATAGTAATTTCCTCAAAGCGGACAATACCGGGAAAATGGAAGTCGCATTTCTCCCGATCACTGGCTATATTTACATAAATTCCTTCTTCTTTACAAATCCGGTAAATATCATCATTGATTCTCCCGTCGCTGGTGGCGGCAATCACCATATAGGCATCCTGAAAGTCGATTCTTTTTACTTCTCTCTGAATCCAGATAATATGTCCCACCTTCGCCAGTTCACTTAATTCTGCGGTTACTTCCGGCGCTACTACCCGGATATTTCTGGTAAAATTCAGCAGGGTCCGGACTCTCCGTGTGGCGATATTCCCGCCTCCTGCCACTACAATCTGTTTATCTTCCAGATTTACAAACATGGGAAAATATTTTTTAGTTTTCATAAAGCTTCTCCAATCCCGCCACACATTCCAGAAAGGCATCCTGAGACAGAGAATCCCGTAAACCGAAAATCATTTTGTTGACTACCTTTCCCGCAGAAACACTGATGGCCTCCTGTAATTTCTCCCTGTCGCCTTCTTCCATAGGAGTATTTCGCAGAATCTTTCCGATCCGCAGATTCAGATCCTGAACGGCTTCTTCTTTAATCTCCTGAATTCTCGGAATCACCGTCCTCCCATTATACCAGTCATAAAACTCATCCATCTGCTTTTGTACAATCGCCCCGGCCTGCTCCAGATTTTCCGCCATATAAGCAGAATGATTCTCCACTTTAAAACTGTCCATGTCATAAAGGGTAATCCACTCATTGTCCGCAAGTTTCGGATCAATGTCTCTTGGAACTGCCAAATCAATCATCACAACCGGCTTATTCAGGGTCTGTTCCTGAAAAAGCTCTTCTTTCAGAGTATAGTTAGGGCTTGCAGTGGCGCTGACTACCAGATCACACTGCGGCAGATATTCCATTCGCTCTCCATAGTTGATCCGCTTGCATCCCAGAGGAATATTCACTACGCCGCTTCGGTACTGACGCACCGTTACCGTCACATCCGCCCCTGCTTCTCGTAAAGTCTGAGCCGCAATCTTTCCCATTTCTCCGTTTCCGATTACCATGCAGACTTTGTTTTCCATTGCAATTCCTCTCTCCCTGAGAAACTCAATGGCCTGATGAATCACTGAAGGATTTCCATGGGAAAAAGGAACTTCGGTCTTAATCTTTTTCCCTGCTGTTACCGCCATCCGAAACAAAACTTCCAGAACACCGTCTGTGGTAAAATGTTCCCGTGCCAGTGACAGGGCGTCCTTTACCTGTGTTAAAATCTGATCTTCTCCCAGAATCTGGGATTTTAATCCGCTGGTCAGATAAAAAAGATGTTCCACTGCCTCTTTGCCGCTTCGCTCTGTGAAATAAGTTCTGTATTTTTCTTCCCGGATTCCCTTTAAACGGCACAGTTGTTCATATAAACATCCCTCCCAGTCCTCCGGCACACTTACCCAGAGTTCCATTCTGTTACAGGTTGACAACAAAATACATCCCAGAATCCCATCTTCTTTCTGAATTTCTTCCATTGCCTCTCCGGCGTTTTTTCTGGTAAACGCAAACAACGCCCGGATGTCCACCGGGGCGCGGTTGTGATCGATTCCTATCATGGAAATACTCATCGTTCTACACTCCACATCTTTTGTCATTTCTTTCTGATTTTTATCTTAGCATAGAATTTTAACGGACGCAACTGACCTTATTTTTAAATTGACAAAATAAATTCCTATGTTACAATAGGAGTAGAAATTGAGTACATACAGGTGTCTGCTTTTGCAGAAGAATAGGGAAGTTGAGTGAAAGTCTCACACGGTCACGCCGCTGTAACGGATGAGTCTTATTTCATATGTCACTGGAAACGGGAAGGCGAAGTAAGATGTTAAGGCCCAAGTCAGAAGACCTGCCTGTCATGTAAGCGATTTACACAGGAGTTACGAACGATGGCTCTGTGTAAGAACAGGTTGGCTCATAGCAGTTGCTGCTGTCCTTCTTGTTCTTCTGATAGCCTGCCAGATTCCTGACAGGTTTTTATTTTTTATTTTATTATCATCTATCAGAAGGAGGAAGAAACATTGAGTAAAAAACAAAGAAACATCATTGCACTCACAAGCGCAATGGCTCTTACTTTCGGACTTGCTTCCAATGTAGGAGCGATGCACATCATGGAAGGCTATCTTCCGGGAGGCTACTGTATCGGATGGGGGATCTTATGTCTTCCGTTTTTAGCAGCCGGTTTTATGTCCATTAATAAGAAATTAAAAGAACACCGGAATCTGATTACCCTGTTGGCTATGTCCGGCGCCTTTGTATTTGTAATTTCATCTTTAAAAATCCCTTCCGTAACCGGAAGCTGTTCCCATATGACCGGAACCGGTCTGGGAGCTATTTTATTCGGACCAAGCGCCGTTTCCATCCTGGGACTGATTGTTCTGGTTTTCCAGGCAATTCTTCTGGCCCACGGCGGACTGACCACCATTGGCGCCAATACCTTTTCCATGGCAATTGCCGGACCCTTTGTCTCCTATGGAATCTGGGTAATCTGCAAAAAAGCCAATATAAACAAAAAAGTGGCTGTTTTCCTGGCCGCTACTTTAGGCGATTTATTTACATACTGTGTAACTGCAGTCCAGATGGCTATGGCACATCATGCGGATACTACCATTGGCGCGGCAATGGGGAAATTCCTTCTCGTATTTGCTCCCACCCAGGTGCCTCTGGCAATCATCGAGGGAATTATCACAGTTCTGATTGTAATGGGACTGGAAACTTACGCAAAACCAGAACTGCGTTCCATCGGTTTTTTAAAGGAGGCAAAATAATATGAAAAAATCTGTTATTGTATTAATTCTTGTCATTGTTTTGATGGCGTTTATTCCATTATTTGCATTAAAAGATGCGGAATTCGGCGGTTCTGACGATGCCGGAAGCCAGGTTGTGGAAGAAGTGGACTCCGGATACGAGCCATGGGCAACTCCTATTTTCGAACAGGCTTTAGGCGGAGAACTTCCGGGAGAAGTAGAAAGCCTACTCTTCTGCATACAGACCGGTATCGGCGTAGGCATCATCGCCTTTGTTATGGGACGTTTCGTGGAAAGAAAGAAATGGACCAAAGATAACTAAAGAAAAACCGGCGAAAGGAGTATATTATGATTACCATTGATAAGCTGTGCTATCATTCCAAGCTTAGATATGAAAACGCCGGTGAAAAATTCGCGTTTGCAATTATCACACTGATAATCTGTGTGATGAGTCGTTCAATTGCAGTCGCAGGGATTGTGCTGCTTACAACAGGGATTCTCACCGTTTTTAAGGGTGGGATCCCTGTTTCCCGTTATCTGCATTTTCTGATGCTTCCTTTGACCTTTCTTATCTTAAGTACTCTGGCTATTGTATTCAACGTCAAAGACGCGCCTCTGGATTTATTCGCCGTTTCTATAGGGGACTGGTATCTGACTGCCAGCAAAGAGGCTCTTTTCTACGCTCTGCAGTTAATCGCCACAGCCCTTTCGGCAGTCTCCTGCCTGTATTTTCTTTCCTTTACAACCCCTATGACGGATATTCTGGAAGTACTCAGAAAGCTGCACTGTCCCAAACTGCTTATTGAACTGATGCTTTTAATTTACCGGTTTATTTTTCTTTTGCTTACCATTGCTTCTGCAATCTCCACCTCCCAGGACTCCCGCCTGGGAAACAAAGATTACAAAACGTCCCTGAAGTCTTTCGCAGCTCTGGGTTCTGTACTGATGATCCGGGCAGTCAGCCGTTCCAATAAGCTCTATGACGCAATGGAATCCCGCTGTTATGACGGGACGCTCCATGTATTAAGTGAAACACAGCCTCCCAAAAAGCCGGTTATTATCGGTATTGCTCTGTTTGATATTCTGCTGTTGATTTTTGCTGTATGGAGGAGATTTTTTTCATGAATCATGATATTATATTAAAAGCAGACGATTTATACTTTTCCTATGATGACGACAAGACCCATTCTTTAAATGGGTTGTCCCTGGAAATTAAAAGAGGAAGCAAGGTAGCCTTTATGGGGGCAAACGGTTCCGGAAAATCCACATTTTTCCTGTGCTGCAACGGAATTCACAAACCTGCAAAAGGCACTTTATATTATAACGGAAAACCCGTCTCCTATGATAAAAAAGGCCTTCTGGAACTGAGAAGCAAGGTGGGAATTGTCTTTCAGGATCCCGATAACCAGCTTTTTTCCGCCAGCGTTTACCAGGAAATCTCTTTCGGCATCCTGAACCTGGGCGTTTCTGAAGAACAGGCGAAAAAAGAGGTGGAGCAGGTGATTGATTATCTGGAAATCACACCTTTCCGTCATAAACCCACCCACGCCTTAAGCGGAGGACAAAAAAAACAGGTTTCCATTGCAGATATTCTCGTTATGCATCCGGAAGTCATTATTTTAGACGAGCCGGCTGCCGCCCTGGATCCGAAACATACTGCCATGGTCAATCACATTGTGGATCAGATGACGGAGCAGGGAATTACCGTTTTAATGGCTACCCATGATGTGAACTATGCTTATGAATGGGCCGATGAAATTATGCTGTTCCACGAAGGTAAAGTCTTAATGCACGGAACCCCCAAAGAGGTTTTCAGCAGTCACGATGTACTTAAAAAGACCAATCTGGAACCCCCTGCCGTGCTGGAATTATTCCGGCGCCTGACAAAAAAAGGCATTTTAAGTTCCTCTCTGCCCCTTCCGAAGAATCTGAAAACTTTAGAAAAGTATATCGAAGATATTAAATTATAACTATTCACTAGGAGGATTTTAACCATGAATCAGAAAACGACAAAGGCAATTCTTGTGGTAAGCTTCGGTACCAGTTACGAAGAGACCAGGAAATCTACCATTGAGGCCATCGAATCCGATATTGCTTCTGCTTTTCCTGATTACAGAATTTACCGGGCCTGGACCAGCAAGATGATCATTGCCAAACTGAAAAAAAGAGACGGAATTATCATTCCCACAGTCAGAGAAGCCTTTCAGCAGATGGCTGCAGATGGCATTACCGATGTAATCGTACAGCCGACCCATGTGATTAACGGAATTGAAAATGATTTGATGAAGGAGGACGCTTTGGCCTTTGCAGAACAGTTTCATTCCATTAAGTTCGGCTCTCCTTTACTGACTACAGAACAGGACAACAACGATGTTATCGATGCCGTCATCAATGAGTTTTCTGATTTGGGAGAAAAGGACGCCCTGGTTCTCATGGGACACGGGACCACTCACTATGCCAACTCCATTTATGCCGCTCTGGATTATACTTTTAAAGATAAAGGCTGTCCCAATATCTTTCTGGGTACCGTAGAAGCCTATCCTTCCATGGAATCCCTGATGAAAATGGTGAAACAATACGAGCCGGAAAAAGTAATCCTGGCGCCCTTTATGATTGTTGCCGGTGATCACGCAAGAAACGATATGGCCGGAGAGGATCCGGATTCCTGGATGTGGCAGTTCCGGCAGGAAGGATATGACGTCTGTCCCGTTCTGAAAGGATTGGGGGAATATCCCGGAATCCGCGAAATGTTTATTCAGCATATTCACAATGCTTTATAGCAAAGGGTACGGCGGCAGTATCTGTGACGATTGCTGCCGCCAATGTATCTATATCTTTTCACTACCAGTCTCACAATTCGTTGATTGTCTCGGTTACAGAGATATTTCGTATTCTTTTGGCCGGAGGATAGATGGCTGCCGCAGCCGCAAATACAACAAACAAAAGTATGACCACTAAGGAAGAAATGGGTAATTTCCAAACCGCATAGGGAAAATGTTCTGTAATAAGAAAGTCATACAGTAGTTTGCTTAACGGCAGTCCCACAATACAACCGGCGGCACATCCCCAGAAAACATAGGTGATTGTTTCGGCTGCGATCATTTTTGTGATCTGATGTTCATCCATTCCTACGGCCCGCATCGCTCCATATTGTTTCATTCTTGCGGATACGCTCATAGAAATGCTGTTTATGATATTCAGCACAGCAACCAAAGTGATAATCGCTAAAAAGCCATAGACACAAAATACAAAGGCCAGATAGGTGCCAAAGGTGCGCTGATCCCGTTTGTCTTCGAAACCATAACTATCACCTACGGCATTTTGGATGGCACTGACGTTTTCATCTGTTGCCTCTTTTGTGGTCTGTACCATAACAAGTGAGTAGTCCGTGATCCCCGTTAAACGAACGAAGGTTTCGCCGGACATAATGAGGGTAATCTTTCCGTTTGTCAGGCCGTTGTCACTGAACGGGTCATATTTTAGCAAACCGGCAATTTCAAGAGTTTCATCTCCTACCAGAATGGTGTCCCCGATTTTCCAGGAGCTATTTTGATCGGAGGCAGCCAGGACATAACTGCTATTTCCGTAAATTTTTGATAGGTCGCTGCCTCTTTTCAAGGCGCCGTCTTTTTTGAGGCACTCTAAATCAAAATCATCATAGGAGATAAGGTCGGAAGTGCTTGAAAGCGTCGTATCGCCATCCAATCCTGCGGGGACATCAAAGGAACTCCGACGCCCGTAAACCTCTTTTATTCCATCCATCCCGCGAAGTGTTTCAACTAAACCTTCGGGAATAGAACCTGTGCTGTCGTTACTTGAAATATCAAGATCAGAGGTACTGGCTGATTGGGGCATAAGGTAATTCACAAAGTCAATCATAACAGAAAAGCCCAAAAACAAAATGATACTAAGTGCGAAAGAGCCAGTCATCAGGATTAGATTTTTCTTTGCAGAAACAGCGTGATTGATGCCCAGAGCTGTCTCTATTTTTACAAATCGTATGTCTGCACAATGGCGGATTGTTTTATCACTGTCCGTATTTCCTGACACCGCAGTAATGGGAGATACTCTTGAGGCGCGTTTTGCCGGAGAACCCGCAGCGATTAACACGGTGACAATCCCGACAAGAATACCGCTGATAATACCAATGAAACTGATACCCAATAGCGGAATGTCAGAAAATTCTTCTCCCACAAAGAAACGTAAAACTGCACATAGTACCCATGTAACCACAATCCCCAGAGCAAGACCGATAGGAACTGCTGTTTTACACCAGTTCAGAGCTTCCAGTCGCACAAAACGGATAATCTGCTGTCTGCTCATGCCGATACAGCGCATCATCCCAAAAAATTTTATTCTCTGAGCCACGCTGCTGTTAATACTGCTGGAAATCATCAGGACTCCTGCAGTTAGTATCAGCAGGAACAAAACAACCGCTGTACTAAGGAGCGATTGCCCTATTGTACTTCCAATAATATCCTGAATGGACAATTCACCGTGTTTGCTTTCCAGTCTGGCCTGTTCCATTCTAATTCCCATTTCGGCCATGCTGAACACTGCTGTTACCATAAATACAGCAAAAATAATGCAGAGAAGCGTCATACGGTTTTGCCGCCGGTGTACTTTAGCGGAAATGGGAATTAAGCTAAGATAACTTTTCATTCGCGGCACCTCCCAAAATCGGTCAGCACCCCGTCAGATACCTGCAAAATTCGGTCGGCTGTCTGTGCAATACTTCTGCTGTGGGTAATCATTACAATCGTCTGTTCGTATTTTCTGGACGCCTCTTTCAGCAATGTAATGACTTCGCTTGTATTTTGCGTATCAAGATTTCCTGTGGGCTCATCGGCAAGAATCAGCGCCGGACGGGTAATCAGTGCGCGCCCGATTGCCACACGCTGCTGCTGGCCGCCGGAAAGCTGGCTGGGAAGATGGTTTCGGCGTTCTTTCAGATTAAGAACCGTAAGCAGTTCTTCCAGGTATTTTTTATTGGGTTTCTGATAGTCAAGCAATACAGGGAAAACCATATTCTGCTCGACAGTCAATTCCGGTATCAGGTTAAAACTCTGAAAAATAAATCCGATATTTCGGCGACGAAAAATCGTCAGATTGCGTTCTTTCATGGAGAAGATGTCCTTACCGTCAATAAACACCTTGCCGGAGGTAGGCGTATCCAGCGCCCCAACCATGTTCAAAAGCGTACTCTTCCCAGAGCCGGACTCTCCGACGATAGCAACAAATTCACCTTTAGGGACAGAGAATGTGGCGCTTTTCAAAGCGTGTACGGCCACTTCGCCGTCCCCATAGGTTTTAGAAATATTTTTGACTTCCAATAAATCCATTCGATACAACACCTCTTTCTGCTTTAATATGGAAAGAGTAGCATACGGACCCTACTATGAGATGACACACAGCCTACAATTTTGTAGGAATTAAAAAATTGATGGTAAAGGTAGTGCCGGCACCCAGTATGCTGTCCACTTCGATTGTCCCATTGTGCGCCTCAATAATGGCTTTTGCCAAAGGAAGTCCTAATCCAATTCCCTGTGTATCTTTAGAAAATCGGCTGCGATAAAACCGCTTAAAAATATGTGGTAAATCCTCTGGGTGTATACCGCTCCCATTATCCTGAACGATGATTTGGACAACAGAGGCAAAAGCGCGCCACTCAACACGGATTGCTGCCCCCTTCTTTGTATGGTTGAAAGCATTTTTTACAATGTTGCTGATTGCTTCTGTCAGCCAATTCCGATCACAGAATAATGTAATCGTGTCTTTGCCGGAAAAGATTAATTTTTTTTCTTCCTGCCCGGCCTGATAGGTAAAATGCTGTTCAATACAGCCCATGATTTCTGATACATTCTCAATTGCCTTATCAATTAGGATTGTCCCGGCATCCAGCTTAGCAATTTTCAACAGGTTCTGGACAAGGGTTTCCATCCGGTCAAGTTCCTGTTCAGAAAGCTCCGTAAATTCCCTCAATGTAGAAATATCCGCTGTTTCATCCTGCATAAGTCCGTTATAGACATTCAGCGCGGCCAGCGGTGTTTTAAGCTGGTGGGAAATATCAGAGAGTGTATCTTTCATAAATTTTTTTGAGCGTCCCTCGTTTTCAGCATGGGCGTTTATGATGGAAACCAGAGAATTAACCTCATGGAACAGGCGGTATAATTCCCCCTCATCGTCACATTCAATCCGGACGTTTCTATTTCCGGAAATATAGTCCCTGATTTGCTCAATAGCTTCTTCCATGCTTTTATTCTGCTCCCGAAAGTACAAATATATCACCAAAAGTACCGAAACGCCCATACTTGCGGAAGATAGAAACACCCAAAACACCACCCCGGGAGGTTTAAGTCTGGCAAGAGCCGCTGAAATTACCGTAAAGATTATGGTAACCACCAGCAGGCGGTAAAAAAGCCACTTTATTTTTCTGTTTGTCAATACGTTCATAGCACACCTCAATCCACAGGATTCCACTTGTACCCCATACGCCGGACAGTTACAATGTTCTGTGGATTAGCAGGATTATCCTCAATTTTCGTGCGTAATCTGCGGATATAGACGGTCAGGGCATTGCTGTTAATATAATTTTCGTCGCAGTCCCACATCTTACTTAATATCTGCTCTGGCGAAAGGACAATATTGGAATTTTCCATAAATAACCGCAGCAGCTTGTATTCATTGGCTGTCAGTTCTATTTTTTTCTCCTTCTTCCAGACCTCTCCTTTTAAAAGATCCAACGTAATGCCGCCGGAAGTCATCCGGGTATCTGTCTGGTTAAAGTTGTCACTTCTGCGAAGAAGCGCATTTACCCTTGCCAAAAATACAGCCAGCTTAAACGGCTTTGTAATGTAATCATCCCCTCCTATATCAAGTCCCATAATAATATCGGTCTCCTCATCTGCTGCCGTAAGAAACATAACAGGGATCCGGGAGGTTTCCCGGATCTTCCGGCACAGCCCGTACCCGGAGCCATCCGGAAGGGTTACATCCAGAATCACCAAATCATAGACTCCCTCTTTCCATATCTCTAAAGCCTCCTGAAAGGTACGGGCAGTCTGAATTTCATATCCCTGTTTCCTGACAGCAAAAGATAAACCATTGATTAAACTTAAATCATCTTCCACAAAAAATATCCGCTTCATTAGTTCTGTCACCTCTCTTTGTGCTCTCATTATAACAGGAAGAGAACAAAACGGTAAAGAAAAAGGAGGCACAGGATTTTCCTGTGCCCCCTCAGCCTTCTTCTGTTTTTACAGGCGCTTTAAATTTTATAATACGCCGTTTCTTCTGATGTATTCCGGCTGGCCCGGTTCTGCAATTACCTCTTTCACATGGGTAATGCGGGCGTGTTTATCTGCCACCAGATTCTCCAGATGAACGTCTTCTTCCACTACCACGTCGTGAAGGATTACGCTGTTCTTAATCACAGCCCCTTTCTTAATGACACAGCCGCGGCCGATTACAGAATTTTCTACGGTTCCTTCAATCAGACATCCGTTTGATACAACAGAATTCTTCACGCTCGCCCCTTCAAAATACTGGGTCGGGCAGGAATCGTTGGTGCGGGTGTAAATGGGCCATTCAGCGTCAAACAGACTCTGTGCTGCTTTAAAATCAATCAGAGACAGATTTGCATCATAGTAGCTCTTGAAGTCTGTAACCGTAGCGAAGAATCCTCTGTGGGATACTGCACGTACATCCAATTCACCGCAGGCCATGTTGACAATGTCAGACAGGTTATACATCGCTGAAGTTTTATGTGCCTTATTGACTAACTCAATAAACAGTTCTTTCTTCATTACATAGGTATCCATGAAAATGTTCCGGTTCTTAGCCGTTCCCCGGTTCATTTCCAGTGACAGAACACCTTTTTGTTTATTCAAGTTTAACGTATTGCAGTTTAAGAAATGCTCTTTGGCATCATCAGTGGAGTGATACAGCAGGGTAATATCTGCTTCGGAATCAATATGTGTCTGAAGCAGAGTACTGAAATCCTGGGTATAAATCATATAGCTGGGCGCAATCACAACGTATGGACAATTTACATTTTCAATGCACTCCATGTTTTCCAGGAAGGCTGCAATGTCGTTATTATAAATATCATGATCCACTCCGTTTTCGGAGAATAACAGATGTACTCTTCCGCGTTTGGAGTTAATGTTGTAATGACGTCCGGTTCCGATATGTTCCGTCAGAGAACGGGGTTTTCTGCGGATATATACCTGAATCTGGTCAATTCCGCTGTTGCTCATATTGGAAATCGGGAAATCAATTACACGGTATCTTCCAAGGAAGGAAAACGCGCCAACCGGACGGTAGTCCTGCATTCCTTCCACCCAGAAATGTCTTCCGGTAAAATTTACAATTCCGAATGCTTTGGCCATATTATTCAACCCCCTTTACTCGTTTGGCAACCAGTTCGATGTGCTCGCTGTCAGCACTTCCTACTACGGCTTCTTTTCCGATTTTCACATTATCGGCAACCAGCGCTCTCTGTACTACAGCGCCTTCTGCCACTTCTACACCAGGCATCAGCACACTGTCGATAATCTTTGCTCCGGCTCCTACTTTTGCTCCGGTAAACAATACCGAATTCTTTACTGTTCCCTCAATAATACATCCCTGATTAATGAAGGCCTGATCGATCTCCGCATCCGGTCCTATGTACTGAGGAAGTGTGGTGGTATCCTCTGTATAGATTTTCCAGGTGGAGTCATTAAGATCCAGCTCATTTTTCCCATCCAGCAGATCCATATTGGCTTCCCACAGAGAATCAATGGTTCCCACGTCTTTCCAGTATCCTTTGAATTTGAAAGCATATAAGCTCTTTCCGTCATTTAAAAGGGCTGGGATAATATCTTTACCGAAATCGTGGTTGGAATCCGGATCCTTCATATCTGCAACCAGCATCTTCCGCAGAAGTTTCCAGTCGAAAATGTAAATTCCCATGGAAGCCAGGTTACTCTTGGGATGCTCCGGTTTTTCCTCGAATTCCACAATACGTCCTGTCTCTGTATCCGTATTCATGATACCGAAACGGCTTGCCTCTTTCATCGGCACTTCAATAACTGCGATAGTCGC
Source organism: Blautia sp. An249 (assembly GCF_002159835.1). Lineage (GTDB taxonomy): Bacteria > Bacillota > Clostridia > Lachnospirales > Lachnospiraceae > Blautia_A > Blautia_A avistercoris. The sequence goes on along the minus strand of NZ_NFJL01000001.1, from coordinate 361,537 downwards.
ATCTGCTTTGCATGCCTTGTGGTAATCCAGCATCTTGGCGTAGTTCATCTTGTAAATGTGATCCCCAGAAAGGATTAAAAGATATTCCGGTGAGAATGAATCAATAAAATCAATATTCTGGGAAATCGCATCTGCGGTTCCTCTGTATACATCCAGATTGGCATCGGCTTTCTCTCTGGGCGGCAGCACGTATACACCGCTTTCTTTCGCATCCAGGCCCCAGCGTCTGCCCGCTGCTACATAACTGTTCAGCAGAATGGATTCGTACTGTGTTAAAACACCTACTACGTCAATTCCGCTGTTTGCGCAGTTACTGAGAGGGAAATCAATGATTTTATATTTTCCCCCATAGGAAACGGCAGGTTTGGCAACCTTATTGGTCAGCTCATGCAGCCTTGTGCCTCGGCCGCCGGCTAATATCATGGCTAACATATTATTCTGTTTCATGTATGAGCCCTCCTCTTTTGATATACCTCTATTATATATGCCTTAGCCGTCATTTTCCATAATTTTTTCATTAAAATTCAAATTTTATTGTCTAGTTGTTCAAAATATTGAGCAACTTTTTCCAGATTTTCCGCTTTTCCGTCTAAAAATTTGTCAATCCGGCTGCTGTCTTTCACTAAATCGGGTACAAACACCGTTTTCATCCCCGCCCGGTGGGCTGATAAAATGCCGTGGGCCGCATCTTCCAGGGCCAGACAGCAGGAAGCAGGCAGTTCCAACAGGGCGCAGGCTTTCTCATAAATCTCCGGATCCGGCTTTCCCCGGGTCACCATATCCCCGGATACGATTCCGGTGAAATAATGGGAAATTCCTTCTCCTCTTATATTATCCAGAGCATAGCTTCTGCCCGAAGACGTGGCCACCGCCATTTTAATCCCCCGGCTGTTTAAAGTTTCCAGGAGCCGGTGGAGTCCCTTTTTGGCCGGAAGCCCCTGTTCTTTCACATAATCAGAAAAAGCCCTCCTGTAGTGTACGGCAAAGGTCTCAAAGGGAAAATCCGCTCCGTATTTTTCCAGAAAATACTGCTTTCTCCTTTCCCGGTCAAAGCCCAGGGTATGGAAAATATTTTCATCCCCCAGATTTCCGTAGCCCAACTTGCCTCCTGCCACATTCCAGGAGTGCTTTACAATTCTCTCGCTGTCAAACATCAGGCCGTCCATATCAAAGACGACCCCTTTTATGGATTTTAAAATTTCTTTTTTCATGTTCTTCCCTATGCCAGATACTTCCAGATAGCCGAAGCCACCCCGTCTTCTTCGTTGGATGCTGTTACCGCCCAGGCCGCTTCTTTGCACTTATCGGAAGCGTTTTCCACTGCAATTCCATATTTTACCAACTGCAGCATTTCCCAGTCGTTGTCTCCGTTTCCAAAAGCCGCCGTCTCCTGGGGCGAAATCCCCCATTTCTTTAACAAAAACTGAAGGGCCGTGTGCTTTCCACTGTTCTCATGAGAAATTTCAATCAAATGGGGCAAAGAAGAGGTACTATAGATTCCCGGCACTTCCCTTTCCACCCGTTTCCAGACCTCCTGCTTCTTCTGAAGTTCCGGCACAATCAGATCCATACTCTCCATTCGATCCACATTTTTCAGGACAAAAGCATCCAGATCCTCCACCGGTTTTCTGGTTCTTTTCACGTATTCAATGCTGTGGGCATAGGCGCCGAATTTTACCGGATCTTCCACGTAATCTGCGGACGCATAGGGGATTCCCTCCACAAATACTTCATACACGGAAATTTCTTCCCGGATGATTTGCAGCAGTTTTTTCACCGCTTCCTTTTCCATACAGTTTCGCATAAGGCAGGTTTTCTCCTTTACGTTATAGATACCTGCCCCATTGGATGTAATTGCATAGGTAATCCCCGGGATTTCCGTAGCTGATTTGGGAAGGGAGCCGAAGGCCCTGCCGCTGGCAATGACTACCTGAACACCCTGTTTCAGACAATAGTCCAAAGCTTCCCTGTTCTTTTCAGAAATCTCCTTGGTGTTTTTTAAAAGTGTGTCGTCCAAATCCAGAGCGATACATTTTACGTTCATCTTTTCTTTCTCCCTTAGTCCCGTCTGTTATCCAGCATATACAGCAGGGCGTTGCAGATACAGGCGGCAATATTGCTTCCGCCTTTTCTTCCTTTTGCCACAATATAAGGAACCTGGGTTTCCATAATCAGTTCCTTGGACTGCACCACATTGACAAATCCCACAGGAACACCGATGATCAATTCCGGCTTTAAAATCCCGTTTTCTATCATTTCGTAAAGATGAATTAAGGCCGTAGGCGCGTTTCCTATGGCAAAAATCAGTTTCTTATTCATGCCGGCCGCTTTCTCCATACTGGCAACCGCTCTTGTGGTTCCCCGGGCCTTTGCCTTCTCTGCCACATCCTCATCGGACATGAAACAGTAAACTTCACCGCCGTATCTGGCCAGTACCTTTTTATTGATTCCCGCCTTTGCCATCTGGGTATCAGTCACAATGCAGGCTCCCTCCCGGATGGCGTTTAAGGCCTTTTCCACCACATTTTCCGAGAAGCAGAGATTGTCCGCGTAATCAAAATCTGCGCTGGTGTGAATACACCGTTTCACAATTAATTCCGTCCCCGGAATCAGTTTTTTATCTCCCATTTCCTGAGTAATGATTTCAAAACTGCGTGTTTCTATTTCTCTTGGCTCTACTTTTTCCAGTTCTACTTTCATTTTGCGCCTCCTTACAGTCCTGCCTCTAAAATTTTATAAATCTGCTCCATATCCAGGTACTTTCTCAGACCGTCTGCCAGAAGATTGTACTGTTTCTCTTTAAACTCCCTGTGATTGGACGCCGCCATGGCGGATACGTCGATTCCCTTCTTTTCTCCAATAGCTTCCAGTACTGCTTTCACCACTTCCTGGCGATCAAAGACTCCGTGGATATAGGTGCCGTAAACATTCTCTTTCCAGGTGCCGTCGATTTTCTGCTCTCCGGTTACCCCGTCGGTAATCTCCACGGCTTCAAAAGCGCCTTCTTTCCTTCTGGTTTCTCCCATATGGATTTCATATCCCTCCACCAAAACCCGGCTTAATTTCTCAAGAGGGCCTCCTAAAGAACGGAAATTTCCTTCCACCCTTGTCCTGGTTTTTTCTTTCGTAAAGACGGTTTCCATGGGAAGAAGTCCCATTCCGCGGATCTCGCCTCCTGCTTCCACATGGAAGGGATCGGAGAGAGTTTCTCCCAGCATCTGGTATCCTCCGCAGACGCCGAAGATAATTTTTCCTTTGGCCGCTTCTTTTAATATTGCTGCCTCCAGTCCGCACTGACGCATCCACAGCAAATCGTCCATGGTATTTTTGGTCCCGGGAAGAAGAATCATATCCGGAGATCCCAAATCTTTTGGATGGCGGATGTACCGCACAGAAACTCCCGGAATATTCTCAAAGGGATCAAAATCTGTAAAATTGGAGAGCCGCGGAAGGCGTATCACTGCCAAATCGATTTCCGCCGCTTCCTTCTGTCTGGAAATGTGTTCGGAGAGACTGTCCTCATCATCAATCTGTACATCCAGATAAGGGGCTACTCCCACTACCGGAATCTGACATTTTTCCTCTAACATGGCCACGCCGGGGTCTAAAATGGTTTTATCTCCCCGGAATTTATTAATAATCAGGCCTTTTATCATCCTGCGTTCTTCTTCCTCCAGAAGCATCACCGTTCCGTAAAGCTGGGCAAACACGCCGCCCCGGTCAATGTCCCCTGCCAGAAGCACGGGAGCTTTGGCCATTTTGGCCATTCCCATATTTACAATATCATCTTCTTTCAGATTGATTTCCGCCGGACTTCCGGCTCCCTCAATGACAATAATATCGTTTTGTTCTTCCAGAGTATGGTAGGCCTTTAAAATTTCTCCCCACAGATTTTTTTTATAGGCAAAGTAGTCTCTGGCGCTCATGGTACCTAATACTTCTCCGTTTACAATCACCTGGGATCCCACATCGTTGGTAGGCTTTAAGAGAATAGGATTCATCAGTACCGACGGCTCGATCCCTGCCGCCTCTGCCTGCATTACCTGGGCCCGTCCCATTTCCAGTCCCTCTTTTGTAATAAAAGAATTCAAAGCCATATTCTGGGATTTAAAAGGTGCCACCTTGTATCCGTCCTGTTTAAAAATCCGGCACAGTCCTCCTGCCAGCAGGCTTTTCCCTGCATTTGACATAGTGCCCTGAATCATAATTGCCTTTGCCATTTCCCATTACCTCCCCTGTCCCTCTTCCCGGGTTTCTTTTAAAATTTCTGTCAGTACTTCTGTCAGCTTTTGATTTTCTTCTGGTTTTCTTACTGCTATCCGGAAATATCCTCCGGAAAGTCCCGGATAATTGCTGCAGTCTCTTATGAGAATCCCTCTTTTTTCACATTCTTCCCATAAGTTTTCGGGTCCGTAAAAGAAGATATAATTGGCCTGGGAATCATAAACCCGCAGTCCCAGTTTTTTCAGAGTTTCTTTCAGATAAACTGCCTGTTCAAACACCATCCGGCGGCCTTCTTCCACATAGTCCTTTTCTTTTAAAGCTGCGATTCCCGCGTCGTTTGCCAGACTGGAAATATTCCAGGGCTGAGTAACCTGCCCGATTTTCTCCAGAAGATGAGTGTTTACGGTCAGTCCATATCCCAGCCGCACTCCTGCCATGGCATATCGCTTTGTAAAGGCTTTTAATATCAGTAAGTTAGGATACTTTTTTAAATATCCTTTCATGGTGAATTTTTCCGGTTCTTTCACAAAGTCCAGAAAACACTCATCCAGAACCAGAAATATATGCTTTTCCCGGCAGATCTGTAAAATCTTTCTTAACAGTTCCCTGTCCGTCAAAATTCCTGTGGGATTATTGGGATTGCATAAAAACAGGGCATCCACATCCCAGGTCAGTTCCTCTAAAATTTTCTCCGTCACACAAAAAGTATCCGGATTCAGAGCATGGCGTTTTACCTGGCATCCGCATCCGGTCAGAGCCTGCTCATATTCTGCAAAGGTAGGCGCTGCTACCACCGCATTCTGAAACCGCTTGGCAAAGCAGAGAGAAAAAATCAATTCTGCCGCCCCGTTGGAACAGATCACCCAGGAAGAAGGGACGCCTTCCCATTCTGCAATGGCCTCTCGCAGGGGCTGATAACCCACCTGGGGATAAAAATGTATTCTCTCACTGCTTTCTTTAATTGCCTCTTTCACACTCCCGGGCGTTCCCAGGGGATTACAGTTTGCCGAAAAATCCAGACATCCCGGGTGATGGTAAATATCACCGCCGTGTTTATGTTTTTCCATGTTTCTTCCTTCCTTTATCCTAATCTGCCCGTCATAGCTGTCCAAATCAGCAGACGCAGAATGCTAAATACAATTACGCCCAAAACGGAGGTTCCGTAAAGGAGCCGGTTGGTTCTGGGAATATCTTCCTCTTCCACCTTCCGGATGGGATCGCCGATGGTGGGTTTTTCATATAATTTTCCGAAATACCAGGCGTTTCCTGCCAGCTGGATTTCCAGAGCCCCTGCGGCAACTGCCTCCGTATGAGCGGAATTAGGGCTGGCGTGCTGATACCGATCCCGAAGATAAATCTTCACTGCGTTTTTCCGGTTCATAGAGAGAAGGCCGGAAGCTGCAATCATCAGCCAGGCAGAAATTCTCGCCGGAATGTAGTTGGCAATATCGTCCAGCCTGGCCGCATATTTTCCGAAGTTTATATACTTCTCATTTTTATAGCCCAGCATGGAGTCCATGGTGTTAATTCCTTTATATAAAAACATCAGCCAGACGCCCCCAAGAGCCATATAAAACATGGGGGCAACGATACCGTCCGAAGTATTTTCTGCAATGGTTTCCACCGTCGCCTTAGCCACCTGGGTTTCATCCAGATTCTGTGTATCCCGTCCCACAATCATGGAGACGGCCTTTCTGGAGCCTTCCAGATTCCCTTCCTTTAATTTATCATACACCTTCATGCTCTCTGTCTTCAGGGATTTTACTGCCAGAAGCTGATAACACCAGAAGGTTTCCAGAATCAGGCCCGCCGGCGGGAAATACCGGTACAAAAAGAAAAGAATCAAAAAAGGAATTCCTGCCGTCAGTATGCAAACCAGAAATACTTCCAGGAGTCCTCCCAGCCGCTCCCCTTTGGGAGTTTTGGGAAACCAGGCGCGTATCCTCTTTTCCAGAAAGGAAATCAGATTTCCTATGAGGCAGACCGGATGATATAGCCATCTGGGATCTCCCAAAAGTAAATCCAGCAAAAACCCTGCAATCAATGGGATCATTCCATACAACATATTATTTTCGTCTCCGTTCTCTCTGGTATTTTTCACAGGCTTTTAAAAATGCCTTTGGAAATTCAGGATTACCATAATAGTAAATATGGGGAAATCCTGCTGCCATGGTCCCGTTTCCTACGATACAGTCCCAACCTCTTTTGCTTTCTGGCTTCTGCGCGTGGAAACTGTCTCCGCAGCAGTCCGAATCAAAGTAATGGAATTCATGGGCCGGTATAGCCTTTATCCGGGTTCCCAGCACAGGCTGATTCTGCTCTAACATAATATAGCCGAACCGGGTCAGACGGGGGGTTCTCACCGCTTTTCCGGGGATTATCCCTGCCATCCTGCAAAGGTTTCCCTGCATATCTTCCATCTCCCGGTGCAGATACATGAATCCGCCGCACTCTGCCAGACAGGGCATTCCCCGGCGGATACTCCGGTTGATTTCTTCCTTCATGGTCTCATTTTCTTCCAGCTCTTTCCCGTAAAGCTCCGGGTACCCTCCATAGAGCAGCAGCCCGTCCAAATCCGGAGGAAGCTCTTTATCATGAAGGGGGGAAAACGGAACCAGTTGGGCTCCCATCCGCCTCAGCAGTCGGAAGTTGTCTTCATAAAAGAAGCAGAACGCCTCATCACTTGCCAGGCCCAGACGCACCGGCGTCTCCAGAGAAAACCCATATTCCTCCGGAAGAGTTTCCTCTTTTAATTCCTCTGCACCGGCAGCCAGTTTCAGTAATCCCGGGAAATCCAGAGTTTCTCTTAATATACCTGCCAGCTTTCCCAATCGTTCTTTCAGTCCTTCCACCTCATGGGGCAGAACCAGTCCCAGATGACGGCTCTCTATGAGACAGTCTTCCACCTTTGGCACATAGCCGAAAACTTTCACGGGAAGGCGTTCCTCCACCAGTTTCTTCATGCGCTCATACAGCATGGGGGACATCTGGTTAAAGATCACTCCTTTGATTTGACTGTCTTTTTCATATTCCAGAAATCCCTTTATGTAGGCGGCCAGAGATACGCTCATTCCCCGGCTGTTTACGATCAGTACGGCCGGAGTCTTTGTTGTCTTTGCCACATCATAGGCGCTTGCCCGGCTGGTGGTTCCCCCCAGGCCGTCGTAGTATCCCATAACCCCCTCAATGACCGCAATCTCACAGTCTCTGGCATTTTCCTCAAACAGATACCGGGTTACTTCCGGAGAAGTAAAAAACGTATCCAGATTTCTGGATTTGGTGCCAATGACCCGGCTGTGAAACATAGGATCAATATAATCAGGGCCGCATTTGAAAGAGGCGATTTTCTTTCCCTCTTCCTTCAGAGCCTCTAAAATTCCGCAGGTAATCAGCGTCTTTCCGCTTCCGCTGGCTCCTGCCGTCAGCAGTATTCTGGGTATGTTCATCCCTTTTCCACTCCTTTACAGGAAATGATATAGATGGGATTTTCCCCCATCATCATATGATACCGTCCCACTGTTTTCGCCCTTGAGACAACTGCCTGGATAATTTCTTCCTGTTCTACCGGAAAGGTTTTTAATACCTCCAGGGCTTCCGAAACCGTCTCCAGGGTAATGCAGTTTATTACAATCCGCACCTGTGGATTCTTTCTTAATAACAGTTCCACAATGGCTTTCAGATTTCCGGAGGAGCCTCCGATAAAGGCATGGGTGGGCGCTTCTAAAGGTTCTAAAGCCTGAGGCGCTTCCCCCTCTGAAACCTCCAGATTATCTGTGGCGAATTTCTTTTTATTTTCCCGGATAAGCTCTGCGGCCTCCGGCTTTTTCTCTATGGCATAAACTTTTCCCTGACTGGCCCTTAAAGCCATCTCAATGGCCACAGATCCGGTTCCTGCTCCCACATCGTAGCAGATGGAGTCTCTGTTAAGCTTTAATTTGGCCAGGGATATGGTTCTGATTTCTTCTTTGGTCATGGGCGCTTTTCCCCGAAGGAACGCTTCGTCTGCTATCCCATGGGTTTCCATCCGCTTTTTGGTTTTGGGGTTTTCCACATAAATGACGCTTAAAGGATCTCCCTCATACGCTGTCAGCTCTTTGGCTTTTTTCTCAAAGATGGTTTCCTCGGGATAGGATAAACGCTCTCCCACCCAGATCCTGCAGTCTTCCATCCCATAGTCTGTAAGCTTTCGGGCCAGATTCCTTACTCCGTCTCGGGTTCCTAAAATGGAAAATACTTTTTGATTCTCCCGAATCAGTCCGGGCAGATTGCAGGCTCTTCCGTGACTGCTGGTAATGCATACGTCTTCCCAGGATTTTCCGATTTTCCCCATAAAATACACAAGAGAGGAAATTCCGCAGACGGTCTTTACGGAACTTTGGGGAAAGGCTTCTTTCAGTCCCTGAAGCAGCTTTTTGGCTCCGCTGTAGAACCCCACGTCTCCTGACAGAGCAATGGCTATCCTGGTATACTCCGGATGATCTTTCAAATACCCGATAATCTTTTCACTCTGGTATTCCCAGTATACATCCCCGCATCCTCCGGCGGCTTTTGCAGCCTCCGCCAGACGCCTGGCTCCTATAATCAGTTCCGCCCGTCTGCACTGGTTTAAACCTTCCTGGGTAAAAGTCTCCGCCGATCCCATTCCCACGCCTACTAAAGCAATCTCCCGACATACTTTCAGTTCTTTTTCCTTTGCCAGAAGGGCCTTGCACTCCTTCAGGGAAAGCCCTTCATCTTTCGGTGGACGGCCGATTACCACCGGCACAGCCCCACAGGAGAGAGCTGCCTCATATTTCTCCCGAAAGCCTCCGGCAGTTCCGGAATCCTTCGTTACCAGATAGGTGCAGTTATACTGACGCAGCATGGCCTCATTTAACTGGCGGCTGAATGGACCCTGCATTCCGATTAAGTGTTTCCCCTGTATTTTTAATCTGGCGCATTCTTCAATTACCGAAGGAAGGGAGAGCACTCTGGCAAAAACACGCTCCTGATAATCCGGCAGTTCCGTAAAAGCTGAAAGCTCTTTGCTGCCTGTGGTCACCAGAATGTTCCCTTTTGTCTCTTTTAAATACTCTACTGCCCCTTTTATGTTTTCCACATAGACAGCCTGCTCTTCTCTTTGGCTTTCTGCTCTTAAAAGCCGCAGATAGTTTCTGTCTGTATTTCGGCAGGCGTCCTGAATATTCCTGGTCACTTCCACGGCGTAAGGATGGGTGGCGTCAATGACCACAGCCGGATCCTGCTGCATAAACAGCTCTTCCATTTCCTCTTCTTTTAAACGGCCTGCCTTTACCTGCAGTCCCTCTCCCGCTTCCAGAGATAAGGCCCCGTATTCTGTGGCAACACAGGCGCAGACGTTCCCGCCCCGGTCTTTCAGCCACCGGGCAATCTCATAGCCTTCGGTTGTCCCTGCAAATACAACTGCTTTAAACATTCCTGTATCCTCTCGGCGTCACCATTTTCCCATTGATGTTCCTGGTCTGGGAATTGCCCACAAAGACAGTGGTAAACATATCCACCTGGGTATCCCGAAGTTCCTTTAAAGTCATCACTTTGGAGACTTCTCCCTCTCTTCCGATGTTTCCAACAATTCCGCAGACTGTATCCGGTGATTTATAAGTCATCATTAAATCGCAGGCTTTCTGCAGATAATCCTTTCTCTTCTTACTGGATGGATTGTACAGACAGATAACGAAGTCTGCCTGAGAAGCGCCCAGCAGACGGGCTTCAATTTTCTCCCAGGGCGTCAGCAAATCGCTTAAGCTAATCAGGCAGAAATCATGTATCAGAGGTGCTCCCAGCACAGCGGCTCCTCCGGTGGCGGCAGTTACTCCTGACACAATTTCCAGCTCCACCTGGGGATAATCTGCGCCAATTTCATACATCAGCCCTGCCATTCCATAAACGCCTGCGTCTCCGCTGCAGATCATGGCCACGGTTTTTCCCTTCATGGCTTCTTCAAAAGCCATCACACAACGCTCCACTTCTTTTCGCATGGGGGTGGTAAGAAACTCTTTTTCCGGAAAATGTTCCTTCACCAAATCCACATACACCGTATAGCCGATAATGGTATCGCATTCCCGCAAAATCCCGGCGGCTTTGTGGGTCATCTGTTCGTATTCTCCGGGGCCAATCCCCACCACATATAATTTATTCAAATCGTACACTCCAATCTCTGACGGCAAGGGCTGCTGTGGCCCCGTCAGCCTTTAATTTTTCTTGTATCAGTGTGCCGCCTCCGCTTCCTGTTACTGCGCTGCGCTCACACACATTATCAACGCCGGTAACCTCCCTGACAAAGGAGGACGGCTGAAAGTTTCCCTCCGCCTCCATCAGTTCTCCGGCAGAATATACTGCAAAGGGGACAGACAGCTCCCCGGCCAGGGCAAGAATTCCCGGCTCCTTTTCTTTCAACGTAATACTTGCAATCTTCTCCAGCGCTTCCTCACAGACCCGGGCCTCTTGCAGCGCCCTGAAAAGAACCTGCCGGATTTTCTCATAAGGACACTCCCTGCGGCAGCCCACCCCTGCCGTTACGATTCGGGGGATAAGGTTTACCGTGTGGGAGAAGGGGTGTTTCTCTTTTTCCAGAGAAATACAGATTCCAGGAGAAATAACCTCGCCCTTTCCGTCCCTTCCCTGACTGTCGCAGAGCTTTAGGCCCAAAGGAAGCCCGCCCTGTATGGGAAAATCACTGTAAAGTCCCACGTCTTCTCCTGCCAGCAAAGCGGCGGAGACTTCTTTAGCCGCTGTCATATTATGGATGCTGCACCCGTTCTTTTTGGCAAAAGTATCCACCGCGAAGACCCCGTGCAAATCTGTGGCCGTAGTGACTACCGGTACGGCTCCCAGCGCCCGGGCGGCTTCCTTTGCATATTCGTTGGCCCCTCCCAGATGGCCGGACAACAGAGAAATCACAAATTTTCCGCACTCGTCAATCACCAGTACGGCCGGATCCGTCTTCTTGTTTTTTACATAAGGGGCAATGCTTCGCACAGCAATTCCGCAGGCTCCCACAAAGATCAGGAGATCCGCCTTTTCAAACTGTCTTCTTGTCCAGACGTCCAGCGGCTCCTTTAACCCTTCTGTACAGTATCTGCTTTTTACCGCGGTTTCCACTTCCAGAGTCTCTTCTTTTCTGTTTTCCCTAAGCCTCTTAATCAGCCTCTCAGCCGCAGCGGCTCCGGTCAGGCTGAAGCTTATGACTGCCATTTTCATCTTATTTTGTTCCCTTTCGGAATTCCGTGGTAAATTCCGGATCGTACAGTTTGGAACGGTCGTAATGGCTGGTCTTTACCGCGTCTCCAATTATCATTAATGCTGTCTTTGTAATCTGATTTTCCCTGGCTGTCTCTGCCAGGGTTCCCACCGTACATACAAAAGTTTTTTCATCCTCCCAGGTGGCTTTGTAGACAATGGCCGCCGGGGTGTCTTCCTTATACCCCCCTGCAATCAGTCTTTGGCTTAATTCTTCCAGCATACCGGTGCTTAAAAAGACAACCATGGTTGCCTGATGAGCCGCAAAGGATTCAATGCTCTCCTTTGGCGGAACCGGGGTTCTCCCGGCCATTCTGGTGATAATAACGCTCTGGGAAATCTCCGGAAGGGTATATTCCAAATCCAGAGCTGAGGCAGCTCCGCAGAAAGAGCTGACGCCCGGACAGGAATCGTAAGCTATCTTCTTTTCATCCAGAATGTCCATCTGCTCCCGGATGGCCCCGTAAATACAGGGATCCCCGGTGTGAAGACGCACGGTCGTCTTTCCTTCTTCTTCTGCCTGTTCCATAACAGCAATGACTTCTTCCAAAGTCATGTGAGCGCTGTTATAAACCTGACATTCCTCCTTTGCGTAGGATAAAAGCTGGGGATTTACAAGGGAGCCTGCATAAATAATCACATCTGCCTGCTCTAAAAATGTCTTTCCCCTCAGAGTTATTAAATCCGGCGCTCCCGGTCCTGCTCCCACAAAATGTACCATGTTAATCCTCCTTATCCTTTACAATAATAAGGGAATAATATCCCGCATCATCCGGAATTTCTTCCACACTGCGGTAAATCTTCTCGTTTTCCATTCCGCAGTTTTCAATCATCATACCCTCTTCGCCTAAAATCTTCATCTGTTCTTTTACCTGTTTCATCTTCTTCCCGGCCTTCATTAACACTTTGGTTCCGGGAAGCTTCAGGGCTTCCTCAACCTGATAAGAGGCCGGAATCACATGCAGAGGCTGAGCCTTTTCCACCAGTCCCTGGTTTAGCCGGGCAGAAACCGCACAGAAAGAAGCAATTCCGCTGACGATCTCCGTCTCATATCCCATAGCGCAGATTCGCTTATGAATATAGAGATAGGTGGAATATACCGTTGGGTCTCCCAGAGTCAGGAAAACCACATCCTTCCCCTCATCCAGCACATCTTTGATTATTTTTGCCCCTGCATTGTGGCTTTCTTCCAGTTTTTTCTTATCTTTTGTCATGGGCATGGAAACAGCCAGCAGCTTTTTTTCCTCCAACTGAGGATATGCCTGCACCACAATTTGATAGGCCACGCTTTTTTTCGGCTCCTCTGCCGGCACTGCGATAACCGGCGCTTCTTTTATCAGTCTCATCGCCTTTAAGGTTAATAATTCCGGATCTCCCGGTCCTACTCCTACTCCGTATAATTTTCCCTGCATACGTTTTCTCCTGTCTTTTTTTCTTTTTTCAGATATGTAATCAGCTTTTTTGCGTCTCGGGTCTGTCCCAAATATCCCTGTTCATTGGAAAACAGAACCGCTCCCAGCAAAATCTGTTCATAAGAACGGTGATCCAGATAAAACTGAATCCTCGTTAAAATTTCTTCCATGGTTTCTTTTAAAATCCCGGCCTCCCTTAAGACCTCCAGAGCTTCATCTGTGGTATTGCAGGCCAGAATTTTCCGGGCTGCATCCAGATCCCCTCCGGCGCGTATGGCATTGGAGCATAAAACCTCCATCCTTGCATCCGCGCTGTGGGAATGGGTGTTCATAATCCCGGCGGCTACCTTTACAAATTTTCCGATATGGGAAATAAACAGAATCCCCCGCACCCCCATGTCGATTGCCATGTCAATGGTTTCTCCGATATAATTGCTGCACTTGATGTTCTTCTCAAAGGGCAGGGACATCTGTTCTTTCAGATAAGCCGCCCCATAGTTTCCCGGAGTCATCAGCAGGTAGTCTTCTCCCTGCTCCTTTCTCTGGCGCATCTCCACCCGGATACTCTCAATCAGCGCTTTCTCGCTCATAGGCTCCACAATGCCGGTGGTTCCTAAAATGGAAATGCCGCCCTGGATTCCCAACCTGGGATTAAAGGTTTTTTTCGCAATTTCCTCTCCCCGGGGGACAGAGATGATAATCTTCAGTCCGCCTTCGTAATCTGCCCGGGACGCCTCTTCGGAAGCCGCCTTTTGAATCATGGTAAGGGGAACCTGGTTAATGGCCGCATCGCCCACCTTCTGTTCCAGTCCCGGTCTGGTTACTCTTCCCACACCAATGCCTCCGTCTACCACAATTTCGGCAGTCTTTTGCTTCTGCACTCTGGCATAAATCAGGATTCCGTTGGTGGTATCCGGATCGTCCCCGGCGTCTTTACGGACGGCGCAGGATACCGCGCTGTCCTCCTCCCGGATGTCTTCCACGGGAAGATGAAGGAGAATTCCCTTTGGTGTCAGAAGAGGAATTTCCATAACCCTTTCTCCCGATAAAAGCATTCTCACCGCTGCCTTTGCCGCTGCTGCCGCACAGGTTCCCGTGGTAAATCCAAACCGCAGTTTCTTATTATTTTTTATTACGTAATAATCTTCAATTCCTGTTTTAAAATCCATATTTCCCACTACATAAACAAAGTGGGCAGGCCCACTTCAACTCCTCTTCTCCTTCAATCCTGTATAACATAAAAACAGGTTTCCTGTCGTTTGACAACAAACCTGTAATTTTCTTATTTCAGACTCCCAGTTGTCGCAGTATGTCTTGTTTTTCAGCTCTTCTTCAACGCTTTTATTATATAATTTTGTCTATAAAAAGTCAATTCTGCACTGTTTCTTTTATGCACTTTATGATATGATACTGGCATGAAACGGACATTTACTTATCAGATAACAAATGCGGAGGAATCCTCCACCATATTGAATTTTTTAAAATCACAGGGATATTCCCGCCATATTCTCACAGGAATGAAGCAGTTTCCCGGCAGTATCTTAAATAACGGAGTCCCTGCTTACGGAAACACCCGACTGAAAGCCGGAGATCTTCTGACTGTTCATCTGAGGGAAAAGGAATCTGACTCTGAAATTCTTCCTGTAAACCTGCCTTTTGGAATTCTCTACGAAGACGAGGACATACTGGTAGTCAATAAGCCGGCGGATATGCCCATCCATCCCTCCATGGGAAATCCGGATAATACTCTGGCCAATGCGGTAGCTTGGTATTATCAGCAGCAGGAGGAGACCTTTGTCTACCGCTGTCTGAACCGATTGGATCGGGATACCACCGGAGCTTTGATCCTGGCCAAAAATGCTTTAAGCGCAGCTTTACTGTCTGCCTCGCTTCAGAAGCGCCAGGTAAAACGCACCTATCTGGCCATTGTAAAAGGAACGGCACCCCGCAAAGGCGTTATTTCTGCCCCCATTGCCAGAAAACCGGATTCTGTTATAGAAAGACAGGTGGATTTTCAAAAGGGAGAATCCGCCGTAACCCATTATCAGCGGCTGGCCGTTTCCCAGGGAAATTCCCTTATGCAGTTAAACCTGGAGACAGGACGTACGCATCAGATTCGGGTGCATATGAAATACCTGGGTTATCCTCTTTTGGGAGATTATCTTTACTATCCGGAATATCAGAAGATTAAACGCCAGGCCCTGCACTCTTACCAGTTATCTTTTCCCCATCCCATCACCAAAAAACCGATGCTGTTTACAGCACCGGTTCCTGAAGATTTTTACAGAGCGTTTATTCTTTAATCTGTTTTTTCTTTTTATTCACCTGACTGGACAGCAGTTTATCCAGATAAATGGATTTAAACTGCTTGCTGGCCAGAGCCTGCTTCAGAGGCGGCAGGCTTAAAATAACCCCGAATACTGCGGCCATGGCTCTGTGGTTGGCAAAGGCATGATTGTCAAATACCAGGTTCTGCAAAGTTCCCTTTTCAATGGCCTGCAGAACAAATCGGTGGGTACTGTTTACGGGAGTAATGACCTGTACCGGTCTTCTCTCCATCTCTATCGCCTTTGTGGGACAATTATTGGCGCAGACGCCGCAGCCGAGACAAATATCCATATCAATTACCGGTTTTTTCTTTCCGTTTTCCCCTTCTTCCATGGATATAGCCAGAATGGGGCAGACTTTCTCACATTTTCCACATCCGATACAGGTTTCCTGTTTTACCTTTGGCTGATAGTTGGTGGTGGCCACTGGCTGCATGGGGCTGAATTTTCTGGCCGCCTGCAGCGCTTCACAGCAGCATCCGCAGCAGTTGCAGATAAACATGGGATTATTCTGCACGTTTTCTCCGATCTGCACCAGATTGGCCGCATAGGATCGTTCCAGTACGTCTCTTGCCTCTGCTTTATCAATCAGGCGGGCAAATCCGCCGTTTTGTGCCAGAGATCGAGCCACGTTTCCCAGGGTCAGACACACGTCCAGAGGCGCGTTAATCTCGCAGGGATGTCCGGCATGAAGCATTTTATGACGGCAGTAACAGGTTCCCAGTCCTATGTATTCTGCTTCGTCTAAAATATAGCTGGCCCGTTCATAATCCAGAATGTGCAGGGCATTCTCGCTGCTAAGTACCGGTTCCTGAACGTAAACCCGGCCCAGTCTGGTCTCTGTGGCATAGAACAGATCCTTTACAAAATCTTCTTCCACATTCATATACTGATAATACAGTTCACTTAAATATTTCTGATCAATATCCCCTCTGGTTCTCATAAGGGCAAATTCAAAGAATCCGGCCATTGGCGGCGGCATTACAAATTTTCGCACCCCATTGTGGTAAGAATCTACCAGAAGAGCCTTCTCACAGAGATGCTCCAGTACCTTTTCCGCCTTATATTCGGTAGTTCTCCAGATTTTTGCCGCTTTCTTCGCGGTAAAGGGACGGACAGGAAGAAGAGCCATCCATTTGGCTTCCTTTTCCGTATACAGTACCTGCAGAATTTTGTAAAGAGTTTCTGAAGGCGGGGCTCCCTGTGTAAACCAGTTAATTCTCTCCTCCAGGCTCTTATAAGCCTGTCTTGATGTAATATGTCCCATAATGTTTCACCTCTTTTTTGTTCTTACATTATTCCTATTCTCTCCAACGACTGCAGCACCTCTTCTTTTGTTCTGTTTTCCAGCGTACAGGTAGCCTGGCTGCAGTGCTTCTTCAGAAGTTTTAACGCCTTTTCCACCGGGATGGTTCCCTCCCCCAAAGCCAGATGGGAATCCTTATCTTTCCGGTTATCATGAAGATGGATATGGCCTGTATATTTTCCCAGCTCCACTATCCACTCTTCCACAGGATAAGGAGAGTATACATGGGCATGGCCAATATCCAGACACAGAGCAAAAGCCGGATGATTGATCCTTTTACAGACTTCCCTTACCAATCTGTAATTTCTGTCCAGAACATTTTCCATACAGATCTGGATGGATTCCCCTTTTCCATCCAGAAATTCTGTCCAGAACTGAGCCATTCTCTCCGCCCAGCCTTCTTCCAGATAAATCTGAGGAATAAAGCCGGAATGATAAACAATTTTGGATGCCCCCAGATATTCGGCCGCGTCATAAGCCTGCTGAAACCTCTCCTTTGTGGCTTTCTGTATCCGTGTATCATAACTGGCCCCGTTTAAATCCAGAAAAGGCCCGTGCAGAGTCAGGGGAGGCCGCCCCAGTTTCTCCAGACGCTTCTCATAGGATTTCAGCGTTTGGGGCAGCTTATCCAGCTCGAACCCAATCCCGAACTCAATGGATTCCACTCCCAGGACTTCCCCGCGTTTTCTTCCTTCTTCCAGCAATTCTGCCAGAATCTCATCTTCCATTAAATGTGAAATATAAATCATAGTGTTTCCTCTAGTAAAGGTTTTTCACCTTGAAATCCCGTTCTGCTTCTCTTCGCTGATCTTTTTTTGCAATGGTCTGACGCTTGTCATAGAGTTTCTTTCCCCGGGCAACGCCGATTTCCACCTTTACCAGACTTCCTTTAAAATACACTTTCAGTGGAACCAGAGTGAATCCTTTTTCTTTAATCTTCCCTTCTATTTTACGGATTTCATACTGATGAAGCAGAAGTTTTCTGGTTCTTAAAGGATCCTTATTAAAAATATTCCCCTTCTCATAGGGACTGATATGCATTCCGTAAATATAAACTTCTCCTTTTTCAATTCGGACAAAAGATTCCTTAATGCTGCATTTTCCCATCCGAAGGGATTTTACTTCTGTTCCGGCGAGAGAAATTCCCGCCTCATAAGTGTCTTCAATAAAATAATCGTGATAAGCCTTTTTATTATTTGCGATTAATCGGTTCTGGGATTCCTTGGCCATCCTTCTTCCTCCCTCTGTTCATCCTCTTTCTTTACAAGCACAAAATCAATGGTTTTCAGTACACAGTCCGTATCTGCCACCCGCACTGTTACCGTATCCCCCAGACCATATTTCTTTCTGGTCATTTCCCCGGAAAGAACATGGTTTTCTTTGTCATAAACGTAATAATCGTCCTGAAGGCTGTTTACATGAACCAGGCCTTCCACCGTATTGGGAAGTTCCACATAAAAGCCCCATCCGGTCACACCGGAGATAATTCCCTCGTATATTTCTCCGATATGATAAGACATATATTCTGCTTTTTTCAGTTTTTCCACTTCTCTTTCCGCTTCTTCTGCCCTGCGCTCCATCACGCTGGACTGTTCTGCCACATCATCCAGGAACTCCCGGTATGCTGCAATTTTTTCTTTACTCATCCGGCCTCTTATGTGATCTTTAATAATCCGGTGAATCTGTAAGTCCGGATACCGTCGGATAGGCGATGTGAAATGGCAGTAATATTTTGCCGCCAGTCCGAAATGGCCCATACAGTCTGTGGTGTAGCGGGCCTGTTTCATCGTTCTTAAGATCAGCCGGCTAATCTGAGCCTCTTCCTGCTTCCCTTCCAGATCGTGTAATACGGTCTGTATTTCCTTGGGAGTAATCTCCTGTCTCTTCTTCTGAACGGAAATCCCATGACTGCGCAGAAGGGTCAGTAAAGCCTCTGTCTTTTCCGGATCCGGATTTTCATGTACCCGGTAGACAAAAGGATACCCTCTTTTACAGAATTCTTCCGCCACCGTTTCATTGGCCAGAAGCATAAAGTCCTCAATAATCCGCGTTGCCACATTCTGCTCATAAGCTTTAATCTCCACCGGCTTTCCGCTGGCATTTAATACAATTTTACTCTCCGGGAAATCAAAGTCAATAGCTCCCCGCTTCTTTCTTTTCTCTCTCAGAACCTGCGACAGTCTGGCCATTCTGTGAAACAGAGGAACTAAATCCGCGTATTTTGCCTTCGCTTCTTTGTCTGTATCTTCCAGAATATTCTTCACATCTGTATAGGTCATTCTCTGCTCCACACAGATCACAGACTCCACAATCTGATGCTTTAAGACTTTTCCCTTTTCATCAATGTCAATCAGACAGCTTAACGCCAGCCTGTCCTCTCCCTGATTCAGCGAACAGATCCCATTGGATAATTCCACCGGCAGCATGGGAATCACACGGTCGGTCAGATATACACTGGTGCCTCTTTTTAACGCTTCCCGATCTAACGCGCTTTTTGCCTGTACATAATTGCTTACATCTGCAATGTGAACACCCAGATGATAGGTTTTCCCTTCTTTCGTAAGGGAAATTCCATCATCCAGATCTTTTGCATCTTCTCCGTCAATGGTTACAATGGTCCATTTCCGCAAATCCATACGTCCCTGGAAGTCACTTTCAATCACATGATCTTTCATCTTCCCGGCCTGATTCAGTACTCTGGGCGGAAACTCTGTGGGAAGTCCGAATCCTTTGGCAATGGCTAAAATATCGGTTCCCGGCGTATTAATATTTCCCAGCACTTCTGTGATTTTTCCTTCCGGATTCTTATTGCTGCTTCCATAATCGGTAATAACGGCGATTACTTTATCTCCATGAGAAGCTCCATGGGAAAACTCTTTCGGAATAAAAATGTCTTTGGAAAACCTGGGATTGTCGCTTATTACAAACCCATAGTTCTGGCTTTTGTCAAAGGTCCCCACCACTTCTGTAATTCCCCGCTCTAAAACTTTTACGATCTGTCCTTCCCGTCTGCGCCCCTCTTTTCCTTCTTCCTTTAGGCTGACCTGCACCTTATCCATATGCATGGCCGTGCCCGTGGCTTCTTCGGGAATGAAAATATCCTCTTCCTCATCAGGAATCTCTACAAATCCAAAGCCTCTGGAATTTCCCACAAAGGTACCTTCCAGAACTTTGCCTTCCGATGTTTTCCCTTTCCGGTAGCGGCCCTTATTGTCCAGGCTGGCCTTGCCTTCTTCAATAAGGGCGTCCAGGATTTCATAGAGAGCTTTCCGCTCCGGTCTCGGCACATTTAAAAGCATTGCCAGCTCTCTTAGCCGCATGGGACGGTAAATGGGATCTCCCATAATATCCAGTAATATTTTCTTTCTTTTTTCGATTACTTTTTTATTCATTCTGCTCCTTTTTGTATTACATAAAAAACACTCTTGCTTCCCCGCAAGAGTGTTTTCCGATTTCAGATTAAATTTAAAACAAGTGCTAATCCGATAAACAGCACACCCATAATGATTGTGGCTTTTACCAGTCCGCCTTCCATGGAACGGCCTTTATTCTTGCCCCAATAGGTATCTGCCATACCGGCTATCGCCCCGAGTCCCTGTTGTTTACCCTCCTGCATCAAAACGACAACTGTAAGACCAAGACAATCTATTACAAACAATACTGTCAAAATAATTCTTAAAATCTCCATGTCCTTACCTCCTAATCAACTAAAGCATATTTTAGCATAGGAGTTTCAGGATTTCAACAACAAACTTGGATATTTTTGAAAAATCTGTGACAGCCATGGAATCTTATTTTTCGCTCCCCCAACCAAAAGAAGGCGCTTCATAAACAGCCTGTTCTCCCAGATATTCCTCGATTCTCAAAAGCTGATTATATTTTGCGTTCCGGTCGGATCGGCAGGGCGCTCCTGCTTTGATCTGCCCGGCGCCGGTGGCAACGGCCAAATCTGCAATAAAGGGGTCTTCCGTTTCCCCGGATCTGTGGGAAATTACCGCATTGTACCCATTTCGATGGGCAAGCTCCACTGCCTGCAGCGCCTCTGTCAGAGTTCCTATCTGATTTACCTTCACTAAAATAGCATTGGCTGCCTTAAGTTTAATGCCGCAATTGAGCCTCTTTTTATTGGTTACAAACAAGTCGTCCCCGACCAACTGGATCTTTTTCCCCAGTTTCTCTGTCATAGAAGTCCATCCTTCCCAGTCATCTTCATGAAGCCCGTCTTCGATGGAGACAATGGGGAACTGTTCAATCAGCTCTTCATAATAGGCAATCATTTCCTGTCCGTCCCTCTGCACCTTTTCCCCGCTCATTTTGCTTTCTCCGGGGAAATAATAGATGTGTTTCTCTTCATCATAGAGTTCACTGGCGGCTGCGTCAATGGCGAAGAAAATATCTTTTCCCGCCGTATAGCCTGCCTTTTCCACTGCCTCTACCATGAATCTGAGAACTTCCGAAGAATCAGCAATGTCCGGCGCAAAGCCGCCCTCGTCTCCCACCCCTGTGGAAAGTCTGTTTTCCTTCAGCAGGATTTTTAAGAACTGATAAACTTCCGCGCACATCTGCAGGGCTTTGGAAAAGCTGTCTGCTCCCACTGGCATAATCATAAATTCCTGCAGATCCACCGTATTGTCCGCATGCCGTCCTCCATTTAAAATATTCATCATAGGAACCGGCAGACGGCAGGTATGACATCCACCGATATACTGATAAAGCGGAATTCTCAGGGCCAGAGCTGCCGCTCTGGCTACTGCCATGGATACTCCCAGCATCGCATTGGCTCCTGCGCTGCTTTTATTTTCTGTTCCGTCTGTATCAATCAGAATCCGGTCAATCACTTCCTGATTCAGGGCGTTTTCTCCCAGGATTGCCTCAGACAGTCTGGTATTTACATTATTAACCGCCTTTTCTACTCCTAAACCTACGTATTTGTCTTTTACTCCGTCTCTTAATTCCACAGCCTCAAATTTTCCTGTTGAGGCTCCTGAAGGAACAATTGCTTTTGCTGTATATCCATTGATCCCAACGATCCCTTCTCCAACAGTAACTTCAACTTCTACGGTAGGATTTCCTCTGGAGTCCAATACTTGTCTTGCGTGTACTTTTCTTATCGGTAAGTATCGAAACATGAACATCCCTCCTAAATCTATCGCTTTTGTCCTAGTATGTGTGAATTCCCGAAAAATATCCTCCCGATTTGTCTTTTAGTTATCGCATCAATTTTTTAATTATTTTATTATTTTCTGATTATTTATATTTTTTATTTCTACTTAATAGTTTAATTTATGTTTTTTTAACTTTTTTCTATTTTTATATTGACATATCATATATTTTCTGCTATTATAACAACATAAACAAACAGAAAGAAAAAGAAGGAGGAGAGACCACCGAAAACGATATGGTTTACCTCATAATTTAAAGAAAGGAAGGTACGGACCACCAGAAACGTAAAGAAATACCCAAAATAAAATCTTAAAGAAAGAAGGTGCGACCCTTGTACTAAAAAGTATTTTTGAAGGTAACATTTGATAATATAACGAAAATAATATTTATTTTCTAAAACTCTTAGAGGCCAGGTACTGCATATCATATCAGA
Source organism: Blautia sp. An249 (assembly GCF_002159835.1). Classification (GTDB taxonomy): domain Bacteria; phylum Bacillota; class Clostridia; order Lachnospirales; family Lachnospiraceae; genus Blautia_A; species Blautia_A avistercoris. The sequence continues at coordinate 339,415 of NZ_NFJL01000001.1, read as the reverse complement.
AATATTTTCGTAAGACTAAGAAACGGTTGCAAAGAACCATTTGTATAGTTGGATAACGATATAAATATTCAGCCTCTATAATTTTTAAAGAATAAAAGTTATATTAAGTAAATTAATATCATTATTTTTTAAAGTATAGTAATATTTATATTCTTCTGATTCCTGAAAGTAAGACTTAAGTGTCCAACGAAAAAAGGAAACGGAAACCGAAAAGATTTCCTGACCGCCGTTACATATTCCGATAAGGAAGCTGAAAACGAAAATATGGTATTGGATAGCGTATCAGAGAGGGTTTTCTAATAGAAATCTATCATCTTTTATACCGGATACGTTTAGACGGTAGATACCATAAATGATTCGTTTCCTAATTGTCAGATACGTTTAGATGGCGGAAAAGATTAGATAGTATCCCCACCTACAATATGTCAATTGCAAGGCGCAGGCAAAAGATATAGAGAAAGAGATTATCAAAGAATACCGGAAAAATGTTTTAAGCAAAAGGATTGAACCAAATTTCAGAAAGAGAGGTAACGTCCATTGGACACACAGTTTTAAAGAGCCATTAGATTTCAGATATAAAATCTAATGGCTCTTATCCGTTTCTAAAAAATGATTTCTTATTTTTTCAGAAGGGAAGTTCCAGTCATTTCTGCCGGTTTTTCCATTCCCATCAGTTCAATTAAAGTGGGGACAATATCTGCCAGACATCCGCCCTCTTTCAGGCTGTATGCCGGATCTGCATTTACCAGAATAAAGGGAACCGGATTGGTTGTGTGTGCGGTAAATGGATCTCCTGTCTCATAATCTACCAACTGTTCTGCGTTTCCATGATCCGCGCAGATAAACATCTGTCCATTTACTTCTTTAATAGCTTCTACCGTTCTTCCCACACATTCATCCACTGCTTCAATGGCTGCAATAGCTGCGCTCTCAACTCCTGTATGTCCAACCATATCAGGATTTGCAAAGTTTACAATAACCACATCATATTTTCCGGATTTAATGGCTTCTACCAGTTTGTCGCAGACCTGAGGTGCGCTCATCTGGGGCTGTAAGTCATAGGTGGCAACCTTAGGAGATTTCACCAGGATCCGATCTTCGCCGGCATTGGGCTCTTCTACTCCTCCGTTAAAGAAGAACGTTACATGAGCATATTTTTCTGTTTCTGCAATACGTACCTGAGTCATATTGTGCGCTGCCAGATATTCGCCGAAAGTATTCTTTAAAGCAACCTTGTGGAATGCAACCAGTTTGTTCTCTATGGTTTCATCATAGTCGGTAAAGCAGACGAAGGTCACGTCCAGTTTCTTCTCTCTCTGGAAACCGCTGAACTCATTGTCGCAGAATGCTCTGGTAATCTCTCTTGCACGGTCCGGACGGAAGTTAAAGAATACCACGGAATCTTTATCTGAAATAACTGTTACAGGCTTTCCGTCTTTTACCATAACAGTAGGAACTACGAATTCATCGGTTGTTCCCTCATCGTAGGATTTCTGAACAGCTTCTGCCGCATCGCTTCCTTTTACCCCTTCCCCATGTACAAGGGCGCGGTAAGCTTTCTCCACACGATCCCAGCGGTTATCCCTGTCCATTGCATAATAACGTCCGGAAACCACGCCGATTTCACCAACGCCGATTTCCTTCATTTTAGCCTGAAGCTCTTCTATATAGCTCTTTCCGGATGCAGGCGGAGTATCACGTCCATCCAGGAAACAATGCACGTAGACTTTGGAAAGTCCGTTTTTCTTTGCCATTTCCAGAAGTCCGTATAAATGGGTATTGTGGCTGTGTACGCCTCCGTCGGAAAGAAGGCCCATAAAGTGAATGGCTGAGTCGTTTTCTTTCGCGTTTTTCATAGCTGCCAGAAGCGCTTCGTTCTGGAAGAAATCTCCGTCTTCGATCTCTTTTGTAATTCTTGTTAATTCCTGATATACAATTCTTCCTGCGCCCATATTCATATGGCCGACTTCAGAATTTCCCATCTGGCCGTCCGGAAGTCCCACTGCCAGACCGCTGGCATATCCCTCTACGAAGGGATATTCTTTCATCAGCTTGTCCATAACCGGGGTTTTTCCCTCGAATACCGCATTGTGTTCCTGCTTTTTATTTAAACCATATCCATCTAAAATCATTAAAACCGTAGGTCTTTTATTCATAATTTGTTCCTTTCTCCTTTCTCTTCTATGGCCATTATTATAGTATTAATTGCCTGATAAATGCAATCTTTTATTCATTTTCTTTTGCATAAACCCGGATCATAGCCGAAACTTTACGTACGCATTCCTTCGTTGCTATTTCAGAAAGAGCTTTCTGAATATCTCCTTCTCTTACCCGGGAGGTAATTACCACAATTTCTGCCTCTTCTTTGGATTTTGCATCTTTCTGTATAATCTGTGCCACGCTGACATGGTTCTTTGCAAAAACACTGGTCAGTTCTGCCAGTACACCGCACCGGTCTTCCACTCTCAGTCTTAAGAAAAAACGATTGTAGGTATCTTCCATTTTCTTAACCGGAATCTGTTTATAACAGGTACAGGAAATTCTTCCGCTGCAGTTATAACTCATATTTCTGACTACGTCGAACACATCTCCTACGACTGCGCTGGCCGTAGGAAGCTCTCCTGCCCCTCTGCCAAAGAACATAGCGTCTTCCACCGCGTCTCCGTGAACAAATACGGCGTTATAGGAATCATTGACAGAAGAAAGAGGATGAGAGCTTGGGATCAGCATCGGACTTACGTAAGCCTCAATTCCGTCTTGTGTGTTGCGCGCTACGCCCAGAAGTTTAATGGCACATCCCATTTCTGAAGCATAACGAATATCGGTAGCTGTTATTTTTGTAATTCCCTCAATATATACGTCATCAAGAACCACCCGGGAATTAAATGCCACTGAAGCCAGAATTGCCACTTTCCTTCCCGCGTCAATCCCTTCAATATCTGCCGTAGGATCTGCTTCCGCATAGCCCAAATCCGTAGCAAGAGCCAGAGCCTCTTCAAACTCCATTCCCTCCTGGCTCATTTTCGTTAAGATGAAATTGGTCGTTCCATTGACAATTCCCATAACCTCTGTCATATGGTTTCCTGCCAGACACTGTTTTAAAGGACGGATAATCGGAATCCCTCCTGCCACTGCTGCTTCAAAAAGGAAATCCCGGTTATTTTCTTCCGCCAGGTCAAATAATTCTTTTCCATGAACAGCAATTAAGTCTTTATTGGCCGTTACCACGTGTTTTCCGGCCTGAAGAGCTTCTGAAATATAGGTTTTCGCAGCTTTGATTCCTCCAACCAGTTCAATGACAATGGAAATTTCCGGATCCTGAAGGATTTCCTCCCAGGAATTGGTCAGAAGTCCTCTGTCTTCTTCTGGAAGTTTACCTGCCGCTTTCTCTGTATTCCGAACCAGAATCTTTTTTATTTTGATCTGTGTTCCCAGTTTTTTCTCTGTTTCCGACTCCTGGCTTTTTAATACCTTATAGACGCCGCCTCCTACAGTTCCCAGCCCTAATAAGGCTGCATACACAATCTTTTCCTGCTCCATAGCCTTTTCTCCTTCATAAATCAATTCGTCTGTACTTATCTTAGGTTAGAAAACCATTTTTGTCAACTTTCTTCTGCACGACAGCGCTTTTCTTCAAAGTAGATTTGAAAAAAGAAAAGGGCGCGCAAATCTTTGCGCCGGCCCTTTTCCATTCTTACTTATTTATTATAGTTTACAATCTTTCCGAAGTCTGGTTTTAAAGCAGCGCCTCCGACTAATCCGCCGTCAATATCTTCCTGAGCGAATAAGTCTGCTGCTGTTGCAGCGTTTACTGATCCGCCGTACTGAATCCGGATTGCTTCTGCTGTTGCAGCATCGTATACTTCTGCGATGCATTCGCGGATTCCTTTGCATACTTCCTGCGCCTGTTCCGTTGTAGCAGTTTTTCCTGTTCCGATAGCCCAAATCGGTTCATAAGCGATGACTGCCTGTTTTGCCTGATCTGCTGTCAGTCCCTGGAAGCCAATTTTTACCTGCTGACGGATGAAGTCCATGGTTACTCCCTGTTCTCTCTGCTCCAGAGACTCTCCACAGCACATAATCGGGATCAGATTGTGTTCAAATGCTTTATGCATTTTTTTGTTAATATCTGCATCGGTTTCGCCGAAATATCCTCTTCTTTCAGAATGTCCGAGAATTACATATTTTACTCCGGCATCTACCAGCATGTTCGGGGAAATTTCTCCGGTGTAAGCACCCTTTTCCTCAAAATACATATTCTCAGCGCCCACCTGGATGTTAGAACCTTTGCAGGCTTCTGCTACAGGTACAATGTCAATGGCCGGTACGCAAAATACAACGTCCGCTTCCTCATTAGCTACCAGAGGTTTTAAAGTATTTACCAACTCTACAGCTTCGCTGGGAGTCATATTCATTTTCCAGTTTCCTGCAATAATTTTCTTTCTTGCCATTCTATCTTCTCCTTTACCTGAATCTGCACTTTTTCCGCACTTTGCTCTCGCTCGTCTTCATTAAGTTCCCTCGAACTAAATTCACACGAAACTCTGTCTGCGCCTTCGGCTTGCCAATCGCTAAGTGCTCTATTTATCGTTGGCTGCTGCTACGCCTGGGAGTTCTTTTCCTTCCAGGAATTCCAGGGATGCGCCGCCGCCTGTGGAAATGTGGCTCATTTTATCGCCGAATCCCAACTGATTTACGGCTGCTGCAGAGTCGCCGCCGCCGATGATGGTGGTTGCATCTGTTTCAGCTAAAGCTTTTGCAACTGCAATGGTTCCCTGTGCCAGAACCGGGTTTTCAAATACACCCATCGGTCCGTTCCACACAACTGTTTTTGCAGATTTTACGGCATCCGCATAAAGTTTTGCTGTTTCCGGTCCGATGTCCAGTCCTAATTCTTCTGCTGGCATTGCGTCAACAGATACGTTGGAAACGGCAATTTCTGCATCAATCGGGTTGGGGAATTCCGGTGCAACTGCTGTATCAATGGGAAGCAGAAGTTTCTTGCCTAATTTTTCTGCTTTTTCTGTCATTTCTTTGCAGTAATCCAGTTTGGTATCATCTACTAAAGATTTTCCGACTTCTTTTCCCTGCGCTTTCAGGAAGGTATAAGCCATACCGCCGCCGATAATTAAAGTATCGCATTTTTCCAGAAGGTTGGAGATTACATTTAATTTATCTGCAACTTTTGCTCCGCCTAAGATAGCAACGAAAGGACGGGTTGGATTTTCTACTGCATTGCCCAGGAAGTCGATTTCCTTCTGCATTAAGTAGCCTACTACTGCAGTATCCACATACTGAGTTACACCTACATTAGAGCAGTGTGCTCTGTGTGCAGTTCCAAATGCATCATTTACGAACACTTCGCATAAAGAAGCCAGTTCTTTGCTGAATGCTTCGCCGTTTTTCGTTTCTTCCACACGATAACGTGTATTTTCCAGTAAAACCACATCTCCGTCTGCCATAGCTTCTACAGCGGCTTTTGCATTTGGTCCGACTACTTCCGGATCTGCTGCGAATTTTACTTCCTGTCCCAGAAGCTCAGAAAGTCTTACAGCAACAGGAGCCAGAGATAATTCCGGTTTCGGTTCTCCTTTGGGTTTTCCCAAATGAGAGCAGAGAATCACTTTTCCGCCGTCTGCGATTAATTTTTTAATTGTAGGAAGAGCGGCTACCAGACGGTTTTCGTCTGTGATCTTTCCTTCTTTCAGAGGAACATTAAAATCACATCTTACCAGGACTTTTTTTCCTTTTACATTAATATCATCAACTGATTTTTTATTTAACATAGGGATACTCCTTCCTTTTTGTTCCATGATAAAAGGGTCCGGCCCATACAAGACCGGACCCTTAATGAGTCTATAATTCTTATAACAATTACAGTAATGTTCCGAAATGTTTGATTGTTCTTACCATCTGGCTTGTGTAAGAGTTTTCATTGTCATACCAGGAAACAACCTGTACTTCTGTTGTGCCGTTCTCTAATGGAAGAACCATTGTCTGAGTAGCATCGAACAGAGAACCATATTTCATACCAACGATGTCGCTGGATACGATTTCATCTTCGTTGTATCCGAAAGATTCATTGGAAGCTGCTTTCATAGCTGCGTTAATCTGATCAACTGTTACGTTTCCTTCAACAACTGCTGTTAAGATTGTTGTAGAACCTGTAGGAGTAGGTACACGCTGTGCAGAACCGATTAATTTACCATTCAGTTCCGGAATAACAAGACCGATAGCTTTTGCAGCACCTGTGCTGTTAGGAACAATATTTACAGCTGCAGCACGGCTTCTTCTTAAATCACCTTTTCTCTGAGGTCCGTCCAGAGTCATCTGATCGCCTGTGTAAGCGTGGATGGTGCACATGATACCAGATTTAACCGGTGCTAAGTCATTTAAAGCTTTTGCCATAGGTGCTAAGCAGTTTGTTGTACAGGAAGCTGCGGAGATGATATGATCATCTTTTGTTAATGTGTCATGGTTTACGTTATATACGATTGTAGGCAGATCGTTACCAGCCGGAGCAGAAATAACGACTTTCTTAGCGCCTGCTTTTAAGTGAGCAGAAGCTTTTTCTTTGGATGTATAGAAACCTGTACACTCTAATACAACGTCTACGCCGATTTCTCCCCAGGGAAGTTCAGAAGCGTCTGCTTTTGCATAGATTTTGATTTCTTTACCGTCAACGATGATGGAGTCTTCGCCTGCTTCTACTTTATCGCACAGTGCATATCTGCCCTGAGTAGAATCATATTTTAATAAATGAGCTAACATTTTTGGAGAAGTTAAGTCGTTGATAGCAACTACTTCATAACCTTCTGCTCCAAACATCTGTCTGAAAGCAAGACGTCCAATACGTCCGAATCCATTAATTGCAACTTTTACTGCCATGATAAATTCCTCCTATTTTTAAGGTAAAATTTGCGTTTCTCACACCTTATTAACGAAACGCCAACCTAAGTTGTATTGTAACCAATTTTATCTAAAAATTCAAGACTATTTTCCTAAAAATTTATCAGAAGTGGCAGATTTATGCTATACTGGGTCTGTAAGATCCATTATTTTTAAGGAGAATATAACAATGAGCAGAAAGATTATGGCAGATTTTCATCTCCACTCCGATTTTTCCGGCGATGGAGAAATCCCCATGGAAACTATGATACAGGAGGGCATTGCCAGAGGTCTCTCCCTTATGTGCTTTACGGAACATCTGGACTGGGATTTTCCTCCCACTCCCGAACATACTGCTTTTGACCTGGACATCCCCGCCTATCGGAACCGACTAGTGGAATTGAAGGAAAAATATAAAGATTCCATAGATTTAAGATTCGGACTGGAACTGGGCCTTCAGCCCCATCTTGCCTCCCGTCATCAGGCGCTTCTGAAAGAATGGGAGTTTGATTTCGTTATCGGATCCTCTCATGTAACAGACGGATGCGATCCCTATTATCCTGCTTTTTACGAAGATCGTACCGAGGAAGAAGCCTATACCTCCTATTTTGAATCCATCCTGGACAATCTGAAAGTTTTTGATCAGATGGACGTTTACGGACATATTGACTATGTGGTTCGCTACGGCCCCAATAAAAATAAGTTTTACACCTATGGACGCTATGAGGAAATTCTGGAGGAAATTCTCCGGACCCTGATCTCCAGAAACGTCGGACTGGAAGTGAACACCGGAGGATTTCACTACGGGCTTGGCCACCCCAATCCCTGCGAAGAAATTTTAACCCGCTACCGTCAGCTCGGGGGAGAAATACTGACGATTGGATCGGACGCCCATATTCCCGGCAATATTGCCTTTGACTTTCATAAACTTCCCGACCTGTTAAAGTCCTGCGGTTTTACCCACTACACAGTTTTTCAAAACCGCAGGCCGCAGTTTCTGCCTCTCGACTGAAAACAGAATCATTCTCTGTAATATGCAAACCGGGCTGCCCCTCCATAAGGAGAGACAGCCCTTCTCTTTTCTATCTTCTCACCGCCAGAGCGGCTTTCTGTTCCTTTCTTTTTCTGGATTTTTCATACAGCCGTTTTAACAGAGACGTAATTGCGTCTATGACCACCGGAGAGAAAATCATCAGCAGAAAGACCAGAATAATCATGCCGAATTCCAGTGAGCCCAGATTCAGCAGGTTCTGCAGCACCACAGCCCCTCCGAAGAAGATAAACTGCATGCCGTAAATAATGATCTTACGATAACGGCTCAAAGGGGAATATACCGTCTTTAAAGCCGCCATATAATTCCATCCCGTCACCAGCACGCAGGCAGTATTTAACATTTCATTGGAGTGATATACTCCCTGACAAACCAGCATAACCGCGAATACACAGGCGGTAATCGTCACAGCCGCCGGAAATGCGTTAATAAACACATGTCTCAGGAAGGTGTGATCAATCTTATTATAGTTTCGCTCCTGAGCCAGAAGGAACGTTGGGATTCCCACTGCACAGGCGCTGATTAAAGACATCTGAATCGGCTCAAAGGGGTACATATCCCCAAAGAAAATAGTCAGAAGCGACAGACAGACGGAAAAAATAGTTTTAATCAGAAACATGGAGGCCGCCATACGGATATTGTTTACCACCCGCCGGCCCTGATTCACAATATGAGGCATTGCTCCGAAATTGGAGTCCAGTAAAACCACATTGGCAATATTTTTCGCCGCGTCGCTTCCTGCCGCCATAGCAATGCTGCAGTCGGATTCCTTTAAAGCCAATACGTCATTTACCCCGTCTCCGGTCATGGCCACCGTATGTCCCTGCTCCTTCAAAGCCAGTACCATCTGCTTTTTCTGCTGGGGCGTCACCCTGCCGAACACGCTGCAGGATGCCACCGCCCGGGCCATTTCCTCTTCCGTCTGAATGGTGGTGGCATCTATATAGTTTTCCGCATTTTCAAGGCCTGCTTTTTTCGCAATCGCAGAAACTGTCACCGGATCGTCTCCGGAGATAACCTTTAAGTCTACTCCCTGTTTTGCAAAAAACTGCAGGGTTTCCGGAGCTTCCTGACGTATTACATCCGTCAGAAGCAGAAGGGCATAAGGCCGCAGACCCTCCGGAAGCTCCGTGCTTCGATTTTTATTGGGGCTGTATGCCAGAACCAGAATCCTCAGCCCTTCCTGGCTGTATCTGCTGCACTTCTCCAGCAGTTCTTCCTCGCCTTCCGGAAACAGGAACTGCGCAGCGCCTATGAAATAAGTGCCGTCTTCATAACAGGCCCCGCTGTATTTTCTCTCTGATGAAAAGGGAATCCGATGATTCAGAACAAAGTCCCGGCGTACCTTAAAATGCTCCCGCATCGCATCCGAGGTAGCATTTTCATCCTGAAGAACGCCCATCAGATTTCCCATTACCCGGGAAACTTTCTCCGAATCCCAGGAATCTTCTTCTTTTTCCAGAAGCTCTACTTTTTCCACCCGCATACTGCCTTCTGTAATTGTTCCTGTTTTATCCAGGCAAAGGGTATCTACCCGGGCCAGCGTCTCAATGCAGTACAGCTCCTGTACCAGCGTTTTCTTCCGGGCCAGAGTCAGAGCCCCCAGAGTCAGAGCCACACTGGTCAGAAGAACCAGTCCTTCCGGAATCATGCCCAGAACAGCCGCCACAGTACTCACAACGGAGTTGGCAAAGGTGTCTCCTACAATCTGATACTGCTTATAGAAGAGCACAATTCCCAACGGCAGAATAATAATACTGATTACCTTCAGGATTTTATTTAAAGCATTGCGAAGCTCCGAATTATGCTTCTTAAATTCCTTGGCTTCACTTGTAATCTGAGAGGCATAATTCTCTTTTCCCACATGAATAATCTTGCAGTAAGCATTTCCGGCCGTGACAAAGCTGCCCGAATAAAGTCCGTCTCCACGGCCCTTTACCAGGTTATCGGATTCCCCTGTAAGCAAAGACTCGTTGACTTCCAGACTTCCCTCCAGAACCTCCGCATCTGCCGGCACCTGTTCCCCTGCTTTCAGATATACAATATCGTCAATGACGATCTCTTCTGTGGGCACATTCCATTTCTGTCCTTCCCGGACCACCACATTTTTACTGGCCGTTAATATGGCCAGCTTATCAATGGTCTTCTTGGCTCTTACCTCCTGAACGATTCCGATAACCGTGTTAATAATAATAATTCCCATAAACATGGAATTTTTATAGGAGCCCACCAGAAGTACCAATACCAGCAGAACCACATTTAAAAAGTTAAAAAAAGTCAGTACATTCTCCCGTATAATCTGCTTATACGTTCTGGTATTGGGTTCTTCATTCCGGTTAATCTGCCCTGCATCGATCCTCTGCTGAACTTGTTCCTTCGTTAATCCTGTCATACTCTCACCACGATATTGGTTATACTAGGTTGCCTGTATCTTCTGTTTTCCCGATAATAATGCCGCCTCCGGCAACATATCCATTCTGGTAAAAAACCACTGCCTGTCCCGGTGTCACTGCCCTTACCGGCCGCTTAAACCGGCAGAGAACCTCCCCCTGTTCCAGCGGTTCTAAAACACAGTCTTCTCCTTTATGATTATATCGTATTTTCGCCGAAACTTCCATCCCTTTTGTCACTTTGTCCACTGCCATCCAGTTGAGCTTTGTACAGGTTAAAGCCGAGGCAAAAACATCTTCGTTCTCTCCCACGACCACCTCATTCGTCTCCGGACGGATTTCCCTAACAAAAACCGGACGGCCCATAGAGAGATTCAGTCCCTTCCTCTGGCCGATGGTATAATGGATAATCCCTTTATGACGGCCTACAACCGTCCCGTCCTCGGTTACATAATTTCCTTCCGGTACTTTTTTTCCGGATTTCTTCTCAATATAACGGGCATAATCGTTGTCCGGAATGAAACAGATTTCCTGACTGTCCGGCTTATTTGCCACGGGAATCCCGGCTCTTTCTGCAATTGCCCGGATTTCCTCCTTCTCGTACTGTCCCACCGGCATCACCGTAGCTGCAAGCTGTTCCTGTGTCAGATTATATAAAGCATATGTCTGATCTTTTGCAGAAGACGCCGCCTGCTTCAGGGCATATCTTCCATTGGAGAGACGGTCAATTCTGGCATAATGTCCTGTGGCGATCTGACTGGCTCCCAGCTTTTTCCCATAAGATAAAAGGGCTTCCCATTTCACCATCCGGTTACAGACAATACAGGGATTGGGTGTCCGTCCTTCCAGATATTCCCGGACAAAATAATCCGTCACATACTGTTTAAATTCTTTCTGAAAATCTGCAACATAATGGGGAATCCCCAGATAGTCCGCAACTTTTTTAGCATCTTCTATCATCTGAAGATCCCCGTGTTCTCCCCGGACGCCCTCCTGCACCGGTATGGTCTGCATAGTAACGCCCAGGACATCATATCCCTGCTCCTTCAGCAGGTATGCGGCTACAGAAGAATCCACGCCTCCTGAAAGCCCAATGACGATTTTTGGTCCATTCATTAATACTCTTCCTCTGCTTCCTCTTCCCCCTCATGAATGTCAGACTTGGGTTTTGAAAGACCTTCTACGGTAATCCCGTGCTTCTGGGCATAATCCCAGAGAGCGGCATGAATTGCCTCTTCTGCCAGCAGGGAGCAGTGCACTTTCACAGGCGGCAGGCCATCTAACGCTTCCATTACAGCTTTGTTGGTTACTTTCATTGCTTCTTCAATGGTTTTGCCTTTTACCAGCTCTGTGGCCATACTGCTGGTAGCCACAGCCGCCCCGCAGCCGAAAGTTTTAAATTTGCAGTCACGGATAACATGGGTCTCATCGTCAATATCCAGATAAATTCTCATAATATCCCCGCACTTTGCATTTCCCACAGTTCCTACTCCGCTTGCGTCTTCTATCTCACCCACATTCCTCGGGTTCTGAAAATGATCCATTACTTTTTCACTATACATCTTTTTTTCCTCCTGACAAGTCTTTTCACAATTTTTTCTCAGTTTTAAATAAAATATACCTTGTATTTTATTTCCTGTTCTGTTTTTTCATAAAATCTTCATACAAAGGAGACATGCTCCTTAACTGGCTTACCACTTCTTTAATTTTATCAACCGTATAATCAATCTCTTCCTTTGTTGTCTCTTTGCCCAGAGTCAGCCGCAGAGAGCCATGGGCAATCTCATGAGGAAGTCCGATAGCCAGAAGGACGTGAGACGGATCCAGGGAACCGGAGGTACATGCCGATCCGCTGGAAGCACAGATTCCATATCCGTCCAGCATCAGCAACAGGGATTCCCCTTCGATAAATTCAAAACTGATATTTACATTGTTGGGAAGCCGCCTCTTTTGGTCTCCGTTCAGCCGGCAGTAGGGAACCTCTTTTAAAATTCTCTCAATCAGATAATCTCTCAGTTCCTGTTCTCTGGCCGTTCTCTCTTCTCTGCTTTCTTCTGCAAGGCGGGCAGCCTCCCCATAGCCTACAATTCCCGGTACATTTTCTGTTCCGGCTCTTCTCTTTCTCTCCTGGGCTCCGCCATGTATGAAGGAGCGTATTTTGACTCCTTTTCGGATATAAAGAAAGCCAATCCCTTTTGGTCCGTTAATTTTATGGGCGGAAGAACTCAGCATATCAATATTCAGTGCGTCCACATCAATTGGAAGCTGTCCAAATGCCTGTACTGCGTCTGTGTGGAATAAAATCTGATGTTCTCTGGCAATCATTCCGATTTCCCGGACAGGCTGAATGCTTCCAATCTCATTATTGGCAAACATAATGGAGATTAAAATGGTCTCCTCTGTTATGGCTTTCTCCAGCTCATCCAGTTTTACAATTCCGTTTTCGTCCACATCCAGATACGTAATCCTTGCTCCTCTGTATTTCTCCAGATATTCACAGGTATGCAAAATTGCATGGTGTTCAATTTTCGTTGTAATAATGTGGTTTCCCTTTTGGGCGTAAGCGTCAAAGGCCGCCACCAGCGCCCAGTTGTCTGCTTCGCTTCCCCCGGCCGTAAAATAGATTTCATTGGTTCTGGCATTTAATACCCCGGCAATTTTCTCCCTTGCTTCCTCCATGGCCGTCTTGCTTTTCCCAGCCAGTTCATAAATACTGGAGGGATTTCCGTAGTTTTCTGAAAAATATGGAATCATCGCCTCTACAACTTTTGGATCTGTTTTTGTGGTTGCCGCATTATCTAAATATATAAGTTTTCCCATGATCTCCACTCTCCCATCTTTCTTTTTTCGAATATCTTCCAGAGATTTTCACTTTATATAAAACTGTACTTTTTTGGTACTCTTTCCAGAAACTATTGTATTCTTCTTTTAAAGTTCTGTCAAGGGGAAGTGACGAATATGTTAGTAAAAAAAGGTTTCCTGTAATATGCAATTAAAAAAAAGTTTCCTGAAAGGAACCATCATTCTTACTTTTACCGGATTTCTAAGCAAAATAATCGGATTCTTCTATAGAATATTCCTATCCCAGACAATTGGTGCGGAGGGGCTGGGCATCTACCAGCTTATTTTTCCGGTACAGGGACTCCTTCTGGCAGTTACCACTGCCGGTATGCAGACAGCTCTTTCCCGGTTTATCGCTTCTCAGTTCGCGCAAAAAAACCCGAAAAGAGCCAATGACGGATTTGTTCTCGGCTGTACGTTCTCCCTGCTCTTTTCCATTGGTCTGTCCTGTCTGGTTCACAATCAGGCAGACTTTATCAGCATTCAGCTTCTGGCGGAACCCCGGACGGCACCTTTGCTTCGCCTGCTGGCTTTTGCCATTCCTTTAAGCAGTCTGCACTCCTGCGTAAACAGCTACCATTACGGTCAGAAGAAAACAGGCGCGCCCTCTGTGATTCTGCTGCTGGAGCAGACTTTTCGGGTTTTCACTGCGTTTCTTGTTTACCAGATCGCCCTTTCAAAGGGCTTCTCCCCCACTCCTCTAATCGCCGTCGCCGGCATTCTGGCAGGGGAACTTGCGGCAGCCCTCTCTTCCCTTCTGGTTATGAGCTGGAACTTCCAGACTCACCGCTACCGCATTTTTTCCATTGCGCATCCGGGAGAAATCTTCTCGGATTTGCTGCACATGTCTGTCCCTTTAACTTTGAACCGGGTGCTTTTAACCCTGTTAAGCAGCATTGAAGTGATCCTCATCCCCCGGCAGCTTATAAAATTTGGCCTCTCCTCATCAGAGGCTCTGAGTCTTTATGGCATTTTTACAGGAATGACCCTTCCTTTAATTCTTTTTCCTTCCGCCATAACCAACTCTGCCTCTGTAATGCTCCTGCCCTCTATCGCTGAAATTCAGGCCCTGGGATACCGCAGAACCCTGCAGCGGACCATCACAAAAGCAGTTCAAAGCTGTCTGCTTCTGGGAGCCGGCTGCGGAATTTTCTTCTTTTTATCAGGAAACTTTCTCGGTCTCTTCCTCTTTGATAATTCTACTGCCGGCACCTTTATCCGGATTATGGCCTTTATCTGCCCCTTTCTGTACACAAATACGGCCCTTTCCAGCATCTTAAACGGCCTCGGAAAACCCTCTGCCTGTCTGGTACACAATGTATCGTCCATCAGCATCCGCATTTTCTTTGTGGCGTTTTTCATTCCCGTCTTCGGAATCCGGGGTTACTTATGGGGAATCCTTCTGGGAGAACTTCTGCTTACCTTTCTGCACGGATTTACCCTTTACCGACTTTTTAAGGATACACTTGTCAAAAAAGGGGGTTCTATATTATAATAACCCATGGCTGTAACAAAAAGATAAAACAAAGTGAAAAGGAGAACGACATATGGGATTTGAATTTATTACAAAATTACCTACCCCTTCTGAGATTCGCGGACAGTATCCCATCTCCGAAAGAGTCAAAGCTCTGAAAAATCAGCGCGATCAGGAAATCCGCGATATATTTACCGGAAAATCCGATAAGTTTCTGGCTATTATCGGTCCCTGTTCTGCCGATAACGAAGACGCCGTATGTGACTATCTTACCCGGCTTCGGAAAGTACAGGATGCCATTGAGGATAAGGTCCTGATTATCCCCCGGGTTTATACCAATAAGCCGCGTACCACGGGAGATGGCTACAAAGGCATGGTTCACCAGCCGGATCCGGAGAAAAAACCAAATCTTCTGGCCGGTCTTATCGCTATCCGTAAAATGCATATCCGTGCCATTGAGGAAACAGATTTTACCTGTGCAGATGAAATGCTCTATCCGGAGAACTGGAGATATTTATCTGATATTCTCTCCTATGTGGCCGTGGGCGCCCGTTCGGTAGAAGACCAGCAGCACCGTCTGACTGTCAGCGGTATGGATGTACCTGCCGGAATGAAAAATCCCACCAGTGGTGATTTCAGTGTCATGCTGAACTCCGTTTATGCGGCTCAGCATCCCCACCGTTTTATTTACAGAGGCTGGGAAGTTAAAACCACCGGAAATCCTCTGGCTCATACGATTTTAAGGGGAGCCGTTAATAAACACGGCGAAGCTATCCCCAATTATCACTATGAAGATCTCCGGCTTCTGGTGGAAAAATATCAGGAACAGGAATTAGTTAATCCGGCCATCATTGTGGATACCAACCATTCCAATTCCAATAAGCAGTACGATCAGCAGGTGCGGATTGCCAAAGAGGTGCTTCACAGCCGTCAGGTCGATTCCTCTTTACGCTCTATGGTTAAGGGTCTTATGATTGAAAGCTACATTGAAAATGGAAATCAGAAAATCGGCGCTGAGCCCCATATCTACGGAAAATCCATTACTGATGCCTGCCTTGGCTGGGAGGAATCTGAAAAACTTCTTTATACCATTGCGGAAATGTGCTAAAAAAATTGCCGTAAAAGAATACGCTTCTTTTACGGCGATTTTTATTTTCTGGGATGGGCTTTCATATACACATCCCGTATCTTATTCACGTTCATGTTTAAATAAATCTGAGTTGTGGAAACATCCGAATGTCCCAGCATTTCCTGCACGCTTTTAATATCTGCCCCATTCTGAAGCATATGAACAGCAAAGGAATGACGCAGGGTGTGGGGCGTAATGTCGCCTTTAATCCCGGCGCTGTCTGCATATCCCTTCAGCACCTTCCAGAATCCCTGACGGCTCATGGACTTTCCGCTGCAGTTGGTAAACAGACTCTCTTCTCTGCACCCTTTCAACAGACATTCCCTGGATTTCTCCAGATACCTTCCCAGAGCCTTCTGGCACACACTGCCAAAGGGGATGATCCGATCTCTCGTACTCTCCCGGCAGATTACATATCCCATCTGCATATTTACATCAGAAAGATTTAAATGAATCAATTCGCTGACTCTCATTCCCGTAGCATATAAAAGCTCCAGCATAGCCTTATCTCTTATCCCCTTGGCCGTTTCCAGATCCGGCTGTTTCAAAAGCTTATCCACTTCCTCAACACTTAAAATCTCCGGCGCTTTCTTCTCCACTTTCGGAGGCTTCAACTGCTCCGAAGGATCCTGCCGGAGATAACCTTCTTTAAACAAATACTGAAAAAATGCCCGGATGGAGGCAACGCTTCTGGAAATCGTGGAAGAGGCAAAATTCTCCTGTTCCAGATACAGAAGATAACTGTTCAAATGAGTGCAGGTCACCTCTTCCGCTTTCTGAATCCCCTGCTGTTCCAGAAACCCCTGCATCTTCTTCAAATCCCGCTGATAAGATAATTCGGTATTTCTGGAAGTTTTTTTCATCTTATGTAAATAGCTTACAAACTCGCGAATTAAACTTTCCATGTCTTTCGTTCCTTAATCTTGTGTATCGTTTCTTTTTCTTTTTTCATATGCTTTATTATACGGAAAAATCGCAAAAAAGCAAACCCTTTTTCTCCCGGAAAAACCGGGCTTTTTCAGCATTTTTTCATCCGTACTACATATCGTGATTTTTCTTTACTTCTATCAATATATTGTATCCTGCCGTATCCTTCCGCAAAAAAATTTTTTTGGAAAATAGTTCTCTTTGGATCTTTTTCATTTTATGTAAACTTATCAGAAAATCTGCAGTTTGTTTATAAGGAACTCCACGCAGAGGGGATTTAAGAAACATTCCAAAGCAATTCCCGCCGTCTGAATCCCGATTAACAGCAGACATTTTCCCCCGTAACTTCGCAGTTCTTTTGCTGTTATTTTCTGATTTTTCCAGCATTTACAGGAAAAGGAGCAGGCCATGGAAGTCAAAACAAATAAAACAGGCAGGTAAAGTGCATATTGGGGAAAAAAAAGTCCCAGTCCCACAACGCCGCCCACAGCGCCAAACTGCAGGATAGAAACAGTCAGTACCCCTCCCAGAAAGAAGCCCGTCCAGACGGACATAAAAAGGGCGGCCGGCACCCCAAAAACCGATACACCGCAAATCATCAGCAAAAAGATTCCCGTCATTCTTTCTTTAATCAGCAGCAGAAAATAATCCTCCCATGCCAGTTCTGCCCTTGTAAAGGTCTCCATCAAATATATCCCTGCAAAACCCCCTTTCTGTATCTGAGTTTTCCAGAAAATATTAGGCAGAAGAACCCCCAGAAGAAATCCTCCCAGCAAAACAAACCAACAGAAAAGAGATTTTCCTGAATCGTTATTGAATCTGAACCGTTTCATACATTCACCTCTTTTCAGTTTACGAATGAGGACGTCTTTCTAGAACCACCGCAACGCAAAAAGACTGTTACAGAAAATTTCTTTTCTGTAACAGTCCCTTCTATTGGTGAACTTATTTAGCATATTCTACAACTCGGGATTCACGAATAACATTCACTTTAATTTGTCCTGGATATTCCAGTTCTGCCTCAATCTGTTTCGCGATGTCTCTGGCTAATAATACCATATCTGCATCATTCACATGATCCGGCACAACCATCACTCGAATTTCCCTTCCTGCCTGAATAGCGAAAGACTTGTCTACACCTTTGAAAGAATTTGTAATGTCTTCCAGTTGTTTCAACCGGTTTGTATAGGTTTCCAAAGTCTCCCTTCTGGCTCCCGGTCTTGCTGCTGAAATCGCATCAGCCGCCTGAACAATACAGGCAATCAGCGATTCCGGCTCTGTGTCGCCATGATGAGCCGCTACGGCGTTGATTACGACTGCAGATTCTTTGTACTTTCTGCATAAATCCACGCCAATCTGAATGTGAGAACCTTCCACTTCATGATCAATGGATTTTCCAATATCATGGAGCAGTCCCGCACGTTTGGCAATCCGCACATCCGCGCCAATCTCTCCTGCCAGCAGTCCACATAACTGAGCGACTTCTATGGAATGTTTCAAAGCGTTCTGTCCGTAACTGGAACGGAATTTCATACGTCCCAGGAGTCGGAGCAGTTCCGGATGGATACCATGTACTCCTACTTCAATGGCAGCATTTTCGCCTTCTTCACGAATCTTGCTTTCCACTTCTCTCTGCGCTTTTTCCACCATTTCCTCAATCCGTGCAGGATGAATTCTTCCATCCACAATCAGTTTTTCCAGTGCGATTCTGGCAATCTCCCGGCGGATAGGATCAAATCCGGACAACACCACTGCTTCCGGTGTATCGTCAATAATCAGATCCACGCCCGTCAATGTTTCCAGAGTCCGGATATTGCGGCCTTCCCGACCGATAATCCGTCCTTTCATCTCATCACTGGGAAGCTGAACCACAGAAATCGTCGCCTCAGATACATGATCCACTGCACATTTCTGAATGGCGTTTACCACATACTCTCTGGCTTTCTTCTCAGCATCTTCTTTGGCCCGGTTTTCCAGTTCTTTGTAAAGTTTGGCCACATCTACCTTTACATCTTCTTCTACGGCTTTAAACAGTTCTTCTTTCGCCTGTTCGGAGGTCAGTCCTGAAACTCGTTCCAGTTCCTGTACTCCTTTTTCTTCGAGTTCTTCCACTCGTTTTTCTTTCATTTGCAAATCTGCAAATCTCGCTGTACACTCTGCTTCCCGTCTTTCCAGCGCTTCCGCTTTCTTGTCCACGGATTCCTCTTTTGTCAGGACACGCTTTTCGTACTTCTGAAGTTCGCTTCGTCTCTCTTTTGTTTCCTTTTCCAATTCGTTTTTGGTGCGGAGAGACTCTTCTTTCACTTCCAGGAGAGTTTCGCGTTTTTTGGTTTCGGCTGTTTTTAAGGCTTCATCTATTATGCTTCTTGCTTTTTCTTCTGCTGTTCCGATAACTTCGGCATCTTTTTTCACCTTGTTATCCACGGCAACCTTGCAAGTAATAGGAACCGCAATAAGTAGCGCGACTACCACAGCGACAATTGCAACAATTATTGTGCTTGTCACAGGAGCACCTCCTTATTTAGTTTTCATTGTACAATTACAACAATACAAGTTTATATTGTTTTGAGAATTATGTCAAGATTTTATATGGATTTTTTCTTCCTCAAATACCTGCCGAATATCCTCAAACTGAAATCCTCTTCGAATCAGAAAGCCGTAAAGTCTCCGGTATTCTTTCTCTGACAGTTCTCTTTGCTGACCGCATTTTTTCTGTACCAGCTTCCGGATCAGTTCACTCTCACAGGGCGCCTGAATCTGTATGATTTCCTCCCAGGCCCTCTCAGCGGTCTCCCGGCTGACCCCTTTCTGATGCAGTTCCATCAGAATTTTCTGTCTGCTTTTCTCCTGTATCCGGTACAATATGTAATTCTGGGCATATTTATAATCGTCGATATAGCCGTAAGATTCCACATAGGCAATGGCCTGTTCAATCTCCGGATCCTGGAAGCCCTTCTCTTTCAGCCTCCGGTACAGCTCCTGCCGGGTTCTGCTTCTGGCCTTCAGAAGATACATGGCCCGGGTTCTGGCTTTCTTAACAGCGTCGTCCATATCCGTTCCCTGCTATTCCTGTTTTTCCTCTTCTTTTTTTGTATTTTCTGTTTCCTTTTCCGCAGAAGCATCCTCTTCTTCCAGATGGCAGGCCACCCGGACTTTATGCTCCACTTCTTTGCAGACTTCCGGATTCTGTCTCAGATAATTTTTCGCATTTTCTCTTCCCTGTCCAATCTTGCTTCCTTCATAGGAAAACCAGGCGCCGCTTTTATTAATAATCTGATGTTCTACTGCCAGATCCAGAATATCTCCTTCTTTGGAAATTCCTTCTCCGAACATAATATCAAACTCGGCCTGCTTGAAGGGAGGAGCCACCTTATTCTTTACTACTTTGATTCTGGTATGGTTTCCTACCATTTCCCCGCCCTGCTTCAGGGTCTCCACCTTCCTTACATCCAGACGGATGGAAGAATAGAATTTCAGAGCTCTTCCGCCGGTGGTTGTCTCCGGATTTCCGAACATTACTCCCACCTTTTCACGTAACTGGTTGATGAAAATTACAATACAGTTGGATTTGCTGATTACTGCTGTCAGTTTACGCAGAGCCTGAGACATCAGTCTTGCCTGAAGTCCCACATGGGTGTCTCCCATATCTCCGTCAATCTCTGCCTTGGGAACAAGAGCTGCCACAGAGTCCACAATAACAATATCCACAGCTCCGGAACGGACCATGGTTTCTGTAATCTCCAGGGCCTGTTCCCCGTTATCCGGCTGGGAGATATACAGATTCTCAATGTCTACACCGATGTTTTTCGCATATACGGGATCTAAGGCATGTTCTGCATCAATAAATCCTGCGATGCCGCCTCTCTTCTGTACCTCTGCCACCATGTGCAGGGCTACCGTTGTCTTACCGCTGGATTCCGGTCCGTAAATCTCAATGATTCTTCCTTTCGGCATTCCGCCCAGTCCCAGGGCAATATCCAGGCTGAGAGAACCTGTAGGAATGGTCTCCACCTGCATCTGGGCATTGGACTCGCCCAGTTTCATAACCGCCCCCTTGCCGTATTCCTTCTCAATCTGTCCTAAAGCCGCTTCAAGGGCTTTCTGTTTTTCTTCATTTATCATATTAAGATCTCCTTTGTTTCTGTTTTTATAATGCGAACCTATGTTCGTGTTTTCCATGTATCCATAGTAATATACTTTCCTTTTCTTGTCAACGTATAATTCAAAAGAAGCCTTCCTACAGGAGTGAGCTCCCCTGCATGAAGGCTTCTTTCATCTTTTTACTGTGCAGAAGTAAAAATTGCTTTCACATCAGCGATTTCTGTAGGTGTCGCCATAGCTGCCGGAACATAGTATTTTCTGTCCTTCGCAATTTTATATATCTCTTCCTGAGACATCTCGCACTGATTTCTAAACTGTTTTAAGGTTTGCTTTAACTGAGGGTTTTCCGTCTGAGAAATCATTTCCCCATACCGTACCAACTCTCCGTTAATTCCTACAAGAGTATCTGCAACCATCGCCTTATCGTTCATGATTTTCCCTCCTTCTACTGTAAAAACTGCATTAACTGCTGTTTCATTGTCATTGCGGACTGGGCGGATTTCTGGAAGAACTGACGTACTTCCGGATCCTGAGCTTTCGCCGCATAGTCCTGCATCTTACAGTGGTTGGTGTCACATCCGCCGATTAAATGGCGCAGATTCTGTAAATCCAGCTCTGAAATATTTGTCATAACACTACCTCCTAACATTTTCATGTATTCAGTAGTATCCCTATTTTCTTATTTTTTATACTTCCCTGAAAGCAGCATTATTCCCCAATCATCCAGTTGTACATTTCTTCGTACTGTCTTGCAGAATTGTTCCACGAAAAGTCTGCTGCCATTGCCCTGTCTACAATCTTATTCCATTCTCTCTTCTTATCATAATAAATACGTTCCGCATTCCGAATGGTATTCAGCATCTCGTGGGCATTGTAGTTGCGGAAACTGAATCCTGTTCCCGTACTTTCAAATTCGTTATATGGTTCCACCGTATCTTTTAATCCGCCTGTTTCCCTGACAATCGGCACCGTTCCGTACCGAAGACTCATAAGCTGGCTTAAACCGCACGGCTCAAACAGAGACGGCATTAAAAAGGCGTCGGAAGAAGCATAAATCCGATGGGACATCGGCTCAGAATAATAAATATTCGCTGATACCTTTCCATGGTATTTCCAGTCAAAATGACGGAACATGTTTTCATATTTCTCATCCCCTGTGCCAAGAGCCACAATCTGTACGGCATCCTGACACAGTTCGTCCATAATATAAGCGACTAAGTCAAATCCCTTCTGATCAGTAAGTCTGGATACCATTCCAATCATCATGGCTTTCGGATCCTGCTCCAGTCCCAGATCTTTCTGGAGCTGCAGTTTATTTTTCACTTTTTCTTTTCTGAAAGTCACTGCATTATAATTTTTTGTAATGCATGGATCTGTCTCCGGATTATAAACATCATAGTCAATTCCGTTTACAATTCCCCGCAGACAGTTGGCTCTTGCGCACATAAGTCCGTCCAGTTTCTCTCCGTAGAACGGAGTCTTTATCTCTTCGGCATAGGTATTGCTGACAGTTGTAATTGCATCGGCAAAAACAATACCTCCCTTTAAATAATTCGCATCTTTGTAGGCTTCTAATTTATCCGGCGTGAAATAGTAATCGGACAGGCCCGTAATTGCTTTGACTGTCTTTACATCCCAGACACCCTGAAACTTCAGGTTATGTATGGTCATAATTGTCTTGATTCCCCTGAAAAATTCATTCTGCTGGAAGGAATCATGCAGATAAACGGGCACCAGTCCTGTCTGCCAGTCGTGGCAGTGAATAATATCAGGACGGAAATCCAGTACAGGCAGAACGGATAAAACAGCTTTTGAGAAAAAGGCAAATTTCTCCAAATCCCAGGTTCCGCCGTCATAAGGCTTCGGGCCGCTGAAATAGTATTCGTTATCAATGAAATAAAATAAGATTCCGTCATATTCCATCTTCATAATACCTACGTAGCAATTTTTATATCCCAGGTCCATATAAAAATGCGTCACATATTCCATTTTGTCTTTCCATTCCTGACTCATACAGGCATATTTTGGTAAAATAACCCGGATATCAAAATATCTCTTGTCAAAGCACTTGGGCAATGCACCTGCTACATCTGCAAGACCTCCTGTTTTAATAAAAGGCACAGCCTCTGATGTTGCATATAATATTCTTTTCATCCGTAAACCCCTCCTTGGTAAACTACACTATTTCTCTTATTATATCGTAATTTTCCATCAATTAAAAGAGTGATTTTTATATTCCAGTCTGATTTTGTCCGCAATTAAAGCAATAAATTCTGAGTTTGTAGGTTTTCCTTTCCCGGTGCTGACGGTATAGCCGAATAATTCATCAATTGTATCCATTTTTCCTCTGCTCCACGCAACCTCAATGGCATGCCTTATCGCCCTCTCCACACGGCTGGATGTGGTCTGATGTTTTTTCGCTATAGTAGGATACAGGATCTTTGTAATGGAATTCAGCATTTCCATATCGTTCACGGAAAGAATAATGGCATCTCTCAGATACTGATACCCTTTTATGTGCGCCGGAACACCGATTTCGTGAATGATATTGGTAACATTTCTTTCCAGGTTTCTCTCCCCTAAGGAACTAACCTCCTCATGCGTATTCTGTCTGCGGATTTCCCGCAGCCTTCTCTCACCGGAATTTCTTATGTGTTTAATGCGATTCAGCAGCATCTGATTATCAAAAGGTTTCAGCATGTAATAATCTGCACCGAGGTTGAATGCATCCTCGGTAATCCGCTCCTGTCCCACTGCAGATACAATGATAAATGATGGATGTTTTTTCATTTCCTGATCATGGCTTACTTTTTCCATTACGGATAGTCCGTCTACCTTTGGCATAATAATATCCAGTACTACCACATCTGGCTCTTTCTCTCGTATTATATTACAGATTTCTTCCCCGTTATGTGCTTTTCCAACTAATTCCAGTTCTTTATCTTCATCTATCATTTTTCCTAAAATCTCAACCATTTTTTCATTATCATCTGCGATGGCCACATTCAACTTTTCCATGAGGCTCCTTCCTCCTAACTTCCTTTGCGTTCTCATGTATTTGTACAGAAACGGCTGGGCCCGGTGGCTGTCTCCATACATCACATTTATTATAGACTAAGAATTGTTCGGGAATCAAGCTGAAAGTGCCTGAAATCGGGCATTTTCGTTCATCATATTTCGACAATTAACGTCTCTTTATCTTACAATTTTCCTCATTGTTTTTCAAAAATCTTCTCTTTCTTTCAGCATATTTTCGATAAAAATTCCGTAGCCGCCTGCCGAATCCTGAACGAAAACATGGGTAACTGCCCCGACTATATGCCCATTCTGGATAACCGGACTGCCGCTCATTCCCTGCACGATTCCTCCCGTCAATTCCAGTAGATTCTCGTCGGTTACGCTGATTACGAAACTTTTATTGGTATCTTCATGGTTCATGTCAATTTTTGTGATTTCCACCCCATATTCGTCTACTTTTCCATTTACGCTGCACAGAATACTGGCGGGACCAATTTCCATATCCTGCTTATAACCTACGGGATATTCCTGAAGCTGAAATTCTTCTGTCTCATTCCCTACAAAATTTCCGTATATGCCGTTTCCGCAATTTTTCTGAATATCTCCGACCCGGTTTTCTTCCTGATAAGAGATAAGACCTGTTAATTCTCCCGGAATGCCTTTTTTTCCTTTTTCAATTCCAAGAATCTGCGCCTTATATAAAATTCCTCCATCCATATTCAACAGTTCTCCTGTGTCCACATCGCTGATTCCGTGCCCTAGCGCCCCGTATCTTCCCTGTTTGTCCACAAAAGTAAGCGTCCCGATTCCCTGGGTATTGTCCCGTATCCAGATGCCCAGTTTATAAGTTCCGTCTTCCCCCTGAACCGGATGAACAGCCACAGGAACGGTTTCCCCGTTGCGAAGGACTTCCAGCTGCGCCGTTGTTCCTTCACACTGGGAAATCTCCTCCATAAGTACCTTTTTATTTTCTATCTGCTGCCGGTTATAAGATACAATGTAGTCCCCCGGCTGTATGATATTTTTCGCCGGCTCCTGCACTGTCCCGTCCTGAGCGATTATTTCTCCGGTATCCACCACCAGCACTCCCTGTGTCTCCATATAGATTCCCACAGGACTTCCGCTGGCATACAGGCTGGTTTCTTCCTGCACCTGCACTTTTACCTGCTTCCAGGGAATCACACCCAAAAGCCGGCAGGGAATCCGAAAACTTCCCTCCTGGGAAACGGTTATCGCTTCTTCGCAGCGAATCCAGGGATTTTCCAGGATTTCCTCAATTTGATTTTCTGTTCCTTTTACCACATATAATTCATCCGGTATTTTTCTGTCCAGGTATCGATAGCCTAAATACAGGATGCAAAAAATATCCAGACAAAGAAGAGCGAGAAGAATTTTTCTGTACTTCTTTTTTGCAGTCATCGATATAGAAACCTCCTTATCTGTAAAATAAAAAGAAAAAAGAGGAATACCGTTTCGGTATTGCCTCTCTTAGTATGTGGATATTTTATTGTTTCAGTCTTGTAGTTTTATGTACTTGTGCCAATTCTTTCATTTCCCTGGCATTTTCTACCACCCGTTCTGTCACCTGGGCGCCGCTTAACAGTCTGGCAAGCTCTAAAATGGAAGCTTCTTCTGATAAAGGATAGATTTCTGTCACCGTTTCCTCTTCTCTGGTCTGTTTTTCTATCTGAAAATGTACATCCGCCATGGCCGCTATCTGAGGCAGATGGGTAATACACAGAACCTGATGGTGCCGACCGATAACCGCCATTTTTTCTGAGACTTTCTGAGCGGTGCGGCCGCTGATTCCTGTGTCTATTTCATCAAATATCAGGGTTTCAATCTGATCTTTATCCGCCAGTAACGTCTTTATGGCAAGCATGATTCTGGAAAGCTCACCGCCGGATACCACCTTTGCCAGACTTTTTTTCGTTTCTCCGGGATTGGTGGAAATCCGGTACTCCACTTCATCAAAGCCTTTTGCCGTATAGTGTTCCAGACGTTCAAAGGCAATTTCAAAATCAACATTTAAGAAATTTAAATCTTTCAGATTTTCCATTATCCTGTCGCTTAGCTTCTTCGCATATTTTTTCCTGGTTTCTGATAAAACATGCGAGGACGCAGCTAATTTTTCTTCAATTTTTATTTTTTTCTCTTTCAGCCGTTGTTTCCGTTCCTCATAAGTCAGGATTTCTTCCAGTTTTTTCTGCTGTTTTTCTTTATAATGGAAAATATCAGGAATCGTCTGCCCGTATTTGGCTTTTAAATTATTAATGAGATCCAGACGGGATTCCACGGTGTGGAATTCTTCTTCCTCAAAGGTCATATCTTCCAGATAAGCCGATACTTCTCTGTTAAAGTCATTGAGAAGACCGTCAATATCTCCCAGCATTCCTTCCATGTTCTCCAGCTCTTTATCCCATCCGGAGATCTTTGTGATTTCCCTCAGCGCAGATCCCACGGCTTCTCCCGCGCTGTCGTCTCTTTCATATCCTGTTTTTTCATGAATGAACTGAAGGCTCTCTGCAATCTGCCTGGCGTTATTCATTTTTTTATAACGGGCTTCCAGTTCCTCATCTTCCGAAACAGCCAGCCCGGCATTTTCAATTTCCTGAATCTCAAATTCTAAAAAAGAAGCCTCCCGTCGCTGCTGTTCCTCATCCAGTCCCATATCGTCCAATTCTTTGCAGCACTGCTGATACTGACGGTAGATTTCCTCTGTTTCCTTTTTACAGGGGGCAATTTCTTCTTTGCCGAAGGCGTCCAGGATCTCCAGTTGTTTGTTGGAATACAAAAGAGACTGGTGTTCATTTTGACCGTGAATATCCAGAAGCAGAGAAGCCGCCGCCTTCATCTGGCTGATAGTGCAGACTTCTCCGTTAATCCTGTTAATACTTCTTCCCTCCATCATCTTTCTGGAGAGAAAAATCTGATTCTCTTCACAGAAAATCCCCTGTTCTTCCAGCGCCTTTTGTGTTCTCGGATCCTTTATCTGAAACACCAGTTCCACAAGGGCATAAGGCGCGTGTTCCCTTATCATTTCTCTGGACATTTTCTGTCCCAGAATCAACTGAATGGAACCTAATAAAATCGATTTTCCCGCTCCTGTTTCTCCGGTCAGAATGTTCAGACCTTCCCCGAAATCCACTTCTATTTCTTCGATTAATGCAAGATTTTTAACATGCAAATGAATTAACATAGCAACTCCTTATCCCAAATCTTCCAGAACCTTACGCAGCTTTTCCATTACAAGCAATGTCTGATCTGCATTTTTTACCGCACACATGATTGTATCGTCGCCTGCAATACTGCCCACAATTTCTTTAAACTTCAGTTCATCTAATGCGGCTGCAACACCCATAGCCATTCCCGGCACCGTCTTTATCACCAGAATATTCTGAGCCATATCCATAGAAACCAGTCCGTCTTTTAATACCCTGGAATACTTCTTACTCAGATTATCTTTTGGCGTACTGGTAATCTCATAGTGGCTTTTTCCGTTTGTCCCTGCTATTTTCGTCAGTTTCAGTTCCCGGATATCCCTTGACACGGTGGCCTGGGTCACTCCGAATCCAGCCTGATTCAGTCGTTCCACCAGCTCTTCCTGTGTCTCAATTTCTGATTCATGGATTAGCTCTATAATTTTTGCGTGCCGTTCTAACTTCACTTCCTGCCCTCCTAGCTGTTTCTCATTTTCTGTCTCAATACCTCCAGAAAACTTAAATTATTTAATTTTACAATTTTGGTTTTCTCCCCTGCACATGCAATCTCAATCCGATCACCTGTTATCATGTCAATCTGTGTGTCTCCGTCAAAGGAAGCAATTCCTTCTTCCTGCACTTTCCTTCTTCCTTCCCCCAGCTCCACGGTTATCCTGTCTTCCGGTGAAAAAATAATACTTCGGGTATTCAGGGTATGGGGAGCCAGAGGCGTCATTAAAATCATAGACGCGCTGGGGGAAATGATAGGCCCGCCCGCTGACAGGCTGTAGCCGGTAGAGCCTGTGGGCGTGGAAATAATAATTCCGTCTGCGTGATAGGTATTCAAATACTCTCCATTTACATAGTTAATAAACCGGACCACACGCAGAGGCCCTTCCCGTCCAATCACAATGTCATTTAACGCAATATCTTCTCCGATCGGTTTTCCTTCCCGGTATATTTTCCCGGTCAGCATCATCCGCTCTTCGATTTCATAATCATCTTTCAGCAATTGTTCCAGCGCGCTGCAGACAGAAGTCTTATCCACCTCAGCCAGAAATCCCAGAGTGCCCAGATTAATTCCCAGAAGAGGGATGTCTTTATGCACCATATCTCTTGCTGCCTGAAGCAGAGTGCCGTCCCCGCCTAATACCATGATACATTCCGTATCATCCGGAATTTCTTCCGGATTCGTATAATGATAGCGGCCCTCCTGTTTTTTCTCTCCCTTTTGAACGCAGTATCTGCAGCCGTTTTCTTCCAGATAAGATACAATCTCCCTGGTTATTTTCAGGTCTTTGTCTTTTTCCCAGTTGGTAATAATACAGAATTTCTTCATGGCCTGTTTCCTCTAATCCAGTAATTCATGGGCTTTTTTTACTGCCTCATGGGGATTTACTGTCTCCGGAAGCACGACCGGAGTTTCCCTGGGACATTTCTGAAGATGCAGAAGATATTCAATATTTCCTTCCGGCCCCTTAATAGGAGAGAAATCCAGATGGACAGGCTGAAATCCGTTTTCTGCGGCAAATGCGATCACTTTTTCAATGACTTCCAGATGGACCGCCGGTTCCCGGACAACACCTTTTTTCCCCACCTTTTCTCTGCCCGCTTCAAACTGAGGTTTAATCAGACAGACCAGTTCTCCGTTCTCTTCCATCAGATCCCGCACCGGAAGAAGAACCTTGGTCAGGGAAATAAAGGATACGTCAATGGAAACAAAAGAAACCGGTTCCTGTATATCCTCCGGAACCACATAACGGATATTGGTCTTTTCCATACAGACTACCCGGGGATCGTTGCGGAGTTTCCAGTCCAGCTGTCCGTGCCCCACATCAACTGCGCTGACCTTCACCGCCCCATTCTGCAGCATACAGTCTGTAAAGCCTCCCGTAGAAGCTCCCACGTCCATACAGATTTTTCCCTCTAAGACAATGTCAAAATTTTTCATGGCCTTTTCCAGTTTCAGGCCTCCCCTGCTTACATAGGGCAAAGTATTTCCTCTTACTTCAATGGCAGCCTGGGGAGAAAACATAGAGCCGGCCTTATCTTCTTTCTGACCGTCCACGTATACCTGTCCGGCCATAATCACGGCTTTTGCTTTCTCTCTGGAAGGCGCCAGATTTCTGGTCACCAGTAACACATCTAAACGTTCTTTCATTCTTCTTTCTTCCTGCAATTCTTTATAATTTCTGTAATGCTCTGGGCATCCAGTCCTAATTTCTTTTTCAGGCTGTCCACATCTCCGTGGGAAACAAAAGTATCCTCAATGGCTATGATCTTTACCTGCACCTGGGGATGATGGGCGCTCATATAGTCCAGAACCAGTTCTCCGAACCCTCCGCTTCTTACATTTTCCTCCATGGTCACCAGCAGCCGGCAGCCCTTCTCTGCCAGCGTATCCAGAGTCTTTGTATCCAGAGGTTTTGCAAATCTGGCATTAATCAAAGTGGAGGGGATTTCCTGAGAATCCAGATTCTTCTGAACTTCCACAGCCGTCTCTACCATACTTCCCAGGGCGAAAAGGGCAATTTCACTCCCCTTTTTATCAGTCAGCCATTCACTCTTTCCATAAGCCACAGGATCCCGGTATTCTTCCAGCCCGTCGTAAGCGGTCCCTCTGGGATAGCGGACGGCTACAGGACCAGAGTGGTGAACCGCAAATTTCATCATATCCGACAGCTCCCATTTATTCTTGGGCGCCATCACCGTCATGTTGGGAATCATAGTCAGATAAGACAGGTCAAAGCACCCCTGGTGCGTTTCCCCGTCTGCTCCTACCAGTCCGGCCCGATCCACGGCAAAAACCACATGCAGATTCTGGGTACACACATCGTGGAGGATCTGATCCACGGCCCTCTGCAAAAAGGTGGAATAAATAGCCACCACAGGGATCATTCCTCCCAGCGCCAGCCCTGCCGCAAAGGTTACCGCATGCTCTTCCGCAATTCCCACATCGAAAAACCGATCCGGAAACATATTTGCAAACCGCTTCAGTCCGGTTCCCGTAGGCATGGCCGCCGTAATGGCCACTACCTGTTTTTCCCGATCGCCCATTTTCCTCATCACCGTTGAGAAAATATCCGTATAAGACGCTTTTCCCTGCTTTTTCAACGGCAGTCCTGTAGATACGTCAAAAGGACCTGTTCCGTGGAAACGGGAGGGATGGCGCACAGCCATCTCATAACCTTTGCCTTTTTTCGTAAGAACATGTACCAGAACAGGACCTTCCACCCTTTTCGCCTCATTGAGAAGCTTCATCATCTTTGGCATATCGTGCCCGTCCACCGGTCCCAGATAGGTCAGTCCCATATTTTCAAAGAGCATTCCGGGAATGATCATTTGTTTAATGCTGGATTTGGTTTTTCTAACCGTATCAACCAGCGCTGTTCCCACCTTTGGGATTTTCTTCAGGGTCTTCGTTACATTCATTTTCATTCCCGTATAAGCTTCTGCCGTACGCAGAGCGCTCAGGTAGGAAGACATTCCTCCCACATTTGGGGAAATAGACATATTATTATCATTTAAGACAATAATAAAATTAGTATCCAGTTCCGCTGCATTATTCAAAGCCTCGTAAGCCATTCCTCCGGTAAGGGCTCCGTCTCCGATGACGGAAATTACATAGTGGTTCTCTTTTCTTAAGTCCCTGGCTCTTACATATCCTAGTCCCGCGGAAATGGAAGTAGAACTGTGTCCCGTATCAAAGGCATCACAAAAGCTCTCCTCTCGTTTCGGGAAGCCGCTTAGGCCTCCCTCCTTTCGGAGAGTCTTAAATCCTTCTTTTCTTCCTGTGAGAATTTTATGAGTATAAGCCTGGTGCCCCACATCCCAAATCAATTTATCTTCCGGGAATTCCAGAATATTATGAAGGGCTATGGTCAGCTCCACGGCTCCCAGATTGGAGGCCAGATGTCCTCCTGTCTTACTGACATGGTCAATCAGAAATTCACGAATCTCTTCTGCCAGCCTGGGGAATTCCCCCAGGGGAATCCGGTGAATATCGTTGGGTGCATTGATTTTTTCTAAAACCATGGTATCTCTTCTTTCATTTCTTTCTGTCAATCAGCTCTGTAATCAGCTGACGAAGAAACTCATTTTTTTCTTCCAAACTGTCCATGAGAAAAAGCGCTTCCCCGGAAAGCAGTTTCACTTCCTCTCTGGAAGCCTCCAGTCCTTTCAGCGTCACATAGGTGGTCTTATGATTCTTTTCATCGCTGTGGATGGGCTTTCCCAATACTTCCTGTGTGCTTTCCACATCTAAAATGTCATCCTGAATCTGAAAAGCCAGTCCGATCTTCTCTGCAGCTTTTTCTACGATACGTACTTTCCCATCCTCTGCTCCTGCCAGAATGGCGCCGGTCATCATGGATGCTTCAATCAGCGCTGAGGTTTTGTTTTTATAGATATAAGCCAAAGTCTCCTGGCTTAAGGGTTTTCCGTCGTTTTCCACATCTACGCCCTGTCCGCCCAGCATTCCGTAAATTCCCACCTTAGATGCCAGAATCTGTAAAGCCAGGGGGATGGCAGGATTGCCGGGATCTAAATCGAAACTGTGAAACAGCACTTCATAGGCATAATTCAGCAGCGCGTCTCCGCTTAAAATTCCCATGGCCTCTCCGAATACCACATGGGTGGTCTTCCTTCCCCTTCGGTATTCGTCGTTATCCAGTGCAGGCAAATCGTCATGAATCAGAGAATGGGTATGGATCATCTCCATTCCTGCCATAAAGGGCTCAATTGCCCTGGTGGTTCCCCCGAACAGACGATACGTCTCTTCCATCAGTATGGGACGCAGACGTTTCCCCCCTGCCGTCATGCTGTAATTCATGGCCTGAATCATGGTCAGGGATTTCCCCTCTTCCCGGGGAAGATATTTTCTGATTAACTCATTAACTTTTGAAACCCGCTGTTCCAATTCCTCTTTAAAATTCATGAAGTGTACCATCCTCGTTCATTTGCATCATTTTCTTTTCTACCGTATCTATTTTCTCGTTACAGAACTTTAAAAGCCGGATTCCTTCCTGATAAATCTGAAAGGAGTCTTCCAGGGAAGTTTCCCTGTCTTCCAGTTTCTCGATCATCTGATCCAGCTCTTCAAATGCATCTTCTATTTTTCTGGCCATATCTGATGCTCCTTTCTCTCCTCCAAAGTTATATCTTCCACCCGTGCCCGGATGCTTCCGTCGGTAACCTGTATCCGAAGGGAATCTCCTCTCTGAACCTGCGTAATTGTACTGACGGTATGTCCTTTCTCATCGGAAACATAAGAAAAGCCCTGGTTCAGTTTTTTCAGAGGAGATACGCCGTCCATTCTCCCGGCATAGATCTCCAGACGGTGCCGGTATTTTTCCAGAACTCCCTTCATCCGCTGTTCCAGTTTTTCTTCCAGATCCATCAGCCGCTGTCTCTGTTCCTGTATCTGGTTCTGAGGACTTAAATAATTAAACCGGGTCTGATACTGCACCAGACGGCTGCGAAGAAGCAGAATTCTGTTTTCCATAGCCTGATCTAACTTTTTCTGATAATTTCCCATCTGCTGCATGAGACCGCGGTAATCATCCACGGCCAGCTCTGCGGCTGCAGAAGGAGTAGGCGCCCGCATATCCGCTGCAAAGTCCGCAATGGTAAAGTCCGTCTCATGACCTACCGCAGAGATAATGGGCGTTTCACAGTTAAAAATCGCCCGTGCTACTTCTTCCTCATTAAAAGCCCACAGATCTTCAATGGATCCGCCGCCTCTTCCTATAATAATCGTATCTACGCCAAAGGAATCCAGCATCTGAATCCCTTTTACAATACTTTCCTTCGCCCCTTCTCCCTGCACCAGGGCAGGATAAAGAATGATCTGGAGATAGGGATTTCTCCTGAGAGAAATATTCCGGATGTCCTGGATTGCCGCCCCTGTGGGCGCTGTAACTACCCCCAGTTTTTTAATATAATGGGGAATGGGCTGTTTGTACTCCTGAGCGAACATTCCCATCTCTTCCAGTTCCTGTTTTAAAGCCTGGAATCTTTCATATAGAATCCCGAAGCCTTCCAGCGTAATATTCTTTGCATAGAGCTGATAACGTCCGTCTCTCTCATAGACGCTGATGTTTCCTTCTACTACCACCTGATCCCCGTCTTTCATGGGAAACGCCAGTCCTCTCCGGCTTTTGGCAAACATGACGCAGGCCATTACTCCTGACTTATCCTTCAGGGAAAAATAAATATGTCCCGACGTATGATATTTACAGTTGGATACTTCCCCTTTCACATAGATTCTGCGAAGGAGAAAATCCTGGGTAAACATATTCTTAATATACGTATTTACCTGTTCTACAGAATAAATATTCATAAGTTTATCTTTCCATCTTTGCTATCTGGCCCAGGATTCCGTTAATAAAGGAGGAGGATGTCTCCCCTCCGAAACGTTTTCCCAGCTCCACTGCCTCATTTATTGACACGCTTACGGGGATGGATTCTTCCTGGCGCAGTTCATAGACAGCCAGTCTTAAAATAGTCAGATCCACCCGGCTCATACGCCTGGTCTTCCATCCTTTGGAAACACTGTTGATTAATTCGTCAATCTCCGGCAGTTTCTCTGTAATCTTCTGATATTTTTCCTGTATATAAGTCTGATCCTGCTCATCCAACGGCTGAAGATTCTCCAGATAGAGCCCTGTCTGCCCTTCCATTTCTTCCGTAGAATTAAACTGACTCATAAAAAGAAGCTTAAATATATGCTCTCTTAATTCTCTTCTCCCCATGGGGTTCCTCCTGTATCTGATTTCCTCTGATATAGAAAAAAGGAAAGGGTTACTTTCCTTTTTCTTTCTCCATATCTACACTTGCAATTCGGATATTCACATCCGCAACTTCCAGTCCGGTCATGTTCTCAATGGATGCCTTTACCCGTTCCTGTACTTTCTTGCTGGTTTCCAGAATGTTCTTTCCATATTCGATATTCAGAGATAAATCCACGGTAACCACACTTTCCAGAATCGTGACCTTTACCCCTTTGGATAAGTTTTTCATTCCCAGTTTACTTACCAGCTCATTGGTAATATTTCCAGCCATGGAAGCTACGCCTTCTACTTCAGTAGCAGCAAGACCGGCAATAATCGCTACAACTTCGTCGGCAATCTGAACTTCTCCGATGCCGCTTAATTCCTGTATCTTATAGGTATTTCTTTTTTCTGCCATCTTAAAAACCTCCTGAGGCTTTTTTCCTATCATATGGATTATTATAGCAAACTCTTCTTCAAAATAAAAGGGTTATTTGCTGAATTCGGATAAGATAAGCCCCGGATTTCTATCTTCTGTCATGCCCACGCTCCAGGGATTTACAAACAGAAGCAGCGGATTTCCTTTCAGATCAGTTACCTTTTTCATATCAGATGTGCCCGACAGCTTACTTACATCCACCTCTTCTTTATTGGCAATCCACCGTATATGTTCATAAGGAAGATTTTCTAAAATTATATCCACATTATACTCATTTTCCAGCCGGTATTTTAAAACGTCAAACTGCAGAACGCCTACCACTCCCACAATAATTTCTTCCATTCCTGTCTGGAACTCCTGAAAGATCTGGATGGCGCCCTCCTGGGCAATCTGGTTAATTCCTTTTACGAACTGCTTTCTTTTCATGGTATCCACCTGGCGGACACGGGCGAAATGCTCCGGAGCAAAGGTGGGAATTCCCTCATAGGCATAAGAATTTCCCGGCTTGCAGACCGTATCTCCGATGGAAAAAATACCCGGATCAAATACGCCGATAATGTCTCCTGCATAGGCTTCGTCTACCACATGGCGGGACTCGGCCATCATCTGCTGAGGCTGCAGCAGACGCAGTTTCTTCTTTCCCTGCACATGATAAACTTCCTGGGATGCATCAAATCTTCCGGAACAGATTCTCATAAATGCAATCCGGTCCCGGTGGGCCTTATTCATATTTGCCTGGATTTTAAAGACAAAGGCAGAAAAATCATCGCTCATGGGATCAATTTCTCCGCTGTCAGACATTCTGGATAAAGGAGAGGTTGTCATCTTCAGAAAATGTTTTAAAAACGTCTCCACTCCGAAATTCGTAAGGGCAGATCCAAAAAACACCGGAGAAAGCTCTCCTCTGCTTACCTGCTCCTGATCAAATTCTGCGCTGGCTCCGTCCAGAAGCTCAATCTCTTCTAAAAGCTGTTCCTTCTGCTCCTGGGTAATCACTTCCTCCAGCCTGGGATCCGTAATGGAAAATTCTTCTTCAATCCCTTCTTTTGTTCCTTTTTGGGTATCGTGAAAGACAAGTACTTTCTGAGTATTTCTGTCGTAAACCCCTTTAAAATTCTTTCCGGAACCAATGGGCCAGTTCACCGGACAGGTGGCGATACCCAGTTCTTTCTCGATTTCGTCCAGCAGATCGAAGGTATCGTTGGCATCCCGATCCATCTTATTAATAAATGTGAATATGGGAATATGGCGCATCACACAAACTTTAAAAAGTTTTCTGGTCTGCGCCTCTACTCCCTTGGATCCGTCAATGACCATGACCGCAGAATCTGCCGCCATTAAAGTCCTGTATGTGTCCTCCGAGAAGTCCTGATGTCCCGGAGTATCCAGTATGTTAATACAGTAACCGTCATAGTGGAACTGAAGAACCGAAGAAGTAACAGAAATTCCTCTCTCCTTTTCAATCTCCATCCAGTCGGATACCGCATGACGGGAAGTGGCCTTTCCTTTTACTGAACCGGCCAGATTAATAGCTCCCCCATAAAGAAGAAACTTCTCTGTCAATGTTGTCTTTCCCGCATCGGGATGAGAGATAATCGCAAAAGTTCTTCTTTTTTCTATTTCTTTCGTATACTTTGACACGATTTGCCTCCTAAAATTCATGATTCTTTGCAACGTTTTCTATTCTAGTATAGATAAGCCGGTTGTGTCAAGGGATTTCCCTTTCATTCTGTCACATAAGTATCGGTTTCCTGAGTGTTTTCTTCACTTTCCGTATCCCCGGCAGAATCTTCTTTGGTTTCTCCCTCTTCCCCGGAGACTTCTGCCTCAGCGTTCAGATCCACATCCGATTCTGCAGCGCTTTCACTTAATGGGGTAATCACAATACTGGAGGCTGCGATTCCCGTTTTCCGTTTCACAATATCTTCAATCTGCGCCCTCTGTTCATCTCCCAGATAGGCGTCAGGAACCACCACGTCTGCCGTTTCTCCTGTCAGATTTACCACCACGTCTTCAAAACCTTTGGCCTCCAGTAACAGTTCTGCCGCCGCTTCCTTCTCTGTCATATCAGTCATTGCCACCATGGTATTAACAGCTTCCTGTTTCTGTTCTTCAGAAATCGCTTCATTATTAATTAAGTCTTCCAAATCCGCCTTGTTCTGGGAGCGGACCTGTTCCCTGCTGATCTTGGCCTGCGCTGCAAAGCTGGAAGAATTGGTCAGCACCGCTTCTCCGGGCGTGCCCGTTTCCTCATCAGGACCGGCGATTTCTTCCGATCCGGTCTCTGTCAGATCCTCATCTACGGAAGCAGTCTCGTCTGTAATGTCATATTCGGAATCCACCTCTTCTAAGATCGTGCTGGAATCCGTACTTGCCTCTTTTTCGTCTCCTCCCAGAGATACATCGGTAAAGTTCAGATACCCGGCCACTGCAATCAGGATTGCCAGCGCCGTGATTATCACCTGATTTTTCTTCATAATCTTTTTCACTTGCACACTCCTCATTTCATTTTCATTACTTTAATCTTATGGGCTTCGATCTGAAATAATGCCATTACTGCCTGCTGAATCTTCCTCTCTACCGTGGAATCTGACGCCCCCTGGGCGACAATTAATACCCCTGCCACCTTCGGTGCATCCTCCCTGGTATAAAAGGCGGAGGAATCCTCCTCTTCAAAGGTCAGAAGTACTTTTGCCTGCCCCACTCCCTCTACCTGGGACAAAATATCTTCCAGCTGGGACTGAAGCCTCTCCTTCTGCGTCTGTTCTTCTTCCTGCCCGTTTCCAAAAAGGCTTCCTGAGGTTTGTTCTTCTTTCCTGCTGTCAGTCACGGGAAGTGCGATGGTAGCCAGAATCAATCCCACTAAAAGAAGAAGAATCCACTGCTGTTTGGTTATCTTCCCGATATTCCAGTTGAATTTTAGCTTCTTCGATTCCATAGTCTTCTTTAAGCACATGTGTAATCTCCTCTTTTTCCTTCTCCTCTAATCGGTTTTCATAGAGAATTACCGCCTGCTCCACCACAATCTCCTGACCCCGGGCCAGTTTTATCTGAAGTTCTTCCGGTGGTTTCCCCATACTTTCCAACCGGTTCTGAATGGTTTTTTCCAGCTCTTCTTCATACTTTTCTTTCAGATAGTTTTCCTGAATTTCCTCTCCCTGTCTGCGAAGCCCTTCCATCTCCTCCTTTCGGTAGCTGTTCCAGAAATTCTGATCCATAACGTCCCTCATCTGAAAGAGTTCAAAAACAGGGGACAAAATCAGCAGGATCAACAGCAGTCCCATGAAATGCCGGAAATACTTCTCATATTTTTTCTCCGGGATAAAGTTCATCACGGCTGTCAGAAAGATATAAAAAACGGCCAGATTTTTCATCCAGCTATATATACTCTCTTTCATGTCCCTCCCCCAAAACTGACTGTCAAAATGGCAATGGTCAGCATACACATTACCTGAGCCGTAAATAAAATCTGCAGCAGGATGGAACACCCTTCTCCCATGGTAGTCAGACAGCCTACAATTCTGGAATCCGAAACAGGCTGTACTAAGGCAGCCAGCAGCCGGTACAAAAGGGAGGTAATTCCATAACGGATGATCGGCGTAATCCCCCACAGAATCAGAACAACCAAAAACGTTACTCCCATACAGTTTCTCACCAGTACAGCGCTGGTAAGTACAATCTCGGTTACTGCATTAATGGCATTTCCCACTCCCGGTATGGCGCCGGCCGTCTTCCCCAGAGCGCTGCGCTTTAAAGAGTCCATAATCGGCGTCACCATCCCCTGAATCACCTGCATCCCGATTACAATGCCCAGCATCGTCCTGATTCCCCAGCTGATAAAAGTTTTTAAAAGTTCTGCCAGCTTGGAGAGCATTTCTTCTTTGGACAGGTAGTTGACCAGCTTTAAGAGCACATACAAATTGGCGGTAGGAAGGAGAAGGTTTACCAGCGCCCACTGAATCAGCCAGATGAGAAACAGGGCCATCTGGTAAAAGACTACGGCCGTGGAAACCCCGGAAGCCGCCGTCACCGCAATAAAGTATGCCGGAGCCAGAGCCTGCATAAAAGTCTGTATCATCAGCAGGCGGTTTTCCAGATGCAGGCTTAAAGAAGAGAAGGATTCCACTAAAAACACAAACAAAAGCAGATACAGAATATAAAATGCAATCTCTCCAATCTGCCCGCCTTCAAAAGCTCTGGATAAATTTCCCAGAAGAGAGGCCGCCAGCACCAGAAGCAGAATCTGAAGAAAAATCCCTTTTTCCTCATCCCACTGGGAAAAGAGGATCTGCTGCAGCATCTGTCCTGCCGCCTCTTTGGTAAAAGGCACCTCTCCTGTCATAAAGCCTCTTATGGTTTCTTCCAGATCAAAGCGGTTTCCTTCCAGCATCTGATCCACCAGTTTCTGTACCTCCTGCAAATCCGTATCCTCCAGCAGTTCCTCTTTCGTATCTGTCTCCTGTGCCGGATTTTCCCCTGCTCCAAAAACCGATACCGTTTTTCCAAATAAAAAAAGAAAGCCTAAAAGCAGAAACATCACTGCTTTTCGCCTTCGTGCTTTCCCCTTGGGGGCCTTCATGATAAAAACTCCTGAATCGTTTCTAAAAGAGCTAAAAGAACGGGCATACTCACTGCCATAATCGCCAGTTTGGAAAACAGTTCGATCTGCCCTGCAATGGCCGAATATCCTGCGTCCTTACAGATTCCTGCGGAAAACTGACCGATATAGGTAATACCTATCATTTTCAGCAGAGACACCAGATAGACGCTTTCCACCGGAATATAGGAACGAAGTTTCTCAATGGATGCAAACAAATACTCCAGCTTTCCCACTCCTGCCACCAGGATGCAGATCCCTGTGCCAAAGGTAAGTAAATAGGCATACTCCGGTTTCGTCCCTTTTAACAGAAATCCCAGAAAAACGCCGGCAATTCCCAGAATCGATACGCGTATGATGTCCACTTCTTTGCCCCCTTTTCAGATTAAAAATAACTGCTGTATTTCCTGAAAAAGATCATAAATGTATGGCAGAATCCAAAAAAGCACCACCAGAAGTCCTGCCAGACTGGCCAGAAACGCCTGTTCTTCTCTCCCACTGTGCTTAAGCACCTGGGTAAGAACGGATACGAGAATCCCCACAGCCGCAATTTTAAAAATCAGATTTACCTCCACAGGCGTCCCTCCCCTCTGCGATTTCCTTAAAGAATCAGGACTGCCAGGAACAGCCCGCCCATAATCCCAAGGCTCTGATACACTTTTTTCCTGGCAGGCATAGCCGCCTGCAGATCTCTTAATTCCTGCTGGGTTTCCCGGCAGAACCATTCCAGATTCTGAATCTGCATCTGCCGATCCAGATACCCCAGCCGGCCTCCCAGTTCACACAGATTCTGCCTGTCCTCTTTGTCAAGGCGGCTTTGTTCCAGGTGCTTTTTCATACTCTTCTCAAAGATTTCCGTCAGTAAAATCCCCGGATATTCTTTCATCTCCCCGGAAATGTCCTCGGCAAATCTTTTATAGGGATCCTTTAACTTGGCCGCCGCCTGTGCCATAGCCTCCGGCAGGGTTGCGTGCCTGTATTCAATTTCTCCTTTTAAAATTGTGCCCAGACGCAAAAGCTGTTTCAGTCCCTCCGCCCGCCTGGTTAAATCCAGGGAACAGACGAACCCAATGCCTGCTCCTGCTGTGATGGTAATAAAAATTCCGATTGCCTTTAACAACTGACTCCATTCCGATCCAGAACCGCTTTCACCACTCCTGCCCGGTTCTTTCTCTCCAATAATATATACCGCTCAAAGACCTGGTCCTGTAACAGTTTTTCAAACAGCGGCTTTCTCTTAAGTTCCTCCAGAGATTCTCCGTGAACAGTGGCAATCAGTTTACAGCCACAGTGTATCACCGACTCAATGGCATGAATGTCCTCATAATTTCCCAGTTCATCCACCGCAATCACAGCCGGCGACATGGAACGGATCAGCATCATCATTCCCTCTGCCTTGGGACATCCGTCCAGTATATCCGTACGGATTCCCAGATCATTCTGGGGAATTCCCTCATAACATCCTGCCAGCTCCGAACGTTCGTCTACCACTCCCACATTCCTTCCGGGAACCCCGTTCCATCCATTGGATATGTGGCGGATAATATCCCGCAGCATGGTTGTCTTTCCACAGCGCGGCGGAGAAATAATCAGGGTATGGTAAATCTGATCCTTGGTTTCAATATAGGGCATCAATGACTTGGCGCAGCCACGTATCTGATGGGCAAGACGCAGGTTAATACAGGAAATGTTTTTCATTCCCTTGATTTTATAGCCATCCAGCACCACTTTCCCGGTGACGCCCACCCGGTGGCCTCCCTGAACGGTCAAATATCCCTGGCGCAGCTCCTCCTCATAGGCATACAGAGAATATCCGCTGACATATTCCAGAGTTTCCCTTAAATCTTCCTGGGTCACCAGATAATCCTCTCCCGGTTCCCTGCTGAAGTTCCCGCTTCTTTTCAGGAAAAATTCGCCCCTGCTGCTGATTAAAAACAGGGGCCTTCCCACCCGAAGCCGGATTTCATAGAGTTTATCGTAATCAATCGGTGTCTCTTCTAACAACCTTCGTATATTCTTTGCAAATAAGCAGGTAATCTGCTCTGCTTTCATTGTCTCACTCCTTTAATCTAAATATATGTGGACAATCTCCTTTTAGTACATAAAAGAATCGGATTATCCCCCGTTCTAATCCAGTCCCTGGGTCATTTCCTTTAAATTCAGCCGTATGACCCGATCCACAATCCGGAAAGAAGAAGCCCGGTAGGCATAGGCAGAGGACTCAAACAACAGATACAGATAGTCTCCGTCCACATAAATCTGCTCTAACTTTTCCGGGAATTTATACTCCATAACCGATACTTCATTGATAAATAAATGTTCATCCGAATCTTTAAAAAACAACAACTGCGAAGGAAGTATCCCATAAGACTGGGAAAGCAGGAGGTGATCCTGGTAGAAAGCCATTCCCTGGGCTTTTTCTGAAATTCTGGCAGTGGCCCTGGGAACCGCCATTTCAAAATCCATTCCCAAGTCTTCTGTATTTTGTGTTACCAGCCTTCCATCTTCCCCTACCGAATACCGGCACAACACGCTGGAAGTCCCTTTGGTGAAGCAGCCCACATACAGACTTCCCTGGTAATAAGTCATAAAAGAGTCCCTGACAATTCCGTACAAGTTACACTCCTGAAAAATTTCCACAGGTTCTCTGTTTTTATCCAGATCATATTTTTCCAGGCTTTCCAGGGTAAAGGAAATGGCCTGGGCAATCCCCTTTGCGTTGGAAGAAGCCCAGATGATCTGATTTACGGGATCATAGGCCAGACCGCCCAGGTGGGGCTTTCCGGGAACCACAAGCTCTTTTATAAAACTATGATTCTCTTTATCCAGTACATAGATCACCGAATTGTGTTTCTTCGTGTGGCAGTAGGCGCTGATTAATACATAGTCTTCTGTAACTGCCAGCCCCTGAGGAGTCATGGAGGTACAGATTCCCGGCTCATCTCCCTGTCCTGCAACCAGCGTACGCGTACTCAGCATCCCGGGAATAATATATGTTCCGTACTCTTTTTCATATTCCCGCTCTTCCTCTGCAAATGCATATTTCAGAAAAGTCTCATCCTCTGACAGAATATCTTTCAGATGTTCCAGGGAATACACCGCCGATCCCTGATTGGTTCTCTCCGATTTGGGCGACAGTTCTGTCTGGCTTCTGTAAACAAATGCATAACTGAAATAGGAGAGAAAAATTAATGGGATCACCAGTCCCAGCTGTATGATAAGCCGCAGTTTCTTTCCTTTTTTCTTCCGTTTCATATTCTCTTCCTTTATCTCCCGCAGAACGTCCCCTTTGCGGGTCTGTCATTCTAAAATACGGACAGAGCGGCGACGGATTTCTATTTCCATAGGAAGAGCCGCATAAATGGCCGCCTGGTATCCCTCACCCACGAAAAATTTCTGATACCAGCCTTCTTCCAGATTAATTTTTCTCATATCTCTGGACAGTCCTTCTCCTGTCCATTTAATGTAAGCCTCCCGAAGTACCCACTGGCTGTAAAAAGCCTCTTTCACATTCCCGCTGTTTAAAATTTCTTCCTGCAGTTCTAAAGGAACCATACGTCTCAGGATTCTTGCGAAATCTGCTTCTTTTTCCTCCTGAACATCTATGCCCAGCTCCCTGCTTCCTATTGCACAGACTGCATATTTACCGGAATGGCTGATATTATAATGGATTTTCGGCTGCAAAGTCAAAAATGGTTTTCCATGGGCTTCCCGGCTGCGGGGCTCCATTTCCAACTCCAATCCGTACAACTCTTTTAATCCTTCTTCCAGTAAGCGTTCCCCAATCATATGGTGCATATTCTGCTTTTGATCGGTTTCTGTCATTTCCGTACAGTAAATAACCGCTTTCATGTTTCCATAACCTCCCCTAAAAATCTGGATTTCTCCTTCTGTTTTTCAAACTGAAAATGTACATAACACAGGGTCAGACGCTTTTTTGCTCTGGTCATTCCCACATAGAAAAGCCGCCTCTCTTCCTCTACCTGGGCGTCGAGAACCGCTTTTTTATAGGGAATGTTCCCCTCATTGATATTTAAAATAAACACATTTTTAAATTCCAGTCCTTTGGATCCATGGAGGGTGGAAATCAAAACTCCCTGCTGCTTTTCATTCTGATTCTTTGCCTGCTCCAGCAAAGCCTGTGTATATTTATGTATCCTTTCTTCCCACTCTTCCAGCGTTTTCACGTCTCTTGTGCTTTCATGGATCCGGTTTAATACTTCCATCAGCTCTTCTGGCTTTATTCTACGATAACTGGCATATTCCTGCAAGTATTCTTCATAGCCAATCCCTTTCCGGATAAAATTGATGGCTCCATAAAGGGGCATAGAAGCCAGAACTTTTATCTGATCTTCCATTTTATCAATCCGGTCGCACATCCATTCTTTCCCTTCATAAAAGATGCGCAGAGTCTCAAAGGATACCTGCTTTTCATAAATGGCTTCTCTGCTGAGGTACCGGTTCGGACGATTCATTACAGAGAGAAACAGACTCCTGCTTCTCTCTCCCCGGGCCAGTTTTAAATAAGCAATTAAGTCTCTGGCTATCCAGTGTTCATAAATATTAGGAAGCTTTTCTTTCATATGAAACGGCAGATTATAGTCCATAAATGCCCGTACAATCCCTTCCGTCTCCAGATTGGTCCGCACCAGCACAGCCGAATCTTCCAGTTTTCCTCCGGTTTCCACCTCTTTTTGCAGTTCTTTTAAAAGATACAGATTTTGCTCCCGGGGGGTCTGAAAATCCAGAATCTCTACGGGAGCTCCCTCCTCATTGGGCGTTTCCAGTTGTTTGGGGAAACGGTTTTTGTTGTGTCCGATTAAATGAAGGGCACTTTTTAAAATGTTGCCGGTACACCGGTAATTCACGGAAAGCAGTTCCTGTTTTGCTGTGGGAAAGTCTTTATTAAAGTGAAGCATAATCTCGGGCTTCGCTCCCCGAAAATGATAAATAGACTGATCGTCATCCCCCACAATAAACAGATTATTTTCCGGAAGGGCCAGCATTCTCAGCACATCATACTGAATCTGGTTAATGTCCTGGTATTCATCCACCAGAATATATGAAAAACGTTTCTGCCAGGCGGCCAGAATATCTTTCCGCTGAGATAACAGTTCGTAACAGCAGACCAGCATATCGTCAAAATCCAGCAGCCTTTCCTTCCTGCATTTTCTCTGATACCCCTTAAATATCTTTTTAAATATTTCATCGCAGCAGCAGGAAGAATAATAGTGCTCCAGCGGAATCCGGCTGTTTTTCACCAGGCTGATCTCCCGGGCCAGCTCTTCTGTAAACTCCCCGTCTTCCGTCAGTTCTTCTCCATACTGCCAGGTAAGCTGCCGCAGAAATTCAAACTTCTTTTCTTCCGGAAGAATATTACGGGCGCCAAGGCCGTAAGCCTGTTTTAAAATCCCGTAAAAGATCCCATGGAAGGTGCCGAAAGTAACTTTGGTGTAGTTTTTACCTGTCTTCTGTAAATACCGTTCCTTCATTTCCCGGGCCGCGGCTCTGGAAAATGTTACCACTAAAATCCCAAAGGGATCCACTTGATA
The DNA here is from genome assembly GCF_002159835.1 of Blautia sp. An249. GTDB lineage: Bacteria > Bacillota > Clostridia > Lachnospirales > Lachnospiraceae > Blautia_A > Blautia_A avistercoris. The sequence continues at coordinate 295,038 of NZ_NFJL01000001.1, read as the reverse complement.
ATGGTGAACCAGATATTCAATTCTTCCGACAATGGTGGAGGTTTTCCCGGAACCGGGACCTGCCAGAACCATCATCGGCCCTGACAGGTGGGCGACTGCCCTTTCTTGAGATGTATTTAATTTCATAAATTTTCCAGTTTTTCAATGGCCTGACGGATTCGTTTTAAGGTCTCGTCTTTTCCGATTACTTCCATAATCTCTGTAGCTCCCGCAGGCGTTACCTGTTTTCCTGATACTGCAATACGGACCGGCCAGATCACATAGCCGACTTTGTATTCTTTGTCTTTTGCAAAAGCTTCTACAGAAGCGTAAAGAGGATCATTGGAATAGTCCTCCTGCTCTTCCAGTACGGGGAGAATTTCTTTTAACAATGCAAGAGATTTCTCCTCTGTGGTTTTCCAGCGTTTGTTCTTATACAGTGCGCTGTCATATTCCGGCATCTCTTCAAAGAAATCTACCATCTCCGGAATGTCTGTAAACACTTCAATTCTGGTTTTTACCATAGCCGCAATCTTATGGAAATCCAGGTCTTTCTTCAGAACACTTTTCAGATACGGCAGAGCCTCCTCGTAAAAAGCTTCCGCGTCCATGGCTTTCATGTATTCTCCGTTCATCCAGCGCAGTTTCTGAATGTCAAAAACTGCCGGTGATTTACTCATATGACGGTAATCAAATGCCTCTACCAGTTCTTCCAGAGAATAAATCTCCCTGTTTTCCTGGGGACTCCATCCTAACAGAGCCACAAAGTTTACAATGGCGTCTGATAAGAAGCCCTGATCTAATAAATCTTCATAGGAAGAATGGCCGGAGCGCTTGGAAAGCTTCTGATGTTTTTCATCTGTTATCAGAGGACAGTGGACATAGGTAGGAACCTCCCAGCCAAAAGCCTCATAAATCCGGTTGTACTTCGGCGCAGAAGAAAGATACTCATTTCCTCTTACCACATGGGTAATTCCCATCAGATGGTCGTCAATGACATTGGCAAAATTATAGGTGGGATACCCGTCGGATTTAATAAGAATCAAATCCTCCATTTCTTCATTGGGCACCGTAATGGTTCCGTAAATATCATCTTCAAAGGAAGTGGTTCCTTCTGTGGGCATATTGAAACGGATAACGTGAGGTTCTCCTGCCTCCAGTTTCTTCTGTACTTCTTCTTTGGAAAGTTTCAGGCAGCGTTTATCGTAAATGGCGATTTCCTTGCCTGCTACTACCCGTCTCATGGATTCCAGTTCCTCTTTCTGACAGAAACAGTAATAGGCGTCTCCCTGTTCCACCAGTTGTCTGGCATATTTCAGATAGATTCCCTGTTTCTGTCTTTCACTTTGAATATAAGGACCGTATCCCTTATCCTTGTCCGGACCTTCGTCATGAATTAATCCTGTGTTTTGAAGGGTGCGGTAGATGATCTCCACTGCTCCTTCCATATAACGCTCCTGATCCGTATCTTCAATTCTGAGAATAAAATCCCCGCCCTCATGTTTGGCAATTAAATAAGCATAGAGAGCTGTTCTTAAATTTCCAACATGCATCCTTCCTGTGGGGCTGGGTGCAAATCTTGTTCTTATTTTACTCATAACTTTCTCCTGTTTCTTTCTTCAAATATAAGTGGCGGGTTAAATGCCCGCCACTATGTAACTTCCTGTATTATATACCATATGGTTTTGTCTTGTCCAGTAGATTACCGGAACATTCTTTGAGAACTTTGAGAATTATAATCCCAGTTTTTCCAGAGTCTCCATGGGCTTTGCATGAAGCACAATATCCGCCAGACGATCTGCATAATGCTCTTCTTCATTAATTAAAATAATCTTATCTCCCTGGAAATACTGCACCATCATACTGGTAAGATTGGCTTTCATATTAGAACCCAGTACAATCAGGGTATCGGCTTTGGAAACTTCTTCGGAAGCTTTGCTTACCAGGCCATTATCCAGCATCTCCCCCATAAGGGCCACTCCAGGACGGATAACCGTTTTGCACTTTGTACAGCGGGGAACTCCTTTGGAATTCTGCACATACTCAATGGAATACTCTTCTCTGCAGTGAGGACAGAAATTTTTGTAAACACTTCCGTGGAGTTCTAACACATTCCTGCAGCCGGCCCGTTTGGCAAGGGAAAAAATATCCCTGGTAATAATGCATTTTAAGAGTCCCTGCTCCTCCAGACGTTTTAACACATAGAGCCCTTCTTTTAGTTCTCCTAACTGACTGATCATATATTTTTTATAGAAATCATAAAATTCATTTACTCTTGTATTGTAGTACGAAGCGTTAAACATTTCTTCTGCGGATAAGCCATACTGTTTCTCAATTGCATACGCGTCTTTGGCTACCCGGTAATTGGTGCAGCCGCATTCTGTACTTACCTTCACCCCTTTTAAACACACTAAATACTTACTTTCTTGAATTACTCCACGCACCAGGTCCAGCATCTCTTTCAAATTCTCCATCCTTTAAACCTCCTGCGAATATTTTTAATTAGATTATAACGTCTCAGTGGGGGGATTTCAACTTATTTTAATCATTTTGCACAAATAATTATATTAAAAAATGATTTTTTTAGTCAGAATACTCTGTCAGAATCTTCCTCTGGAAATTCCCGGGAATTCTGACGACTGTCTCCGCCAGAGAGAGGCGGCCTGAACTGCCTTTCCTGAATTTTTATGTAATTATTCCTTCCCGGGAATCTGGCTGTCCGCCTAAAGAATAAAAATAGAAATGACGTACCTTTTTTCTAAAGATACTTACATTTTATCCTTCCAAAAACAAAAAGTCCCTCGAAAGCTGTCGATGGACTTTTTTTTCAGTAAGAATTTCGTATTTTATCCGGCAAATTCCTCCAGAATTTCCGGCACAGTCTCTATTTTATTACATTTCCAGGCATTTTCCCCACAGAAAATCAGCCCGTTATCCAAATCCCCTTCCACTGCGTGAATTAAGGCATCGGTAATACAATAGGGAATTTTTGCAGGGTTACAGGTAGATATACAGTGATGACATTTTTTTACAGGTATTTTACTCTCCTGTACCTTCTTTATGAATGCATTGCGGATGGCGCGTCCCGGCATTCCCACAGGGCTCTGCACAATACAAATATCCTCTTTCTCTGCATCCAGATATGCCTGTTTATAAGCTTCTGAAGCGTCACATTCCACGGTGGTTACAAACCGGGTGGCAACCTGTACCCCGTCGGCTCCTAAATCCATCGCGTGCTCCATATCTTTACGGTCAAAAATCCCTCCGGCTACCACCACCGGAATCTTCTTTCCGTATTTTTCTCCGTATTGCCGTACCAGCTGAATAATGGAACGAATCACACAATCATAATCCATAGCCTCTTCCGTTTCCAGTTCTTCCCTGGAAAAACCCAGATGTCCTCCGGCTTTCGGACCTTCAATTACAACCATGTCCGGCGCTTTCTTATACTTTCTGTCCCACATTTTACAAATCACGCTGGCTGATTTTAAGGAGGATACGATGGGGGCGATCTTAGTTTTCGTTCCTTCTACCAGTTCCGGAAGATCGATGGGAAGTCCTGCTCCGGAAACGATTAAATCAATTTTATTCTTTACTGCTTCTTTGACGTACTCTTTATAATTCTGGGTGGCAACCATAATATTTACTCCCAGAATTCCGTTTCCCTGGGCAATTTCCCTTGCTTTTTCGATCTCTTTTCGGATAGCCCGGAAGTTAGCTTTCATGGGGTTCTGGGAAAAATCTTCCTCCCGCCATCCAATCTGCGCCGTTGAAATCATTCCCACGCTGCCGCAGGAGGCAACGGCTCCTGCTAAAGAAGAAAGGCTGACGCCTACTCCCATTCCCCCCTGCAAAACCGGAATCTCCGCCTTAAGCTCGCCAATCTCCAATGGATTCCATTTTTTCATCGTTTACATTCTCCTAAATCTTTCATACCTTTGTTCTGTCAATTCCTCTTCCGTCTTTCCTGCCTGCTTCTTTAAGAAGCGTTTCATCTGTATTTTCATATATTCTGCCAGCTCATCCAGATTATGCTCGCCGGCTGCTGTTTCTTCCGGTATGATTTTCTCAATGATACCCAGCTCTAACAGATCGGCCGCAGTTACCTTCATTACCTCTGCAGCTTCCGGGGCCCGTTTGCTGTCTTTCCATAAAATAGAAGCAAATCCCTCAGGAGACAAAATCGTATAGGTGGCATTTTCCATCATCCACACTTCGTTACCCACACCTAAGGCCAGCGCTCCGCCGCTTCCGCCTTCTCCGATTACAACGGAGAGAATTGGTGTTTTTAAATCTGACATTTCCATCAGATTTCTGGCAATGGCTTCGCCCTGTCCTTTTTCCTCTGCCTCAATTCCGCAGTAAGCTCCCGGTGTGTCAATAAAACAGATGACCGGACGTTTAAATTTCTCTGCCTGCTTCATCAGGCGCAGCGCCTTCCTGTAACCTTCGGGAGAAGGCATGCCGAAGTTGCGGATTACATTATCTTTGGTATTCTTTCCTTTCTGAACGCCGATTACCGTTACCGGCTGGCCGTCCAGCTGGGCAATCCCGCCCACAATTGCTCCGTCATCTTTCGATGCTCTGTCTCCGTGCAGTTCAATAAAATGATCAAAAATGGCGTAGATGTATTCCAGGCTGGTAGGCCTCTGGGCGCTTCTGGCGGTCATCACCCGATCCCAGGCGCTCATATCCGCCGATTTTTTCCCTTTTGCCTTTTTTCCATAATAATCGAAGTCCGCTCTTCCCGGACGTTCCTTCGGAAAACTGTCGTAAGGACAGTTCAGGGTATGCACTTTCACCAGGTAAGACAGGGTCTTTTTCAGTTTTTCTCTGGGAACAATGCCGTCAATAATCCCATGCTCCACCAGAAACTCTGACCTTTGGAAGCCTTCCGGAAGCTTCTGGCCGATTGTCTGGGCAATTACCCTCGGCCCTGCAAATCCGATTAAAGCGCCCGGCTCCGCTAAGATCAAATCTCCCAACATGGCAAAACTTGCTGTCACTCCTCCGGTGGTAGGATCTGTTAAAACTGGTATATACAAAAGGCCTGCCTTGCTGTGCCGCTTAATTGCTGCGGAAGTTTTCGCCATCTGCATCAGAGAGACGATTCCCTCCTGCATCCGGGCTCCTCCGGAACAGCAGAATAAGATGACCGGAAGCCTTTCCTCTGTGGCCTTTTCGATGGATCTGGTGATTTTTTCTCCTACCACATGACCCATACTTGCCATTAAAAATCTGGCATCCATAACTCCCAGAACCACCGGCTGACCATCAATTTCTGCCTTTCCGATTTTAATGGCTTCATCCAGATGGGTTTTCTCTCTCAGACTTTCCAGTTTTTCCGGGTACTCAGGATAATCCAGAGGATTGTCTGTCTCCAGTCCGGTAAACCACTCCTGGAAAGTTCCCGGATCAGCAATCATCTTTATACGGGTTTTCGCTTTAATACGGAAATATCCCCCGCATTTGGAACATACATAAGAATCCGCCACCACGTCTTCTTTATAAAGCATTTCTGAACATTTCGGGCACTTCACCCAGAGCCCGGCAGGAATAGAAGGCGCCTGCTCCCTGTGTTCTTCTTTCTTTACTTTTTTGAAAAATTTTTTAAGTTCTGGCATTTCCAAAAACTCCTTTAAATATCATAATGCTCCGGTATGAAATCTGTCGTAATCTTTCCTTCCTGGAAATCCGGCTCATTCAAAATGCTGTACTGAAAATCCAAATTGGTTTTTACACCTTCAATAACTACTTCGCCCAGAGTGCTGATCATTTTCTGAATTGCGCTCTGACGATCCCGGTCGTAAACAATCACTTTTACGATCATGGAGTCGTAGTTGGGCGGAATGGTATATCCATTGTATACGGCCGTGTCCATGCGAACTCCGTTTCCTCCCGGAAGATGGAGATTTTCAATGGTTCCCGGACAGGGCATGAAGTGACGATTGGGATCTTCGGCATTGATTCTGCATTCAATGGCATGTCCCCGAAGTACAATATCCTTTTGCTTTACACTTAACGGAAGTCCGGCTGCCACACGAATCTGTTCCTTAATCAAATCTACTCCGGAAACAAATTCCGTAACCGGATGTTCTACCTGAATACGGGTGTTCATTTCCATAAAGAAAAATTCCCCCGATTTATCCAGCAGAAATTCAATGGTTCCGGCGCTTTCATAGCCTACCGCTTTGGCTGCCTTGACTGCCGTCTCTCCCATTTTTTCACGAAGTTTCTCTGACAGGGCTGTGCAGGGAGATTCCTCAATCATTTTCTGATGACGTCTCTGAACAGAGCAGTCCCTTTCTCCCAGATGGATAACATTTCCGAATTTATCCCCCAGAATCTGCACTTCCACATGACGGGGACACTGTACGTACCGTTCCAGATACATGGTATCATCGGCAAAAGCATTGACGGATTCCTGCTGGGCCATCTGAAACTGAGAGACAAACTCTTCTTCTGTCATGGCAATTCGCATGCCTTTCCCACCGCCGCCGCTGGAAGCTTTAATCATCACCGGAAATCCGATCTTTTTCGCTTCTTTTAGGGCTTTCTGCGCGTCGAAAACAGGCTCTTTGGTTCCGGGCACCACCGGTACATGCGCTTTTCTCATAGTACTTTTGGCTTCGGATTTATTTCCCATTTTCTGAATCAGTTCCGCAGAAGGACCAATGAATGCCACATGGCACTTTTCGCAGATTTCCACAAATCTGGCGTTTTCTGATAAGAACCCAAATCCCGGATGAATGGCTTCTGCTTTCGTAGCAACTGCGGCGCTGATGATCCGCTCCATATTCAAATAACTTTCTCTGGGAGACGCAGGTCCGATACACACTGCCTCATCCGCAAGCTGCGTATGAAGAGCATCCTTATCGGCCTCAGAATATACGGCCACAGTCTGAATTCCCATCTCTCTGCATGCGCGGATAATCCGTACTGCGATTTCTCCCCGGTTGGCAATTAATATTTTTCCGAACATGAACAGCCTCCTAATTTACTGCAAAAGTCAGCTCTGCAACCACTGCCACTTTTCCGTCCTGGTTGACTGCCTTTGCATTTCCTACGCCGATGGGTCCTTTTGCTTTAATAATTTCCACTTCCAGAGTTAAAACATCTCCCGGAACCACTTTTGTTTTAAATTTCGCTTTATTGATTGCACCGAAATAAGCAATTTTTCCTTTGTTTTCCGGCTTGCTTAAAATTGCCACAGCGCCCACCTGAGCCAGGGCTTCCACAATCAGAACTCCGGGCATAACCGGTTCCTGGGGAAAATGGCCACCGAAAAACGGTTCGTTATAAGAAACGCATTTTCTGCCGACAGCCTTTACGCCCGGTTCCAGCTCTTCAATGGTATCAATCAGTAAAAAAGGCTGGCGATGAGGAATGATTTCCATAATTTCTTTCGTTGATAACTTCATTATAACCACCCTTTCCTTTACTCAATCACAAACAGAGGCTGTCCGTATTCTACCATCTGTTCATTTTTCACAAGAATTTCTTTCACAGTTCCTTCAAACTCTGATTCAATCTCATTCATCAGCTTCATAGCTTCTACGATGCCGAGCACCTGTCCCACTCTGACGGTATCTCCCACTTTTACAAATGGATCCGCATCCGGGGAAGAAGCCTCATAGAAGGTTCCCACCAAAGGAGATTTCACCACATTTCCGCTGATTTCACTTTTTGGCTCACTCTCCTGTTTCTGGGGAGCCGCTGCAGGTTCTGCCTGTGAGATCACGGATGCAGCCATTTCCGTTTCCGGAGCACATACGTATTTTACATCCTTTTTCATGGATAATTTCAAGTCGCCGTCCTGAATCTGAAACTGAGTCAGGCTGGAGTCACTGACGGTCTGAATTAATTTTACAATTTTCTCAAATTCCATAACTCTTCCTCTTTCCTTACTCCATATATTTTTTCACTAACAGCGTTGCATTGTGTCCCCCGAATCCCAGGGAGTTCGTCAGCGCATAGGTTACATCCATTTCCACCGGACCATCTGTTACATAATCAAGTGTACACTCTTCGTCCGGAACCTGGTATCCTACGGTCTGGTGCACAAATCCGTCCTGGATGGTTTTCACGCAGGTAATAAATTCCACGGCGCCGGCTGCTCCCAGCAGATGTCCAATCATGGATTTTGTAGAGTTGATCTTCATTTCCTTTGCATGTTCACCGAAGACTTTCTCAATGGCTCTTGTTTCAAACAGGTCATTGTGATGAGTACTGGTTCCATGTGCGTTAATATAGTAAACGTCTTCCGGATTCACCTGTGCTTCTTTCATGGCATTTTCCATCGCTCTGGCAGCTCCGCTTCCGTCTTCTGCCGGAGATGTAATATGATAAGCGTCGCCTGTGGTTCCGTAACCTACTAATTCGGCTAAGATGGTCGCGCCTCTCTTCTTGGCATGTTCCAGCTCTTCCAGTACAACGACGCCGGCTCCTTCTCCCATAACGAAACCATTTCTTTCCTTATCAAAAGGAATGGAACATCTCTTGGGATCTTCAGAAGTGGATAAGGCAGTCAGAGCCGCAAAGCCGCCCACACCTACCGGGGTAATGGCTGCTTCTGTTCCGCCGGCAACCATGATGTCTGCTTCGCCGAACTGGATGGTTCTGTAAGCCTCTCCGATGCTGTTGGTTCCTGTTGCACAGGCAGTTACCACATTAATATTTTTTCCTTTTAATCCAAACTGAATGGAAACATTTCCTGCCGCCATGTTGGAAATCATCATGGGAACCACCAGAGGATTGAGACGTCCCGGTCCCTTATCCAGAATTTTGGAATGAGCCTCTTCTGCTACCTGAAGGCTTCCGATTCCGCTTCCCACACTGCATCCCACACGGAAAGGATCTTCCTTTTCTATATCAAATCCGGACTGTTCAATGGCCTCTTTGGCTGCAGCAACTGCAAACTGGCTGAATAAAGCCATTCTTCTTGCAGACTTAAAGTCCATAAAGTCCTTTGCCACAAAGCCTTTTACTTCTGCCGCCAGATGGGCTTTGTAATCGGTGGCGTCAAAATGTGTAATCTTATCGAATCCAGTCTTTCCTTCCTTCACACTGTTCCAGAATTCTTCTACGTTTAAGCCGATAGGAGTAATTGCTCCCATACCTGTAATTACAACTCTCTTCATATAATCCTCCATATTTTCTCATTTCACAGACGATATTTTTATCAGATATTCATTCCGCCGTCTACACTCAGTACCTGTCCTGTGATATAATCCGCTTTTTCGGAAGCCAGGAAAGCAACGGCATTGGCGATGTCTTCCGGTTTTCCGAAACGGCCCAGGGCTATCTGTCCGCAGGCTGCTTTCTTAACATCATCGGAAAGCACTTCTGTCATCTCCGTATCTACAAATCCCGGAGCAACGGCGTTTACTGTAATTCCACGGCTGGAAAGCTCTCTTGCCATGGTCTTTGTCAGTCCGATTACACCGGCTTTGGAAGCTGCGTAATTGGCCTGGCCTGCATTTCCCAGAATTCCGGAAACAGAAGAAATATTAATAATCTTACCGCTTTTCTGCTTTAACATCTGACGGGCCACGTGACGGATGGTATTAAAGGTTCCCTTTAAATTAATGTTTAATACTGCGTCGAAGTCTTCTTCCTTCATCCGCATAATCAGATTGTCTCTGGTGATTCCGGCATTGTTTACCAGAATATCCAGTCTGCCGTATTCCTTAATGACATCTTTCATCATAGTTTCACAGGCATCAAAATCGCTGACGTTACACTGGTATAAAGAACCGTTTCCGCCTTCCGCCTGAATCTGATCCAGTACTTCCTGGGCTCTTTCTCTGGAACCGTTATAGTTAATAACAACCGTTGCTCCTTCTTTTGCCAGTGTCAGGGCAATCTGTCTTCCGATTCCCCGGCTTGCTCCGGTTACTAATGCAATTTTATTTTCTAACATGAGAGTTTTTCCTCCAATTTCTTTAAATCTTCTACTTTTTCCACATTCAGAGAAGTTACCTGACGGCTAATCTTACGTAAAAATCCGCTTAAGGTTCTTCCCGGTCCGATTTCAATAAAGGTGTCCACTCCTTCTGCAATCATTTTCTCCACACACTGCTGCCAGCGTACAGAAGAAGAAATCTGGCTCACCAGAAGGTCTTTCACTTCTTCTTTCTCTGTCACATATTCTGCCGTTACATTCGTAACATACGGAATGGTGAAATCCCGGATTTCTGCCTCATCCAGTACTTTACGCAGCTTTTCTCCTGCCGGTTTCAGCATCTGAGAATGGAACGGACCGCTGACATTTAAAGGTACCACCCTTCTGGCCCCTGCTTCCTTTAACTGTGCGGAAGCAGCCTCTACTGCCTTACTCTCTCCCGTAATAACAATCTGTCCGGGGCAGTTATAATTGGCAATGGAAACAATTCCTTCTGTTTTCTCCAGTACTTCCTCAATGACGGATGCATCCAGTCCCAGAACAGCCGCCATGGCGCCTCCGGTGGGAACTGCCTCCTGCATATAAATTCCACGCTGTCTGACTACCTTAAATACATCCTCGCTGCTCATTACTCCCGAGGCTGCCAGAGCTGCGTATTCTCCCAGGCTTAAGCCGCCGTGTACCTGTGCGGTAATGCCTCTTTCCTTTAAGGCTGCTGTAATTGCCATTTCCACACTGACCATGGCAATCTGTGTATATTCTGTAATATTTAAATTCTCATTTTCTTCAAAACATAATGCCGGTATATCCAGACCTGTTACCTGAGAAGCCGTATCAATGATCTCTTTGCATACTGGAATCTGCTCGTAAAAATCTTTTCCCATTCCAACATACTGGGCTCCCTGACCGGGGAAAACAAATGCTATTTTACTCATCTTTTACTCCTTCATCTATTCCAATTATTTTGTCTTTAAAATAATTTGATTCACAAAGTATTATCCTAAAAAAATTCTCCTTAAGGCAGCGGCCCTAAGGAGAAAAGGTATGGATTAAGCTTCCACGCCTTTATTTTTTAAATAATCCATAACCGCACCTACGGTTGTCAGATCCTGTAATTCTTCAGAAGGAATTTCTACAGAGTATTCATCCTCTAAAGCCATTACAAGCTCAAATAAATCAAGAGAGTCTGCTCCCAGATCATCCTTGAAAGATGTTTCAGGTTTAATGGATTCTGCATCGCAGTTTAATTGTTCTGCAATAATTTCCTGCATTTTTTCTAACATTTTACTCTTCTCCTTTAATTCACAGGTGATTTATTTTGATAGTCAAAGTATATAATCTGCCGTATCATTTGTCAAGTGGATTTTTACAGAAGTTATCAGGAATCCTGAAATTTAATTTTCCGGGATACGCTCAGGGCAATTCCCATCTCTGCCATCAGGAACAGAATCGAGGTTCCTCCGTAGCTGACAAAGGGCAGCGTAATACCCGTATTGGGGATCAGATTGATAACTACGCCGATATTCAGTACCACCTGCAGGGCAATATGAATGAAAATTCCGCTGACCAGAAGGGTTCCGAATAAATCCGGCGCATTCTGTGCAATAAAAAACAAACGGTACAGCAAATATGCAAACAGAAGCAGAATAATGGCGCCTCCGAATATTCCCAGCTCTTCGCATACAATAGAAAAAATCATATCGTTCTGCGCTTCCGGCAGAGAGCCCAGCTTCTGCACACTGTTTCCCAGTCCTTTTCCGAAGAAGCCTCCGGATCCGATTGCATACAATGCCTGCAGGGTCTGATAACCGCCTTCTGAAGAATACTCTTCCGGATGCAGCCATACCAGGATACGGCGGATACGGAAGGAAGCATCTCCGGTGTCCACATTCTGTACCAGAAATACTACCAGACAGGCAATCATAACGGCTCCCACTACAAGCAAAATCATAAACGGCTTCGTATCGGGATGAGCCAGAAAAATCATACCGCAGGTAATTAATATAATGATAATACCCGTACTTAAGTTATCGGTCGCTACATACGCGATCACTCCTAAAAATCCTCCGGCTGCCCCCAGAACGGCGCAGGCTTTCAGAGTCTTTACCTGATTTCCCATTTTAACAATCATATAGGAAAGAGTTACAATCGCTGCAATCTTCGCAACTTCTGAAGGCTGGAACTGAACCCCCAGGTTCAGCCATCTTCGGGCGCCGTTGGATACAACCCCAAGAGGGGTAAGTACCAGGAGCATCAGAACCGCGCCCGCCGCGTAAAGTACTCCTGCAAACTTCTGGTAAATATGATAATCAATTTTTGATATAATAATTGCCGCTATCAGACTGACGCCGCTGATGGCCGCCTGTTTTCCAAAGAAAAACATATCATTATTATGATCAATCTCTGCCCGGTAAGCCGTGGTACTGTAAAGCATCACCAGTCCGAAACAGGTCAGCAGCAGGATAACTGCCAATAAGCTGTAGTCGTAATAATCTGCCCTCTTTGCAGCCGCCTTTCTCTCTCTTACCCTCTGCACCGTGGGCGGAGCGCTCTTTTTGTGCGTCCGGTTTCTGTTTTTCGTTTCTGCGGGCAGCATCTCCTGCCGGACGGCAGGAACTGTGTTCCTTCTGTTACTATGTTGATAATGTACGTTTCCGGGTCTTCGGACGTCTTCCCGACGACGTACACTCGCTTGATTTCCCATATAACATGACTCCCCTAAAGTTCAGGTTTTTCACTGTTTTCAAAGATTTATTATAACAGACTTATCCTTTACTTGGCAAGTTGCTTTTCGCCGGAAATTCAGATCGGAATCACAATCTTTATGGAGAAAATTCCTTTTTCTGTTTCGCAGGAAACCGTTCCATGATATTTTTCACAAATATCGGAAATTTCTCCATTCCCCAGTCCGTGATTCCTTCTGTCCGGTTTTGTAGTCACAAGTTTTCCTTCTTTCCTCTGAACTTCTCCCTCCACAGGATTTTCCACCAGAAGCAGAAACATTCCTTTTGCACAATGACACCGCACCTGAATCCATCGTTTCTCTTTCGGCAGTTTCTGACATGCTTCTATGGCATTATCCAGAGTGTTGGCAAGCAGGGCGCATAACTGAAGATCTTCTATGGGCAGTTTCCCGGGAATTTTCACATCTGTCTTTCTGACAATCTCTGCCTCCTCCATCTCACTTGCTTTTTTTGCCAGGACTGTCTGAACCACCGGATTGTCACTGAAATGTTCGCCCCGCTGTACGGACAGCGCCCCCAGTAAATCGTCCAGATAGGCCTCTTTTTTTTCCGCCGGAAGTCCCTGGAGGGTGTAAAGGTGATTCTGCATGTCATGCTTCATTCTTCTTATCTGAAGCTGCTCTTTCTCCAGGTTTTTATAGTACAGACTTCTCATTTTCCAAAGCTGTCTCTCTTCCATGACCCGCTGATTCTGATCCAGCTCGCAGACCAAAAACAGGGCTCCCATACTGGAAATCCAGGAAAAAAGCAGCATCAGGACCGTCTGTCCCGTGGTAACTGCAAAATCTTCTCCCAGTAAATAGACCAGAATGGTGGCCACCGGCATACATACCAGACTGTCTGTCAGCGCCCAGACTTTCCATGGCAGCTTTGGCCGGGTCTCTTTTGGCTTATTCTTTACAGCCAGATAAAAAACACTCCAAAAAAGCAACCGAATCAGAAAACTAATCAGAAGACCTCTCTTCATAATTTCCATGGAACGAAAATCGAGAAGCAGGAACACAATTCCGTTACTAATGCCGCTTACAGACATAGCCAGGGAGAAAAAGACGGCGCCCATGGACAATTTGGCCATCCATCCTCCCTTTATGAGAAGGGCCGTGCCCGCAGAAAAAAGACACAGCACTCCTAAAATATTAGCCGCATCTCCCGCCGTAATCATCATATTTACACTGGCATACATCATCCCGAAAACCAGAACACGAAGTATCCTGGATCTGGGATACTGCTGAAACCGGGATATGGCGCAATAAGCAATCCATCCGGTTCCTGTATTTAAGAAAAGAGCAATCAGACGCTCTGCCATGCTATTCCTCCCCCTCTAAAATTGCTTTCATAAAAGACAGCAGCGCTGCTTTCTGATAAGAACGGCTCATGGGCAGAGCTTCCGGCTGTATCCCTTCTTTCCCGCTAACCGGCACAAAAACCTGGCTTTTCTCTACTTTCAGCACCGCCCGGGCTCTGACCAGATAGCGCTGATGAATCCTTACAAACTCCTCTCCCGCCTGTTCTTCCACCTGTTCCATCTTCCCATAAAACCCATACACATTTGCGGAAGTCACTAAATAAATTTTTCTCCGGTCGCTGTAAAAATAAAGGATATGATTTTTTGGAATCCGGTAAATTCCCTCTTTATTCCGGAAGGTAAACCTGTCCCTTTCCTTTCGGCTGAGAAGTTTCCTGGCTCTGTCCAGAACTTCCTGAAGTTTCCTCTCTCTGACCGGCTTCAGCAGATAGTCCAGAGCGTCCACTTCATAGCCAGCCATTGCAGAAGAGCATCCCCGGTGGAAAACTCTTCAATAATCAGATCATTTTCTCTGTGGTGCAGATATTTTTCCAATAAAAAAGCCAGACTTTCTCTGTATTTGCTGTCATCTTCACACACCCCAATCCGCAGCATTCCTATCTCCTCTCTGCTTTTTTGATTCTTTGTTATTTTTTTATTTTATCATAAAATTCCGGATAAACTCTAAAAATTTCGGAAACTGTGTCAAACTTTACATAGAAACAGTCCATTCTTTCCATCTCTTTTTGTTTCTTTTCTCCTTCTTACCTATAATCAGTACAGCACTTGAATATCAGCATTCAGAACAAAGGAGGTCTTCATTATGCTGCAGGTAAAAGATCTATATAAATCCTATCAGGTGGGCAGACAGACTTATCCTGTCCTTCGGGGAATTACCTTTTCCATTGAACCGGGAGAATTCGTCTCCGTCATGGGGCCTTCCGGATCCGGAAAAACCACCTTATTAAACTGTATTTCCTGTTACATCCCCTTCGATCAGGGAGAAATTCTTCTGGACGGACAGGATATTTCCAAATTTAACGAAACGGACTTGTCCCATCTGCGAAATCAGAAACTGGGATTTGTTTTCCAGGATTTCATGCTGTTAGACGGCCTTACCGTCAAAGAAAACATTATGCTCCCCCGGATTCTGTCCGGGCAGACGGATAAGGAGATGGAGCGTTCTGCCGACAGGCTTTGTCAGGTCTTTGATATTTCCCATATTCAGGAAAAATATCCGGCCGAGATCTCCGGAGGGGAAAAACAGCGGACAGCAGTGGCCAGAGCTCTAATCAATCATCCTCTTCTGGTGCTGGCTGATGAGCCCACCGGAAATCTGGATTCCAAGTCCGGACGGACGGTCATCGAATCCTTTCTCCAGGCACAGCACTCCTTAAACGCCACCATTTTTATGGTCACTCATGACAGTTATGCCGCCTCTTTCTGCGACCGGGTTATTTTGCTGAAGGACGGCGTTGTCCATAAACATTTAAAATCAGGAAAAGACCGGAAAGAATTTCAAAAAGAGCTCCTGGATTCCATTCAGGAAATGAGCGGGGAAGGAAGGTGATGATATGTCTGTAACTTTACGCCATATTTACCGGAAGATGCGCCGCCAAAACCGGAGTCAGTATCTTCTGATGTTTCTTTGCTATTTTGTTTCCATCCTTTTAATTACCGCTTATGGAGTAGTCATGGAAAGCCCCACCATCCGGAATGTACTGCCCGAAGGAGGGGATTCCAGAAAAATGTTGTACATGATTTTTGCGCTGACCCTTTTGGGCTGTCTGATTTTTATCAATTATGCCTCCGGTCTTTTCCTGCGTTTTAAATCCCGGGAATTTGGCATTTTCATGGCGCTGGGCGCAGAAAAGAAGCAGCTTCAAAGGCTCCTGTCTGAGGATTTGCTTCTGCTTACTGCCTGTTCCGCTTTTGGGGGACTGCTGCTTGGCGTTCCTCTGGCTGCGGGAATCTGGAATTTTTTCCGGTTTGCCATTATAAATACGAAGGAAATGGTATTTTCTATTTCCTGGTCTGGTCTTCTCTATGGCCTTTTTTTCGCCGTTATTTCTATTACGGCTGTATTTTTAAAAGGAGTTTTCTTTATTGGAAGAACGAATATTCTGGATGTGATCAAAGAACAGAGAAAATCTGAACCTGTAAAAGATGTGAAATTCTGGTACGGATGGGGCGGAATTTTAATGATTCTCCTGGGCGGCTTTCTGGGATATTACCATTCTGCATTTTTTATCCAGGTGTTGAAGTACTGGCCTCCCGTCTGGGCAAATGTAGTTTATGCCTTCGTTCCCGTCGGACTGTATCTGTTCCTTCTTTATACGGTTATCCGTGGTTGGTCTGGCAAAAATTCTTACAAAAACATTGTGTCCAGAAGCATTATGAAATTCCAGGGACGCCAGACTGTCCGCAATATGTGCATCATCGCCCTGCTGACTGCCGGGGGACTTTTCGCTATGTTCTATGCTCCTATTACCCAGTGCACCAGGTTATACTCCATCGGTCAGAGAACCTTTGAATATGCGTTCTTCTACCGGGGCGATGAAGAGATGGTTACACAAAAAGACATTGAAAAACTGGCCGAAAAGCATCAGGTTCCCATTCATTCTTATACGGAGATTTCTTCTGCCACGGTAGCCCGCGACGGCTACAGAGATCTTTATTCCGACTCGGGAGCAATTTCTGAAGAATATGTGGAGCAGCTAAGTGAATGCCAGATTGTATCTGCCAGTGACTATAAAAAACTCACCGGGAAAACCCTGGATCCAGCCCCCGGAGAATTCTGCTTCCTGGATTCCCCGGAGTCCTCAGAGTCCACCATTTCCATCACACAGCTTACCAATCCGGTCACCGGGAAAGTCCTTCCGGTAAAGGCAGCAAAAGTGCTCCCTGAGTACAGCATTCTTCTGTCTCATCTGGTCCTGAATGATTCCGACTATAAAGAAATTTCCCGGGGACTGACGCCTCAGTGGCAGGAAGAAGTGGTGTGTTTCCACGGAGATAAAGACTCAGAGAATGCCTATCTCTTTTCCAGAGAACTGTTCGATCAGATTCTGGCACACAGTTCCAAAGACTGTGAGATCAGTGATTTCTATGATCGGATTGCCAAAGCTTATTATGAATCTGAGGGAATGACCTATGAAGATTACCTTAAGATTTCTTATGAGGATGCAGACTCCATGGGCTTTGCCAATTCCTGGAAATATTATCCCGATTTTTCACCTATGGATGTCAGGGACAGCCTGAAAAACTTATCGGTCTTTTTAATGACTTTTCTTTTCATTTTCCTGATCTGCCTGATGTCTGTCCTGGTTATTTTATATACCCGTTCCATCACACTGGGGCTGTCCTGCAGGCAGGTATATGAAGATCTCAAAAGGCTGGGCGCCTCCCGCGCTTACTTAAGAAAGTCAGTAAGCAGGCAGCTTTTTTCCGTCTTTGTATCTCCTACCCTGACAGGAGCCATTGGAATCTGGGGCTACTTTCTCCTGGTTTTATACGCCAATTCCGGCAGTATCTCTTCTGCAGAATGGATTGGAGCAGGCGTCTGTTTCCTGCTGGTTCTGACCCTGGCCGTCATTCTGTTTTTCTTTTACCGTCGGGTAAGAAATAAAGTCTACCGGATGCTGAATATATAATATATAGAAAGAAAAGCTTTTAAAGTACTGCTTCGACTAATTGTTTTGTATAGTCTGTTTGGGGATGCATAATAATCTCATTGGGTGTGCCTTCTTCTACAATTCTGCCTTCCTGCATCACCAGCACCCGGTCACAGAAAAGCTGAACTAAGGCCAGATCATGACAGATAAACAGATAGGACATCCCATAGGTTTTCTGCAGGTTCTTCAATAACTGTATAATCTGTTTCTGTACGGTTACGTCCAGGGCGCTGGTGGCTTCGTCGCAGATTAAAATTTCAGGCCGTATAGCCAGAGCGCGGGCAATAGCCGCCCTCTGGCACTGGCCTCCGCTGACTTCATGGGGATACCTGTCGGCGTATTCCTTTGGCAAACCGCATTGCATCAGCAGTTCCTTTACTCTTTCTTTCGTCTCTTTCCTGGATATTCCGCTATTACGAAGGCTCTCTCCGATTCCGTCCCCCAGGGTTCGCCTGGGGTCAAAAGAACCCGCTGCAGACTGGAAAACCATCTGAAACCGGCGATATGCCTCTCTGAGTTTTTTTCCTTTTACATGGGTAATATCCTGTCCATGAAGGAGGAGCTCTCCCTCACTGACATCTATGAGACGGGTAATTGCTTTTACTACCGTACTCTTTCCGGATCCGGATTCCCCCACAATTCCCAGGGTTTCATGGGGATACAGGGAAAAACTTACCTGATTCACCGCCGCAAATTCTTCCTGTTTGCGCCCTTCAAATACTTTTGTCAGATTTTTAACTTCTAATAATGGTTCCATTTAACTCCTCCGCAGCTTCGGCACCGCATCCATCAATTCCTTTGTATATGCTTCCCGGGGGGCGTTCAGCACCTGTTTCGCCGCTCCGTATTCCACGATCTTTCCCTCCTTCAGCACCAGAACAGCATCTGCCATAGCTGAAATCACCCCGATATTATGGGTTACAAGTACCATCGCTGTTCCATACAGTTCTCTTAGCAGCAGCATTTCCTCCACCGCCTGTTTCTGTACGGAAACATCCAGGGCGCTGGTTGGCTCATCGGCCAGAATAACAGACGGATTTAAAAGCATGGCAAGGGCAATTCCAATGCGCTGGTTCATTCCCCCGGAAAGTTCAAAAGAATAACTCTCCAGAATCCGTCTTCCATCCTTAAATCCCAATTTCCCCAGAAGTTCCAGCGCCCTTTCCTCTGCTTCTTTTCTCTGTATGGTTTCATGGGCGGCCAAAGTTTCATAAATCTGATCACCAATGGTTCGGACAGGACAAAAAGAAGATCCCGCGTCCTGAAAAATCATGCCGATTTTTGCACCCCGGATCTTCTGCATTTCCCTTTCCGTCAGATCCGGCAGGTTTTTTCCCTGAAACCGGATGTCTCCCTTTGTTACTTTTCCTGACGGCCCCAGAATTCCCAGGGCCGCCTTGATAATTGTACTTTTCCCGCTTCCGGACTCTCCTGCAATTCCCAGGATCTCTCCCGGTTTTAAAGTAAAACTGATTTCTTCTACAATTGCTTTTTCTCCGTAGCAGACTTCTACAGAATCATATTTAAAAAGTTCAGTGCTCATTGTGTATCTCCTGTTTCCTCCTTATCTGGAGTCACGCCACATCCAGATCGGCGGTAATCTCATAATAATCACAGGGATGTGCCGCAAGACCTGTGACATTTGCTTTGGAAATAATACTCATACGCAGGTGGGAACAGAACACATAGCCGTGATCATCCAGAATCGTCTGCTGCATTTTCACCGCCAGTTGGGAACGTTTTTCAGTATCAAAGGTCTGCATCATTTCCTGCTCCAGTTTTTCCAGTTCATCGCTGTGGTAACTGCCGTCATTTCCGCTGGAACTGTCCAGACAGCGATAGGTAAAAAAGTATTCCGGATCTCCGGTGGGAGCCGTCACCATGGCGCTTACAAAAATGTCCCAGGCATCTTTATCGGCCCGGATACTGCTGTGATCTGCCGTATTATTTACTTCCACCTCAAATCCGATTTCCTTTAATGTTGACTGGGCCGCTTCCGCAAGCAAGGGCAGTTCCTGACGGCTTGGATACGTCAGCCAGCGAAGAATCAGTTTTTTTCCGTCTTTTTCCCGGGTGCCGTCACCGTCTTCATCTACCCAGCCGGCTTCTTCCAGTACCTCTTTTGCTCCCTGGGGGTCGTAAGGCTCTCCCTGAACGGCATCTCCGCCAAAAGAGAAATTCTCCGGAAAGACACCTTGTGCCGGATACCCGTTTCCACCCAGCAGGGTTTCCACAAATCCTTCTTTGTCAATTCCCATACAAATGGCTTTGCGCACTGCCGGATCGGAAGTTATTTCGCTTTCATAATTCATAGCGCCGAAAAATACACGGCTGGTGGCACAACTGCTGAAGGTATATTTCTCACTTTCAAACAGAGGATAACTTGCATAGGGCATTCCGTAAGCAGCGTCAATTTCTCCGGACTGAAGAGCCATGGTCAGCGTATCCCCGTCTGATATCGTCCGGATGGTGATCTCATCCAGCTTTGGTTCCCCGTTCCAGTAATCTTCGTTTTTTACCAGTTCCAGATTGGTATCGGTAATAAGAGAAACAGCTTTATACGGTCCTGTCCCGCAGACGATTCCATCCTTCGTAACCCCTTCTTGCACATCATAAATACATCCGTAGGGGTCTGCCAGATAGTTCAGCAGGGCAGGAACCGGTACTTGTGTCTGAATGGTTACAGTCTGGCCCTGAGCCGTAATTTTTTCTATTTTCAAGTCTCCGGCGGCCCGTTCATGTTCCTTTACAAGAGCCTCCAGACATTCCTTTACCGCTTCCCCGTCCATATGACGTCCGCTGGTAAAATTCACATTCTCCCGCAGGATAATCTCCCAGGTCAGTTCGTCGGTATTCTCGCAGCTTTCTGCCAGCCAGGGCTCAATCTCCATAGCGTCATTAAACCGAAACAGGGTTTCTCCCACACCGTAACGGATGCAGGCCCAGCCGCTGCTGTCATTGTGAGGATTAATATCTGTCTCCCCATTTTCCGCATTAAAATTCGTAACGCCATAAACAAAGGTTTTCTTTCCTGATGTATTCTTTTCTTCTGAGGACTCGCTGTGTCCGCAGCCGGCAAAAAACGCCGCAGCCAAAGTAAAAATCAGAAACGCAGCTATTTTCTTTTTCCTCATTTTCCTTCCTCCTGCCAGTTTTTTTCTCTTATTTTCCATGAGTACTGCGGGGATCCAGATAATCCCGGATGGTATCTCCCAGCAGATTAAACAAGACTACCGAAATAAAGATTGCCACTCCCGGCGTCAACACTACCCAGGGATAGGTCTGCAGCATACTTCTGCCTCCGCTCATCATACTTCCCCACTCTGCAGTAGGCGGCTTCGCTCCCAGTCCCAGAAAAGAGAGGGCAGCGATTTCCATCATCATCGTACCAATATCCAACATCGCCGTCACCAGAACAGGCCCTGTAATATTCGGTAAAATGTGTCTGACAATCATTTTCAAAGGCGTATTTCCGGACAGCCGGGCCGCCATCATATAGTCTGCATTTTTCATGGAGAGTGTCTGGCTTCTTGCAAGTCTGGCATATTTTGGCCAGCTTATGGCCGCCAGGGCCAGAACCGCATTTTGTATTCCTCCGTTTAGTACTGCTGCAATAGCCAGAGCAAATACCAGTCCGGGAAAAGCCAGGCAAATATCCGAAATACGCATTACCACACCGTCAAAGAGTCCGCCCAGATAGCCGCAGGCAACCCCGATCAGGGTTCCGAACACGGAAATCACAGCCACTAAAAGAAGTGTGGAAAAAATACTGGTCTGTGCTCCTGCAATAACCCGGGAAAGCATATCCCTCCCATACCTGTCTGTCCCAAAAGGATGGGCAAAACTGGGAGGCTGCAGGGCAATTTCATAATTTTGCAGATTCGGATCATAGGGAGAAATAACCTGGGCAAAAATAGCTGCCAGCAGTAAAATAGCTACCAGCGCGCCAAAGAGAATCAGTTTTCTTTTGGTACGATTTCTCATTCCTTCTCACCTCCCAGACGGATTCTGGGATCCAGAAAGCAATAGATCAGATCCGTAATCAGATTGACCACTACATAAATGATCGCCATCCAGACAACATAGGCCTGAATCACCGGATAATCCCGCATATTAATGGCATCTACCGCCATTTTTCCCACGCCGTCCCACATAAAAATAGACTCAATAATTGCTGTGCCGCCCAGAAGATTTCCAATGGAAAGAGCCAGCAGGGTTAAAATAGTTACCAGCGCGGAACGGAAAACACTCTTCCAGAGCGTTACAGAAAAGGGAATTCCTCTGGCTTTAGCCCCGGTTACATATTCCTTACTCAATTCCTCTAAAATGGCAGCCCGAATCTGCCTGAGATATTTTGCAGACATGGCAATGGCCAGCGTAATGGCCGGAAGAGCTGCGCTTTCAAGATTCATCCCTTCCGAAATTACCGGAAAGATTCCGAGCTGAATAGCAAACAGGTACATAAGCACCAGCGCTACGAAAAAATTGGGCAGACTGTTTCCCACAAAGCTGCAGACCCGGATCAGATAATCCGTCCACTGATTTTGCTTCACTGCCGAGAGAATTCCCAAAGGAAGGGAAATCACAACGGTCAGTAGAACAGACAACCCAGTAAGAAGCAGTGTGGCCGGCAGTTTAGAGATAAAAGTATCTAAGACTTCTTCCCCTGAAATATAACTTTTTCCCATATCTCCTCTCAGAAAATTCCCCAGCCAGTTTATATACTGAACCAGAAAAGGTTTATCCAGTCCCAGCTCCTCTCTCTGGGCTTCGATTGCTTCTTCTGAAACCGCCACCCCGGAGACTTCTGTTTTCTGAAGAATCGCATCACTTCCTGCAATCCGCATCATAGCAAACGAAAGAAAAGTAATTCCAAGTAAAAGTGGGATCAGTAAAAGCAGCCGTTTTCCTATATATTTCTTCATTTATCTTCCTGTGCGCCTTTCCTTCCGCAGATGAGAAACAGGGGATCCGGATTATAAAACTCATCTTTTTCCTGATATAACCGCCCGCTGATTCCCAAATCCAATTCCATATTCTTTATTCCTGTTTTTCCCAGGACTTCCACATCCCAGGCCGGACGGATTTTACTGTTAATCGGAAGCTGCCGTTTGATCTCTTCACACTCCTGCATCATCTCTGTTCCAATGGTATGATGGGCGTGATTTTCCGGCAGGGCTGAGGTATCAGAACAGTCGCTCGCCCCATAATCCGCGTCAAAATTCAGCAGGATTCCTCCCTTTTTCAATACCCGGTACCATTCTCCATAGGCATCCTGGGCATGAGGCAGGGTCCAGGTAAGATTTCTGGAAATCACCACATCAAAGCTTTCGTCCGGGTACTCCGGTTTCTCCGCATCCATTACCTGAAACTGACAGGAAACGCCTTCCTCTTCTGCCAGTTCCCTGGCATGGAGAATCATATCCGGAGTCAGGTCAATACCGGTTGTCTCATGTCCCTGTTTTGCCAGAAGAATGGTAAAAAATCCGGCTCCGCAGCCCACATCCAGTATCTTTAACTTTCTGTCCCGGGGAATTCTCTGCAGAATCTCTTCTTCCCACCGTTTTGCCAGAACACTGTGCAGCTCTCTCTGCCTCTGTTCCTTAAAGCTGTCGCTTCTTTTGGTCCAGTAAGTGGTAATTCTCTCTTTTCTTCCGTCTTTATTTCCGGCTATTTTTCCATAGGTAATCATGGGGCCGGATTCCTTTACCTGAAGGCTTCCGGTCTGAAACAGAATGACGCCGTCATTTTCCGCCCAGCATACTTCCCGTACTTCCCCTGCATAATTTTTCACGACTCCCAGGACTTCTCCCCGGCGTACCACATCCCCCGGCGCTTTCTGGGGATACCACAATCCTGTCTGGGCTGCAAACTGGTAGCAGACATCTTCTACTTCCAGGGGATAATAGTTGCGATAATCTCTCTTTCCCTGATAAACGCCCAGAAAACACAGAATATTTCTTACATCCCGGCCTGTGGAATGGGTCTCTTCCGGTCTCCAGGCCCCCATTCCTCCCCGCTCAATGAGAATGCTTGGAATCCCCAGAGTCGCCGCATAATTATAACATCCGCCTGCTGCTACCTGAGACCCCACCATATATGGCACATCCGCCTGCTCTGCCATTTTTCTGGACTGCTCCACCACCTCTTCTTTCGCTTTTCCTGCATAATAAACATAAGGAGTCAATTGCTCATAGCTGTCTCCGCTGTGAAGATCAATATAATAATCGGCCCGGGAAAGCAGTTCCTTTTCCACCGCATAGGCCAGACGTTCCATTTGGGTTCCTTCCGGTTTTCCCGGGAAAACCCGATTCAGATTTTTACCGTCTTCATAGCCTTCACTTCCGCTTCTCTGCTCGAAAGCCTGCCGGTTGACCAGCTTTATAATCACAACGGTCCCTTTTATTTTCTCTATTTTCAGCCGCTGAGACAGTTCTATAGAAGCCTGAATCCCTACATACTCCTGTGCGTGGATTCCCGCCGTAATCAGAACGGTTTTCCCTGGCTTTTCTCCATGTAAAATCGTGGCCGGAAGCTCGAATTCTCCCCCGATTCTCACAAAACCGCTCCATTTCTCTCCCGGCTGTACTTCCTGATTGCCTATCTGAAAAGTTCTTGTTTTTTCCATTTTATTTATCCTGCCTTTACTGTTTTGTCGCCTGAATCATAAACATGGGCGTCGCCCCGTAAATCAGTTTTTCCTTATCATCCCAGAGTTCTCTGGATATATCTGTCTTATACTGAATCTTCCGGTATCCTAGCTCCTCCAGAATCCCCTGGTCCCACTGGGGTCTTACCAGGTGTCCCAACACATGGGAGCCGGAAACTTCCGGTTCTTCTTCCAGTACCATATCCTCTTCCCCATAGGCGTCTCCATACTGTAAAATACATTTCTGAAACCGTTTTCGGTATTCCTGATATAAGGGCGCTCCCGGTTCCGTCAAATGCCAGTTTGCATCAAATATCAGCAGTTTCCCGCCCGGCTTTAAAACCCGTTTCCACTCTCCGTAAACCCGTGAATGATCCAATAGAGTATGGGTTACATTTCTGCTGATGACCAGATCAAAGGTATTATCCGGAAACTGCAGATCATTGCAGTCCATTTCCAGAAAGACCGGATGAACACCGTAGCTTTTGGCTTTTTTTCTGGCCTGTCGTACCATTTCCGCCGCACCGTCCACACCTGTTACCTGATGTCCGGCCTGGCTTAAAATAATGGAAAAAAATCCCGGGCCGCAGCCGGCGTCCAGAATCTTCATTTCTTTCTTCTGACAGACTTTTTCTATCTGTTCTCTCCATAAAGCGGGTCTGTAGCTTTCCAGTTCATCATCGATGATCCGGCTGTAATTCCCCGCATCTTCTGACCAGTGCTGATTGATTTCTTCTTGTCTCATAATCCGACTCCATCTTTCGTTTTCTTTCCCTTATCTTAACGTACCCCCAAATCCCGCACAAGCCCCCGTGGGGGATAAAATCTGATAAAATTTTACCAATCCCACTGATAATTCTTCAAATCCACATGATCCGCATCCTTCAGGGCAACCCCTTCTTCCTGCAGCAAAAGTCCCTGCTCTCTCCATCCGGGCGCCAGACGTCCGGAATGATTGACCACTCTGTGACAGGGATATTCCCCATAATACTGAGCCATGCTGAGAACTTTCCCCACAAGACGGGCGTTTTTCTCCCTCCCAATCAGCCGGGCAATCTGGCCGTAAGTAGCCACTTTTCCTTCTGGAATCTCCTCGACCACAGAGAGAATTTCATAAATCAGGTCTTCATCTAATACTTTTTTCATTGGTCTTCCTCTTTCCACTTTTGTTTTTTTGCAGTATAATGTCTTTTGTGAAATATTCTATTCAAATAACATAAGGGGGATTTATTATGAACGCAAATCTGACAAGAGAAGAGGCTGTCCGGCTCCTTCAAAAATACAATCAGGAACCCTTTCACCTTCTTCACGCCCTGACGGTAGAAGGCGTTATGCGCTGGTATGCCAAAGAACTGGGATATGAAGAAGACGCAGATTTCTGGGGAATGGCCGGCCTTCTCCACGACATCGACTTTGAACAATATCCCGATCAGCACTGCGTCAAAGCGGAAGAACTCTTAAAAGAGGCACAGGCCGGAGATGATCTGATCCATGCCGTCTGTTCCCACGGTTACGGCATCTGCAGCCAGGTAAAACCGGAACATCTTATGGAAAAAGTGCTCTTCGCCTCCGATGAATTAACGGGATTAATCGGAGCCGCCGCTAAGATGCGTCCTTCTAAAAGCTGTCAGGATATGGAGGTTTCCAGCCTGAAAAAGAAGTTCAAAGACAAACGTTTCGCCGCCGGATGTTCCCGGGATATTATCCGCCAGGGCGCCGAAATGCTGGGCTGGGAGTTAAATGAACTCTTTGAGAAAACCATTCTGGCCATGCGCTCCTGTGAGACTTCTGTACAGGAAGAACTTGACCGTCTTTCCTGAGTTTTGTTATCAGTCAGGCTGTTTCAGGAATTCCTCAACAGCCTGATTAAATTTCTTTGGATTTTTCGCTGCAATAAAATGATCTCCGGAAAGGATCCGCAGACTGGCATTGGGAAGATTCTCTTTTATCAGTGCGGTATGCTGTGCTTTTATCATGTCCTTTGTCCCCACAATCACCAGCGTTTTTATGGCAACCGCCTTTAATTCCTCCGGCTTAATATCCGGATCTTTCACCATCAGTCTCAGCATTTCTGCATTTCTTCTGGCCTTAAGACTGTGTCCGGCAAACAGCCGGGCTATATGATAGCCTAAAATGATCGGAATCTGGACAGAGGGCCGCACCCCTGATCCATACAGATTCGCTCCGTTTAAAATCAGCCTGCTTACCCTCTGAGGATACCGCAGAGCAAAAATCAGGGCAATGTTTCCTCCGTCAGAAAACCCCAGTAAAATTGCTTTTTCTATCTTTTTTTCATCCATAAACTCCCTCAGATCTTCCGCAAACTGCCGGATGGTAAAGGGTTCGTCTCCCCGCGGCGACTTCCCGTGTCCCCGGGTATCCAGAGCAATGACCCTGTAGGATTTGGAAAAATACTCTATCTGATTTCTGAAATATTCATGGTTTTCCCCGTTTCCGTGAAGAAGAATCAACGGCTCTCCCTGGCCTTTTTCTTTATAATAAAGCTGCGTCATCCTGGCATCCTCCAATCGCTATTGCTGCCGAAAGTTCCTTTCTTAAGAAGCCATTCCTTTTCCTCTGTCAACAACAAAAAGAGAAAGGAAGCATCTTTGAATTCAGAATTATTCTGCGCATATTAAACTGATTATACAACATTTATCTTCATTCAAAAAGAAGGGATTTCATAAATTTATGTATACCCCAGATTTCTGGAAGAATCTCATTCTGAGTAAAATGATAATAGCAGAAAGCGGAAACAAAGAGGACAAGTCCTTTTCAACTCCCCCTATCCCTCACTCATGAGGGACTTGTACTCTTTACGCGCCAGATGCAGACTGCCGCAGGCAGTCAAATTCCATATGCATCTGGCCGCATCCACAACGGAGCGTTTTTTATGTAATAGGAAATCCAACGGAATTTCCTATTACATAAAAAGCAGGATAAGATACGGAACTTTCCAGATTCCTTCTTATCCTGTCTTCTTCGTTATTTCCAATATTCCCGAAACTTTCTTCTCGCCTCCTTACAGTGAGAACGGCTGACGGAAATAGAAATTCCATTTTTCAATACCACTTCTTCGCCGGAGAATGATTCAATCCTATTCATATTCACCAGATAGCTTTTATTGGTTCTGAGAAAGTAATCCGGAAGCTGCTGTTCCAACTGATCCATCTTCATATATACGGTATACTCTTTCTCCCCGGTCACAATCTTTACCTGCCGTTTATTACTTTCTGCGTAAAGAATCTCCCTGCAGGCGATCTTATAGCCGGTTCTCCTTATAAAAACTGTAAT
Source organism: Blautia sp. An249 (assembly GCF_002159835.1). GTDB lineage: Bacteria > Bacillota > Clostridia > Lachnospirales > Lachnospiraceae > Blautia_A > Blautia_A avistercoris. The sequence goes on along the minus strand of NZ_NFJL01000001.1, from coordinate 267,509 downwards.
GCTGTCCTCTGTCTCCTGGTTCTCCAGAATTTCACTGATGCAAAAGGATTTTGTCTTTTGTATTTTCCAACACCCGTCCGGGTATCCGCACTCATTTACTTCGTATAATAAAAGTCCATCCATGATCCCATACCCCTTATATTTCAGATGCCTCTATTTTATCCTCCTCCCTCGGCGGCTTCAAGATTTGTGCACCAATTGCCGGGTTTTTGTAATGAATGAATGGTATTTCCTTATACATTTCTTCCCTGATATTGAACGGTAATTACATATACTGTTTTTCTGTCTTTGTCAATTCTAAAAATTGCCACATAATTATCAATTAGCAATTGCTTGTATCCCTGACTTGCATATCTTCCTACTATCCTATCCTGATGGGAGGCCGGAAAAAACTTAAGTTTTTCCAGCGCTCTCCATATCCGATAGGTTTGTTCTCCTGCGTTCTCTTCTGCCATTTTCTCTACTGCAATATAAGTAAAAATATCTTCAATGTCCCTGTATGCTCTGGGGGTTAATTTTACTTTATATTCATCCATAATATTTCTTATTTAACCTTTCAAACGCATCATTCAGCTCAATGCTTTCACCACCTTCAGCAAGCTCTTTTTCCGCTTCATAAATAGCCTGATCAATGCGGTTTTCTCTGGCAAATTTATCATAAAGTTCTGCACTCATTACCACTAGATCACTGTATCCGTTTTTTGTTATGAAAATAGGCTGCTGTTCTTTATGAGCTAATTCCGAAATCTCTGCTGTTTTACGCAGATCCCTGATTGGTAAAATAAGCGGCATAAATCTTTCCCCTTTCCTTTTTTATGATTGTAGCACAATTATGCTACAATCACAAGTCATCGAATAAGATTTTATTTATGAGCGGAATATCCATCGCAGACAATCACGCCTGCAGAACCATAGTAAGCCATGCCTTTTCTTCCTGTCATATTCTTTATATGTCCCCGGAGAAAGCTTTTACCGTATAAATAGTAGGTCTCTCCCTCTTTTGCTGTTTTGTATTTGATTCATTTCTCCTTTAAAATTATTTCTTTCTCCACCAACTGCCAGTTTATTGTCATAAATAACATCCCTGTCCTCCATCTGCTTCTTGCAGTCCTGTTTTCAATTGATTATAATAAGGGTTATATTATTTGAGGGGGAATTTTCTATGAAACAAAAGAGGGCTTTCTTTTTTATCAGTTTTTTTCTTTATCAGATCGGCATTATATGGATGCTTTATTTCACCAAATACGCCCCTGACAATCCTTTAATCAATTATTCTTTTTTCATCATGTCTGCGGTAATCACTTTGCTGGCCGCATCTTTTCTAATCCTGGTTCGTGAAATCATTAAAAATGTCAAACTGGAAACAGAAATCTCTGTGCTGAAGCAGCAGCAGGAACTGCAAAAACGCCAGAGACAGAGCATTCAGAAAAAAGAAATGGAGTCGCTTCAGTTTCATAAGGACGTTATTCATCAGCTTTCTCATCTGCAGGACTGCCTGGAAAAGGACAATCCGGAAGAGGCAAAGAAATATTTTACCCGCATAGCCAGAGATTTTCAGTCCGTTCGTTTTCGGCCCTGCTGCTCTGACAGTTTAATCAGCGCTGTATTGGACAGTAAAAGGGAATTCGCCAAAGAGCATCAGATCCAGGTGGATTATCAGATTTTTCTTCCGGAAAATCTGGAAGACTTTTCTTCTTCCTTAAATGCTATTTTCTTTAATTTACTGGACAACGGAATTGAATCCTGTCTGCGTTTGAACCGTCCGGGGTCTTTCATACGGGTTTCATCGAAAAAGCATCAGAACTTTTTTATGATTCACATGATAAATTCCAAGTCTGACAGTGAGAAATTCTCCCGGCACACCACAAAGGGGGATTCTTTTTCTCATGGATTCGGACTTTCGATTATTGAAGAAATCGTACAGAATTATGATGGTTCCTGTGAATGGAAGGATCAGGGAGATACCTTCGATTCTCTGATTATGCTGAAACTTCCTGAATAAGGGAAACGATACAAAGGAGCTGGAAAAATGAATCTGATTATTCTCTGTCATGTACTGGAAATCCTATACTTTATTTTTATCCTGGCCGGTTTTTACTGTTATCTCTTAGCTCCTGTCAGAAGCAGGAAGACTACTTTCTGGCTTTCTGTCCTTTTCATGTTGCCCGATGCTGTACTTATGGCGCTGAATTACGAAAAGATCCATCTTTTTCATTGGGTGATTATCCTGCTTCCTCTGGTGTTTTTATTTTCCGATCCTATGGAGAAACGGATTTCCTGCTATGTCCTTCTTTATTTCTCTATGCTGCTTTGCGAAATTGCAGGAGCAATCATCTGCTGCTTCGTTCTTTCTGTACAAAGCGGGCATTTTACGGCGCCTTTTTCATTAAATGCATTTCAGTCCTGCCTGTATTTATTTTCTATTGTAGTCTTTTCCTCTCTGCTTCTTCCACGTCTTGCTCCGCTTTTAGAAAGACTGCTGGAATACATTGACGGAATTGCATTAATTCTAATCGGTCTGCCCGTTATTTCCTGTCTGCTCTCTCATTCTTTGATTACGCTGGCCCGTCTCCCTGCCTGGTTCATCTTTCCGGTCTTTTTATTTTCATACTATCTTCTCCACCGGGGCCTGATACGGATTCATCAGTATGAATTTCACCGTCAGCAGTTAAAAAGCCAGAAACTCTTAATTGAGGGGCAGCTTTCTTATTCCAGGGAACTGGAAAAGGAATATCAGCAGTTACGCCGGTGGAATCACGATATTGGCAACCATTTTCAGGCTCTCGCTTTTTTGCTGGAAAGTCAGAAGTACGAAGAAGGAAAGTCTTATATCCGGGAACTTTTAGAAAAAGAATTTTAATCATAAAGGAGAACTGCCATGTTAAAAATTGCTATGTTTGAAGATGATTCGGTACATACCCGTATTCTGAAAGATAAATTAAAAGCCTCTGTTCAAATCCCCTATGAACTGACGGTTTTTGCATCCATGGAGGATTTTAAGGCCTCTTACGCAGAGGAAAATTCCTACGATATTGTCTTCATGGATATTGAACTGGAACACGAAAAGGAAAACGGAATCCAGATTGCCCATGCCATTAATCAGCTTTCTCCTGACACCCAGATTATCTTTATCAGTCAGTATCTGGAGTATGTCTCCAGCGTCTATGAAACGGAGCATATTTATTTCATTAATAAAGAACAGATGGATACTTATCTGCCCAAAGCTCTGGATGCAGCCATTAAAAAACTGGCCCTGCTAAAACACCAGTATCTTACTTTCAGTCAGAAGAAGCAGCTTTGCAGAATACGGCAAAATGACATCCTGTATATGGAACGAAACCTCCGGACGACTTCCGTATATACCCGTTCCAGAGAGGAGCCCTATACCACCTCTTTGTCTCTTCAGGTACTGAAAGAACAGCTTTCTTCCTGCTTTCTTTTATGCCACAGAAGCTTCCTGGTAAATCTGAAGGCTGTCAGCACGTTCAACCGGGAAGAAATTACATTATTTAATGGCTGCACCATTCCTATGGGACGCACCCATTATGAAGAATTTAAAAAGGCATTTGCCAGAACGGCAATCGATCCCAATTCCTGACTACCCGCTTTTTATGGAAAGGAGCTGAAAAATGAACCTGGTTATTCTCTCTCATGTACTGGAAGTAACTTACTTTGTCTTTTTCTTAATCGCGAACACCTACTGCTATCTCTTAACTCCTATCCGAAGTAAGAGAACCACTTACTGGCTCTGCGTCCTTATGATGTCGCCGGATATTATACTCATGTTTTTTATTTATGATAAAATCCATCTTTTCCATTGGATTATTATCCTGCTTCCCATCCTGTTTCTGTTTAAAGATCCTCTGCAGAAACGGATTTCCTGTTACATCCTGTTTTATTTATCCATGATGCTTTGCGAAGTTGTGGGATCCACCACTCCCTGTTTGATTTTATCCATACAAAGCGGACACTTTGTTTTACCCTTTTCCATCAATGGACCTCAGGCTTTCGTGTATTTTCTGACTACCGCAATTACCGCAACCCTGATACTTCGGTTACTTCGACCTCTTTTAAAAAGGCTGTTGGAATATATTGACGGAATTGCACTGCTTCTCATTGGTGTGCCCGCACTTTTCTGCGTCCTCACTCAGACTGTTATTACCCTGACAAAAATCCCCCTTTGGGGAATATTACCTCCCTTTCTGCTTTCTTACTATCTTCTCCACCGAGGATTAGTACGGATTCATCAGCATGAGTTTCACCGTCAGCAGTTAAAAAGTCAGAAACTTCTGATTGAGGAGCAGCTCGCCAATTCCAGAGAACTGGAAAAAGAGTATCAGCAGTTACGCAGGTGGAACCATGATATTGGCAATCACTTTCAGGCCCTCGCCTTCCTTCTGGAAAACCAAAAGTATGAGGAAAGCAAAGCTTATATTCAAACACTCTTAGAAAAAGAATCCTGATTAAATGGAGGAAAGAAGCATGAAAAAGGAACGATATTTGATGATATTCGCGGTTGGGACTCTTCTCTTTTCCGGATGCGGAAAACCGGATTACTCCCAGCCCTATGTAAACGAAGAAAGGACTGCTTCTCCAGAAGAAACGACGGAAGCAGAAATAATTTCCCCGGAAACTTCAAAAACAGAGCCTGTTTCCGGGGCAGATGTGTCCGTTACTCCCACTGAAGAAAGGGAAGCCGCAGCATCTGTTGAACTGAATACTTACATGGGACAGCCTATTTCTGCCGTTCTGACAGACTTTGACAACATGCAGGATATAGGCTGTACGGACGGCTCTCTTGGATACAGCAACGGAGCTGTAACCTTTGAAGCCCGGGAAGAAATTGTCACTTTCATCAGTATAGACGGAGACTGTGATTATACTCTGGAGGGGATTTCCTACGGAAGCGAAAGGGACTTTGCTTTACAGCTTCTTACTTCTGCCGGATGGACACAGACAGAAGGAGCGGAGACTTTCTTCCATTTTAAAAGAGGAGACGCTGAAGAACTTTCCCTGTATCTGGAGGACGGCCTTCATGTCTCTGGAATCAGCTCCTTCGGGCCAATGCCCTCACAGACTTCCGCCTAATTCTGTTTTCGGAATCAAATACCTATTCTTTAATTGAATAGAAAGCAGGAATTAGCTGCCTTCCTCCCAATCAGTATCTTCCACCTTGTAATCTTCGAGACGAAGAAATATAATGGATGATATTGGAAAGGAGACCTCTCAATGGAAAATAAAATTATACTGATTGAAGATGATGGAGAAATCAGATGTATGGTAAAAGACTATTTATCAGGAGAATTTGAAGTAACAGCCTTTCGTGATGGTACAACAGCTATTCAAACAATCGCGGACTATGACGAATATTCTCTTGCCTTGATTGATCTCATGCTGCCAGATATGAGTGGAATGGAGATTATAAAAACCATCCGCCAGTCCAGTAATATTCCAATCATCATCATTACAGCAAAAGACAATGATACCGACAAATCATTGGGATTGAATTTGGGGGCTGATGATTATGTGGTAAAGCCTTTTTCTTTAATTGAACTTGCTGCAAGAATAAAGGCCAATATCAGGCGGGCAAAAACTTATCAGCCATTGCCGGACAAAAATTCAATTCTCAAAATCAAGGGCATAGAAATTGATACAATCAGCCATACAGTAACACGCAAAGGAACACCCATAGATTTGACACCCATAGAATTTGAAATCTTACACCTTTTGGCAAGCCATCCGGGACAGGCATACTCAAAAGAACGGCTGTACGAAATCGTTTGGAAGGAACCATATTTTGGAAATGAAAATGTGGTTAATACACATATCAATCGCCTGCGTTTGAAATTGAAGAATAATGCGGAAGATACAACAGTCTATATTAAAACCCTATGGGGTATCGGCTACAAAATGGAGGACAAATAGATGTGGCTTCTGTTTGCAATTCTTTCATTTGTTCTGTTGCTTATCTTGATTTGGCAGCGGATACAACACAAAAAGTTAGAACGAGAGATTAACTATATCACCGACAGACTTACTTCTCTGTCAATTACTTCTGAAAATGGCTTTGTGCTTATACCTACGGATTATGATAGTATCAAAAAATTAGGTGCCGTACTGAATACCTTACTTCAAGATTTTTATACAAAAAGGGTTGAATTCGAGCAGAGCCAAAAGGCGATGGCGCAGGTTCTAACAAACATCTCTCACGACATCCGCACCCCGCTTACCGTCCTGAAAGGAAATAGCGAAATGCTTTCCAGCATAACAAACGATCCCGCCATGCCCGAAAATGTTCATGTTATGGCTGATAAAATAGCCCGAAAGGCCGATGATTTAATCCTGACAATCAATGATTATTTTACAATGTCTAAAATAACTTCCGGCGATCTCCCTATTCAACTGAAAAAGGAAAATATTTCAAGACTTTGCCATGACACAATTTTGGACTATTATGATTTGCTTGAGCAAAAACAATTTGAGGTTGATATTCAGATGCCAGATACACCGGTTTATGCCTGCACAGATCATGAGGCATTACAACGTATTTTGAAAAATCTGATAGACAATGCTATTAGACACGGCGGTGACGGAAAATATATTTCTTTACGGCTCACCACATCAAAAGGAAAAAGCATAATTGAAATAGAAGATCACGGAACTGGAATGTCACTACAGCAGCAAAAGCAGATTTTCACAAGAAATTATACAACAGCCCGAAAAACATCCGGCAGCGGTTTGGGCCTTGCAATTTCAAAACGTCTGGCTGCACAAATTGGAGCAGAATTAGAAGTTTATAGCATACAAAATGAGCGAACTATTTTCTCAATCATCTTGAAAAGTTAGAAAATCGTTAGATTTACGGCAGAGAAAAGTGAAATCCATTTTGTATAATAGCAACCATAATAGGAGGCACACAAAATGGACTATATCATGGAAACCGTAGGCTTACGAAAGGCTTACAAGAGAAATATCGTTGTAGATGATGTAAATATCCACATACAGAAAGGGGCAATCTATGGCTTTGTTGGCCCAAACGGTGCAGGAAAAAGCACGGTTATGAAAATGATTTTGAACCTGCTCCATCCAGACGCCGGAGAGGTTCAGCTTTTTGGCGAAAAAGTTACCGATCACAGCTACGAAATATTTAAAAAGGTTGGTTCAATCATCGAAAACCCATACTTTTACGACAAAATGACTGCCCGCCAAAACTTAGAGTTGCATTGCGAATATATGGGCTTCCCCAACAAGGAACGGATTGACGAAGTTTTGCATTTGGTTGAATTGCAGAATGTCGAGGGAAAACAAGTCCGCCATTACTCATTGGGCATGAAACAACGACTGGCTATTGCAAGGGCTATCCTGGCAAGACCAGAATTTTTGATTTTAGATGAACCGATCAATGCTTTAGATCCTGATGGTATTCGTGAGATGCGAACCCTCTTTCAGCAGCTAAATCAGAGAGATGGAACAACCATTTTTATTTCCAGCCACATTCTGTCCGAAGTGGATCTTCTTGCTGATACGATTGGGATTATTCGACATGGAAAACTCTTAACAGAATTGCCGATTGAAGAAATTCACAAGCATCAAACGGATTATATCAGCTTGCAGGTTGACGATGTGACCCGTGCTGCCGCATTACTCGAAAACATGGGCATGAAGAACTTCTGCGTTCTGGATAAAGAGCTTATCCGTATTTATGATTCTGATGTTTCGGGCAAAGCCCTGTCAAAAGCCCTCATTGAGAATGGTGTTGGTTTGGAGAGCATTGGCCGCAAACAAGACACACTGGAAGATTTCTTTTTCCAGCTTACAGAGGAGGGAAAATAAGATGGCTCACCTGATGAAATTAGAGTCAAAAAAATTTGGGATTGCACGAAATATTATCTTTACGTTTGCCGCAATCCTTTTCAGTATCCTTTTTATCACAATCTCTTTATGGGATAGCGTGACAGACCCGGAACAGACCAAAGACACTTTTGAAAGCACATACCTTGTTATTGGCCTGCTGATGTCATTTATTTTTCTTGTATATTCATCGGTTTTAACTGCACGGCTGGTCATTGGAGAATATAATCAGGGAACCATTACCATTATGTTTTCCTACCCTTTGAACCGGATAAAATTGATGATCGGTAAATTGGCAATCATTATGGGTTATACAGCGATTTCAATGGCAATCGGATATATTTGCTGCAGTAGTTATATTGTGTTGGCGGATCAATATTGGGATATGCTGGAGGGGACATTTCAAATCTCAATGCTTCATACATGGATACCAATGGCAATCACTGCTGTGATTGTATGCGCGGTATTATCGCTATGGCCGTTCATTATTGGCATGATCCGAAAATCTGTTCCTGCAACCATCGTTACTTCCCTGATTGTCATTGTGTTTCGGCAAGCTATAATCAGTAAAAATGCAACCTATCAGGAGTCCCTACTGCAAATTCTTTTAATTGCTATCGTTACTCTTGTAGTTATTTTGTCTATCTTCAAAAAGAAAGTACCAGAATTATATTGATGATTTCTGCCGGACAACGGCAAAAGAATCCTGATTAAAACAACACCCTCCTGTGAGCGTTTTCACAAGAGGGTGTTTAGCTGATGGGTATGTTTTTAAACAGATGTATGATCTCTCTGCTGTCAGAAAGTCCCAGCCGTTTTAAGAGCTGGCTTTTTTGATTGGCCTGTGTCTTCGGAGAAGACATCAGTTGTATATCTTTTCCTAATATTTTATATAACTGAGATTTTTCGGACGGCGTCAGTCTGTTGACAATCAGGGAGAAAATCAGAATTTCTGAGGATGTGATTCCTGTGGCCGAGGCGCGAATCCGATCGGTCAAATACAGAAAATCCTTTTTAAAAATATATTCTGACGCAAAACTTCTGAAACAGGCTTCCGATACGGTGTTCATATCCTCATATCCTGTCAGAATCAGCACTTTCGCATCTGAGGAAAGACGTATTTTTCTGGCGGTCTCGATTCCTTCCAGGCTTTCCCCGTCCAGACACAGATCAACCAGCACAACATCGGGTTTCAGTTCCTCTACCTGTTCCAGCGCTGTCTCAGGATGGTTTGTACATCCTAAAAATTCCATATCTTCTGCTTTCTCTATGGTTCGCTGGATCAGCAGGCAAAAATCTTTATCGTCTTCCACCAGGTAAACGGTAATCACGCTTTGTACATCCTTTCTCTCAGACAGTCTCCTTCTTTGTTCCCGTAGTATCTGTCAAAAGTCACTGAACTTATTATATATTACTTTATTCCAATTGTATTCCTATATTTTTTGGGAAAAATACCTTTTTCCCTCCTTTTCCTTTTTATCGGCGGATCTTATAATAGAGAAATAAGATTCTGAAGGGGGGAATATTTTTGTTTTCTAAAAGTATGCCGGGGGAAATCCTGCTGCTCTTCACTTTAGCCATATGGTTTTTATTCTTTATGATCTATATGGGAAATCGGAAAAACAAACTCAACCAGTGGTGTTTTTTCAGCGGGATGTGTTTCAGTATCGGCGTTTTTAAAGAATATCTGTATCACTTTTTCTTTCCCTTCCTTATGGAAAACTGGCCCGGTCTGCTGAATCAGGAGACGGCGCTGACGCTCTATTCAATTTTAACGGCAATTCCCTACTATTTCGCCATGCCGATTTCGTTGATACTGGGATATTATTACTGCCACGTGGATCAGAAACATCCCCGGTTCTTCCCATGGCTCTGTGCCCTTACCTTTTTACCGGCGCTGATACTGGGAATTCGGTATCCCTTTACCCAGACACGGTATTATCAGCTTAATGACTCTTTTTATTACGGGCTGATAAGTTTCTACAACCTGCTGTCGGGCTGTGTTCTGACTTTTTTCATGGTACGAACCCTGATCAAGGAGCGTTTTCAGAGCTACTTCCGCCAGAAACTTTTAATTGCCGTTTTAGTTTTAACGCCTCTGTGGTTCACTCTGATGACGGTCCTTCCGGTACAATTACTGCGGCTTGAGAATCTGACGAAATTGTGGCAGTTAAACTTTGTAATCGTCTTTCTCATTATCGGATTCTATTTCTACCATGCTTTCCGGGGCGGTATTTTAGGCAATCGGCTGAAACATGAGGCCTACGACTGGGATTCGGAAAGCCGGGCGATTAATAAGAATATTCAGTTTATCCGTCATACGGTTAAAAATGAACTCATAAAAATTGAATGGTGTACCTCCCACTTAAATGAAACACTGGAAAACGAGGAGAAACAATATACCAATATGATTCTCTCCTCCTGCAGCTATTTACGGGAGTACTTAAATAAAATCAGTAAATATTCGGAAGAGATACAGCCGGAACCGGAGGAGTATCTTCTCATGGATTTAATTGCTTCTCCTGCTAAAAATATCCGGCACCTTTTTTCAAAAATTCAAATCCGGTTTGATTTTCCAAAAGATGTGAAGGTATTCTGTGACAAAATCCAGACAGAAGAAGTCCTCAGCAACCTGTTTTTTAATGCTGCGGAAGCAATGGAATTTTCCGGCGTTATTCAGGTTTCCTGTGCCCAAAATTCGCATAAAAATGAGCTGTCAATTACTATCCGGGATCAGGGATACGGCTTTTCTCCTGAGCAGAAAGATTTGCTTTTCTCTCCATATTACACCACCAAAACCATGGATAACCATATGGGACTGGGGCTGTATTACTGTAAAAATGTGATGACGAAACACGGAGGGCGCATTACCGCCTCCAGCAATCCCAAAACCGGGACTGCCTTTACCCTGGTCTTTCCCTCCGGAGATAACAGCGGCAAAAAGAAGCTTCATGGAAAATGACGGCCTGTAACGCCGTCATTTTTTCTCTGCTTTTTTTCTGGCTTCTTTTGCCCACCAGGGGATGTGGTTTCCGGCAGCCTGGTAATACTCTATGGCTTTCTCTTCGTCTTTCTCAACGCCCAGTCCCTTTTCATAACACAGTCCCAGTCGGAATTTTGCTTCCCTGCTTCCTTTTTCCGCCGCCTGTTTATAAAGGCGTACCGCTTCCTTTTCGTCTTTTTCAACAGTTTCTCCGCCGCAGAGATAACAGTAGGCCAACCTGCACAAAGCGAAGGGATGCCCTTTTTCTGCGGCTTTCTGATACAATTCTTCAGCGGCTTTCCTGTCTCTGTTACTTCCTTCCGGGCCAATGCCCCGTTCGTAGATCAGTCCCAGATTAAAGCAGGCTCTTACGTGGCCTTTTTCGGCGGCTTTTTTATAATATTCCAGAGCTTTATACTTATATTCTTCCATATTGGTCCGGCAGATAATCCACTCCGGACTGTCATCCCAGTTCATCAGAAACGTTCTTACCGCTTCCTGTCCCTCCTGGAGCAGTATCCGGTTTAAATCTCTCTCATAATAGTAGCCTAACTGAAACTGTGCTTCCGTTTCTCCCTGATCGGCCGCCTGTTTCAGCCAGAACTGCGCCGGCGTCTCCTCTTTGTCGAAATCTATCATGTGCAATTCACAATAGAGACCATAGTAATACATCGCCTTCGGATTTCCTGCCCTGGCTGCCTCCAGAAAGTATTCTGCTGCTTCTTTGGTGATCTTTTTCTTTCCGGCGGATTCAAAAAGTTCCATTCCCTTTTCAAAAGCTGCTTCTGCATTCATTGTTTCTTCCCCCTGTGATTAATAGTCTCCGTTTTCCAGCTCTTCTGCAGCGCTGATGGCCCTGGAGCGATACATATCTGACATTCCCGACATTCCATCCTGGAAGTAACTGTCTGCCATGCTGCTGTTAAACTCAAAATCTGCCTGTAAATCGGCCGCTGTATCCACGGAGTCCATGGTATATTTTACCGGATCCATGGTCATCATATCATTTACTGCGTCCATCACGGCGAAACTCCCCGCCGACCAGCCCGGATCGTAGTAGGGATTACTTACAAACCCGTCATAAAGGGGCGGAAAAATACCATTGGCTCTGTTTATTTCATTTATCTCTGCCATCTGTTCAATAACCGGAGGTACTTCTACGATAATCTCATTATAGAGCTGGTCAATTCCTGTATCATAGAGAATTCCGTTGCGCAGTTCAAATCCTTCTGCGGGCATTTCTGACATAATATCGCTGTACATCTCATCAATGCTGGTATCATAGAGAATTCCATTTTGTATTTCCATGTTTTCCGGCATCAGATCGGTCATCAGATCCTGGTAGCTTTCATCAATTCCTGTGTCATATAAAATCCCGTTTCTTAATTCAAATCCCATGTGTTTTCTCCTTTCTCAGATTCATTTTTACCCAGGCAGCCGCATCATCCATATCGCCGCATACGATGGCGTTGCCGATTCCCAGGGCCGTTATCAGTGATTTCTGTTCCTCCCGCAGCGCCAGACTGGAGGCCATTACCTGACAGTCGTCAGGAGCTGTCAGTCTGTGTACGATTTTATAGTTTGTATTTTTAATTACATCCGGGATCAGCCTGGTGGGAACCTGATCCACAATCAGTAATCCTTCCCCGTAACTGCGGATTTCCGAGAGCATATTGGTGAACAAATCTGCCACTGCCTGCTGGGGATTTCCGCTTCCCCCGTAATCCCCATGGGGTTTCATCAGCACATTGTGTGCCTCTTCCACTACGGTTAAATGCAGAAGTCTGTTTTTCTGCGCTTCTTTCCGATAGGCTTTGTCATACTCATATGCCGAAATCCGGTACTCATACAGACTTAGCATCAGTACAGACATAATCAGCGCCCGATCTTTTTCATTTGTAATCCTGCTGAGGTTAATTACTGCCGGACGGCCAAATAAATCTTCCCAGGGCGTTGAGATTCCCACATTCAGAATTTTCCCTCTGGATCCTCTGGTCAGATAATTAAACCGGGTTTCCAGCGACGCGCCGATGTTTTCCTGAACTTTCTGTTCATACCGGCGCATTCTTAATACCTCTTTTGCCACGGTCTTTAATCCTTCCAGCCGCGGATAGGTATGCGGCTGTTCCATCTCACCGGAAAGAAAGGCGTTTCTGTAAGTCAGGTACAGATACTGATATACGGTTTCATCAATGATTACCGGCAGGATGTCACTGACCGGAAGAGAGGCGTTTAACAGGGCGGTCAGTTTCTCCCCTCTGGTCATTAAATCGATCTTCGCTCCTGCCACCGCTCCCGGCTGAAAGGGGTTCAGATGAAGGGGTGTGGGGCTGACGCCTTCGATTTCCGAAGTTCCCGGCATATAAATCTGAAACTGCTGTTCTTCGGGCAGGATTTTGTTTTGCTCCAGTGCCCACCGGATATAATCGTCTTTGGCCGGTTCGATAATCAGCACCGGAATCTTACGATCCATAATCTCACGGATGATATTTTTACAGGTGGTTGATTTTCCGGATCCGGTACTGCCGGTTACCAGTCCGTGACGAACCAGTGCATGGGGATCAATTTTATAATCATTGCTTTGCACCACTCCGGTATCTACCACCTTTCCCAGGGTGATGGCGTCTCCGGTCAGCGGCGCCGGATTATTGGCAAACCGCACTGCCGTTTTCACAAACCGCAGGCCGGGCACGTCCCGCCTGGGAAGGGAGGAGGCCAGGGAAAGCTCTTCGGTATTCATGGGGGTACTGAGATACTGATACGCCTTTCCGAAAAGATGCCAGTCCTGTTCGTATTGAAAACCGGACTCCAGGGCTTCCTGTGCGTCCACCAGGGGGATTAAATCCAGTTGATTCTTTACAATTTCCATGGCTCCTGAATGATTTTTCAGGGTATGAATCCGTATCGGCTCCAGGTAGGTTTCATCTCCGGAGTAAACGGAACGGAGCATTCCGCCTACTGTATGGATGTCTTTGCGGGTATTTCCCAGAAGATAAACCCCTGTATTCCATAATCCCAGGTTTCTGCCTTTTTTCAGCCTTTCAATATGTTTATCTATAAGCTCCTCTGCATACTGAGCAAATTTATCCAGATACTGGGTGGAAATTCCCCGGGAGAAATTCATGGAAATCTGTTTATTTAATCCGAACATACCGCCTACCCCTGTACTCATAAGCCGCATCAGGCTGCTGCCTGCCAGGAAGGAAACTCCCATACAGGCCCCCAGCAGTCCGCCGGCAATTCCTGCCATAGCTCCCAGAGCCGCCTCCTTATTCTGGGACTCTCCCTGAGACTCGTTTTCTGTGACAGTGCGGTTTACGTTTTTATGAATTTCACTTCCCAGCCTCCGCATTTTCTGAATGGTATCTGCCACTTCCTCATCCGGCATGGGATCCGCAATAATCAAAAGCCCGTAATCCTTCTCTCTGCCCTGCAAATCCCGGATTCCAAATGCCAGAGAGTCCAGAGTCTGAAGACTGCCCTTCTTCTGATCTTTTCGGAAAGAGGGAATTCCCGTAATCGCTCCCAGAGCCCTGTAATTTGCCATGGTTGAGTGAATCTGCGTATATGTCTCTTCCGGCTCCATGGCATGAAGTTCCACCCCCGGCATACTTCCTGCCGCCGCCTCCCGGATTTGCTCAATGGCGTCCTGGGAACTGAAGCTCTTCTGAAAAGAACAGGTCCCCAGATAGAGGTTGGTCTCTCCGTGCACCCGGTTTAAAAGAAACAAAAGCCGGTGTCCCCAGGCGTGCAGAGAAGAGAGAACTCCCTGCCAGCGGGAAAGCAGATCATAATCCTGGATATTTCCCGGATGGACGGGGAGGCGCACCATCTTCAGCCAGGTTACCATCTTAGGCGCCGTGGGAATCTGTGCAAACTGATCCCACTGGGAAATATGATTCAGATAACTTCTCTCCAGACAATAATCCAGAAGATTCTGATAGAAATCATCGGGAACCTGAAGGGTATTGGGAATCCGGAGCTGATCCAGTTCAATTCCTTTAAATAAGTCGCTAAATAGCAGTTTCCTGGTCACATTACTCATTTTTTACCTCCTGCCGTATCCTGTATTTACCTCTCTTATGTTTCCATTCGTCTCTCTCTGTCAGCCACTGAAGAGCCGTCAGCCAGGACGTTTCCCGGATTCCTGTGGCGATAGTCCCCGACTCTGAGACAAGGAGATTTTTCTCCCTTCTGCCCGGCTTTAACCGGACGGCTATGGCCTTCATAAATCCGCCTTCCACATAATACTCTCCGGCTTCCTCATATCTGAAATACCATTTCATATACACTCCCCCGGTATCATTTATCATCAGAGAAAAGGCCTTTCGGTCTGTCAGAACTGTATACAGAGTAAACGGTCTTCCCACCAGCTGTTCTCTTCTGTGAGTCATCTGCAGAAGATACACCTGCTCCCCGGGCTCCTGAAAGGAATAAATTCTCGATAACTGCTGAAGGAGCGGCCGGGGAATCTGCCCCAGAGCCCCGGGAAACCGGCTGCAAAACAGCTCCCTGAACTCCCGTTCTTCCAGAAAGGCCGGTTTTCTCTCCTGGGGAAGAGTCCAGGCTTCCACCATGCTTCCGATTGTGGGAAACTGAAGGGAAGTCTGCAGAAATCCACAGATACTTCTGGCCCGCAGGGGATCCGGCGAAACGCCTTTTCCCCACTGATAACACATAACCAGGTTCAAACCTGCCTGCCGCGCTCCTGTATTATAAATATCAGAAAGATCTTTGGCCGCAGTTTCAAAATAGGTGAAGGCTTTTTTATAATCTCTTTCCACACCTAAACCATAAAACAGGCTCTCCCCCATAAAGTTTTCCAGTTCACAGAAAACGTAGCGGCCGGGGCGGTATAACTCTCTGAGTTTTCCCTCCTGCTGAAAATATCCCGTTACATACCGGGCCTCCATGTCCGGGCCCTTTTCTTCCAGTAATTTCCTGCTCCAGAATCTTCTTTTCTCATAGGTCTCTTCCTGATACGCCAGATAAACTTCTGCGTCTGTCTGACCCTCTTCTGCGGAATAGAAGATCCATTGAATCCCTTCTTCCCGGTTTCCTTCCAGTATCAGCGCTCTTCCATATTCCCACATGGCGTCCAGGTGTCCCATCTGGGCGGCCTCTCTCCACCAATAGAGGGCTGCGGCCGGATTATACATCACCTGTTCTCCTGACTGATACGCCTTTCCAAGGAAGTACTGCGCTTCCCGATCGCCTTTTTGCGCTCTCTGGGCTAAATCCTGAGAAAACTCTTTTATGGAATCTGCTTTTTTAGAATCGGTTCTTCTGACATTTCTCCTGACCTGAATAGACTGTACAGAATACACCAGTCCGCAGCCCACGGTTTCCTGCGGCCGGGACATCTTAAGCAGTCGCTTTGGGTGTTTCTGAATATTTTTAAGACCTAAAGGGGGACAGGATGGGATCCGATCCATCAGAATGTCCTCCACGAAATACCACTGACTGTGTCCTCCTGTCAGGAGGATGAAATCAATTTCTTCTTCACTTTTCAAAATGCCTTTTTCTATTCCCTGCTTCAGAATTCCCTGTATCAGCCTGGCAAAAACTTTCAGATAATCTTCCGCCGTCTCTTCCAGTGTTTTTCTCCCGAGAGGAGGAAAGGACGTAGGGATAATATTCCAGAGCTGAAAGATACCGGAAATAAAGGGACAGGAAGTCACTTCTTTATCCTCTTTCAGCAGTTTCGATACAATATCTTCTTTCCAGGCTTTACAGTTTTCCCGATTTTTTTCGGCAAAATTTTCTATAACTGTGGGGGGAATAGGGTTTTCCTCTAAATAGCTGCACAGATACCCATTTAAAATCCCATCCATCTCATTTCCGCCGAAAAAAAGCCTGGACTGGGCTTCCGGCCAGGTAAGCAAAATCTCATTACTCTCACCCGGCTTATAGCGGCACAAGGCCAAATCCGTAGTCCCTGCTCCCATATCAATCATCAGCATATTCAGAGGCTTTCCCTGGAAGAACCCCTCCCAGGACTCAAACCGCTGTCTCTCCTGCACCAGAGCTGCATACAGGGCCGCCGTAGGTTCCTCCATTCCTTTCACCTTGGGAAATCCGCTTTCCCCTGCAGCTTCCAGCATAAATTCCCGGGTTTCTTCTTTCCATTTGGCCGGATAGCTGAGAATGGTCTGTACCTCATCATACTTTCCAAAATACATTTCCTGCTGCACATAGTGCCCGTAGAGATACCGGAGAAATTTCCGGGTCAGATCTTTCGCCTTCTCCTGTTTTTCCATATCCGGGCTTTCCAAATCCATTTTAAAATTACTGTAAAGCAGGGAATTCTCCCTCTCCGGCTGTGCATCGTATCCGTAGTAAAAACTGCCTTCCTGTACCCGTATTAAGGTGGGGACCATGGCCAGGCCGTCAAATTCCACATACTGGGAAGAGGAAGGATTCTGATCTGCCGGTTCTTCCTCTGCGTAATTTTTTATTTTAATTAAAGAAGTACTTGTTCCGAAATCAATTCCAATTATCCTCTTTATCATGTTAATTTCTCCTTTCTTCGATTATAGCAAATAAAAATTTCGATAATTCCCAAATTTTATAGGAACTGTTCAGAATAAATACATGATATAATTTGCATATCATTTAGGAGAAATTAACGGATGAATCCATTACAGAGACTACAAAATTCATTATTATTCAGAATATTATTCGGAATTGCAGTTCCATGTATTCTGGCGGGGGGATTCTTTTTTCTATATCGATACGGCAGTCCTTTTCCCTGTTTTTTTCATTCCCTGACAGGATTTTACTGTCCCGGATGCGGTACGGGGAGAGCCCTTTCTGCTCTGATTCACGGCGACGTCTTCAGGGCTTTTCGGAATAATGTCCTGCTCCTTCCCGCCATCCCTATCGTAGGATGGTATTTTTTTCAGCAGTATCTGTATCTGGTATTTCATAAAGACTATATTTGGATGCCTAAAGTTTCCCTGAGAACTTATTACCTCATCATGCTGATTATTTTAGGGTACTGGGTTTTGCGAAATCTTCCCTGGTTTCCTTTTACCCTTCTGGCACCCATTTCATAAAAATTTTTAAAGAAAGGACCCATACAGACTGTATGGACAGGTACACAACATGAAAAATTGTCCCAACTGCGGTACACAATTGCCCGACAACATGAATTATTGTCAAAAATGCGGCTTTGTGTTCCAAAACACAAATCAAAATCCCGGAGGCCAGACTCCGCCTAATTATCAGCAGAACTACCAGCAGAATTATCAACAGAATCAGGGCTACAATCCCAACGGATATAACCCCAATTATAATAACACCGGAAATAACGGACAGGATGAGCCTACTGCGTCTCTGGGCGGGACCCGTCTTACAGAAACCCATCTGTTGATCTGGTCCATTGTCAATTTAATCTGCTGTTGTCCGCCTCTGGGAATTGCGGGACTGGTTTTCTCCGTAACCGCTAAAAAGCAGCCTACCCGTGAACAGCAGGAGAAAAAGCTGCAGACGGCTGTAATGCTGTGCATCATAGGCACTATAGCAGGATTCCTGTTCGATATATTGTGGTTTTTCTTTCTCTTGATGGTATAATCAGACTTTCTGAGGAGCCTTAAATCATTTCCGTGTGATCTAAAAAACGTATCGGTTTCAGAGAAATCCGTCTCTGAATAACCGATACGTTTTTTTATGCAATAGGAAATTCCGTCGGATTTCCTATTACATAAAAATCGCTCCGCTGTGGATGCGACCATATTGTCTCTGTTCTCATTCATTCTGCGGAACACTTTCCAGCCTTCTTAATACTTTTCTGAACTGAATGCTAAATAAAACAGCCGTAAAGGTCACCGCTATGGTATCCGCGATAGGTTCCGCCAGATAAACCGCCATGGTCTTTGTCTCCGGAAGTATCTGAGGCATGATATAGATAAGAGGAATTAACAGAACAAATTTCCTCACAACAGCTACTACAATGGATTCTTTGGCGTGTCCGATAGAGGTAAACGTCATCTGGCAGGCTATCTGAATTCCAAACAGCAGCATAGCCGCCATATAGATTCTCAGGGCTGTCTTTGTAAATTCCATCAGCTCCTGATCGGAAGTAAAAAGTCCTGCAAATCCCTGGGGAAACAGCATAACCGCCGCCCAGAGAAGGACCGAATAGCAAAGGTTTACTTTCAAAAAGAGCCAGTAAGCCCCTTTGACACGTTTCGTATTTCTGGCTCCGTAATTATAACTGATAATCGGCTGCGCTCCCTGGCCAAGTCCCTGAAGGGGAAGCATGGCAAACTGCATAACGCTGGTAAGAATGGTCATTGCTCCCACGGCAATGTCGCCGCCGTATTTTAAGAGGGAGGAATTAAAGCAGACGGAAATCACACTTTCACTGGCCTGCATAATAAAGGTAGCCAGTCCCAGAGCCAGACAGGGAAGTATGACTTTGGCTTTCAGACGAAGACTCTTCCTGCGGATTTTCAGGAAAGTCTTTTGTCCGCAAAGGAAAGCCAGAACCCAGATGCAGGAGACAGCCTGGGAGAGAATGGTTGCCAGAGCCGCTCCCCGGACGCCCCATCCGAATCCGAAAATAAATATGGGATCCAGAATAATATTGCAGACAGCCCCGATTAGTACGGAATACATCCCTGTCTTTGCAAATCCCTGGGCAGTGATAAAGGCATTCATTCCCAGGGTAAGCTGCACGAAAATCGTTCCCACTGCGTAAATCTGCATATAATCTGTGGCATATTCAATGGTATTGCCGCTGGCTCCGAAAACCATCAGAAAATCCCGGTTCCAGAGAAGCAGCACAGCCGTTAAAAGCAATGACACTATCATTTGTGTGGTAAAACAGTTTCCCAGTATGTTCTCTGCTTCCCCACGCTCGCCTTTTCCCATGGAGATGGAAGCTCTGGGCGCTCCTCCGGTGCTGACCAGAGCGGCAAAGGCCGAGACGATCATAATCACCGGCATACACACCCCTACTCCCGTCAGAGCCAGAGCCCCTTCCCCGGGAATATGTCCTATGTAAATCCGATCCACAATGTTATACAGCATATTGATAAGCTGGGCCACTACCGTAGGAAGCGCCAGTTTGCGAAGCAGTTTTCCCACAGGTTCTGTGCCCAGAAAATCTTCTTCCTTCATCTATTTCTCCCTCCTTCAATTCCCAAAACAGGTATGCTGACGCTATTTATTGTAAATAATAAGAAGCTTTTCCGTTTTTGTCAAGAATTGGAAAGAAAGATAGTTCTTGCTTCTTTTTGCCCTTTATGGTATAGTTTATCTGCCTTTCTTATGTAATAGGATTAAGGTGTCAAAACCTAATCGTAAAGGAGGATAATTTTATGGATCTTTTACGTCAGGATATAAAATCCCTTTATTTTAAATATCTTTCCGCCGCCTTTGGAAGCGCCATGATCAGTTCTATTTATGCTATTGTGGATATGGCCATGGTAGGACAATACCAGGGGCCTGACGGTACTGCAGCGCTGGCAGTGGTGGCTCCTATCTGGAATCTGATTTACAGCCTGGGACTTCTTACCGGAATCGGCGGCTCTGTTCTTTTCAGTACTCTGAAGGGACAACAGCAAAAAGGCGGAAACTCGGAGAACGAATACTTTACCGCTTCTCTTACGGGGACAGCCGCCTTTGCCCTGATTAGCTGGCTGCTGATTCTGTTTCTGGACGCTCCTCTGCTTCGCCTTTTCGGCGCTGATGAGGCGCTGCTGCCTCTGGCCCAGGAATATCTGCTGCCCATTAAGTTTGTGATTCCGTTCTTTGTTTTTAATCAGATGCTGGCCGCTTTCCTGCGAAACGACAGAAATCCGGGACTTGCCACTGCCGCTGTTCTTTCCGGAGGAATCTTAAATATTATCGGAGATTATCTCTTCGTCTTTCCTCTGGGAATGGGGATCATGGGCGCCGGACTTGCCACTGCCCTGGGTGCAGCCCTGACTTTTATAGTGTTACTGAGCCACTTTTTCACCTCCCGGAATTCTCTCAGGATTGTGAAAGTATCCGCGTTTCCTCAGAAATTAAACCGGATTCTGGTCATGGGCTTTTCCACTTTCTTTATTGATGTGGCAATGGGCATTCTGACCATGTTTTTCAACCGGCAGATAATGAAATATTCCGGTTCCGCGGCTCTTTCCGTCTACGGTATTATTGTAAATGTCAGTACGGTTGTTCAGTGCTGCGCTTACAGCGTGGGACAGGCTGCCCAGCCCATACTCTCCATAAATTACGGGGCGGAAAAACGGGACCGGGTACGTCAGACTTTAAAATATGCCCTCTGGACAGCCGGATTTTTCAGTCTCGCCTGGACACTGGCCATACTGGTATTCCCCAATGGTTTCACCCGGATTTTCATGAATCCCACTGCAGAAGTGCTGAAGATGGCTCCTCCTATTATCCGAAGTTACGGGATTTCTTTCCTCCTTCTGCCTTTTAATATTTTTTCCACTTATTACTTCCAGGCTTTGATGAAACCGAAGGTTTCTTTCCTGGTTTCCGTATCCAGAGGCCTGGTCATCAGCGGGATTCTCATTTATGTCCTCCCCGTTCTGGCCGGGGTGGGATCCTTATGGTTTGCCATGCCGATTACGGAACTGCTTGTTTTCGCCTACGTGGTATTTTCCATGAAACGTTATAGCTGACATAGAAAGGTCTCAGAAATCTGACATGATTTCTGAGACTTTTACATTTCTTTCCTGTATCCAGGTTTCAAGTATCCGCTTTACTGTTTCTACTTCCGGTAATTCCGGCATGGGATTTCCCTCCTTTTCGGGCAGATTTTTTAATCTTCTCATGGTAGAAATAATTTACAACCACCGGCGGCGCTTCAAAAGGACGCTTCATACTGTCATCGTTGGTTTTGTACTCCAGTCCGTTTTTCTCTGTAAAGGCTTTCAGCTCTGCATCCAGCATCTCCCAGTAACTGCGGTTTCCTTTGATGTAAATATCCCGGTACAGGGACATCAGTTCCGGATATTTCTCCTTTATGTAATTCAGAATTTCCGTTTTATAGTTTCCCCGCAGATTCAGATTCTCCAGCCAGATCAGATTGCACTGCCCTTTCGTCCGTTCAATAATGGCCTTCACATCGGTAATTTCCGGAAAAATCGGCGAAATAAAGCAGGTGGTACGCACTCCGGCCCGGTAAAAAGCTTCCATGGCTGCAAGCCGTCGTTCAATGGATACTGCCTTGTCCATATCGTTTTTGAAATTTTCATCCAGGGTGTTAATGGACCAGGACACACGGGCATCGGGAAAGGTTTTTATCAGTTCCAAATCCCGCAGTATGAAATCGCTTTTTGTGGCAATGGATAGTTTGACACCGCTGCCTTTTAGCTGAAGAAGCAGCTCTCTTGTCCGTCCGTAAGTCTCTTCCTCCGGAAGATAGGGATCTGTAACCGAGCCGATAAACAGCTCCTTACCCGCATATTTTCCCGGATTCTTAATTTCCGGCCATATCTTCACATCCAGGAAGGTTCCCCAGGGTTCTTTATGTCCTGTGAAGCGTTTCATAAAAGATGCATAGCAATAACGACACCTGTGGGTACAGCCGGTGTATGGATTAACCGAATAGTCACATACCGGCAGATTGGATTTTGACAATATACTTCTTACTTCTGTTGTGTTAATGACTGGTTTTTCCATTTCCTGCTCCTTTCAAGAATGACTTCTGCACTCCCTGGGTCACAGTATCCTCGGGTCTTACCTGTCCCAACAGCAGGGGGGAATCCGGATCGTGATACCGGAAATTTTCAAAGGCCTTCTGTGGATTTTTATTGGCATAACAGTATTTGCATCCGTTCATACAAGTATCATAGGCCCCGATGTCCCGGCTTTCTATACAATGACAGCCCTGGCGCATTCCCTTATGCTTCAGATTTCTAAATTCAATTCCATTTGCTTTTCCTAATATATCGAGAGTCATGCATCCGGATGCGTGAATTCCATACCGGGTATAATCTCCGTTTGTTCCGCAGGTCTGAATCCGGATCCCATATTTATTTGCAGTGGATCCCAGTCCCTGCGCCAGAAGATTCATCTCCTCCACAGAGAAGGGGTGTATCTCCGGCATATTGACTTCCAGCTTTTTATACATTTCCACAAAACTGAAAATGCAGCGGTCAATATAGGGGGCAAGAACTTCTGCCATTCGTTCAAAGGTTTCCAGATGGCGGGAAATGGTGTATTTGCCAGTCAGAAGAACCGGATCATAACGCCATGCTATACGCTGCTTTCCCACAAGATCAGAAAGTTCTTTCAGAGTTTCCATACTTTCTTCAATGGAGGGAACTCCCGGTTCTATGTCCTTCCCGTAAGCTGTAATGGTATAGTGAAAATATGTGTGAAAACGATCGGTAATATCATGTAAATGGGGCAATATGGGTTTATAATTTTTCGAACAGAAAACCACGCAGTCCACTTTATCGGGAGTCAGTTCATAACGGCTGACTTTATTTGGAAACATGGGGTTCCGAGTCAGTACATACCCCTCCGAAAAGCGGCGCAGCAGCCATTTGGTATAATACTGGACCGTATCTGTCCGTCCTCCTGTATTAATAATCATTCCTGTTCCTCCTCATTTTATCCAATATTTGACTGTCTATTTTTTGACTTTAGAATAACACAAAACTTTCCAAAGATCAAGAAATATTCATGTATTTTAATGTGATTTTACAATAAAATTTCATTGATATTTACACGAATATGCAATATACTATAATTAATACCTTGAAGGAGGTCTGATAATGTATCGAAAAATTATGAGCTTTTTAGAAGCGTGGAAAGAAAGCAAACACCGTAAACCTCTTATTTTACAGGGAGCAAGGCAGGTCGGCAAGACCTACTCTATTCTTGAGTTCGGTCGTACCCATTATGAAAATGTGGCATATTTCAATTTTGAAACCCATCCAAAGCTGAATGAAACCTTTGAGGAAACTATCAGCCCCGATTATCTGATACCAATTTTGTCCCATATCGCAGGACAAACCATTGTTCGGGAAAAGACGCTGATTGTCTTTGACGAGGTACAGCTATGCGAAAGGGCGTTGACTTCGTTGAAATACTTTTGTGAAGACGCACCCGATTATCACATCATCGTGGCGGGAAGTCTGCTCGGTGTTGCGGTCAACAGAGCAAAGTTCTCTTTCCCCGTAGGCAAGGTGGATATGAAAACCCTTTACCCTATGGATATGGAAGAATTTATGGTAGCTTTAGGCGAGGACGCTCTGGTGGAACAAATCAAAAAAAGTTTTCAGACCGATACACCCCTTCCGTCTGCCCTGCATGATACAGCAATGCAGCTCTATCGCCAATATCTTATTGTCGGCGGTATGCCCGAATGTGTTATGCAGTTCGTGGAAACAAAGGATTATATCCTTGTGCGACACACACAGGATACGATTTTAGCGAGCTATCTCAATGATATGAGCAAATATAACAATTTGAATGAAATCAAAAAAACAAGGCTTGCTTATGATAATATCACTGTGCAGCTTTCCAGGAAAAATACCCGTTTTCAGTATAAGCTGATAAAGAAAGGCGGCAGGGCTTCTGAGTTTGAAAACGCAATCGAATGGCTTTGCCTTTCAGGTATCGTGTCACAGGTTTACAAAGTAGAGCAGATAAAAAAGCCCCTTGAGAACTACCGTGATATTGACGCTTTTAAAATTTATGTATCTGATTCAGGCCTGCTTTGCGCCAAAAAGGATTTAGCGGCGAATGACATTCTCTATATGGTTGAGGAAATAGGCGACTTCAAAGGCGGTATGGCAGAAAATTATGTAAATGTGCAGCTTACCATAAACGGATATCGAACCTACTATTGGGAGTCCGAACGCAGCGCTGAGATTGATTTTGTCATTCAGCGTGAAGAAAAGCTGATACCCATTGAGGTCAAGTCCGCTGACAACACACGGGCAAAGAGCCTGAAGGTTTATATGGAAACCTACAAGCCTGCCTATGCCATTAAGCTCTCGGCTAAAAACTTCGGGTTTGAGGACAATAAAAAGATTGTTCCCCTTTATGCCGCATTCTGTATCTAATATGATTTTCCCAAAATTAAGAAAGGGTGCCCCTGGTCTTTTATGACTTTAAGGCATCCTTTCTCTCTACTCTACTTTTCTTTAATTTTTATTTCCCGGACTGCAGCTTGCCATACAGGGATTGTCAAAGCTTGGGTTAAAGGCATAGAAGTTCTTTGCATCCAACTGTTCCTGTACGGTTCTGAGGGCTTCACCGAATCTCTGGAAATGGACGATTTCCCTTGCCCGTAAAAATTTAATGGGATCTGCGATTTCCGGAATATCTTTTACCACACGCAGAATATTGTCGTAGGTGGATCTGGCTTTTTGTTCTGCTGCAACTGTGAAAGAACAACATATCATGTAGAACAGATAGGACAAGCTGCTTTCACACACACTAAAACTGAATATTGAACCGCAAAGACGGCGTTTCCCACTTCCCACCCGGAAGAACAGGAACGCCGCTTTTTTAATGCCCTCATGTTACGCGGTAGGGGCAGAAAGAGCTTTGATATATAAGGCTTCCAGAGCGCGAAACCGGGGAAGCAAAGGAAAGATACCTTTCCCCTTAAAATCCGCGTTCTACTGCGTAACAAATCCACAGCAAAGGAGCTGATAAGCTATGGCAGTTTTCAGAGTGGAACGGAACACAGGATATACCGTAATGAGCAACCACCACTTACGCAACAAGGAGCTGACCTTGAAAGCAAAGGGCTTGTTGTCGCAAATGCTCTCACTTCCCGAAGATTGGGACTATACCCTTGCGGGGCTGTCCCATATCAACCGGGAAAGTATCGACGCTATCCGTACCGCCGTCTGGGAGCTTGAAAAAGCCGGATATATCACAAGGCGGCAGGGACGCGATGAGAAAGGCAAAATGACCGCCATTGAGTACACCATTTACGAGCAGCCGCAGCCCCCGGAGTTGGAAAAGCCGATATTGGAAAATCCAACAGCGGGTAATCCGGTATTGGAAAATCCGACAACGGGAAATCCGACGTCGGAAAATCCAATGCAAATAATTAAAGAAGAACAAAAGACTAATCTATCAAAAAAAGAAAAACCAAATACAGATACACAAAGTACCCATTCCATTCCAATCCATTCCCCTAACCCCTCTCCTTTCGAGGACGCGGCAGGAGCCAACGGCAGCGCAGGCGCAGCCGGGGAACGGAAACGAAAGGAACCGAACGACGCATACCGGGTATATGAGGAAATCATCAAGGACAATATCTGCTATGACATTCTCAAACAGGATATGCCCTACGACCATGACCGGATAAATGAAATCATTGACCTTATCCTTGAAACGGTCTGCACAAGGCGCAGGACAATCCGTATCGCCGGGGACGACTACCCGGCAGAGCTTGTAAAGTCAAAGTTTATGAAACTGGAAAGCGAACATATCCGGTTCGTCCTTGACTGTATGCGGGAGAACACCACGAAAATCCGCAATATCAAGCAGTACCTACGGGCGGCACTGTTCAACGCACCGTCCACTATCGGCAATTACTACACTTCCCTTGTCGCCCACGACATGGCAAGCGGCGCACTGGCTCCGCGAAAGCCCCAGTTTGGCGACCCGGACTATTATTCATGCAACGAGGGCGAAAGCCTTTAGAACAACACAAGGAGGATTTTTTATGGCACAGAGAACCGGAGCATTGGTATTTGACGAACTGACCGACCGTTACGACATTCGCTTTGACCTTTCCGACTACTACGGGGGCTTGCATTGCAGCGACTGTCTGGAAGTGTTCGTAAGGGGGAAATGGAAGCCGACCCGTATGGAGTACGGACAGAACTGGTATCTGGTAGGCGTACGCGCCGAGGACTTGAACGGGCTTAGAGTGCGGATTTAAGGAAAGCGGCAGACACAGGGCAACCGGGAAACGGCTGCCCTTTCTTTCTGCCCGGAAACAGATTTTTGCGAAAGGAGGACGATAATTGCAGGAGGAAGTCAATGAAAAAGTGATTGCCCTGTCAATCAAGACCGGGAAGCTGTCTGCGGAAGTGCTGCAAAAATCCATGAAATTCTTTCTCTCACAGGTAAAGAAGCAGGTAAACAAGCGGCAAATGCCCCACGGCAGGCAGACCCTAAAGCAGCTTATGAAGCAGAACGCAGGCGTTTCCAATATCGAAATCACGAAGGACAATATCAAAGCCTTTGAAAGTACCGCGAAAAAATACGGGATTGACTTTGCGCTGAAAAAGGACGCGACGGAAAACCCGCCCCGGTACCTTGTTTTCTTTAAGGCGCGGGACGCTGACGCGCTGACCGCAGCCTTTAAGGAGTTTTCCGCAAAGAAGCTCTCACGGGAACAAAAGCCCTCTATCCGAAAGACGTTAGCCGTTTTCCGGGATAAGGCGAAGCAGCTTAATGCGAACCGGGAGAAAGTCAAGAACAAAGAAAGGGGGCTTGACCGTTGAACAACATAGACTTGAAAAAGCTGATTATCCCGAATATTCCCTATCTACTCTTTGTCTGGCTCTTTGACAAGGCGGCGCAGGCGTTCCGGCTGTCGCCGGGGGCTGACCTGTCGGAAAAGCTGCTTTCCCTTGGGACGGGATTTTCCGCAGCCTTTTCAAACGCCGCGCCGAGCTTACACCCTATGGACTTGCTTATCGGCGCAGCGGGGGCGGTTCTTATCCGGCTGATTGTCTATTTCAAAGGCAAGAACGCGAAGAAGTACCGGAAAGGCATGGAATACGGCTCTGCCCGTTGGGGGACAGCCGAGGACATAAAGCCTTATATCGACCCGGTATTCCAGAACAACATCATTCTGACCCAGACGGAACGGCTTACCATGAACAGCCGCCCGAAGCAGCCAAAGTACGCAAGGAATAAAAACGTCCTTGTAATCGGTGGCTCCGGTTCCGGTAAGACAAGGTTTTTCGTAAAGCCGAACCTTATGCAATGCTCCGCAGGCGGCTCCAAAAACGGGGAAAATGCTATCCCCGTGAGCTATATCGTGACTGACCCGAAAGGGACTGTCCTTGTAGAGTGCGGGAAGCTCTTGCAGCGCAGCGGATACCGGATAAAGGTACTGAATACGATAAACTTCAAGAAAAGTATGCACTATAACCCGTTCGCCTATATCCGCAACGAAAAGGATATTCTGAAACTGGTAAATACCATAATCGCCAATACCAAAGGCGACGGGGAAAAATCCGGGGAGGATTTCTGGGTAAAGTCCGAACGGCTCTTTTACTGCGCCCTTATCGGCTATATCTGGTATGAAGCCCCAGAGGACGAAAAGAACTTCACGACGCTGCTTGAAATGATAAATGCGTCGGAAGCCCGCGAGGACGACCCGGAATTTCAGTCCCCGGTTGACCTCATGTTTGAGCGTCTGGAAGAAAAAGACCCGGAGCATTTTGCCGTCCGGCAGTACAAGAAATTCCTGTTGAGCGCGGGCAAGACACGTTCCTCAATCCTCATAAGCTGCGGGGCGCGGCTTGCCCCCTTTGACATACGGGAACTGCGTGAACTTCTGGAAACCGACGAAATGGAGCTTGACACCCTGGGCGACCGCAAGACGGCACTGTTCGTTATCATCAGCGACACCGACGACACCTTTAACTTTATCGTATCTATCCTTTACACGCAGCTTTTCAACCTGTTATGCGATAAAGCCGACGACGAGTACAGCGGGCGGCTGCCCGTCCATGTGCGCTGTTTACTGGACGAGTTTGCCAATATCGGACAGATACCAAAGTTTGAGAAGTTAATCGCTACCATAAGGAGTAGGGAAATCTCCGCTTGTATCATCTTGCAGAGCCAGTCGCAGCTAAAGGCAATCTATAAGGACAACGCCGATACCATAGTCGGCAACTGCGACACCACCCTTTTCCTTGGCGGCAAGGAGAAAACCACGCTGAAAGAAATGTCGGAGCTTTTGGGGAAAGAAACCATTGACAGCTTCAACACTTCCGAAACCAGAGGACGGGAGCAGTCCCACGGGCTGAACTACCAGAAGTTAGGCAAGGAGCTTATGACACAGGACGAAATCGCCGTCATGGACGGCGGGAAATGTATCTTGCAGCTACGGGGTGTGCGCCCGTTCTTTTCGGATAAGTACGACATTACAAAGCACCCGAACTATAAATACCTTGCCGACTACGACAAGAAAAATACCTTTGATGTGGAACGATACATGAAACGCCGCCCCGCAATCGTAAAGCCGGACGAGCTTTTTGACTGTTACGAAATCAGCGAAACAGATTTGCAGGAGGACAAGGGAAATGATTAAGCGAACCGAGACAAAAACCGCAGACCACAAAAAGAAAGTCATATCCCTTGCCGACGAACGGAAGCGGCGGGAAATGCAGGAGCTTGTTAAACTGTTTGAGCAATTTTATGCAAGAAAGGTCAAACCATGAACAGACGTATCAGAAAGAAAGTAGCAAAGCGCAGGCTTGAAGAAGCTATACGTTGGCTGATTGACTATGCGCTTGAACAGGCACAGAAAGAGGAAGAAATCAAGCAGCGTTTTCTGGAAAGCTATGACCGCTATTACAGAGAACGGACACAGGGAAAGGAGGGATTAGCGCAACTGTAAATATTGGTTACATGATACGCGCGCCTACCGGGAAAACCCATGTTCCCCATACTTACAACTGAATACCGCTGCGCCGCAGACATTTAGGCGGCGCGGGGACTTATGACCGCGGCAGTTACCAAAACTGACCGCCGTTTTTTATGCCCTTTTTCGGGCAGCCGCTATCGCGGCAGGAAAGGAGAACTTTATGGAATTTTTCAACAGCGCAGTAGAAGTTTTGCAGACCCTTGTTATCGCACTGGGAGCCGGACTTGGTATCTGGGGCGTGATTAACCTCTTGGAAGGTTACGGCAACGACAACCCCGGCGCGAAATCACAGGGTATGAAACAGCTCATGGCGGGCGGCGGCGTTGCCCTTATCGGTATGCTCCTTGTACCGCAGCTTACCGGGCTTTTCGGATAAGCCGCAGGAGTAGCCGCCTATGCAGAGCATACTTGACGCGATTAACGAATGGATAAAGGGTATCTTAATCGGAGCCATTAACGGTAATCTGTCAACTATGTTCGGGGACGTAAACGAAAAGGTAGGCACTATCGCAAACGAGGTAGGCAAGACCCCGCAGGGGTGGAACGCGAATATCTTCTCCATGATACAGAACCTTTCGGAGAATGTAATCGTCCCCATTGCGGGGCTTGTCATTACCTATGTCCTATGTGTGGAGCTTATCAGCATGGTAACGGAAAAGAACAATCTGCATGACGTTGACACATTTATGTTTTTCAAGTGGTTTTTCAAAGCGTTCGTTGCCGTCTTTCTGGTAACGCATACCTTTGACATCACTATGGCAGTCTTTGACATGGCGCAGCATATTGTTTCCGGCGCGGCGGGGGTTATCGGCAGCGATACGGCTATCGACGCTGCCGAAGCCCTTGCTTCCATGCAGGAGGGGCTTGAAGGAATGGAAATCCCCGAACTTCTCTTACTCATGCTTGAAACAAGCCTTGTGAGCTTGTGCATGAAAATCATGTCCGTACTGATAACGGTTATCCTCTACGGCAGAATGATTGAAATTTACCTTTACTGTTCGGTATCGCCTATCCCATTCGCAACCATGACAAACCGGGAATGGGGACAGATAGGGAACAACTACCTAAAAGGGCTGTTCGCCCTTGGCTTTCAAGGGTTCCTCATTATGATATGCGTCGGCATTTATGCCGTCCTTGTAAACGACATGATTATCGCAGACAACCTACACAGCGCGATATTCTCTATTGCAGCCTATACGGTCATTCTCTGCTTTTCCCTATTCAAATCCGGCGCACTTGCAAAGTCGATTTTTAATGCACATTAGCGGCGTGTCAAGGGCAGGGTGGAGATTTTGCGAAGCAAAATACAACCCGACCTTGACGCGGATATATCCCATATCCTGTATGTCGGCAAAGGGCATAGTCTGACCTTTGCCTTGACTGCCCCTTATGGGAATTTCATACACCAACCACGAAAGGAGGTTTTCACTTGGCGTATGTACCTGTACCGAAAGACCTATCCAAAGTCAAAACAAAAGTCGCTTTCAACCTTACGAAGCGGCAGCTCATTTGTTTTGCGGCAGCCTTGGGCGTAGGCTTGCCGCTTTTCTTTTTACTCAAGGACAGCGCAGGGACGAGCCTTGCAGCTATGGCTATGATTGTCGTCATGCTGCCCTGCTTTCTCTTTGCCATGTATGAGAAACACGGGCAGCCCCTTGAAGTGATTGTAAAAAACATCATACAGACCCAGTTTATCCGTCCAAAGGAACGCCCCTACCGGACGGAAAACCTATACGCCGTCTTGGAACGGCAGAGAAAACTTGAAAAGGAGGTATCAGCGATTGTCAAAAAAACAGGCAGCACAGGCGCGGGCAGCCGCCCCCACAAAGGGAAAACACAAGCTGACCCGCGCTGAAAGGAAACAGATTGAAAGCATTATAAGACAGGCAAAGGGCGACGGAAAAGCCCACACCGCGCAGCAGACCATTCCCTACTTGCAGATGTACCCGGACGGTATCTGCCGGGTAACGGATAAGAAGTATTCAAAAAGCGTGGCGTTTGAGGATATAAACTATCAGCTTGCAGGCAGCGACGACAAGACCGCCATTTTTGAAAACTGGTGCGATTTCCTCAACTACTTTGACGCAAGCGTAAGCGTGCAGCTTTCCTTTATCAATCAAGGCACACAGCGGGAGGAAGCGGAAAAAGCCATTGACATACCACCGCAGGACGACGCTTTCAATTCTATCCGCAGCGAGTATGCGGGTATGCTGAAAAAGCAGCTCTCCAAAGGGAACAACGGGCTTGTGAAGCACAAATACATCACATTTTCTATTGAAGCTGACAATCCGGCGGCGGCAAAATCCCGCCTTGCCCGTATTGAAACCGACATACTCAACAATTTCAAAGTGCTTGGGGTATCGGCACACCCCCTAAACGGGCAGGAACGGTTAAAGGTGCTGCATGGGGTATTCCACCCGGACGGGGAGCCGTTTTCCTTCTCTTTTGACTGGCTTGCCCCGGCAGGGCTTACCACAAAGGACTTTATCGCCCCGTCCTCTTTCCGGTTCGGGGAGGGCAGGTATTTCCGCATGGGGCGTAAAATCGGTGCGGTTAGCTTCCTTGAAATCCTTGCGCCGGAACTGAACGACCGTATGCTTGCCGACATTCTGGACTTGGAAACGGGCGTGATTGTAAACTTACATATCCACAGTATCGACCAGACGGAAGCCATAAAGACCATTAAGCGGAAAATCACAGACCTTGACAAGATGAAGATTGAGGAACAGAAAAAAGCCGTCCGTTCCGGGTATGACATGGATATAATCCCGTCCGACCTTGCCACGTTCGGCAGCGAAGCGAAAAATCTCTTGCAGGATTTACAGAGCAGGAATGAAAGAATGTTCCTCTTGACGTTCCTTGTGGTAAACATGGCAGACACGAAGCGGAAACTGGAAAATGACATTTTCGCGGCGGCGGGTATCGCACAGAAATATAACTGCGCCCTTACCCGGCTTGACTATCAGCAGGAAGCAGGCTTGATGAGCAGCGTCCCACTGGGCGAGAACCTTGTCCCTATCCATAGGGGCTTGACGACGAGCAGCACTGCGATTTTCATTCCCTTTATCACGCAGGAGCTTTTCCAGACCGGGGAAGCACTGTACTACGGACTGAACGCACTTTCCAATAACATGATACTCTGCGACCGGAAGCAGCTCAAAAACCCGAACGGGCTTATCTTGGGAACGCCGGGGAGCGGGAAATCCTTTGCGGCAAAACGGGAAATGACAAATGCGTTCCTCATTACCGACGACGACATTATCATCTGCGACCCGGAAGCGGAATACTTCTCCCTTGTGCAGCGGCTCAACGGACAGGTAGTGCGGCTCTCCCCGGCGGGGAAAGGCATGGACGGCAAGCCCCAGTATGTAAACCCTATGGATATAAACCTCAATTACAGCGAGGACGACAACCCCCTTGCACTGAAAAGCGACTTTATCCTTTCCCTCTGCGAGCTTGTCATTGGCGGCAAGGAGGGATTGCAGCCTGTCGATAAGACCGTCATTGACCGGGCTGTAAGGAATGTGTACCGACCGTTTCTTGCTGACCCCGACCCGGCGAAAATGCCTATCCTTGGCGACCTTTACGACGAACTTTTGAAGCAGCCGGAGCCGGAAGCGGCGCGGATTGCGGCGGCATTGGAGCTTTATGTTTCCGGCAGTCTTAACGTGTTCAACCACAGGACGAACGTGGAGCTGAACAACCGCCTTGTCTGCTTTGACATTAAGCAGCTTGGGAAGCAGCTCAAAAAGTTAGGTATGCTCATTGTGCAAGACCAGGTATGGAACCGCGTGACCGTAAACCGGGCAGAGAAAAAAGCGACGCGCTACTACATGGACGAATTTCACTTGCTTTTGAAAGAGGAACAGACCGCCGCCTATTCCGTAGAAATCTGGAAGCGTTTTCGGAAATGGGGCGGCATACCGACAGCTATCACGCAGAACGTGAAAGACCTTCTGGCAAGCCGGGAAGTGGAGAACATCTTTGAAAACAGCGATTTTGTCCTCATGCTCAATCAGGCGCAGGGCGACCGGGCTATCCTTGCAAGGCAGCTAGGCATTTCCCCGCAGCAGATGAAGTACGTTACCCACACCGAAGCGGGCGAGGGGCTTATCTTCTATGGGAACGTGGTGCTGCCCTTTGTAGACCGCTTCCCGAAGGACACGGAGCTTTACCGTGTAATGACGACGAAGCCGGAGGAAGTGGGCGAAGCATGAACCGGAAAGGAGGTGCAGGCTTTTGAAGCAGTATAAGCCCCGCGATAAAATCACGCAGAAAATGACCCGTGACGGTCTTGTGGAAGTGAATGAAACCCGGCAGACCGCCGAACGGGTAAGCAGCCGGGAACGGGAAGCAGATTTTTCTGGGAAGAACGAGCCGGAAGCCCCGCAGGGGAAAACCCACAACCAGAAAATCCGGCACGACCCACGGGAGCAGCCGCAGGCAGAATCGCAGAAGCCGCCGGAGCCGGACAACCAGACGGCGCAGGAAGCGGCGCAGCCGTTTCCCGCTTCCCCCGATGCTTCCCCGCTGCCACATACGCCGGGAGCTGCCCCGAAACAGGACACCGGAACCGCCGAGCGCGTCATGGAGCGTATCGACGCAGCCCATACCCGCAAGGCAAGCAAAAAGGCGGCAAGGAAAGCACAGGAGGAAGCGGCGGCACAAACGAAGTCGTCCCGCTTGCAGTTTACCGAAGAAGAACTTTCTGCCCCGGAACTGGAAAAGTACATTGAGAAATCCAACCGGGCAGCCGACCGTCTGGACGCGGCAAAGGCAGCTATCCCGAAGCAGAAAAAACTTGTGAAGGAGCGTACCTTTGACGAAGCCACCGGAAAGGCAAAGACCCGCTTACACTTTGAGGAACGGGAAAAGCCCATGCCCGGAAGCAAAGCTCACAGAAACCCGCTGTCCCGCCCCGCGCAGGAAGCGGGTGTTTTCGTCCACAACAAGGTACATTCCGTAGAAAAGGACAATTCCGGCGTGGAGGGCGCACACAAATCCGAAGAACTGGCAGAAAAAGGCGTGAAGTACGGGGCGCGGAAAGTGAAACAGGGCTACCGCAGCCACAAGCTCAAGCCCTACCGGAAAGCGGCAAAGGCAGAGAAAGCGGCGTTCAAGGCGAATGTCAACTTCCAGTATCACAAGACGCTGCACGACAACCCGCAGCTTACGAGCAACCCCCTTTCCCGCTTCTGGCAGAAACAGCAGATAAAAAAGCAGTATGCGAAAGCGGCAAGGGCAGGCAGCGCAAAGGGTATCAAAGCCGCAGCGGAGAACACCCGGAAAGCGGCAGCCAAAGCTGCCGAGAAAACAAGGCAGACCATAGCGTTTGTGGCAAGGCACCCGGCAGGCGTTTGTATCGCCATAGCCGCGCTGCTCCTTGTTATCTTTGTCTTTGCGGGGCTGTCGTCCTGTTCGGCTATGTTTTCCGGGACAATAAACGGCGTTGTCGGGACTTCCTACACATCAGAGGACAGCGACCTTGTGGCAGTGGAAAACAATTATGCCGCTATGGAAAATGAGCTGCAAAGCGAGATAGACAATATCGAGCGCACCCACCCCGGCTATGATGAATACCGCTACGACCTTGACACAATCGGGCATAACCCCCATGAATTAGCGTCCTATCTGACTGCCTTACTTCAAAGCTACACCCCGGAAAGCGCACAGGCAGAAATCGAGCGCATTTTTGGCTTGCAGTACACCTTGACGCTGACCGAAGAAGTGGAAATCCGCTACCGGGAGGAAGAACGCACCGACACATGGACGGACGAGGACGGCAACGAGCATGAGGAAACCTATACGGTTCAAGTGCCGTATGAGTACCATATCCTCAACGTGGAGCTGACGAACAAGCCCATATCCTCACTTGCAGAAGAACTCCTGACCCCGGAGCAGCTTGAAATGTTCCATGTCTACATGGAAACAAGCGGCAACAAGCCGTTGATTTTCGGTGGCGGTTCCCCGGACACTTCTGCGTCGGAGGATTTAAGCGGCGTACAGTTTGTAAACGGCACACGCCCCGGAAACACCGCCCTTGTAGACCTTGCGAAGCAGCAAGTCGGGAACGTGGGCGGCTATCCCTATTGGAGCTGGTACGGCTTCAATTCCCGCGTCGAGTGGTGTGCCTGCTTTGTGTCATGGTGCTATAACCGGGCAGGCGTGAGCGAACCGAAGTTTGCCGCCTGCCAGTCGCAGGGTGTCCCGTGGTTCCAGTCGCGCGGGCAATGGGGCGCGAGGGGCTATGAGAATATCGCCCCCGGCGACGCTATCTTTTTTGACTGGGACTTAGACGGCAGCGCAGACCATGTAGGCATTGTCATAGGCACAGACGGGAGCCGCGTCTACACCGTGGAGGGCAATTCCGGCGACGCCTGCAAGATAAAAAGCTACGACCTTAACTATCAGTGTATCAAAGGGTACGGGCTGATGAACTGGTAAACCGACCAAAAATGAAAGGAGATTTTTTTATGGCTATGAACAAGATTGAACGTATCGACCGGGAAATCCAGAAAACCCGCGAGAAAATCACAGAGTACCAGAATAAGCTGAAAGGCTTGGAAGCACAGAAAACCGAAGCGGAAAACCTGCAAATCGTACAGCTTGTACGGGCTATGAAGCTGACCCCGCAGGAGCTTAACGCTATGCTGAAAGACGGCGGTATTCCGGGCATGGAACCCGCGCCGGACTATAACGAGGGACAGGAGGACACGAAACATGAAGAATAAAATCACACGGACACTGACTGCCTTTTGCGCCGCCCTGCTTCTTATGGGTGGCTTTTCTGTTACCGCTTTTGCACAGACCCCGGAGGAAACACCCGACGCAACCAACGACAGCGGCGTTGTCGTGGAGGAAACGCAGGAAGCCGAACCCCTCACACCGGAGGGGAACGCCACCCTTGTAGATGATTTCGGCGGGAACAAGCAGCTTATCACAGTGACGACCAAAGCCGGGAACTACTTCTATATCCTCATTGACCGGGACGACGAGGGGGAAAACACCGTCCATTTCCTCAATCAAGTAGACGACGCAGACCTTTCCGCTCTTTTGGAGGACGGGGAAGCCACAGAGGAAACGCCTGCCGCCTGCACCTGTACGGAGAAATGCGAAGCCGGAGCCGTCAATATAAACTGCCCCGTATGCTCTACTGACCGTACCCAGTGTGCGGGCGCGGAAGCCGAACCGGAGCCGGAGGAACCGGAAGAACCGCAGGAGGAAGAAAGCAGCGGCAGCATGGGGGTACTGCTTATCGTCCTTGTGCTTGCCGGGGCAGGCGGCGCAGCGTTCTATTATTTCAAAGTGCTGAAACCGAAGAAGGACGCGGCAAAGGGAAGCGACGACCTTAGCGATTACGACTTTGACGACTACGACGAGGACGAAAAAACCGAGGAAGAACAGCCGGAGGAAGCAAACGGCGGGGAGGAAATCGACGAGGGACAGGAGGATAAGGACGTATGACCTTGTTCACAGACAGCCCCTATGAAAAGATGATGATACAGAAACCAGAGGACGGGAAGCGGGACAAATCCCCGCCCGCTTCCTTTCCCCTGCGCTGCGCGGGCTGCCCCTATCGGGGGCAGTCCCCTTGTATCGGGTATTGTATCAGTAAAATTTTGAAAGAATGAATCTATTGTGTTCGTTCTTTCTTTTGGTATTCAACAAGTGCAATAAGTTTGTTTGCAAGAAAATCCGTATATGTAATATCGCTTAATAGCAAAACAAAAGTCCAAAGAGTTAGTGCGTCATCATTTATTTTTTGATTAAATGAAATCCACTCTGGATATTGAGCAAAAATTACAGAAAGAAATAAAAAGAAGATACAAATTGTATAAACAGGTAGAAACCATTTAAAGTATTTTTCAATCTGTATGTCTACCAAATGATTGTGCATAAGCGTATTAGAATGACGCTCTACTTCGCCACGCCACCCCTGTACCTTTCCTTCCTTATCGTATTCCTCATATGGGGCAATATTATCATAAATGGCTTTTGCTTCTCTATAATCAGCATGAGCCATATTTATTTTTGCTAATAGTATTCCATTTGCTTTCTCTTTAATTTTGTTAAGGAAATCTAAAACACTTATCAAAAATAGAGGCAAAATAGCTGATTTAGCAATATTTGATATATACTCTGTTGTTTGAAATGAATTGATTAAGGCAAGCAAAAGGACAGTAAAAAAGAGCGCGTAATTAAAAGTATTTTTTATTTTCGTGAGAATCTCCCCCTATATTTTTTTTATTTCAATTTTAACATTTCATCGCAAAATAATAAAGGAGGTATTTAATGAAGTTAGTAATCGCTGAAAAGCCCAGTGTGGCGCAGTCTATCGCCGCTGTCCTTGGCGCAAAGGAGAAAAAGGACGGCTTTATCGAGGGGAACAGCTACCTTGTTTCATGGTGTGTCGGTCATTTGGTAGGGCTTGCGGAAGCTGCCGCTTACGGGGAACAGTACCAAAAATGGAGCTATGACAGCTTACCCATTCTGCCGCAGGAATGGAAATATACTGTTGCCGCCGATAAGAAAACGCAGTTTGACACCCTCAAAGACCTTATGCACCGGGAGGACGTTTCCGAAGTCGTCAACGCCTGCGACGCAGGGCGCGAGGGGGAATTGATTTTCCGTTTCGTCTATGAAGTTGCCGGGTGTAAAAAGCCCATGCGCCGCCTTTGGATTTCCTCAATGGAGGACGAAGCTATCCGGGACGGCTTTTCCCACTTGAAGGACGGGCGGGACTATGACCCCCTCTTTGCTTCTGCCCTTTGCAGGGCAAAGGCTGACTGGATTATCGGTATCAACGCCACCCGCCTTTTCTCCTGCCTTTATAACCACACCTTGAACGTGGGGCGCGTCCAGACCCCGACCTTAAAAATGCTTGTTGACCGGGACGCTGCCATTACCACCTTCAAGAAAGAAAAATACTACCATGTGCGACTTATGCTCCCCGGCGCGGAAGCCGTGAGCGTTCGGCTCCCCGCCGCTGATGAAGCGCGGGAACTGAAAACAGCCTGCGAAGCTTCGCAGGCCGTGTGCGCTTCTGTCGTGAAAGAACAGAAAACCGCAGCCCCGCCGAAGCTCTTTGACCTCACTTCCTTACAGCGGGAAGCGAACCGGATTTTCGGATATACCGCAAAGCAGACCCTTGACCTTGCACAAGCCCTCTATGAAAAACGGCTCCTTACATATCCGAGGACGGACAGCGCATTTCTGACCGACGATATGGGCGACACGGCGGTGGGTATCCTCACAATGTTATGCGGGAAGCTCCCCTTTATGGAGGGCGTTGCCCTCACGCCGGAAGTGTCCCGGCTCTTAAACAGCAAAAAAGTGTCCGACCACCACGCAATCATTCCCACTATGGAGCTTGCAAAAACCGAACTTTCCGGGCTGCCGGAAACGGAACGGAATATCCTTACCCTTGCCGGGGCAAGGCTTTTCATGGCTGCCGCCGAACCGCACACCTTTGAAGCGGTCACGGCGGTTTTTGAATGTGCCGGACAGACCTTTACCGCAAAGGCAAGGACGGTACTTTCCGACGGGTGGAAAGGCTTGGAACGAAGCTACCGGGCAACCCTCAAAACAAAACCAGACCCGGAGGACGGCGAGGAAAGCGGGCTTCTCCCCGGTACGCTCACCTTTAGCGAGGGGCAGACCTTTGACAGCCCCACGGCAAAGGTAACGGAGCATGACACCACGCCGCCGAAGCCACACAATGAAGCGTCCCTGCTCTCCGCTATGGAACGCGCCGGGAATGAGGAAATCGACCCGGACGCGGAACGCCGGGGGCTTGGAACGCCTGCGACCCGCGCTGCCGTCATTGAAAAGTTAGTCAAGGGCGGTTTTGTGGAGCGCAAGGGAAAGCAGCTTATCCCCACAAAGGACGGTATCAACCTTGTATGCGTCCTGCCGGAAGCCCTCACTTCCCCGAAGCTGACCGCAGAATGGGAAAACAACCTGACCCAGATAGCAAAGGGAAAAGCAGACCCGGACGCATTTATGGGCGGTATCGAGGAAATGGCAAAGGGGCTTGTGAAATCCTATCCCTTCCTTTCCGACGAGAAAAAAGACCTGTTCAAGCCGGAACGCGCCGAGCTTGGCAAATGCCCCCGCTGCGGCTCCCCGGTTTACGAGGGGAAAAAGAACTATTATTGCAGCAGCCGGGAATGTGCCTTTACCATGTGGAAGAACGACCGTTTCTTTGAGGAAAGGAAAGTAACCTTTTCCCCGAAAATCGCCGCCGCGCTCTTAAAGGACGGCAAG
The DNA here is from genome assembly GCF_002159835.1 of Blautia sp. An249. Classification (GTDB taxonomy): domain Bacteria; phylum Bacillota; class Clostridia; order Lachnospirales; family Lachnospiraceae; genus Blautia_A; species Blautia_A avistercoris. The sequence goes on along the minus strand of NZ_NFJL01000001.1, from coordinate 227,805 downwards.
GCAGCCGTGAAAAAGCTCTATTCCCCGAAAACAGGCAAGACCTATGAGGGAACCGTCCTTTTGGCTGATACGGGCGGGAAGTATGTCAATTACCGGGTGGAGCTTCCGAAGAAACGAAAGTAACGCAGCAAGCATAGGAAAGGGGTACCCTTTCCGTAAAATCCCCGCTGTCCCTTACCGGGAACGACGGGGATTTTTGCTTGTTGGGAAGTGTCCCAAACCTTCTGAAAAAATAAAAATACTTTGGCAAAAAGCGCGGCAGCTCCGTAGTAGTAGGGAGTGAAACCGGAAAACGGCAGCTTCCGCGCTGCCACTTGCGAAAGGAGGTTATACATGGCAAGTTTGCGCGACGCGATAAAAGAACAGCAGGAAGAATTACAAGGCGGTAACGCATGGGTGGCGTTCTGGAAAGAGGGGCGGTCATGGCACAGCGAAGCGTTCTACCTTGATATGGGCGCAACCCTCTCCCCGGAGGACGAATGGCGGCTGCGGGAAATTGAAGCGGCGGACCCCGCCGCTATCGTGCTGAACGGATATTTGAGCGAGGACATGACCCTTGACGAGCTGACGACCTCTATCCGTTACCACTACGAACACCGCATGAACGGCATTACCGGGTTTATCACGGAGTACAGCGACCGCCTATCCCCGGAGGAAATCGAGAAAGGACGGGCAGCCGCCCGCGCCGCAGGGCTTCCCTTTTCCGAAAAGCCGTTCCGGGACGGGGAAGATTTTGACCCTTATGTATATGACGGCAGCATGAGCGTTGAGGACTACGAGCTTATGCACCGCATGATTGAGAACGAAAGGAGTGAACGAATGGACGAACCGATTTTAAGCGGGTACCTCTCCAACCTTGGCGCATACACCGAGGGCAGACCCGCCGGGGAATGGGTAACATTCCCCACTACTGCCGGACACATGAAGGAAGTCTTTGACCGTATCGGCATTGATTTTAAGAATTATGAGGAATGGCACTTTACCGAATTTCAGTCCCCTATCCCTGGACTGGCGGCGAAGTTAGGCGAACACGAACACCCGGACGAGCTGAACTATTTAGGAAAGCTCTTAGAAATGCAGTTTGACGACGACCGGGAGAAATTTGCGGCGGCTATCGCCCTTGACGACCACGCTTCCAGTGTAGAGGAACTTATCAACCTTGCACAGAACCTTGACTGCTACTGGATTTACCCGTCCGTCCACAATGAAGAAGATTACGGGCATTACCTTGTTGATGAACTGGAAGAACCGGAGCTGCCGGAGGAAGCCAAAAAATATTTCATGTATGAGGAATACGGGCGGGACGCGGCTATCAATGACGGGGGAAGGTTTACCGAGCAGGGCTATATCTACAACAACCAGAACACGTTTACAAGGTGGTATGACGGGCGGGACGTACCGGAGGAATACCGGGTAACGCCTGCCCCGCCGGAGCCGGAACGCCCAGACCCGGAAAAGGTGGAAATGGACGCTGCCCCCGCAGGGCAGACCACAGCGCAGCCAAAAGAGCAGGCGCAGGAGCCGCGCCCGGTTATCCCCATTGTCCTTACGTCCGAGAAACCCGCCGACAAGCTCAAAGAGATTACCGACCGTCTGGAGCAGGGAATAACGGAACTGTTTGAAAGCGAGCGTTACAAAGAATATCTGCGCGTCATGTCGAAATTCCACAATTACAGCTTTAACAATACGCTGCTTATCGCCATGCAGAAGCCCGACGCTTCCCTTGTGGCAGGCTTTTCCTCATGGAAAAATAACTTTGGACGGAACGTGATGAAAGGCGAAAAGGGAATCAAAATCATAGCCCCGTCGCCGTTTACAGTAAAGCAGGAAGTAGAGAAAACCGACCCGCAGACCGGGAAGCCTGTTATCGGGAAGGACGGGAAGCCCGTTACCGAAGAAAAGGAAATCAAGGTACCCGCCTACAAGGTGGTATCCGTCTTTGATGTGTCCCAGACCGAGGGGCGGGAGCTGCCGGATATAGCCGTGGACGAGCTGACCGGGGACGTTGACCGCTTCAAGGACTTTTTCGCAGCACTGGAACAGGCTTCCCCTGTCCCTGTCGGCTTTGAGAAAATCGAGGGCGGCGCACACGGCTATTACCACTTGGAGGAAAAGCGGATTGCCATTGACGAGGGCATGAGCGACTTGCAGACCCTTAAAACCGCTATCCATGAAATCGCCCATGCGAAACTCCACGACATAGACCTTAACGCCCCGAAAGAGGAACAAAAGCCCCGTGTTGACCGCCGCACCCGTGAGGTGGAAGCGGAAAGCGTCGCCTATACCGTCTGTCAACACTACGGGCTTGATACGTCGGACTATTCTTTTGGGTATGTCGCCGGGTGGAGCGGCGGGAAGGAGCTTGCAGAGCTTAGGGGTTCCCTTGAAACAATCCGCAATACTGCCGCCGAAATGATAAACGCCATTGACGGGCATTTTGCAGAGCTTCAAAAGGCACAGGAGAAAGAAAAGGCACAGCCGCAGCATGAAGGAAGCACCCCTGAGCAGCCGGAAGCTGCCGCGCAGGAGAAAGCCGCCTTTGCCCCCGAAACCATTTACCGGGTACGCCGCAACCCATACAGCGACAGGGAGGAAAACGCCTACCTGCTGCAAGCCTATGTCACACAGGAGAACGGGCGGGCAAAAATGGGCGAAGTGCTTTTCCGGGGGACACCGGAGAAATGCCGGGAGCTTCTGGGACAGTTAAATGCCGGGGAGCTGACCGAGGGACAGGTAAAGGAACTGTACGCAAAGGCACAGGAGCAGCCGGAAAACGGGCGGGACGACACATTTTCCATTTACCAGTTAAAGGACGGGGACGAAACACGGGACTACCGCTTTGAGCCTTACGACCGCCTGCAGGCGGCGGGGCTTGTTGTTGACCGAGCGAATTATGAGCTTGTCTATACCGCGCCCCTTACGCCGGGAACGTCCCTTGACGACATTTTTACCCGGTTCAATATCGACCACCCGAAAGATTTCAAAGGACACAGCCTTTCTATTTCTGATGTCGTCGTACTTCATCAGGACGGGAAGGACACCGCCCACTATGTAGACCGAGGGGACTTTAAGCAGGTACCGGAGTTTTTGCAGGAGAAGCAGCCGCAGCTTACCCCGGACGAATTGGAAACAGGCGAGAAAATCCGGACACCGCGCGGAACTTTCTATGTAACGGGCATGAGCCGGGAGCAAATGGAAGCGGTGGGTTATGGCGTTCATCATCAATCGGACGACGGGAAATATCTGATTATGGGGAACGGGACGCGGGCGTTTGCCGTTGCCGCTGAACAGGCACAACGGGAAAACCCTTTAAAAGCTGCCGAGCAGACCACCGAGCAAAACTATAACATGATTGACGGACGGATAAACAATACCCCTACCGTTGACGAACTGGAAGCGAAAGTTAAAGCAGGGGAAACCATTTCCCTTGTTGACCTGGCTAATGCGGTCAAAGCGGATAAGGAGCGCGGCAAGGCGGCGAAGCCGGAAAAGAAACCCTCTATCCGGGCGCAGCTCAAAGCTGATAAGGAACGGGCGGCGCAGAAGAAACCCGCAAAGCAGAAGTCACAGGAATTGGAAAGGAGCTGAACCATTGAATAAGTTTGAGAACGTGGACGTTATCGCGTCCCTTGACGCTATCATGCGGCAGAACACCGCATTTTATCAAGACGATTTTGACATAGACAAACGGATTTTGCAGGAAGCGGCGGCAAGACCCGGCGCAGAGGACAGGAAAATCCTCTGGTTTTCCCGCCCGTCCGGGACTTGCTGCGTCCGGGAGCGCGACGTGTTCCTAAAGGACACAAGGCAGCACAACACATGGCGGTTTTACGGGGAGCAGACCCGCGATATTGTCCTTGCCTATCTGGTGGAGCTGACCGGGAAAGAGGACGGGAAGCTCAAAGGGAACCTTTACGAGCTTGATTACGGGCAGCACTTCCGGCGCGTGGTAGAAAAGTCTGTCCCCGCCGACAATTACGCGCTGATTTATGAGCATGGGGAACGGAAACAGCCCGCCGGACAGTATTTTGACGGCAACCCCGACCCGCAGCTTGGGAAGTTTGAATGCTTTGAAGCGCAGCCAAACGACCCGGAAGCCCTGCGGGGCGTACTCATGGAGGAACAGCGCAGCCGGGAAAAGCTGCGTCCGGGGGATTTCAAAGCCCATATAACCATGCTGCACGATAACCGGATAGAACGGGAAGCCCGCCGCGTGGTGGAGAAAATGAAGTCTTTGCAGGAGCCGAACAGCCCGGATAAGACCCATTTCATGGTGGAGCTGTCCCCGTATTTTGTCCGGCTTGCCACAGAAAAGGACGCTGACCGCCTGTTTTCCATGCTGCCCTATAAGACCCTTGCCTTTTCCAAAAGCAAAGACCGTTTCGGAACCTATGCGCTGATTGACAAAGGCGAGGACAGGAGCAAAGATGTTCGCAAGATACGCCCCTCTGTCCGGGCGCAGCTTGCCGCAGGCAAAGAGAAAACCGCCCCGAAAAAGACAGCAAAGACCAGACAGAAAGAAATGGAGGTATGAGCATGACACAGTTTACCGTGGAAGAAATGAACCTTTTGAGCATTTACCATGAGGGGAGCCGGGAGCAGCTTAGGGAGAACATGAACGCTGCGCTGCCCTACATGGACGCGGATATGCGGGAGCTTGCAAAGCGCACCCTTTCCAAAGTGGACGCGCTGACGGAAACGGAATATGCGGAGCTTGCCGTCTATGCCGCTGATGAAGCATGAGCGCGGTCAAGCGGCTCACGCCGCCGCAAAGCCGGAAAGTCAATGCCCTTGTAAAACGGGAGTGCTGCAACTTCGATAACGGACACTGTATCTTGCTTGACGACGGGGAGGAATGTGTCTGCCCGCAGCTCATTTCCTATTCCCTGCTCTGCAAGTGGTTCCGTATCGCCGTACTTCCCGGCGACAAGCTGCTCTATGCGGAGCTTTACCAGACCGAGGACAGGAAGAAGTGTACCGAGTGCGGCGCGTTCTTTGCTTCAAAGTCAAATAACGTCAAATACTGCCCGGACTGCCGGAAGCGTATCACGAACCGGCAGGCAGCGGAGCGCATGAGGAAACGCCGCGCCCTTGTTACGCAGTAAGGGCAAAAATAGCTTTGATTTATGCGGCTCTCTGGGCAGGAAAACAGCGCAGCCGATACCGATTACCTTTTTCCTCAAAAATGGGTTTCTACTGCGTAACAAAACCATAGCAGCACCCACACAGACGCGAGGCGCGGTTAGCCTTATACTGGCTTTCCGCGCTCCGTTCTTTTTTTGCCTATTTCCGGCCTTGCTTCTCTAATTCTTCAAGTGGGAATGTGGGGAGGGCTTCTATCAGCTTCATTGCGATATGCTGGCGCATATCTTCGTCGATTACCTCTTTTACCGTTCCGTCCGGCTGACGTTTCCTTACCGTCGCTTGTCTGTCGATTTCCTCTTGATAACACTCTACGACCTTTGCGACCGCCCACGCTTCCCCGGCAACGGCGGCGTGTATGGTATAATAATCGGGCATTTTCTGATTTGTCATATTCAACGCTCCTGTCTTTATTCTGATTGTCTGTCCTTATCTGACTGCAATTCTGCTAAATCCCCGCAAAAAATTAAAATTTCAAAGCGACTACTTCATCAGAGGAACATCATCATTTTATTTTCCCCTAACAAATTCATACTTTTTTACAAAGACGCACACCCATAGCTAAATATGGTTCTGATAAATATTCTTCTTTGTCCAGAATATAACCATGCTTCTGATAAAATGATAATGCGTGAACATTCTCCTTAAACGCCCAAATAATGATTTCTTTGTAACCCAGTTCCTTTGCTTTCTGTTCTGCAAAAGTGAGTAATGAATCGCCTATCCCTTTCCCTTGAAAATCCAGTGCGACATAAATACGCCAGATTTCAAATGCCCCTTTTTTATCAGTATCTTCCGTATCTCCAAAAGAAAGCATTGCGACTACTTGATTTTGTTCTTCCCAAACATATTCCGCTAATCGCCCCGAAATGAAATCTGCTTTTAATTCGCAAGTCCGCTTTTCACACCCTCTATCGTTTAATAATTGTGGATTGACATAGCCTTTATATATTCTTTTCCAGTTATCATTTACTATTTCAGAAATCATATCAATATCCACTTTTTTCGTTTCTCTCAACATATTTCTACCTCAATCAATATTTCAAAAACTGTACTTTTAATTCATATCTGGTGGAATTACTATATCATATTTCCATGAACAAATCTACTGCCTATCCGCGCTCTGTTTCCCTGTCCCGTTCCGGCTCCTTTGGCTGCCGCAAAATGGTGTCTATGTTCTGCCTGATAACGTCGTATTCCTTGACCTGTTTTTTCAGCTTCCCATAGTCGGCGCGGAGGGCTTCTTTCTGCTCTTGCAGCTTTTCATATTCCGCTTGCAGGGCTGCAAGGTTCGGCAGCTTGGAAATGCCCGTCGCCTTTAATGCCTTTGCCGCTGCTTCATGGAGAATGACAGTCCCCTCATGGGCTGCCCGGTATCGGTCTTTGTTCCTTGCTTTCCGGTAGGTATCATAGGCAGGCTTTGTCTTTTGGAACGTGAAAACATTCTTGATAAGCACCGCCATATCTGCAAGCCGCTTTTCCATTTCCTTTAGCGCGTCGCCTGCCTTTTCACTTTCTGTCTGGACTTCCTCTATCTTTGCGGTTAAATCCTCATACTGGCTTATCTGGTGTTCCGTAAGGAAATTGAGCGTCTTTGCCGCCTGCTTCAGATTGTGGATTTTCGCCCACTGTTCATAGCCCCGGCTCTGCGCCGCCTTGATACTGTTCTCAATGTCGATAAGCAGGGACACGCCTGTTTCCCGCTTTGGAGCTTTGGCGGCTTTGGTACGCCTGCCCTCTATCCGTTCCCTTATGGCTTCCTCTGTATAATCTGCGCCGAGGGTTTTCAAGCGGGTAAACCGTTCCTGTCCCGGAGCGCGGCAGGAAACGTATTTCCCCGGCTTTATCTCATAGCCTGCCGCTTGCAGTCGGGAAAGCAATTCTTCAAAACTGGACACTTGGGGGATAAGCGCGTCCACGGCGATTTTCAGCTTGCCTTTCCAACTGTTTCCGGTTTTCTCTGCGATATATTCCGCATAGCTCTTTCCCTTGCTGCCCTTTTGCGGAGCGACGACGGACAAGCCATTTTCCCGGCACAGCCTGTCGCTCATATTCCGTATGCCGTAATAGCTGCGCTTATTGGAATTATACTTGTGGTAGTCTACGAAATTAACAGCACAGAAAATGATGTGGTTATGAACGTGTCCCTTGTCTATATGCGTAGTAAGGACGTATGCATATTTCCTTTTTGTTACCGCGTCGGCAAGCTGTTTCCCGATTTCATGGGCTTTCTGGTAATCCACTTCCCCCGGCTCAAAGGACTGTATCAAATGGTGGGCGAGGTTATTTCCACGTTCTAACGCCTGCGCTATGGTAAATTCAAATTCAATGTCTGCCGTTTCCGGCGAGCAGCCAAAGGAGGACACAAGCATTTTCCCGTCCGTCTTGTCCGGGTTCTGGATATAGTCAAGGGCTTTTTTCAACGTGCTTTTAATAGGCTTAATCTTTGTAACCGCCATATCTCCGCAAGCACCCCCTTTATTTCCTCTATGTCCTCTTGGTAGACGCTGCCCGTGGCGTTGACGCGCCGCGCTATCTGGTTGATGTTGACACCGATTTTCTGTATCTCCGCTGTCATGGCTTTTATGTCGGCGTGGTCTATCTGAATGATGTACCCGTCGATTGCCATTTTCCGAAGATAGGCTTCCATGTTCCGGGTGGGGACGAGCTTCATTTTCTGCTCAATCAACGCCCGTTCTTCCTCTGTTACTCTGAATTTGATTTGCACTGTCCGTTTCCTGCCGTCCATGCGTTCACGCTCCTTTCCGTTTTTTAGAGGGTTTGGGACACTTCCCAACAAGCAATTTTTGACCTACGCGCGGCAACGCAGGAGGGCGAAAATACGGAAAGGGTACCCCTTTCCTATGCTTGCTAAGAAACTTTCTCCCTTTATCCCTACTACATGGAAAATCTGATTTTGCCAAAGCAGGACAAAAGAAAAACGCCGCAAACTGCGACGTTACAAAATACTTTTTCTATGAAGAAACGAGGGAACTTTATTCCCCCGTTGTTTCATTGTTGGCTTCCTCAATCCCTTTTGCAGTAGCAGACAGGATTTTTAAATCCTTTTCGCTCATACCGTCGAGCATGGTATCGAGCTGACGGCGGCGGGTAGATTTTTCCTGTTCCCGTTCTGGGAAAAAGAACTGGTCTACCGATACGTCAAGTAGGGTTACAAGCTCATACAAAATCTGCAAACTTGGGTGTTGCCCGCTATTCTCAATGGACGCAATATATCGCGGCGCAATGTTCAGTTTATCCGCTAACTGATTGCGGGATATTCCCTTTGCTTTTCTTGCCGCTTTGATAGCCTGTCCGAAAGCCTTGAAATCAAACTTTTCTTTGTTCTGCTTCATAATTATTTCACCCAACTACATTGTATATTTCATCTCTCTTTCGAGATATGATTACACACATCATAGTATGGACATAAATAGAGCATATACGTTCTGCATAGGCGCAAATAATTTTTTGTATAGAGGGGGTTGTAAAAAATAGTCAACGTAGTACAATGAAAATTGACTAAAATAGTCAAAAGGAGGATATGACATGGAAATAGATGAAAAATTTAATACACTTTCATCAGAAAAAAAGCTGCGAATTATAAATGCGGGCTTAGAATGTTTTGGACAACATGGATATAAAAAGGCAAATACAGATGAAATTGCGTTGAAAGCAGGAATATCAAAAGGATTGCTTTTTTACTATTTTAAAAATAAAAAGAATTTTTATCTTTATTTATATGATTTCTGTAACAAAGTGTCCGTTCAGTCAGTTGATATAAACGAAATAGAAAGCATAACAGATTTTTTTGATATGTTAGATTTTGGAATAAAAGAAAAATTAAAAATAATGGAAGAATATCCATATATGTATGATTTCTTATTACGAGCTGTCCTTTTTCAAGATGAAACAATAGCAGATACTATAAATGACTATATGGAAAAGACTTTCAATGACAGTTTCAATACATATTTTAAAAATATTGACTTCTCATGTTTTAAGGAAGATATAGACCCTAAATACATTTATAAAATGTTCATTTGGCTATCTGAGGGGTTTTTATCCGAAAAGCGACGCTATAATCAACCTATTATATTCGACGAGATAATTGTTGAATTTGAAAAATGGAAAACCATGTTTAAGAAAATCAGCTACAAGGAGGAATATCTATGAATATAATAGAAGTTCAAAATTTAACCAAAGAATATGGCAATCACAGAGGAATTTTTAATTTGAATTTTGAAGTCCTGCAAGGCGAGGTTGTTGGTTTTTTAGGCTCAAATGGTGCAGGAAAAACAACTACCATAAGACACTTAATGGGGTTTATCCGCCCACAACAGGGAATATCAAAAATTTTTAATCGAAACAGTTTTTATGACGCAGCTTATATTCAAGAAAATGTAGGCTATTTACCAGGAGAAATTTCTTTCTTGGACAATAATATGACCGGTAATGCTTTTATTCAATTTATGGCACAAATAAAGGGAAATGTCCCAAAAGACAGACTTAACTATCTTGTAGATTATTTTGAACTTGATACAAGCATAAAAATAAAGAAAATGTCTAAAGGAACAAAACAAAAATTAGGACTGATTATTGCTTTTATGCAAAATCCGTCTGTATTGATATTAGATGAACCAACAAGCGGACTTGACCCAATCATGCAAAATAAATTTATTGAGCTTCTGAAAAAAGAAAAGCTCAAAGGCAAAACTATATTCATGTCCTCTCATATATTTGAGGAAATAGAGAACGTATGTGATAGAGTTTTGATGATTAAAGGCGGGCGTTTAGTTACAAGCCAAAATATTGAAGATTTGAGGAACAACCGTCAGAAACATTATACGATTACATTTTCAAACACAGAATATGCGTCTGCCTTTGCGAGATTGTATCCTGATAGTATATGCACACAGAATAAAGTTTCTTTTCTGTTATGTGGAAACGTAAATAAATTATTGGGTGAGTTAGGTCAATATAATGTGAAAGATATATTAGTTAGAAATCAGACCATAGAAGAAATTTTCCAACAATATTATAGGGGTGATAAAAATGATATATTCATTGATGAAGAAAGAGCTTAAGTCTAATGTAAAACTTCATGTTGTGTTTTTTAGTATTATCGCCATGTATGCTATTACTTTAGTTGCAATGTACGACCCTACATTAAAAGATAGTCTAAAAACATTAGAAGCAAGCATGCCAACAGTTTTCGCGGCTTTTGGTATGCAAAATATAGGAACAACTTTAATAGATTTTATTATTACATATCTGTATAAATTTGTTCTTATAGTTACACCATTTATTTTCAGCATTACCATGTGTTATCGGCTTCTTGCAAAATATGTAGAAAATGGTTCATTATCTTATCTTTTAAACACGAAACATAGCCGAATAAAAATTGCAATGACACAATGGTTAAATCTAATGTTAGGCTTGGTTGTTCTAATTTTATTTAACACAATTCTGATGATTTTGTGTTGTGCTGTTTTATTCAGCGGAGAATTGGATATTCCTAAATTCTTACTCTTGAATTTTGGGTTATTGGCATTACAGATATTTATTGCAGCATTTTGTTTTATGTTCACTTGCATTTTTAGCGAAATAAAATATTCCATAGGGTTAGGCGGCGGATTGATTACAATATTTATAATTATGCAAATGTTATCACAGGTATATGACAATGCAAAAATTTTAGTGTATTGTAACCCGTTAAGTTTATTTAATCCACAGCAGCTTGTAAATGGAAATATGATGTCTATTTTCAATATGATAATATTATGGGTATTATCTATCATCTGTTTGCTAATTGGGTTATTGGAATTTAGAAAAAAAGATTTATCCCTTTAAAAAACAAATAAGATATGAACTATCTGCCGACGACGGCAAAAGAAAAAAAGCCGTCGCAGAGCAGAGATATTTTCACGCGTCTATCCTATTACGGCGGCTTTGATTATCAGAGCCGCCGTTTCTTTTTGTCTATAATCTGCGACGACCCTCTACCATGTAAGGACATGGCGGTTTAGGAGGTAGTCGCCATGCACTTAACAACTTTCCGACATAAATCGACATTTCCACAATTATCAAAAAAAGCCTATCCCCTACAACGGGGTATTCCGGCTATAAAGATGAACAATCACATCATCTGAATACCTCTTATGTTTCCCTTGCGTCTATCTGCGTCTTGCAGATAGGCGCATTTTGCATTTTTCAGAGATTTTTTCAAAGAAATTTTTGCTTCCGTCCGGCGTTTGAAAAAGTCGTCTGTATTATCACGCGAAAAGGGGAGGTACTACCGCCTTTCGGCAGAAAGGGGGTGAGAACATGGAACCTAATCGCGTAGAATTTCAAAAGCAATGTGCCTTTCAAAAATTCTGTAAACGGGTACTGCACAATGAAGCGTGCAACGCCCACGACGAAATCCGGCGACGCAGAAAACGGGAAGTTTCTTTTTGTGACCTAGCCTTACATGAGGAACGGCAGCTTTACACTTTTGACAAGTATTTTCAAGAGGACGAAGCCGAGCCGCGTTATCAAATGGCAGGTAAAGAGATAACTCCTAAGCTGCTGCTTGAAGCAATCCGTACTTTGCCGGAGGAAAAGAGAACCGCTATCCTGCTGTACTATTTCGAGGGTATGAGCGACGTTGAAATCGGAAAAATGTTCAATACGTCGCGTAGCACAATACAGTACAGACGGGCAACTTCTTTTGAACTGTTAAAGAAATATTTGGAGGAACATGCTGATGAATGGAACGAATGGTAAACAACCCGACTACCCGGAAATCGCCCTTGTTCCCTATCCCGTCATTGTTGCGGCGAGCAAAGGCGACCCAGACGCAATGAAAATGGTCTTGCAGCATTTCAGCGGATACATAGCGAGCCTTTCCATGCGGAAACTCTACGATGAGCGCGGCAACATCTATTACGGCGTTGATGAGGATATTCGGGAACGGCTACAAGCAAGGCTTATGAGGGCTATCCTCACATTCCGGGCTGAATAATTAGGTCTTGCTGTAAAGCGTCTTTTAACCCCCTTTTCCGTTTTACGGCACTTAAGGACAGCCCCTTGTTCCTTGACAAAGAAAGCGGCGCAAGATAACGGCGGCGCAGTATAGGGCAAATCGGATACATTCGATATATGGGGAGCCGTTGGGCTGATACGCGACGACGAAAGGAGGGACAAACCGAGCGGGAAATATCAGCGTTCCAAAGCAGACGTAGCAACTCTGCCGCCGTAATCCATATATCGGTACAATGATACTCCTTTACCGCCGTAGTCCGAGCGTTCAAAGCGTCGCAGGCAACGGGTAGAGCTTCGGCAGACCGCCGGAGGGGTGCAAGTCCCGTGGAGCTATGCTAACAGCCGTCCGATAAGCCCCTTTTGTATGTTGTAATAGTGGACTTGCCGCTATTCATATAGTGTATTAGCCAATCTTGGAAAGGGGGCTAATCATGGCAAATACTGATAAAAACCAGATACTTTGCAGGAGTGTTTTCAAAAGCGGCGAAAGCACGACTTCAAAAGCTCAATTCACAAAAAAGTGGATTGAAATGATAAATAGAATAGAAAAAAATAAGGCGGTACGCCTTACGAAATAGCAATGACAAGCTGTTTTCTGCATGGTATAATCTATGTAGAAAGCAGCTTGTTACTATCTCTAAGGAGATATGAATATGAAAGTAGCTATCTATTGCCGCTTATCCGAAGAAGATAGAAACAAGCAATTTGAAACCGACGACAGCAACAGCATTCAGAATCAAAAGGCTATGCTGCTGCAATACGCTATGGAACAGGGGTGGGAACTTTACAACATTTACAGCGACGACGACTATACCGGTTCTGATAGACGGAGACCGGAATTTAACCGCCTGCTGAAAGACGCGGAACAACACAGATTTGATATTATCCTCTGCAAGACGCAATCACGGTTTACCCGTGAACTTGAATTAGTGGAAAAATACATTCACGGTTTATTTCCAATATGGGGTATTCGTTTCATCAGTATTGTTGACAACGCGGATACTGCGAACAAGGGAAATAAGAAGTCCCGACAGATTAACGGGCTTGTCAATGAATGGTACCTGGAGGATATGTCTGAAAATATCCGCAGCGTCTTGACGAACAGACGGAAAAACGGTTTTCATATCGGTGCATTTGCTCTTTACGGGTACAAGAAAGACCCAGACCAAAAAGGACATTTGATAATCGACGAAGAAGCTGCAGCCGTTGTCCGTGAAGTTTTTACCTTATTTTCACAAGGTTACGGAAAAACTGCAATCGCCCGTATGCTCAATGACAGGGGCATACCAAATCCAACAGAATATAAGCGTCTACACGGCTTGCGCTATAAACAGCCGAAAACGAAAAACAGTACCCTCTGGAAATACTTTGCTATTTCCGATATGCTGATAAATGAAATCTATATCGGCAACATGGTACAGGGCAAGTATGGAAGCATTTCTTATAAAACAAAGCAGAATAAGCCCCGTCCAAAAAGTGAGTGGTATATCGTTGAGGGAACGCATGAGCCGATTATTGACAGGGAGTTATGGGATAAGGTGCAGGCGTTAATCGCACAGAGGGCAAAGCCCTTTGATGTAGGTACAATCGGTTTATTTGCAAGAAAAGCCCGTTGTGCAAACTGCGGTTACACTATGCGTTCTTCTAAAAACCATGATAAGCACTATCTACAATGCTCTAACCGCCATGTGGCAAAGGACGCTTGTATCGGTTCCTTTATCTCTGTTGATAAACTGGAAAGAATGGTTATCGACGAGATTAACAAACTGGCAGCCGAGTATCTTGATAAGGACGAGTTAGAACAGAATATCGAATTTTGCGATAACTTGCAGGGACAGAAAAAACGCCTGCTCTCTGATATAGCCGTCTATGAGAAAAAGGTTGCAGAGTTTTCAAAAGGTATCCGGGAGCTTTACATGGATAAGGTCAAGGGCTTAATATCTGAAAGCGATTATGTGGAAATGTCAAAAGACTTTACCACGGAGCGCGACAGACTGGAACGTGTGATTGCTGACGGAGAAAAGCAGTTAGCCGAAATCGAAGAAAAAATCGCGGTGGGCGATAACCGCCGTCAAATTATCGAACAATATTCCAACTTGGAACACCTTACCCGTGAAATCGTGGAAATACTGATTGACTATATATCTGTCGGCAAGCGTATTCCGGGAACAAGGGACGTTCCGATTGAAATTCACTGGAACTTTTAATCAAAAGTTGTTCTTATATGATTGCACCATCTGCAGCCAGATCCTCATGCAAATCCGTAATAGGATCTCCCTTTGACTGGAATTCACAGGCGTTAAAAGGAACGCCTCCTGCTGCCTGGGGCCAGATTGCCACTGTATGGTCAATATAATAATTGCCGAATCCGGATTTTTCAATCTCTTCCATACTTAAATCCCTGGTAAGCTGATGCACAATCGTGGATACCATCTCCAGATGTGCAAGTTCCTCTGTACCTACAGAAGCCTCAGAAATGTGCCATATTGAGGAATATGCGGACAGGCAGGCTAAAATTTTGTAGTAAACCACACAACCGAAACATTTAAAGTTGTTTGGTTTACTACGGTTGATTTTTTATTGGTAATTGCGTATAATGCAGTAAAGCACACAATCGTTGAACGATTTGTGCTCAGTTTAGTACAGGAGTGGAATTATGCTTGATGAAAAAGACATTCGTTTTTTGCGTAAAGTTTTTTCTAGTTACAATTATATTATGACAACTGCACAGCTTAACGCCGAAAAGCTGTTTTATAGAGATATTCAAAGAATGCTTGAAGCAGGTGTGGTAGAAAAAGTAAAACGAGGCTACTATCATTGGGTAGAGGGTTACGGCGATTCAGAAGTAATTTTAATCAATCGCCTTTTTCCCGATGCTGTCCTTTGTATGGAAACGGCGCTGTTTTACTACGGTTACAGTGACCGCAACCCTGCCGAATGGAATATTACAATTAATAAGAATACTTCAAGAAACCGTACCAATATTGATTACCCGTTTATAAAAGCATATCGGGTCGAGCCTGCTTTAGTTACCCTCGGAGAGACGACAGGGAAAATTGATTTTGTCGATGTTCGTATCTATGACCGTGATCGTACCATCTGTGATGTACTGCGGAATATGAACAAAATGGATAAGGAAATTTTCAACAAGGCAATACAAGGGTATGTAAAAGACCCAAAAAAGAATATACCAAACCTTATGGAATACGCAAAAGTATTGCGTGTACAAAAACGAGTAAAAGAAATGATTGGAGTGTGGTTGTAATGGCAGATATAGCAGCTTCTGTTCTTGCAAAACTTAGAAATAAGGCAAAGGCGTCTGGTATCAGCTATCAGCAATGCTTACAGCTCTTTGTGCAGGAGGAATTCCTGCGGAAGCTTTCAAAGTCTGGGTATGAGGATAATCTTATTCTCAAAGGCGGACTGTTCATTTACACGCTTACCAATTTTGAGAGCCGAGCTACGATTGATGTGGATTTTCTCCTGCGGTCAGCATCCAATTCTCTTGATGATGTGAAAGATCTTATCGCTCGTATTCTCAATACACCTACGGGCAATGATTATATTTCTATGAAAGCGAAGGGGTTTGAGGAAATCTCTCCGCAGAGAAAGTACCACGGTATCAGTACCCAGATTATCGCTCAGATAAAAAATGTTCGTGTTCCGTTTAATGTAGATATTGGTGTCGGCGATGTCATTGTTCCACGAGCCGAGGAACGCAAAATCAATACGCAGCTTCCAGACTTTGAAGCTCCCGTCATTATGACCTACTCTCTCGAAAGTACGATTGCTGAAAAGTTTGATGCTATCCTGCAACGATTTGAGCTGACAGGACGGATGAAGGACTTTTACGACATTTACTATCTTGCAAGAACTTTCGACTTTGATGGTGCGAAATTGCAGACGGCAATCACGAGAACATTAGAGCGGCGTGGAACGCCCTATGACAGAGATAGTTTCAAACGGGTTGTGGCACTTGCCGAAGATGAAGATATGCAGAAACGGTGGAAGTATTTCTTGAAGAATATCAAGGATGGTACGCTTGAGTTTGCTGTTGTGATTGATGAGATACAAAAATTCCTTGAGCCGGTATTTGAGGCGATTGTGAATGAGGATGAGTGGCAAAATGTATGGGATTGTACAATACAAGTATGGAGTTAAGGTGATATTATGGAATTTTGACACTAAAGCAGAGCCGATGAACTTGTGAGAGATAAACTTATCGCTCATCGCTCAAATATATTTACTCATCCTATTGACTTTCACGTTACGTCATAGTGTATGATGTAGAAAAAAAAGGATGAAGTAATATGAATGTAAATTTTATTCGTTCAGACGGTATTTACGCCAAGATTATGAAAGCGCCATTAGACAAGAAAGATGACATTTATCGTTATGAATTGATGATGCCTTTTGAGAAAAAATGGGCTTGCTATTGTGTACCGATGAAAGCAGCTACGCCAAATGGGTATGATGTGATAATGGCGAGTGGGATGCTTGGTCATATTACGCCAACAAAAGTGGATGAAACTCAACGAGATAATATTGAACGTATATCTTCAGATAGGCTTTGGTATGAATGTAAACAATCAGTCGAAAAATCGTTGAAGTGTTTTTCAGACGCAGGGATTGAGTTACCTGTTCAGGAATATTTGTTTACTATCCTGTTGGCAAATGAGGAAAGTCCTTATACCTCAATGAATGAGGGCTATTGCGGAGATGGCGGTATTCCAGGATATATTTTTTCTTGGCTTATTCCTAATGATTACACATTAGAGCATCTTCCAGTTGCGCTTGCACATGAAACAAATCATAATGTGCGTTTCCAGTTTATTAAATGGAGAAATGATATTACGCTCGGAGAAATGATGATCAGTGAGGGGCTTGCAGAAAACTTTGCCACATATTTGTATGGAGAAGATAAGGCGGGACCGTGGATTAAGAAAACTGATATGGAAACGCTGAAAAAATATATCAAACCAATTATCTATGATGGACTGGACGTACAGGGGCTTGAAAACCTCAATGCTTATTTATATGGCGATGAAATGGCTGCTTTACAAAATTATTCCCCTGTTGGATTGCCATATTGTGCGGGATATGCTTGTGGCTATCATTTAGTAAAATATTATTTGCAGAAAACAGGAAAAAGTATAGTAGAAGCAACTTTATTACCTGCAAACGAAATATTAAGTGCAGTGGAGGATTTTTGGAATGAATGAAAAACCGTTGACAGTTCACGAGGTAGTCAATTTAACAGGCATAACAGCAAGGACGCTTCACTATTATGATGAAATTGGACTTTTGAAACCTTCGATTGTAACGGAAGCGAAGTATCGTTTGTATACTGATAAGGATTTGTGCCGGTTGCAGGAAGTTTTGTTTTTTCGTGAGGTCGGTTTTGCATTGAAAGAAATTAAAAAATTGCTCAATTCCCCTCATTATAATCGGACAGAAGCATTAGAAAAGCATTTAAGTATTTTAGAAGTTCAGAGAGAACGCATAGACGGTCTAATAGCACTTGTAAAGGCTGAAATCAATGGAGCAAAAGAAATCTCGTTTTCAGCATTTTCTAACTCGAAAGTAATGGAGCTGCAATCTCAATTTCAAAAAGAGGTTTTGGAAAAGTGGGGAGATACTGAAAGTTTCAAAGAGTATGCGGCAATCTTTTCCTCAAAAGCTCAAGAAATTCAAAATGAGCAAATGCAAGCATTTTTCTCTATGGCACAGAATATTTTTGAAAGGTTAGCGACATATGAAAACAAATCGCCAGACTGTCCAGAGGTTCAAAATATAGTACGGGAATGGCAACTTTATATTACAGAACATTTTTATCAATGTGATAAACAGATACTCTCTTCTTTGGGGAAAATGTATGTTACGGATTTGAGATTTTCTGATTTTATAAATCGGTTTGGAAATGGAGATTTAGCTGCCTTTTTCAGTAAAGCTATCGAAATTTTTTGTTCCCGACAAAGAGAGGAAAGAAATGAACGCTAATTGGATAGATTATCCTATTCCCTCATATTGCTTGAGCAGATTAGAACACTCGACAAACAACGCCTGCAAGAGTACATCGGTACTTTTGACAGGCGTTTTATGGTATCCGTTGATACCCTCTCGTAATACTGTACAGGCAGTAGGTCATACATTGATAACGAGGGAGGTGTTGGCTACTGAAGCATCGAGAATTTGTTTATGTTGGCGAACCTGCTCCAGAACTGAATGAGCAGGAACACGCAGCGTTTCTCTTGAATGTTCAAAAGTCAATACTTCTGTCTTTGGAGAAAAGGCAACTATTGACCCATTCACAAAGTGGACGCTGTATAGAGGAACTTGAACGCAAGGCACAGAGTGACTTGCGTTCATGAGTAAGTAGCAAAGCGGATTACGAATACATATCCGAATGTATGATTTTAAAATTTACACATTCGACATAAACAAGGAAAGGAGCAGGAATATGTTAGAGAAATACGAGATGCTAAACCAAGAAAGAAAAAAACTTGATAAGAAAAGAAAGGTCGCTGCATACTGCCGTGTTTCCACGGACAGCGATGACCAAGCCAATTCCTTTGAAAGTCAGCAGCGATATTTTAAGCAATATATTGAACATCATCCCGATTGGGAGCTTTATGAAATATTTGCGGACGAGGGCATCTCTGGTACGAACACAAAAAAGAGAAAACAATTTAACCGTATGATTGCGTGTGCCAAGAACGGCGATTTTGATTTGATTATCACAAAGGAAATCTCCCGTTTTGCCAGAAATACCCTTGACAGCATTTATTATACCCGTGACCTCAGAAAACACGGTGTCGCCGTTATCTTTATGAATGACGGCATTAACACAATGGACGGCGATGCAGAGCTTCGGCTTGCCATTATGTCCTCTATTGCACAGGAAGAAAGCCGCAGGACTTCCGAGCGTGTAAAGTGGGGGCAGAAACGCCAGATGGAGCAAGGCGTTGTATTTGGACGGAGTATGCTCGGCTATGATGTCCGTGGAGGTAAAATGTATATCAATGAGGAGGGGGCTAAGATTGTACGCCTTATCTTCCACAAGTTTGTAAATGAGGGCAAAGGAACACACGTCATCGCCCGTGAACTTCGTGAGGAAGGCATACGTCCGATGCGCGTGAAAGAATGGCAGAATACCGTTATTCTCCGAGTGATCCGCAATGAAAAATACTGCGGCGATTTGGTACAAAAGAAAACTTACACACCAGACTTTCTTTCTCACGAAAAGAAATACAACAGAGGACAAGAGGAATTTGTAATTATCAAAGACCATCACGAGCCGATTATTTCCCGTGAATTGTTTGAGAAAGCCAACCGCATATTAGACGAAAAATCTTTATCGCAGGAGGGCAAAGCAAAGCACTCAAACCGCTATCCCTTCTCTGGTAAAATCAAATGCGGCAGGTGCGGAGCAAGCTATGTTGCCAGATACAAGACCCGAAAAGACGGAAGCCAATATAAGGCTTGGCGTTGCTTTGAGGGAGCAAAACACGGCAGACCTCATATAGATAAGGCGGGAAATCAAGTGGGCTGCTCTGGTGAGAGTATCCGAAATGAAGATGCTATTTATTTGATGTATCTTGTCTGTAAAGAGCTTAAAATGAACCGCCAGAAAATCATCTCCAATTTAACTAAGACTATTGAAGCTGTTATTTCTATGGATATAACGGGAACAAACACGAATGCTTTAGCGGTCAAAATTGAAGAAGCAAAGAAAAAGCGGACAGGGCTGATTGAGCTTTACACAAGCGGTGATATTGACAAAAGTGAGTTTACCGCCCTGCGAGCAAAATATGATGAAGAAATTG
Organism: Blautia sp. An249; assembly: GCF_002159835.1. Lineage (GTDB taxonomy): Bacteria > Bacillota > Clostridia > Lachnospirales > Lachnospiraceae > Blautia_A > Blautia_A avistercoris. Next base: position 207,811 of record NZ_NFJL01000001.1, on the reverse strand, counting down.
AACAACTGAAATCTATGGCGGACGGTATTGAAAAACAACAGGATATGATAAACAAACAGCGAGAGCTGTCAGAGGATATACAGAAAGCTATCGAGGAGCTTATAAGCGGTGTTCAATATGAAGATGACTACTACACGCAGCTACTTGATAAAATGGTAGTCAACGATAAAAACCATATAGATGTGTATCTGAATATGCTGCCATATAAATGGCAGTTCGCAATGGCAAAGAGTGTGAAAGGGACTATTGAAGCGTCTACGACAAATCTGCCACCGGCAAATTTGCTGCACGCCGGGCGAAAAAAAGCTGAAGCCTCAGAATGCTCCATTTCTGAGGCTTCTCTACCTGTATCGCTGTATAAATGACACCTTCCTATGCAGCTTCTGCCTCCACATTTCTCTGATCTTTGTCCAGAAGGAAAACCGAGATAAGAATGATAATACCGCCGACAATCTGATTCCAGGTAGGAATCGTCCTATATAAAATCAGCGATATAAGAATGGTCACTACCGGCAGGAAATCCAGCATAAGGTTAGACAGGGTAACTCCTATCTTTTTAATGGCATAAATATTCAGGAAATAAGCAAATGTGGAGTTAAAGATCCCCAGAATAATTAAATTCATGAATACTTCCGGTTTCGCCAGTACATCGATCTGTACCGGATACAGCAGAATAAACGGAAGGGTGGTAATCGCTCCCACAAAAGCCTGATAATTTAACAGCACTGTTTTTTCGTATCCTTCTGAAATCTTATCGGTCAGAAAACAGTACACCACCCAGGAAATAATGCTAAGCAGGCATAAGGCATATCCTTTGAAATTGGTAGATGCCAAATCGCTGAATTTCACACCCATCAGAATATAAACTCCTACCAGAGAAATTACAATACTAAGAATCCCCAGTTTCGTCTTTTTCCTGTGAAACAGAAGAATCTCCACAATCAGTGCAAAAACTGCTGCAAATCCGAAAAGAAGGGAAGATACCGTAGCTCCAATGGAGGTAATACTTAAAATCGTCAGTCCATGGTAAAAGGTTGTCCCGAAAAGCCCGGAGGCTATAATGTAAGGGATGTCCTTTTTCTTCAGTTTCATACTGTTGCCCTTCACCAGATTATATACGGTAAATAAAATCGCCATAATGGTCATCTGGATTCCCAGAATGACAATGGTTTCCAGATACTTGCTGATGACTTCTCTGGAAATATAAGAAACACCGTAAATAGTTACTACAACTGCCATTGCAATGATTCCGCTGGTCTTTCCTTTCGCCTTCATAAGATTCATCCCCCGCTTTCTTCCCGTTCGATCTGTTTTCACACAAACTGTTACCGTTTGATATTTTTCGCTTTTTCTTCTGATCCTGCCGCAATTTCATCAATAGCGTCCCGTACCTCTTTTGGCAAAAGTTCCTCATTTTCCACTTCTTTAAGAATTTTCTGTACTTTTTCCAGACATACCTGGCGAATATCTTTCTTTCCTTTTGCCTCCCAGTTTTCGTAAGTTCCTCTCTCCATCACCTGCGGCATCCAGATTTCATCCCGATAATGATCAAAAGTATGATCTGTCTCCAGGAAAGTATTTCCCGGTCCTACTTCTTCCATATTGTCATAAGCCAGTGTCTCATCGCTGAAATCCAGAGGTCTTACCATTCTCTGGAGAATCTTCATACATTCATCTGAATAAATCAGATCTGCATAATCTACCATAATGTCCATATCCAACTGCATGGCCACGATGAAATCACAGGTATAGGCTCCTGCCAGTCCTCCCATTCCTGTTTCAAATCCGGCCTGGGCATCCAGCAGTTTACCGTCTCTTAAGTTCGCCGGCATCTTGGTTGGAAGTCCTATATAATCTCCTAACTGAGCCATGCCGCATTTCATAATAATACTTTCCGGAGAGGACATATTAATACACATCGTCTTCATATCCATACTTCTTACATAACTGGAGTAGATAACCGGAGCTCCCGGATTTACCAGCTGTGACAGTGCAATACACGCCAGAGTTTCCGCATGGGTATGTACCAGCGCGCTTTCCACTGACATGGGTGAAGTCATTCCCAGGATTCCTCCGGAACTGATTACTGACGGCACTTTATGCACTGCTGCTTCCATTAGGACATTGGATGTGTTCTCATCCACACGAAGGGGCGGCATGGTCAGTACCCAGAAGGATATAAAGGGACGTTTGTAAAATTCTTCTTCGCTTCCTATGGCAAGGCTGGCCATCCGGATAGCGTCCCGGACGCCCTCTTTTCCCACAGCACCTCCTGTGATGTGTTTCGTTGTATTCTTGATGGAAGTGGCCCAGGTATACCAGTCCGAAGACTGCATGGGAACGTCCTGAGGAGTAATCAGTGCGCTTGCCATGGAAACGGTATCCAGTCTTTCCATCACTCTTGTAAGCAGTTCCAGATCCCGATCTGTAGCTTTGCGTCTCTCTCCGCTCCAGGGATCCAGCACATTAGTTGCCATGGTCATAGCCGCCAGAGTGGGAACACTGTCTTTTAAGTGAATATCTTTGTCTGGAGTTCTTCCGTATAACGTAAATTCCTCTCTTTTGGGCACAGTCTTCAGCCCGTCTTCGATAATCTTTCTTGGAATCTTTACAATATCTCCCTCTACGTTTGCACCCGCTTTTTCAAAGTAATCTCTTGCTTCCTGCCCCTCAAATTTCATCCCCAGATCTTCCAGCATTTCCAAAGCTTTCTCATGTACTCTTTTTACTTCCTGATCGCTTAAATATTTCAGACTTGGTCTCATGAAAATACCTCCCTTTTTTATCTTTTAAAATAGTAAAAACCCGTTTCTGCTTTTGATACGTATCTTTCTTTGATACTGTCATTCTAGCATAAAACAGGTTTTTTCATGATTGCTGTATATTTCTATTTTTTGTTCAATTTTTCTCTCAGAATTTTATTCAGGCTGGTATTTAACAAGTCACGAAGCTCAATCGCATCCCGGGTATAATAATCCGCCCCAATTTCCTGGGCGTATTCTTTGGTTACCGGCATACCTCCCACGAAAACCACTACTTTATTTCTGAGACCCTGGTCCTTCAGTTCTTCGATTACTGTTTTCATTTCCCCGATGGTGGTAGGCAGAAGTGCCGACATCATAAGAAGCTCTGCATCATACTTTTTCACAGCCTCAATGAACTCTTCCTTTCCCACATCCATTCCCAGATCCACAACCTGGATATTCAAAGTAGATAAATAGATACGTACCAGGTTTTTTCCAATATCGTGAAAGTCTCCCTCTACTGTGCCCAGAACTGCCACATGCTGTTTCTTCCCGGCTTTTTCCAGATAAGGTTTCAGCGTTTCAATCCCTGCGTTCAGCGTTCTGGCTACCATAAGGGATTCCGGAACAGACACTTCACAGTTTCGGAATTTATAAGCCAGGGTATCTACTCCCAGGATCAGTCCGTCCTTTAAAATTGACTCTGGAGGATACCTCAGCGCCACTGCTTTCTGTACCAGTTTCACAACGTACTGCGTATCTCCTCTTAATAAATTTCTTCTGATTTCTTCATATATATCCATACGCGTTCATCCCTACAAAAATTTATTGCGGTATTGCCCCGGGGTGACTCCTATCATCTCCCGAAAGGCTTTGGTATAATAGCTCTGGCTTTTGAACCCGCACTTTTTCATTATGTCCTTCAAACTCAGACTCCGATCCTGCATAAACTCAATAGATTTTTCAATCCGTACCCGCAGAATATAATCGTGGATCGTATTTCCCGCGTTCTTTTTAAACAGCGTACATAAATAAGAGGGGCTCAGATAAACCTCTTTTGCAATTTCCTCTATGGAAAGCTTTTCACTGTAATGAATGTCTATATATTTTCGCACTTCTTTCAATACGCTGATGTAATCGTCTTTGTTTGTCAGATAAATATACTCAAAAAGGCGGCAAAGGGTTTTATAGGTGTATTCAATCAGCTCTTCGATGGTATTCATCCGTTTCAGCTCTGTCTTATACTGATCCATAATCCGGAATACCATTTCACAGTCTGCGCCTGCTTCTATAATGGCCCTGGAAGATAAAGCGGCAAAATCTGACAGCCAGAACCGGATTTTTTCTCTTTCATAGTCGCTTAGAATCTCCATATCAGTAAAAAGCAGCGGCAGCATTTCCTGAATTTTCTCTTTATTCCCCATCCGGACATACTGAAGATACCGCCGTTCTCTTTTAATATAAACGGACAAATCAAATTCCGCATCCTGAAATTTTTCCTTTCTCATTTGGATACGGCTGATTAAAGCATTTCTCCATTCCATCCGCTTTTTCTGCTCTTTCAGGGAGGCGTCTGCATTCTTGCTGAGATAATGAACGGCCATAAACAGAAGTTTCGCCGCCGAATCGCTTTCGGATGGAGATATTACTTTTATATCTTTGGCCAGCGTCCTCAGTTTCTGAATTTCCTCCGCTGTAAAGCTGCGTTCAAGCTGCCTGAAAAACATCTCATCCGGTTCCCAGAATAAAACCTGACCGCACATCACCGCTCCGATCAGCGTCTCTTCCACCACAAGGGGAAGAGCCCACATAATCAGACCTGCATGGCACATGAAATAATAGGGTTCCTTCCACTGCAAAGCCTGCTTACATGCTTTGCAGTAACTTTTCTCACATTTGGCTCTGCCGTTTTCGGTCTTCTTCACATACCGACAGAACGAATTCTCCTGATAGCTGGTACTGGTAAGAAAGGGTTCTCCATAGGTGTTGACTGCTGCAAGGCTGAGTTTGGTCGCCCGGGAAAAATTATCTAAAATCAGTTCCAGCTCTTCCCGCCCCGGATTTTTCTCTTTTGGATTCATAGGTTCTTTCCACTTTCCTGTCCGCATCTTTCTTTCCACTATAACAAAAATTCTCCTGTATTTCCACCTTTGTTTCTCCGTTTCTCTTAGGAGGCCCTATTTTCAGCGTCCTGGCTTCCAACCCCCAAAACTGAATCTGTAATATCCGGTCGGGGAATACGGTGACTTTCTCCAGAATCTCTCCGTAAAGCAACTCATACTCCTTCCGGAAATCAAGGATCTCCTTCAGCTTTTCTTCCCGTATTTCTTTTTTCGTTTCCTGGTTCCTGCTCCTTTCCTGCCTGTAAACCTGCTCTATCTGCTGTTCATACCACTGGCGCTGCTGCCTTAACTCTTCTGCAGAGATAATCCCCTCCAGAGCCAAATCAATGGTTCTTCGTTTTTTCTCCTGCAAAACCCGTATCGTTTCCTTCCGATGGTTTCCCTGGCTCTGTTTCCTCTGTCCTTCCCTGGTCCCCTCTATTGGTTCCAGGATGTCTTTTGTCAGTTTTTCTTTGGGCGGGGCAAGTTCATGCAGACAGTACCACACTGCCTCTTTTAATGTCTTTTCATTCACAGAAGGGTTTTTACAGGAAGACGCCCCTGTAACCTGACATCCACACCGCCATCCGTGATAGACGGTTCCGTTTGCATACTTCTTTTTCCGGCTCACATAACTGTTTCCGCAGTTTCCACAGTAAATTTTCCCACTGCACCAGTAGCGGGCGCTGTACTTTTCTCCCCGGGCGCTGTTTCTGCGTCGTCTTTCCCGTTCCTGACCGGTCTGTTCCCACAGACTGCGGCTGATAATTCCGGGATGGTGCTCTTTCAGGTATACCAGGGGTTCTTCTCCCTGATTCTTCTTTTTTACATGAGTCAGGTAATCGGGAGTCATGGTTTTTCCCTGACATAAGTCCCCTACATATTTTTCATTATCCAATATTCTGGCAATGACGCCTGCTGACCATCCTGCTCCTCTTTTGGAGGAATACCCTTCCTCCTCCAGCTCCCGGGCAATCCGTCCCGTTCCTTTTCCCTCTATGGTGTATTTGCAGAAAATCTCCCGGACAATCTCTGCCTCCTCTTCTTTTATCCGCAGGCGTCCCTTTTCCAGCTCATACCCCAGCAGTTCCCTCCCGAAAACAACTCCCTGTTCCATACTCCTTTTCTGTCCCCATTTCACTCTCTGGGATATTTTCCGGCTCTCTTCCTGAGCGATTCCTGCCATAAGAGTCAGGCGAAGTTCCCCATCCTGTTCTCTGGTATCAATATGATCCAGAGTAAAAAGCACTCCGATTCCCCACTCTTTCAGTTTCCTGGTATAAAACAGAGCGTCCACCGTATTTCTGGCAAAACGGCTTACCTCCTTGGTTAATACCAATTGGAACGTTCCCTCCTGCCCCTCTTTTATCATCTCTAAAAAGCCTTTTCTCCTGCGGGTCTGCGTTCCGCTGATTCCCTCATCATAGTAAATCCGGGTGAATTCCCACCCTGTTTCCCGGGAAATATATTCCTGAAAATACTTTTTCTGATTTTTCAGAGAATTCTTCTGATCCTCCTGATCCGTCGAAACTCTGCAATAGGCGGCTACTTTCACAGGGATTCCCCCAGGATTTCAAAAATCTGTTCTTTCGTCAGGAACCCTCCGGCATAAAGCTCCCTGCAGATTCCTTTTTTCAGATGTCTGTAAAACTCTTCCCTGTTCTCTTCTTTTATTTTTTCTTTTTTTTCTTCCATTTTCATACTCTCCGGCGGTATTCTTTTTTAATATATATGTAGATTCTTTGTCCCTTTATGGTAAAATCGTCATATTGTAAAAAATCTTCCTATATCGTTTAATACCCCCATTGCCGTACGGTTGGGCATGGTAAACCGCTGGGACAGGTAGCGCATGGAAGCTCCAATCTCTCCGTCCGGACCGCCATACTGGCTCATGATGAACTGGGCCAGTTTAGCATTCGGGGTTTTAATATTCACCGGATACTGTAATCTTTTTTCATAATTCCACATTAACGACATCCCCCTTCTTTTTCCCATGGAAACGGCTGCTGTATCCACTGCCAGCTTCTGCTTGCACAGTCGTCTGCTGTGTCAATGGTCAGCGGGCCGTACATCCGTGCATATTCTGAAAGAGCTTCTTTTCGCATTCTTACATTTTCCCGGAAAAATTCCATCGCCTTTTCATCACAGGGATGGGTATCCAGATAGAGATGAATATCGTTTACTGCGAAACTCACCTCATTGATTTTCTGCATCATTCTGTCTTTTCCCGTAACAGGAGTAAAGTTCCCCCTCATCATATTACCGGCACCTCCTTCCGCAAAACGGCTTGCAAAGCTGCGGGAATATGGTTCCTACTTTCAGGGCATAACATAAATCAAAGGTCTCTGTCATGTTCTGAAACGGCACATATGCCATTGCCGGAGGCATCTGGTCCACGTGATGATATATGGTCTTATCCCGGCTCCTTCCTGTCTGCCCCTGATTGGTACAGACATTATTTCTATTAGAATAGCTGCCCATTCGATTCATCTGACATCTGTCCATAAAACAATTCCTTTCTACAAACGCTCCTGCCTGTTCAGGCATCAGTTTCATTTTATTTTATGTCATAAATCTCCGGGTGTGTGCATAAGAATAAGTTTTCTGAAAAATTTCCATTTTTCGATTGCAATTCAATCCAGTGGTGCTATAATGGCCTTAGCGTCAGTGTGTACTGACGCTATAATCTTAATAGAATATTGGAGGCAACTATGAAAATCATTATTGTTGGCTGCGGTAAAGTAGGACTTACCCTGGCCGAACGTCTTGGTTCTGAACAACATGATCTGGTGCTGATTGATTCCTCTCTGAAAAAGATTCAGGAAATTCCTGACGATCTGGATGCCATTAAACTCTGGGGGAACGGAGCCAGCATCAGTACTTTACTGGAGGGCGGAATCAAAGATACGGATCTTTTAATTGCTGTGACAGAATCAGATGAACTGAATCTCCTTTGCTGTGTAATTGCCAAGAAAGCAGGAGACTGCAATACCATCGCCAGAGTGAGAAATCCGATTTACAACAATGAAATTGATTTTATAAAGGAACGGCTGGGAATCTCTATGATTATTAATCCGGAGCTTACTGCTGCAGTGGAAATCTCACGGCTTCTCCGCTTTCCTTCTGCTATTAATATTGATACGTTTTCCAAGGGCCGTGTGGAACTTTTACGGTTCCGTCTTTCTTCGGAATTTGCATTAGACGGTATTTCCATTTCGTCTCTTCTGGAAAAGGTAAAATGCGATATTCTGGTCTGTGCGGTGGAAAGAGGTGAGACGATTTCCATTCCGGACGGCGACTTTATTTTACAGGACAATGATTATATTACCATCCTGGGTTCTCCCAGAAATGCGTCAGAATTTTTCCGCAAAATCGGATTTGAAACCCACCAGGTACATAATGCGATGATTGTGGGAGGCGGTACGATTGCCTATTATCTGGCGAAGATTTTAATTGCCATGAAGATTAAGGTACGGATTGTGGAGCAGAATGTGGAACGCTGCGAACAGCTCAGCGAACTTCTCCCCTCTGCCACCATCATAAATGGAGACGGAACCAACCGGGACCTTTTAATGGAGGAAGGACTGCCCTGTACAGAATCCTTTATTACCCTGACGAATCTGGACGAGGAAAATATCCTGCTGTCATTGTTTGCTAAAGAACATACAAAAGGAAAACTCATTACCAAAGTCACAAAAATTTCTTTTGATCATATTATTGAGAAACTGGATATTGGAAGTGTGATTTATCCCAAATACATTATGGCAGACTACATTGTCAGCTACGCCCGCGCCATGCAGAATACCATCGGCTGTAATGTGGAGACTCTGTATCACATTCTGGATAACCAGGCCGAGGCCCTGGAATTCTCCATCCGTGAGGAATCTCCAGTGGTAAATGTTCCTCTGATGGAGATGCATCTGAAGAAAAATCTTCTGATTGGCGGCATTACACGCCACGGAAAATTTTCAATTCCCAGAGGCCATGATACCATTCAGATAGGGGACACGGTAATTGTTGTCACTACCCGGAAAGGGCTTCATGATATTCGGGATATTCTGGAAAAGTAGGAGGAATGATTGATTATGAATTATTCCATGATTGCTTATATTATCGGATGGCTTTTAAATATAGAGGCTGCTTTTATGATCCTTCCCTGCATTACAGGACTTATTTACAGGGAGTCATCTGTTAAAGCTTTCCTTATTACTATGGGCGTGTGTCTTCTGATTGGTCTTCCGCTGACTCGGAAGAAGCCCGAAAATAAAACGTTTTTCACCAGAGACGGTTTTATAACGGTAGCGCTGTGCTGGATAATTATGAGTATTATGGGAGGTCTTCCTTTCCTGTTCAGCGGCGTTATTACCAACCCTGTAGATGCTTTATTTGAAACCGTTTCCGGCTTTACCACCACAGGCGCCAGTATTCTGACTGAAGTGGAGACGGTTCCCAAGAGTATTTTATTCTGGAGAAGTTTTACACACTGGATTGGAGGTATGGGAGTTATTGTCTTTCTCCTTACCTTACTTCCCATGAGCGGCGGCTCTCACATGAGCCTCATGAAGGCGGAAAGCCCCGGCCCTTCCGTAAGCCGGCTGGTTCCCAAAGTAAAATCCACCGCTAAGATTCTCTATCTGATTTACCTTGGCATGAGTATTGTGGAGCTGATTCTCCTGCTGGCGGGAGGAATGCCTTTATTTGATTCCCTGACTACCATGTTCGGCACTGCCGGTACCGGAGGTTTCGGAATTAAGAATGACAGTATGGCTGGATATTCCACCTATCTCCAGGTGGTAGTTACTGTATTTATGATTTTATTCGGAGTAAACTTTAATGTTTATTTCCTGATTCTGATGAAAAAACCGCTGCAGGCTCTGAAAAGTACAGAGCTTCGTGCGTATCTGGGTATTATTGGAGCAGCGATACTCATTATTGCTTTCAATATCACTCATTTGTTCGGCAGTTTCTTCACCGCCCTTCAGCAGTCCGCTTTCCAGGTGGCTTCGATTATAACCACTACCGGTTATGCGACTACTGACTTTAATCTGTGGCCGGAATGTTCCCGGACGATTCTGGTTATGCTGATGTTTGTGGGAGCCTGTGCCGGAAGTACCGGCGGAGGAATTAAAGTCTCCCGTTTTGTAATTTTATTAAAAACAGTTAATAAGGAACTGAAGCAGTATCTCCATCCCAAAAGTATAAAGAAGATTAAAATGGATGGAAAGATGGTGGAACATGAAGTGGTGCGTTCCACCAACGTATTTATTATCAGCTATCTGTTAATCTTTTCCTTTTCCATCCTGGCATTGTCTCCGGATGAACTGGATTTGATTACCAACTTTACGGCTGTGGCGGCTACGTTCAATAATATCGGGCCCGGACTGGAACTTGTGGGACCTTCTTCAAACTTTTCCGGTTTCTCTGACTGGTCTACTCTGGTTCTTACCTTTGATATGCTGGCCGGCCGACTGGAAATCTTCCCTCTGCTTCTGCTTTTCCGGAAAGATACCTGGCAGAAATTTTAGCAGAAAATGTAATTTTTGCTTTTCTTTTTGAAAAAATTGTGTTATTTTAGTCCTTGGAGTATTTTACGAAAGGAAAAGAGAAAATGAAAAAGTTTATTGAAGAATTTAAGGCATTTGCCCTGCGTGGAAACATGATGGATATGGCCGTCGGTGTTCTTATTGGAGGCGCTTTCTCCGGAATTGTCACCTCTCTGACCGATAACTTTATTAACCCGATTCTGAATTTTGTAACCGGCGGAAAGACCTACACTCTTCAGGATGTGGCAGGTTTCGCGTCTTCCTTCGTCTCTTCTTTATTTAATTTCTTCATTATGGCGCTTGTTCTGTTCTGCCTGTTAAAAGCAGTCAATAAGCTGATGGATCTGGGACGCAAGAAAGAAGAACCCGCTGCTCCTACCACAAAGGTATGTCCTTTCTGCAAAAGTGAAATTGCAATTGAAGCAACCCGCTGTCCTCACTGTACATCTCAGCTGGAAACAGAGGAAGCAGAAAACCAGGCAGTAGCCGCTGCGGAAAACTAATAAATTTCATTACATAAAAGCACCGGGAAGGTTTTCTTCTGAATTCCTTCCCGGTGCTTCTTTTTTATACTTTAATTGCCCATTTCAGAATGTTATCCTGTTTTTTCCCGAAGATTTCGTAGGCGCCCTCAATCTGGCTTAAGGTTGTCCGGTGGGTAATCATAAATTCTGCATTTAATTTACCTGCTTCAATCAGCTTCATAATTTCCCCGCAGCAGCAGGCATCCACTCCTCCGGTTTTAAAGATCAGATTCTTTCCATACATCTGCGGAAGGGGCAGTACCTGATCTTCTTCGTACATGGCAATGATACAGACAATCCCATTGGGACGGGCCGTTTCATAGGCCAGCCGGAAAGTATCGCTGCTTCCTGCCGCCTCAAAGACCACGTCTGCCCCATATCCGCCGGTTTCTTCCAGAATCTTTTTTTCCAGTTCCTGGGTTCTGGCTGAAAATGTCACGTCTGCAAGCCCCTGTTCCTTTACCAGCTCCAGGCGTTCTTCGTCCAGATCCACCGCTATGATTTTATAAGGACTGTAAAGTCTGGCTGCCAGCATGGTACAGATCCCCGCAGGCCCCGCTCCTATGACAAGAACCGTATCCGCCGGTTTCAGTTCTCCAAGCTGAGCGGCCCAATATCCGGTAGAGAGCAGATCTCCGGTAAAAAGGGCCTGTTCATCGGTAACGGTATCCGGTATTTTCGTTAAGCCCTGATCTGCATAGGGAATTCGTACAAATTCTGCCTGACCTCCGTCAATCCGACATCCCAGCGCCCAGCCTCCTTCGCTGTCCGTACAGTTATTCACATGGCCCTCTTTGCAGAATTCGCATTCTCCGCAAAAAGTCTCCACATTTACTGCCACCCGATCCCCAGGTTTGAATTTCTTCACCTGGGATCCGGTCTCTATTACTTTTCCCACAAATTCATGACCCAGTATCACACCTTCTCTGGCTTTTGGCACAGCTCCCTTCAGAATGTGGATATCACTGGAACAAATGGTGGTTAATGTTACATTAATAATGGCGTCTGTGGGCTTTAACAGTTTCGGCATCTTCCGTTCTTCCAGGGAAATCTTCCCTTTCCCCCGATAGACTGCAGCCCACATCTTACGTTCTGTCTGTTTCTTTTCCTGCCCCATGCTGCTCCTCCTTTTGCCTGTTTTCGACCATATTTTTCTCTGTCTCTATCTTAACACATGCCCGTGTTTTCATACAAGCGAAGCAGACAAATAATCCTGAGGAGGACAGAAACTTTCTTTCATAAATCCGCTCATAATGCAGGCGCCTTTGGCCCCGCTTTCTCTTATGAGAGAAACATTTTCCGGAGTAATTCCGCCGATTCCATACACCGGGATTTTTACTTCTTTACAAATCTCTTTTAGAAATCCGGTTCCCCTTCCCGGAAGACCCCGTTTGCAGTCTGTCTGAAAGATATGCCCGGCAACCAGATAATCTGCCCCCAGGCTCTCGGCCTCTTTTGCTTCCTCAAGGCTGTGTATGGATACGCCCATCTTTTTCAGGCAGGGAAACGCCTCTTTCAGACGGAAATTTTTCCGGAAATCCGGCATGGACAACTGCAGGTACCCGGCCTTCTGCTCTTTCGCTGTCTCTGTGAAATGGTGGTAAATACAGGGAACCTGCTCCTGCATACAGATTTCGGACACCTCTTTTGCCATGGAGGCGTATTCCTCTTCTGTGAGATCTTTCTCCCGCAGGATGATCCCATCCACACCGCTTCGGGCCACACGGCGAATCTGCTCCGGGAAGGAGCCTCTGCACAGCCTGCGGCTGGTCACACAGAGAATCTGAAATTTCTTTTCTCTATACATAGATATAATCACTCATGACCGGCTGCATACCCTGACGGACAATCATTTCCCGGATTTCTTCTACGGTACGGCCGTCTTCGATCTCGAACTGCTCGTCTCCTTTGGCCTCTTTTTCGGAATGACCGCCGATTCCCACATCTACGCCTGCTGAAATCTTGGTAGCTGCAATGGTAATAATCTGATCCCTAAAACGGCTTCCTTCCCGGCTGGAAATGGTAATTCCCGCATAAGGCATAAAGAGCCGGTACGCACAGATAACCTGCAGAAGCTGTGGTTCGTGGACATCTCTGGGATTGATTTCCTCGTTGTTAATTATAGGACGGAGCCTTGGACAGGAAAACGCAATCTCTCCCTGGGGATACTTTCTCTGCACCAGATATGCATGCATACCTGTGGCAAAGGCATCTCTGCGGAAATCATCCAGACCCAGCAGGGCGGCAAATCCCACGCCGCGAATTCCTCCTTTCAGAGCTCTTTCCTGGGTATTCAGACGATAGGGGAAAATCCGTTTTCTTCCTCCCAGATGCAGGTCTTTATATTTATCCGGATTGTAGGTTTCCTGGAATACCGTCACGAAGTCTGCCCCGCAGGAATGAAGGTAAGCATAATCTTTACTGTCCATAGGATAGACTTCCAGTCCGATTACCTTGAAGTACTTCTTTGCAATTTTACAGGCCTCTCCGATGTAGCTGACATCTGACATTTTCGGGCTTTCCCCGGTCAGAAGGAGGATTTCCTCCAGACCGGTAGCCGCAATGGCCTGCATCTCTCTTTCGATTTCCTCTGCGTTTAATTTCGCTCTGTGGATCTTATTATGGCAGTTAAAGCCACAGTAAATACAGTAATTTTCACAATAGTTGGCAATATAAAGGGGAGTAAACATCGCCACGGAGTTGCCGAAATGTTTTCTGGTTTCTTCCTGTGCCCTTCTGGCCATTTCTTCTAAATGGGAAGAGGCTGCCACAGAAAGGAGAGCGGCGAAATCTTCCGGGTGGAGAACATCTTTTTGAAGGGCTCTTTTTACATCTTCTTCTGTATAAGCCTCCGGATCAAAGCTTTCTCTGGCGCTTAAGACCTGATCCATAATGGCGGAATCCACGATTTCCATGTTCTCCTGATATTCCATGTGATTTGTTTTTTGTGTAATCATCTGACCGTCCTCCTACGCTTCCAGAAATCCCGTCAACGGAGAAGAGGCAGAAGCTCCTTTCTCCATTACCCGTCCCAGTCCTGATAAATAGGCGGTACGTCCTGCTTCAATTGCCTGTTTAAAAGCTCTTGCCATGGCAGGAATATCTCCGGCTGTGGCAATTGCTGTATTTGCCATTACTGCGGCGGCTCCCATTTCCATAGCCTCACATGCCTGGGAGGGTTTTCCGATCCCTGCATCTACAATAATGGGCAGATCAATTTCATCGATTAAAATCTGAATAAATTCTTTGCTGCACAGTCCTTTGTTGGATCCGATGGGCGCTCCCAGAGGCATCACAGAAACTGCGCCTGCATTCTGTAAATCTCTTGCCGCATTTAAATCCGGGAACATATACGGCATTACCAGGAAGCCTTCTTTCGCCAGAATTTCCGTAGCTTTTGCCGTTTCATAGTTATCCGGAAGAAGATATTTGGTATCCCGCATAATCTCTACCTTTACGAAATCCCCGCATCCGCATGCTCTGGAAAGACGGGCGATTCTCACGGCTTCTTCTGCATTTCTGGCGCCGGAAGTATTAGGAAGCAGCGTTACCCCCTCCGGGATATAGTCTAAAATATTTTCCGTATTGGCCTGGGCCCTGCGAAGAGCCAGGGTCACCATCTGCGCTCCGGCATCTTCCACTGCCGCCTGAATCAGCGGAAGGGAATACTTCCCGGAACCTAATATAAATCTGGATGTAAATTCATGTTCTCCAAGTTTCCATGTATCTTTCATGTCTGCATCTCCTATCTTGTCTTTTACGGCTCTGTAATTCCTAAAATTAAACGAACAGTCATTAAAGCTTCCTGGGCGGCGCACAGAGTTACCCGCGGGGAAAATAATCCTTCCTCTTCCCCCACCTCGGATACCTTATCCCCGCACACATAAAGTCTCTGAAAAGGGCGGGAAGTTTCCATGGTATTGGCGGAACCGATTCCCGCCATTCCGCTTCCGGTAACCAGATACAGCTTCGGCATTCGTTCCAGTAACGTTTCTATCAGCATGGCTTTGGCCTGGGGCTGATCAAAGGCTTCGCATACGATCTGACAGTCTGCATAAATTTCTCCGGCGTTTTCTCCGGTGATTTTTCCGTCAAAGATCCGGTAATTTATGTAAGGGTTTACCTTTTTTAAATACCCCAGAATAGCCTCTGTCTTTTTCTTTCCCACATCATCCAGGGTATACTGCTGTCTGTGAATGTTGGTCAAATCCACGGTATCAAAATCCGCCAGCACTAAGTTTCCCACGCCCATCCGGGCCAGCATGACTGCAATATGAGAGCCCAGGCCGCCCAGGCCTGCCACTCCCACCGTGCTGCCCTCCAGAATCTTCTGCTGCTCTTTTCCGTGCCTTTGTTCCAAAGCCTGCCGGTACATCTCTTCTGTAATCTTCATTTCTCAGCCTCCGCCCACGAAGCTTACAATCTCCAGGGCATCTTCCTGACGTAAAACGGTTTCGGAAAAATGGCTGCGGGGAACGATTTCCCCGTTTAATTCCACTGCCACCCGGTTGGATTCATAACCTTTTGTCTTTAAATACTCCTCCAGTGTCAGCCCGGCGCCCTGTGTTTCTTCTTTTCCGTTTACTCTCATTTTCGAGTCTCCTTATTTCTATTTTTCTGTACAGAATTCTACTTTCTTTCCTTCCAGAATCATATTTGTTGTACGTACTGCGCACATTTTTCCGCACATGGAGCAGGTATGGCGATCCTTTGGCGGTGTGCTCTCATAATAGCGGCGGGCTTTTTCCTCGTCCATGGCAATGGCGAACATCTCATCCCACTCCACTTTATGACGGGCCTTGGCCATCCGGTTATCCACGTCTCTTGCCCCTTTGATTCCTTTGGCAATATCTGCTGCATGGGCGGCTATTTTCGTAGCGATAATTCCCTCTTTTACATCATTTACGTCCGGCAGACGCAGATGTTCTGCAGGCGTTACATAACACAGGAAGTCGGCTCCGCTGGCGGCTGCGATGGCGCCTCCGATTGCAGAAGTAATGTGGTCATACCCTGGTGCAATATCTGTTACAATGGGTCCTAATACATAGAAGGGAGCGTTATGGCAGAGGCGTTTCTCCATTTTCATATTGGCTTCAATCTCGTTCATAGCCATATGTCCCGGGCCTTCTACCATGACCTGAACATCTTTCTCCCAGGCTCTTTTGGTAAGAGCGCCGATTTCAATTAATTCACAAATCTGTCCTGCATCGGAACTGTCGTCAATACATCCCGGACGCAGAGCATCTCCGATACTGATGGTTACATCATATTTTCTTAAAATTTCCAGTACGTCATCAAAGTACTCATAGAAGGGATTCTCATTTCCTGTCATTTCCATCCAGGCAAATAACAGAGAGCCTCCTCTGGAAACAATATTCATGGTTCTCTTATCTCTTTTGAAAGCTTCAATGGTTCTGCGGTTAATTCCCGCATGGATGGTCATAAAATCTACGCCCTCTTTGGCATGGGCTTCTACTACTTTCAGGAAATCCTGGGCGGAAATTTCCAGCAGATCTTTCTCCAGATAGCCGATGGCATCATACATAGGCACGGTTCCTATCATGGCCGGGGAACGTTTGATTAACTCTGTACGAAAGACATTGGTCTTTCCGTAATTACTTAAATCCATAATGGATTCCGCCCCGAAACGAATGGCCATATCCACTTTCTGCATTTCCACTTCATAATCTTTGCAGTCTCCGGAAATTCCCAGATTTACATTGATTTTCGTCCGCAGACCAGAGCCGACTCCTTCCGGTGAAATGGAAGTATGCATAATATTGCAGGGAATTACTACTTCTCCCTTAGCCACCTTTTCCCTTAAAATTTCCACTTCCATGTTCTCTTTTGCGGCAACCGTTTCCATCTCCGGTGTTATAATTCCTTTTTTCGCCGCCTCCATCTGTGTACAGTATTCTCTCACTTTTTAATTTCTCCTTCCCATAGAATGAATCAGGCGCATTGTGCGCAAAGCGTTTTTGTATCATAGGAAACAGCATTCTTATGATACAAAAAACTCCTGCAGGGAATCCCTGCAGGAGCTTTTTAATCTTCTTATAAATTTCTATAAAAATCCTGTGTTCATCCCTACGCTGGCATTACCCAGATCAGGTTTAAAGGGTCAAAACCGAATTACGGGTTTAATCTCAGCCGGCCTTCGCCAGCCCCCCTGTTCCTATTAAATTATGACTTTAATTTACTCTTGTTTACAGACTTTGTCAAGTTTTCCTTTTACAGTTCTTTTAATTCTTCCTGACATACGGTATGGTATCCGTTCTTCAGCAGTACTTCCAATGCCTTTTCATTATTGTGAACACGGAAAATCATAAAGGCGATTCCCTGTTTCTTCGTTGTAAAGGCATACATATATTCAATATTTACACCGCTGTCACCGATAATATGAATAACATTTCCAAGTCCGCCCGGAGTATCCGGAATCTCTACTGCCAGAACTTTCGTAATGGAAAATACATATCCGGCTTCTTTTAATACGGTGGAGGTTTTGTATACATCATCCACAATGATTCTCAGAATTCCGAAGTCCTCTGTTTCTGCTAAAGACAAGGCTCTCATATCGATCTGGTTATCAGTAAGAATATCGGTAAATTCTGCCAGTTTTCCCGGTTTATTCTCCAGGAATACGGAAATCTGCTTTACTGTCATTTTTCTCATCTCCTTATTTATATAAATTACGTTTGTCGATTACTCGTACGGCCTTTCCTTCACTTCTCTGGATTGTCTTAGGCGCTACTAATTTTACCTTCGCATAGATACCAAGCATTGCCTTTAAAGCTCCTACCAGTTCTTTCTCACGTCCGGTAATCTCGCCCACGTTATCGGAGAACATTTCCGGAGTCATTTCTACCTGTACTTCGATGGTATCGCTGTTGTGAACACGATCCACGATGATCTGGTAATTTGCCGGATAGCCTTTATTCATCAGTACCATTTCAATCTGAGACGGGAATACGTTGACACCTTTCACAATCAGCATATCGTCGCTTCTTCCCATTGGTTTTTTCATTTTTACATGGGTACGTCCGCAGGAACATTTTTCTCTGGAAAGAACGGTGATGTCTCTGGTACGGTATCTCAGCAGAGGGAATGCCTCTTTTGTAATACTGGTAAATACCAGTTCGCCTTTTGAACCTTCCGGAAGAACCTCTTCTGTAACCGGGTCAATAATTTCAGCGATGAAATGATCCTCATTAATGTGCATACCTGTCTGTTCACTGCACTCGAAGGAAACTCCCGGACCGGAAATCTCCGTCAGTCCGTAGATGTCATAAGCCTTAATTCCCAGTTTTTCTTCTATATCATGACGCATCTCTTCTGTCCACGCCTCTGCGCCGAAGATTCCGGCTTTCAGCTTAATACTTCCCTGCAATCCCCGCTCAATAATGCTTTCTGCCAGATAAGCCGCATAAGAAGGAGTACAGCATAAAATTGTAGAACCCAGATCCGTCATGAACTGAATCTGTCTTTCTGTATTTCCGGATGACATGGGAAGTGTCAGGGAGCCCACCTTATGGGAACCTCCATTTAATCCAGGTCCTCCTGTAAATAATCCATAGCCGTAGCATACATGAACCACATCTTTGTTGGTGCCTCCCGCTGCCACAATAGCTCTGGCACAGCACTCGTCCCACAAATCAATGTCGTTTTGGGTATAGAAAGCAACCACACGTCTGCCTGTGGTTCCACTGGTGGACTGGATTCTTACACAGTCTTCCAATGGTTTCGCCAGCAGTCCGTAAGGATAGGCTTCTCTTAAATCATCTTTGGTTAAAAAAGGAAGTTTGTATAAATCATCAATGGATTTCACATCCCCTGGCTCTACTCCTTTTTCCACCATTTTCTTCCTGTAATAAGGCACGTTGTCATAGACATGTTTCACCTGTTTTACCAGACGCTCGTTCTGCCATGCGCGAATCTGCTCTGCAGATGCGCATTCAATCTCCGGTTGATAATAATTCTCCATTTTCTCTCGTTCCTTTCTCCTGTTTCCTCTCCCCAATAACTAAAGGCCAATTTCCTTTTTGGGATTTATTTAGTTATACTATACCATGATGCATGAAAAACGTAAAGATTTTTTGTGTATTTTTACTTTTCTTTCAAACATGCCTCTATCTTTATCGAACGTTTTATATCGCACGATTTTATATTGATATTTTCGTCCAATTTTTGTATAATAATAATATACAAAGCACACCCCGAACAAGGAGGGATTCATATGATCGTTACTGCAACGGAATTTAAAACCAATCTCGGAAAATATCTGGAAATGGCAGCATCCCAGGATATTTTTATTACCAAGAACGGAAAAAACATTGCCCGCCTTACAAGCCCCGCTGTCAATAAGCTGGCGCTTCTGGACGACCTCGTAGGGAGTGTTCCTCAGGAGAAGGCAATAGATGAAAATACCATACGAGAGGAGCGGTTGTCCAGACAATGAGAATACTGATTGATACCAATGTCATTCTGGATATTGTCCAGAAACGGGAACCATTTTTCGCAGACTCCTACCAGGCACTCCGCAAGGCCATTGAAGCGGATACGGAATGTCTGATCTCCGCCTCTGCCGCTACGGATATTTTCTATATGCTCCGCAAGGCATTCCAGTCCGCGCAAAAGGCAAAGGAACGGATCGAACAGCTTTCCCAGATCGTCACTTTTGCGGACGTACAGAGTGTGGATATCCATACCGCGCTCATGCGCTCCATGCCAGACTTTGAAGATGCCGTTGTGGATGCCGTGGCGGAACGGAATGGCGCAAGTTATATACTTACAAGAAATATTAAGGATTTTGCCGGTTCCACAGTTTTGGCGGTCACGCCAACTGATTTTTTGAAAAAGTAACGGATACTGCCACAGGCAGTCAAATTCCATACACATCTGGCCGCATTCACAGCAGAGCGTTTTCCTTCTGGAATGAGTGTTTTTGTGCGCTTCGCGCGGAAGGATATTTTGTGTATTTTGCCAAGTATAGAAAAAAGAGGGACTTTTGACACCTTAATCCTATTACATGAAAAAGAGACTGCATCAGAATTCTCTGAAACAGTCTCCTGCTGTTGTTTATATAAAGGCTTTCAGTTTCCTGGCATTTTCTTCCTCGAAAATACGCAGCCGATCCATCAGATTCAGTATCTGTTTCTCCGCTCCCTGATATTTCCGCGTATTCTTTATGGCGTCTACAATCCCCATATTGCTGCCGATAAAAAGCATCTCTGCAATGTGGGAAGCCGTCTTGTCTGTCAGCGTCTGAAGATTCATCATCAGATAGGTCCGAAGCTTCTCAAAGGCCCCGATCCCCTTTTCGTCATATCCGTTTTCATTGAGCATGTTTTTCGCTTCTTCATGAAATTTCTCATAGCCTTCTAACTGCTTTTTCATATGGGTTTTCAGTTCCTCTCCCCCTTCTACTGTTTCCAGCAATTTCGGCAGAGTCTCAATTCCCATCTGGGAATTCTGGTATACAAAGTTTAAAAGTTCTGCGTTGCCGTTCATATGCCCCAACTCCTTTTTTCTTAGCATGTCCCAGAAATTCCCTTTCTATACCGGAGTTTTCTACTTGTCTGAATCTTCTTTTTCTCCGTCGGTAAATTGAAATTTCAGACGCTTTCCATACATGTGATCGATATTCTTTTTATTTAAAAATGCCGCCCTCTGGATAGAATCTTTCCCGTATTTGCCTCTTATTTTATCAATGGCATCATCCAGTTTCTCCCACTTTTCATAGTCCTGGGTATCGAAAAGACCAAGCTGACGGCTGTTTCGACTGCTGGTCACACGAATGGCGCTCACCCCCAGCAGGCGGATGGGACTGCCGTTCCAGGCTTCCTCAAATAATCTGCCGGCGGTCTGGTAGATTTCGTTGGTTATATCTGTGGGGCAGTCCAGGGTGCACTGATGAGACAGACTTTTCAGTCTGGTATCCTTAATTTCCACACTGATGGCTTCTGCCAGAACCTGGTGCTCTCTCAGCCGTGTTCCCACAGTCTCCGACAGGGCCAGAAGAACCGTTTTTGCTGTGTCCGCATCTGTAACGTCGAAGCTCATGGTAGTGCTGTTTCCGTATCCTTTATTGGATACCGGCTGAGACTGAACCACAGAAAAATCAATTCCATTGGCAAAATTCCAGATCGTCTCTCCCTGCTTTTTCAGAAGTTTCTTTAACAGGCTTTTCTCGGTCTTCGCCAGATCTCCGATAGTTTCAATTCCCATTTGATGGAGTTTTCCGGCGGTGGCCCTGCCCACAAAGAATAGCTGATCTACAGGAAGGTGCCACATTTTTTCCTGGATTTCCTCTGGAAAAAGGGTATGTATTTTATCCGGTTTCTCAAAATCCGAAGCCATTTTTGCCAATAGTTTGTTGCTGGATATTCCGATATTTACGGTAAAGCCCAGTTCTTTTTTCATTCGTCTGCGGATCGTCTCTGCCGCCTGCAGGGGTTCTCCGAACAGAAGCTGGGTGCCTGTCATATCCATGAACGCCTCGTCAATGGAAAAAGGTTCCACATCCGGCGTATATTCTCTCAGAATCTTCTGAAATGCCTGAGAATATTCCCGGTACAGGGGATAGTTGGCCGGTACCAGAAGCAGGTGAGGACATTTTTTCCGTGCCTCCAGAATGCTCTCTCCGGTACGCACCCCGAACTTCTTTGCAGAAATGGACTTTGCCAGAATGATTCCATGGCGTTTCTGCTGATCCCCTCCCACGGCCGCCGTAAGCAGCCGCAGATCTTCCCCCTGTGGGTTTTCTTTCAGACGGTTTGCCGCTTCCCAGGAAAGAAAGGCGGAGTTCACATCAATATGAAAAATGACTTTCTTCATGTATTTACGCTTCTTTTCCTCTGCATGCACAAATCAGACGGAAAATCTGTTCTCCCGTATTCTGCATGTTCTGCTTTGCGTTATCCTTTTCCATGGCTTCCTGTAATGTGAGTATTCCCGGCAAAATGGGGAAGTAAGCGTCAATTCCTTCCTGGTTGCAGGCTTTGGCATCCTTTGTTACGGATCCGGCTACTGCAACAACTTTCGCCCCATACGTTTTCGCCATCTTCGCCACTCCCACAGGAACTTTTCCCATGGCAGTCTGATGATCCAGACGTCCCTCTCCGGTTACCACGAAGTCGGCGTCTTTCACTGCCTCCTTAAGACCAACCGCATCAATCACCAGGGAAATCCCGGATTCCAGATTTGCATTGAGATAGCTTAACAGAGCAAATCCCAGTCCTCCGGCTGCTCCTGCCCCCGGAGTTTCAGCATAATCGCATCCCAGATCCTTTTTGGTTTTTAAAGCAAAATTTCTGTGCCAGCCGTCCAGCTCTTCCAGCATTTCCGGTTTTACCCCTTTCTGGGGGCCATAGATATAGGTCGCTCCGTTGGTTCCGCAAAGGGGATTGGTCACGTCGCAGGCCACCTGGAATTCACATTCTTTCAACTGGGGAAGCATCTCCTGTGTCTCTATCCGGACAATTTTACCTGCTGCTTCACAGTCAATACCGGCCGGATTTCCGTCTTTATCATAGAATTTCACTCCCAGAGCTGCCAGCATACCGATGCCGCAGTCATTGGTGGCGCTTCCGCCGATTCCGATCAGAAATTTCCGGCAGCCTCTCTGGATGGCGTCTTTTATCATCTCTCCCACCCCATAGGTGGTGGCCTTTTTTACATTTCTTGTCTCTTCGGTTACCATGGTGATTCCGGCAGCCTGGGCCATCTCCATCACCGCAGTCTGAGACTCCTCCAGGTATCCGTAAGCGGCTGTTACCTTCTCTCCCATGGGGCCTGTTACTTCCGTCTCAATCCAAGTGCCGTTCATTCCTTCCACAAAGGCTTCTGTAGTACCTTCCCCTCCGTCAGCCAGAGGTTTTACCACCACATCTGCCTGTGGATCTGCCTTTAAAATCCCTTCTTTCATGGCCATTCCTGCCTCCATGGAGGACAGGCTTCCTTTAAATGAATCAATTGCTACAACTACCTTCATTCCTTTTCTCCTCTTTCCTTCTGCTTTCATCGTTTTATGCTTTTTTCATTTTAGCACAGATATATGGATTGCAAAAGCGATATTCGGAATTTTATCGGCTGACTGCTTCTTTCATGCTTTTTACATATTCTTTCACATAAGGAACGCAGGCCTCTTTGTACTCCTTACATAATTTTACAATAGCGCTTCCTACGATGACGCCGTCTGCTTTTTTCGCCATTTCCTCTGCCTGCTCCGGCGTGGAAATTCCAAAGCCGACAGCACAGGGAATCTCCTTTGTCTCTTTTACCAGTTGCACCATGGCGCCCACGTCCGTGGTGATTTTGCTTCTTACTCCGGTTACACCGAGGGAAGAAACACAGTAAATAAAACCTCCTGCTTTTCCGGCAATTTCTTTAATCCGTTCATGGGAGGTGGGGGCGATTAAGGAAATCAGTTCCATTCCCCTCTCCTGACACGGCGCTTCAAACTCTTCCTTTTCTTCAAAGGGCACATCCGGCAGAATCAGTCCGTCCATTCCGGCTTTAGAAGCCCGATCCAGAAACTTCTCTGTCCCATAGGAAAATACTACGTTGGCATAAGTCATAAACACCATGGGAATCCTGGTTTTTTCACGGATTCGCTCCACCATATCAAAGATTTTATCGGTAGTTGTCCCCTGACTTAAGGATCTCATATTGGCCTCCTGAATCACCGGACCTTCGGCTGTGGGATCAGAAAAAGGAATCCCCAGTTCTATCAGATCTGCTCCTGCTTCTTCCATGGCATATACCAGCTGTTCTGTAATCTCCAGAGAGGGATCTCCGCAGGTAATAAACGGTATGAAAGCCTTTCCCCCCTGAAATGCGTCTGTTATTCTACTCATAAATATCCTCCCCTCTGTAACGGGCAATGGCTGCACAGTCCTTGTCTCCCCGTCCGGAAATATTAATCACCAGTATCTGATCCGGCCTCATCTGCGCCGCCATTTTCTTTGCCTGGGCAATGGCATGGGCGCTTTCGATGGCGGGAATAATTCCTTCTGTTCTGGATAAGTATTCAAAGGCTTCCACTGCTTCTTCATCGGTAATGGCCACGTATTCTGCCCTTCCTATATCATGCAGATATGCGTGTTCCGGTCCGATTCCCGGATAATCCAGACCGGCTGAAATAGAATAGACCGGTGCAATCTGTCCGTAAGAATCCTGGCAGAAATAAGATTTCATTCCGTGGAAAATTCCCAGACGTCCGGTGGCAATGGTAGCCGCCGTCTCGAAGGTATCCACACCCCGTCCTGCAGCTTCACACCCTATCAGACGCACATTTTCCTCTTCAATAAAGTGATAAAACGCTCCGATTGCGTTGGAGCCTCCTCCCACACATGCCAGTACTGCATCGGGAAGCCGCCCTTCCGCTTCCAGAATCTGTTCTTTGATTTCCTTTGAAATGACTGCCTGGAAATCCCGTACAATCGTTGGAAATGGGTGGGGACCCATGCAGGATCCCAGAACATAATGGGTGTCTTCTATCCGGCTGGTCCACTCTCTCATGGTTTCTGAAACCGCATCTTTCAGTGTCCCGGTACCGCTGGCAACCGGATGGACCTTTGCTCCCAGAAGCCGCATTTTATACACATTTAACGCCTGCCTCTTCGTATCTTCCTCTCCCATAAAGACTTCGCATTCCATATCCATCAGGGCTGCTGCCGTGGCTGTGGCCACCCCGTGCTGTCCTGCTCCTGTCTCTGCAATTACCCTGGTCTTTCCCATTTTTTTCGCCAGGAGCACCTGTCCTAATACGTTATTAATCTTATGGGCTCCCGTATGGTTTAAATCTTCCCTTTTCAGGTAGATTTTTGCTCCTTTTAAGTCTTCTGTCATTCGTTTTGCATAATACAGACGGGACGGCCGTCCTGCATATTCATTCAGCAGGGTAGTCAGTTCCTTTTGAAATGTTTCGTCCTTTTTATATTTTTCATAGGCCTCTTCCAGCTCTATCACTGCATTCATCAGTGTTTCCGGCATATACTGCCCGCCGTGTACCCCAAATCTTCCTTTCGTCATCTGTCTGCACTCCTTACTGCGGCCACTGCCGCCATAATTTTTTCATAATCTTTTTTACCGTCTGTCTCCACGGAACTGCTCATATCCACGGCAAAGGGATGAAGGGTTTCAATGGTTTCTCCCACATTTTTCGAGGTCAGACCTCCTGCCAGAAAATACGGCCGTTCCATATGGGAAATCAAAGACCAGTCGAAGCTTTCCCCGGTTCCTCCCCTTCCGTGATCCAAAAGAGGGTAATCTGCCTGACTTGCAGCCGCCTTTTGAACGTCTTCCCGGCTGCTGATGGAGAATGCCTGAATCACCGGCACTTCCGTCTGTTCTTTCAGGCGTTTGATATATTCCCCGTTCTCCTGGCCGTGAAGCTGTACATAAGACAGGATCTTATTCCGACACAGATTTACAACCAGATCCAGAGGCGCGTCTACAAATACTCCCACCGCCGGAATCTCTTCCCTTAACTGTTTTCGCAGCCGGTACAGAGTCTGCACGGATACGTTTCGGATGCTTTTGGGAACCTGAATAACGAAACCGGCATAGTCTGGTTTTGCCTCATTGACAAAGGCCACGTCCTCCGGGCGGCTCAGCCCGCAGATTTTAATCTTACTCATACGTTTCCTCCCGGCAGGTTCTGCTGCAGATTTTCCAGCATCTTCTTTTTATCCGCCGCTTTCATAAAAGTTTCTCCGATTAAGACTCCGTCGGTTTTCTTTTCATACAGAAGGGCGATTTCTTCCGGCCCTCTGATTCCGCTCTCAGAGATAAAAATCCGATCTTCCGGCACCAGATCCCTCAGTTTCAGTCCGTTTCTGACATCTACCTGAAAGGTCTTTAAATCCCGGTTATTTACCCCTATGATTCCGGCGTCTGCCTGAAGGGCCCTGTGTATTTCCTCTTCCGTATGAGCCTCTGTCAGTGCGGACAGTCCCAGCTCTTTTGCAAGCTGTCCGTAGGCTTTTAATTCTCCGTCATCCAGGATGGCGCAAATCAGAAGGACTGCGCTGGCTCCCATGGCTTTTGCCTGATAAATCATATATTCGTCTATGGTAAAATCTTTCCGCAGAACAGGGATGGATACCGTTTCTACAATCTCTT
The DNA here is from genome assembly GCF_002159835.1 of Blautia sp. An249. Lineage (GTDB taxonomy): Bacteria > Bacillota > Clostridia > Lachnospirales > Lachnospiraceae > Blautia_A > Blautia_A avistercoris. The sequence continues at coordinate 181,775 of NZ_NFJL01000001.1, read as the reverse complement.
CCAGATAAGAATCCTTTCCCTGAAAATAATAGGGTTCTGTCAGACAGGAGATGGCTGACGCCCCTGCCTGCTCATACTCCTTTGCAATCTCTGTATACGGGAAATCTTCTGCTATTACCCCTTTGGAAGGGGAGGCTTTTTTCACTTCACAGATGAAAGACATCCCCGGTTTTCTCATGGCTTTTTCAAAGGGAAATTCCCGGTTCCCCGCTCTGGCTTCTGCAAGTTTTTGGACTTCTTCCAGTGGAATTTTCTGTTTTTCCAGGCGGATTCTTTCCCTGGTTTTTTCTGCAATTTCTTCTAAAATATTCATAACGTTTCCTCTTACTGATTGCTTTCACTGATAAAGGCTTCCAGTTTCTTAAGCGCTGCCTGACTGTCAATCAGTTCTTCTGCCAGACGCACTCCTTCTTTCATAGAGTCTGCTTTTCCTGTAATATAGAGAGCCGCTCCCGCATTCAAACATACTGCCTGACGTTTGGGTCCTTTTTCTCTCCCTTCCAGTATGTCTCTGGTTATTTTGGCATTTTCCTGAGGAGTTCCTCCCTTTAATTCTTCTTTATCACACCGGGGATAACCGAAATCTTCCGGAGAAATGGTATAAGACTGGAACCATCCGTCTTTTATCTCACATACAGAGGTGGGGGCGCTCATGGAAATCTCATCTAACTTATCCTGTCCGTAAACCACCATGCCTCTCTTTACTCCCAGTTTCATCATAACCTGTGCCAGAGGTTCCACCAAGGCCTCTTCATAAACTCCCATCAGTTCCATATTCGCTCCGGCCGGATTGGAAAGAGGCCCCAGAATATTGAAAACTGTCCGGATTCCCAGCTCCTTTCTCACTGGAGCCACGTATTTCATGGCAATGTGATAGTTCTGGGCAAACAGGAAACAGATTCCGATTTTCTTTAAAAGTTCGGCGCTTTTCTCCGGTGTCAGCGTGATTTTCACTCCCAGGGCCTCCAGTACGTCTGCGGCTCCGCATTTGGAAGACGCCGCCCGGTTTCCGTGTTTTGCCACCGGCACGCCGGCTGCCGCTATTACCAGAGCGGAAGTTGTGGAAATATTGAAAGAATTGGCGCCGTCTCCTCCCGTCCCCACAATTTCCAGTACATCCATGTTGTGAAGAAGTTTGATACAGTGATTTCTCATTCCTGCCGCTGAGGCGGTAATTTCATCTATGGTTTCTCCCTTTATGGAAAGAGCCGTCAAATAGGCAGACATCTGTACCGGTGTGGTCTCTCCGCTCATGATTTCATTCATCACCTGCTCGGCTTCTTCGTAAGTAAGGTTTTCTTTTCCCGATAATTTTTTAATTGCTTCCTGAATCATAATCGCTGCCTCCTATTTCTTTATTCTGTCAATGAAATTCTTTATAAAAACTGCGCCCTGAGGCGTCATCACCGATTCCGGGTGAAACTGCAGTCCGTAAACAGGATATTCTCTGTGTTCCACCGCCATAATCTCCCCGTCCTCTGTTTGTGCCGTTATCTTCAGGCAGGCAGGAAGACGGTTTTTCTCTGCTGCCAGGGAATGGTAACGGGCCACATCCACCGGCTCTGTCAAGCCCTGAAATAAAGGACTCTCTTCTGCTATTTTCAGGCGTGACTGCTTTCCATGCATCAGGTGGGAGGCATATCCCACTTCTCCCCCAAAAGCTTTGCATATGGCCTGGTGTCCCAGGCAGACACCCAGAATGGGAATCCGGCCTGCGAATTTCTGAATCACCGAAATGCAGATTCCTGCATTCTCCGGCCGTCCCGGCCCGGGAGAAATTACAATGGCCTCCGGATTCATCTCCTGGATTTCTTCTATGGTGGTTACGTCATTTCGGATAACCTTTATATCCGGCTGAAACTGCCCGATTAACTGGAACAGATTATAAGAAAAACTGTCGTAATTATCAATTAATAAAATCATTCCAATCCCTCCTGTGCTGTTTCCATGGCTGCAACCACTGCCCTGGCCTTATTGCAGCATTCCTGAAACTCTGTTTCCGGCACGCTGTCCGCTACGATTCCAGCTCCTGACTGGACGCAGACCTTTCCGTTTTTCTTATAGGCCAGACGGATGGCAATGCATAAATCCAGGTTTCCGGTGAAATCCAGATACCCGATGGCTCCGCCGTAAATTCCTCTCTGTCTGCCTTCCAGTTCCTGAATGATTTCGCAGGCTCTTAATTTGGGAGCTCCGGAGAGAGTTCCTGCCGGTAAAATCGCATCCACTGCATCGAGAGCATCTTTCCTGGGATGAAGCTTTCCTTTTACTGTAGAACCGATATGCATTACGTGAGAATATTTATGGATATTTAAATACTCTTCCACCTGCACGCTTCCCAGTTCACTGATCTTTCCTATATCGTTTCGTCCTAAATCCACCAGCATATTATGTTCGGAAAGTTCTTTCTCATCTTTCAGCAGTTCTTCCATCAGTTTCTGATCTTCCGCTTCTGTTTTTCCCCGGGGTCTGGTTCCCGCCAGAGGAAAGGTATGAAGCACTCCGTCTTCCAGTTTCACCAGAGTTTCAGGAGAGGCTCCTGCAATCTCCACGTCATCGCTGGAAAAATAGAACATATAGGGAGATGGATTGGTGCACCTTAATACCCGGTAGGTATCAAACAGGCTCCCTTTCGCTTTCGCTGTCAGAGGATCCGAAAGCACCACCTGGAAAATGTCTCCTTCACGGATATAGCGGCAGGCTTTTCTTACCATTTCACAGTAATCTTCTTCCGGAAATTCCGGCGTTAATTCTTCCTCCAGCTTCAGAGGAGGAAATACAGCCTTTCTGCCTTCTTTCAAAAGGGTTTTCATCTTCTCCAGTTCCCGTCCGGCCTTTTCATAAGACTCTTTCAGGTTCTTTGTCTCAACACCTGCAATCAGAATCAGCTTCTGTTTATAATGGTCGAATACAATTACTTTATCAAACAGCATCAAATCCATATCCCGGAAATCTGCATTTTCCATGGATTCCAGCTTCAGTCTGGGCTCCGCATATTTAATATAGTCATAAGAAAAATAGCCGACCAGCCCGCCTGTAAAGGGCGGCATATCCGGAATTTTCGGGCTTTTACAGGATTTCAGGATTTCTCTTACGGTCTTCTGGGGATTACGTGTCTCTTCTGTCTGCACCTGAGGGCCTTCTCCTTCTTCGCCCCGACAGATTCTTAAATTACCATTGGTACAGATAATTTCCATGGTGGGCTGATACCCCAGGAAAGAAAAACGTCCCCATTTCTGGTTGTTTTCGGCGCTTTCCAGAAGATAGCAATGTCGGCTGGCGGCCTTTAAAATCCTCATTACTTCCACCGGCGTATAACTGTCCGCATATAATTTTATGCAGACCGGTATTCGTCCATAGTCTCCATTTGCTGCAATTTTTTCTACTTCTTCTAACGTCGGATACATACTGACTACCTCCTGGCTCTGAAATTTTTCTGCGCGGAGCGATTTTTATGTAATAGGAAATCCGACGGAATTTCCTATTACATAAAAAAAGTCCTTGACAGAAGAATCTACTTCTGTCAAGGACGGGTGCTCATATTTCCCGCGGTGCCACCTTGATTTATGGGTTTTCCCACACGCTCTGCAAGATACTGACATATCTCCGGCAACTAACGTATGCCTCACGTCACAGAATACTCGGCTTTTGGCCTTTCACTGTGCCCTCTGCGGTCCATTTGATAATCTGCATTTCCGTCCGGCTCTCACCTCCCCGGACTCTCTGTGGGCGCATGTACTACCGTTATCTCCGCTTCTACGGTTTTCCGTATTAAACTGATGAACTAAGGATACACCCTCTTTTCTAAAAAGTCAACTAAAAAATAACAAAAAATTATGCAATTTGAACCATTTTCAAAACAGAAATCCCAACCGCAAGGGTGATAACCGATACCAGAGTGGTTCCGGCAACGATACTGGACGCCAGCTCCCCGTCTCCGTTCATGCTTCTGGTCATAATATAGGAATTGGCCGCAGAAGGTACGGAAAACAGTACAAATAAGGTCACCATCGCCTCATTGGAAACGCCCAAAAGCCATCCCAGACACAGACCCACCGCCGGAGAAAGCACCAGCTTACAGACACAGGCCATGGCCGTTATCTTCCAATGGGATTTCAGATTTTTTACATGGATATTCATTCCGATAAGCAGCAGCGCCAAAGGCATGGCCAGATCTCCCAGATAACCAACTGCCTGATCCAGTACATACGGAAGAGAAATCTGCCAGATACTAAAGGGCAGACCTGCCAGAATAGCAAGAATCATAGGATTTTTCAAAATCTCCAGGGCAATCTTTCCCACCTGTACCTTCTGTGCATTTTTATTTTTTATGGTCAGAATAAAGACCGCAAAAATGTTATAAGCCGGAAGGACTGTAGCAATTACCGATGGTGCGCAGGTCAGGGTATCCCTTCCCAGAATATTCATAATCAGAGGAAGGCCGATGTAAACAAAATTTCCTCTGTAAGATCCGTGGACGAAAGCTCCCACCTTCCCCGGGATACCGATAGTCTTTTCTGCCAGCCCCCAGCTTATGAGAAATACCAGCAGGGTTCCCAGAAGCCCCGCCAGAATCAGCTTTCCATCCATTAGGCTTTGGGGATCTGTTTCGGCTATATCCTGAAACAGCATGGCCGGAAGAGCCGTCTGAAAGACTACCTGATTGGTCCGCTTTGCATAATCCTCCGATACCACGCCTCTGTGAAACAGGAATCCGCCCACGGCCATCACCAGGAACATGGGCACCGTCATGCGGATTCCAAAGGATAAATATTCCATCTTTTCTTACCGGATTCTGTCCGGGAATCCAACTTTTCTCTGTACCTTGCGCAGAGTTTTCGTTGCATAGTAATTGGCTTTTTCTGCATTCTCTTTGATAATGGAATCCAGATATGCCTTGTCCTTCTGCAGACGGTAGAATTCATCCTGAAGAGGTTTTAATACTCCTACCACCGCTTCTCCTACGGCCATTTTAAACTCTCCGTAGCCTTTCCCGTCAAATTCCTTCACGGTCTCATCCGGTGTTTTGCCCGTACATGCACTGTAAATATCAATCAGATTCTTCACTCCCGGCTGTTCATCCCGGTAGCAGATGCAGGCTTCCGAATCGGTTACGGCCCGTTTGCATTTTCTCATAATTGTATCCGGATCGTCCATCAGATAAATACTTCCGTTGGGATTTTCGTCTGATTTGGACATCTTCTTTGTGGGCTCCTGAAGGCTCATGATCTTGGCTCCCACTTTTCCGATATAGGCTTCCGGAACCGTGAAAACATCTCCATAAATATTGTTAAACCGTTCTGCCACATTTCTGGTTAATTCCAGATGCTGCATCTGATCGATTCCCACCGGCACCACATCTGCCTGATACAGCAGAATATCAGCCGCCATTAAAACCGGATACGTAAACAGTCCGGCATTGATATTATCTGCATGTTTGGACGCCTTGTCTTTAAACTGGGTCATCCGGTTCAGTTCGCCCATATACGTATAGCAATTCAGAATCCATGCCAGCTCTGCATGTCCGGAAACGTGGGACTGATAATAAATACAGTTCTTCTCCGGATCCAGTCCTGCTGCAATATATAAGGTCAGCAGATTTCTGGCGCGTTTTCTCAAAGCGGCCGGATCCTGCCTTACAGTAATGGAATGCATATCTACCACGCTGTAAAAACACTGGTATTCGTCACAGAGAGTTACCCAGTTTTTTAAAGCCCCCAGATAATTTCCCAGGGTGAGATTTCCTGTGGCCTGCATTCCGCTGAAAAGTACTTTCTTTCCATCTATCATAATCTTCTCCTCCAACTGTCTGACTCTTTTTATCGTGTTTTAGTGTATCACTGCAACTTTAGGAAGTCAACTGTTTACGCCATCTGTACGTCCATGCCATAATAACACTGAATTGAAAAAATAAGAATTATGTGTAAAAATCATTACAACCAGCAAAGACTACAGGTAAACAGTCATTTTCTATACTGTAAAATAAATATGGAGGGATAAAAATGAGGAAATCGGTTTTATTTATTGCAATGAGTCTGGATGGTTATATCGCAGACCCAAACGGCAAAATCCAGTGGCTGAACGGACAGGACAGCTCCCGGGATGATATGGACACATATACAGATTTTATAAAAGGCGTGGACACTATTTTCATGGGATGGAATACCTATCATCAGATCGTCACCGAACTTTCTCCCGGTGAATGGATTTACGAAGGGATGACAACCTATGTATTTACCCATCATCCGCAGGAATCTACAGAGGAAATTCGCTTTACGAAGGAGAATCCCGCCAGTCTCCTGAAAAAACTAAAAGAAGAAGACGGAAAAAATATCTGGATTTGCGGCGGGGCAAATCTCATAAGCCAGCTTATGCCGACGGGACAGATTGACCGGTATTCCATATCTGTCATCCCCACTCTGCTTGGAAAAGGCATCCGATTGTTTCAGGAATTTCCCGTAGAACAAAAACTCTCCCTTATAAAAACACAAAGCTATAACGGAATTACAGATCTTGTCTATGAGCACAGATGATTTTATCCCCATTCCTTTATTGCCACCGGATTCATTCTCTGTTAAAATAAAGGAAATTGTATAAAAGGAGTGTTTTTCATGGAAAAGATAACCAGTTTCACCATTGACCATATAAAGCTTCAGCCAGGCGTGTATGTATCCCGCAAGGATCCCGTGGGTGATACTGTCATTACCACCTTTGATATTCGTATGACTTCTCCCAATGAAGAACCGGTTATGAATACGGCCGAATTACATGCCATGGAGCATCTGGCAGCCACGTTTCTCAGAAACCACAAGACCTTCGGGCCGAAAATGATTTACTGGGGACCTATGGGATGCCGTACCGGGAACTATCTGCTCCTCCAGGGAGACTATGAGTCTTCTGATATTGTGCCTCTGATGATTGAAACTTTTGAGTTTATCCGGGACTTTGAAGGAGAGATTCCCGGAGCTTCTGCCAAAGACTGCGGAAACTACCTGGATATGAATCTGAATATGGCCAAATACCTGGCTAAGAAATATCTGGATGAAGTGCTGTATCACATTCCGGCCGATCGTCTGGTCTATCCGAAATAATAATGAGAGCCTTCCGGTTTTCACACCCGGAAGGCTCTTTTTCCTTTCTAGAACCGGAAATCCCGGCTTCCCTGTTCAATTTCTTTTAATCTCTGTATACAGATTTCTCTGGTTTTCTCTCTGGTAATGTGTTTCAGTTCTTCCTCAATCACCTTAAGTCCCTTTTCTTTCGTATCCGGACAGGCATAATCTTCCAGATACTCCTTTAAAGTCATCAGGGCATTAGGCTGGCAGCAGTTTGCAATCTGTCCTGATTTTACCAGCTGCATAAACCGGTCCCCCGTTCTGCCTTCCCGATAGCAGGCAGTACAGAAGCTGGGGATGTATCCCAGTTCCAGCAGCCAGTTTACCACCTGATCCAGAGTTCTTCTGTCACTGACGTCAAACTGAGCGGAATTTTCTTCGATCTCCTCTTCTTCCACATAGCCGCCCACAGACGTTCTGGAGCCTCCGCTAATCTGAGAAATTCCCAAATCCAGAACTTTCTCTCTGCATTTGGGGGATTCTCTGGTGGAAATAATCATTCCTGTATAAGGCACTGCAATCCTGATAACTGCCACAATCTTCTGGAAAATATCATCCGGCACTGCATTGGAAAAGTCTGCCGTGTCAATGTCATCTGCAGGACAGATACGGGGAACACTGATGGTATGAGGGCCTACCCCGAAACGTGCCTCCAGATGTTCCGCATGCATTAAAAGTCCCACAAAATCGTATTTATACATATCCAGTCCGAACAGAACGCCGCAGCCTACGTCGTCAATGCCGCCTTCCATGGCTCTGTCCATGGCTTCTGTGTGATAAGCATAGTCGCTCTTGGGACCGGTGGGATGCAGTTCTTCATAACTCTTTTTGTTGTAAGTTTCCTGGAACAGGATATAGGTACCTATGCCTGCTTCTTTTAATTTCCTGTAATTTTCTACCGTTGTGGCAGCAATGTTTACATTTACGCGGCGGATTGCCCCGTTCTTATGTTTGATGCTGTAAATGGTTTTAATACTCTCCAGGACATATTCAATGGGATTGTTTTTGGGGTCTTCTCCTGTCTCCAGGGCCAGACGTTTATGTCCCATATCCTGCAGGGCGATTACCTCCTGACGGATTTCCTCCTGGGTCAGTTTTTTCCTGCGGATATGTTTGTTCACTGCATGGTAGGGACAGTAAACACATCCGTTGATACAGTAATTAGACAGATACAACGGAGCAAACATTACAATCCGGTTCCCGTAAAATTTCTGCTTAATCTCCTTGGCTGTCTTATACATTTTCTCAATCAGTTCTTCGTCTTCACATTCCAGCAGGACGGCTGCTTCTCTGTGGGTCAGACCTTTACAGTCTTTGGACCGCTCAATCAATGAGGCAATCAGTTCCTTATTGTTTTTATTCTTTTTTGCATATTCCAGGGTATCTAAGATCTCCTGATCATCAATAAACTCTTCTGCTTTTGTTGAATTTACATTGTACAATTTTTTCACCCATCTCTTTCATTTTATTTTTGTTTCCAGTCTCCTCTGGCTTTTACCACCTGAAAGCCCACGGATTCCATCTCTTTTTCCAGTTCCTTCAGTCCTTCTGCAGACTCCACTCCTGTTGACGCCTTGTGATCGTACAGCAGATAGTCTTCCCGCACCGACTGGGGCGACAGATTGGGCATCACCACATTTGCTCCCGCCAGGATTCCTTTTTTCCTTCCTGTGGGATCTACTGTCCCCAGGGCTGTCGTAGCAGGAAGCAGTACCTGCGGAAGTAAAAGGCGCACCACTGCCAGACAGAACAGGGTATCTTCCAGCGTCCCGTTCTCACAGTCCCGAAACGGCGTATCCTTATGGGAAAGGAAAGGGCCAATCCCTACCATTTCCGGCGCCAGTTTCTTTAAATAACAGAAATCCTTAATCAGGCATTCCGGCGTCTGCCCGGGAGAACCCACCATAAATCCTGCCCCTGTCTGATAGCCGATTTCCTTTAACTCTTCCAGACACTGCATCCGGTGTTCCAGAGATAATTCCTTCGGATGCAGCTTCCGGTAATGCCTGCAGTCCGCCGTTTCATGGCGAAGCAGGTATCTGTCCGCCCCCGCGTCATAAAGCCTCTGATAACTCTCCCGGGATCGCTCTCCCAGCGAAAGGGTCACAGCACAGTCGGGAAATTCCCGCTTTATGGAAGATATAATTTTCGCCAGACGTTCATCAGTATAATATCCGTCTTCTCCTCCCTGGAGAACAAAGGTGTAAAATCCCAGAGCGTATCCTTTTCTGCAGCAGTCTAAGATCTGAGATTCACTGAGTCGGTATCGGCGGACCTTCTGGTTGCTTCTGCGGATTCCACAGTAATAGCAGTCGTTCCTGCAGTAATTACTAATCTCAATCAGCCCGCGTATGTAAATCTCTTTTCCGTAAATTTCTTCCCTGACCTTCCTGGCTGTTTCATACAGATACTGATTTCTTTCTTTGTTCCGGTTCAGATAGAGCCAGAGAAGCTCTTCTGCTTCCAGATTATGGTTTTTAGCCAGCTTATCTGCCAGCATCTTCCAGTTTTTTTCCATACAATTTTATTCCGGCATCTTAGAATATACGGTCTTAATGGAAATTCCCTTCAGCATTCCTATTTTTCCGGACAGACTGCTTATGACTTCATTTGGCGCGTCCAGAACAACGCTGATTACTGAAATGTTTCTGGAACGGTAGGGTACGCCCATTCTTCCCACCACATATTCTCCATACTGATGGAGAAGGGCATTCAGCTCTCCTACTGACTCCTTGTCTTCCACAATAATTCCCATAACCGCGATTCTTGTTTCCACCCGCATTCCTCCTTTAATCATTTTCTGCGCGGTACGCTTTTTTATATCGCAGGATATAAAAAGCGCCCGTATCCAAAACGGGCGCAATACGACTCTTCAATCTTGTTTACGGCCCTTTCCCCTCAGACGAATCTTTGGGGTATGGATGAAATAAGCATACCATTTTTGAACAAAAATAACAATACTTCTAAAAAAATAAGTATATGGTTGTGCTTTTTTTCTAAAGCCGTTATAATATTTCTGTATTTATCTGTATAAATTAAAAAAGAACGATTTTTTATACAGTAGGAGGGAGATTTTATTCTATGAAATTTTTTAAAAGTTTGCCATTCAAACTGTTGGTTGGCGTTGTTCTGGGCATCCTGATAGGTCTTGCTTTAAATGCCACCGACGGCTCCGGGGTAACTGCCGGAATTCTCAATGTAGTTGTTACCTTAAAATACGTTCTGGGACAGCTCATTAATTTCTGTGTGCCGCTGATTATCATCGGCTTTATTGCCCCGTCCATTACGAAACTGGGAAACAATGCTTCCCGGATGCTGGGAATTGCCATTCTTCTGGCATACGCTTCTTCTCTCGGTGCTGCTTTATTCTCCATGGGAGCCGGCTACGGCCTGATTCCCCATTTGTCCATCGTAACCGATGTGGAAGGACTGAAGACCCTTCCGGAAGTGGTTTTTGAACTGGAAATTCCCCAGATTATGTCCGTGATGAGCGCCCTTGTTTTCTCGGTTTTAATCGGTCTTGCCGCCACCTGGAATAAGTCCCGGCTAATTACCGGCATTCTGGATGAATTCCAGAAGATTGTTTTATCCATTGTATCGAAAGTTATTATTCCGATTCTTCCGTTTTTTATCGGTGTAACTTTCTGTTCCCTGGCCTATGAGGGTTCCATAACGAAGCAGCTTCCTATTTTCCTTCAGGTCATTCTCATTGTCCTGGTAGGACATTATATCTGGATGACTCTTCTGTATTTTCTGGCAGGTATGTATTCCCACCAGAATCCTCTGGAAGTTGTCCGCCATTACGGCCCTGCCTATTTAACAGCCGTCGGAACCATGTCCTCGGCCGCTACCCTGGCAGTAGCCCTTCAGTGTGCAGAAAAAGCAAAACCTTTACGGAAAGACATGGTGGATTTCGGTATTCCTTTATTTGCCAATATTCATCTGTGCGGTTCTGTATTAACCGAAGTCTTTTTCTGTATGACGATCTCCAAGATTCTCTACGGATCCCTTCCAAGCCTCGGAACCATGATTTTATTCTGTGTGCTTCTGGGAATCTTCGCCATCGGCGCTCCGGGAGTGCCGGGGGGAACAGTTATGGCTTCCCTGGGAATTATTACCGGAGTTCTGGGATTTGATGAAGCGGGAACAGCTTTGATGCTGACCATCTTCGCTTTGCAGGACAGCTTCGGAACAGCCTGCAACGTAACCGGAGACGGCGCACTTACACTAATCCTTACCGGATACGCCAAAAAGCACAACATGCAGGAGACCCATATTTCTATTGATTTGTAAATACTGCTTTTGAAAAAAGCCTCCAAACAGATAAAATCATCTGTTTAGAGGCTTTTTTGTTTTCGGAACTTACATTTCATCTATCGCCTTATTGGGACAGACGTCAATACAGTTTCCGCATTCCAGGCATTTTCTGTAGTTGATACTGAACTTTTTTTCTTCTTCCACTATCGCCTTATTCGGACACTCCGATTCACAGGCGCCGCACTTTACGCAGCGGTTCGTTATAACGAAAGCCATATATACACCTTGCCTTTCCTATTTTACTTCCCCGCTGCGATCCGTATAGGTTGTATGCAGCAGGTGATGGGAAATATGACCACAGGGTTCTTTCAGGTACTCTTCGTAAAGCTTTTGAACTTCTTTATTTTCATGGGATCTCCGAATTTGGCTTTTTTTATCACTTTCATACATTTTATCTTTTCTCTTTGCAACCATATCCGGAGAAACTGTCAGCGGCGCTCCTCCGCCATTGAGACAGCCGCCGGGACAGGCCATAACTTCAATAAAATGATAGGGGGATTTTCCTAAACGAACCTCCTCCATAACAGGCTTTACATTTCCAATCCCATTTACAATGGCAACCTTTACTTCCAGATCTCCAATCACCACAGACGCTTCTTTCAGCCCTTTATATCCTCTGACTTCCTGATAATCAATCTGATCGATTTTTCCGCCGGTCAGCTTCCAGACCACTGTACGAAGAGCTGCCTCCATAACGCCTCCGGTTGTTCCGAAAATACGTCCGGCACCCGATCCTTCTCCCATAAAGTCATCGAATTCTTCTTCCTGAATATCTGCGAGGCTGATACCGCGAAGTTTAAATAATTTTGCCGCTTCCCTGGTAGTCAGTACAATATCCACATCCCGTCCCTTTTCACTTTCCATTTCTGTCCTGTCACGTTCAAACTTTTTCGCCACACAGGGCATAATCGAAATCTGACAAATCTTTTCAGCAGGTACACCAATTTTCTCCGGCAGATAATTTTTCACCAGAGCCCCGAACATCTGCTGGGGGGATTTGCAGCTGGAAAGATGTTCCAGCTGATCGGGATAGTTATATTCCATATATTTCACCCAGCCCGGACAGCAGGACGTCATCATTGGCAGCACGCCGCCTTTTGTCACTCGCTGGATAAACTCTGTTCCTTCTTCCATAATTGTCACATCAGCACTGAAGTCCGTGGTAAACGCATACCCTCCCAGTTGTTTCATAGCTGCTGCGATTTTTTTCGTGACATCTGTACCCGGGGAAAGACCGAATTCTTCCCCCAGTGTGTTTTGAATTGCAGGAGCCATCTGCCATACAACCGTTGTATTGGGATCGTCCAAAGCGGCTATAGCCTTATGTACACTGTCCTTTTCCGTCAGCGCGGCAACCGGACAGACTTTTACGCACTGACCGCAATTAATACATTCTGTAGCTGACAGATTTACATCCTTTTTGGTATTTACGTAACGTTCTCCTGTTTTCTCATTACATTTCATCTCGTAAATGCCAATCTTCTGAACTTCTTCACAGACTGTCACACACCGTCCGCATGCAATACATTTATCCATGTCCCGTATCATAGCCGGACTGGAATCGTCCTTTCCTCTTCCGGACACATGTCGGTTCGCCGGATTGATTCCAAACAGATAGGAAACATTTTGAAGCTGACAATTTCCGCCTGTTTTCTGACAGGTCAGACAGTCATTGGGATGTCTGTCTAAAATTTCCATTAATCGTTCTCTTCTGTACGCATCCACAGCCGGTGTGCTGGTATAAATCACCATACCATCTTTTGCCCGGACACGGCAGGCGCGACGAATGATTCTTTCCCCTTCTTCTTCAATTTCTACTGCACAAATCCCGCATGCTCCGGTGGGAGTCAGCCCTTTCAGATAACACAAAGTAGGAATTTCAATCCCTGCAGATCTGGCGGCATCCAAAATTGAAGACTCCGGCGGACAGACTACTCTCTTCCCGTCAATTGTACAGACAATATCTTCTTTCAGCATTCCTCCGTATACTTCATACATAGCATTCTATTCCTTTCTTAACATCTATCACTTATTAACCACAGTTACTGTATCTGGACAGAATCTGTAAGCTTTTCTGCAGTATACTCCCTGTATGCACTGCTAATCGGGTCGTTTTTATCGTAGTGTTCAATTTCTCTGCTGCGCGCTTCTTCCATTAACTCTCTGGCTTTTTTGTCATCTACTTTTTCTATTTTAATACCAATCTGTTTAAATCCCGGAATTTTGCTGACCGGATCCAGATGTTCTGAGTCAGACAGAACATTTGCTCCTCCTGCATAGTGGAATGGCATCCAGGTTACCCCCGGTCTCAGTGTATCTACAATGCGTGCTTCTACATATATGGAGCCTCTCGGAGAAGATACCTTCACCCACTCTCCTTCCTGGATTTTCAGATTTTCGGCATCGCTTTGATCGATTTCGATCCAGTTTCTGGGCGCCGTAAAATGAATTCCCGGTGTCTTGTCTGTCTGTGTTCTGGTGTGGTAGTGATAAAGAATACGGCAGGATGTCAGTACCAGCGGATATTCCGGATTACAGGTATCCGGCGACGGTATCCACTCCAGAGCTTTCAGCAGTCCGAGACCTCTTCCCGGTCCGTTTACGTGCAGAATCGGTGTACCCGGGTGATCTTCTGCAGGACAGGGCCACTGAATTCCTTCTTTTTCTATTCTCTCATAGGTAATACCTGAATACGAAGGCGTTACCGTTCTCATTTCATTAAAGACATCTTCCACAGTGTCATAATGACAATCATAACCTATACGGTTCATAACCTCCATAATCGTCCACCAGTCGTCTCTGCATTCTCCCTTTACACTGGCTGCTTTCCGTATTCTCTGTACCCGCCGTTCCGTATTTGTAAAAGTTCCGTCCTTCTCTGCAAATGCTTTTGACGGAAATACTACATCTGCATACTCTGTCGTTTCATTTGGAAAAATATCCTGTACTACAACGAATGCTTTCTCAAGGGCATGTTTTACATGATTGGAATCCGGATCGGAAACCATTGGGTTTTCTCCCATTATGTACAGCAGTTTTACTTTATCTTCGAGTATTGCCGGAATTGTCTCTGTAACTGTATAGCCTTTCACCGGGCTGAGTTTTACGCCCCAGGCTTTTTCAAATTTTTCCTGTACTTCCGGATTAAATACCTTCTGATAGGCCGGATAATCCGTGGGCAGCGCTCCCATGTCACAGGCTCCCTGTACGTTGTTCTGTCCGCGCAGCGGATTCACACCGCTGGCTTTTTTACCAATATTTCCTGTCACAAGGGCCAGATTGCTCAGACTGGATACATTGTCGGTTCCATTCACATGCTGCGTAATTCCCATGGCATAAGCGATATAGGATTTGTGTGTGCCTGCATACAGTCTTGCGGCCTGAATAATCAGCTCCTTGTCAACTCCACAGATTTCCGCTGTTTTTTCAGGAGTATATGATTTTACGATTTCTCTTAATTCTTCAATTCCTTCTGTGTATTTTTCAATATATTCTTTATCTTCCAGCCCTTCTTCGAAAATCACATGCAGCATTCCGTTACTTAAAGCTACGCTGGTTCCCGGGTTAATCTGCAGATAAATATCGGCGATCTCGGCCAGTGGGATACGCACCGGATCTGCCACAATTATTTTTTTGCCCATACGATGAGCCTGGCGCACATACATTCCCATAACCGGATGGGTCTCTGTGGTATTAGAACCAGTAATAAAAATCACATCCGCCTCTTTTATTTCTGTAATACAGTTCGTCATTGCCCCGCTCCCCAGAGTTGCCGCCAGTCCGGCAACTGTGGAGCTGTGGCAGAGACGCGCGCAGTGATCCACATTATTGGTTCCCACTGCAGCGCGGATAAATTTCTGGAACAAATAACTGTCCTCATTTACAGTTCTCGCTGAAGAAAATCCGGCGATTGCGTCGGGACCGTAATTCTCCTTTACTTCCAGAATCTTGCCGGCCACCAAATCCAGCGCTTCCTCCCAGGAAGCTCTTTCCAGTTTTCCGTTTTTACGAATCATGGGATATTTCAGACGATCTTCATGATTAATAAATTCATAGGCAAACTTTCCTTTTACACAGAGCAGTCCCTGGTTCGAAGGACCATTGGCCGGCTGTGCATCCACAATTACGCCGTCCTTAACAGAAAAGTCAATCTGACATCCGACACCGCAGTATGCACATGTTGTCCGTACTTTATGGGTTTCCCACTCCCGGAAGTCATGGAGTGATTTAGGCATCAAGGCTCCCACCGGACAGACAGATACGCAGTTTCCGCAGGATACGCAGGCGGTTTCCGCCATTGTATTTCCGCCGTTTGGAACCACATAGGCTATATCGCCTTTCTGTGCCATTGCAAGTGCGTTAACTCCCACCAGCTCCCGGCAGGTTCTCACACATTTTCCACAGCGGATACATTTATCCAGTTCCTGATAATAGAAACGATTGGACATATCCTTTTCCCGCTGCTCATAGGGAATTTCATACTGGGCTTCCTTTATACCATAGATTTCACAGTATTTCTGCAGTTTGCAGGCGCCCAGCTTTTTACAGTTCATACAATCCAGGGGATGTGTGGCTATCATCCTGTTTAATATCCGGGTTCTGGCCTTTATAACCTCTTCCGATTCTGTCCACACTACCATACCGTCCCGGGCCTGAGTATTGCAGGCGGTCAGAAGACTAACCTCCCCTTCCACCTCACAGGAACAGATTTTGCAGTCTCCGTACTCTGTACAATTGCTGCAATGCTTTGCCGGCATCCGTTCCAGCTCGTCAAAGCAAAACGTAGGGATGAAAATCCCTGCCTGTTTTGCCGCCTGCAGGATTGTGCTTCCCTCTTCGACTCTGACAACCCGGTTGTTAATTTTTAGTGTTATCATACCTCTCCTCCTTATTAAAACCAAACACACCAACAGAATATGTTTGCTTTTTCATTTTTTAAAAACCCGTCTGTATTTAAACATATCATATAATATTTCCATTTGAAAATCAATTTATATCTGTTTCGTTATATTATCTAAATCTCCAGACTATTTTCCTCTATTTTCACTCTTCCCACATGATAGATATTTCCTGTTCCTTTTCGTATAAATCCTATCATTGTTATCCCTTTTTCTTTGGCAAGAGCCACTGCACTGCCAGTTACAGCCGCTCTGGACAGCACCACCGGGAAACCTGCCTGAACCACTTTTTCCAGATAATCTTCCGATATTCTTCCACTGCTGAAAACTGCACATTTCGGTATGGGAATCTGATGCTTCAGTGCATAGCCAACAGCCTTGTCCAGGGCATTATGTCTTCCAATATCTTCCATAGAACAAAGAACATTCCCCTCCATAATAAGTACACAACTGTGCGCACACCCCGTATCCCGAAAAAGTGTGCCGGGTCTCTCAAACATCTCTCCGGCAATTCGGAAAATATCTTTTAACTGAATGCTTTTTACCGGTTCTGCCTTCTCATCCTCATGCCCGATTTCCAGGTCACCAAGTAAAAATCTTCGTCCTAAAGCCAGCTCTTCCATATATGTGGGGGTACAGGCTACTGAAATTTTTCTGTTGTTTTTTAATTCAATGTTATATCTGTACTCCAGAGCCACCTCATCTTCTTTTCTCTGAATATCATTCCCTGCAATTCTTAATATCTGAATTTTTTCTTTTTCCATATCCTGTCCTTATTCCTTATTTCTTTAAAACCGCCGTTCTATTTCTTCTTTAACAGTTTTTCATACAGCTCCGGTGTGTTTACATTAATAATGCTCTCTTCTGAAACGTCCTGAAAATAGCACTCATACCCCCACCGATCCAGAACGCGGAATACAGGAAGTGCACTTTCTTTAATCATTTCTTCTATCTTCTTTACCATAATCACCGGATAAATACCAATCAGCGGTTCTCTGCGGTCACCATGCTGCCATAATAACGGTATTTCCCGTTTCGCCGTCAGTCCGCTTCTGTGATTTTCGTGATAGTCCATAAGACCCTCCAGAATATTCACCGGAAGTTCCGGTACATCAACCGGAAGAATTAAACAAAAGGGAGTATCCATTTCTTTCATGCAGGCATGAATCCCTCCTAAAGGACCCCGGTCAGGAAACTGATCCCATACAACTTTTCCTTTGTTTCCTTCAAAATCAAATCCGGATATAAAAATCCGGCTGATCCCGATTCTTTCTGCTTTTTCAATAATCAGTTCCGCAAAAGTTTTCCCGCCATATAAAAGACTTGCTTTATCCGTCCCCATTCGCCGGCTTTTTCCGCCTGCAAGAAGTAACAGCGAATACGATTTCCCTGTGTCCATTGCCCTCTCCTCTATTTGATGCTAAAAAAGGCAACATTCACCTTTTTAAGTAAACGTTGCCCAAATGGCTGGTATGCCACAGAAGCAGACATGTAATTTTGCACATCATACTGTTTGTTATCATCCATGTTTTTGTCAGTTTAGCATACCACTTTTCAATTTTTTTGTCAATAATTTGTATGTTACCACTTACTCCCGGAATACATCAGTTTTTATAATCTCTCCTTTATAGAGTTTTCCTTCTTTTATAACTTTAGCAAATACTGCCTGTTCCCGCAGAAGACAATTTTCTCCTGTTTTGGCCAGTTCACAGAGATCCGGATAACACTTCTTAAAAACCCCGGTAACTTCCAGTATGGTTTCCTTCGCTTTTAATAAAGTTCCCGGAGAAATCTGTGAAAAATCCAGTCCTTCTATCTGCAGATTTTCCTTGAATTTTTTCAGACAGAACCCTTCTTTTTGAGATTCTCTGACTTCTGCGGGAAGAATTGAAATCTGTCTGACGGGGTCGCTCCCGTGCCAGTCGCCGTCAATTCCCTTTTTCCGGGATAATTCACATACCGTACAGGGAACCGGTGTTTCTCCCTTTTTCTTATAAATCAGTATTCCGGATATTTTTCCCTCTTTCTTCTCCTGTTTCACAGCAGCCTCCTTTACTCGGACACATGATTGCCTATTCTTACAATCTGACCGGCTTCCTCCCAGGAGTATCCTCCCATTTCCTTTAATTTCTCATGAAATTTTTCAGATTTCAGTATCTTAATAAAACACTGTACCAGCGGGAGCTCCAGATCTTTTTCATAAACTGCAAAATCATAAGATTCCTTTCCCACTGGCAAAAAGTCCAGATTCATTGCCTTTGCCGCCGAAAAAACGCCCATTCCTGCATCGGCTCCCTCTCCTGCAACCTGAGCTGCCACCGCCATATGTGTTGTGGCCTCACACTCGTAGCCTGAAATCTCATCCGGAGAAATCTGTTCTTTTTTTAATAAATAATCCAGCAGAATTCTTGTCCCTGCTCCTCTTTGCCGATTCACATAACGACATCTTTTTAAGTCTTCAATCTGACGGACTCCTGCAGGATTCCCTTTCTTCACCATCAGCCCCTGAACACGTCCTACTCCCCGGATTAAAACCATAGGTTCCTTGAATATTCTCTGCAGATAGCTCTGATTATAAATGCCGGTATTTTCATCCAGAAGATGGATCGGTGCGATATGGGCTTCTCTTCTCTTAAGGGCCATCAGACCACCCATACTTCCCACATGCGTACTTGACAGATGCATGCCTCTTTGAGTCTGTGGCATGAAATCTGCTATCATATCTAAAATCAGATCATGGCTTCCGATTACCACCAGAGTATTTTCAATTTCCTCACGCTCCCGGTAAAGTTCCACCTTCACCGTCTCTCCGGCCTCTACTCCTTCACTGTTCTGAGGAATCACACAAAAGCCGTCTGCACGAACCATAGACATAGCGGCACCTGCGCCTCTTGCCAGGGGCGCTGCCACAAGTTTATCTCCTACCTTTCCTACCTTTACACGAATATATTCTCTGTGTTTCAGACTGGAGACGAGCCTTTTGGAAATTACAGCGTCTATAACCGGATTCTTTCTGCAGGTATAATCCCCCATCATTGCAAGAACCGGCGTCACAAAATTTTCAAATCCAATATATGCGCTCACCGGATAACCCGGCAGGCCGATGACCGGACAATTCTCTACAACTGCCAGAATCACCGGTTTTCCCGGTTTTATTGCAACTCCGTGAACCACCACTTCTCCCAGTTCTCTGAGTACATGAACCGTGTAATCTTCTGTTCCTGCACTGGAACCGGCATTAATAATCACCATATCGTATTTTTTTACCGCGTCTTTCACTGCTTGGCGAATTTTCTCATAATCATCGGGAATTACCGGAAAACGCTCTGCCCTGGCTCCCTGTTCTTTCGCCAGATTTTCAAACATACGGGAGTTTGATTCAATAATGCTCCCCTCTGTGGGCGTCTCTCCCGGCTCAATAATCTCTGTTCCCGTGGGAAAAACCGCAACAGAAGGACGGGCGGCAACTTCTATCTCCGTAATCCCGGCAGAGAGCAGAACGCCTACGTCAATGGCCCGTATTTTATGATGACCGGGCAGTATCATCTCCCCGGCAACAATGTCTTCTCCAATGGGACGGATATGCTGCCATGGAGAAACCGCTTCTACAATCCGGACCCGGTCTTCCCGCCCGGTCTCCAGAAGATCTTCTGCCATAATAACACCATCGTAGGGGGGATGCACCGGATCTCCGGTATCTACAACCTGATAATCCTCCCCCTCCGTCAGCTCAATGGGCCTGACTTCAGAAGCGCCTTTGGTCCTTTCCGTAATTACTGCAATCCCATCCATAGCAGCAGAATTAAACAACGGCGAACAGTACTTTGCATATACAGCAGAATACGTTATCCTGCCCAGACTTTCTGTTACCGGAATCCGCTCCCGTTTCCTCTCTGCTGTTTTCTCCAGAACCTTCCTGTATTTTTCCAGCGCTTCCTCCACTGATACAGTTTTCAAATATAAATTTCGTTTTTTCATCTCTACCTCATCGTTTAAAAAAGTTCTACCCAGACCAGTTCGCCGGTTTTTAATCCTTCTTTTCCCATGGGAATCCTCACGTAACCGTCTGATCCGGTAAGGGTACGCATCAGTCCGGATTTTCCGAGAACTGGCTTTGCTGTATATTGTCCGTCTTCACTCTGGTTCAGTTCCACCATAACACAGGTATCCTTCCCCGGCGCTGCCGGAACATTACATTTCATAAATGCCGGAATTTTAAAGCTGTCTGCCATCCCCGTTCTCCAGTGTTCCATCCATTTGGCCAGAAGCCGGAACACCATAAGCGCAGCTGCAGGGTGCCCGGGCAGTCCCATCAAAATTGTCTCAGACGGCTGATCCACCGCTAAAATGGTAGGCTTTCCGGGCTTCAGAGCAAGTCCATGTGTAAATACGCCCGGACTTGCCAGACGATCCATCAGTTCTGCCGTAATATCTTTTTTTCCCTGGGAACTGCCTCCTGAAACTGCAACTAAATCACTGTCTCTCATACCAGTACGTATGGCTTTCTCCAACAGCTCTTCCTGATCCGGAATCACCTGTGTTCTTACCACTTCAAATCCAATTTCCACAGCCAGCTGCTGCAGAGCCGGGGTATTAATGTCATATACTTTTGCCTGTTCCAGGTTCTCCCCGGCAGCCACCAGCTCATCTCCGGTAGAAAGAATGGTTACTTTCAGAGGTTTATAGACTTCTGCGCTGCATTTTCCATTCCCCGCCAGAGCTCCTATCTGAGCAGATGCCAGTCTGGTTCCTGCGGGCAGAATAGTTTCACCCTTTTCAACATCCTCGCCAATCTGCACTACATTTTTCCCGGAGGGTACTGCCTGATAAACAGCCGTACAGGACTGGTCAAAAAGTTCACAGAACTCTGTCATCACCACTGCGTCTGCTCCCGCCGGAAGCATTCCGCCGGTAGGAACATAGGAACAGGTTCCGCTGACAACTTGTTTTTCTGCCGGTTTTCCAATCTCGATCTCCTCAATAATATCCAGAAATACCGGCAGCCCGTCGCCCGCTCCCTGTGTATCTGCTGCCTTCACTGCATACCCGTCAACCGTAGAACGAAAAAAGGAGGGAAGCGGCGCTTCTGCCTTTACATCGCCGGAGAGCACCCTTCCAAAACTCTTTTCTACCGGTATAACTTCTGTTTTTTTAATATCCCAGGTGATGTTCTGCAGTAATTTTTTTCTTGCCTGTTCCAGGCTGTCTACTTTCAGAAGTTTCATCTGATTCTCCTCCTGTCAACTTCCTTTTCTATCAGCAGTTCTCCTTTCAGAAACCGTTGTACCTCAGGAACCTCCGAGTGGAACAATACCTCTCCGGCCGGCCCGCTCTCTACAACTTTCCCTTTATGAAAAACATGGACCCGATCACAGATCCTGGCAATCTCGCTCAGTCTGTGGCTGATTAGGATCCAGGTGTTTTTCTCCCTTTCCTGAATCTTTAGAATCTGCTTTTCAAAAAAATCCACACTGTCCGGATCCAGGTTGGACAATGTTTCATCAATCATAATCAGCCGCGGATGAAAACAAAGGGCGCGTATCATTGACACCTTTTGCTGTTCTCCGCTGGAAAGGCTTCTGGCTGCCTGACGTTCTTTTCCTTCCATTCCGCAGTTTTCCAGATACTCTGCGATTTCCCCGGGTTCCGGGCGAATTCCCCGTATTTTCAAAGGATAGATAATGTTTTCATAAACGGAATCGTGAAGCAGATAAGGTCTCTGACTGGTCATGGTAATTTCTTTCATATTCAGACCGTTATAATCAATAGAACCGCTGTCCGGAGACAGGATCCCCATGATTAATTTCAGAAGGGTTGTTTTTCCGCTTCCGTTTCCTCCGATAAAGCCGTGGATGCATCCTTCTTCCAGTTCTAAATAGTCCACCTGTAAGTGAAATTGCCCAATCTCTTTTTTTAAATCAATAATTTTCATATTCCTTTGATTCCTTCCGAAAAAAATCAGCCAGACACTGGAGAAGAAACGCCATTATCAGCAGGAGCACGCCCAAAGTCAGACCTTCCGTAAAAATCCCCTGACTTTTCAGCAGAGAAATTGCTGTCGTCATGGTTCTGGTATGCCCTTTAATATTCCCGCCAACCAGCATAACCGCTCCAACCTCACTGATGGAACGGCCGAATCCGCTGACAATGGCAAAATAAATTTCATGTTTCATTTCTTTCAGAATAAGAAGATTTGTCTGAAGTCTGCCGGCTCCCATCGTCTTTGCGAATGTCCGAACCTCAGGCGCTGTTTTATTTCCATAAGTATAAACCATTCCGCATATAATAGGTGTGATAATGATTGTCTGGGCCAGTATCATCCCTTTCACTGTAAACAGAAGCTCCAAACTCCCCAAAGGCCCCCTCCGCATTGTAAGCATGTAGACAATCAGCCCTACAACCACCGGAGGGACTCCCATTAAAGTTCTGTTAATACGAATCACCAGTCTCTTACCCGGAAAAGAAAATCTCTCCAGAGCAAGTCCGGAAATAATTCCCAGAACGGTAGAAATAAAGGTAGAAGTTAACGCCATTTGGAAAGTAACCCGAATGGCGTCGTAAACTCCTACATCTGAAAAAATTTCGTTGATAATTGTTTTCAGCATTGAATCGTACCAATTAAAATTTATGCATCCGTTCCGGCATTGGGAACAAACAATGCTTCTCCATATTCTTCTACTCCATATTCACCAATCAGCTTCTGAATTTCGTCTGAACAGATCCATTCAATAAACGCATTTGCCGCTTCATTATCTACCTCCGGATATTTTTCCGGATTTACTGCAATGACTCCGTACTGGTTCAGTAAGTTGGAATCGCCCTCACATACAATATCCAGATTTAAGGCTACATCTGCATCCTTCTTCATTTTCAGATAAGTTCCTCTGTCTGTAAGGCAATATGCCTGTTTTTCATCAGACATTGTCAAAGTAGCCCCCATTCCCTGTCCTGACTCCAGATAATTGGGGTTGCCCGTAGGATCCAGGCTTAGAGCTTCCCAAATCTGTTTTTCCTTTTTATCTGTACCGGAATCATCTCCTCTGGATACAAAGGGAAGCTGTTCCTCCAGAATCTGGCTGAATACAGCCTGTATATCTTCCGTTGCCGCAATGGGTTCACTGGGGCCAACCACAATAAAATCATTGTACATTACAGGGAAACGCTCCACGCCGTAGCCGTTTGCCACAAATTCTTCTTCGCTTGCTTTTGCATGAACCAGAACAACGTCCACATCTCCGTTTTCACCCATCTTCAAAGCTTCGCCGGTACCCACTGCATCCCATAAAAGCTCATAGCCTGTATCTTCCAGGAAAATAGGAGCCAGATAATCTAAAAGGCCCGTATCTGCAGTACTTGTAGTCGTAGCCATCATTAACTGGCCTTTTTCTTCCCCTTCCTCCGTCGTCTCTGTCTGTTGGGTGTCCTCTGCTTCCTCAGTGTCTGCTGCTTCCTCTGTCGCCTCTTCTGCTGTTTCCTCTGCAGCCGGCTGCTCCTCTGTTTCATTGCTGCCTCCACAGCCGGACAGCATTCCGAAAGCCAGAACAGTTCCCAATAAGATTCCTAATACTCGTTTTTTCATTTCGCTTCCTCCCTTAAATCTTTCTTCTATCTCCCAGAACTATGTTCTGAAATTCATTTTGAAAAGCGGATTACTCTATCATCCGCATCTTATCTCCCACGGAAATCTCTCCGCCCTGCAGAACCCGTGCAAAGACTCCTTCCCTGGGCATAATACAGTCTCCCATAATCTTCTGGATTTCACATCCTTTATGGCAAGTCTTCCCGATTTGTGTCATTTCTAAAATCACGGAATTACAGGAAAACTTCGTACCTATGGGACAGTTTTTAAAGTCAAATCCTGTGACAATCAGGTTTTCTCCAAAAGCTCCATCTTCTACGGGCGCTCCTTTTTCCTTGAAATCCTCTATCACCTCGTAAGACAGCAGGCTCACCTGACGGTGCCAGCTCCCTCCGTGGGCGTCGTTTTCAAGTCCGAAATTCTCCAGAAACCTGGCCTTTCCCACGTTTTTCTTCTGAACTCCCTTTCTGTCACTGATACAGACAGCTTTTACAATTCCAACTTTCTCCTCTGTCATCTCGCGCAATTTTGAGCCTCCCCTGTTAAAATTTCTATTCCATGTTCCAGATAAGGCGCCACATACTCCAGACATTCACGAACCGCCCTGGGACTTCCCGGAAGGTTAATAATCAGCGTTGTGCCTCTGATTCCTGCCGCGGCTCTGGAAAGCATGGCACGTTTCGTAAACTGCATGCTGTACGCCCGCATAGCTTCCGGTATTCCCGGTACTTCTCTTTCACAGACCGCCTTTGTGGCTTCCGGCATGCAGTCTCTGGGCGAAAATCCCGTCCCCCCTGTTGTCAGTATCAGTTCTGCTTCTTTCCTGTCTGCAATGGCACAGAGCCTTTCTTTCAGTATATCCAAATCATCGGGGCAAATCTCAATATCCCCCACTTCGTAGCCTTCCTTTTCCATAATCTCCCGGATTACCGGGCCGCTTAAATCTTCTCTCTCTCCCCGGTATCCGCTGTCGCTGGAAACAATAATACTTACCTTTTTTCTTTTCATTTTATCCTCCGATCTGAGACATAAATTTCTCTTCCCGTTCCCTGGAAACTTTCTCTGTAAAAGCGTGACTTGCCGGCTTATGGGAAACTGCCTGTAAAATCAGCTCTCTCAGCATATGGTCTGAGGCTCCTGTCCGCAAAGGTTCTCTTAAATCCACCCCTCTGTCATACTGCAGACAAGTCTTCAGATACCCCTGAGATGTCAGACGTATCCGATTGCATCTGTCACAGAATTTATGGCTCATGGCGCTGATAAATCCGATTTTCCCCTGAAATCCTTCAAACTGTACATAATGGCAGGGGCCGTTTCCCAGTTTTTCTGTAATCGGCGTTCCTGATCCGAACTCTTTCTCCAGAATCTGCAGAAGCTCTTCTTCGGAACGTCCTTTGCAGCTTTCCCCCAGCCCTATGGGCATCATTTCTATAAAACGAACATGTACCGGATAATCACGGGCTATGGCCGCTGTCCGGCATATACCGGAGGGAGACTGCTCCATGGAGACACAATTGATTTTAACCGGTACCTCCGGGTATTTTCTCATCTCCTGAAATCCTTCCCATACTTTGTCCAGTTCTTCTTTTCTCGTTATCTGCCTGTACTCTTCCGGATCCAGACTGTTCAGACTGATATTAACTCCGTCAATCCCTGCCTGTACCAGTGCTTCGGCCTTTTCTCTCAGAAGTGTGCCATTAGTGGTCAGAGTTACCTGTTCGATTCCCTCTGTCCCTTTCAGTTCCTTAACCAACTGCTCAATCTGCAGTCTTACCAGAGGTTCTCCGCCGGTCAGTTTGATTTTCCGGATTCCTGCAGATGCGAAAATCCCGGCCAGATGTACAATTTCATGGAATCTGAGAATCTCCTGGTGACTGGTAAGTAATATTCCCTCTTCCGGCATACAGTACACACATCGCAAATTACACCGATCCGTAACAGAAATCCGGATGTAGTCAATTTCTCTTCCATATCTGTCAATCATATTTAAAGTCCCCGCTTTTCCCACCAGACTTTTCCACAAGATGGATATTTCTTATTTCCATTCTTTTATCTATGGCTTTACACATATCATAGATGGTAAGAAGAGCCACGGATACTCCCGTAAGAGCCTCCATTTCCACTCCTGTCTTTTCTTCTATTTTCGCTGTACACACTGCTTCAATACAGCTTTTTTCTTCATTAACTGTAAAATCCAGGGTGCAGTTCTGTATATTTAACGGGTGGCACATGGGGATCAGCGAGGCAGTCTGTTTCGCTCCCATAATTCCTGCAACAGTCGCAACCCCCAGCACATCGCCTTTCTTTATACGATGTGCTTTCACTGCCCCGAGAATTTCCTTACCCACACAAATTTCCCCTCTTGCCACGGCCACCCGGACTGTCCTGCTTTTATCCGTTACATCTACCATAACTGCATTTCCGTCTTTATTAAAATGCGTAAACTCTCCACTCATTTTCTCTTCTCCTAACATTGCAGCATGTGCCTCCTTGGCGGAGCGCTATGATATTTTTATGTAATAGGAAATCCGATAGAATTTCCTATTACATAAAAAGAGCCGCCTTCCCGGCGACTCCTTTCTCTCCTGCTATCCTGTTCCCTGATAACCCTCAGGCAGAATGATCACACGATTTCCTAAACAGGAAAATTTACTAAACGACCAGAGCCAACCTTTATAAAGTTCCTCACTATCCGGCCAATGCCAATAATGAAGAGCTTCCAATCTCTATTGTAGAATAAAGTTTTGACTCCAAGTCCTTTTTAAGCGCAAAAACCCGCTGAAACCCTCCAAAAAGATACAGAAAGTTCCCTGAATAATCATTCCGCTCTTAATTTTTGCAGACATCCTTTCCAAACACGGGAGGCATTGATTCAAGCGGTCAATACCCTCGCCGATCTGTCATCGGCTGGTCCTGATTCCTCTTTACAGGACTCGGATTCCTTAGTATTATATAATATTTTGTGAATTATTACAATCTTTTATCTAAATAAATCTTCTTTCCCTGACAAATCAGACAAATTTTTCCATTCTATTCTTTCTGTTCCTTATCATGTACTTCCTGGAGGAGTTTCCCCGTCTCATTGTAGGCCTCAAACTGGCTCTCAATATCTCCCAGTAATTTTGCATACTGACAGAAGGCGCTGGCCAGTTTGGCTCTGTGTTCCGGCGTCTTTTTATAACAGATCCGGTGCTCCATGCTGGCCCAGAAATCCATGGCCATGGTCCGAAGCTGAATCTCCACCGGAAAATATTCCATGGTATCCAGATAATAAACCGGAACCGCCAGAATCATGTGATAACTCCGGTATCCGTTAGGCTTGGGATTTTCAATATAATTTTTCTCTGTAATTAAAATCAAATCCGTATGACGCTTCAGGGCATCCACCAGATTATAAATATCATCCAGGAAATAACAAATCACCCGGATTCCTGCAATGTCCTTCAGATAATCTTTCGCGTTTTGTACGCTGTCAGACTTTCCAATCCTTGCCAGTTTCCCCTCAATACTCTTCTTATCTTTAATTCGATCCTGCACATTATGTATCGGCCCGTTATCTGACTTATGATACAGATTTTCGTTTAATACTTCCAGCTTGGTCAGCATAATCTGATTGGCATTCTGATAGGGCCGGATTAACTCATAATACTGCTCGTTTGTCATAATTACCTCCGTCTTCCCCTCTTTTCCTTTTTACCTTTCTCCCTATTTTATCCATAAAATGTGGACATTTTGTGTTCTTTCCATACAAAAATCATAAATTAATCCTGAATCTCGCCTAAATTTTTCCAGCCATACCGGTAAATGGAAATCATAGCCGAAATCTCACTGGCCACTTCATCCAGAACCCCGGCCCAGGATCCAATGATGATATTATAGACAATCCACAACGGAGAATTCACAAACATGGTCGCAATTCTGATCTTCTGTGCATTATGGGTATATCCTCCAATTGTCGTCGCTAAATTTGCGCATATCGGAAGAAGGGAAATCCAGCCGGCCCAGGTTACAGCCGCAACAACTATCTGAAGAAAACAGAGAATGATGCACATTTTATTACTTCGTGCAAATTTCCATTTACTGGCAAGAAAAAGAGATCTGGCCAGATTCAGCAAATAGCTGATCCCCCCTGTCATTGCTCCCAATATTAAAAAGTGCGTGGTATAAAAGATATAAGAAAAAAACTGCATCACATAAAGTTTCCGGTTATCTCTGCACTGGTAGGAAAGAAAATACAGCGCTGCGCCTAACAACCCTAAAAACTGTGTAAACAAAAATTCGGCATCCATACGTTCTCCTGCTTTCTATCGACTTTTTACTGTTCCTGAAGCTTGTGAATAAACAGGCCGCTTCGCAGTTTCGGTTCAAACCAGGTGGATTTAGGCGGCATAATCCTTCCTGCATCCGCGACTTCCATAATCTCTTCCACACTGGTGGGATATAAGACAAAAGCCGCTCCCCCCTGCTCGTCAGCCAGTTTCTCCAGTTCCTTCATGGACTGGTTTCCGCCTACATATAATATCCGTTTGTCTTCTCTGGGATTTTTGATCCCCAGTATGGGATCCAGCACTTTCTTCTGCAAAATGGACACATCCAGCTTTCCAATCAGATCTTCTTTCTCATAAACATCCTCATAGGCTTTCAGATGATACCACTGGCCCCTGGTATACACGCCGAAGCAGTGTTTTTCCACCGGCTTGCAGGCCATTCCCGGAAAAAACATCAGCTCAAAATTAAATTTCAGACTGCCCAGAAAGGCTTTTTCCTCCAGACCGTTTAAATCTTTTACCACACGGTTATAGGGAAGAACGGTAAGCTGTTCACAGGGAAATACCACAGAAAGAAAGTAATTGAATTCTTCTTCTCCTGTGTATCCCGGATTTTCCTGTCTTCTTTTTTCTCCCACTTTTACGGCAGAAGCCGCCCGGTGATGGCCGTCCGCGATATACAGCGCCGGAATCTGTGCAAATTCCTCTGCTATCTTCCGGCAGACAGATGGATCGTCAATGACCCATACCCGATGAGCCACTCCGTCCTGTGCAGTAAAATCGTATTCTGCTGCATTCTCCCCCATCCACTGTTCCATCAGATGCAAAAGCTCCTCGCTGTACGGACAGGTCAGGTAAATGGGGCCTGTATTTGCGTCGCAGGCATCCACATGGCGAATCCGGTCTTCCTCTTTTTCTACCCGGGTCAGCTCATGTTTCTTTACAATCCCGTTTTTGTAATCATCAATGGAGGCGCATCCTACGATCCCTGTCTGAATTCTGCCCTTTCTTTCTAACTGATAGAGATAATACGCAGGTTTTTCCTCCTGTTTCAGGATTCCTTTTTCTTCCATCTCTTTCAGATTTTCGGCTGCTTTTTCATAAACGGCAGGATCGTACAAATCCACAGACGGCTCCAGATCAATCTCTGCCTTATCCACATGGAGAAAGGAAAAAGGGTTCCCCTTTGCCTCCTCTCTGGCTTCCTGACTGCTTAGTACATCATAAGGCAGAGCAGCCACCTGATGCGCATATTCCTTTGCCGGACGCAGGGCCCGAAAAGTTCTTAATGTTGCCATAATCTCCTCCTGTAAACTCTATTTTTTCTTTCTTAATTCCGGCAATACGGTAAATAACATGGTCAGAAAACAGGCAGCCCCGCCCACCAGGTTGGAGACAGGCTCTGCCCAGAATACCCCGTCTATCTTAAGCCCTCCGATTTTCGGAAGGAAAAGGGTCAGCGGCACCACAATCACAACCTTCCGGAACAGGGAGAAAAAGGTGGCTTTTCTGGCCTTTCCCAAAGCCACAAATACACATTGTCCGGAAAACTGAAGAGCCATGAAACAAAAACCAAAAAAGTAAATATGAAGAGCCGGAACACTGGCCTCAATCAGGCTGGGATCACTGTTGAAAATGTGAATAAAAAATTCCGGGCAGACTTCGATTAAAGCCCAGGCCGCAAGGGTGTAAACAAAACAGATCCCGGCAGTAAATACAATGCCTTTTTCCACTCTTTTATAAGCGCCTTCCCCGTAATTAAAGCTCAGTACCGGAGACGCGCCGTTGGTCAGACCCATAACAGGCATGGTAAAGATTTCCCTTACAGAATTCAGTACCGTCATAACACCCACATATAAGTCTCCCCCGTATACCGACAACGTGGCGTTGCACACAATCTGCACCAGACTGTTGGTAAATGCCATAATAAAGCCGGAAAAACCCAGAGAGACAATGTTTTTCACCCGTCTCAGGGATACTTTCATGGATTTAACCGTAAGTTTCAGAGGGACTTTCTTTCCCGTAAGAAATTTCAGCACCCAGACAGCAGAACACATCTGGGAGATTACAGTTCCCAGAGCCGCCCCCTGAACACCCATAGAAAGACCGAAAATAAAAATCGGGTCTAATATAATATTCAAAACAGCTCCGATCAGAACTGTCAGCATTCCTATATTCCCAAATCCCTGATTGTTTATGAAAGGATTCATTCCCAGGGAAATCATTACGAAAACCGTCCCCAGAAGATAGATCTGAATATAGCCCCGGGCATAGGGAAAGGTCAGATCACTGGCTCCGAAAGCATATAAAACCGGCCGGTAAAAAGCCAGACCCAGAACCGTCAGGCAGATTCCTGTTATAATCAGCATGAAAAAGGTATTTCCCATAAGCATCTGCGCTTCTTTCTGATCCCCTTTGCCTCTCTCGATTGCGCACAAAGGTCCTCCTCCGTTTCCAAACAAATAGGAAAAGGCAGTAATCAGAGTAATAATGGGAAAACAAAGGCCGACCCCGGTCAGAGCTACCATGCCCGTTCCCGGAATCCGGCCGATATACATCCGATCCACCACATTATACAGCAGATTCAGAATCTGGGCCATCATCATGGGAACTGCCACTTCCATAATATTTCTGTATACGCTGCCTCTGGAAAAATCTGTCTGGTGGACTTTCATGAACCATCCCCCGCTTTCTTTGGAATTTCACCCAGAACCGTCAGGATTTCTTTTCCCTGCTGCCAGCGGGCTTCGTCCACCTGAACTTCGTACCCACACCCGTTTTTCACATGCCACTGGTAAAAATCCCGTGAAGGAGTTCCGAAAGCCTCCATAATGTTCATAATACTGCCCCCGTGGATAACAAGGGCGGCAGACGCCGCTTTCTCTAACATACACAGACTCAGAGCCTTTCGAAATCCCCACAGGGTTCTTCTTTTAAATTCCTCACGGCTTTCCCCGCCGGGGAAAGGAAGAAGCCCTCCGGAGTCTATCCATTTCTGATAATTGGTATTTCCCTCCAGTTCCAGATAATTTTTATTTTCAAACTCGCCGAAATCGCATTCTGCCAGCTCCTCGATAATATGCAGACCGTATTTAGGAAAGAGGATTCCCGCCGTCTGCACACACCGAATCATGGGACTGGTAAAAATCAGATCCGGCCTGGGATAAATTCCTTCTTTCAGAAGTTCTTTTCCCTCCCGGCACAGGGGTTCGTCCGTAGTTCCGATATACCGTTTCTTCTTATTTCCTTCCGTCATGGAATGCCGGATGAGCCAAAGCTTAATCACCTTTTATCACCGTCCCGATTCCCATGATTACACGGATTACCCTGGAAGCGTTTTCTGCCAGACAGGTACAGATTCTCCCTGTGGCTTCCCGGAACTCCCGGTCAAAGGCATCCAGCGGTACAATCCCATAACCGATTTCATTGGATATGATAATCAAATCCGGATTCTCCCGGATTAGTTCCTGCGCCTTCTTCTGCACCTGTTCTTTGCTTTCTCTTAAAGATTTCCCTGTTTCCAGTTCCTCTTTCATTTCTTTTCGAATCCACTCCTGGAAATCATAAACCCCGTCTGCCTCTTTGATCATTTCCAGGGAACACTCTTTTCCGTCCAGAAACTCCCTTCCGGGATACTGCCTTCTGGCATATTCCAGCTTTCCCTGAAAAGCGCCGCCTATTATCATTTCCATCTGTCTTTCTCTCCTTATCGTACAATCGTTAAAATCGCTGCCGCCAGCATCATCCACAGCTCGCTCATCTGCACATACCATCCGGCCAGATCGCCGTTAATTCCTCCGAAATTTTTATAGGCCAGCCTCCGGTAATAAAAGAACACCAGAAACGCTGCTCCCGCGCAGCAAATCCCCGGTATCCAGTCGTACCACAGCATGAAAGCCACACATATAATCTGGTAAACATGCATCCAGATCCGAATCACCCGTTTCTGCGCGGCGTCGGAAAAAGAGGCGGCAAGCCCCGTATTTTTCGCCATTTTAAAAGTCACAATGGATAAACCGCTGTTTGCCCGTACAAGAACAAAACCGATTCCCACAACCGGAAACATCTCTGTTGTAATGACACTGACAGCTCCGAAATAGAGAATCAAATAACATAAACCGCAGATAATGGCAAACGCCCCCGCATGGGAATCCTTCAGAATCTCCAGCCGGCGTTCTCTCTCCTGGTAAGAGCTCATAGCGTCTGAAACGTCCAGGAATCCATCCATATGAATTCCTCCTGTAATGAGAATGGGCAGTACGGTCAGGGCCGCGGCCCGAAACAGACTTCCCTGCGCAATTGAAACTCTCTCGAAAAGAAAGGACAAAAGATACACGCCTATTCCCGTAACAATCCCAATCAAAGGGAAAAATCCCATGGCATACCGCATATTTTCCTTTTTCCAGTCGCTATAGGGCATGGGAATTTTGGAATACATGGAAAAAGCTATCTTAAAACTGTTCCACAAAATCTTCATCCTGTTCTCCTTTCTGGAAAATCCCGATCCCATATACCACTTCCACTACCTGATCTGCTCTTTTTCCAAGGGCGCAGTTAACCCCTCCCAGATATTCCTGATACCTTCTGGTATCCCCTGCGTAGGGGAGCTCCTCGGAAAAGATCTCGTTGGTCACAATGCACACATGAGCCGCCCGCTCCAGAAGGTGTTCCACTCCGGTTATCACCTGGGATACGGTATTTTCTTTGGCTCCGTTTTCCTGAAACATCTCATTTGCCACCAGGTTGGACATACATTCCAGCAGGATACAGCTTCCCTCAGGTATTTCCAGAGAAGCCAGATCCCGGTAACATTCCACTGTACGGAATCCTTTCCCCGCCCTCATTTTCTGATGTCGTTCGATCCGGGCAAAACTCTCCTGATCATAGGGAAACATGGTGGCGATATAGAGCAGTTCTCCCCGTTTCTCTGTCTCCTTAAAAAGCCGGCAGATTCGTTCTTCTGCATAGGCGGATTTCCCGCTTCCGCTTCCTCCTGTTACTACTATCAGCATTCTTTTATCTCCTGGCGTCTACTTTAATTCCTGATACTGTTCCACAGAAATATCCTGGAAAGTGCTCATCTCTGCATAAACGCCGGCTGCCAAATCTAAAACAGGAAATACGGCAACTGCTCCGGTTCCTTCTCCCAGGCACATATCTGCATGCAGGAACGCATCTTTCTTCATACTTTCCAGAATAAAATGTGCGGCAGGTTCTTTAGAGACATGGGATGCAATCAGATAGTCTCTGACTTCTTCTTTCATATGTACTGCTGCGAGTCCCGCCACGCAGGAAATGAATCCGTCCATTACCACCGGAAGCTTAAGCGCCGCGCCTCCCAGACAGACGCCTGCCATGGCACAGATGTCAAATCCGCCCACTTTCGCCAGCACATCTATGGCATCTTTGGGATCCGGCCGGTGAAGCTCTATGGCCTTTTGAATGGTTTCTATCTTTTTCTGAAGTCCGGCTGTGCTAAGTCCGGCTCCTCTTCCCGTCATCTGTTCCACAGGCCGGGAAAGCAATACGCTGGCCACTGCACTGCTGGTGGTGGTATTTCCAATTCCCATCTCTCCGATGGCTAACATTTTATATCCCTGTTCTTTCATTCTTTCTGCAATGGAAATTCCTGCCTCCAGACCTGCCACTGCTTCCGAATAAGTCATGGCCGGTTCTTTCGCCATATTTTTCGTACCGTAGGCTATTTTATAGTCTCTGCATACTTTCGTATCCACTGCCATTCCAATATCAAAAGGATAAATATCCGCCTTACATTTCCTGCATAAAAACGCTGCAGTCGCATCTCCGGAAAGGAAATTCTCCGCCACAATGGCTGTTACTTCCTGTCCGGTCTGGGTTACGCCTTCCTCCACAACTCCATTATCCGCGCACATGGTAACCAGAGCTTTTTTGTGAATATCAATTTCCTGATTCCCTGTTATCCCCGCAATCTGTATGAGAATTTCTTCTAATTTTCCCAGACTGTGCAGGGGTTTGGCAATGCTGTCCCAGCGTTTCTGAGCCGCCTGCATGGCCTTTTCATCCAGTTTTTGTATTTTATCCAGTGTTTCCTGAAGCTTCATTTAAAGTCCCCGCCTTTCTTATTGTTTTTCTGCTCATATATACTTTCTACATCTTACCATAAAAAGAATACGATGGGCAAGTCAGCAGCTCTTACGGATTGGACTTCTGCCCCTTTTTTCCTGTTGTAAAGACAAATACTTTACTGAACACATAGTTTAATACCATAACAAGAATCTGGGTTGCGATTTTACCGATCATATCCTTCCAGTGTAAAACTCCCACCAAAAACCATACGCCTCCCACCTCAATTACCATCGTCAGTAATCTGGCACTGATAAATTTGCCAAAGGGCAGGATATGGTCCCGCAGACTCTGGCAGGGATCCTGAAATACATAACGGGAATTTACAACATAGGCAAATAAAATAGCCAGAATAATGGAAGTGACATTTGCCGGATTTAAGCTCAGATGCAAAAAGGTTCTCAGCACGTAAAAACTCAGTACGTTTACAAGGGTGGTGCAGCCGCCGAAGAAAATATAACGGATAATCGAATTCTCATACAGATCTCTGATTTTTCCCTTCATCGGAATCCTCCTTTTTCTTTCTTATAATTTTCGATACAATGTATCTGGGCCGCTGCTTTACCTCTTCGTAAATTTTTGCAATATAATATCCGATAATGCCAAGGCTCATCATAATGGCGCTTCCAATCAGCAGCAGCACAATCAACAGGGTGGTATACCCGGCCACGGCATGCCCGCCGAAATACTGAATCAGCGAATAGACGCCTAAAATCAGGGAGAAGAAGAAACAGAGAAGTCCGGTTACTGTTACAAACTGCATGGGAGCTGTTGTAAATGACACAATATTGGTAAAGGCATATTCCACCAGTGATTTGGCAGACCATTTGGACTCTCCGGCCCTTCTTTCTTCCACCTGAAACTCCACAGATATGGTTTTGTATCCAATCCAGGAAGAAGCCGCCCGAAAGAACAGGTTCTTCTCCGGCATCTGAAGAATACTCTCCACCGCTTTTTGATCCAGCAGTTTAAAGTCCGAGGCATTTCGCATATCTACTTTGGCCGCTTTTGACATAATCCGATAAAAAAAGCCGGCACATTCCTTATGGAAAAAGCTTTCTTTTCCCCTGTCTTTCTTTACTCCTTCGACTACCTCGTATCCCTGCATCCACAACTGATACATCCGGATCAAAGTCTCCGGCGGATGCTGCAGATCGCAGTCCATTACCGCCACAGCCTCTCCTTTTGCATGGGCCAGTCCGGCAACAATCGCCGCCTCTTTGCCGAAATTGCGGGAGAAGCAAACCCCCGTCACCTGGCTGTCCCTTCTGCTTATTGTCTCAATTTTCTCCCAGGTATGGTCAGAGGACCCGTCGTTAACAAACACCAGTTCAAAGGGAATTTCTGCCTTCTTTAAAATCCTCTCCAGTGTCTTCCAGGTCTCCTCAATCATTTGTTCTTCATTATAGGCGGGCAGAACCACCGACAATAACTTCATTTTCTTCCTCCTGCTGTTTCCCCTGCTCTTTTTTTCTTAGTCAGAACAGTCCAATAGACTTTCCTGTAGAATATCAGGAACAGCCAGGCTGCCAGTCCGGCTGCGCTCAGGCAGGCTCCTGCCAAAAGATACGGGGTTCTGTATGTGAAATGTATTTCGTGTTTTCCCGGCTCCAGCTCCAGAGCCAGGAACATTCCGTTGGCCTTTTTCAGTTCGGTTTCTTTTCCGTCCACGTAAGCAGTCCAGCCTCTGCTGTAAGGGATGGCAAGCAGAAGAGCCTTCCTCTTATTCAGGGAAATCGTTCCTTTTATTTCGTTGGTTCCTATCTGAATTTCCTGAAGGGTATCTTTTTTTAATGCGTCTGTATAAGCATCCACCTGTTCCATGGGCTGACAGACGACTTCCAACTTGCGGAAACTGTAAACTCCTGTATTTTCAAAGGTCAGTGTCATTCGTGTCAGTCCCTCATCCTGATACCCCAGGTTACAGAGGAAGTTATGTTTTCCGCTGTATCCGTTATAATAATCCGTAAAAACACTGATTTCTTTCTGAATTTCTCCCGCCTGTACAGACATTACCGCCTTCTGTCCCTCTTTCCAGTCTCTCCACAGGCTGGTCTCATGGAGAACTTTCTGCTGTTCATACCGGGTGAGTTTCTCCCATTCTTCATCATCGTACAGTTCTCTGGGAGAAAGGGCCTCGTAATCCCAGTCTTCCAGCATCAGATATGTTTCGCTGTCTTCCTTCCCCTGAAAAACAATTTCCAGAACCGCATTTTCTTCCTCCACCCGGATCTTTTTGTCCTCAATGGAGCATCCCTGGCTTTTTACGGCCTTCCAGGGAATTTCCTCATGGTTAAAGGAAGGTTTTCCTTCCGGAAGGCTGCTGTCTTCCATCACTACTGACTGCAAAAGAGCCTGTTGCTTCTCCGGCGCCGCCATTTTCTCATATTTCTCTGGCTCAACAGAAGTTTCATACGTATAGCCCAGAGGAAGCGCATTCTGACACTCATAGGCACTGTACACCTGATTTCCTTTCTGGGCCGTACTGCTCTTTTTTCGGTACCCGTAGGGAAGATAAGCCTCATCTCCCTCTTTTACTACGAAGTATCTCACCGCCGCCAGACGATCCAGGATCGTTCTTCCATCCAGATTTTCATAGTGGTATTCCCAGGGGGTGTTTAAATAAAGGGAATTGAAATACTCACTGATATTTCCATTGGACAGACTGAAGTAATAAGTCGTACTGTTGGTCTTCGTCTGCATGGATGTATTGGCGTAAGGAAGTGCCCCAAACTGATCATAGCGACAGGTATCCGCATTTTGGGTCAGACGCACTGCTTCATCCGCACCGGAAGCCAGTTTCTCCAGATTCTTTCCGCTGGCAGAGAATTCTTCCAGATACTCTCTTTCATAAGAATACTGATCGTGGGCGTTTAGATAGATACCGGCCAGCAGACAGACCCCCAGTGCACCCCACAGATATTCTTTTTTCGTAAATACTTGTCCAAAAGACAGTATCAGCATGGTGGACAGAACTAAAATCAAAACGGCGCATAAATTCCTCTGGGTTCTGGCCGACTCAGCAAAAAGAGCCAGAACGCAGTAGCAGACAAGCATCAGGAAAATTTTCTTCTTCTCTCTGATGGTCAGCTTATAAAATTCCGGATACATCTTCACAAAAATATAGGAAATCAGCATCCCATAGGCCCAGATCCACCGGTTGGACACGTAGGAAAAGCCGTTTAACATATGACCTGCGAAAGGAATCAGCAAAAACAGATTCAAAAGGAGAAAACCGCCCTTCAAATAAGAATCCCGGTTCTTCCTGGCAAATAATACAAAAACACCTGCCATGGAAACAGCCGAATATCCTGCCACACCCCAGTGCATCATGTTCTCCCCAATGAGACATCCCAGATACTTCTCGTAATAAATCCGATCGTAAAAAAGGGGCACATAGTTTTCCGCCTGGAACCGATCGGTTCCCAGCATGGAGAGAACTACCGGAAGAAAAATCACCGCCGCAATGGATAATCCGATGACAAAATATCCCAGAAACTTAAGAAACCAAAGACCGATTTCCTTTATGCGAAAATGCCCTGTTAGCATAAAGTAACGAAAAGCCGCATACAGAAACATAAAAATACACAGCATATAAAAGAAATAGAAATTGCTGAGAGCAGAAACCGCAACCATTCCTATAAATAAATGAGGCTTTTCTTTTTTGTAAACTTTATCAATCCCCATCAGAAGCAGGGGCAGATAAATCATGGGGTTGGCAAAATAGGGATGTTTCACCACCGCGTAAATCGTCCACCCGGCAAATACATAGATCAGCGTACCATATAATATGGCAGCTCCCTGATTCTTATGGTAGGAACAGAATCTGGCAAAAGCCAGTCCTGCCAGATAAATGCGCAGCACAATCAGCAGCTCATATAACAGTTCTGTCTGGCTGACCGGTACAAAAACCGACAGCAGCGCCAGGGGATCTCCGATTACATAATAATGAAGGGTTGTTAAAATATCCGAGCCGTAACCGATGTTCATATCCCACATTGGCAGAGAAACGCGGTGTTCAAATATCAGATTTTTCAGAAGAGTCCGTAAATAATGACCGTAATAGGCCAGGGAGTTTACATGCTGGGGAACTCCGTCATGACTCCACACAAATGATTTTCCATTAATCGCAAAATAGTAAAAGACCAAAACACAAATTGCCAGAAAAATACAGGAATACCAGATAAGAAATCTGGTTTTCTCCTTTTTAATCCGTATCTTTTTCATCTGTCCGCCTCTTTTTCCTTGACTATTGGCTCACATTATACTGCCCCCTTTTCCACTTGTCAATCAACCGGAAAAACTCCTCCTCTTTTTTCATTTTCTCTTGACATTCCTCCGAAAGTATACTAACATAAACATATGAACAATCATTCATATGTTCATATTAAAACTGTACCATATTCCGATGAAAGGAGTATCTTTATATGAAAAGAAAAGTTTATATTCTTGAAAATCTGGGTTGTGCAAACTGCGCTTCTAAAATAGAAAGCAAAATTGCAAAGCTCCCCGGCGTTGAGGAAGCAACCATTACCTTTGCCACCAAACAGCTCCGGCTGAAAGCCAAAGAGCCGGAGCAGCTTCTTACACAGATTACAGCAATTGCCCATGAACTGGAACCGGATATTATCATCCGGGAACGGGATTCCCGCCCGCACAGCCATTCTCACGGGCACGGTCAGGAACACCATTCCCACGGGGAGTCCTGTGGCTGCGGACACACCCCTGAACACGAACATGTCCATCATTCCCATGACCATGACTGCGGCTGCGGGCACGTCCACGAGCACGAACATGTCCATCATTCCCATGACCATAACTGCGGCTGCGGGC
Organism: Blautia sp. An249; assembly: GCF_002159835.1. Lineage (GTDB taxonomy): Bacteria > Bacillota > Clostridia > Lachnospirales > Lachnospiraceae > Blautia_A > Blautia_A avistercoris. The sequence goes on along the minus strand of NZ_NFJL01000001.1, from coordinate 142,660 downwards.
ATTCCCATGAACACGAACATTCTGCAGAGAAGAAAATGAAAACCGGTTCCAACTTCCACAGACTTTCAGAAAATACCATATCCCTGTTAGAACTTGGTATGGGAGCAGTCTTATTCCTGACCGGAGAAATCCTCTCCCACCAGAATATGGAACTGACAGCTCTCCTGGTTTTTATTGCCGGTTATCTCCTCCTGGGCGGCCGCATCCTGCTGACTGCTTTAAAGAACCTGAAAAACGGCCAGGTATTCGATGAGAACTTTCTGATGAGCCTTGCTACCTTAGGTGCATTTGCGATTAGAGAATATCCGGAAGCCGTGGGTGTTATGCTGTTTTACCGCATCGGGGAATACTTTGAACATGTGGCGGTGGAGAAAAGCCGCTCCCAGATTATGGCCGCTGTGGATCTGCGGCCGGAAGTGGTTCAGATTTCTGTGGGCGACCAGACGAAAACCATTCCTGCACAGGAAGCCCGTAAGGGAGATATTCTGATCGTTCGTCCCGGCGACCGGATTCCTCTGGACGGTGTCATCACCCAGGGAGAAACCCAGATCGATACTTCTCCGGTAACGGGAGAACCTGTACCGGTAAAAGCCGGCTGCAAAGACGAAGTCATCTCCGGCTGCGTCAATGTCTCCGGACTGATAAAAATCCGCGTAGAAAAAGTTCTGGAAGAATCCATGGTAACCCGAATTCTGGATTCTGTAGAAAACGCAGCCGCCAGCAAACCGAAAATTGACCGCTTTATTACAAGATTTGCCCGGATTTATACCCCCTTCGTAGTAATTCTGGCAGTGGCCACAGCAGTGATTCCTTCCCTGATAACCGGGGACTGGTCCAAATGGGTTTATACCGCTTTAACCTTCCTGGTTATCAGTTGTCCCTGCGCCCTGGTTTTAAGCGTTCCTCTGGCCTTCTTCTCGGGAATCGGAGCCGGTTCCAAAAAGGGCATCCTTTTTAAAGGCGGAGTTTCTCTGGAGGCTATGAGAAACGTGTCTGCCGTTGTAATGGATAAAACCGGAACCATCACTCAGGGAAACTTTGTGCTTCAGAGCGTTCATGCAGAAAAGAACGTTTCCGAAGATTCTCTGCTGGCTCTTTGTGCAGGCTGTGAACAGAATTCCACACATCCCATTGCCGGCAGCATTGTAACTGCCGCAAAAGAGAAAAAACTGGAAGTTCCCCACCCGGAATGGATAGAGGAAATCGCCGGTCACGGCATCCGCGCAAAAGTTCAGGAAGGAGAATTTCTCTGCGGAAACCAGAAACTAATGGATAAGTATCAGATCGACCTGGCCGGATACCAAAGCGGAAAATACGGCACGGAAGTCCTGGCCTCTTTAAACGGCAGATTCCTGGGATACCTGGTCATTTCTGATACCATAAAGAAAGAAGCTCCTTCCGCCATTGAGAAAATAAAAGAACTGGGAATTGTCACCGCCATGCTTACAGGCGACGCCCCAAACAGCGCCAACGCCGTAGCGCAGTCCATCGGAATCGACCAGGTACACGCAAAACTTCTGCCTGAAGAAAAACTGGAGGAATTAAGAAAAATCCGCAGTCAGCACGGCCCTGTTATGTTTGTGGGAGACGGAATCAATGACGCCCCTGTTTTAGCCGGCGCGGATGTGGGAGCTGCCATGGGAAGCGGTGCGGACGCAGCCATCGAAGCTGCCGACGTGGTATTTATGACTTCCAGCATGGAGGCTATTCCTCAGTCTCTTTCTATCGCCCGCTCTACCAGCCGGATTTCCTGGCAGAATGTGGTGTTTGCCCTTGTCGTTAAAGGGCTGGTAATGCTCCTTGGCCTTGCAGGCTTTGCTTCCATGTGGATGGCTGTCTTTGCAGACACAGGAGTTGCCATGATCTGTGTATTAAATTCCATTCGGATTTTATATAAAAAGTAAATTTTCTCTTACCTATTGACAGATTTCGTTTTCTATGGTAAATTTCTTTCAATGACACAGTGTCAGTGCCAAACTGATACTGTGTCTTAACAGCAAGTAAGGCGAATAAAAAGTTATTTTTATTCGCTATCTTTTTCACCAGCAGTTAGCACTCACCTGAATAGACTGCTGATAACGGAGGGATTTTTATGATTATTAGACCAGTATACGATTTACTGTTGCTTCCAGAGGTATCCTATTACTTTAAAAAAGATTTTTTTCAGGGTTATGAATCGGAACCTCTGGAAACAGGAACAGATATTTTATTTCTGCTTCTAAAGCAGGAGAAGGAAGAACCTCTTTCTATTGAAGATTTTCATCCCATCGGCGTCTCTGCCAGAATTGAGGGCAGCAGCGATGGGGAGACTCTGCAGATTCGCACCTGTGACCGGGTGGATATTTCAGATATAGAAATCAGTGACGGGCAGATCCTGGCCTCTGCCGCTATCCGTCCTGAGATCAAAGATCTTACGGAAGAAGAAGAGAAAGAGTTATTCCGTCAGATACGAAACGCTCTGCTGAAATTTGTGCAGACCTATCAGCTTGGCCTCTGGGTACGAAATTTCATTTTACAGAGAAAAAACATAAACGAAACAGTCTGTGCCCTTTCGGATTACCTGAACCTGATGGCCGAAGACAAATATGCCATTTTAGCGGAAGATTCTAAGAAGAAACGATATGAGCTGATCCGGGAAGCCATCAGTGAATTTATTGAAGTGGCCAAGGTTTCCGAGGAGGCCAGAAGCGCCCAGAAGGATGATCAGGAGCAGCTCTACCGGGAAGCAGCGCTGAAAAAACAGATCGACTACCTGCAGAAAGAACTGGACGATATGCATCCGGAAAACGTCTCAGACGTCAGAAAGTTCGAAAATAAAATAGCCAAAGCAGGAATGAACAAAGAGGCGAAAAAGGAAGCCCAGAAAGTTCTGAACCGGATGCGCCAGGAAGGAAAAGAAAGCCATGAATACGGTCTTCTTTACGATTATCTGGATTTTGTAACCAGCCTTTCCTGGAAGACGCCCCGGGTATCTCCCATTGATTTGGAAAAGGCAGAGGCCATCCTGGATGAGGAACACTATGGATTAAAAAAGGTAAAAGAACGAATCATCCAGCAGCTTGCAGTTATGGCTCTGAATAAGAAACAGTACGGTTCCATTCTCCTGTTTGTGGGTGCTCCCGGAACGGGAAAAACCAGTATCGGACAGAGCATCGCCAAAGCTCTGGGCCGAAAATATGTCCGCATCAGTCTGGGCGGCATCCGGGACGAGGCGGAAATCCGCGGCCACAGGAGAACTTACATAGGGGCCATGCCGGGAAGGATCATGGAAGGCATGAAACGCTCCGGCGTCTCTAACCCGGTAATGGTGCTGGATGAAGTGGATAAACTGGTGAAAGACTACGGCGGCGATCCGGCCAGCGCCCTGCTGGAAGTTCTTGACCCGGAACAGAACAATACCTTTACCGACCACTATATGAATGTGCCCTATGATTTATCCAATGTGCTGTTTGTCTGTACTGCCAACACCACCGATACCATACCGGAGCCCCTGTTAAACCGTATGGAAGTCATTTCCTTCCCCGGTTACACGGCTGTGGAAAAATTCCAGATTGCCAGAAAGCATCTGTTTCCCAAAGCCCTGACTGCCATGGGAATTCCCAAAGAGAAGCTTGCTCTCACAGACGAGGCTCTCTATAAGATTATTGACGAGTATACCATGGAAGCCGGCGTCCGGAGTCTGAAGAAGCTTCTGGATACCCTTTGCCGGACAGCCGCAGTAAAACTGGTTAAAAAAGAAGATGGGGACTTAACCGTTACGGAAAACAACCTTTCCGAATATCTGGGAAGGAAACAGATGAATCATGAACACAAACTTCAGGATCCTCAGCCCGGAGTGGTTACCGGCCTTGCCTGGACCCGAGGCGGCGGAGAGATTCTGTTTATTGAAAGCAAACTGACAAAAGGAAAAGGAAACCTGTTAATCACAGGACAATTAGGAGACGTTATGAAGGAATCGGTTCAGATTGCCTTAAGCCTGGTAAAATCTCTCTATCCGGAAGAAGCCCGGAAACTGGAAAACCAGGATCTCCACATCCATGTGCCGGCGGGAGCCGTTCCCAAGGACGGACCCTCTGCCGGGATTACCCTGGTCACGGCTCTGGCATCCCTGCTTACTGATAAACCGGCAGATCCGGACTGCGCCATGACCGGAGAAGTTTCCCTGAGAGGAAACGTTATGCCCATCGGCGGCCTTCCGGAAAAATTGATGGCAGCCCAGAGAGCCGGTATTTCCAGAGTATTCATTCCTTATGAAAACACAGAAGATTTGGAAGATGTGGCCGATGAAGTAAAGGATAAACTGGAAATCATTCCCGTAAAAAAAGTAACCGACGTTCTTGGCCGATTACTGTAATCCAATCCCCTTTTACAGCAGCTCTTTGCTTAAGGTATAGAGAGCCTGCTGCAAACTGGGGACAAACCGGGGGTTCTCATAGTCCCCGTCTGCCTGCTTCATGGCGGCAAGCTGCTTTTCTGACAGGTTTGTCATCGTATAAATTCCCTGCAGCAGGGAAAGAAATACCAAAAGAAAATGCTCTTTCTTCTCCTGAGGGGCCTCCGGAAAATATTCCCGGAGGCTCTCTCTGATTCCATTCCAGAAAGGCAGCATCCCTTTCTTAAAATCTGTCAGTTTTTCCAGAGAACAGTTTTTTTCTATGGTTACATAATGAAAAGAAATCAGTTCCAAAAGCCGGGGATGGCGGGCTGCAGATTCCGCCAGTATCCGGCAGTACGATTCTCTGGAGCCTTCTTTGTCTCTTTTCATCTCCTCTTTTAAATCCTCCAGCCAGCAGAAATATTCTTTTCTCAGTATATCCAGGAAGATTTCATCCTTTGTTTTATAATAATTGTAGATACTGGAACGGCATATGGAAGTAGATTTTGCTATCTCTTTAATATTGATTTCCTCATACTCCATAGCAGCATACAATCTTTCACAGGCCTGTATAATTTCCTGCTGACGGTTAAATACCAGTTCTTCTTTCTTCTCCCTTTTCCAGTTGCCGTGCATAAAAAGGTCCTCCCTTACCTGTCTTCCCTCTTTTGGCACAGTATAACACGGCGAAAGAAGATTCTCAATATCTGCCTTTTATCCATTCTTCATCAGTTTTTTTCTGTACTTCTCACTTTCCCATCCCAGAATCCGGGCGCATTCTTCTTCTGACAGAAGATCCGGCTCCATATTCTGTTTTCGTATGGAATCGTGGATATAAAACAGGGCGGTCATGGTTTCTTCCAGAGCCATGGCTTCTTTTTCACCGGCACAGTAAGATATGCCCTCTTCTGTGATCGTAATTTTGCCGGGCATACTGGGATCCAGAGAAAGTTCATTCTCTGTATAAACCAGTTGATCCGGGTAAATAGGCTGATACCGTACCCGGTTTACCAGTTCCCTGTCCCTTAGCTGTTTCAGCAGCCAGTCCTGACTGCTTTTATATCCCTTCTCCCCTTTGATGACAGAAGGAATTGCCATCTCTTCCAGTCCGAAAGCGCTTTTTAGTCCTTCATTGACCTGATCCATCAGGACTTCCGTCTCTTCTCTGGAAGCAGCGGTTGTGATAATTCCATGGTTCTTCAAAAAATACACCTGAGGAAATCTGCCGTTTTGCCGGGCATACTCCTGTCCGGCTTTCAGGATTTCTCTGGTCAGCTCATAGCCGGGGATGACATACTTCACCCCTGCCGCCGGAATCTTCTTTTCTCTGGCAAAATCCAGGACTTTCTCCATTCCGTCTCTGGCGCACAGGAAAACATTGACATAGACCGGATGAAGATGCAGGACATAGGTATCCAGAACCGAATGAAAGCCCACTTCAATAGAGGCCCTTGCCTTTGGTTCTTCATAAATCTGTCTTCTGGTTTCCGAAGCAATTTCAATGCACCTTTTACTGCAGTCTTCTCCCTCATGTTCCTGCAGACAGTACTCTTTTATTTTCTCTGCGTTTACCGCCACATAGCCGTAATTTTCTGACATGTCTTTCAGCCGGCATCCGGACGCCTTTACTGCCATCCACCCTCCGTCTGTCTTTACCGAGGTGTTGCCTCCCCCTGCCTGTACATAGTCCGGTCGGTTTCCTACCCTTACTGACATGGCAATCAGTTCTTCTACTGCTCTTTTTTCATTCATGAATTCCTCAGCCTTCTCTCTGTCCTTTTTTGAAATATTCATGTCCTCCCAGTTCCGGAATCACTTCCAGAATTTCCTGTTTCATGGTTTCCAGATCCTGTCTGGTTTCCCCTTCCATCCGTACGGTAATCCCCTGTTCTGTCACAGACTTGCGGATTAAAAACCAGCCGTGGGGGAAGGTTACCCGAATCCCGTCCAGTTCTTCGATGGGATATTTCACAGAAAATTTTCTGGCTTTTTTAAGGAGCGCATCCTGGGTTTCATAGAGACAAAACATGCGGATTTCCGGAGATACGCAGGACTTAGGCAGGGCATCTGCCATCTGAGCCAGGGATTTCCTCTTTCGTGTAAGCAGCTCACACATTTTCAGGGTTGCGTACAGTCCGTCATCCCGTCCGATTTCCCCGAAGAAGAAGTGCCCGCTGATTTCCCCTGCCAGAAGGGAATGATTCTCCAGAAAACGTTTTTTAATAAATCCGTATCCGCTTTTTTCCATAATCGCTCTGCCTTTGCATCGTTCCACGGTCCTGGGAACAATACTCATACTTTTCTGATCGTAAACAACAGAACCCGTCTGCCGGCTCAGGGCATCTTCAATGTATAAGACAAAGCTTTCTTCACTTAGAAGAACCCTTCCCTGATTGTCCACAAAGACCACCCGATCGCCGTCCCCGTCGTAGGCGGCTCCCAGATCCGCATGTTCTTCTCTGACCTTCTCACAGAGATCCCCCAGACAGGTATAAAGAGCGGGATTGGGATTCCGGTTGGGGAAACGTCCGTCGGGCTCCTGATAAAGAGTTACCACCTGGTATCCCAACTGTCTGGCAATTTGAGGATAATACAGGCCGGTCACCCCATTACAGCAGTCCATAACAATTTTTAAGTTTCCTCTGGGGCAGCTTTCTTCCAGGAAGCGGCGATAGCTTTCTTTAATCTCTCTTCGTATGCGCTCTCCCTTTCCTGTTGCAAATTTCTTTCTCTTTACCAGTCTCTGGATTTCCTGAATCTCTCTGTCGGTAATCGGCATATTTCCAAACATCATTTTCAGCCCGTTGTACTGAGCAGGGTTATGAGAGGCAGTGACCATGATTCCCCCTGCCACTTCCAGCTCTTCAATGGCAAAGTAAAACATAGGCGTGGCAATCATCCCCACATCGATCACAGTAATTCCGGAGTCCAGCAGGCCCTGAATCAGGCTCTCTTTTAATTCTTCTGTGGAAATACGCACATCCCCGGCCACACAGAGGGCTGCATTTTCATATCTGGTTCCCAGCGCCCGCCCGATGTGATAGGTCTCTTCGGCGCTGATTTCTTCCGGATAAATTCCCCGGATGTCACATTCTTTATAAATGCTCATAATCCCCCTCCTGTCCGGAATCGCTTCTGGTATTCCTCTTTTGCTTTCTGATAAAGTTCTTCATACTTTCGGATCAATCCGGGAACCGGGGGCACTTCCTGCCGAATCTGAATCATATGTTCCGAAGCTTCTTCCAGAGTATCGTAACAGGTTCCCGCCGCCGCCAGCATGGCACATCCCATGGCAGCGTCTACGATCCTTGGAACTCTTAAATTCCGGTTCAGAACACTGGCCCGTATCTGCAGCCACTCCTGACTGCGGCAGACTCCCCCTGTGGTATAGACCGTACCTCCCACCTCAGCCCCCAGAGCCTCCATCTGTTCAAAGGCAAAACGCTCCGCATAAGCCACTCCTTCCATTAAAGCCGCATAATGCACATTTTCATCCCGGATGTCGCCCATAAGGAAACCTTCTGCCTGATCGTCAGCAAAGGGAAACCGTTCTCCCTTTCCATGGAGAGGATAACTGATGACTCCCGTGGGAATGACTTCTTTCACATGGGTATTTCTCTCTTCAAATTCCTCTTTGGGAAAAGCATCGTTGAGACAGCGTCCGCCTATATTTGCCGCTCCGCCCAGCATCCAGGCGCCGGAAGGCAGTTTATGGGAATAGGTCCCTGCTCCGGGCGGAAGAAACAGCTTTTGGGTTACTCCTTTTAAAACCATCGTGGTTCCTATAATAGAAGCCCAGTCTCCCGGTTTTACTGCTCCTGCGGCCAGAGCGGATGTATATCCGTCTGTGGCCCCTGAGACAATCAGCATTTCCGGATTCAGTCCCAGCTCCTCTGCAGTCTGCGGACTTATTTTCTTTATAATCCTTCCCGGAGGAAGCACTTCCGGAAACAGCGCCGTATCCAGTCCCAGTTCTGTAAAAAAATCCGGCCATTTTTCTTCTACCAGATCATATCCTGTTTTTAATGCATTGGAATAATCGGTCACGTGATAAATTCCGCAGAGTTTTCCCACGAGATAGTCGGCCTGATGGACGTACCGGGCCGTTTTTTCATGAATCCGGGGACGGTGCTCTTTCATCCATAAGATTTTCGGAAGGGCAAAGGAGGGATGAAACTGATAGCCCATCTTTTTCTCCAGACCGGCTCCTGCCCGCCGGATTCTTTCTGCTTCTTCTTTTGCCCGGGTGTCGTTATACATAAGAGCCGGAGAAAGCGGCTGATTCTTATGATCCAGAGGCAGTACGGTGGCAGAGGTTCCGTCAATACTTAAGGCTGCAATCCTGGTATCGGTGCCCGGTTTCTTTTCCAGTTCCTGCTGACAGCTTTTTAAAACCCGACAGGCTGCTCTCCACCATACCTCCGGTTCCTGTTCGTATCCTCCTTCCCGCAGACTGCAGTTTAGTATTTCAAATCCTACAGAATGGGCGGCCAGAATATCCCCGTTTTCTGTAGTAACTACTGCTCGAACTCCCTGAGTCCCTATATCCAGCCCCATCAGCAACATCTTCCATTCCCCCCTTATTTTCCCAGAACCTGCGGATTCATCAAGAACCGCGGTCTCTCTCCGTGAAAGAATTTCTCTGCCTCAGCCAGAACCATGGCCGGGCTGTCTGCGAAAGCTTCTACCGTGTCCCCGCTTTTGTGACAGCTAAAAGTGAGATTATCCAGGGTCAGAAGAGGATTATCTTCTTCAATCGGTTCCACATCATAATTATCAATGGCCGCCCCCATAATCCATCCTTCCTTTAATGCCCGGTACAGGGCTTTCATATCAATCAGCGGAGAACGGGCCGTATTGATAAACACAGCTGTTTTCTTCATCATACGAAACTGTTCTTCTCCCATCATACCTCTGGAAGTGTCAGAAACTCTGGCATGCATGGAGACTATATCGCTCTCCCCAAGCAGTTCTTCCAGAGAAACCGGCGTTCCCTGTTTTTCCCGTATTTCTTCTTCCCTTGCATAAGGATCATAAATCAGAAGCTTCACATGGAAGGCCTGCAGAAGATCCGCCACCAGATGACCGATGGTCCCAAATCCGATCAGACCTACGGTTCTGCCCTTGATTTCATGAATGCTGCCGCTGTTGGGGAATTTCTCTCTCCATTTCTTCTCCTTGGTCATGGCTGCATGGCAGCGTCCGATATTTCTCATCTCGGCAATCATCAGTCCTATGGTCATTTCCGCCACTGCGTTGGCATTGTGAGCCGGATTGGCCACCACAGGAATTCCCGCCTCTGTGGCGGCCTCCAAGTCAATGTTCTCAATTCCGCCCCGGTTGGTTAAGAGCAGTTTCAGATTTTTTGCTTCCCGGAAAACTTCTGAAGGTATCGGACACTGATGGGTCTGTATCACATCTGCATCTTTGATTTCCTCCATAATTTCCTGCGGAACCGGGACGCACCTGGAGCCGGTCAGTTCCATATTTTTAATATAGATTCTCATATCCTCTTTTGTGGTAGGCCCGAAATAAAAGAATTTCTGCCGGGTATATCTGGAAAACCCTTTTATGCCTTCCTTCATCATTTCCGGAGGAAGCAATATATCGCCAATACATACTATTTTCATATCCTTCTCCTTTCCTTCCCCTTACATATCGTTTTCTCTCCACCGCCGCTGATGTTCTTTAAAACAGGGAAGCAATACCTTCTGCAGTTCCACATAGGTCTGATAATTTATCCGGTATTTCTTTCCCCTCTCTTCATCCGGTTCATAGCATGCTCCCGGTACGATAATTTCCCGGGCCGCCTCTTCCATGTTCTCGAAAATTCCTGCGGAAACTGCAGCCAGGATCACATCTCCGATGGCAGCTCCTTCCGCTTTCTCCTGGGTCTGCACACGGATTCCCAGAATATCGCTTAACATCTGCATCCAGGCACTGCTGTGACAGGGCCCTCCTGTAGCCACAATCTCTTTCATCTCTTCCTTCTTCTTTCCCATTGCCTTTAAGACAATCTCCACATTCTGCAGCACTGCATAACAGGTTCCCTCCATCACTGCCCGCAGCATTTCCTGTTTGGTGGTTTTTGTATTCAGGCCGAAAAAGACGCCCCTTGCGTCCGGCTCATAAAGAGGGGAGAGTTCCCCTGCCAGATAAGGAAGAAAAACGATTCCGCCTGCTCCCAGAGGCGCCGCGGTCACATGATCACTCATGATTGAAAACACATCTTTCTTTAACGTCTTTGCCCACAGACTGTCCATCTCACAGACGGCTTCTTTCATCCACTGAAAGGCTCCTCCCGTATTGGACATCACTCCGATATTCATCAGATAATCCTTATTTACAAAGCCCAGACTCAGCAGTGCAGGATCCGCTTCATACCAGTTCTCTTTTGTATTTTTGGCCAGCATAATCACCGTGCTTCCTGTTCCGCAGGAGTAAGCCAGACGATCCTGGGTAAAGATTCCCATTCCCGCCATAGCCATTGCTGTGTCCGAGGCTCCGCCCAGTACCTCAGTCTTTTCATCTAAGGAAAGTTCTTCTGCCGCTTCTTTGCTCAGATGACCGATTACCTGTCCGCAGTCCACAAGAGCGGGAAACTGTTCCAGATTTATCCCCAGTTCTTCTGCCAGCTTCTCATCCCATTCTTTGGTATGTACATTGTAGAAATGGTAATTTACGGCCATGGAACGATCCAGGGCAAAGACTCCTGTCAGACGGTAATTGATATAATTGTTGCAGTCCACAAACATTTTTGTCTTTTTATAGAGTTCGGGCCGGTTCTCCCGGAACCAAAGAAGTTTGGGCAGAATATGATAAGGTCTTATACAGGCCGGATTCCTTTTTTGAATCTCCCGGGCGTACTCCTTTTGTAACCGCCGGCAGACTTCCCCTGCCCTTCCGTCTGACCAGATGGCTCCGTTGCACAGAGGAACTCCCTTTTCATCCAAAGGCGTCAGCGTAGGTGTGTGGCTGCTTATGGAAATGACTTTTACCTCTTCTTTAGAAAAGCCTCCCTGCTGTAAGAGGACGCGCACGCACCAGCGAAAGGCTTCCCACCATTTCCGGGGATCCTGTTCCATAAAGTTTTTCTCTGGCGTCAGCACCGGATAACTTTTATAGGCGGAAACCAGCAGTTTTTTCTCTTTCCGGCTATATACCAAAGCCTTTACCCCATTGGTTCCGAAATCAAATCCCATTACAATTTTGTCTTTCATCTGCTGTCCTTCTTTCTTTACAGAAGCGGATATTTGCCATATCTGGCCACTGCCTCATACATAGCCTGCACGTTTTCCATGGGAACGCCGCCCTGTATATTATGGGAGGGAGCACAGATATAGCCTCCGCCCTGTCCTAAATCCCGAATCCTTTTCTGCACTTCTTTTTCCACGTCTTCCTGTGTTCCCTGGGCCAGTACCCGGACACTGTCCACCCCTCCGTGAAAACAGAGTCTGTCTCCGAATTCCCGTCCCATTTTCTCTGTATCCATCCCTGCCGCCGAAGGCTGAATGGGATTTAACATATCAGCTCCCGCTTCAATAAAATGAGAGATAAAGGGGTAGACCCCGCCGCAGGTATGGATGGATAATTTGCCCTGAGGATTTACCTTATGAAATTCGTTTTTTACATGGTTCCATTCCACTGCATGGCGGGGTTTTACCACTCTTGCATAATAGTCCGGATGAATCAGCGGGCCGTTCTGAGTGCCCACATCTTCTCCGCAAAGGCGTACGTAGGTCAGATATTTTCCGATGGTCTGCATGACCATGGTTTCCACCTGCATCTGTATCTCCCTTGTTTTATCCATAATGGCTTCCACGATTTCCGGCTCCATATGCAGGTACGCCAGATAATCTTCAAAACCCAGCAAAAACTGGCCCATTTCAAACAAATGACCTCCGAACTGACAAGTCAGGGCAAAGTCCGTTTCCTCATACAGACTTTTTACCATGGGAACGGCTATTTCCGGATCGTAAAGCTCTTCCGGATCAGGCCAGTCATAGGCGTATACATCTGCCACATCCTCAATTCCTTCCAGGGGCGGCTTTCCGTTAATGTACATGAAATCCGTACTGGTATCCCAGATCTTAATTCTCTGTACACCCCACTGATCCCGGAATTCATCCTGGTCAATGGTAAAATTTTTAGGCACAAAGGCGTTCGCCGAAAAATGCATCACATCCACATTCAGTTTTTCCAGAACCTCCACACTGGGAAATGCATGGTTGCAGTCATCCCACCAATAAGGCTCAAATTTCGTTCCCAGATAGTCGCACAGTTCCTGATACGCCGGCGGCGAGATTGTCAAATCACAGGGACACCGATCCGGCTCTTTATGGTTTAAAGCCGTCTCCACCCTTTCCCTTCTCGAATATACTTTTCCCATTTTCTATCTCCTTTCCGGTTCCCGGATACGCATTCCTGTGGTTTTATCAAACAGATAAAACCGATCCTCTTTCATTTTAATCCGGATTTTATCCCCTTTTTCCAGCACTTCTGTATCTTCTGCAACGATGGTTAAAAAGGTATCCTCAATCCGGATACTGATAATTTTCTCTTCTCCCAGATTCTCAAAGACATCCACTTCCAGAAGGGCGTCATAAGTCTCCCCGTTTACAATTTCAATATTGGTAGGACGGATTCCTATGATATATTCTTCCCCGTCTTTTATTACCGGATAAAACTTCCGGGGCACCTTTATGGTCTCCTGGTTTTTCAGTACAAATACCGGAGTTTCCCCTTTTCTCCCGACTCTCACAGTTAATAAATTCATAGGCGGTTCACCGATGAAGTCTGCCACGAAAAGGTTTACCGGATCATTATAGATTTCCTCCGGCGTTCCGTACTGTTGTAAAACACCCAGTTTCATTATGGCGATTCGATCTGCCAGGGACATGGCTTCCATCTGATCGTGGGTAACCAGAATGGTGGTACATCCTATCATTTTGTGAAGACGTTTAATCTCTCCCCGCAGGATCTGCCGCATCTTCCCGTCCAGATGGGATAAGGGTTCATCCAGCAGGAGAATATCCGGATTTCTGACCAGGGCTCTGGCAATATTCACTCTCTGTTTCTGGCCGCCGCTTAAAGCGCTTACCTTTTCTTCCAGGAGGGTTTCTACTTTCATAATCCCGGCGATTTCCAGAACTCTCTTTCTTACTTCTTCTTTGGGGAGTTTATGGGCCTTCAGGCAGAATGCAATGTTGTCATAAACACTTAAGGGAGGATATAAGGCGTAGTCTTCAAAAGCCAGACCGATTCCCCGGTCCTTCGGATGCAGTCTGCTGATGTCCTGATCTCCGATTTGGATTTCTCCTTTTGTAATCTCTTCCAGCCCTGCAATCATTCGTAATGTGGTAGATTTCCCACATCCGGAAGGACCTAGGATGCCGATAAATTCCCCGTCCGGAATCACCAGACTTAAATCCTTTACCGCATAATTACCCTGCTTTAAGGAAGCGGCTTTTCGCTTCTTTTTCGCTGTATTTTCATACATTTTATAAACATGATTCAGTCTAAGCTCTGCCATTTCCCCTTCCTCCTCTTACCGTTTGCCTCTGATGTCTTGTCAGAAATTCTTTCGTATCACTGTGGAAAAACAGGCATTTTTCCATATCAAAACGAAGGTATATTTTCTCATCAATCTGAAATTTTTCATCTACTTTTACTGTAAAACGAATCATCGCCTGTTCTGCCTTAACCACCAGTTCCACCTTATTTCCCAGTGGTTCGTTGGTATAAATCTGTCCCTGTATACAGCCCTCTTCGGGCGTTCTGAAATACTCAATGGCCGCACTTCTGGCTCCCAGATCAACTGTGGTTACTTCTTTCTCTCTGAGTACCCGGGCCACATCTTCCGGAAGAAGACATCTGTGGTTTTCCCAGGGAAGTTTCAGATACAGTTTCCCCTGTTCCTGTACAACCTGGCCGGGAATTAAGTTAATCTCACAGTCTCCGAACAGCTTTGCCACAAACTCCGTTCCCGGAAATTCATAAACCTCACCCGCTGTTCCGGTCTGTACAATTTTCCCTTCATTTACAACGGCTATCCGGTCGCCCAGACTCATGGCCTCTGTATAATCATGGGTTACATAAACCGTGGTGGAATGCAGTCTCTCCTGAATACTTTTTAATTCTTTTCGCATAAAATTTCTGAGTTTTGCATCCAGATGGGCCAGAGGCTCGTCCATCAGAAATACATTGGGATTTCGCACGAGGGCTCTTCCCAGAGCGATTCTCTGCCGCTGCCCGTTGCTGGCCTGAGCCGGCTGTCTCTCCAGAAGCTCTGTAATATTTAAAAGTTCTGCCACTTCTTTTACCTTCTGATCGATGATTTCCTGTGGCTGCCGGTGCATTTTTGTCCGCATACTGGAGGCGATATTTTCATAGACCGTCTTATGAGGATAGAGGGCATAGTTTTCGAAAACCATAGCCACATCCCTGTCTTTCGGCTCCACATAATTCATGTTTTTTTCGTCAAAATAAACGTCCCCTTCATCCGGATCCGTAATTCCGGCAATTACATTCAGAATAGAGGTTTTCCCGGCGCCGGCGGGACCGAAAATAACGAAGAATTCATTGTTTTTTATATCCAGGGAAATTTGATCCAGCGCTTTTACACTGCCGTATGTTTTCGTAATCTCTTTTAATCTGATTCCTGCCATATCTTCACCTATCCTTTCACCGCGCCGAAGCTTAAGCCGCGCACCAGATGCTTCTGAATACAGAGACAGAGAATGATTTCCGGCGCTATGGCAATCAGGGAAGCGACGGCCATCTGTCCATAATGAACCGTATCCGTAGCAATATAGGTGAGGGCCGATACTGTGATGGTCTGGATATGGAATCCGCATAACATCAGTCCGAAGGTAAAGTTATTCCAGCAGAAGATAAAGGATAACAGAGCCGCCGCCACAAGTCCCGGCCGAATCAGGGGGATCAGCATTTTAAAGAACACCGACCACCAGCTATAACCGTCCAGTTCCGCCGCCCGTTCCATTTCCACCGGAATATCTTCAAAATATCCCCTCAGCACCCAGATTAAAAGGGGCAGCCCGATAAACTGATAAATCCAGATCATTCCCAGATAGGTATCGTACAGATGCAGGGTCTGGAAAATGGCAAATAACGGAATGATAATTAATATTTCCGGCGCAAATTTAAAAGACAAAATGGTGAAAGCGACGCTTTCCTTCTTCTTAAACTGATACCGTGCCAGGGCGTACGCCGCCGGCACTCCCACAATCACAGAAATCAGCACTGCTCCGGCACAGATAATGAAGTTATCCGTAAAGGCCTTTACGTAATTTCCCGTGGTGAGCACGTTTTTAAAGTTTTCCAGGGTAGGTTTGAAAATAAACAGGGTCTTATACATATCCACATCACTTTTAAAAGAAGTGATTACCATCCATACCAGAGGAAAAAGGGAAAAAATCATATATACCACCAGAAGAATGGTTCCTGCAATCCCTGCTGTCCGTTCAAATTTTGATTTTCTTTGATACATATTCTCCCTCCTTTCTATCCGGCATTGGCGGATTTTGACTTCAGCCAGGCGGATACCAGTTTCTTACTGACAAAGTTAATAATCAGCCACAGCACCAGAATCCGCGGAACTGCCGTGCCGATGCTGGAATAGGTAAACGCCTCCTGGTACGCGCTCAGGGACAGATTCATCAGGGTATCTCCCGGGCCGCCTTTGGTGGTGGAATAAATAATGGAAAATTCCTGGACTGCCGCACAGAAGCGAAAGATCAGTGCAATCAGCAGCACTGGTTTTAACAGGGGCAGGGTTAAGGTTTTGAAGGTAAACCAGGCCGTTCCCCCGTCAATCATGGCCGACTCATAGGGGGATTTTGGCAGTCCCTGCAGTCCTGCCAGCACCAGAAGAAGCACAAAGGGGGTGTTTACCCACAGGTCAATCAGCACTACGGAAAAAAGGGCTGTGGAGGAATCTGCCGTCCACGGAAACGCATACACCCCAAATAAGTTCAGAAATTTTTCAATGATTCCCACAGAAGAATTGGTCATCAGTTTAAACAATAAAGTGGCGATTACCGGCGAAACCATCAGGGGAAAGATTAATACCACCTTCAATATCCTGCTGAAAAGATTGTCTTTCCTGTTTAATGCCAACGCCAGTAAAAGTCCCAGTAACATCTCCAGTCCCACGGTGGCCACTGTGTATTTCACCGTCACCCAGAGGGAATGCCAGAAATCTGTGCTTTTTAGCATCTCCACCCAGTTTTTTATTCCCACAAATTCCCATACGCTGCTTTTCAGGGAAAAATTCGTAAAGGAATAGAAGATTGCCTGACAAAAGGGATATAAAATCCCTAATGTCACAATCAGTGTAGGAGCTAAAATCAGCCAGGGCCGAAGCTTCAGGTATAAAGGTTTTTTCTGCTGTTTCTCCATACTACCCTCTCCATTCTTTTTGTCCTTTCTTTATGACACGTCTACATGAGATACAATTTCGTCCAGCTTTTCTTTTAAATCATCCATGCCTTCCTGGGTGGAACTGTACTTACCTTCTACCAGATCCTGCAGCGTCTGGCACCAGGTCTGGGATACTTCAAAGAAATAGCTCTCCGGTATGTATAACATTTTCGTGGTATCTACAGTCGCTTCAAAGGTATCCACAAATCCCACAGAATTCTTCAGAAGTTCCTGATAGGAATCCTGTTCGAAGCTGGACTGTCTCGGTGTGTTTACAATCTTGGCGCTGACGGAAGCCTCGTTCTGGTACTCTTTTCCGGAGAAGTACTGAAGGAACAGCCAGGCGGCATCCTTATGGGAAGATGCACTGTTCATAGCCAGGGACCAGGTGTAAAGCTGCGCTACCCTGTCGTCTTCTGTTTTTCCTTCCGGAAGAGGAATGGGAATGGTCACCAGATTCTCCGCCTCGGCTGCATTTTCCGGAATGGTCTGAGAGAATACATTATTGGTGGCGTCAATCATCATTGCCGCTGTTCCCGCTCCCAGCTCTCCTCCGCAGGAGGACCAGGTGGCGCTGGCCCAGGTGGGACTTCCTCCATCCTGAATCAGTTTCACATACCAGTCTGTCATTTCCACTGCTTCCGGACTGTTCACGCAGGAAACCAGCTTTCCGTCCTGAATCTCAAAATCCTTTGCTCCCCACATGGAATAGATAGTCTCATAGGAAGTAATGATGGTTCCCCATCCCAGTTCTCCCCGAAGAGCCATTCCATAGGTGTTCTCGCCGCTGTGACCCTGCAGCGCTTTTGCTGCTTCGTATACGTCTTCCAGGGTTTTAGGCTCTTCAATTCCATGTTCTTCAAAAATCCGCTTATTGTACACCAGAATGGTAGATTCAAATCCCATGGGCAGTCCCCAGAGGGAACCTTCTCCCATCTCATGTCCCTCTACGCCGTCCCACCGGGCGGAGTTTAAAATCGAAGGGTAAAAATCTTCCACATCAAAGTCTTCCGATGTCTTGGATGCATTATCAATATAAGGCTGTAAGTCCTCCATATATCCTGCCTTGGCGTATTCCCAGATCTGATACGGCCCGGTCATAAAAATATCCAGTTCATCGGATTTGGCATTCAGAAGGGTGGAAACCTTATCAAAATAATTAGACTCCGGAATGGTGGTATGATTGACTTTAATTCCTGTCAGATCTTCAAATTCGCCCAGTTTCTCAATAATGGGAGTCACATACTGATGCTCGTTAAACAGAATATTAATGGTCTGTCCGTCGCACATCTTCCAGTCGAATTCTCCTGTATCTGCAGATGCATCTGATGTACTCTGCGTACTTTCCTCCCCCTGCCCGCAGCCTGCCAGTGAACCAACTGTCAAAACCGCCATAATACAGGCAATCGCCTTTTTCGTTCTTTTCTTTAACATATGGAATACCTCCTTCACTTTTTGTTAGCTTTATCTGCAGTACCGTCTGTCTGAAAACCGCGCGCGTAAAAACTTCTCAGATGTCCGGTACTTTCATCCTATTCCTGTTTAAATTGTCTCCTTCCAGTAATTTAACGGTTCATTCCCGCTGATAACTCTTATATCCCGCATACGGAGCTGTTCCAGAAATCCCTGGGGCGCTCTCCAGTCAGTAATCACGGCCTGAATTTCCTTAATGGGACTAATCAGGCACAGAGAATCATCGCCGAATTTGGAATGATCCATAACAATAAAAGACTCTTTGGAGGATTGCATAATCCTTCGTTTTAAATTGGCTTCTCCCATATTGGGAGTGGTGAATCCATGCTCAATGGACAGATGATTTCCGCTTACAAAGCCTTTGTCATAGAACATTTGATTCACCATATCTTCTGCAAAATTCCCTACGCAGGAAAGGATTTTATGACGGAATTCTCCTCCAATCAGAACCACGGATATGTCCGGCGCATCTGCCAGTTCCATGGCAATATTGACAGCGTTTGTGGTCACCATAATTTTCCTTTTATGTCCTTTTTTTATTAATCTTGCCAACTGTAATGTGGTAGTTCCGGAGTCTAAAATGATGGCGTCTCCGTCATTAATACATTCGTAGGCCGCTTTTGCAATGGATATTTTTTCTTTCAGATATTTGGGAATTTTCTCTGAATGAGAATACTCCCGAAGAGAACTGTCTACGCTTACGGCTCCGCCCCAGGTTCGTTTCACCTGGCCGTCTTCCTCCATCTTCATCAGCATCTTACGGACACTTACCTCAGACACCTGAAAAATTTTACTTAATTCAGACACTGTAACTGAAGACTTTTTCTGCAGTAACTTAAGTGTGTATTCTTTCCTATCTTCCAGTAACATCTTTGATCCCCTTCGTCTTTCTACTACCATTATAATCTTTGAAAATCTCTGTTTTCAATATTTGTTGTGCATATTGACTATTTTTCATGGTTATATCTAGGATTATAATGTGTATTTTATACAATTCACCAAAATTTCAGTTTCAAATAGTTCCAGATTCTTTCGAGATTCCCGTTCTCCGAAACCACTTCGTAAGAATTGATAACTATATAACAATTTCATATACTTTCATTTTTTTCCAATTGCGCAAAAAAATACGGCCAATGTGTTATTCATTGGTCGTATTTTCCCTTCCTTTTACCGTTTTGCCGGAATCTGCATCTGAAACTGAATTCCGCCTTCTTCCCGACTGGCGCCAATCGTTCCATGATGTTTTTTTACAATCGCCCTGGCTACAGATAAGCCGATTCCGTACCCCCCTGTCTTCCTGGAACGGGAAGAATCTCCCCGGTAGAAACGGTCAAACAGGCAGTCCAGATCTCCTTCCGGAATCCTGTCGCAGGTATTATAAATCTGAAAAGAAGCATACTTTCCTGTTCTTCCCAGGGAAATATAAATTTCCCCTGAATGGGGCGTATACTTAACTGCATTATCCAGTAAAATGGATACTGCCTGACATAGTTCTTCCGGGTTTCCTTTTACTTTCAGCTCATCTTCAATCATCGTATGAAGCCGGATTTCTTTCCCTTCCATCAGAATCTCAAAGTTCTGAATAAGCTGAAGAACTTTCTGCCCATAGTTAAATTCTTCCGTCACGGCTGCATCCTGCATTTCTTCCAATTTGGAGAGAGTCAGCAGATTTTTTATCAGATTTCCCATCCTGTCAGTCTGATTATGAATACTTTTCGTCCACTGATTCTCTCCTCCGTTCATCTCTATCACTTCCACATCTGCCGAAATAATAGCCAGGGGAGTCTTCAGCTCATGTCCCGCATCTGTTATAAACTGCTTTTGTTTCTCTATACTTTCCAGCACCGGATAAATCGCTTTTCCGGAAAGAGCTGTAACCAGAACCAGCACCAGAAGGATACACAGAATCCCCACTAAAATTGATGTAAAGGCAAAATTCCGAATCATATTCAAATCATTGCGACAGTCCACAAAGACGGCCAGACATCCCTCTTCTGTCTCTGTTATCCGGTAACGGTATGTCTTATAATACCCTGTGGTCTTTCCCTTCTCCAACAACTCTTTTACGTAGGTTACAGCTTCCTCTTCTGAAACGGAAGCAATATGACTTACGTCTGCCTGATATTCCTCCTGGGACACTTTCACAGAAAAATATCTGGTTTCAAAAGGAGTCTCCCTGGAGGGAGAAAAACGAAACAGAGGCATCCCTTCCTCCCTTGCCTCTCTTTGCATCTTTTCCTCATCCTGCTTTGGCCTTCCCGTTTCTTCCGGGAATTTTCCTTCGTTATCTGAGAGCATCTTCAGCAATGTCTCAGATTTCTGGATATTCTGATAGATATTCATTCCGTTAATGGTTCCCTCTACCAGTATCAGTACCGCCAGAAGAGAGAGCATAGTTATAAAAATAAACCGTTTCTGCAGTTTATGTCCCATATTCCTGTTCCTCCAGACGGTATCCGGTTCCTCTCAGCGCTTTGATAACAAAGGGCGCCTGCAGATCCGCAATCTTTTTTCGCAGATAAGAAATATTGACCCAGACCACCTGACTGTTGGTCTCCGAATTATATCCCCAGATCCTGGAGAAAATCTGTTCCTGAGAAATGAACATTCCCGGATTTTCCATAAACAGTTCCATCATCTGATATTCTTTCTTTCCCAGATAGAGGGATTTGTTTTTATACTCTAACTGAAAGGTCTCCCTGTTTAAAACAAGCTCTCCAATCTGCAGCAAATTAGCCGTTATCTGTGGTTTTCTTCTGGTCATGGCACGGATTCTGGCCAGAAGTTCCTTCATAGCAAAGGGTTTTGTCAGATAATCATCGGCTCCCAGATCCAGTCCCTGTACCTTATCGTCTACCTCCGATTTCGCCGTAAGAAGCAGCACCGGAACGGGATTCCCTTCCCTGCGGATGCGCTCCAGTACTTCCAGTCCGCTCATCTGCGGCATCATAATATCCAGAATCACTCCGTCATAATCCGTATTTCTTATCCAGTCATAGGCGTCGGTTCCATTAGAAACCGTATCCACTAAATAGCGGTTATGTTTTAAAACTGCCTCCAGGGCATCGGCCATTTCCTTTTCATCTTCTGCCAGCAGAAGCCGCATTTCTCTTCCCTCCTTCTTTTACTGTTTCTTAATTATAACATAAAATCAGGTAGTATGGCGCAGGGCATCTATGGGCCGTTTTCCGGCTGCCAGGCTGGCAGGGTATAAACCAAATAAAATCCCGGTTACACTGGAGAAAGCCACGGCAATCCCCACCACCTCCATGGACATCTGAAATTCCATGGAACCGTCCATAAAAAATTCCGCCGCCTTTAATATGACCCAGGAGATTCCGATTCCTGCCGCGCATCCCAGGATACTTACCAGAAACGCTTCAATGAGAAACTGGGATAAAATACTTCCCCGCTTTGCCCCAATGGCTTTTCGTATTCCTATCTCCCGGGTTCTCTCGGTAACGGATACCATCATAATATTCATAATGCCGATTCCGCCCACCAGCAGAGAGATAGCCGCAATTCCGCCCAGCATCAGGGACATGGTATGATCCACATTCTCCATGGCCTCCATCACCTGAGACTGATCCACAATGGAAAACGCATCTTCCTCGTTTTCAAACCGCTCTAAAAGTATGGTTTCCAGAGTCTGCTCTGCCTTTTCCATGGAATTCTCATCGGCGGAAGAAACATAGAACTGGGTTATATCCAGCACATTATCTGCAATTCTGGTCATGGTAGAATAGGGAATGTACCCTTCTAAGGTAACGGATGTATTTTCTGTGCTGTCTCCCTGACTTCCTCCCATGGAGGAAAGGGTATCCGAATCTTCCCCGGAAAGCACCCCTGCCACCAGAAATTTTCTTCCGTCCAGAGTCAGTGTCTCTCCTGCCGCATTTTCATGTCCGAAGAATTCCGTGGCAGTATCTGCAGTTATCACAACCACATACGAATGATTCTCCACATCTGTCTGTTTCAGAAAACGTCCGTACGCCAATTGAGAATCCATAATCTGAAAGTACCCTCCGGTTACCCCGGTCAGCCTCATGGTTTCGTCTGTATAGCCGCTTTTTGCCGTTACGCTTGTCATGGCGGCAGGAGAGGATGCCGAAAAGGCATCATCCTGAAGCATACTTGTAAATTCACTGAGCCGCAGGGGATTCTCTTTATCATCACTGACGGATACCGTTAAATAATTGGATCCAATGTCTGAAATCTGTTCTGAAACAGAAGTCGTAGCTCCTTCCGTGATGGAAACCAGCACAATCAAGGAGGCTACACCGATGATAATTCCCAGCATGGTAAGAAAGGTACGCATTTTATTGGCCCCGATTGCCGACCAGGCCATTTTGCATGATTGAAAAAACATTCTGTATCCTCCCGCCTTTTATCTCTGGCCTGAGCCGCCCGGCATCTGGCTGCTTCCGCCTCCCATGGCGCCGCCTCCCTGAGGTCCTCCCTGGGGCATATCATCCATAGAAGGAAATTCTCCTCCCATATCCTGTGGGAACTGCATCTCTTCTCCGTCGGTTCCCAAATCCTGACCCTGTTTCTGATAATAAACGGTATCTCCTTCTGACAGTCCCTCCGTAATCTCCACAGTTTCTCCGTCTGAAAGACCTGTGGTCACCATTTGCTCTCCTGTGAGATTTCCCTCTTCATCCTGTTTGGTATAGACAAAGGTTTCATTGCCTCTTTCCTGCAGGGCGTCCACAGGAATCGTCACCACATTTTCTTTTTCCTCTACCACGATGGTGGCAGAGGCATTCATCCCCGCCTTCATCTGCTCTTCCTTCGAGATGCGGATTTCCACCGTATATTTGGCCACTCCGGAACTGGCGCTGGCTGTGTTTCCCACTTTAGTCACAGTTCCCTCAAAGGTTTCGTCCTCAATGGCGTCCATGGTAACCTCTGCCTTCTGTCCTGTCTCCACGGAATTAATGTCCAGTTCATCTACGTTGACAGATAAAATCATGGTTTCTTCTGAAGCAATCGTAAACGCTGTAATCTCTGTATTATCATACTCTCCGGAAGTACTCTCTGCTTTGTTTTCTGTCTCCTGGGTATCCTGCACCGTCTGGCTTTCCTGATTTTGTGTCCCTGTCTCCGCCGCCTGCTGTTCCTGTCCGGTATCTGTATTCTGTAAATTATCCGTACTCTGTTCTTCCGGCTGATTGCTGTTACCCTGTTCTTCCTCTTCCTGCTCTTTTTCCTGGCTTTCCATTTGAGTTTCTTTCTGTTCTTCCTTATCTGTTGCCGGATATGTCACCTGGAAATACAGGGTATGACGATCTTCAGATACAGAGATTCCTGAGAGAATCCCTGTTGAAATTCCCTGAATGCTGTCGCTTCCAAAGCAGAATCCCTCTCCTGCATACAAAGTTACCGAAGCCTGATAGATAGTATCTTCCTGAAAGACGCTGTCTTTGGGATCCCATTCTGCCTTTCCCGTATAACTTCCGTCCTGTGCATTTACGGTTGTCTGGGGCGTTCCTCCCGTTGCCGGCGTCTCCAGCACAGCCTGATTCGCCTGGCTGAAACCGCTGCTTACAAGGGAGAACTGCAGTTTCGTCTCTTCTTCCTTTGTATCCGTAATCTCTTCTTCTGAATCCTCTGTCTCCCCGTCTTCGGTAATATTCGAAACGCTGCACAACATCAAAGAACTTCCACTGCCGGAGACATTGTTTTGCTTATATGACATGGCGGCGGCCTGGGCAGTCCCTCCTGCGGCGGAACTGCTGCTTCCCCCTGTGCTTTCCTCCTGGGAATCAGAGATATAAATTTCTTCTATGGTACCTTCCTGTTCAGACGTAATAGTCCCTGTTTCGGAGATTTCCAACAGCTTCTGAAGGGTCTGGGCCAGGGCTTCCCTCTGTTCTATCTGCTCCTGGTATTGAGCCGATAACGAATCACTGGTCAGTGTATACAGGGTATCCCCCGCCTCCACCGCCTGATCTTCCGATACTGCGATCTCTTCCACCGTCCCTCCTGTGGCTGTAAGGGCAAGAGACTGATGAATATAGGTGGCGCCTGTTCCAAGGACGGTTCCGTCAGATGCCGTCACGGCGGCAGTATCATCCATCCCTACTCCGCTGTCTGTACAGGTGACTGTTACCTTTGTGCCGGTTACACTCTCAATGGTTCCGGTTACAGAATTTCCTCCGGAAAGGGTTACGGTTACTGTATCTCCTTTTTCTATAGCGACGTCTGTTTCCAGAGTAACCCCCATTTTCCCGTCACAGGAAAGGAGCATGACTGCGCCATTGGCAATCATAACCTCTTTTAAATCGCTTCCCTCTTCCATGTAAATCCGCTTGATTCTTCCCCCTACTTCGGCAGAAACGGATTCTGTTTCTGTTTCTTCTTTACTTTCCTGAATCTGGCTGTCCAGAGACTGGATCTCTGTCTGTATTTCTTCTATGGTCCCCAAAAGAGAAGCCTGATCCACCGTTGCAAGTACGGTGCCTTTTTTCACAGAGTCTCCTGCCTCCACCTGAATTTCATCAATCACAATTCCCGATGGAATCTTTACTGATTCTCCCGTATCTGTCTCCAGATTTCCGGTTCCCACAATGCTGTTGGAAAGTGTTTCTCTCTTTGCCTGCACCTGAGTGGCGGACATTTCCATCCGGGGCAGCGTCTGTCTGCCTTTTTTCAGCATCCATCCTCCGAATCCTGCTGCTCCTGCCACTGCCGCTAACAGCAGAATAAGAAACGCTTTCTTCTTCCCTGTAAGTCCCTTCCATCTTAAACGGAATCCTCTTTTTCCCTTCTTCATACCCTGTCTCTTCCTCTCTATGCCAATTCAGAAGGTTCCTCTGCCTGATACTCCTCCCATTGGGCCGCACTTTGAACTTCCGTCAAATCTACGCTTCCTTCATAGCTGTCTGTTGTAACCGTATA
Source organism: Blautia sp. An249 (assembly GCF_002159835.1). GTDB lineage: Bacteria > Bacillota > Clostridia > Lachnospirales > Lachnospiraceae > Blautia_A > Blautia_A avistercoris. The sequence goes on along the minus strand of NZ_NFJL01000001.1, from coordinate 117,468 downwards.
CTGGCTGGTTCCTTCCACGTAGACCGTTCCATCTGTCCCCATAATGGTTACTGGTTTGCCGCTTTCATCCACAATTTCTCCTGCATTTTGCAGACTGCTGACCGTACTGTCACCGGTAACCACCCATTGGGAACTGCTGTCCACATACAGATTCGCATACCCTTCTCCTGCTTCAGGGGCGTCCGTATTATCCTGAATCACAGCCCCTTTTAAGCTGCTGCCTTCTGTGAGATAAAAATCCAGTTTACTGATCTGATCCCAGATAACATCTCCTTCCATTTCCTGGGCGATACCGGTAAAATGACAGTCCGCCCCATTATTTCCGGCCTCTCCCCAGCCCCGTTCATTGCTGTTTCCCGTACAGCGCAGGAAGAACTCATTTTCTTCCGGATAGGTGATAGAAACTCCATTCAGAACAAAGGTGCTTTCTGTATTGGTGGTATAGAACATTCCTCCGTTTTCTCCTGTCAGGGTGCCGCCTGTCATCTGGAAGGTGCCGTTCCCCTCCTGGGAATCTCCGGACATGCTCTGATATAAGATCACATTCCAGGTACAGCCGTTTCCTTCGTAATCCGCCATATTTCCTGTCACATCGCAGTCAAACAGACGCAGGGAATTCAGTCCTTCCAGGCAAACTGCTTCGGATCCGTTTGCCGTCAGCTCTCCATTATGGACAGAAATATCTGCGGTGCAGTAAACTGCAGGAGAACCGGTTCCATTGGTGGTATAGGAACCGCCGTCAACTACCATGGTTCCTCCTCCCCGGTCGCTGCGAATGGCGGCAGAGGATTCCCCGTTTGTTTCTACGTCCAGATCCCAGGCGTAAACCTTTCCGCCTCCGGCTGCATGAATGCCTCCGGAAGTATCCTGGGAGGTGGTAATCTGGGTATCTGAAACATATAAAGAGCCGCTGTTATAGGCGAAAAGCCCGGCGCCTCCGGCTGCGTCTGTATCCACCGTACTGTCTTTTACACAGGCAGTTCCGTCCGATACCAGTAAAGCTGCTCCTACTCCATAGAAACTGGAAGAATCCCCTCCCTGGCTGTCCTGGGAATTTCTGGTGATTTTCATATTGGTAAAAGTTGTTTTTGCACCATTCAAAACGTGAATGGCGTTTTCATCAGTTCCTGTGGACGCAGCCGTTTCTCCTGTTATTTCCGTATCTTCTGTATATTCGTCAACTGCTTCATACTCCTCCGGCTCCTGGGCCTGGCCGCCTCCCGGCATCTGACCGCCTCCGCCCATTCCCATGGAAATTATCTGAATCTCTTCTGCTTCTTTGTCTTCATTTAAAGTAACTGCAATGGTATCCCCCTCCTGCAGATCTTCCAGGGCGATTTCTTCCTCCTCCGGCATTTCTCCGTTTTTTGGCATTTCAGGAGCTTCCTCACCCTCCGGCATTTCAGGGGCTTCTCCATCTTCCGGCATTTCAGGGGCTTCCTCACCCTCCGGCATTTCAGGGGCTTCCTCACCCTCCGGCATTTCGGACACTTTTTCCCCTTCTGGTTTCTGGGTCCCGCCCATTCCCTGAGGACCGCCGCCCATGGACTGCTTTTTATATTCTGTTTCTTCAGTCACTGTAATTTCCATGGTTTCTCCGGTCAGTTCCAGCATAGACGGAGGATTTTTGCTTTCTCCTTCTTCTGTTTCCTCTTTTTGCTCCATTTCTTTTCGTGTTCCCACGTCAATGGTTATCCTGCCTTCGCTGATATCTGTAATCTCTCCATAAATGGTGTCTTCACTGGTTTCTGTATTTTTATCTGAAGTGTCGCTCTGGGAACATCCGGCCAGTACAGAAGCGCTCATAGCCATTCCCAGTAAGATTCCTGCCCATTTTTGTTTCATTTTTCAAAGTCCTTTCTGTTTTTTCCATTTATTATAGAGTTTTAACCTTAAATGAACTTTAAAAAACTTTCGGGCTGTCAGACCTTTAACACAATTTTCACATCTTCCCAAAAACCTGGATTTCCTATTACATAAAACCGGCTGGAGGTCTTCCCTTCAGCCGGTGTATAAAATTCTCTATTCTTTTTCCAGACTTTCTGTATCGAATGCAAAGGGAAGAAGTTCCCGAATGGTTGTATCCATTCCCTCTTCCAGGCTCTCCAGATAAATAGGCGTATCCGGATTTAACAGTTCCGCCAGCACCTGCCTGCAGGCTCCGCAGGGGGTTACCAGCTTTTTCCCGTCGCTGACAATGGCCAGCGCCTGAATCTGTTCCTTCCGGTATCCCCGGGAATAAGCTCCATATACAGCGTTTCTCTCTCCGCACATGCAGGAACCGTAGGCTGCATTCTCAATATTTGCACCGGGTATATAGGTCCCGTCTGTCAGGGCCACACAGGCTCCCACATGATAATTGGAATAGGGAGCATAGGCGTTTCCCATGGCTTCTTTGGCCTTTTCTAACAGAACTTTTTTCTCATCCATGGCGTTCCTCCTTTTCGATCAGACCTTCAATGGCTCCCACCGCGATTTTGATTGCCATATCCGTATCGTGTACCACCGGATTGTTCAGCCCTTCTTTTTCCCGTTCCTGATTGGCCACCGTCAGAAAGATGGCGCCGCAGCGCACTCCCAGAGAAGCCGCCACGGTGAACAGCGCCGCCGATTCCATCTCCGAAGCCAGGCAGCCCAGACGTTTCCAGGCTTCCCACTTATTGATCAGTTCGTAGCTTACCGGACTTTTCTCCGGGCTGTGCTGCCCGTAGAAGGAATCTTTGCTCTGTACCACTCCCACGTGGTATCTCTGATTCTGTCTCCCGGCGCTTTCTGCCAGGGCCTGTACAATCTCATAATTGGCCACAGCGGGAAATTCGATGGGCGCATACTCCCGGCTGGTTCCCTCCATCCGGATGGCCCCGGTGGCAATCACCGAATCCCCGCTCTGCACATCCAGCTGAATTCCTCCGCAGGTTCCCACACGGATAAAGGTATCTGCACCCGACTGAACCAGCTCTTCCATTGCAATCGCTGCGGAAGGCCCTCCGATTCCTGTAGAGGTAACGCTTACCTTCGTTTCCCCCAGATAGCCGGTATACGTAATAAACTCCCTGCTGTCGGCAATCTCCCTGGCGTCGGTGAGATAGGCTGCAATCTTTTTGCAGCGTTTGGGATCTCCGGGCAGGATCACGTATCTTCCCACGTCCCCTTTCTTTATCTGAATATGATACTGGTATCCTTCTTCTGCGTATTTCATCTTCCACCATCCTTTCCTGGACTTCATTATTTACAGAAATTATAACACTTTTCAAATTATCTTCCAACAATTTCCTCTTTTTTATTTTTTTGGATATTCCCTTTCTTTTCAATCTGTTTTATACTATCCCAAAAGGAGGAATCAGTATGCGTATTCTTGTTGCAGAAGATGATAGAGATTTAAATCAGATTATAACGTCCAGTCTGAAATCTGAGCATTACAGTGTGGATTCCTGCGAAAACGGAAGAGACGCTCTGGATTATCTGGAATGTGCCGAATATGACGCTCTCATTTTGGATATTATGATGCCTGTAATGGACGGCCTGACCCTGTTAAAGACCATCCGCCGCCGGGGATCTTCGATTCCTGTTTTACTTCTCACGGCCAGAGACAGTGTGGAAGATCGGGTTACCGGCCTGGATGCGGGGGCCAATGACTATCTGATAAAGCCATTCGCCCTGGAAGAGCTCCTTGCCAGAATCCGGGTTCTGCTTCGCAAACCCAGCCAGACTCCCAAATCTTTTCTTCAGACCGGGGATCTGACCCTTTATCTGGATACGCACCAGGTATTCCGGGGAGAAAAAGAGATCACCCTCTCAGGAAAAGAATTCTCTCTTCTCCGCTACCTGATGCAAAATGAAGGGATTGTTCTCTCCCGGGACAAGCTGGAGCAGCATATCTGGAATTATGATTTTACCGGAGGGTCTAATGTGATTGATGTTTACATTCGTTATCTGCGTAAAAAAATTGACGAAGGGCATACCCGGAAACTGATTCATACCGTCCGGGGCACCGGATATGTGTTAAAAGAAAAATAAGCATTTATTCTGAGGGAATTTATGAAAAAATTATCTTTGAAAGTAAAACTGACTATCCTATATACCTTTTTTATGACTCTGGTCACCTGTCTTTCTCTGGCGATCCTGTTTTCTTTAAGCAGTCAGGAAATTCTGACCTCTGTACAGTCCGCATTAAAAGAACAGGTGGCGGACAGCTTTCATGATATTCAAATGGAAAATGGCAGAATTGACTTAAATTCGGATTTCTATGATCTGGACGGAGGCGTCTATCTGTCTCTCTACAGTAAGGACTCCGATTTTCTGTACGGGCGGATCCCCTACGGATTTCCATCTGCGCCTCCCATAGAGGATCAGCGTCTAAGGACTCTTTCCAGCGACTCGGGAAAATGGTATGTCTTTGATCTGCAGTATCAGTTAGAAGATCAGACCACCGTCTATGTGCGGGGCATCACCTCTCTGACCGATGCGGAGGCCTCCCTTTCCATCACTCTCCGGCTGGCCCTGATTGTTCTTCCTCTTTTAACCATTCTGACTGCGTTTATCGGATACCGGATGACTTCCCGGGCACTGAAACCGGTAAAAAGAATCACCGATACCGTAAAGAGAATTCAGGAAAATGAAGATCTCTCCCAGAGAATCGGTTTATCTCAGGGACGGGATGAAATTTATGAACTGGCGGATACTTTTGATCAAATGCTGCAGAAGCTGGAAGAGGCCTTTGTCCGGGAGAAACAGTTTACCTCCGACGTTTCCCATGAACTGCGCACCCCGGTGGCTGTGATTCTCTCCCAGTGTGATGTACTTCTTTCCGATCCGACTTATACGCAGGAACAGAAAGAGCAGATTCAGACTATTTCCCGCAAGGCCAGAGAAATGTCCCAGATGATTTCTCATCTCCTTTTGCTGACCCGGGCGGATCAGGGACGACAGAAGCTCCAATTGGAGGACATTAATATCAGTGAACTGGCGGAAATGGCAGCCGAAGAGCAGAGCCTTCTGGCCGCCCGGCACAACATCACCGTAGAAACCCAAATACAGCCGGACATTATCGCCCGGGCAGATGAAACCTTTTTCATCCGTCTTCTGGTAAATCTTCTGTCAAATGCCGTCTCTTATGGGAAAAACGGTGGTTACGTAAAACTGACCCTGACCTCTGACGGAAGAGAAGCCACAGGAATCGTGGAAGATAACGGAATCGGAATCTCCCCGGAGGCCCTTCCCCATATCTGGGAACGCTTCTTCCGTGAAGACTCTTCCAGAACTGTCCGATCTGATGAAAAACATTCCGGTCTGGGCCTTTCCATGGTCCAGTGGATTGTCAAAGCCCACCACGGCACAATAAGCGCCGAAAGCACTCCGGGAGAGGGGAGCCGTTTTACTTTTCAGATTCCTCTGAAGTCCGTCTCCTTATGAACATACATCCGTGTCATTTCCGGTTCTCCGTCGCCCTGAACCATACACAGATATTCCCATCCGTATCTTTCATAAAAGGAGGTATGGTCTGTGATCAGGTAAAGGGTTTCTATCCCGGATTCTTTCATATCCTCACAGACATACCGCAGTAGATTTCCGGCGATTTTCCGGCAGCGGTATGCCTCTTCCACATAGAGGGAACACACATTTGGCCTTAAATCCTTCCGGTTGTGAAAATCATTCTCTATCACACCGATACCGCCCACAATGCGGTTCTTCTCTACTGCAATATACCACTGGGGAATCCTGTTTCCAAATCCTTCGGTTATACTTTCCTTATATGCCTCAGCAGGAATTCCCCACTTGGAATGAAACCAGTCTGCAGCTTCCTCTGTTCTTTCTTTGTGTTCTCTCAGTTTTAAAATTTCCACAGCCATCTTTCTCCTCATCAATCACTGCTTTTCCGTTTTTTCCAGACCTGATATAAAATATCTTTCAGAACCAGCATGGCATCCTGTTCAGAAAACTGATAGTCTCTTTTTAATTCATCCAACATAATTGTTATCCTTCGGGCATAGTTGGGAATATTCACTTCCGTCTGATATTTCAGAAGAATCGGATACTTTTTCCCCCAGGCGCGTGTCCAGTCTATTTTTTCTTCTGTTTCTTCCCTGGTTTTGTCAATGGCCTCCTGAATTTCTTCTCTTTCAAGATCGAAGTCAATCAGATCATCCAGTGACATTTTATAAAGCACCGCCATTTTCTTGGACTGCCGAATATCCGGAATGGTTTCATCTGTCTCCCACTTGGAAACGGTCTGTCTGCTCACACCCAGTTTTTCCGCCACATCCTCCTGGGAAAATCCGCATTTTTTCCTGGCGTGAAATAAGCTGTTTCCTAAACTCATTTTTTTCCTCCTTATCTGTTGATTCTCTTATTATACGCTCTTATAAAGATGCTGTCTGCCGATTAGAATCATCAGATATGCCCGTTACCCTTCCATTTTTCTCACTGACTGAATATGGAGATACCTTTCAGCATATGGTGCAGCCTCTGTTCGTCAAAGGGAAGATATTCTGCAATGGTAAAGCCCACAATATCTCCCCAACCGGAAATATCTTTCAGTATTTCAGATAATTTCTCCATGGTCATTTTCCCGCTTCCGCTGCCGTCGCCTACCAGCTGGCTGTCTGCAAAATACGTGGAATGAAACAGCTTTGCATCCAGTACATCAATATCCAGATGAACCAACAGATGATCAAACCTTTTTGCAAACTCCCGGATTTCCGTCTCTGATACAAATTCCTCTGTCTGCACCTTAAAGTTTACGTTTTTGTCTCTTAAGAACTGTTCCTGATAGTCATGAAGCTCCTGAAGCCCCACGTACAGAATCTCATCTGCCTTAAATTTGGGATTCTTCATCAGTCCGGTAAGTTCTTTATCTCCGTCTCCCAGAAGGGATCCAAGTACCATCGCATGGGCGTTGGGATAATTGCTTTCCACCGTAGAAACATCCGGGTGGGCGTCAATCCAGATGATCCCCAGATTCTCATAAAGCCCGTGAAGATAATCGAAGGGAGCCTGGGAAACCATACAGTTTCCTCCGATGGTGATAATCTTATCCGGTTTCTCCTCTTCAATTGCCTCCATGGCCCGCTGAATTCCTGTCACAACCTCTTCCCGTGCATACATTCCATCCACTGTCTGATATTCTTTCCCGTCAGGCGGATCTATGGTTACTTTTACCAACGGCTGATTTTCATTTTCGGGCAGAATGTGAACAAGTAAATTTGCTCCGAAATAATAGGTATCCAGACCGCCGCTTAAATAGTCCGGATACAGTAATCGAATGGTCTTCATTATATCTCCTCCTGCTGTTTTAGCAATTATAGCACATCCTCTGAAGATTTCGGATACTTTTTAATTTTATTCTAATCTTTTTATGATATACTGTATTTACTGAAAAACAAAAAGACAGGAGGATTTCCATATGAAAAAATATATGTTTACCTTTGCTCTTGCCTGCTCTCTTACGGGTCTGTTAAGCGGCTGCGGCCTGGGAAATACCAAAGACATCGGCCAGGATAAAGCCCGGCAGATTGCCCTGGATGATGCGGGGGCAGACGAATCCCGTCTCTCCCATCTGCGTATTTCCAAAGACCGGGACGACGGCAAAACTTATTATGAAGTAGAATTTCTGGCAGATAATACGGAATATGAATATGAGATTGCCGCTTCGGACGGAGAAATTCTTTCCTTTGATTATGAAATCAAAAATCCCTCTGCTTCACAGGAACAGACTTCAGGAGTTTCTCCTTCTCCGACTCCTGCTGCTTCTCCTTCGGTTTCCGCCACTGCCTCGCCTGCCAGGGAACCGGCTGACAACGCCGCACCTTCGGGCAGCATTTCTATGGAGCAGGCAAAACAGGCTGTCCTGGAAAGAGTCCCGGGAGCATCGGAGGCGAATCTGGAGATTGAGCTGGAGCATGATGACGGACAGCTTATTTATGAAGGGGAAATCCATTATAACCGGACGGAATATGAATTTGAAATTGATGCAAATACCGGAAATTTCTTAAAGTGGAGTGAGGATCATTAACCTCAAAGGGAGAGCGCAAACGCGCTCTCCCTTTGTCTGGTTGGGTTTTATCAGTTCAATTTCTCGTAAACGGCTGTCTCATACGGACGCAGAACCTTTTCTGCTCCTTTCGTATTGTCTTCCCCATAGTTTCCGATTAAACGTTCAAATCCCCGGAAATCTTCCTCTAATTTTACTGTCTGTTCTTCTTCGGAAAAATTATTCAGTACCAGAATTTCCTGTCCTTCCAGATAACGTTTATAGGCAAATACGTTTTTCTGATCCAGGAAAAGGAATTCTATGGTTCCTTCAGCAATGGCCTTTTTCTCCTTCCGAAGCTGAATCAGTTTCTGGTAGAAGGAAAAGATAGAATCTGCATCTTTTCTCTCTGCCTCGGCATTGATAAATGTATGATTTTCCGGAATGGAAATCCACGGCTCGGCTTCTGAGAATCCGGCTCCTTTTTCCCCTGTCCACTGCATGGGGGTCCGGCTGTTGTCTCTGGATCTGGCTGCCAGAATTTCCAGAGCTTCCTCCTGGGTTTTTCCATCCTTTCTCATAATCTCATAATAGTTTAAACTTTCCACGTCGCGGTACTGACCGATTTCCGTGTATCCGGCATTTGTCATTCCCAGCTCTTCTCCCTGATAAATGTAAGGGGTTCCTCTCATCATATGGATACTGGCTGCCAGCATTTTCGCTGATTCTTTCCAGTACTTCTTATCGTCTCCCAGACGGGAAACCACTCTGGGCTGATCATGGTTGCACCAGAATACGGCGTTCCAGCCTCCCTGTTTCTGCATCTCTTCCTGCCACGTTCTGAACAGATTCTTAAGAGCGTCTATGTCCGCGGGCATAAGCTCCCATTTCTGTCCGTCTTTATAATCCACCTTTAAATGATGGAAGTTAAAGCACATGGACAGTTCCTTCTCCTGAGGATTGGAATAACGGATACAGTTTTCAATGGTGGTGGAAGACATTTCTCCAACCGTTACCATATCCTCAATTCCTGTGTCAGCCACAAGTTCCTTTAAGAATTCATGAACGTGGCGGCCGTCTGTATAGAATCTTCTTCCATCTCCTTCAAAGTCATCTTCAAATACTTCCGGTTTGGAAATCAGATTTACCACATCGAAACGGAATCCCTTAATTCCTTTTTCTTTCCAGAAACGAATCACGTTTTTCAGTTCTTCTCTTACTTTGGGATTCTCCCAGTTCAAATCTGCCTGGGTCACATCGAATAAATGCAGGTACCATTTTTTCAGATGGGGAACATATTCCCAGGACGGGCCGCCGAACTTGGACTGCCAGTTTGTAGGATACTGATCCGGTTCTCCGTCTTTGAAAATATAGTAGTCCATATATTCTTTCTCGCCTTTTAAGGCGCGCTGGAACCATTCATGTTCTGTTGATGTATGGTTGAATACCATATCCAGCATCAGTCCGATTCCCCGTTGGTCGGCTTTCTGAATTAGTTCCTCCAGATCGCCCATAGTTCCAAACAGAGGATCAATATTTAAATAATCCGCAACGTCATATCCATTATCATTTAAAGGCGATACGAAAAATGGCGTCAGCCAGAGATAATCCACTCCCAGTTCCTTCAGATAGTCTAATTTTTCAATCACACCTCTTAAATCACCGATTCCGTCTCCGTTGGAATCTTTAAAAGACTTCGGATAAATCTGATAAATTACCTTATCACTAAAACTTCTCATTTTCGTACCCGCCTTTCTTTTTTAATCAAATGCAACTACTTCTGTTTCTTTTGCTTTTGCTGTCATACCTGTTTTAATCTGAATGTTTTTGGCATTTCCTTCTTCTGTGATGATAAATACCGTGGTATCCGGATGTCCTGCTGCCTCAATCTTTTTCCTGTCAAAGATAATCAGCGGATCCCCTGCTTTTACCTGCTGTCCTTCCCGAATCAGATACTGGAATCCGTCTCCGTTCATGTCAACGGTATCAATCCCCACATGGATTAACAATTCCATACCGTTTGCCAGGGTCAGTCCGCAGGCATGTTTGGATTCTTCCATAACAACAGTAATTTTTCCGTCTGCCGGAGCGTAAACCGTATTATTGGATGGTTTGATGGCCAGACCATCTCCCATAACGCCTTCTGAAAATACACCGTCGTTTACTTCTTTTAATGCAATTACTTCACCATCTAAAACCGCTTTTAAACTGTGGCATTCTTCTGCTGCAGGAACGTTCTCCTCTGCTTTAGCTTCTGTAATCTGCTCTGCTTCTGCCTGTGCAGTGCCTTTTCCAAGGCCTTTTTTCTTTCCTACAACAACCGTCAGTCCGAAAGAAATTACTACTGCAAGTACCATACTGACAGCAAATGTCAGCATATACTGCGGCTGAATGGAAAGGATTCCGGGAATACCGCCTACACCGATGGCGTTTGCTGTGGTGCCGGTAGCTGTACATACGATTGCCGCACAGGTGGAACCAATCATACCGCAGATAAACGGAAATACATGTTTTAAGTTTACACCGAAGATAGCAGGCTCGGTAACTCCCAGATAACAGGAGATACATGCCGGAACGTTTACTTCCTGAGCGTCAACGTCTTTCTTCTGAAGATAAATCATACCTAATACTGCAGACCCCTGAGCGATATTAGACAGGGCAATCATTGGCCATAACATAGTTCCCTGATAATCTGCAATTAACTGTAAATCCACCGCGTTTGTCATATGATGCAGACCGGTAATAACCAATGGTGCATAGGCAAATCCGAAGATTGCTCCAAACAGGACTCTCACCGGACCGGTGATTCCCGCATAAACAACGCTGGAAATTGCAGAGCCAATCTTCCATCCAATGGGTCCTAAAACGAAATGGGCGATGATAACTGCAAGTACCAGACTGCAGAAAGGTACTATAATCATGGAAACGACCTGCGGAGTAATCTTTTTGAAGAATTTCTCCAGATAAACCAGGGTAAATGCCGCCAGAATCGCCGGTATTACCTGCGCCTGATAACCAACCATGTTGACTTTAAAGAATCCGAAATCCCAGAACGGAATCTCTGAAGCCGGTGTGGACGCCATGGAATATGCGTTCAGAAGCTGGCTGGAAACCAGGGTTAAACCTAAGATAATTCCAAGCATCTGCGTGGTTCCCATCTTTCTGGTTACAGACCAGCAGATACCCACCGGGATGCCCACGTGGAAAACAGCTTCACCAATCAACCATAAGAAGCTGTCAAGTCCGCTCCAGAACTGACTGAGGTCACACAGGGTCTTTGTTCCGTTTTCAAATAAATACAGACTGTCAATACAGTTTCTGAAACCAAGAATCAAACCGCCTACGATAATGGCAGGAATCAGCGGCGCGAAAATTTCTGCAATAGCCGCCACTGCCCTCTGGGCAGGATTCTGATTTTTCTTTGCAGCGCTTTTAGCCGCATCTTTGGAAACACCTTCGATGCCTGATACGGCGATGAAATCATTGTAAAAGTCAGCTACTGTGTTTCCAATGATTACCTGGAACTGTCCTGCCTGGGTAAAGCTTCCTTTTACGACTTTCATTGCTTCAATTTTCTTCACGTCTGCAATGGACGGATCGTTTAAAACGAACCGCATACGTGTGATACAATGTGTGACAGCAGCTATGTTCTCTTTTCCTCCGACCAGCTCTAATAACTGCTGTGCGTCCTGAGAATATTTTCCCATTTTTTTACCTCCCAACCTTTTACTTGTTTGAACAAGTACTTTTGATACTTCTTTTATAACATACTTGTTTAAACAAGTCAAGGATATTTTAAAGAATTTTAAGAATTGTAACGTTGACTTCTAATCAGGTTTGTTTATAATAAATACTAAGATGTTTAAACAAGTTATACGAAGGTGATATTTATGCCAAAAATGAAATTTGAAGGAATTTATAAAGACTTAAAGCAGAAAATTGAAACCCAGGAATATGAATTTCAGCAGTTCCTTCCTTCGGAAAATACCATGGTTACCATTTACAAATGTTCCCGCAATACCATACGCAGAGCGGTTTCTCTGCTGGTAAAGGACGGGTATGTACAGTCTCTTCACGGCAAAGGGGTTCGCGTAATCTATCAGCCTGTGGATCCTGCGTATTTTACCATCGGAGGAATTGAATCTTTTAAGGAATCCGCTGCCAGAAATCATAAGAAAGCCGCTACGAAAGTCATCCAGTTCGCAGAGCTTACGGCAGATGAGCGGGTTTCCAGAAAAACCGGCTTTCCTGTAGGAAGCGAGCTCTACTATATACAGCGTGTCCGGTATCTGGATGAAATAGCCCTGATTTTTGATATTAATATGTTTCTGAAATCCCAGGTTCCTGGTTTAACCCCCAGGATTGCCGCCCAGTCTGTCTACGAATATCTGGAAGGAACCCTGGGAATGCAGATTGATGTCAGCAAACGGAAAATGACTGTGGAACGGGCTACGCAGATCGATCATAAATACCTGGAATTAAAAGATTATGATTTTCTTGCTGTAGTATCCGGACAGATTTTTAATTCCGAGGGAATTATGTTTGAATATACTCAGTCCCGCCACCGGCCGGACTACTTCTGCTTCCAGGATACTGCCACCCGAAGTTAAGATAAAAAAGAATCCTGCTCGCAGGATTCTCCGCCTGCGGCGGGGCGCAAAGCGCCTTCTTCCACTCCGACGCAGTGCGCTCCACGCGGAGCGTTTTGTTTAATAGGGAACGCAGTTTCCTATTAAAGAACAAAGAGGACAAGTCCTCTTCAACTCCCTATATCCCTCACTCATGAGGGACTTGTACTCTTTGCGCGCCAGATGCAGACTGCCGCAGGCAGTCATAATTCCACATGCATCTGGTCGCATCCACAGCGGAGCGATTTTTATGTAATAGGAAATCCGACGGAATTTCCTATTACATAAAAGAACACCCCATAATGCATCTGCTTTCTGCATTACAGGGTGTTTTTCTCTTTCTTTTTTTCTTAAGACAGTTCCAGCTTTCCTGTATATAACTGATAATAGGTTCCATGTTCTTTAATCAAATCTTCATGGGTACCTCTCTCGATAATGCGTCCGTGCTCCAGAACCATAATCGCATCGCTGTTTCGGATGGTAGAGAGACGGTGGGCAATTACAAATACCGTTCTGCCTTTCATCAGGTTATCCATTCCTCTCTGTACAATGCCTTCTGTTCTGGTATCAATGCTGGAAGTTGCTTCATCCAGAATCAGCACCGGAGGATTGGCAACGGCTGCTCTGGCAATGGCCAGAAGCTGTCTCTGTCCCTGGGATAATTCCTCTCCGTCACTGGTCAGCATGGTATCATATCCATTGGGAAGCATCCGGATGAACTGATCGGCATAAGCCAGACGAGCTGCCTCATATACTTCCTCATCTGTGGCGTCTAATTTACCATAACGGATATTCTCCATAATGGTTCCCGTAAATAAGTGGGTATCCTGAAGAACGATTCCCAGAGAACGTCTTAAATCTGCTTTTTTAATCTTATTGATGTTAATTCCATCGTAACGGATCTTTCCATCCTGTACGTCATAGAAACGGTTAATCAGATTGGTAATGGTGGTTTTTCCTGCTCCGGTGGAACCAACGAACGCCAGCTTCTGTCCCGGCTTCGCATACAGGGTCAGATCGTGAAGTACCATCTTTTCCTCTGTATATCCGAAAGTCATATCAAAGAACCGGACGTCTCCTTTTAACTCTGTATAGGTAACGGTACCCTCGGCCTGGTGGGGATGTTTCCACGCCCATACTCCGGTTCTCTCTTTACATTCGGTCAGGTTTCCGTCGGCATCTTTTCTCGCATTTACTAAAGTAACATAACCGTTATCCACTTCCGGTTCTTCATCAATCATGTTAAAAATACGCTCAGCGCCTGCAAGGGCCATGATAATCGAGTTAAACTGCTGGGCAATCTGCATGAAAGGCTGGGTAAAGCTCTTTGTAAACTGCAGATAAGAGGCAATAACACCAATGGTGATTCCGCCAATACCGGAAACAGATAAAATACCTCCCAGAATCGCCGTTAATACGAACTGCACATTTCCCAGGTTTCCGATTATCGGTCCCATAACACTTGCAAAGGTATGGGCGTTGGAAGCGCTCTCATATAACTGATCATTGAATTTGTCAAACTCTTCCTCGGAGATTCTTTCATGGTTAAAGATTTTAATCACTCTCTGACCATTCATACGTTCTTCCACAAAACCGGTAACCGCGGCCAAATCCAACTGCTGTTTTACAAAGTATTTTCCGCTTTGTCCGCCGATTTTTCGGGAGACGAAAAACATCAGCATAATCATAAGCACCGCTAAAATCGTAAGCAGCGGACTCAGCACCAGCATGAAAAAAAAGGTCACCACGATGGTAAAGGCGGACATCAGTACCTGGGGAATGGACTGGTTAATCATCTGACGGAGGGTATCCGTATCATTGGTATAAAGACTCATGATGGAACCGTTGGTGTTCTGATCAAAGTAGCGGATAGGAAGGGTCTGCATATGTTCAAACATTTCGTCTCTGACTTTTTTCAGAACTCCCTGCCCGATAACAACCATCAGCCTGGTATAAACAAAGGATGCAATTACACCAAAGGCAAAGATTCCTGCCAGAACCGTCAGCGCCTGATACAGTTCTTTAAAATTCGGATCTGTCTGGCCTATCAGCGGCATAATAAAGTCATCCAGCAGAAACTTGAGAGAAAAGGATACAGAAATTGTCGCCACAGAACTGACTAAAATACAGATGCAGACAATAATAAACTGAACTTTATACGTATTCGTTACATATCCCAAAAGACGTTTCGCTGTTTTCAACGTATTTCTGGATAAACCTGGCTTCTTATTCATTTTCCTCTCCTCCTTTCATCTGAGACTCATAAACTTCTCTGTAAATGGCATTATTCTTCAGTAACTCCTCTGAGGTTCCGATTCCGTTAATCTTACCGTTATCCATTACAATAATCATATCTGCGTCTTCCACTGAGGAAATTCTCTGGGCAATGATAATCTTGGTGGTATCCGGTATTTCCTCACGAAATGCCTTACGAATCATGGCGTCTGTCTTGGTGTCCACCGCGCTGGTGGAATCATCCAGAATCAGGATCTTCGGTTTCTTCAGCAGCGCTCTTGCAATACAGAGCCTCTGTTTCTGGCCTCCGGAAACGTTATTTCCGCCCTGCACAATCATTGTATTGTAACCGGCCGGAAATTCCTGTACAAAGCCGTCTGCCTGCGCCAGTTTACAGACTCTTTTAACTTCTTCGTTGCTGGCGTTTTCATCCCCCCACCGGATATTCTCATAAATGGTTCCGGAGAAAAGGACGTTTTTCTGCAGTACCATGGATACCTGATCCCGAAGGGCTTCCAGATCATAATTTCTCACATCAATATCTCCGACTTTTACGCTTCCGCCTGTGACGTCGTAAAGTCTGGGGATTAACTGCACCAGTGTGGATTTGGAACTTCCTGTTCCGCCGATAATTCCCACGGTCTGGCCGGATTTGATATGCAGGTTGGCCTTCTTCAGCGAAAGATTTCCGCCTTCTCCTGCATAACTGAAATCTACATTTTCAAATTTAATGTCTCCGTTTGGCACATCGGTTACTGCTTCCGGCTGATTCTGCATTTCCGGTACTTCTTCCAGTACTTCCCGGATTCGATCAGAGGATGCCTCCGCAATCATAATCATAACAAACACGAAAGAAACCATCATCAGAGACATCAGGATCTGAAGGGCATAGACAATCACACTGGTCAGTTCCCCTGCCGCCATAGCGCCGAAGATAATGTCCTTTCCGCCGATTAAAACCATGCAAAGAACAACCACATACATGGTAAACTGCATCACCGGTGAGTTCCATGCCACAATTTTCTCCGCTTTGGAAAACAGATCATAAACCACTTTTGAAATTCCGTGGAACTTCTCAATCTCATGATCCTCTCTTACATATGCTTTAACCACACGGGCAGCATTTACATTCTCCTGAACGGAATTATTCAGTACATCGTATTCGTCAAATACTCTGATAAAATGAGGATGCGCTTTCTTTGCAATAAAAATCAGAGCAAATCCAAGAAATGGGATTACAATCAAGAATAAAAGTGCAATCTTTCTGTTGATGGCCACCGTCATAATCAGGGATAAAATAATCATGATCGGCGCTCTTGCCAGCAGTCTTATACTGAACATGTAAGCCATCTGCACGTTTGTAATATCTGTGGTTAATCGGGTTACCAGACCGGAGGTGGAAAAATGGTCGATATTCTTAAATGAGAATTCCTGTATTTTGTAAAAAATGTCATGTCTTAAATTCTTAGCATATCCTGCACCTGCAACTGCCGCCAGCCTTCCTGCAATCACACCGAAAAGCAAGGCAAGCATGGCCATAATCACCAGGCTGATTCCTACCTTAACAATATAGGAAAGATTTCCCAGCTGAATTCCATCATCAATAATCTTAGCCATCTGATAAGGTATCAGCACTTCCATGAAGACCTCTAAGATTACGAAAATAGGTGCCAGAATAGATTCCTTTTTATATTCCCGAACAGACTGTAAAAGTTTTCTATTCATGTTTCTATCATTCCTCCCTAATATTCTCATATAGTAACTTCAGATAACATAACAGACGCTCCTGATCTTCCGAAGAAAATCCTTTCAGCAGCTGCGCCTCCATCTTCTCTCTGCCTTTTTCCAGTTCCCGGAAAATACACTCCTCTTTTCCCGTCAACTGGACAATTTTCATCCTCCTGTCCTTTTCACTGGGAAAAGCTGTGATGAATCCCTTCGTTTCCATGCCTTTCAGAATACTCACAATCGTTGGATGTGCCACTCTCAAATGTTTCTGAATATCCTTCTGGCTGGTTTCCAGTTCTCCCTCACGGCTTTTTAAAAACCACAGAATTTTCATCTGCTGTAATGTCAGGTTAAATTCCCTGAAATCCTTATTGGCTCTGCGCCCAATGGTCTCGCTTAAAATCTTAATCATTGAGGCAATGCTTACATCTTCCACTTCTTTTGCTCCTTCATTTTCCCTGCTATATATGTCGCATCCTACATATTCTATGCAAAAAAACGGGGAATGTCAACCCTGTTTTTCCAGATAATCTGTTTTATCTTTTTCTGTGATTTCCCGGATAACTCTGCAGGGAACTCCTGCTGCAATTACATTGGCCGGAATATCTTTCGTTACAACGCTTCCCGCACCGATTATGGTATTTTCTCCAATGGTAACTCCCTGGGTAATATGGACGCCTGCGCCGACCCATACACGATCTCCGATTTTCACCGGTTTCGCATAACAGGCTCCTTTCGCCCTTTCTTCTGCATCATTTGCGTGATTGGTGGTATAGATTCCGACTCTGGGACCGAATAAAACGTTATTACCGATTTCAATTCCGCCGCCGTCCAGCATCACACAGTCAAAATTAGCATAAAAATCATTTCCTATTTTAATATGGAAGCCGAACTCACAGCGAAAGGTGGGCTCAAAGAACACATTTTCTCCCATTTCTCCTAAAATCTTTCTTAAAGCAGCCTCTCTTACTTCTTTGGGCTGTCCGAACGTCTTATTATATTCATTAGTTAGAAATACTGTTCGTTCTCTGGCATTTACCAGTTCCTCTGTGGTATCATCATACATTTCTCCATTCAGAATTCTCTGTTTCTGTTCTTCTAAAGTCATGGGCATCCGTTTCCTTTCTCATTTACTTATCGCTTTTCTAACTGCAATATATATTTTTTGTTTCTGTTTGTCAATTCTCTCTTTTGAAAGATCATTGACAAAATTTCCGGTTTCCCTGTATAATAATAACAGCGGACAAGGAAGTCGATACCTGCAGAAATTCTCCTGGTATCGGCTTTTATTCTTATTCGGAGGTGATTCAAATGAGAAAAGAGAACGGAGATTTTCCTCAGGAGGAAATGGAAAAGAAGGACGGCGTACAGGAACAGCCAAAAGAATTATCAGAAACATGGGCCCAGGACGCATTGGCCGACCTGGATGATTTCATTGAAGAAAGCGGCGTATTTATCCGCCAGTAGCTCTCATTCTTTCAAAAAGGGCTCCGAAGACATTTTTTTAGATGTCTCCGGAGCCCTTATCCTGAAAGTTCTTCTTTATTTATTCATATCTTTTCTTACTTCTTCCCGTTTCCTTTCTCTGTCTGCCGCACGATTCCATGCTCTCACACCATAAAAAGCCGCCAAAGCTGCAGATACTCCCAACGCAATCACACCAAAGGCTTCCATCTCTGTATTTCCTCCTTGTTCTTTTCCTTCTATTCTTTTCTTAGGATTTGCCTTTTTCCGTTAAAATATGCTCCTATATACCGCCAAAAATTTTCAAAGAAAAGAGCTTATTCCCACATTTTTCTGCAACGTCGGAATAAGCTCCTGTCTCATTTTCTGTTTTTATTTGTCAAATAGACTTGCCCCGTTGGTGCGGATCACTTCCTGGTACCAGTAATAGCTGTCTTTTTTATACCGGTTCATGGAAGCTCCCTCTTCTTCCTCTCTGTCCACATAAATCAGGCCGTACCGTTTCTGATACCCGTTCAGCCAGCTTAATAAATCTGTGAAGGACCAGGTACAGTAGGCCAGCACATCACAGCCCTCCTCGATGGCTTTTTCCAGTTCTTTCAAATGTTCCTTTAAATAACAGATCCGGTAATCGTCATGGATTTTATCATCTTCTTCTTTTTTGTCAAAGGCTCCCAGACCGTTTTCGGAAATTACGATGGGAAGTCCATAGCGGCTGGTAATCTCCCGGCAGCAGAAACGCAGTCCCACAGGATCAATGGTCCAGTCCCAGTCTGTAGTCATCAGATACGGATTGGCCGGATTTTTATAAATGCCCGGTATTCCCACTTCCTGGGCGGAACCTTTCACTCCAGTGGTATTCATGGTACCGTAGGGCGTCACTCCGTCCAGGGGATTGTATTCGCATACACAGCTCTGGTAATAGTTCACACCCATAAAGGTAATCTCTTTCGCCGCTTTCTTCAGAATCTCTTCGTCTCCCTCTTCCAGATGCGGGGCGAATCCCTTTTTCTTCAGATATGCCATGGCTGCTTTAGGGTAACGGCCATAGCCGTATACGTCCATCCACCAGAAATTCTTTAATTCGTCATAGTCCCGTTTTGCCATAACATTGATGGGATTGCAGTCCAGAGCGTAAGAAGGCGTATAGGCAAAGCTGGCGCCGATTTCCCCTGTGCCTCCCATCTCCCGGTAAGCCAGCACTGCCTTGGCATGTGCCATAAAAGCATGGTGGTTTACCTGGTAAAATGTCTTCTGGTCATCGAATTTTCCCGGCGGATGCTGCGCAGTCAGCCAGCCCAGAGAGGTGAAAATATTCTGCTCATTAAGAGTGATCCAATACTTCACCTTATCTCCAAAATACTGAAACAGTGTCTTAGCATAGTTCACATAATCATCCACGATTTCCCGGCTTTCCCAGCCTCCGTAGGCGTCCACCAGCGCCTGGGGCAAATCCCAGTGAAAGATGGTTACCATCGGTTCGATCTGATGTTTTCTGCACTCCTCAATAATATCCCGGTAAAAAGCAATTCCTTTTTCATTGATCTGTCCGTTTCCCTGCGGGTAGATCCTGGCCCAGGCAATGGAAAAACGATAGGTTTTCAGTCCCATTTCTGCCATAAGAGCGATGTCCTCTTTGTAGCGGTGGTAATGATCCACCGCTGTATCTCCCGTTGTTGCCTTATAGGTTTTCCCGGGAATCCTCACAAAAGTATCCCAGTTGGTCATCCCCTTTCCATCTTCCTGATAACCGCCTTCTACCTGGTAGGAAGCAGATGCGCTTCCCCATAAAAAGCCTTCCGGAAAACCGGTTCTTTCTCTTTCTTCCATGTTATAATCCTCCTGTTTTTCACTTATACGATTTCTAAAATAGGCGTCAGTTCCTGTACCTTTCCATTTTGTACCGGGGTTATCCGGGCATACCGTTCTGAGTTTGATACAATCACCGGGGTAGTAATATCGTATCCTGCCTCCGCGATTTTCTCTTTGTCAAATTCCAGAATCACTTCGCCTTTTTTAATGGTATCTCCGGATTTCTTTTTGGGATAGAAGTATTTCCCTTCCAGATTAACGGTATCCACACCCACGTGTACCAGAAGCTCAACGCCTTCTTCGCTGACCAGCCCTGCCGCGTGTCCTGTCTCAAACATCACATCTACCTTTCCGTCAAAGGGGGCGCAAATCACGCCTTTTTCCGGTATCACAGCGGTTCCTTTCCCCAGAATTTCCTGAGAGAATGTGGCGTCATTTACTTTTTCCAGAGGAATCTGTTCTCCCTGCACCGGGCTTAAAACAAAAATCTCTTTTCCTTCCGGCAGGGGTTCTGCCACAGTTGCTGCCAACTCCATTCCTCCTGCTGTTTCTTCTTCATCCTCTTCATCAACCACATCTTCAAATCCAATAAGAACTGTTGCAATAAAAGTTACCACAACCGTAAGCAGAATCGTCAGGGCCGCAATCAGAAGACTGGCGGGACGGCTTTCTTCCACATACTGTACAATGGTTACAATGGCCGGCGTAGCGATTCCGAAACATTTCATCTGGAAGAATCCTCCGAAAAGTCCGCCCACTGTGGCGCCGATACAGGCTCCCAGCATAGGTCTCTTCAGACGAAGAGTAACACCATAAAGAGCCGGTTCTGTGATTCCTGCAAGAAGGGCTGAAAATGCAGAGGATCCCGCAATCTGTTTAAAGTCTTTATTCTTGCTTCTTACAGATACCGCCAGAGCCGCTGCTCCCTGTGCCATGTTTGAACAAAGCTCTCCGATACAGATAAAGTTTTCAAATCCGGATGTGGCAATCACGCCCAGCTTAATAGGAGTGAAGGCATGGTGCATTCCTGCCATAACCACGAAAGGATAAATTCCGGCTACAAGTCCGATGGCGATAAAGCCCAGTTTATCATGAACAAAGTATACAGCGTCAGATAATACGTTTCCGCAGATAGCTCCCAGCGGTCCTAAAACAATCAGCGCAATGGGGGCTTCAATCAGCACCACCAGCATCGGTTTCAGGAAGTTTTTCGTTACCACAGGCGTAATTCTGTCCACCAGTTTTTCCACATATTTCAGTGACCAGACTGCCAGGATAATAGGAATGACAGAATAGGAATAGGTGGCATAGGTTACCGGCAGAAAGCCTAAAAACTTAATGGTTTCTTCTGCTTCATGAGCCCCCTCCATCATGCTGATGAAGTTGGGATGAAGCATAATCAGGGCAATGCTGGCCGCATAATATACATTAGTTCCAAACTTCTTAGCCGCGGAAATACCAATGAGTACCGGCATGAAGAAGAAGGCTCCGTCTCCGATAACACTCAGCAGATTATAGGTATTTCCCTCGGTATCCAGAATTCCAATCATCGGGAGCAGTGTCAGAAGCACTTTGATCATGGCTGCTCCGATAATTGCCGGAATAATCGGAGTCATAACTCCGGAAACGGTATCCATCAGCATGGATAACAGATTTCTTTTCTCTTTCTTCTCTTCTGTCTTCTTAGGCGCATCATGGGAGAAATTTCCCAGTTTGTTCAGCTCAGCATAGACATTTCCCACATCATTTCCAATGATAATCTGGTACTGTCCGGCCTTTTTCATAACACCCATAACACCTTTTGTTTTCTTTACTGCCTCATCGTCTACGATGGACTCATCCTTTAAAGTAAAACGGAGTCTTGTCATGCAGTGGATCAGGCTGATTACATTTTCCTGACCTCCTACACGCTGTAAAATCTTTTTTGCTACACTTGCGTAATCCATAATTTTCACCTCTCTGAATTTTTTCATATAAAAAGACCCGATTATAAAGGGTATATCTTCCCGGGATATACACCCTTTATAACCGGGCCTTGCTTAACTGAATAATTACAAGCCCAGACAACGTTTAATCGTTTTTCTGTTCATCTAAAATTCTCTTAATGTGTATCAGTAAATACAGTCTTTCATCAATGCTAAGGCTGTATTGGTACTGCTTCTCAATAAACTGCGCCACCTTTTCCACACCCGTATAGGCGTATTCATTCTGCTTTACCATAACCTCATAAATTTCTTCCATGCTGTCCTGATAAGCAGTATGGTCAAACACTCTGGCGGAAAAGAATTTCAGGTGGGTAATAAAACGCTGATAAGAAACAGAATCCTCATGGAAGCTGACCTTAAAATGTATTCTGACAATCTGTACAATCGAGGTAATCAATTCCGTAATCTTCTTCACATCGGATACTTCATTGTTCTCCAGCTCAGAAGCTACAATATGCATGGCTATAAATGCCGCCTCATCTTCTCCCAAATCAATGCCGGATTCTTCATAAATCCATTGGATTGCCTGTTTCCCTACCGCATATTCTTTGGAATAGAACTTGCGGATATCCATCTTTATGATATTCTTCAGCTGTATCCCGGCCCGATACCGTTCTACTGCCGAATGAATGTGATCCGTTAAGGTTACGTATAAAATATCGTTTACTTTCAGTCCCTGTTCAGTTCTGGCCGCCCGGACTACCCTGGCTGCAATCTCCAGATACTGCTCCGATATGGCCTTTACCACTTCCTGAAGGCGGTGACTGCTCTCCTTGCTCTGCAGGCAGTAGGTCTTATCAATCAGGGATTCGTCCAGGTGTTCCCCTTTCTTTTTCTTAAAGCCGATTCCGGGACCGGTAATGATGACTTCTCTGTTCTCTCCATCCACAGAGACAACTGCGTTTGTATTCAGAACTCTGATGATTTTCATGACAGATAATCCCCTCTCTAGCTCTTTTCGGTCTGCCTGACGGCAGCCCCCGTGCTCATTCTGTCTTGCCCGTCCTATGGCTGTGTGTCCGCCCAGGCAAGCCTGCCCGGGCACACAACCGCAGTCCGGGGCTTTCATAAAAAAAACTGCTTATAATACTCCTTCAGCATTATAAGCAGTCTTGCTTACCCTTACGTAATAACAAACTTGCTTTCTAGGCATACTATAGCAATAATTTTCATTTTTGTCTATACGAAATTCTTACTATTTTCATCTTCTGTTTTTTGTATATTTTGTACAGAAAGAGGAATGTTTTCTGAAATCGCCCTCATAAAACGCCCAGTCCTTTTACTACCAGCATTATGAAATCCTGTACGTTGGTAACAATTGTTGTGGCCGACAGACTTCCTCTGTCCAGAAGTTTATTGACCACAAATTCGTCGGCATCTACGGTATACAGGAACACAGGACGAACGGTTCCATCCTCCAGCACTTTATAAGAAGGCGTCATATTTCCGGTTGCAATGGTGTGAAGCATAGTAGCCAGACAGATTACTGTAGTGGCTTTAGATACCATTTTCCGCATCTGTGTCTGTCCCTCGTAAGCGTCCCCGATTACCTCCGGCAGGGGACCGTCGTCCCGGATGGAACCCGTTAGAACAATGGGAATTTCATTTTTTACACAACTATAGATAATACCGTTGTCGATCTGGTAATCTTCAATAAACCGGGGAATAGAGCCGCTTCTTCTTACCCGGTTAATCACATCCAGATGGTGGTAATGGCCGTTTGGCTGAGATCTCTGAGTATAGATGTCCTGGCCCAGAGCCGTATGAAACTGGGCTCCTTCCAGGTCATGGGTAGCCAGGGCATTCCCTGCCATCAGTCCATCCACATAGCCATGTTCAATCATCGCCTGCATGGCGGCTCTGGCGTCTGCGTCAAAGGCAAAGGCCGGCCCCATAACCCATAAAATATTGCCGTGTTCTCTTTCATAATTCAGCAGTTCAAACAGACGGTCATAGTCTCTGGCATAAGAGGTTTCCCTGCTTCGCCCCTGGCGGAAAACAAACTGATCATCAGGATTATCTTCCGGATCTTCAAATCCTCTGCTGTGAAGGTAAATCCCTTCTTCTGCATTTTCTGTCCTTCCCACAATCACCTTATCTCCCACTTCCAGGTTTCGGTTTTCCACCACTTTCAGACTGCCGTCATCTCCTAAAACCACGCTGGAATCCATTCGGCTCTGAGCCGCCAGAATCCATTTTCCGTCTATCTTAAAGTATTCCGGATACATGGATGTACTGTGGAAATTTTCCGGCGCCACTCCTTTTTGAGCGACTTTCTCCCATTTCACATCCGGAGATTTCTCAAATTTTTCCTGATGAAAATCCGGCTCCCTGTATTTTGGAAATGTAAACATTTTGGTTCTCCCTTCTCATTTTTTTGTCTGTCTGAGAAACTCTCTTTTCCCTTTTATATAGACTTCCTGTACCTTCACTTTATCAATATCTTCCCTGGAAATCCGGAAAATATCTCTGTCCAGAATTACGAAATCCGCTTTGTATCCCGATTTCAACTGCCCCAGTTTCTGAAATCCGGCCATTTCAGCCGCCTCTCTGGTATATAACTGAATGGCTGTTTCCACATCTACTGCCTGCTCTTGTCCGCAATCTGTGCCATCGTAAGCCCTTCGCGTAACAGCTCCTTTCAGGCAGGGGAAGGGATCGGACGGCTCCGCCCAGGAGGTAGCCGGAGCATCGGTTGAAAAGCAGACTTTTACCCCTTTCTCCAGCATATGGCGGACAGGATAACAGGTTTTCATCCATGCTTCGCCCAGATTTTTTAAATAACTTTCAATCTCCGCATACATAAAAATAGGCTGGGTGGCAAAGCCGATTCCTTTTTCCGCTGCCAGTTTAATACTCTCCTCCCGAGGATCGGTAATATGCTCTACACGGACATAGGGAGTATCATCCAAAGTCCATTTTTCTTCCCTGGCCGCTCTGTCTACCACACGGGCGATGGCTTTTGTTCCCATTGCATGCATAGAAAGCTGACAGTGATTTTTTTTACAGAATTCAATGGCCGTCTCCATCTGCCGGTCTGTGCAGACAGAAATCCCATATTCTTTCTCACTTCCCAGATATGGTTTCTCCATCCAGGCAGTTCTTCCGGAAACACTTCCGTCCCCAATCAGTTTCAGCCCTGCGGCAAAGATCTGCCTGTCTTTTTGCCTTCCCTCTTCCGGAAGAGTAAAGTCTTCTTTATCCATAAAGAAATCCCATATATAATAAACGGCCACTTCCTGTTTAAATCCTTTTTCTGCCGCTTCCTCATACAGCAGATAATTGTCCCCTCCGTCCAGGTTTCCCATATCGGTGACGGCCACAATTCCCTGAGATAACAGAAGCTCTCCTAAATCCACCAGACTCTGTACCGTGTCTTCCCTCTTTTCTTCGGGGATAAAGGGAATAATCAGGTTTCTTGCATTCTCTTTCAAAACACCGGTGGGTTCCCCCTTTTCATCCCTTTCGATTTCTCCTCCCGGAGGATCCGGCGTATTTCTGTCGATTCCTGCCATTTTCAGGGCATAGCTGTTCACACAGCGGATATGACTGCAGGTCCGGAGGATAGATACAGGTGCGTCGTCACACCCCCGATCCAAATCATAACGGTTAGGAGAACGTCTTTCCGAAAATTTTCCTTCATCATAACCCCAACCCTGAATCCACTGACCCGGCCCCTGCTCTTTTCGCTTTTTCCTGATTTCTTCTGCCAGTTCTTCGATAGAATGGACTTTCGGAGGCAGTGCAGAAATTTTCCTGCTGAAATCCGCCAGCATCACCGGGTGCATATGAGCGTCTACAAATCCAGGAATGACACACGCACCCCCGAGATCCACCTTTTCATAGTCGCAGTCCGGACGGCTGTCTCTCTTCCCAATCCAGCGAATCCGGCCTTCTTCTACAATCATAGAATCTGCATATAAGTTGTTCTTATCGGATGTAAAAATTTTTCCGTTTTCAAATATACATCCTTTTCTGTTTTCCATGACTTTATTTCCTTTCTCTTTTGCCAAACCACATAGGAAGGCTCTCTTTCTTCCCAGTATATCCCTTTTCCCGGAAAGTCTCAAGAACAGAAAAGAGAATAAAGTCCTGCCTATTCTCTCTGATGCTTCTTCTCCATCTTTTCTACGTTTTCTATATCACATATCTCCGTTTCCATGATAATATTTTCTTCATATTCTTCCCCGTTCCTGATTTTATCTGCCACTTCTACAGCCTGATACCCCAGTTCGTAAGCCATAACGTCAATGGTAACGTGAATTCTTCCCTCTTTTATGGCTTCCAGGGCAAAATCCGCGCAATTCATCCCGCTGATAGAAATCTCTCCCTTTTTTCCTGCCTGCTCCACCGCTTCTGCCGCACCCACTGCCATATCGTCGTTGCATGCAATGATTCCCCGGATATCAGGGTGGGCCTGCAGGAGGTTCTGGGTCACCACAAAGGCCTCGTTACGGATCCAGTTGGCTGTCTGGGAGGCCACAAGCTGGATTTGAGGATGTTCTTCGATGGCTTTTTTCGCACCTTCCGTTTTATCTATGGCATTTTGCTGTCCTGCCGGCCCCTCCAGAATAACAACTTCCCCTTCTCCAATTATATCGCAGAGACGGGATGCCACCTGATATTCTGCATCAAAATCTTCAATTCGGATGAAACTTGCAATCTCCACATCTCCGTCTATACCGGTGGCGTAATTCACAACAGGAATCCCTGCGTCGTTTGCCAGTTCAATTCCCGGAAGAATCCCCCGGGAATCTGCCGGGCTGATGCAGATTACTTCGTACTGACCTCCCACCGCTTCTTCCAGAAGCTGAAGCTGAAGTTCATTGCTGTCTGCTTTTACCGGGGCTAAAATATCAATCTCTACTCCCAAATCTTCTGCTGCTGCCTCCGCCCCGTCTTTTACCGAATACCAGTAGGAAGTAGTAAGTCCTTTTAAGATAACCGCCACTTTTTTCGGTTCTTCCTGACCGTTCTGGCCGGTGATTACTTTTACGGCCAGAATCCCGGCCAGAATAATACAAATCCCCCAGGAAACCGATCTCTTCATATCTTTTTCTCCTTTTGCTCCCACTGACGCTTTTCCATATATGCTCTAAACAGGCGGCTGCTCTGTTCCAACAGAATGGAAAAAAGGATCACGCATCCTGTAACAACCTGCTGCCACAGAGAGGAAACACCCCAGAGATTAATCCCATTCGTCAGAATTGCCAGAATCAGCACCCCAAACAGAGTATGCCCCATAGTGGCTCTACCGCCCTTCATAGATGCGCCTCCGATTAACACAGCCGCAATCAGTTTCATACTCCATCCTTCTCCAATGGTAGGATCTACTGCATCCAGCTGACTGATATACAGAAGCCCTGTCAAACCAGCCAACAGACCGTTCAGCATGTAAGCGCCTGTCAGAATCCTGTCAACTTCCACTCCGCTGCAGACTGCTCCCTGGGTATTTAAGCCCACTGCATACACTTTCCATCCGAATACCGTCCTGGAAAAGAGGAAGCAGACCACAGCAAACCCTGTGAGGCATATCAGCAGCAGGTGAGGAATTCCAGCGGTACTTCCCAGGCTGAGACTACGGAAGGCGGGGGAAAATCCATAGGCAGTGGTTCCCATCATCAGCACATAGGCAAGCCCTTTTCCAATCCAGTCCATTCCGTATGTTGCAATAAAGGCGGGAAGGCGGACTTTAGCAATCAGTATCCCATTAGCCATTCCAAGCAGACAGCCTGTCAGAAGTCCGGACAGAATTCCCGGCAGCATCCCTGCCTGTTTCATTACCAGTCCGGCAATACAACTGGACAGCGCCATGTTGGAGCCGATTGATAAATCCAGTCCCCTGACAATGACAGAGATTGTCATCCCCAGGCTAAGCAACAGTAAAAAAGGCACCTGACCGATAAAAATATTGCTCAGATTTTCTTTTGTTAAAAAGGCCGGCTCTGTTACCGAAAGAAACAGTACTAACGTCCACAGCATGACGACCTGGGGAACATAGGAAAAAATTTTCTGTCTTCTTGTGCTTTTCAACCTCTCCTCCCTCCTTTTTTCCTCTCCTGCACTCTTGTACGGGTCACATCCAGAATAATCACCCCCATAATTATCAGACCAATCAGAAGATAATGAAAAACAGAAGAAATTCCCAGAACAGTCAGCCCATTTCTTAATATGGTTATCAGAAAAACGCCTACCGCCGTTCCCTGAATGGTTCCTTTTCCCCCTTCCAGAGAAGTGCCTCCAATCATGGCGGCCGCAATGGCGTCGAATTCATATCCGGCGCCTCCCGAAGGCATAGCCACGTTCGTTTTCGCCGCCAATAAAATCCCGGCGGCCCCCGCAAGTGTTCCGCTTAGTACAAAGACTCCGAACTTTATTTTTTCCACAGACAGTCCGCAAAGGCGGGCAATCTCTTCACTTCCGCCCACTGCATAAATATGTTCTCCAAAACGTGTCTTTTTCATAAGAAACCAGGCTCCGGCTCCCATAAAAAAAGCAAGATATACAATCACATAAATCCCGGCCAGCCTCCCTGTTCCCAGGAAACGAAAAGCGCCCGGAAAACCTGCAATCCCGTTTCCGTTACTCATAACCAGGGCAGCGCCCTGTGCAATGCTATAGGTTGCAAAAGTAGCAACCCAGAAATTGGCCTGAAACCACACAATCAGAATACCGTTTAAAACGCCGGCCAGGATTCCCGTCCCCAGTCCGGCAGCAATGGCAGTCCAAAGTCCGAACCCGTTCTTTAACAGCAGAGCTGTTATTATACCGCTTACCGACATCACGGAACCTGCTGAAATATCGTTGCAGCCTATTACAATTGCCATTGTAATTCCAATGGATACAAGAAATAAAACAGCGCTGTTTTTTAATACATTCGATATATTGTACACAGTAAAAAAATTGTCAGAAACTATGGAAAAAAGTAAAAACACCATAATTGTACCCTGCAGCGCAGCGATTCCTTCCCTCTGAGAAGTCCTGTTTTTTTCACCTCTTCTCATTTTCCCATCCCCTTAAAATTCCGCTGAAATGATTTTTTCTTCTGTTATTTCCTCTCTTTTTAATTCTCTGCTTATCGTTCCCTGTTTCATCACATAAACCCGATCGCTCATCTGCAGTACCTCTCTCTGGTCAGAAGATACCATCAGAATTCCTTTTCCCTGCCGTGCCAGTTCCTCCATTAGCCGGTAAATTTCTTCTCTGGCCGCCGCATCGATCCCTTTTGTGGGTTCATCAAAAATGAGTATCTGACAGTTTGTACAGAGCCATTTTGCCAGCACAACCTTCTGCTGATTTCCTCCGCTTAACTTTTCCGGAAGTTTCTCCATTTCCTGTTGGTACAATGCCTGGCGGCCATACTTTCCGGCCTGTTCAGAAACAGCAGAGGCTGAAATAAACCCTCTGGGAAACAGCAGGTTCAATGCCGCCTGGACAATGTTTCTCTCCACAGACATTCCCATAATCAGCCCTTGTTTTTTCCGATCTTCGGGCAAAAGCCCCAGTTTCTTTTTTATACTATAAGAGGGAGAATGACGCAGAGGAACTTCTTCCCCCAACAGGAAAATTTTTCCTTCTGACGCTTTATTTATCCCGAAAATACTGCTGACCAGTTCGCTCCTTCCGGCTCCCACAATTCCGGTTATGGATACAATCTCCCCTTTTCTGACGGAGAGACTGCAGTTGTGAAATCCTTTTCCGCCCAGTCCTTCCACCCGCAGAATCCCCTCTCCTGTCCGTGCTTTTTCCCTTCTGGTTTCATAAATATGTTTCCCTGTCATAGCATACAGAAGCTCTTCTTTTGAAACCTGTGACATCTCCTTTTCCAGGCAGACCTTTCCCTGGTTTAGTACAGTAATTCTGTCTGCAATCTGAAACAATTCTTCTATTTTATGAGAAATATAGACGATACCGCAGCCTTCCCCCTTCAGCCTGCCGATTAACTGAAACAGTTGACTGGTCTCCTGTTTCGTGAGACTGGAAGTAGGCTCGTCCATAATTATAATATCCGCTTTTTTCCAGACAGCCTTGGCAATCTCTACAATCTGCTGCCAGGCTACACTGAGATCTGCTGTCTTTCTCTGCGGGTCTAATTCATATCCCATCTCTCCCAGGATCTTCCGGCTGATTTCTATCATCTTTTTCTCGTCTAACAGACCAGGAAAACCTGGTTTCGTCAGCTCTCTTCCCATGAAAATATTCTCGTATACACATCGGTTTTTTAACAGACTCAGTTCCTGATGTATCATAGCCAGACCGGCGTTTCGGGCTTCTGTCACTGACCGGAACTGTACCTGTTTTCCTCTCACATAAACCTGACCCCGGTCGTAGGGAAGAACTCCGCAGGCAATCTTCATCAGCGTGGATTTCCCCGCGCCGTTAGCTCCTAAAAGGGCATGAACCTCACCTGCCCTTAAAGTAAAATCCACATCTTTTAATACCAGATTTTCAGAGAAATGCTTCCGGATCCCTTTCATTTCCAATACGGCTTGCGGGCTTTCCATCTAACCCCTCCTTTCTCTGACAAATTCAGCCGGATGGAAAACGCCTTCACATCCGGCTGGTTATCATTTCTTTTTTTCTTTTAAACCATTAAAAATCAGATTCAGAACCACAGCCGTAATACATCCGGTAATCACACCGTCTTCCAGAAAGATCCGGATATTGGAATGGAAGGCTGCAAACGCAGACAGATTCTTAAGCAGGGTAGAGCCAAGTCCCACTCCGATAGAAAGGGCCGCAATCAGCGCATTTTCCCCCTTCTCCAGTCCACTGCTTAACATGGTTTTCATTCCGCTTGTGGTAATGGTAGCAAACACCACAATCCCTACGCCTCCCAGTACCGGAGAGGGAATGGATGCCACCACGGTGGCTATTTTGGGAAAGAAGCCCAGCAAAATTAAGATTACTCCGCCCGCCGCTGTGGTATATCTGCTCTTTACTCTGGTAAGAGCTACCAAACCGATATTCTGAGTAAACGAAGTAAAGACAAAAGAGTTGAAAATTCCGGAAAAGATAGCATTGATTCCATTGGCCAGAAAGCCTCTGGTCATGTCCTGTTCCGTAATCTCTTTCTCTACAATCTCCCCGATGGCCAGATAGATTACAATCGACTCCGCCATAATTACCAGCATGACAATGCTGAGAGATAAAATAGGTGTAACTGCAAATTTCGGCATTCCGAAATGGAACGGAAGGGTCACACCAAACCAGGATGCATCCGCCACCTGGGAAAGATCCACCATTCCCATGGCAACAGCAGCCAGGAATCCGGCGCACAGAGCAATCAGAACCGCAATATTCTTCACAAAGCCACTGGCAAATTTATTTAATACAACAATAACAGCCACTACAATTAATGTCAGCAGGAAATTCCTGGGATGTCCGTACATAGGGGTGTCCTTGGTTCCTGCAATCCAGTTTACCGCCACCGGAATCAGGGTAAGTCCCACAATACTGATTACACAGCCTCTGACGATTCCCGGAAACAGAGGCATCAGTTTTCCGAATACCGGCCCCACTGCCAGACAGACAATTCCGGAAGCAATGACGGATCCAAACACGGTCTGAATATCATAGCCGGTGGCAATGGCAGTAAGTCCTCCCGATGCCATCAGGGTCATTCCCTGCATAACAGGAAGCTTTAAGCCCACATATTTCCCGAATCCAATACTCTGTACCAGGGTAGCAATTCCCGCGCATAAAAGACTGGCGTTAATCAGAAACGCCGTTTCCTCTGTGGAAAATCCCAGCGCATTTCCCACAATAATAGGAACTGATACCGAGCTGAAATACAAAATCAGTACATGCTGCAGACCCAGCACACCTAATCTTGATACTGAAAGTTTTTGATTAATTTCATCCATCCTGTCCCCTCCTCTCTTACTTAATAGGACGGCTTATACTGTCCGCATTCCCATGCCGTCTGATACATGGCAGCCACTTTTTCTCCGCTGATTCCCGGAAGCACGTTATGAATGGGTGCAAATACAAATCCTCCCTGAGGTTTTAAATCCCGGACTCTGCGGTGTACTTCTTCTTTCACTTCTTCGACTGTTCCAAAAGGCAGAATCTTCTGCGCATTGCATCCGCCTCCCCAGAAGGTCAGTCTGTCTCCCCAGTTCTTCTTTAAATACTGAGTATCCATGTCCTTAGCCGTTACCTGAACCGGATTGAGAATTTCTACTCCATTTTCAATCATATCATCCATAAACTGCACCACAGAGCCACAGGAATGCAGAAAGATCTTAGCGTCTGTTCTTTCCTTTATGTAGTTATACAATTGTTTATGGTAGGGTTGGAATAACTCCCGATACGTCTCCGGCCGAATCATCGGCCCTGACTGAATTCCCAGATCATCTGCACAGGCCACCACGGAAATGTATTCTCCCACTTCGTCCAGAGCTCTGTCCAGCCATTTCTCATACCAGTCCAGCAGCCTTTTCGACAAGGCGTGAAGAAACTCATGATCCGTTGCAATGTCACAGTAGTGCCTTTCAAACCCCGTCAGCCACGCCTCCACCGCCATGATCTGACATCCATAGGGAGGATTTAATACAATTGCTTTGTCCGTTTCATCATAGAGCTGTTTTACCTGTTCCCGAAATCCGGCAAACCGGGTATCGTCCACCGGATCCGGGAATTCAAAGTTTTCCAGTTCCTCTAAATCGGCTTCTTCCAGAGGATTTTTTACAAAATCGTACTGAAAGGAATGAGGAACTCTCCGATACTGAATCCCCCATTCATCCACATAGGAGTTTGTTTCATCGATGACCATCTTATAGGAATCCGGCAGACGGGTAGTCACACCGCAGGTATCAATGTTCAGTTTCTCTTTCAGCGCCGGACTTATTTTCACTGCCTGAGCGCTAAAGGACACAAACTCATACTTCTCCTGGGTCAGTCCGAAATAACGGTTCAGGTCTTTTGCCACTTCCAGGTGAAGTGTAGTAAACGGAGTGGAGCCTAAATCCAGAGGAATCCGATCCGTTTCCTCATGGTTTAAACTGCGATTTACCCTCTCTCTGGAACTTAACTGAGCTTTCATGTGTTCTTTCTCTCCTCCTTTATATAACGTTTTACTTATTTAACCTATATCCGCGCGCATTATAGGGTTATTTTCGTATATTTTATACATATTTTCCTGTTGTTTTCTGATAATATTTCATATTTAATAGTATTATCTTTTCTTTTTTAAGTATAACGTTTTATTTTTTCTCTGTCAATCCCTTTATTTATTTTTCTCTGTCTTTTCTTTTTTCCTTAAATCGTCTATACTTAATGAAGAACATCTGAGATAAAACGTATTACTTTTATTTTACAGGAGGACAGCAATTCGATATGGTTACTTTAAAAGATGTGGCAAATAAAGTGGGGATGTCCGTCTCTACGATTTCAAGAGTTTTAAATGAGTCTGATTTTGGTTCTGAAAATACCAGAATAAAAGTCTTAAAGGCAATTGAAGAGCTGGGGTATACGCCAAATACTGTGGCTCAGAGTATGATCCGGGGAAAAACCAATCAAATCGCACTGGTGATTCCGGATGTATGCAATCCTTTTTATACCAATATTGCAAGAGGTGTGGAGGATGTGTGCCTCCAGCATAAGTACCGTCTCCTTCTGTGCAATACTGATGAAAACCTGGAGAAACAAAACAGCTACCTGGAGGGAATCCGGGGCAGACTGTGCGACGGCTTTGTCATCTCTGTGGTTTCTGAAGACGATCCCAGTTTAAAGAAAATCAATTATCAGGACATTCCCTTCGTGATGATCAGCCGGAAATGCTCCTGTGTGGAAGCGGACTTTGTGGGGATTGATGATCACTACGGAGCTTACCGGGCTGTCACTCACCTGATTCGAAACGGCCACAAAAAAATCGCTACCATCAGCGGTAAGCAGGACACCTATCCCGGGCAGATGCGTCTGCAGGGATATTTAAACGCACTGAAAGACGGCCGTCTTCCCATTGAAGACTCTTATATCTGTGCCTGTGATTTCTCCGCCGAGTCTGCCTACAGAGCCACCCGGGACTTGCTGAAACTGGAGACGCCTCCCACTGCGATTTTTATCGGCAATAATCTTATGACCCTGGGCTGCCTTAACTATTTACATTCCCATAATATACGGGTTCCGGAAGATATTGCTATTGTCTCTTTTTATGAGCCGGACTGGGCCTCCATCTGCTTTTCTCCGCTGACCTGTATCGACGTATCTGCTTACGAAATGGGAACTATAGCGGCAGAACTTTTATTTGAGCGGCTTTCAGACGCTTCTTTTCCCAAAAAGGAAATTCTTCTGACTCCGGAACTGACCATCCGGAAATCCTGCGGCTACAAAAAGCATTTAATTCCATAAAAAGCCGGCAGAATTGTTCCTGCCGGCTTGCGCCTCCTAATAGAGGGTTTCCACATATTTTCCGTTTTCCAGACGCATATAGCATTCGTTTATCTGCGGGGATTCCATGATTTTCAGGACATATTCCATTCCTCCGGCCAGCTCCTTCTTCTTAAAGGCTTCCCGCTCAATCCAGTAAACAGGCCCTTCTTCTGATCGTCTCAATGTCCCTTTATACTCCTGGGTCTTATACAGAAACAAAACCTGATGAACTCCCGATTTTATCCAGTGATAAACTCCGCATAACTGAGGATTTTCAATCTCAAGTCCCGTCTCTTCCCGAACTTCCCGGATTACGGCTTCCTGAAAGGTTTCTCCTTTTTCCACATGTCCGCCGGGAAAGGTGGTTCCTGTATAAGTATCATTTTCTTTATCCAGTGCAAGGATTCTGCCTTTCCCGTCATATACCATACACATATTCGTAAAGCAGACCGCATCTGGCTTTCGTTTCTCATCCTGGCTCAAAGCTGCCCTCCCTGTTAATAAAACCTGGCAATGTCTGCTACCGTTTTTCGCTTTGGCATAGCAGGCTCTGCCTGACTGTAGCCCACGCCTATTACACTGACTACGGACTGCTCTTTAGGAATCTCCAGAAGCTCTGCGATTTTTCCGGCATCCCGGATCCCCATCACCAGCGTATCCAGTCCCTGTTCTTTTGCCGCCAGCAGCAGATTCATACTCTGCATTCCACAGTCATAATATCCCCAGCCGTTTCCCAGTTCGTTGGAAGGCGTCCCGTCTCTTTCAAATCCGGAACGATCCCGGATGATTGCCGAAACAATCAGAACCGGTGCGTCCTGTACATTTTTTCTGTTAAATTCCGGCAGGGTTTCCTTTACTTTCTCCAGCATTTCCTCTCCCGTTACCACATAATACCTGGTCACCTGGGAGTTTTTCCAGGAAGGAGCCAGAATCGCCGCCTCCAGCATCTTTTTAATCTTTTCTTCTTCTACCTTCTGTTTCTGATAGGAACGAACGCTCCTTCGTTTCTGTAATGCTTCCTGCAGTTCCATATCGTTCTCCTTTCTTAGATCTAAAAACTTTTTTAATAGTTAGAATTCGCCGCATACCTGGAAAATATAGAATTTCAGATAATAAGATTCCTCTGCCGCCCACAGAATCGGATGATCCGGCGACTGGGTACGGTACTCCACCTGCCGCAGACGTTTATGTACATTTCTGGCTGCCTGTCCGATAGTCTGAGTAAAAAGCTGGTAGTCCATGAAATGAGAACAGGAACAGGTGGCCAGGTACCCTCCGTCTTTTACCAGTTTCATGGCGCGCAGATTGATCTCCCGGTACCCTTTTACTGCTTTCTTTATGGAATTTCTGGATTTGGTAAAAGCCGGCGGATCCAGAATCACTACATCGAATTTCTTCCCCTGCCGTTCCAGTTCAGGCAGCAAATCAAACACATCTGCACACAGAAATTCCACTCGATCTTCCAGATGATTCAAAGCTGCATTCTCTCTTGCCTGCTCCACGCCAAGCTGGGAAGCATCCACACCAATTACATGAGAAGCCCCGGCAAGTCCCGCATTTAAGGCAAAGGATCCCGTATGGGTAAAACAGTCCAGAACCTCTGCTCCCCTGCAGAGCCTTCCGATGGCTTTCCGGTTATATTTCTGATCCAGGAAAAATCCCGTCTTCTGTCCTTCTTTTACATCTACCAGATAGCGGACTCCGTTTTCCTCTATTTCCACTTTCGTATCGAAAGGCTCTCCCAGAAAGCCCTTATACCGTTCCATTCCCTCCAGCTCCCGGACTTTTGCATCGCTTCTTTCATAAACGCCCCGAATCTCAATTCCGTCCTCAGCCAGCACCTCTTTGAGAAGCTCCACGATTTTCATCTTCATCCGATCAATTCCAAGAGCCAGGGATTCCACTACCAGCACATCAGAAAACTTATCGATTACAAGCCCCGGAAGGAAATCCGCTTCTCCGAAAATGAGCCGGCAGCTTTTGGTATCTACCACCTTTTTCCTATATTCCCAGGCATTTTTTACCCGCATCCGAAGGAAGGCATCGTCAATCTCCTGATGAGAATTGCGGGTCATCATCCGAACCAGCAGTCTGGAATTGCGGTTGATAAATCCTCTTCCCAGAGGATAGCCGTCAAAGTCCCGGACAAAAACCAGATCTCCATCCTCAAAACTTCCCATAACCTGCGCCACTTCGTTATCGTAAATCCAGAGACCTCCCATTTTCAGAGAACGTCCCCCTCCTTTTTTCAGCACTACCACTGCGTCTGCCATTTTCGTTCCTCCTGTCTTTTCGTTTAAAGAGCGGTTCCCTTTTTGGGAATAAAGAATCGCTCCATATCCACTTTCTCCAGAGTAAGTAATTGTATTTTCTTCCGGATACCTCCTGCATATCCGGTTAAGCTTCCATTGGTTCCCACCACCCTGTGGCAGGGAATCAGAATGGAAATCGGATTATGCCCCACTGCTCCTCCCACTGCCTGAGCCGACATGGAAGTCTTACCCATTTGCCGGGCCATTCTCTCTGCAATTTCTCCGTAGGTCATAGTCTGTCCATAAGGAATCTCCAACAGGATCTTCCAGACCGCCTTTCTGAACGGAGATCCTTCCGGCTGCAAAGGAGGCAGAAAATCCGGCTCTCTTCCGCTGAAATAGACATCCAGCCATTCTTTTGTCTGTTTAAAAACAGGCAGCATTTCCTCTGTACAGTCCCCGGGCAGCGTCTCTGCAAAATATTTCTGCCCTTCCAGCCAGAGCCCCGTCACTCCTTTTTCCGAGCCTGCTATGGTAATTTCTCCAAGGGGAGAAGCATATTTATAAACAGCCGTCATATTTTAAACCTCCAATTCCCTTCGCCTTTTATCCTAATATATCATCCCAGCCCTTTTGTTTCAAGATTTCTTCGTCTTCCCTTTGACTTCCTTGGGTTCTGCCTTTATAATATAACTATTACAATCGTAAGATTGGAGGAATGAAAATGAAACCAGAAAAGCTTCCGCAGATTTCAGAAGCAGAATTTGAAGTGATGAAAATCATCTGGAAATACGCTCCCATCAACACCAATCAGGTAACAGAAATGCTGGTATCCGTCACGGACTGGAGTCCGAAAACCATCCAGACCATGTTAAAACGCCTGGTGTCAAAAAAAGCCCTTACCTATGAAAAGCAGGGCCGGGTTTTTGTTTATACTCCTCTGGTTCAGGAACAGGAATACCTCCGGCAAAAGAGCAGTTCCTTTCTGAACCGCTATTATGGCGGAGATCTGACTGCCATGGTATGTTCGTACCTGGAGGAGGAAACATTCTCCCCGTCGGAGCTGGAA
Organism: Blautia sp. An249; assembly: GCF_002159835.1. Classification (GTDB taxonomy): domain Bacteria; phylum Bacillota; class Clostridia; order Lachnospirales; family Lachnospiraceae; genus Blautia_A; species Blautia_A avistercoris. The sequence goes on along the minus strand of NZ_NFJL01000001.1, from coordinate 79,951 downwards.
ACCCTCCGCGGCCTTCTCTGTCACCACCGGGAGAAAGGAGGGGATTAATCTGCTGCCCTTTGTAATCCATTTTTTAATCTGTAATCTGTTTCTCTGCCTGTGCATTAGCCTTCTGTCAGGGATCAAATACCTGGGAAGAAACCTTTTATCCAGCCGTACCCAGTATCGCTTATGGTTTCCTCTTTTTTTCCTGTTTCTTCTTCCCTTTCTCCCTCTAAAGCGGGAAGACTTTGCATGGCTCTGGTCCTGGCTGCCCCAAAAAGCTGCAGTCTCTTCTGCCGCTTTTCTTCCGGCAGGACAGACATCCGGACGGACTCCGTCAGCCTTCTTCGTCAATGAGCTTCCTGATTTTTCGGTTTCCATCAGCCGTCCGGTTCCTTCTGCCATATGCTGCCTTTTACTGATTGTCTGGATACTGGGAATCCTCTTTTTTTCCCTATCCTTTTTCCGCTCCTGGCTTTTGCTGCAACGGATTCGCAAATCGGCCCTTTTGCTGCAAAACGAGAACGTAAGGCATATCTGCGAAAGCTGCCTCAGCGAACTGAACATCCGGCGAAGAATTCCTGTTTACAGCACGGCATTTCTGCCGTCTCCTGTTCTGGCCGGATTTTTCCGGCCCCGTATTTATCTTCCCATCCGGATGATCTCGGACTTTTCTGCTGAAGATATGCGCTTTATGTTTCTTCATGAACTGCAGCATTACCGCAGCAACGACATCCTTATGAGCTGCCTGGCCAATGCAGCCTGTATTTTATACTGGTTCAATCCCCTGGTCTGGTATATGCAGAAAACGCTCCGAAGAGAACGGGAACTGGCCTGTGACGCTTCTGTCCTGGAACTGCTTCCGGAATGCGATTATTCCGCTTATGGCTTCACACTCCTTCAGGTTACAGAAAGTCTGCAAAAGCCTTCTCTTTTTTTGGCTGTCCCCATGGGTGCAGCCAAAAAACAGTTAAAACAGCGAATTCTTCAGATTGCCTCTTACCGAAAAAGTACCCGCCGCCAACGAACTCTGGGCGCTTTTATCTGTCTGCTGGCTCTGACTTTTACCGTGGGAATTTCTCCCGTTTTCGCATCCGACGCCTCAGAGGACAGGTATTCCTTTGAAAAAGCGCCGGAAACAGTTACTTATCTGGATCTCAGCCGGGAGTTTGAAGGATATGAAGGATGCTTTGTTCTCTATGATGAAGGAAAAGACCTCTGGCAGATTTATAATCAGGAGGCTGCCCTCACCAGGACTTCCCCCTATTCCACTTACAAAATTTATGACGCCCTTCTGGGGCTGGAATCGGGCATTATCACTCCGGAAGATTCCCGGATGGCATGGGATGGCCAAAGCTTTCCCATAGATGCCTGGGAGGCCGATCAGGATCTGAATTCCGCCATAAAAAACTCCGTCAACTGGTATTTTCAGAGAATTGATGAAGCTCTGGGGGCTTCGCAGGTGCAGGATTATCTGGATGAAATAGGATACGGAAATCAGAAAATGAGCCGCCGTCTGGATCTGTACTGGACCGACTCTTCTCTGAAAATTTCACCCGCAGAACAGGTGGAATTGCTGCAGAAACTATATCATAATGATTTCCATTTTTCTGCTGAAAATGTGAACGCAGTGAAGCAGTCCCTGTTCCTGTCTTCCTCTTCCCGCGGGCGTCTTTTCGGCAAAACCGGCACCGGGCAAATCGATCAGAAGGAAGTCAGCGGCTGGTTCGTCGGTTGTCTGGAAAATCAGGGGAATGTCTCCTATTTCGCCACCAATATTCAGGCGGATTCCGACGCTTCCGGGAACCGGGCAAAAGAACTGACCGAACGAATCCTGTCACAAATTTATGATTGACAATCCCCGTATAGTTATTGTATTATTCGGAGGTACCTCTAAAAACAAGAGGTACCTCTTAATTTTATAATAAAGGAGTGACATCATTGAATCCAACCGATCAGGAATTGACGGAGCTGTTTTATCAGGTTGTCCGTCAGTTAAATCAACTGGCAAAGTCTTTTCCTCAGAATGTGAATCCTTTCTCCGGGCAATATAAATGTCTGTTTCTCTTAGACGGAGTGGATTTCATCTCTCAGAAAGCCTTGGCTGCCATTCTGGAAATACGCTCTCCTTCTCTCAGTGAACTGGTAAGTAAATTAGAGAAAAAAGGATACATTACCAGGAGACTTTCCGAGAAAGATAAGCGCACCTATATCCTTTCTATTACTTCAGAGGGAAAAGAAGAGGTTCGTCGGGTACGAAGCCTGCGTCTGAAAGAACATCACGAACTGACTGATCCCCTTTCCGGGGATGACAAACAGCAGTTATATCAGATTCTTACGAAAATAAAAGATTATTATGAACAGAGGGGGATAACGAAATGAATGCTTCAAAATCAATGACAGATAAAAAAAGATTTCTCATCTTTCTCAACATCCTGGTTTCTACCATTGCTTCTTCCATGCTTTCCACAGCCATGACCACTGCTTTGCCGCCTATCTCGGCGGATCTGTCCATCAGCGTGTCTACCGGCCAGTGGCTCACCAGCGGATATTCTCTGGCAATGGGAATTATTATGCCTTTTACTGCTTTTCTGATTCACAGGCTTCCCACCCGGAAACTGTATCTGGGAGGCATCTTTGTCTTTATGGCAGGACTTGTAATCAGCCTGTTTTCCGGCAGTTTTCTGACCATGATGGCAGGAAGAATCCTGCAGGCCTGCGGAAACGGCGTTCTTATGTCCATTGCTCAGGTGGTGATCCTTACTATTTATCCGGAAGAGAAAAAGGGCACGGTTATGGGCTGGTATGGACTGGCCTGCGGCGCGGCCCCGGTCATTGCCCCTACTCTGGCCGGCATCCTGGTAGATGTCATAAACTGGAGAGCCATCTTTGCTCTGGCATTGCTCGTAATGGTCATTGCCTTCTGCATCGCCTGGGGCATCTTCGATAACGTGCTGGAGACCTGGCAGAAGAAATTCGACAGTCTCTCTTTCCTGTTAAGTATCTTCGCCTTTGGCGGCGTTACCCTTGGCATTGGCAATCTGGGAACTTACGGAGGCTCCCATCCCTTTGTGCTGCTCCCGCTGGGAATTGGAATCCTGACTTCCATCCTGTTCGCCCTTCGCCAGTTTAAAATTACAGAGCCTTTCCTGGATCTGAGAATTCTCAATAACCGGTATTTTACCCTCAGTGTAATCGGAAGTATGCTTCTTTACTTCATTATGATGGGGTCTTCCGTGATTATGCCCCTGTACGTCCAGTCTGTTATGGGGTATTCAGCTACGGTTTCCGGTCTGACTACCCTCCCGGGCTCTCTGGCTATGGCAATTGTCAGCCCCTTCGCCGGAAAAATCTTTGATAAGCTGGGGATGAAAACTCTGTTTGTGGCAGGAGCTGCCTTTCTGGTTATCAGCAACCTGGGAATGGGCTTTATTACTATGAATACCCCGCTTTTCCTGGCTGCATTTTACAATGTCATCCGCTGCATTGCCATCGGATGCCTGATGATGCCCCTGATCACCTGGGGAACCTCCCATCTGCGTCCCTCCCTTGTGGCGGACGGCACCGCCCTTCTGACCTCCCTGCGTACCATAGCGGGAGCCATCGGGTCAGCCGTTTTTGTTGGTATTATGACTTTTACAGCCGGACATTCGGCTGCTCTTTCCGGCGCAGAAGCAAATATGCACGGATTAAATACCGCATTCTGGGGGATGACTGCCGGCGCCCTGGTTCTGTTTCTCATCGCTGTATTTTTTGTTAAAAATGCAAAAGCAGCCCTGGAATCCTGAATCTTTTACGTAAAATTTCGTTTCCTGATTTTTAAAGCAATCCAGATACAGGGAAGCATCACCGCTATCTGAATCACCATGGCAGACAGCGGAATGTCTCCCTGTACAGGCTGCTGTCCCCCCGTCTGAAAAACAGAGACAAACTGTCCCAGAAAGTTAAAGCCTCCGTGAAGCAAAATCACCGCCCAGAGAGAATCGGAGATAAGATAGGCTGTTCCCAGCAGCATCCCCAGACAGAAGGTATAGCCCACCTGAGTGAGCGTTCCCAGCAGAAACTGCGGATTCTCTGTCAGATTAAGCAGATGCAGGAGAGCAAAAACAAGGGAAGAAGCAGCCACTGGATATATTCTGTTCTTTTTCTTTAACAGATGACACATCATATTCTGAAAAAGTCCCCGGAAAATCACTTCCTCGAAAATGTAGAGTGCTCCGGCCGCCCTGGAAAATCCTTTCTTTAAATTGTATTCACTAAGATCCCATCTGCTTTTATAAAACAGATACAACGCCCCGCTGCATAAAGCCGGAGGAAGGGCGCTCCCTGCTTCTCTTACCGATAACGGCAGCGTATCCTGCAGCATTTCCCCTGCTTTTAAGGATATAAGAGCTGCCGCTAAGACAACAGCCAGGTGAAGCAGACCTGTCTTTCTGATTTTTTCTTCTGACCAGTACTTTTCTTTCATCCTGTCACACTCCTGTCCTTTTACCTGTTTTTTTATTCTTCCTCTAATTCCAGTACCTCCAGGTCATCGGGTATATAAAGATTCCCATGAAAATAGTTCTTTCCTTCTGAAAAATAACAGCTCTTCCTGTTTCGTATATTTTTATCTTCTGTATGATATAGAAGCAGATTTTTTACCTTTAATCTTTCCGCCAATTCACAGGCGTCTTTTACAGTAGAATGGTGTTTCTCATAAGGCTTAAACACCTCTGCCTGAGAATGCAGGCAGAAAGCTTCATGGAGCAGCCACCGGCTTTCTTTCGCATACGCTTCTTCCCAATCATTATAAGGTTCATCTCCGCAGCAGGTTAATTTCTGTCCTTTTCCCAGTTCCATACAGAATCCGAACTGCTTCGCCTTCTTAGAATGAATATCAAAAAAAGTCACCTTTCTTTCCAGAATCAAACGTTCTTCTTTATCCTCCACACTAATTAAATGCAGTCTTTTTCCGAGAAACTGCGCTTCTTTTTCCGTAAGCAGTTTTGGAGTCATCTCCCGGATAAGGGCGGTCACTTCCTCATGGGCATAGATCCTGGTTTCACCCTGATACTGATTCTGATTCATATACTGGCAGATCATACGAACCATCCAGATAATCCCCAGCAAATGATCCACATGTTTATGAGTGACAAAAATCTCATGAATCTTTTTCCAGTTAATTCCCGCATCCTTTAACTGTCTCAATATCCCGTTTCCGCCTCCCCCGTCTACCAGAAAATATTCCCTGTTCTCCTCCAGGACAAAACAGGTATTATAACATTCTGTCACAAGAGCATTTCCTGTCCCCAACATAATCAGTTTCATATCATTTTCACCTCAAATCTTTCTTACTGCAGAATGCCTGTTCTATAGCTGTCTGCTTCTTTTTCCAGAACATGGTATATTCATATTCTCCTGTGGTCTCATCAACAGCTTCTGACCGTACAGAAAATCCTTCTCTCAGATAAAATGCAACTGCCCCTGTATTTTTTTGATACACGCTCAGGGTAAAAGCCGCATGTCTTTCCTTGGCGTAATCTAAAAGCTGTTTTCCAATCCCTCGGGAACGGTAGTTTTTATCCACGAAAATTCCGGCAATATATCCGTTTACAATACCGATAAACCCCTGTATTTTTCCGCCTGTATCACAGACAAAAACTTCCGCCTGTAATATCTGTTCCTGCACTTCTTCCAAATGAGAACGCCAGTATTCCTCAGGGATAAAAGAGTGTGCGTCTTTATTTCCTTCAAGCCACAAATCCATGACCTGTCTGGTATCCTCTGGTGCATGAAATTCTCGAATCATCTTTCCAGCCTCCTGTATCTTAACGTATAGAAAACGAAAATAGGTATAGTAAGCATAATCATACAACATCCGGAGATAAAAAACCAGATATTTACCAACTGTTTCCTGTATATAAAAGGAATACTATCTGTTTACAAAAATGGCACCTGCCCAATAAACAGATGCCTGATAAAAATAATAATGATATGTAGTTGATTTTTTACTATTCTTTGGCTTTTGCCTCCGGATAACTCCTGCAAAGCTGAATTTATCGTTCTGCCACTACGGTAATACGCCGATTATATACAAGTGTCTATTGATTATTGCCGAAGAAGGGAAGATATGCTATACTTCCCACATGGGAAACCAGAGAGCCTAAGGCGGCTAACCCTCCTGCTTTTCGGAGGGGCTAACCCTCCAGACTGAAGAAGAAAGGAGGGCGTTGCCAATGTATGTTACATACGCTGACTTGATTCAGCTTTTGATATTCATTGTTGCCCTTGTCGGTCTTGTTTACGAGATTTTCAGGGATAGACGAAAGTAGCCGCCAACTACTGCAATAGTTGACGGCTGTTTGTAAATAACAGTTGTAATTATAAAGGGTAGCCGCTTCTCTGGTTTCCCTTTTTCTATTATCAATATAGCACAGCTGACGGTAGGACGCAAGTCCTTATTCGCCTTTTATTAGATTAGAGTCACTGTCTTAAATACAGTTCTCGCTTTCTCACCTCCAACACAACAGACTACCAGTTTTTCTAAAAAATCCATTCACAATACTACCCAAGAATACGTTTCAGAACTGTTCTGCCCATGTTTTCAGTTCCGAAGTTCCTGCATTTGCGCTGAATCTTTTTCCTTCCTTTAAGTTGGCTCCTTTACAGGAATCCTTCAGCTCCCGGTTAGTATTTCCCATTCCGCTGCCACCGGAAGTTGCAAATGGAACCACCGTTTTCCCTGCCAAATCGTACTGTTCCAGGAAGGTATTAATAATTGTAGGGGCCACATACCACCAAATAGGAAAACCTACGAAAATCCGGTCATACTCCTCCATATGATCTACTCCTCCGGCAACCGGGGGACGGAAAGATTTATCATTCATTTCCACACTGCTGCGGCTCTTGGGATTGTTCCAGTTTAAGTCTGCATCCGTATAAGGAGTCTCCGGCTTTATCTCATGCAAATCTGCCCCGATGGCGTCGGCCAGTGTTTTTGCTAATTTTGCGGTCACACCGCTGGCTGAAAAATAAGCAACTAATGTTTTACTCATACCCTATTCCTCCATTTCTGTCAGACAGACATAACGTCTGTGAACTATGTTTCTATTGTAATTCCAAAAAGCCAAAAAGTAAAATGCCTATTTTAAGTAACTGACTATTCCTTTCAGGTATTTCTGGCTTTAGCCCATAAGCTTCTGGTAAATATCATAATCCTCCTGCCTGAAAACATTAAATACTACTTTCTCCACGGATGTGTCTTTACCCAGAAAGTCCGTAACTGTTTTTACTGCAATTTCCGCTGCTTTTTTCTGGGGAAAATGAAATTCTCCTGTGGAAATACAGCAGAACGCAATACTTTTCAGTCCATTATCTGCGGCAAGCTTTAAGCAGGATTGATAGCAGTCTGCCAGTTGTCTGCAGTGTTTATCCGTCAGACATCCGGATACAATAGGGCCTACCGTATGGATTACATATTCAGAAGGTAAATTATACGCCGGCGTGATTTTTGCTTTTCCCGTCGGTTCGTCATATCCCTGTTTTTTCATTAATTCATCGCAGGCCAGTCTTAGCTGAATACCGCTCACACTGTGAATGATATTATCTACACAGGAATGGCAGGGTATGAAACATCCCCTTAAAGCGCTGTTAGCTGCATTTACAATGGCATCAATTTTTAAAGTGGTAATATCTCCCCGCCATAATGCCAGACGGCTGTCAAGGGAGGAAACCGGCAGAGACGCACTGTCTGTAACTCCCTTTCTTTCGACTTCTTCCCTTAAATATTCATCCTGAATTTCAAGGAACTCATCGCTTATGAGACGGGGAGAACGAATATTCATCAGACTTCTGAGAAGCCGTTTCTGCTCCTCTTCCTCCCCTGGTATCTCCATGTCTCTGTACTGGGGAAGTTCCCCCAGTAATTCTTTTATCAGATATTCTCTTTTTTCCGTATGGGTCACCTTTGCCCCTCCTTTTCTATAAAATCTAAATTCCATTGCTGCCGGAGTTTCTCTGTGATATAATCTTTTGAAACTACTGTAAGGGGGAATTTTCTATGAAATCAGTATTAATGATTGGCCAGTCCAATATGGCCGGCCGTGGATTTATAGAAGAAGTACCGGCCATCTGTAATGAACGGATTCAAATGCTCCGAAACGGAAGATGGCAGATGATGGAAGAACCTGTTAATTATGATAGGCCTGTTTCCGGAATCAGCCCTGCTGTCTCATTCGCCGCCATGTGGTGCCTGGAAAATAAAAAAGAAAAAATAGGCCTCATTCCCTGTGCCGAAGGCGGAAGTTCTTTAGATGACTGGTCTGCAGATAAAATCCTGTTCAGAAATGCCGTCTTCCAGACAAAATTTGCTCTCCAGAACAGTGAGCTTATCTGCATTTTATGGCATCAGGGGGAAAATGACAGCTATGAAGGACGCTATCAGACCTATTATGATAAATTAAAAGTTCTTTCCGATACCCTGCGAAAAGAGCTGAATGCTCCAGACGTTCCCTTTCTGATCGGCGGTCTGGCAGATTTTCTGGGGAAATACGGCTTTGGACGAAACTGTACCGAATACGAACAGATAAACTGCGAATTGCTGAGATTTGCCAGAGAGCAGAAAAACACGTATTTCGTCACTGCCCGCGGATTGACCTCTAATCCTGACGGAATCCATATCAATGCCGTCTCCCAGCGAAAATTCGGAGTCCGTTATTATGAAGCCTTTTCCAAAAGAACCCATGTACTGCATCCGCTGAAAAACGAACTGAACCTGCTGGAACCTGCTCTGAATCGCCCCTATACGAAGGGAGAACAACTGTATCTTACCATGTCGGAACTTGCATTGGGAAAAATTACTTATGAAGAATTTACCCGGCGTTTCAGGTAAATTTGCCCATTTGCGAAAAGCCACGCCTCGTTTTGATTTTACACGATAACCAACTGAAATGATAACATCCAGATTATAAAATTCTGTCATATGGGTCTGTGTTTTTCCTTCTACTGCCCCATGAGGAGTGGTAGTCGCAAATTTTGCGACCACCACTTGCCCTTCCAGTTCCTCACGTCTGGCATTGGCAATATGCTTACCTATTGTTTTCACATCTCGGTCAAACAACTCTGCCATTTGAACACGGTTGAGCCATACTGTTTCTTCTTCTGGAGTTACCGGAACCTCCAGTTTGATTCCATTATCTTCAAATAACACAATTTCTTTTTCCAAGTATTTATCCTCCGCCCTATTTTTTATATCAATGAATATTTAAATTATATCATTTTTGAAGAATATGAAAAGCACACATCCCATCTAATAGCACGGGTAAAGATACTTTTATAAAAATTTCAGCGTCTCTCCAATATCCCCGTCAATACAAATTGACCGGTCTGCGATTTCCCCGGGAGCGGCGGCCTCCCCCAGATTCACGCAGGCATACACCGCCATGGGATTCTCATAGGTCATCTGCCAGAAGGGATACTTGATGACCCCCGGGGTGTTATATCCTACAGCGATTTCCAAAAGCAGGATTCTTCCCTGATGTCTGCGCCGAAAATCTGCATAACGCCCGGCTGCTTTACGCCATCCCGTATCTTCCACAAAGGTGTCATCCGCACGTAGATTCATACTCATAGGTTTTCCGCATCTGGGACAGTAAGGAATCCATTCCGAAGGAACCTTCCTTTCCGGTCTTCTTCCTTCCGGCAGATACAGTTCCCCATTTTCAGCAATTTCGTATCCCTGAGCCTCAACCATCTTACGGATAACTGTTTCATTATCATACGTCTCCTGATGGCAGGGCACACTGCACTGAAACAATCCATAGTCCCCCTGGGTGTAAAACAACCGGCTCTTATCAAAACCGGCTTTCTGAAAACAGTGATCCACATTGGTTGTCAGAACGAAGTAATCTTTCTCTTTCACCAGCTCATACAACTTTTCATATACCGGTTTTGGGGCGTTCCTATAGCGGTTAATATAAATATATCTGCTCCAGTAGGCCCAGTGTTCTTCCAACGTTTCATAAGGATAAAAGCCTCCGGAATACATATCTCTGAAACCGTATTTTTCTGCAAAATCAGAAAAATATTTCTGAAAGCGGACTCCTGTATAATCAAAGCCCGCCGATGCAGACAGCCCGGCTCCTGCTCCCATAAGAATTGCATCGGCCCGCTCTATGACTTCACCCAGTCTCCGTATTTCATCCATGGTAAACCGGGGTTTCGACACACACCATCCTGGCATTGGATACACCGCCTTTCTTCTTAATAAATTCATACTTCTTCCTTTATATTTCTTACCGCCTGTACCGGGCAGTGCTCTAAACAACTCCCGCAGTGAAGACAGTGCTCCTGCATAATGCGGAAAGGTTCTCCCGGTTCAATGCATCCCTGAGGGCATACCCCCGCACAGGTTCCACATCCGATACAGTCCCCGGTAATCGTATAACCTTTCGGTTTTTTCTCACCGTTTCCTATAGTATACTGCATACGGAAAATGGGATGAACTCCCAGATGAAAATATTCTATCTGCATATCCCGGACACAGAATATGATTCCGATTTCCCTTGTGGAACCAGGATATACATTAGCCAGATAGGGCTGTTCCTGAAAAATCAGTTCTCTGTATTTTTTCTGTTCTTCTTCGGGAACTACAACCGCTTTTGCTGATACGCGGATCATCTCTTTGTATCTGGTATATGCCAGGATCTGCACCTGACCGTCATGCAGCAGTTCTCTGCAGAACTCCTTTCCTCTGGCAGTAAAAAAATACAATGCATCCGGTTCGTAATGAACGGCGCTGATACACCGCACCTGGGGAGATTTATCCAGCCCAACCGTGGCAAAATTTAATACGCCCACATACTGCAGTTTTTTCAGACAAGTCTGTGCATCCATTTTTACACCTCTTTCCAGCACTGGGGATCCACACCATAGAAGTTGCCGTCCTTTCCTGCCGCTACTGCCGGACAGCCCCGGCACCAGGCCAGTAATTCACATCTGGAGCATTTTTCAAACTTTCCATAGTCCCGGTATTCTTCCATCCGGCAGACCCAGACATCGGATATACGGTCTTTCAATACGTTTCCGACTTTACTGTTCTGTACTCGTCTGCAGGCATAAATATCTCCGGTGGGGAGAATGGTCATATGGCAGTTTCCGCAATTGCACCCGCCGTAAATCATTCCCTCCTGAGCGTCTTCGGGAATTTTAAAGATTCCCTCTTCATATTCATAAAGGGTCCAGAGGTGATCTTTTCTGTTAAAATAAGTAGAACATCCCTCATCTTCATATTTTCGGAATTTTTTATAACAGAGGTCTAACAGTTCCCGGTATTCCAAGGGCGTGATTCCTATTTCTTTCTCCTCACTTGTAGGACAATAACGGGCAAAGGCAAATACATCCGCCCCGTATTTCACTACCGTATCAATAATATCCGGAACTTCCCTGATATTTTTACCGGATACGGTTGTCATAATCACCGAACGTATCCCTGCCTCTTTGATGCATTGGATTTTTTCCAGAGTGCAGTCAAAGGACCCCGGTTTTCTGAACCAGTCATGAGTTTTTCGCATCCCGTCAAGGGAAAGCTGATATTTTTGACATCCATAGAATTTTAGTTTCTGACAGACCTGCGTGTTCAGATGGAATGGATTTCCTAAAATCGTAAATGGAATTTCATGCTCTTTAAACAATGACAGCAGTTTCCAGAAATCCGGATGCAAAATAGGATCGCCCCCTGTAATATAAAAATACGGAAGTCGTCCGAATGTCCGGCAGAAATCAAGACAGTTCTCAAATGTTTTCTGCATCTGGTTCCAGGTCATTGCCTCCGGTTTCTTACAATTATCTTCTGAAAAAATGTAACAGTGCTTACAACGCTGATCACACTCATCTGTTATATGCCATTGAAAAGCAAAATACTCTTTCATCTTCTTTTCCTCCTTTGAAATCACCTGAATCCTGTTTCCGGCAGGTTTACTCCTGCCGGAAATAAGAGTCCGGATTTATTTATCTCCGGCTCCGCAGGCAGTTCCACAGGCGGCGGGCTGTTCCTCCGGTTTGTCTCCGGCACCACAGGCAGTTCCGCAGGCAGCGGGTTTCTCTTCCGGTTTGTCTCCGGCTCCGCAGGCGGTTCCACAGGCAGATGCTGCCGGTTCCTCTTGTTTCTTCGCCCATCCGAATAAATTAGAAAGTGCCATAATATATTACCTCCGCTTTTCATTTTTGGAACGATTTCCTGTTCCATGGTCTTATTGTAGAACATGGAAAAAAAGAAAAACAGTACGCACTTTTTTATTACATAGTTACCTTTTTGTAACCTGAAAAGTTTGGATTTCCTATGTCCTCCTTGATTAAAAAATTTGGTGTGTGCCGTTATCCGTTTATCACAAGGCGGCTGGCTTTAAAATGGACGCGCACCATGGAAAACTTTTGCATTATTCCGATAAGTAAAAAATATTGTTCCGATACCGTTGATATTGTTCCGATAACAGGGTATACTATTGTTTGAAGTGAGGTGTAGATTTATGTACATGACAGTGAAGCAGGCTGCAGAGAAATGGGGCATTTCAGATAGAAGAGTAAGGATACTTTGTTCAGAAGGGAAGATACCAGGCGTTACCCGTGAGGGACGTAGCTGGAAAATACCAGAAAATGCAAAGAAACCAGAGGATAGACGATATAAGACTACAGAAAATTTATTGGAAATGATTGACAGAAAAAAAACAGAATTGAACTCCAGACGTCCGCTGACAGAGGGAGAGGTGGAACGTCTCACGGAGGAATTTGTAGTTGAATACACCTATAATTCCAATGCGATTGAGGGAAATACGCTGACCCTTCGGGAAACGGACATGGTACTGCGCGGGCTGACGATTGACAAAAAGCCGTTAAAAGATCATATGGAGGCGGTGGGACATAAAGAAGCCTTTTATTTTGTACAGGATTTAGTAAAAGAGCAGGTGCCTTTATCAGAGCGCGTAATCAAACAGATTCATTATCTGGTTCTGGCTGATAAAAAAGATGACCGTGGAGTTTACAGAAGAGTTCCGGTAAGAATCATGGGAGCGCAGCATGAACCGGTGCAGCCTTATCTTATCCAGCCTAAGATGGAACAGTTGCTGGATGACTATAGGAACAGCACAGAGCATATCATCCCCCGGCTTGCACAGTTTCATATTGAGTTTGAGGGCATCCACCCTTTTATCGACGGAAACGGCCGCACGGGACGGTTACTTGTGAATCTGGAATTGATGAAAGCAGGTTATCCGCCGATTGATATTAAATTTACAGATCGGATTGCCTATTATAACGCTTTTGATGAATATCATGTTAAACATAATTTAGGAGCAATGGAGAAATTATTTGCAGGGTATGTGAATGAAAGGCTGTACAGTTATTTGGCAATGTTGTAGAGGAGTTGCGGCAAGCACTTTACAAGGGCTTGCCCCTTGACACACAACTTTGCTTACAATGTGTAGTGTGTTATACGCTCTGCGTTTAAATGATTTTACTGCTCATTATATCTCTCCTTAAAGATACGTTTCCACTGATAAATAAGCATAACTGCACTTAATATCGCAGCCAGTGCATTGCTGATGGGGCCGGCCCAGAGAATACCGTTGAGCTAATTAAAAATACGTTTGACACAGATAAAAACATCTTTCTTATCTCAAACATGCTCTGTGAGAAATATGAATTTGGAAGTAGTCCTACGGAACTTCAAGTCATATCAGAGAATTGTATTTCCCGCTGAACAGATGGAACAACTTTAAGGAATCGCTTAGAATAATATCGGGGGATATGATAATATACCAGTATGACAGAGACCTTGATTTTCACAGTACGAAATTACCATAAAGGAGGGATTTGATGCTGACGAAAGAAGAACTGCCCGCCTGCCCTGTGGCAACTACTGTTCAGTTGATTGGCAGCAAATGGAAAATACTGATTATAAGAAATTTACTGCAGCGGCCGTGGCGCTTTAATGAATTGAAAAAAGATTTAGAAGGAATCAGCCAGAAAGTATTAACTGACAGCCTTCGTTCTATGGAAGAAGACGGAATCATTACCCGTACTGTCTATCCGGAAGTGCCTCCCCGGGTGGAGTATGCTTTAAGCGATCTGGGAGAGTCCATGCGCCCGATTCTGGACGCAATGGAAGAATGGGGACGTAATTATAAAAATACACACTAAGGCTTTTCTCTGTTTTTACATACTCTCCCAGGGATTCCCCTGTGATTTAAAGAATCAGATTTACAGTGAAACCGGTCATTAGGGCAAAGATCATGATAAATGCCAGATAAAGAAGGAAATGGCGGATGCCCAGTACGATTTTTACTGCCCCAAGATTCGTAATTTTCGTTGCCGGACCGGTAATCATAAAGGCGGCGGCGCTTCCCATAGACATTCCGTCCCAGAGCCACTGCTGGAGAAGAGGAATAGTACCTCCTCCGCAGGCATATAAAGGAACGCCGATTGTGGCGGCCATTAAGATACCAAACCCTTCATTTTCTTTTCCGAAAAGCCCCGCAAAAGTCTCAGCCGGAACATAGCGCTGAAACAGCGCTGACAGGACAATCCCCAGTAGAAACATAGGACCTGTGGCTTTTATATTGCGCCCGAAATTCTTTGCCAGCCGAAAGAAAGGACGGGGATCTGTGTCCCGGGTTTTCGGCGCGGCAAAGTCGGTAAAATTGAATAATTCCTTTTCTCTGAAGAAGAGAAATACCAGCAGTCCGGCCGCTGTACCGCAGAAAAAACAGGATAACAGCCGCACCCAAAACGCTGTTTGTCCAAGCGCCATACTGTAAATCAATAACTGAGGATTTAAAAGCAAAGAAGCCGTCATAAAAGCAGCCAGCCAGTCACTGCGCATCCCTTTCTGAGAAAAGGAAGCGGCAATGGGAATGGTTCCGTACATACAAAGAGGGGAAAGAATCCCGAGAATGCATGCGATAACAATTCCGGAGATCCCCAGTTTCCTGTTCCCCATTTTTTCAAATAACCGATGGATTTTATCTCTGGCAAAGACAGAGATAAGGGAACCAATCCCCATGCCCAATACCCAGTAAGGAAAAATCTGTTCCAGCTGTATGCAAAAGTAGTACCAGAGATAAATCAGTTCTCTCTGCAGGATTTCCATACAGGCACCTCCCTCTCTCTGTGTCAGTCAACAGATATAAGCTGGTAGCCGCGGCTTCCCAGTCCGATTTGCTCCGCCCATTCCAGTGTATGCAGGCCGTTTCTGGACTCAATGCGCTGAATAAGGGACTGGCCGTCCTCTGCATCGTAAACCAGATCAATACAGGCCTGATCCACAGCAACGGGATCAAAAGAAGCCAGTATCCCTATATCATGCATGTCCGGTTCTGCCGGATTTCCATCGCAGTCACAGTCAACAGAAAGCCGGTTCATCACATTGATATACAGAATATTTCCCTCCAGATAATCGACCACCGATTTGCCTGCCTCAGCCATGGATTCCAGAAAAGAATCCTGATCCGCGGTCCACATGCTGCCTCCCTGTCCGGCCGTATGAATATGACTTTTTCCTTCAGAGGAGGCAATACCGATGGAAATATTTTTGACTGCTCCTCCATATCCGGCCATAGCATGGCCCTTGAAATGAGAAAGCACTACATAATAATCATAATTGGCGAAGTGGGAACCCACATAATTCTCTGTCAGGTTCTTTCCCCCGGTCACCGGAAGCACCATGGAACCCTCTTCATCCATAATATCCACTTCTGCAATTTCTGTATATCCGTGATCCTCCGCAACCTGATAGTGCATGGCTGTGCTGGCACGCTGTCCGCCGTAGGCCGTATTACATTCTACTATGGCTGCGTCCAGTCCCCGCACCAAATCTCCAATCAGTTCCGGCCGCAGGTAATTGCTCCCGTTTTCTCCGGTGGAGAGCTTTACCGCCACTTTTCCCGCAGGTTTAGCCCCTAAAGCCTCATAGAGCGCCTGCAGCCCCTGGGGGCTAATATCTGTGGTCATATACACCTTTGGAGCATCAGCTGAAACCTGTTCCGTGCCATTTTCTTTTCTTCTTTCCTGCTCTTTTGTATCCTCTGCTTTTTCTGTACTCTGACTGCAGGCAGAAAGGCCAAACAGCAAAAACAGAGTCAGAAAAACGGAAGTCCATTTTTTCATTGGCATACCTCCCCGGATTATTCCATCGCTTTTTCCCAGTAACGAATCGTATTTACACCTGCCTGGTCAGCCAGAAGCTCAAGAGCATTAGTTTCTTCCTCATTTAAAGAAATTTCCAGTGCCTTTACGGCATCCTCCACATGCTTTATTTTCGTTACGCCGACGATGGGGAGAGTTCCCTTTCCAATCGCCCATGCTGTAGCTATCTGTGCCGGGGAAACACCTTTTTCATTTCCAATTTCTCTCATTTTTTCAAGCAGCGGTTCTACCTTAGGCAGAATTTCGTTATACACCTCGCCCCTGTCGCTTCCCTGAGGCAGCGGATGTCCGACATCGTATTTACCAGATAAAACACCCTGCTCCAGAACCATATAGGCAAAGAATATCATCCCATTTTCTCTGCAGTATTCCAAAATCCCGGAACTTTCCGAAGTACGGTTTAAAAGACTGTAATGATTTTGTACTGCAGACAGTCTTAATCCGTGTTCCTTTAAAATCCGGGCCGCTTCTTTGATTTCCGCCAGATTATGGTTGGATATTCCCAGCATGGGGACGTTTTCCCTGCCTTCAAAATACTTTGCCAGCTCTTTCGTCCAATGAGGTGCATCCACAGGGTTATGAATCCAGTAAATGTCCATGGAATCTGTTTCCAATAAACGGTATTGTGTCTCCAGCATATCCGCGACAGGGGTATTTGATTTCCTGTCAGCACACTGAGGCGTAAACTTATCGGATAAATAATAGGAATCTCTGGGAAGCTCTTTCAAAAAACTGCCCAGCGTCTTTTCTGACGTTCCCATACCATATACGTACGCCGTATCCCAGAGATTCAGGCCGTTTTTCATCGCTGCCTCAAAGACCGGTTTCATCGCTTCTGCCGTATGAACTCCTCCAAATGTTCCGTCATCGCCCCAGGCCCATGCACCCATTGCGATTTTGGGTAAGTTTCTGTTCTTATCCATCTCTTTTTCCATCCTTTCCCGTTTATAACGATTTTCCCAACTGATAAGCTTCTTTCATATGTATGCTTCTCTTTGTCATGGACGGCGTTCCGCACCCTGTTCCAAGGATCCTGCCGCAGTCCTCGAAGTTCATATATCTGCACAGTTTTTGGTAATGAGCTTCCAGGCAGGGCATAACATCCTCATCGCTGTCCCAGGCAGCCGCAATAAGGGCTGTTTTCAGCCTTTTCCCGGAAAGTTTCATTGTATAGCTGTAAAAACGGTCAATAACCATTTTTAACTGCGCCGACATTCCAAAATAGTAAACCGGTGTCACAAAAACTGCCATATCTGACGACAATAATGCCTCTTTTATCTGCACCACATCGTCATTCCATGCACAGTCTCCGTCCATCCCGCAATGCTCACATCCTATGCACGGATGGATGTTCATATGGGCTGCATCCAGGACACCGACCGTATGCCCGGCTTCTTTCGCACCCTCCATAAACTGTTCTGCCAGCAGATTGGAAGATCCTTTTTTGTGAGGACTTCCCTCTATTACAACAATCTTCATTTTTACTCCTTTCATGGCGCACTGGCTGCGCCAATAATGGTAGATTTGGAAGTTCACTTCCAAATTTACACCCCTAACAGTCTTCTTGCTCCAAGATAAGCAAGCTCATAAATCGTCATGTACTGATACTTTATATCTGCCTGCTTCATTGCCTCACGCTGCATATCCGAAACGACAGCATAAGGATAAATTCCATATACCAGCGGAAAAAAAGAATAGACAAATTCTTCCCGCTCTGCCTCTTCCATATCCGGACAGAAACGCTTTAAACAGTCCCGGACAGCCTGAATAGACCCTCCATATGCTTTCTTAAATTCCACCAGATTTTCCAGTCGGCTGTTCTGTTCCATCTCTTTCAGATTGGTAGACAACAGTTTTAAAAGCAGCTCTCTGTTCTCTAAAGTACGGGCAATCTTATCCGCCGCTTCCAGTCTGGAACTGCCCTTTCCGGAAAAGGAAATCCTGTCCAGCTCCTCTGTCCACAGCTCATATTCCTGCTGCAAAAGTCCCAGAAAAATTTCTTCCTTCGTCTGAAAGTAGTTATAAATAGAAGGGCGGGTAAAAGAGGTAAACGCTGCAATTTCTTTAATGGTTATTTCTTTAAAACCCATGGTCTCGTACAGTTTTGAACAGGCATGAATAATTTCTTCTCTTCTTGCCTGTGTACGCTCCGGTGATCCTTTAGGCATATTCTCACTCCTTATTTTTAAAGGACAGACATTTCCCAATCACATCGCCTGTTCTTAAATATTCATACGTCGGGAATTCAAACAGCACGGGCTTAAGGGAACCATAATTAATCTTCCCTTTTTCATCCAGATGTGTTTCTTCCACATACGTTCCGTCAATGGTACAGATGAAACTCTCGAATCCCTTTGTATTGTATACGTCTTCAACGGTACATTCCATTGTAAGAGGTGCTCTTTCGATGACTGGCGTTCCTGCGTCTCCCTTTGTATAGGCAAACAGCCCACCTTTATCTTCTTTCGTTCCGCTGACAGAACCGCTGTAATCCGCCAAAGGAAGAAGTTCCTCATCCACGATATTGACGGAAAGTTTCCTGGTCTCCTTAATACAGTGATTAATGAAATGAGGGGCTGCCAGACTGACCAGCACCCGATCGTGACCGATAATTCCCACATGCGCCACCAGTGTCCATGTGGGCCTTTCTCCATTCATTGCCCCGATGACCGTTACGGGAGTGGGATATAATGCCAATTGAGAACCAATATTTTTCTTCATTTTCAATCACTCCTCTTTTAATCTATTCTGACTCTGTGTCAGTATCTACAACATACCACTTTTCTGACATCGTGTCAATACTTATTTTGACATTATGTCAGTTTTGTTTTCGGACTGCCGCTTAAAGCTGCCTTTCCCATTGCTTTTTCTTCTTTAAACAGCAAAAGAAAAAGCCCATACACCCATTTAGGTATACAGACTTTTCTCAAAAGACCTGGATTATTTCAGTTCTGTTTTACGTATTACCCCGTAAGCGCCGGCGCCTGCAGCCACTGTCAGCAAAAGCATTGTCAGTAAAGGCAGAAAATGATTGATGGTACCGTCCGGCATAAAGCCAAAGGCCTTCATCAGAAACACACTCACTTTATTTGCTGCGGAATCGGATAAAGCAAATCGAGTCATAACTAACAATCCAACACTGCCAATGATAACTCCCAGGGAAATGGACAGGATCTTTCCTGCCTTATTCACTACCAGAACAGCCAGATAAAACAGACTGCATAGAAGCATATACAGAAGCAGAAGCCACAGCCAGTTTAGCAGAATATTTTCATATCCGTATAAACCGCCGTATATAGACTGGTATCCGGGCAGAACATAATGCAGCACATTTCCCACTACTGTATCTACCAGAGCCATGCATCCTGATATAAAGCCAAACATGGCAACGCAGGCGATAAATATGTATCTGCGGGTAAAACCGTTTTGTATCAGCATTTTAAAGTCTTCACTATATCCCAGCATTCCCAGAATCCCAACATAAATAAAGGTATTTGTCTCCAGACCACTGACCCCGATATATTCTGCGTTATCGACACTGACCCTCACGATCAGCGTCGCCAGTAAAACGACTGCATACTGAATTCCATAGAAAATCCAGATATACTTAAATGAAGTCATACATTCAAATTGAATAACCGCCTTTAATTTATTCATCTTCCTTCCCGCCTTTCTCTGTCAGTTTTACAAACAGCTTTTGTAAATTTATGGCCGAAATCTGCAAGTGACTTTCCTGGGGCAGCGGTGATTTTTCTCCCAGCACATAGGCAATTTTCAATCCGCCCAGTTCGTCACAGCCGATTACATTCTTCCCTTTACAGTAAGCGTCTACCTCCTGCATAGTGCCGGATACACTGTATCCGGATTCCATCAGATTTTCCACACTGTCCTGCAGCAGTATTTTTCCTTTGTCAATCAGCACCACTTCCTCTATCAGGTGGGATACTTCTTCAATCAGATGGGTGGCAATAATAATGGTTCGTTCGCTTTCTTCATATTCTTTCAGTAAAAGATGATAAAACAGTTCTCTGTGGTTGGCGTCCAACCCCAGCACCGGCTCGTCAAAAATCACATACGGTACCTTAAGCGCCAGAGCCACCGTTAATTTGAAAATGGACTGATACCCTTTGGAAAGCTGTTTATATTTTTTGTTCACATTCAGTTCAAATTTTTCTGCAGTCTCAAAGGCTTTTTCCAAATCAAACGCTTCATAAAAACGGTCAATCCATTTAAACTGATCTCTGATTTTTAAACCTGTGGAATACAGATCCGCCTCGCTCATGCAGAAAATCTTTTCATGGATCTGCATATTTTCTCTGGCCGTTAAACCATCAATCCGAATCTCACCCTCATCTGCAAAAATACGGTTGGCAATAATGTTAATCAAGGTAGATTTCCCCGCACCGTTTCTTCCTAAAAACCCATAAATTTTCCCGTATTCAAAGGAGAAAGAGACATTGTCAAGGGCGGTAACATCCTTATATTTTTTCGTTATATTCCTGATCTCAATTGTATTCATTTTCATAACCCCTTTCTATCAGCCGGATAACTTCTTCTTTTGACATGTTCAGCTTCGATGCCTCAGCAACTAACGTGGCTATGTACTGTTCAAAAAACTGTCCCTGCCGTTTCGCACGAATCTTACTGACTGCCCCTTCTTTCACATACATTCCCAGACCTCTCCTTTTATAAATAATTTCTTCATCCACAAGCATATTCATCCCTTTCAGGACCGTATGGGGATTAATATTCAGCAACGCGGAAATTTCATTGGTAGAGGGAACTTTCGATCCCTCCGGAAAAACCCCGGTGAATATGGAATCCTCCAGTTGTTCTGCTATCTGAATGAAAATCGGTTTTTCCGAATTTGTATCTATGCGCACACTATCACTCCTTAGTTTGTATGTTTGTTACTTGAGTAACTAACTAACTTGCATTTATCATAACCGATATATCATAGATTGTCAATAGGTTTTATAGGAAATCCGACGGGATTTCCTATTACGATTCGGGTGTCAGAAGCCTCTTCTGGAATTATGTTTCGGTAAAATACACAAAATCATCCGGACGTCGCGACTTTGCGCACAATGGAGATGAGACTCAGGGAATCGTGGAAGCCTTTGCTGAACACGATTTCCGGTTTCGGAGGCTCATCGGAGTGTTTTTGTGCGCTTCGCGCGGAAGGATATTTTGTGCATTTTGCCAAGTATAGAAAAAAAGAGCGGCTTTTGACACCCTAATCCTATTACATAAGAACAAAGAGGACAAGTCCTCTTCAACTCCCTACATCCCTCACTCATGAGGGACTTGTACTCTTTGCGCGCCAGATGCAGACTGCCGCAGGCAGTCATAATTCCAAATGCATCTGGTCGCATCCACAGCGGAGCGATTTTTATGCAATAGGAAATCCGGCGGAATTTCCTATTGCATAAAATAACTCCGGCCCGTAAGCCGGAGTCGTAAAGACCACCTCATCTCCTCTATATTTATCTGACATCCCGCTCTGCTGCGGCTTTCCCTGACTTCACATGCAGTAGTGTCCGGTTTCCCCGCTTTAACAGATACTCTGCATTGCAGGCCACACTTTCCCGCACCCTCCGGGTCATATTCCCGCTCTCCGGAGCCTTTAGCATATTTCCACTGGTTTCTGAAAAGCGGATATAAAGTCTGTAACGTCCCTGACGTATCACCAGCTTTTGCTTTTCCATCTTTTCGACCACGGCTCCTAAATACGTTGCAAAACGATACTCTTTCTTCCCGGTAAAAAGAAAGCCCACCGTTCCCGTAAAACCCACTTTGGCCAGAGGAACAGTCGCGGCCGCAGTCATAAATGAACCCCGGGGGAAAAACTGCTGTGTCCAGATATATTTTTCCGGAAAGGAGTGTCCGCTGTCCCCTTCCATATAGCCCGCTCCCTTTTGGAAAATCAGCTTCTCCTGATCCACTCTCAGATACCCATCCACCCGATGTCTCATACTGTAAACCGTATGCCGGCATTCCATTGCGGGAATCCAGGCAAACGGCCCCATAATATCGTACTTAGGTCTGGCAAATTCCCCAAATCGCAAAGCCCCGCGGACCGTCACGCTTTTCTTTTCTGCTTTCTTATCCTGCTTTCCGGTATTCTTTTGTTTTTCCTCTTCTGTCCGGAAGGCCTCCATGTTCAGACGGATTCCCTTTGAAGAAAACAGGTTTTCTCCAATCTGCATAACTCCTTTTTTCCGGTTCAGCCGAAATCGGGAAACCGGAAACTCTCTGTAAAAACTCCCCTTCTCTGTGATTACCTGAATGGAACAGGAACGTTTTTCCGAAGACAGATGTACCGCCGGAATCACCGCCGCACATCCTTCTTTTCCCTGACATCGGAAATACCATCCGTAGAAATAATCATTCATATGGGATTCCCTCCTGTGCCGGACCTTCCATCGGATTTCCCTCACAGTCAAACCGGGAACCGTGACAGGGACAGTCCCAGGAGCGTTCATCCGGATTCCATGACAGTTCACAGCCCATATGCGGGCAGACCACATCCACCTGAAAAACTTCCCCTTTTTCTGATTTATATACCCCGGCTTTTCCCAAAGGAGTCTCCACAACAGCTCCGTGTCCCGGTTCCAGGGCATTTACCGTCTCAGAAGGAAGATGAAAGAACCGTTTCGTCAGTCCTTTTACGGCTTTTCCTCCGTCTTTCATAAGCTGAGGAATTTCCTCCATGGAGAATCTGGACGGAGCAAATACTTCTTCAAAGGGGTTTCTGATTTCACAGATTTGATCTCTTAACAGCATAGCGGATACCATGGACGAACTCATCCCCCATTTCTGAAATCCCGTTGCCACAAACCAGTTGGGACGATCTGCGGCGTACGGTCCGATAAATGGAATTTTATCTGCTGTGATACAGTCCTGGGCTGACCAGCAGGCAGCCACAGAACTTTGCGGAAACAGTTTCCCGGCAGCCTCTTTCAGTTTTTCATAACGTCCTCCTGTACGGTTCTCTCCCGTCCGATGCGCCGCTCCTCCCAACAGCAGATAGTTCTCATACTGCCGGAAAGAAAGAGAGTTCTCCCCGTCTCCTATATACATTCCGGAAATTTTCCCTGCATTTTCCAGTGCGATCACATAGGATCTCTCCTGATGCATCCTGGCAAAATACAGTCCCGGAAAATTAATAAAAGGAAAATGTGTGGCAAATACAATTTTATCTGCCTTTACACTCCCGCGGGGTGTCTTTACCAAATTTTCATTCACTTCTGTTGCCGGAGTATGTTCGTAGATCTTTAATTTCTCTGCCAGTGCTCCCAGAAACTTCAGAGGATGAAACTGCGCCTGCCCCGGGAAACGCACCACGCCGGCACAGGATACCGGAACTTCAATCTGACGTTCCAATGATGCGTCTATTCCCAGACTCTGTGCTGCCTCTGCCTCCTGTCTTAATTTCTCTTCCTCCCCGGAATAGACATAAGCATCCCTCTCGCTCAGATCACAGGCAATCTCCTGTTCTTTCATAATCCGTTTATATTCTTCTACCGCAGCCTGATTGGCCTGAACATATTTCTCTGCCGTTTCCTTCCCCTTTTTCTCTATAAAAGAATGACAGAACATCCCATGCTGCGAAGTAATCTTTGCTGTGGTATTCTGCGTCTGTCCCGCCCCGATTGTATCCGCTTCCAGCACCACCGTATGCACACCCGCCTGCTCAAGCTGCCATGCCGTCAGAATCCCTGCCATACCTGCGCCGATTACGACCACATCTGTTTTCACATTCCCCTCAAGCTCCGGGTATCTCTTTATATCACAGGTCTTACACCAAATGGATTCCATTATCTGCCTCCTCAACGCTTTTATCTATAACATTTCCCGCTGAGTAAGGTTTATACACGCCCGGATATTAAATATTTCTGCGTAGATAAATCATGTCAATTAACTGAATTCCGTCTTCATAAATGGGATGGTCATAATGATCCGTAAAAAAATTTTTAATGCTGTGGGAGCGCACAAAGCCGCACCTTTCATAAAAGGGAATGGTATATGGACTCTCTCCTGTCCCCACCTGCAACAGTTTATATTGTCCATGGTATTTATCTGCAAGAAATTCAATTAATTTCTTTCCATATCCCTTCCTCTGGCTGCCTGGTTTCGTGGCAATATTTTTGATTTCCAGTATCCCCTCTCCTTCGTCTGTGACAACGCATTCACTTTTTACTCCATTGTCATCCAGCACATACATCGTTCCTCTATCCAGGTACCGGTCTATCATATTTTCCTGTTCATCTGCCAGCAGCAGCAGGGACAGAAACTGTTTCTTATTCTTTTCCATCTCCCTGATTTCCAAACAATACACCTCTTTTTTTGATAGTATCTATCTTAATAGTGCGTACTTGCATAATCGCTCATATAAAGATATCATATAGGCATCACAAAGACAAGGAGTGTTGAATATGAAGAAAGAAATAAATCTGTGGGATTATGCCGGAGACATCATGAAAGAACTTCAAAAAGGTGTCCTTCTGACCACGAAATCAGGAGAACGGGTAAACACCATGACCATTGCATGGGGAACTCTGGGAATTGAATGGGCCAGACCCATTTTCACGGTTTTTGTAAGAGAAAACCGGTATACCAGAACCTTCTTAGAGGAAAATCCGGAGTTTACGATCAATGTTCCCTATGGAACCCTTGATAAAAAAATCCTGGGAATCTGCGGTACAAAATCAGGAAAGGATACGGATAAAATCCAACTGGCCGGACTGACTCTGGAACCACCGGAAGTTATTTCTGTCCCCGCAATTAGGGAATTGCCTCTTACGCTGGAATGTCGGATCATTTATAAACAGAAACAGGATCCGGAAGCAATTACCGAGGAAAGTAAGAGGAAATTTTATCCTCAGGATGTAGACGGCAGCTTCTGCGGCTCAAACCGGGACTATCACACTGCCTACTATGGAGAAGTCCTGGCTGCTTACCTTATTGAGTAGACTCTATAACCTCCTTCATCCCATTAAAAGGGCCATGTTCCTTTCAGACATGGCCTTTTTTTCCTCAGCAGTTTCCGTTTTTCTGATTCAGTCTTTTGATACTTTATCCAATATAGTATAAATCACATAGTTTATAATGAAATAAAATACCGAAAGAATAACCAGTGTCTTTCCCTCAATGGAGTGCTTCATGGCATAGGTTACTCCCACATAGGTAATAAAAAAAATAATAAAATTAATCACAGTTCGTTTCAATGGTTTCATACCGGTTTCCTCCTTCCTGTACCAGTCTGTTTTTGTTCTTCCAGTAATTCCGTTGCCTTTTTATTCAGCAAGGCGATAACCTCAATAAGAGCCTCTTCCCCGAAGCTGCGGCATTTCCGAAAAGCATAGAAGCCTCCGCAGATCGCATACGTCAGAACAATATTGGCAACTGCATCCTCTTTATAATCTGGTCTGACCCCAAAAACCGCCTCTTTCAGACTGTTTTCGATACGGACTAAAAAGTAATCCGAACGGCTGCCGGAAAAAAGTGTTTCGATCAGATTCTCATGGGACAGATATGCATAAAGTAACTGTTTATTAAATTCTTCCGGATTGGAAAATAAAAATTCCGGATTTCCTATTTCTTCAAGGACTTCATTTGCAACCTGCATTTCCAGGTATTCGGATAAAGCATACAGGTCAGTAAAATGGGAATAAAAGGTGGATTTATTTATCATTGCCTTTTCACATAATTCTTTCACCGTTATTTTTTCAATGTTTTTCTGAGAACGCAATTCCAAAAAGGCATTTATAATACTGTTTTTCGTTTTCACAATCCTTACATCCATAACAATTCCCCTCTGTTTTTCCGACTTTCTTTTCTAAACGTTGGTTTTCCAACTCTATGGAACGATTGTTGGTACCCATTCCTGTTACAAATTATTATAATGAAAAAAACAACTAATGTCTATTATTCAGGAGGGAAAAATGGATTATTATGGATTTTATACAGGACAGGAATTCACTGCCTATTCCTATTTAGGCGCACATACGGAAGAGAGAGGAACTGTTTTTCGCACGTTTGCTCCCAATGCACAGAAAATATCCGTCATAGGCGATTTTAATGGCTGGCAGGAAACACCCATGCAGAAAGTTTATGACGGAAATTTCTGGGAATGTTACATAGCAGACGCCCTTCAGGGCATGAAGTATAAGTATCGGATTTACAGCCAAAACGGAAATTATATCGATCACTGTGATCCCTATGGTTTTTATTCGGAACTGCGGCCGAAAACCGCGTCT
Organism: Blautia sp. An249; assembly: GCF_002159835.1. Lineage (GTDB taxonomy): Bacteria > Bacillota > Clostridia > Lachnospirales > Lachnospiraceae > Blautia_A > Blautia_A avistercoris. Next base: position 53,528 of record NZ_NFJL01000001.1, on the reverse strand, counting down.
GTTATTTACAGTTTGTCCAATTATACCTTCCATGACGCCGCGTATCTGAAACAACGCAAAAACAATCCCCACGCTCCGGTAAATATCTATGAAATTCACGCCGGTTCATGGAAAAAACCATCCGATGAAAAAGAATCCTGGTATACTTATGGCGAATTAGCAGATTTACTGATTCCGTATCTTTCGCAGAATCATTATAATTTTGTGGAAATTATGCCCTTAAACGAATATCCCTGCGACGAATCCTGGGGCTATCAGGCAACCGGATTTTTCAGTCCCACCTCCAGATATGGGAATCCGGATGAACTGCGTTATTTTGTGGATAAATGCCACGCAGAAAACATCGGCGTAATTATTGATTTTGTTCCTGTGCATTTCGCCGTCAATGATTATGCTCTTTGGAATTATGACGGCACATCTATCTATGAATATCCCCATAATGATATTGGATTTAATCAGTGGGGAAGCTGCAATTTTATGCACTCGAGAGGTGAGGTCAGAAGTTTTCTGCAGTCCTCCGCTTATTATTGGCTGAAGGAATTTCATTTTGACGGCCTCAGAACAGATGCTGTAAATAATCTGATTTACTGGCAGGGAACTCCTGAACGGGGAACCAATCAGCCTGCCATTCAGTTTATTCAAAATATGAACCGGGGACTGAAAGAGAGAATCCCTTCTGCCCTTTTAATTGCAGAAGATTCCTCCGCTTACCAGGGTGTTACTGCCCCTGTGGAAAAGGGCGGCTTAGGATTTGATTATAAATGGGATCTGGGCTGGATGAACGACACGCTTACCTTTCTGCAGTCTCCGCCCTCCGTGCGTTCAGAACAGTATCATAAATTAACCTTTTCCATGGACTATTTCTACAATGAGCGCTATCTTCTGCCCCTGTCCCATGATGAAACTGTCCATGGAAAGGCCGCTGTCGTACAGAAAATGAACGGATCGGACTACCTGAATAAATTTGCACAGGCCCGGCTGCTTTATATGTATATGTACGCCCATCCGGGAAAGAAACTGAACTTTATGGGAAATGAAATCGGACATATGCGGGAATGGGATGAAAAAAGAGAGATGGACTGGAATTTACTTCAGTTTCCTCAGCATGACGCTTTTTACCATTTTATGAGGGAATTAAACGAAATTTATATGGAAAATCCAGCGTTTTATGAAGGGGATTATGACCGGGAAGGCTTCCAGTGGATGGACTGCGAGCATAAAGCAGACACCATTTATGCCTTTCTTCGGAAATCAAAACGGCAGACCCTTTTGGCTGTATTTAATTTCAGCAATAAAGACGTATTAACCTATGAATTAGAAATGCCGGATAAGAAGCAGGTGAATCTGCTGCTTCACAGCGACTGGGAATGTTTCGGAGGAACCACGACACCAAACAACACTTTTTATTCCTTCAGGAAATCCTTATTGAAAATTAATGTAAAAGGCTTTTCGGCCATATACTTTACAGTCAGATAATACGCCAGATGCAGACTGCCGCAGGCAGTCTGCATCTGGTCGCATCCATAGCGGAGCGCTTTTCATTCCATTAGGCGTTTGCTTTCTTCCTGTATTTTCTGTAGATAAGTACTGCTCCGATTGCGATCAGGGCAATCACAGCGCCATCTGCAGCATAGATTTTTATCTTCCACCCTTCCATGCCGCTTTGCTGATGTTCTTCATCATAAGCCCAGCTATTTGCTGTAGTATACAGAATATTCTTTGTGGCCTGGCGCATATAATTCACATTGGAAGCGGCAGTTTTATCCGTTACCTGATTCGGACCGCCTGCATAAGTTGACAACATGGCATCCACCCCGTTTGCCAAAGCCATATCCGCATTCATAAATCCATGACCGTTATTTCTGAAGAAATCAGATACCACGAATCCGCGGAATCCCCATTCGTCGCGCAGAACGGTATTCATCAGGCTGGAAAGTTCACCTACCCATTTGTTTCCAAGGAAAGCCCAGGACGCCATGGCAGCCGTCGCCCCTCCTTCTTTTACAGAAATCTCAAATGGTTTCAGGTAGATTTCCCGCATGGCCTGTTCTGTTGACCAGGCGCTTACCATTTTTCCATTCGAATCATACATAGCAAAATGCTTAATTGTGGAATACACACCCTTTTCATTGGCTGCTGCCACCGCTGCCGCTGCAATTTTTCCTGCCAGCACTCCATCCTCCGAGAAATATTCATAATTTCTTGCTGTAAAAGCAGAACGGTGTGTATTCATGCCAGGCGCATACCAGCCGGTAGCTCCCATTTCCTTTGCCATCTGCGCCATAGCATCGCCCCATAATGCCGCCATCTCTTTATTCCAGGTACAGGCAATCACTACTTCAACCGGGAAACCGATGGAACCGGCTCCAGTAAAGTTATGATTAATCGCCGCAGGTCCGTCACAGTCCACATTCTGTACTTTTCCAATAGACGGAACAGCGCCTGTCTGGTAGCCGGAAAGAGCAATTAAATCACTCATTTCATCCACTGTAAGCTGATCCAGTAAATCGTCCCACATAGGATCGTCATAGTCTTTTCCACGCAAATCCACCAGCTTTAATCCATTATCTTTTCCCGTTACAGGCATCTCATCCTCTTCGTTAATATAAGCGGCAGGATCATAATTTGCATTCAGATGATACCCTTCTTTGTAATTTTCAGGCATATTTAAGTCTGAAGGAGCTGCTGTTGCTTCCTCGTAATTTGCAAATCCGTCTTTTCTTGAAAGATATGTCACATCCCCCTGCGCCTCCTGGAACAGATTCGCAGCTGCTGTATCGTCACTCTTTCTCGGATTTTCCTGATTATATACAATCGTTTTATCCACCTGGTAAATTTCCGAATCCAGAACGTGATGGGAATCACTGTTTATGGAAAGAATATATTCACCTTCCTCCAGTACATATGCCTCTGCTGTTTTTTCATCATACGAAGCCATCTCCTCCTGGTCGAACTGAAAATGAATGGTTTCGCTCTGTCCCGGTTCCAGCAATGATGTCTTTTCAAAATCCAGCAGATTCGCGGATGCTTTTTCGATTCCTCCATTGGTGTAAGGGGGATTATAATAAACCTCTACCACATCTTTTCCTGCAATATCTCCTGTATTTTCTACTGTTACATCAAAACTGACAACTCCGTCTTCTTCCGTCAGAGAGCTCATTTCCTGTTTGAAGCTGGTATAACTTAATCCATAGCCAAAAGGATACTGTACAACTTTCTCATAGTCAATGACATTCTCTGAAGCGGCCGTTTCGTAATATTTATATCCCACGTAAATCCCTTCCACATAGTTTATAAAAGAAGGGGAATAGTTTGTGGCTACCCCGGAATTCATACCCTCTACTGTCATTTCTTTCATATTTTCATAATCTGTTTTTTCTGCGTTATAATAGTAGGGCGCCTTGTCTATGTCATATACAAACGTATCGTTTGTTTTTCCGGATGGATTGACCTGGCCGCATAAAATTTTCCCCAGCGCGCCGAATCCCACATTTCCCGGACCAGGAGCCCAGATAACGGATTTGATTTGCGGATGTTCTTCTGTAAATCCCAATTCAAAAGTATAGGCAGCGTTATAGACAACAATCACATTATCAAAATTCTCGCAGACCATATTTACCATATCTTCTTCGGTCCGGGAAAGCTGGAGGTAATGTTCTCCCTCTTCAAAGTCCGCATAATCCTCTGAATTGTCGTCATACTGAGCTTTTGACATATCCTGCGGAATATCGTTATGACCCTCCCCTGCCAGCCGTGAAATTACCACAACCGCAGTGTCTGAATATGCTTTAGCATTGTCCAGCAGCTCATCTGAATACGTACTGACCGGAGGCTCCGGCAAGTCCCAGTTCTGTGCTGCCTCTATGGACATAGCCGCCCTGTTTTCACAATATTCTGTATAAAAATCCAACAGTTCCTGATTTACATCATAACCGCTGTTTTTTATTCCATCCACCAGACTGACCACCGGATATAAATCATTAATTGCTCCGGATCCGCTTCCTCCGTAAATCGGATTGGAAGCAGCCCATCCGAACAGATTCAGTTTCTTTGTATCCTTTAAAGGCAGAAATCCCTGTTCATTTTTCAAAAGGACAAATCCTTCTTCTGAAATTTCTTCTGCTGCCGCCTCTGCCTCTGCCGTTGTTTCTTCTGTTACAGTTCCACTCCCCATAGTAAGACTGACCAACGTATACATAGGTCCGAACACAATGGCATTTACCATAATTACGATTCCAAGCAGCATTGCCAGAACGGTTTCCCACCGAAGGAAGGATCTTTTTTGCTTTGGAAGTTTTCTTGATGCAATCAGTATAATCAAAGCAGCCAGAATAATAATTCCCAGTGCAATCAGATAATTTCTGCATGTCTGCAATACCCCAATTACATCTGACATCTCAATACCTATCATACTCTTCTCCTCCTATTTATTTGTTTTTCATACCATAGCACATTTTTCTTCTTATAACGGTCCCTGTCACAAGATGTTCTTTTCTGTCGCAAAATGCATCTGTCATTTCTTTTGTTTTTCCGGCATAATCCAGAACTTCATCATGGGATAACTAATTGCTACCTGCATGATGATGTTTACAACATTGGCCAGGGTCGGTGCCAGTCCTTCCGAAGCTCCTATGTTTACAAAAAAACTCTGGCTATATGCCGGAAGAGCCGCAGATAAAAATACAAGTACTACCGCCATAAAAATATATTTTGGCACCGCTTCCTGAAAAGCTGCACTGGACTTAAATACAAAATTTTTCTGTACGAAAAAATTTACGGTCTGCGCCAGTGCCGTTGCCACAAGAAAGCTAAGAAAACCGCACAAACCCAGATTCGATTTTATATTATCCTCATAATTAAACACTAAAAACCGAAAAGGCGTTTCTGATAAACTGCGAAATACAAATCCTGTACAGATCCACATCACTGCAAAATTTACTACCGTTGCACAGTTTGACAGGATATTAAACAGAATAAACTCCCATGCAGTCGGATGAGCTATGATAAACCTTCTCACACCGTTCATTTCATATCCCCTTTCTCAGCTCAGCTTCATATCTTTTATTTAACTTTCGGTTTTTAAAAAAGCCCCCGATAACTTTACTCATTCCCCGGAAAAAATGCCCGTTAACTACAGTAACCAGTCCTTCTGTCATCTCCATAGAAACCAGTCCTCCCGTCATCTTTGCAATGGCCCGAAACGGCATATTATACTGAAATAGCGTATTTAAATCCGGAGTATTGCTCTCTTCAGATTTCTTTACACGAGCAGCCAGTTTTTTGCAGATAAAACGGGCCAGTCCGCTTTTTGCATAATACATCTGACAGAGTGCATCATTTAATCCCAATTTTCCTTTCCAGCTTCCGTCCGGTATCGGATGCCCCAGAAGAGTCTCGTATTCCCTGTCTGAAACCTTTTGTACCGTTCCCGCAAAATAAGATGGAACCCGATTTGTATAATAAGGCATTATCTGGGTCGTTCCTCCTACAGGCAAAAAGCTTTCCAGACAAATATTCTCCACACTGGTTCCGATTTGAATACAATACTCTCCTTCTTCTGTCTCCCATCGGTTTGTTTTTACATTCCAATAACGGAAGGTCTTATCATCAAAGAGAATCGTAACCCTTTTTTCTTCTCCCGCTTTTAAAAATACTTTACAGAATCCCTTTAGTTCCTTTTTCGGACGAAAAACTTTGCTTTCAGGAAGTCCCACATAAAGCTGTGCAATTTCCGCCCCGTCAAATCTGCCTGTATTTTTCAATGTAAAGCTTACGCCTGTACGTTCTATTTTCAGAGCACTGTATGCAAAGCTGGTATAAGACAACCCGTATCCAAACGGATAAGTTACAGGAACCCCTGCTGTATCAAAGTATCGGTATCCCACATACAGTCCTTCTCTGTATTCCGAGTTTCTTTCCTGAGCGGGATAATAATGATAAGAGGGTGTATCTTCATACCGCCTCAGATACGTCTCCGCAAGTTTTCCGGAGGGATTTACCTTTCCTGTAATCACATTAAGAATGGCTCGCGCTCCTGCCTGTCCGGACAACGAGCCGTACAACAAAGCCTTTAAATGATGGTGCCAGGGCATTTCGATGACTGATCCGGCGCTGATAACGCCTGCGATATTCTGGTTTGCCTTTGCCAGTTCCTGCAAAAGTGTAATCTGATTCTGCGGAATCCGCAGGTGTTTCCTGTCCAGTCCTTCTGTTTCGCTTTGTTCATTCAGTCCGAAGAAAAACAGTACCACATCACTGCTTCTAGCCAGATCCAGGGCTTCCTTTTTCATTGCTTCGTCTTCCCGTCCGTCTCGCTGATACCCCTGTACGATTCCTGTCACTTGCAGTTCCTGCATTCCCAGCATTTCTTTAATCGAATCTGTCTTTGTAGAATTCACCATGGAGGATCCGGCACCCTGATACCTGGGCGTAAAAGCAAAATCTCCGATTATGGCTGCCCTTACCCCTTTTTTCAGAGGAAGAATGTTCTCCTCATTTTTCAGCAGGACAATGCTGCCCTCGCTGGCTTTTCTTGCCAGTTCATGGTGTTTTTCATGAATCGCCTGTTTATTTTTTTCTTTTTTATAATTTTTTGCTGATTCTGTCAGATCCATTACAAGGGTCAGGAGTTCATCCACCCGTTCATTCACATCTTCTTCTTTTAGCTTTCCGTTTTCAACCGCTTCCAGAATCTGTCTTGCCGAATCCAGGCCGGGAGTAGGCATTTCCAGGGTGGAGCCGTTTTTCACACCTGCACAATGATCGTTAGACCCTCCCCAGTCGGTAATAACCGCTCCCTGAAATCCCCATTCATCCCTTAAAATTTCTTTTAATAGATGTTTGTTTTCATTGGCGTATACTCCGTTTACCTCATTATAGCTTGTCATAACCGTCTTAACGTTTCCTTCTTTAACGGCAATCTCAAATCCGGTCAGATATATTTCTCTGAGGGTTCGCTCATCGATTACTGCATTCATAGCCATGCGCCGAAGTTCCTGGCTGTTCACTGCAAGGTGCTTTGCACAGGCTGCAGCTCCCTGCTTTTGTACTCCCCGGATAAACGCAGCCGCCATCTTTCCTGACAAATAAGGATCCTCAGAAAAATATTCAAAGTTTCTGCCGCACAATGGATTTCTTTTGATGTTCAGGCCAGGCCCCAGAAGCACATTTACCTCTTCCTCCATGGCTTCTTTTCCAAGGGCTTCCCCCACCTGTTCTTCCAGTTTCTCATCCCAGCTGTTTGCCATGGCTGCGGCTGTTGGAAAACAAGTGGCAGGAACAGATGGATTGATTCCCAGATGATCTCCGGCTCCTGCCTGTTTCCGCACGCCATTGGGGCCGTCTGCACAGAATATGGAAGGAATGCCGATTCTTGGAAAATCCCTTGTTTCCCATTCGCTTTTTCCACTGAGAAAGGCAGCTTTTTCTATTAATGTCATTTTTTCAATGATCTCTTTATGCTTCATTCCTTTCCTCCTCTCTTCTTCCTGTCAGAAACTATATCATAAAAATCTTATCCGGAAATGTCCGTGACACAAGATGCGGATTTCCGGCACAAAATACATAACTGATAATTTCCCTGTGGGAACAAAGAGGACAAATGGTTTTCCTATGATGTAAAAACGGTATCCGTTTACAACCGGATACCGCCTTTTGAAGTCTGTTCTTTATTTTTCTCGGGAATTAAAATTCTGAGTTCAAACCAGTTATTCTTTGCCTGCACGGACATGGTCCCGTGATATTTCTCAATGGTCTGCCGGATACTTTTCAGGCCGTATCCGTGATTTTCTCTGTCTTTCTTTGTCGTTTTCGGAAATTCTCCATGATTCAGACCGATCTCTTTCTCAATATAATTGGCTATATTAATCAAAATAAAATTTTTCTGTTCTCTCAGTGTTACATGGATCATACGCTTTTTCTGATCTTCGAGGGTAATTACACTTTCTATTGCATTATCCAGAGCATTTCCGAAAATCGTGCATATGTCTGCCACATGCATACTATCCAGCAGTTTTCCATCCGCCACACAGGTAATCCGAATCTTATTTTTTCTGGCATGGAAAATCTTTGCCGCCAACATCGTATCAAGTACCGGATTTCCGGTTTCCTCTATCAGACGGTTTTCATCCAGCTCCTGCTCCAGTTTATCCAGCCACTGTTTCCGTTTTTCCTCATCTGCTTCCCCTCTCAGACCGGTTATCTGATGCTTCAGGTCATGATATTTCATATGAATCATTTCCATACTTGACTGGTAATAACGATACTGATCATACTGCTTCCGGTACATACTTTTTACGGCTGCCAGTTCTCTTTCCACAATATATTCGCACACCTTGGTCTGGAAGGCATACAGGGCTGCCAGTCCACAGAGATCTCCCAGTGTTCTCATATAAAAAATCCCTTCCAGCAGCTCCCCCTCCAGGGGAGATCTGGCCACCAAAAAGCTGACATTACTGAACAGGAAAGATAGTAATGCTATGCAGACAACAGATATCGTTTCCTTCCCCGTAATCTGATGGCAGTACTGGTAAAACTGCATTTTCTGTTCCGCACGGAAAATACATCCCAAGACTAATCCATATATCCCGGCCACCAATATCAGACGAACTGCCGGAAAGAGCCCTCCAAATGTATTACCTAAGAGGCTTTCTGCCTGCCATTCCAGAGATGCCGCAAATTCAGCAGCTAAAAAGGCTTTTGCACAATTATATCCTGCAAGAGCCAGAGAGCCGTTACTGCAAATCGCAAGCAGTCCATACATCATTGCCACTGCAAGGCCCATAACCGGCAGCCACATATAAATAGGCACATCCGCTGTCAAGACAAGAAGCCCCTCCTGTATAACCAGAGCCGCCAGACAAAACAGGAGCGTTACACCTTTTCCCCATCTTTTCGGAAACAGGTAAATATACATTCCACAGGCTGCCCATTCCGCAAAAGCCGTATAAAATCGTGGTATGTCTCTGTATACTTCCATTATTGTGCCACCTCGCTCATGTAATTTAAAAGAACTTCCATAAATTTCTTCCTTTTTTTCCTGCTAATCTGAAGACTTTCCTTATGAATCAGACAGCAGCCTTCAAAAATTCCCTCTACATATTTCATATTCACAAGATAACTCTTCGCACTCCTGTAAAATCCATAAGGTGTCAGCTTATCTTCCATTTTTTTCATTACTCCTCTGGAGCTGTAACGACCTTTTTTCGTTACATAAATAAGCTGATGGCCAAAACTTTCTATATAGTACAAGTCTTCTATATTAATCTTCTGTACCCCTGCCTCCACAGAAACTAAAAGATAATGTTCTTCTCTTTTTTTAATCCTTCCGATAGCACGGGACATTTTTTGAGAAAAAGAAAAATACTCCACCGGTTTTACCATATAATCCAGAGCATCTACCTCATATCCTTTTACAGCATAAGAAGTCATGTTTGTAATGAACATGATCACTACACTTTTATCCATTTCCCGTATTTTCTCCGCAGCTGTCATACCGTCAATAAATTGCATCTGTATGTCCAGAAGAATAATATCATAATCTGCAGTATATTTTTCCAGGATTTCATCTCCGTCTGTAAAAACAGAAAGTTTGATTTCCTGAGAAAATTCCCTGCTAAATCGATCAATATATTCTGTAAGCTGCTTTATATAGGATTTTTCATCTTCGACAATCGCAATATGTATCATTTCATTCCCCCAGGTAGTTGTAAATTTCTTATTATTATAAAGCATATCTTTTCAGAAAGATACTGCTTTATTGACCGGAACTACATAAAAGAAACCAGCAGGATTTTTCTTTCTTCCTGCCGGTTTCTGGGATTTTTCCAATAGGAAAATTATTTTTCAGCCAGATAATTCTTCAGACTGATCCCTTCCGGAATCGTGCAGCCGCATTCCTCACAAACACAGTCACCTATGGTCTTGCCGTCACGCTCAAATGCCTCAATACTTCCTTTCGCCCCATTTTATATTTCCATCTTCTCTATAATATTTTTCAGCGCCTCCCTTACCGGCGAATCTTTCGGAAGCTGAATCATGGGTTTTCCCTCACAGTCAAACTGATATACTGTTTCGTCCTGTGGAACCACGCCCAACAAATCCAATTTTTGCTTTCTGATTTCTTCCAGTGTCCCCTCATCCAACGTTCCGTTCGGCGCACGATTTACAATTAATCCTGTCTTTTTCGGTTTCAAATTCAGCTCTTTCATCAGATCTGCAATCCGGCCGGCCGCCTGAACTCCTCTTCGGGAACAGTCACTGACAAGGATTGCGATTTCCATTGTGGGTAAGATTCCTCTGCTGATATGCTCCATCCCCGCTTCATTATCCACTACAATATACGGATAATGATTTTGTAGTTTCTGAATCTGTGTCTGTACAATTCCATTCACAAAGCAGTAGCAGCCCTGCCCCTGAGATCTTCCCATGACCATCAGATCATAATCTGCCTCTTCTGCCAGCGCGTCCGCCATTCTGCTTTCAAGGTAAACCGCCTTAGTAATTCCGGCAGGTATCTGATACTTTGGATCAACGCCCGCACGTTCAATTTCTTCCCGCAGCTCTCCCAGCGTTACTCCCGCTTCAACACCCAGAACCTCATTCAGGTTTGCATTTGCATCTGCATCCACGGCCAACACTGGCCTTTTTCCTGTTTCACACAGGTATTGAATCAATAATCCGCAGAGTGTGGTTTTCCCGACTCCGCCCTTTCCGGCTACTGCAATAATATGTCCCATAATACCTCCTTAAACAATCTGTATTTTTATAGACAATATGTTGATTATTTCTTTTAAAATTATTATAATATACTTAATCTTAAATTCAATAATCAGATTGTCTATATTGTTAGGTTTCTTAACAGATTTCAAGAATTGTACAGGAAAAGAGGTTGAACTTATGAAAAGCAAAAAAAATGCGGCCCATACTGATCGCCGCACACGTTATACACGCCAGACCATTCATGACTCCCTGTTGTCTATTATGAAGAAAAAGGCCTTTACTAAAATTACGGTTACAGAAGTTTGTCGTTTAGCAGAGATCAATCGAGGCACATTTTATCTGCACTATTATGATCTGGAAGATGTATTGGATGATATTATAGTTAATTCCATACAGGGAACCACCCCGATCATGGATCATGTAATGTGTCCTGAACAAAGCAAATGCACATATCCTTTTTGCCAGAAGGTACAGGAAAGTGAGGAATTTCAGATTTTGCTTTTTGATGAAACTGCTTCTGCCAAACTATTGGATAAACTCTGTGAATTTTCCAAAGAAAACTTTATTACAAATTTAATGCAAAACAGCCTCCTTTCCTATGAGCAGGCGGAGGCTGTTCTATATTTTCAGATGAATGGATGTCTCGCCATCAATAAGCGGATACTGCAAAATAACTGCAGAGACTGGAATCAAATCCGGCAAACCATCGATCAGTTTATCAAATCGGGGCTGGAAAGCTACTTTATTCAGGATGGCCGTTAATCAGTTTTTCGGATATAACCGGCAGTCTTTTTATTCTTCACTTCAATAGACAGCATCTCTCCCATCCGTTCCAGAATATGAGACATCATAAAGTATACTGTCTCAAAGTGCATATAATCCAGTATATTTTCATCAAACATAAATTTCATACTGGGAGGGAATTCCTCGTCCCCCTCCCAGAACTGAAAGGTCGCCGGCAAAAACGGAAAGACTCTGAGAACAGCCGCCACATCCCCGCTCATACCGGCGGGCTCGCCCAAAGAGCGGCAAACAGCTTCCAGTTGTCCCAAATGTCCCTGGAAGCTGTCTGCCGTTTTCTGAAACATTCTGCTGCCGTCTGCGGCATGCAGTCCCTTTGCCATTCCTTTTGCGCTGTAAAGGGGAACAAATTTTCCGGACAGATGACAATCCTCTTTTGAATAACATAAAACGTCATAAATAGTCATAGATTCGTTGTAATCCCCTTCTGTTACCGACTGGAATCCGTCTTCTGACCATTCTACAATTCCATTTTTCCGGTTGATTCTGTAATCTCTGCATACAAAGGAAAGATAGAGATACGCTTCATCAAAATCCAGTTTAAACTTTTCAATCATTTTCTCCTGATCGTATTTCACAAACTCTCCCCGCATCCGGTTCCGCATGATTTCATAATTCGATACTGTCATCTTCTGCTCCTTCTTTGGTTTTCCTTCCAATCCACATATCGTCCCATAATCCACATGATCTGTAAAGCACAGTTCCTCCAGGCCCATTCTGACTGCGTCTTTTACAACTTCTTCCATCGGATAAACGGAATCATCACTGTATTCTGTGTGTACATGATAATCTGCAAGCATTCCAGTCCTCCGCCGCTGTTTTACACTTAATAATAATTCTATGGTATTTACTTATCATACCACTCATTGAGGGAAATGGTAACCCCTAAAATGGCCCGTACCCGATGGCTACTCCGATAACAACAAAGACGCCTCCGGCCAATACACTCATTAAAATCCATTTCCATACAAATTTTACCCAGCGATCCAAAGAGATCCCGGCAAATCCGATACTTGCCATCAGGGTTCCTGACAGAGGTGTAATAACATTGGTAATAGCATCTCCGAAATTAAAGGTCTGTACGATCGACTGCTGAGTGACCTGAAGTACATCACCCATCCCGGAGAAAATGGGGATTACAGTTGTAGCCTGTCCGGAAGAAGAACAGATAACAAAATTAATAAGCAGATTGCAGATATACATTCCCAGTGCCGATACATAACTGGAACTGTTGACAAACAGACTGCTTAATGCATGTACGATAGTATGCAGAATGTTGCCGTTTGTTAAAATGATATTTATCCCTGTGGCAAAACCGATAATAACACAGACGCCAATGACAGACTTTGCTCCGCTTATGAAATGTCTGGCCATATCATTTGCCGACATACCGGAAATCAGTCCGCAGGCGGTTGCAGTCAGCATGAAGACAACCGGAATCTGATCAGAAGTACTCCATCCATGGGTTGCGCCGTAAACCACCACTACAAATCCGATTAAAAACGCAGCCAGTGTACAGATCTTACGGGGCGTTAACTCTGCCGTCTTCTTTTCCTCAACCTGGCGGATGACTCCGGAAACACCATAGAGAATGCTTGCTTTGGGATCTGCCTGTACCCTTCTGGTGTACCGAATGAGAAAAACCGAGGTAAATGCCCAGAATACCACCGTGGCTGCCACACGAAGCTGCCATCCGGAAAACTGGGGAAGTTCCACCAGGCCCTGGGCCACTGCTGTGGAAGAAGAACAAAAAGCACCTCCTGCCAGACCGCAGGTCATTCCCAGAAGCGCCAGCGATACTCCAATCATAGCGTCGCCGCCCAGGTTATAGCCCAGAAGAAGGGCCAAAGGCACAAAGGCAATAATCGGCGTATTAATTCCCATAGCGCCCAGGATGGAAAAACACCCGAGAAGAATGGGAATAATCAGATACAGATTGTTCTTATATTTCGCCGCCAGCTTCCCGATGGTAGCATCGAATACCTGGGTCGCATTAATAACTTCCATAGAGGCGGCAATCATAAGAACCATTACGATAATATCCACCTGTTGAGAAAATCCCTGGGGCAGAGCCAGAAGAGCCTCCCACGGACTCACCGGAGTCTGTTCCATGTAAGAAAAGGAATTGGCGTCAATGGCAGTTCTTCCGTTTACTTCGATACTTTCATACATCCCTGCCGGTATCAGATAGGTTGCAGTCATAGCCAGAAAAGCAATGGCCAAAATGATAATTAACTGATGCGGTACTGTAAATTTTCTTGTTTTTTTCTCTTTGCTCATATTCTGTCCCCCATTAAAATGAATACGCTAAATGAAAACCTTCTCTCCGCGGTAGCATAAATTTCCTTCCTCATCCTTTGCAAACTGGGAAAAAAACTGATCATAGGTGATCCAGCTCTCTTCCGGATAATTGGCATGAGCCATGTCGCTGACAATTCCCACAGTTAAAAGGGGTATCCCCTGCCGGTTGGGGTAGCTGTACCAGGTAACCGGCCACGTGGTCCAGGTCTGAACATGATTTTTATCCAGATGACAATGTTCTATTTTTTCCACAATATCCTTCCGCAATTCCGGAATGAGAGAAAAAGGAAATTCCGTATCCGCCTCTTCCGACATACAAAACCGATCCTTCTCTCCGCACAGAAACAGGACAGGAACCACCGCTTCTGTTTTTTCATAGGTTCTGTGAACCTTCCGGGGATGATACATTCCGGACCAGCATCCACAGGCCGCAAACAAATCTCCGGCGCTGTCAGAAAGCACATCCGCCATAATTCCGCCGCTGCTCTGGCCACAGGCATAAATTCTTTTTGGGTCAACCGGAAGCCTGGCAGACACATCTTCTACCATTGACCGGATAAATCCCACATCATTGACCGGCCTGCCTGCATAACTTCCATTCCAGTAAAGCACATTTTTCAGACCGTCCGGCTTTTGCTGATGAATGCCCGCCTGAGGGAATACCACAAGGAACCTCCTGGCTTCTGCCACCTGCGCCATTGCACTGATGTCAAAAAAGCTCTCTGCCGTTCCCCCTCTTCCATGCATCACAACTACCAGGGGCCATTTTTGATCTGTACCGCAGCTTTCCGGCACATACTCATACCAGAGCCGGTTCATCCCCTCAAAGACACGTTCCTGCAGGACAGCTCCGCTGACAACCGGGTCTCTGAAATATCGGAGATTCTTCCCGGCAAACCCTCTGTGTCTCCTTGCCATGCCGATATAAGCCCATGTCTTACTCAGACTTTCAAAGTCTGCTTTCCCTGAGCCCAGGGTAACTCTGACCTGGGAAATCTGTTCCTCATTTACCTGGGTTCTGTTATGCACCGGTGACGGCATCCATATCCAGTCAGCGCCCTGCCCTTTTAACGGTTCTCCAGTCACATGATTCTGTTCCTTCCAGTAAGAGAGTGCCTCCCGGTTGCAGGAATCCTTTGAATCATCCAGCCACATCCACACAGGAACCTGACATTTTGCAGCTTCAATGTGAAGTTCCACCCCATTTTGTTCGGCATTTCCTGCCAGGCACTCCCCGGATTCCCGTAAATTCGCCTCAATTCTTCCGAAACTAAAGAGGCCGCTCCATTCACTGGTCATCTTCTGAACTGCCTGATGGGCTATGGCAGCCCCGTCCCCAATACCGCAGGCAAAGATGTTATCCTGCATCGTCACATAATAATCTCTGGACTGCACAGCAGAATATACGGCATTCATATAATCTGCATCCTGTCCTCCATATTCCCATCCGGAAGGAGCGGATTCCAGTAAAAACAGAAACAGCTTTTCCTCATCTGCCAGCTTCTTCAGTCCGGATTCCTGTGCATATTCTGTTCCCTCCTTTCCGGACGGTATTGCCACAATCAGACATGGACGGCAATACTCCAGATTTTCCGGAATATAGGTCAGAAAACTTCTTCTGTCTCCATTTACCCACACCCATTCCTCAAAATATCCCTGTACCAGCGATCGATTGGGATGGGCAAAATCAACCGAAAAATCTGCCATTTTTTCCGGAAATTTCTGCACTTTCAATTCCCCCATAGACTACCTCCTGTTCACTATGATTATTTTGTCTTCTAAATTCATAATAAACAGTTGTAAGTATAAATACAATTTTATATAATTTAATTAACATTAATTCAATTTATAGGAGATTACCATGGAATCTGAAATGAAATATATCTATACGATTTATCAGAAAGGAAGCTTTGCAAAAGCAGCTCAGTCTCTGTATCTTACCCAGCCTGCTCTTAGTATCGCTGTCCAGAAAGTAGAAGCTCGCATCGGTATGCCGCTCTTTGATCGGGGCCAAAAGCCATTAAAACTTACTTCCGCCGGTGAAATATATATTGAGAAAATTGAAGAACTACTACATATAGAAAAAGAATTGCAGGAAAAAATTCAGGATTTATCAGATCTGAATACCGGTAACATAAAAATAGGAGCCACAAGCTATTTCTTCTCCTATATTCTGCCGCCGGTCTTACTGGAATATCAGAAACAATATCCCAACGTACAACTGGATATTGTTGAAAATGGCGCTTATGAACTCAAGAAAATGCTGCTTGATAAAAAAATCGATCTTACTTTTGTCAGCCGGCCCGCAAAAGAACCAAATTTCAAAAATAAATTTGTGTTTCAGGATGAACTGGTACTGGCCGTACCGGCTTCTTTTCCGGTAAATGAAGCTTTGTCTTCTTTTTCCATGACCAGTGAAGAAGTCCTTCGCTCATCCCCTGCCTCCCATCCGGCAGTGGATTTAAAAGCATTTTCCGATACCCCCTTCGTTTTGTTAAAGTCAACTTACGATCTGCGTCACAGGGCCCGTCTGTTCTTTGAAACAGCAGGTATTTCCCCTGCCGTTCGTATGGAAGCCTCCCAGATGGCCACCTTATATGCCCTGACAGAGGCCGGCATCGGGGCATCCTTTATCAGCAATCGTATTATCAACAAACCTTCTCCCCAGTGCCTGTTCTATCGCATAGAACATCCGGAGGCGATCCGCGAAATGAATATTGTGACGAACCGCCATTGTTACCTGTCCCATCCTGTGGAAAAATTTATAAAACTGTTTGTTGACTACTATCAGAAAAAATAAATACGTCCGGACAGAAGCCCTGAACAATAAAAATGCCGCCGGCCAGCGATTTATCCGCTGTCCGGCGACACTTTTATTTCACTTATGATTCCTGTCAGAATTATCAAATCGTTTATTTAATAACCTGCAGGGATTTTCTGTCTGCAAATACTGCCACGAATACAAGGAATACAATACCTTCGATCAACTGCAGCATCTGTGTGGAAATACCCATCATGGTCAGTCCACTCTGCAGTACGATAAACAGCATGGAACCAACAATGATATTTTCAAATCTTACATTTGCTCCGCCGGAAATCGGCATACCGCCAAGTACCAGGGCAATCAGAATCTGCGTTTCCAGCTGGTTACCGCCGGAAGATGTTACAGATCCTACCTTAACTACATTGATAAATGCTGCAAAACCTGTAATCGCTCCTGCCAGTACATAGATGAGGAATTTCATTCTGTCTGTGCGGATGCCGGCAAATTTTGCTGCCTTCTCTCCTGCTCCGATTGCTTTCAGATAGATACCAAACTTTGTATAACGGAATACGATAAATCCGATTACAAGAACGATAACTGTACAGAGCAGTTTCATCATAGTCGTATCATAGTTAATAAGTGTAGCGGAACCTGCTATCGGTGCATCGGTTGTCAGATATTTAATAACACCGCGGAGCAGGAACATGGTACAGATTGTTACAATAAATGATTTGATCTTACGGTTTACATAGAAGAAACCATTAATCGCTCCAATGGCCGCTCCTGTAACAATTCCTCCCAGGATCGCAACCGGCAGCGGGAATGACTGTGTAAGTACGCACACCACAATGGAGGAAATACCAAGGATAGATCCCTGGGAGAAATCAAGACCTCCCATTGTCATAACGAAGAATACACCCATGGATGCAATCATTGTTACATATACCTGGGAAAGTACCAGGTTCATATTGGAAATCATTCTTCCGCCAGTCAGCACATTAAACAGAATGAAAATTGCCACAAGTCCCACTACAGGAAGCAATCTGCGGAGCATTGCCATCTTGGAAAATTTATTCAGTTCTTTTTCTTTGCTTACTGCATTTGCATTTTCGTTAGCCATGACTCTCCTCCTTAAACCATCATTGAAATCAGGCTGTTTTCATCCATATCTGGATTACGATCCAACTGACCGCTGATCTTGCCGTCTTTCATAATAAGAATCCTGTCGCACATACCGATTAGCTCCATCAGCTCCTCGGAAATCATGATAATGGATTTGCCGTCTTTTCTCATCTGGTCCATCAGCTGATAAATATCCTGTTTTACTTTGATATCGATACCACGGGTTGGGGAATCCAGAACGATAATATCTGAATCACGTCCAATCCAGCGTGCCAGTACGACTTTCTGCTTGTTACCACCGGAAAGCTCTGATACAAACTGGTCTGTATTAACCATCTTTACAGAAATTTCTTTTGCATATTTATCTGAGAATGCACGGAGTTTCTTGTCACTTAAAAGCTTAAGCGGCCCGGATCCGAGTTTACCAAGAGACGGCAGACAGATATTATCTCCGATACTCTGGTTGATTACGATTGATTCGTTATCACGGTCTTTGGACGTATAAGCAATCTCATTTTTAATAGCAGTCGGAATATCATTGATCTGTGTTCCGTCTGCAAGTGTTACGCTTCCTTCTCTGTCAAAGGATGCGCCGAAGATGGCCTTTCCGACTTCGTGCATACCAGACTCTGACAGACCGCCGAATCCCAGAATCTCACCTTTATGAAGGTCAAAGGATACATCATAAATCAGACCCGGAACCGTTACGTTCTTCACGGAAAGAACCACTTCATCGGAAACTTTCTCACCATAGTCTGCACGGTAATATTTACCGGTCATTTCACGGCCTACCATCAGTTTTTTCAGGTCGTCCTCTGTCATATCCTTACTCTTTACCGTATCGATATAAACGCCGTCCCTGAGAACTGTAATCGTATCCGATTTATCGAGAATCTCCGGCAGGTCGTGGGAAATAAAGATAATGGAATTTCCCTCGTTCCGGATACGCTCCATATGTTTGTACAGCTCTTCACGGCCTTCCTGTGAAAGAGCGGTTGTTGTCTCGTCAATAACCACAATCTTTGGCGAGAAGTATGTAGCCTTAACAATTTCCACCAGTTTGCGGTCCTCGAAATTGTATTCATCAATCATATGAGCTGCTTTAATACGTTCAAATCCATATTTCTTCAGAAGCGCATCCGCTTCCTTATTCATTGCGTTTGTATTTTTAATACCGGCTTTTACAAACCGATCCTCATGGCCGAGGAAAATATTTTCCGCTACCGTCAGACCGGAAAGTGTTCCCAGTTCCTGCACAATAATGGAAACTCCCTCATTGTTTGCCTCTATCTGGTTCTTCGGATGAATTTCTTTTCCATCCAGGATGAATATTCCGCTGTCAATGGGGTAAATCCCTGTCAGCATGTTGGTAAGTGTGGATTTACCGGAACCATTTTCACCGATCAGCGCGTGAACTTCACCTTTATTGATATTAAATGAAACATTCTGTACGGCCTTCGTAATACCAAAGGACTTACATACGTTTTTCACCTGTAATCTTACTTCATTACTCATAGTATGTCCCTCCTTCGATTATTTAACGATTTCGCCCTTGTCAACTCTTGTTGTCAGTGTAATGATGATCAGCAGGGCCAGACCTGTGATAACGTCCTGGATCGCTGTAGGCGCTCCAAGTGCGATGAATCCGTAGAAAATAATATTGATAACGAACTCACCAATGATGATAGCCTGAATCGGGATACCATATTTACGGAAAGCCATACCGAAGAAACATCCCATTGTAGGAATAAAGTTTCGTGACATGGATGCCATACCCGTAACAGCCACCATAGATGAACCATAGCTGATGGAGAGGATAGCCTCAACGCCAAAGAAAGCGCCGCTGATCAAAAATGCGATCACTTTGTACTTATTTACGTTAATACCCATATTCTTTGCAACAAATTCATTGGAACCGATTGCATATGTATAGGTACCCACTTTTGTATAGTTCAGGAAAATATATGCGACAATAAAGGAAATCACAGCCAGAATAACGTTTCCCGGCATGGAACCAAATGCACGCATATCAGACGGAAGTGTCTGCTCTACACCGCCTGCGATATAGTTGGCAACGGCCTCGTAAATAAGTGCAAGACCTGTGGTAACGATCATGGAAGGGATTCTCAGTTTTACATAGAATGCACCGTTAAGAAGACCTACTAATGCGCCGCAGACAATACTTCCTACGACAAATCCCACATATCCCAATCCGAAATTCGTTGCCAGAACACAGCCGAGAATGGAGGAAAGGACGATGTTCGCGCCGATAGAGAAGTCGAACATACCCATAACCATTACAAAATAGAAACCTACAGCACCTGTCGCTGCAAGGAGGCTGGCCTGGAAATACTGAAGCATCTGCTTGGGAGAACCGAAGTTACCAGGAGTTGCAATTTTAAAGATTACCCAGGATGCAACAAGCAAAACGATCAGGATCAGATAACCTTTTGCTTTTCCTGACAACTTTTTCTTTTCAGTTGTTTTCATAGAAGAACTCATATTGTATACCTCATTCTTTAAAAGTTGTATGGTTTACTACTTTCATAAATGGGACCGGTATCACCGATACCGGTCTCCCATTATTCTACAATTCAGTTCAAACCCGTTCTGTAATCTGACCGGAATTATTCAGCTGCATCGGCTGCATCCTCTGCTTCGGCTGCATCACCTGAATCAGCTGCATCACCTGAATCAGCTGCATCACCTGTACCGCCGCCTGCTCGTGCGACTGCATCCTCAATAGACAGTGACTGAGCTTTAGCAATCATATCATCCAGGCTCATTTCGGAGATTTCAACAATCTCTTCACTTGTGTATGGAAGCTGATCTACGAAGTATTTTTCATATGCTGCGTAATCTTCCGGAGATGATACGTACAGATATGGGAATTCAACATCTACGAAGTTTCCGCCAATATCTGTGTAGTTGCCTTTGATTGCATTGTAAACCATCATGAATGCATATAACGGGTCACAGTAATGTCCGCCGGACTCACCGGCCATGGAGCCGTTCTCAAGACGCTCGCCAAGGTCCGGAAGGAAGTCTGTAGATACAATATCAATATCGTCCACTTTGCCTGCACGTTCAACTGCTGCGATTGCTCCCTGAAGCGGGTCACCGCCGCCGCCTGCTGGAATCAGAGCATCGATGGTATCGTCTGCTGACATAAGAGCTTCTGCAGCTTTGGAACCGCCGTCAGAAGAAGTTCCTGCGTACTGTGGTTCGGAAAGTTTTGCCTGGTCGTCCGGGTTCGCTTCGTTCCACTCTTCAATACCTTCCTGGTATCCCTGCCATCTTCCAAGCCATGTAGCATCGCCCTGCTCCCAGCCGATCAGACCGATGTTGCGGTTGCCCTTGTCCAGAAGCATCTGAACAAGCTGTTTTCCGTTCTCAACTTCGTTCTCATGAACGGCGCCGATGTAGTATTCAGAATCCTGAGCCACCTTGTAAATGTCCGGATTGGCTTCTTCATCGATAATACGGAAGAACTGTGACAGATATACTTTGTTGTCGTTACATGTCTTAATAGCAGATGTCATTTCTGTATCTGCTGAATTACAGATGATAATTCCCTGGCATCCTGCTGCACACAGCTGCTCAACAGAAGCAGTAACCTTTTCAGAAACGTGTGCCTGGTCAACATACTGAACTTCAACTCCAAGAGCTTCTGCTGCTGCATCCAGGATCAGTTTACACTGTGATCCAAGTACGTCAGTAGAACTCCAGATAGAAACACCGATTTTGATGTCTTCATTGGCTATTTCGCCGGAAGCTGATCCTCCGCCATTTGATGAGCCGCCGCATCCGGCAAGCAGTCCTGCAACCATTGTCGCACATAATGCTGTGCTGACGATTTTTTTGAGTAATTTGTTTTTCATAATTACCTCCCTCTGTACAATATGTATGGTTACTAAACTTGAGCCTTAATTTTTTATATATCTCCCAATATTCTCCAGAAAAATTAGTAATTATGCCTATAAACAACCGGAATTTTCAAAAAAATTTAAGCTCTTTTGCTATTTCATTTTATACCCTGACTACCCATTTGTCAATAAAAGAAATTCATATTTTGTTCGCAGTTTGTTCATATTTTAACTTTAATTTCTCGGCATCATGTTCCAGGACGTCCGGCCGGGCATTTCCCAAACATATTTTTGTAGAAATGATGAGGTTATTTTCCGTTATACAGATATTCCAGCAGCTCTTTTCTTCCCATCTTCCCTATTCCAAGATAATCCAGATTATATCTTGATGTTTCAAAGTAATTCGTCTCATGCATAGCTCCGCCAAGGACAATCATGGAATCGATGATTGGGGTAGGAACGCCGAATTTCACACCCAGGTCATGGTATATCTTGCATCCAACCGGAATATCTTCCGTGATATATCTGTGATTAATGCTGTCGGGGCCGACATTTCCTTCATCGCAGGGCTGATCCAACGGAAATACAACATTGTCTTTTCCGTCCTCATCTGTTCCCATGTACTCCTGTGTCAGGACGCTCCGCCTGGAGAAAAAGGATTCGTAACGATATGCCGGAACCTGAATGCCAATTGCTCTGGCAATCGCTCTTTCCTCTTCGTAGAACTGATATTGGATGCGGCAGATGGAGGGACAGAGTCCATGTGAATACAGTGAATACGTACCCGGCTCTTTCCCAAATATACAGGACCAGTTTTCCATAGAGGATACTCCAAGAACAGATGCCGGGACATGAATGACCGGATTGATATTGGAGAATCCTATATCTAAAATGGTATCTCCTTCTGCTGGTCCCAGCCCTTGTGTGACCGCATCCATACATGGCAGATATTTTGTGGACTCCATAAAGGATTCCATATCGCTCATAGGCTGGCTTGCTCCCCTCAATGTGATTGCCCGGTATTTTACCCCCACATGCGGCATCCGGAATCCACCGACAGATTCTATCCTTGTTCCATAAGGTGCAGACGCCCATCCTCCTATCACTACATCTTTATGGCATCCCATTTCTTTCATATATTTTCTGAGCAGAAGGCTTGCGTAATTATCGGTAAAGATATGGATTACCTGCCCGTCTTCCAACAGAGGGACCAGAGTCCGAAGATAATATTCATGGGCATGTGCCGGAATCGCGATTACAATCAGGCCCGCACCCTTTACCGCTTCTGCCATGTCCGTACTGACCATATCCAGAAATGCTCTGCCGGAGCGTTCAAAACCGTAGAGGTTTCTCTGTATCCCGTCCAAAAGGATCCCTGTTCTTTCAAGTCCGTCTATGGACGATCGGCTCCTGGAATACAGACGTACTTCCCGGCCCGCCAGCTTACAGTCTGCGGCAACTGTTTTTCCAACCGCACCACCACCCAGAACTACGATTGGCATTTGCTCTAAGTATGACATATCCCTTTTCATTAAAACACCCCTTTCTAAAACGCAAAGGCGCCCTGTTATATTCCAGGACGCCTTTGTCATTATTTATAATGTAACATAGTCTGACCGCTTTTGTCAAAACTGAAAAAACGATCTTCAAACTACATATCTTGTAAATCTCTTTTTGCAGCTATATATATTGACATTAAAATTAAAACAATACCAGAGGCTTCCATAATCCACTGCAGCGGTATCCTATCCGCCATCAGTCCGAAAACAGTCATACCTGCGGGATAGCAGACTGCATACATAGAACCTATGAATCCAAATACCCTCCCCTGCACAGCACTTTCTGTATGAACCTGAAGGGAAGTGTTAATAGTGGTCTGCACAGTTGTCAATGCGACACCATATATAACCATAAAGGCAAGGTACAAAACAAACTGCTTTACTGCACCCATCCCGATTGCCATCCCGCCAAATACCGCTAATCCAATAAACATTGTTGTTCTGCGTTTCTTAAACCCGCCGCTTACGCTCATCAGAAGCCCGCCTGCCATCATTCCCCCGAATCCACACAGTTCCACTGCCGTCAGATACCAATAAGTCTCTCCGTAAACTCTGCTGACAAACAGACCGGAAAGATAACCGGCAGGAACACAGAAAAAAGTAAACAGGCCATAAACCATAAGTAATCCGCCAATCAACGGTTTCCCGAAAGCATACTGAATGCCTGTTTTTATATCAGAAAATACTGTAGAAGCAGATGCTTTTTGTTTTTCCGATTTGGGCATTCGTATATGGGAAAACAATCCAATTCCAATGATTGCTGTGAAAATATCAATCATCAATGTAGAACGCAGGGTTCCCATTGTAAGAACTACACCTGCCACAGCAGGTGCAAAAAACTGGACTGCTGCCTGCATGGAAGAGTTCATTCCGTTATACCGCATAAGATGTTCTTTGGGAACAATCTGCGCAATAGCAGCATTCACTGCAGGAGACTGAATGCCTGCGCCCAGTGAACGAAGAACTGACATTGCCAACAGCATTCCAAGCAAAATCCCGCTCTGAGAAATATACGGCAGAATAAGAAACATTCCGAATGTGACAATTGCTATTGACGCATCTGCATAGAGAATCATCCGTTTCCGATTATATCGGTCTGCCCAGACACCGCCTGCAAACGAAATCAAAAATTGCGGCAGATAAGAGCAAATCGAAAACGCTGCTACCCAGATTCCTCTTGCTGTAGACAGCGTTACATACCATACGATTGCCATCTGGACAATCTGTGAACCGAACAGGGTAATGCTTTGGCTGACAAAGAAAAGAATAATTTTCTTCTCCCAGTTATTCTGTGCCTTCAACATGATACTTTTCCTCCTTCCCCTCTCTTTATCGACCGCGTGTGTCCTTGTAAAGAGAGGGTATCTTTTGGAGAAAACACAAAACGCTGTGTTGGATAGCCATACTCTGTCAGTAATTCTCTTTCTGCAAATCCAAGCCGGAGATATTCTTCCCGGTATCCCGTATCCGCTTTATCTCCTTTTCGGTATGTAGTCAGGCTGATTTCCCTGCCGAAAAGCAGCTCATCTAGTTTTTCAAGAAAAATTTTTTCAGTATTTAAGCCACGATATTGCGGATGTATCGCCCAATAATCGATGTTTCCCGTTTGAGCCGAAAATCCCATGATACCGATTGCCATACCTTCATCCCGCAGGATGAATGCCTGCCTGTCAGAAACATATTGATGAAGCTTTTCCATATATTCTGTTTCATTCAGATAAGGGTATCCGTCAACTGTCAAATGAACTAATTCCATCCAATCATTTACATCTGATAATGTCGCAAACTGTATATCATTTTTGGTAAAGTCCATCTTTATTGGTTCTTCCTTCAAATAAATCGGAAGCTGTAAGGGATAAAATATTTCCGATACCCTGTATTCGGAAGGCGTCATCTTATACATCGCCTTAAAAGCGCTTGTAAATGCCTGCTGGCTTTCATATCCACTGATAAGAGCAATCTCAAGAATCGGCTTTTGGGAAAATACCAACAGCTTTGCTGCTTCTGTCAGCTGCCGCCTCTGAACATAATCATGGATTGTCAGACCGACTGTTTGTACAAACAGCCTGTGCAAATAATACTTCGAGTAGTGCAAAGACGCCGCAACCGCTTTTAAATCCAATTTGTTATCTAAATTTGCTTCTATATAACTGATAGCTTTTGAAATAATATGTACCTTTTGACCTTGCACTATGTTGCCCCCTTTCCAGAGAGATATTGTATCACAAAGAGTATTTTTCTTTTTCATTATTCTTGCTGTTTTCAGCACATATTTCCTAAATGCAACGGTTATTCACATCCCGCCTGAAAGTAAGTACAAAAATAGCCCGGGTATTTTCGGACATAAAAGAAAGCATCTGCCATTATGACAAATGCTTTCCGTAATCATTATTTTAAGCTGCCTTCCCCTCCCATAAGGGCGGTCAGTTCCTCAATGCGCTCCACCGGAAACGGCGGTTCGCATAAGGGCTTCATGGCGATTGCCATGAGCTTCATCGGATTATCGTCCGCTGCCACCCGGTTGGATGACAGTTTACCGCAGATACGGCATCTATGGATGATAGCCCATTCTCCATTTTTTCTTACCCATACTGCCACAGGCTCCATCACACCGCCGCAGTCTGATTCTCTGTCTCCGGGTTCATTGTCCAGATGCTGACTGCTCAGGCAGTTTGGGCAGTGGTTCCTGTGGTCTGATCCTGCCCCTCCTGGAACGACCAGACGTCCGCATACCTTACAGGTAAAGGATTCGGTACAGGCATGATTCTTGTAATAATGTTTTTCATATTTTTTCCGTTTATTCTCACGGTTCATTGATTTATCCTCCTGAAAGTATTTGTTCTGTCCAAATCCTCCGGGAGGTTTGCCGGGTTATTGCACGCAAGCCTCCCGGCCTGATACAATAGCACATCCGTTATTATTCAAACAACATACCCCTTCCTATGAATTATTTGTGCGCACAAGTTAAGTATAACAGAGAAACATATTTTAAACAATCCCCCGTTGAGACATCAGAATTTGCCTCATAAAATTTTTATTTCCATTGACATATTTCAGGCGCAAATGCTCATATGCGGTAAAGTAACATACAAAAATTTGATAGACGCCCCCACTATTCCGTATTTTTTCTTGCTCTGGATATCCGTTAGAAGAGAGGCAGTTCCTCTGGCAAAATTCCCAGCGGTTGCCAAATGTGTTACTTTCATCTTATTCTGTGTCAGCGTGCCGGTTTTATCACAGCAGATAACCGTCGCACTCCCCAGTGTTTCTACTGCGGGCAGCTTTCGGATAATCGCATTCTGCTTCGCCATTCGCTGTACACCAAGCGCCATTACGATAGTTGCCGTCGCAGGAAGTCCCTCTGGAATAATAGAACGACCGATGAGGTATATGCCATATTGACTCGGTTTCCCAGGGGAGTGTCTTCGGCCAGAACAACCTCGCTGTCTTTTTCCATAAGTACAGACTCTCCGGTCAGCGATGCTTCCTGAAGAGCCAGACGATTCTCTTTCATCAATCGAAGATCTGCCGGAACGATAGAGCCATCCTCCAATAGCACTATGTCACCCGGCACAAGCTCACTTGCCTGGTTCCAATGCCAGAAAGAAAGAGGGAATCCCTATCATCTGCGCTGACACCAGGGAAATCTGCGTTGGCTTCAATGGATAAAGAGAAACGGAGATCAGGCTGATTACTGATAACAAAAACGAAAAAATATTTTTTACCAGGAACAGGGCCGCTGAACGTTCAATATTGTTGATAACACGCCGTCCCTCTTCCACGATCTTTGGCATACCTGCAAAATCCGAATCCAAAAGAACCAGGTCTGACACGTTTGCTGCGGCTTCGCTGCCGGAGGCCATGGCAATACTGCAGTCTGCATCTTTCAGGGCCAGCACATCATTTACGCCATCCCCGGTCATGGCAACTGTATGCCCGGATTTTTTAATCGCGCCAAGAATCTTCCTCTTTTGTTCTGGCGTTACCCGCCCAAACACGGTATATTTTAATGCGGCCTTTGCAAGCTCTTCTTCACTGCCTAAAGCAGAAACATCAATATATTCCTCCGCTCCCGGAATACCGGCAGCCTTCGCCGCAATTGCCGCCGTCATTGGATTGTCTCCAGATATTACCTTAATAGCTACACCCTGTTCCGTAAAATAACGAAACGTTTCTTTTGCCTGCGGACGAACCTGATTACTCAATGTAACCAATGCCAATGGCTTTACCGAATCTCCTAAAGAAGCATGTTCCACAAGAGTGTCCGCAAGAGCCGGAGGAATCTTTTTCAAAATAAATTCCGGTGCCCCTAAAATGTATATCTCCCCGGCTCCAAAATCAGCCGCACTGTATTTTTCCGCCGAGGAAAAGCCTTTTACCCGTAGCGCTTTTGTTTAAAAATCTGTCCCTTAAAGTGTTTTTGCAGCGCTTTCATCGTTTCGTTATCAGCATTCATACAAGCAGAAAATTCCCCCAGTTTTCCAGAAACTTCGTTGACGGGATCCTCTACGGGCAGAATTTCCTTTACACACATTCCCGGTTCTGTGATTGTCCCTGTTTTATCAACACAAATCACATCCACTCTGGCCAATGCCTCAATGCACTTCATATCATGCACCAGTGTATTACTTTTTGCCAGACGAATCGTACTGGCCGCAAGAGCAATGCTGGTAAGAAGATAAAGTCCCTCGGGTATCATACCAATGATGGCTGCGGGCCGTATTTTCCATACTGATTTTTTCGGAAAGTCCCAGCATATGATGCTGATTCCAAAACATCAGGACTCCAAAAGGAATAATAATAATTCCAATAATCTGAATCAGCCGGGTAAGAGACTTCATCATACCCGGTTGCTGTTTCTTTTTAATTTTTTTGGCATCCTTCGATAATCCGGCGGCAAAGGATTCGTCCCCAACCCTTTCCAGCCTGGCTCTCGCCTTTCCTGATACCACAAAGCTTCCTGAGAGCAGTGTATCGCCCGCCTCTTTTTTCACTTCATCCGCTTCGCCGGTTATCAATGCATCATTTACAGACAGCGTTCCATCGCAGAGAACCGCATCTGCACAAATCTGGTTTCCTGCTTCAAAAACAACAATATCATCTAAAACCAGCTGATCGCTGGAAACCCGTTTTCTGCGTCTTCATTCCGACCTCCTATAACCCGTTTCTGCCACGTCAGTCAAATTCTTCCCAAAAGCTTTTTTCTTCTGTAAATTCGATACAGAAAAAAAGACGATGCCATAAAAAATAATTCTGCGCAAAAAGCTGTAATAAACATAGGTGAGTGGACATCAGTAATACTCATTCCCATAATAGGAAAGGTAACGGAGGGTGGCAGCATGCCCATGATACATCCCAAAAGATATTTCCCGTAATCCACCCGGATGGCACCCATATATAAACTTACAATATCACAGGGAAGCAGTCCCAGCAGGCGCACACAAAATACAAGAAAGAAATCATTCTCCTGCCGGAATTCCTTTAACTGATTTGCCTTCGGATATTTTTTGATAATCCGTTCCGTTGCGGCCGATCCGGTTTTCCTTCCAATTAGATAGGGAATCGTCACCATAATGACAGTTCCCATGACATTGAGCAGAATCGCTATGGGAAGGGCAAACAGGATTCCATTTACCGCATACAGGATTCCACTATACAGCACGATACTCACGCTCTTCAGAGCGAAAAGCAGAAGTATCATGATTGCCGCTAATATAGGATTCGATGGTGTATACGCCAAAATCTCAGCTATGGTAAACTCATCCTTGCGTGACAGGATCAATAGGATAACTACTGTCCAAATAGCGGCAAGGAGAACTCTCCATAGCCAGACAGTGAGTTTTTCCCATTTATCTCTGAGCATTTCCTTCGACAAAATTTGGCTGTAGAACCGTCCATATAAAATCAGGGACAGCAGCATTGTGACCGCACATATCACAGCCATGACAACTACTGTCGTTTCAGGAAGCTGCGGAAACAGAAAAAGAAGCAGTATCGTGGCATATAGAATGACCGTACTCAGTTTACCGTACCAACGGGCTCCATTTACAGCATTCGTAAATCGAAGCGAGAGGTATCCCCAAAAGGCCATCAATCCTTCCTTTATTACAAATAAAACAATCATCAGCCACAGAAAAGAATAACGGGAAAGAAGACAGAGTAAAAGCGCCATCTGTGTCATTTTGTCTGCAACCGGATCCAACACCTTGCCAAAATCTGAGACCATATGAAATTTTCGTGCGATTTTCCCATCAGCAATATCAGTGGCAGCTGAGAGTGCTGTTATAATTGCTGCCCATAAATAATTCTCCTGCCTGCAGTAGAGCCATATGATTACCGGAATCAAAAGCAGACGGAACAAACTCATGGCATTCGGAATCGTTAAAATATCTTTTCGATTCCATCTGCGGCTCATAAGAATCACCTCCCGGCTGCGTAAAAATCAAGTCTCCAATACAAAATGCAAACCTATCATTCGTCTTAATCTATGGATTTCCACGAGACATCGATCACGTCATCTTTCCTGCTAGCCTTTACTGCGCTGGAAATGCAGTGTAGCGTGTAAAGATTCTGAATACTGCCTACGATTAAAGATATCCCGATAAAAACCATCAGTGCTGCCACACCCTGAAATGGATTCAGTAGCAGGAAAAAGGCAAAGATCGTACTGACAATTCCCAATGCCATCGACAGCCACCAGTTTCCGATACCAAGCCGGCGCATCTCAACAGACGACTGGATGTCAAAAACACTTCCAGTTATGATGTAGAGTCCGGCTGCAAACGGAAGAAGCGCCGCCGCACCTGCTGGATGAAGCAACAGTAAAATACCCGACAGAATGCTGCATATGCCAAGCGTCAGATCAAAACGGAAAAACAATCCGGCAAATCCAAGATTGAAATACCGAACCATTTTGTAAATGCCGGTTGCGAGACAGATAATCCCCAAAACACAACACACAGCCACTGCGGAAATCTCAGGCCATATAACCATAACAATTCCCAACGCCAGCATACAAAAGCTTATCACTAGGGACAAACGGCGAAATCGTTTCCAACTTTCTTTCATGAAAAATACCTCCTTATACCGCTGGTTTTCAATCCAGCAGCTTTTTCAGCTTCTCCGCCAAATCCGTCTGCTCCCAGGGCATCGTGAGGGCGTTGCTGCCAAAGTGTCCATAGCAGGATATGCCGGAATAAATGGGCCTGGTTAAGCCAAATTTACGGATGATCGCGGCCGGACGCAGGTCTGTGGAACGAATGACTGCGTCATAAAGAACACTTTTCGTTGCTTTACCGCTGCCAAAGGTGTCAATTCGCACCGAAACCGGCTCTGCCAGCCCGATCGAATAGCTCAGCTGCACCTCGCATTTTTCTGCCAATCCTGCCGCCACGATATTCTTGGCGATATAACGGGCCATGTACGCACCGCTGCGGTCTACCTTCGTGGCGTCCTTGCCGGAAAACGCCCCTCCGCCATGGCGGGCATAACCACCATAGGTGTCCACAATCAGCTTCCGTCCCGTCAGTCCGGAATCGCCCGCCGGGCCGCCGATCACAAACCGTCCAGTAGGATTGATGAAAAACTGGGTATCCGCATCCGTCAGTTCTTTCGGCAGTGTGGGCATGATTACATGGGCCAGCAGGTCATTGCGCAATGTCTGAATATCCACGTCCTCCCGGTGCTGTGCTGAGAGAACCACCGTAGAAATCCGTTTTGGCCTGTCATCCTGATACTCCACCGTGACCTGGGTTTTCCCGTCCGGAAACAGATATAGAAGTTCCTCCGACCGCCGCACCTGTTCCAGCCGTTTCGCCAAGGAATGGGCCAGTTCAATGGGCAACGGCATCAGGCTGTCAGTCTCCCGGCAGGCATAGCCGAACATCATTCCCTGATCACCGGCGCCGTTGTTTAGCTCCTCCGTTTTGATCCGGCGGGTAATCCCCATAGCAATATCCGGGGACTGCCCGTGCAGATCCACCTTGACCCGACAACTCTTTGTATCAAAACCACGGTTTGGCGCCGTATAGCCGATCTCCGCAATCACTCTGCGGGCGATTGCCTCATAATCAACTTTAGCCGTTGTTGTGACCTCTCCGAAAATGTGTACCTGATCCGTCGCGCAGGTGACCTCGCACGCCGACCGGGACCCAGGGTCCTGTGCCAGCATTTCATCTAAAATGCGGTCTGCGATCTGGTCGCATACTTTATCCGGATGTCCGCAGGTAACTGATTCTGAAGTAAAAAATGTATTCATGCCAAGTCTCCTTTTCTGATTTTTTCGATAGCAGAGCTGCTGATTCCCATTCCAAAAGCGCCCGGGCCGGTATGGCAGGCGATACTGAAGGTCAGTGGATCATAGCATACCTCATCCTCCGGGAACGCTTCCTTTACCATCGCCTCCCAGTGTGCGGCCTCCTCCGGATCCGCAAAGCTGCCCGCAGCGCCGATTCGCAGAGCAGCACCTTCTCCACGAAGCTTGTGGGCATATTCCTGCATAGATGCAATCAGTTGCTTTTGGCATTGTTTTGTGCCCCGGACCTTTGCGTATGCGTCCAGC
This sequence comes from Blautia sp. An249, assembly GCF_002159835.1. Lineage (GTDB taxonomy): Bacteria > Bacillota > Clostridia > Lachnospirales > Lachnospiraceae > Blautia_A > Blautia_A avistercoris. The sequence continues at coordinate 21,836 of NZ_NFJL01000001.1, read as the reverse complement.
CGCTCGCCGCGGATTACCAGCAGCGGTTTGATATTTAGTACCGTCCCCAGCGCAGCCCCCGTCCTTGTCACCCGGCCGCTGGCTTTTAAATTTTCTAATGTATTTACGCCCACATAAATCAAGGAATCAGAAGCGGTTTTTTCCAGGATTTCCCGAATCTATGCGGCAGTATATCCTGCCGCCCGCAGCGAAAGGGCATCCAGCACAGCATGACGCTGGGTAACGGAAACCCGGTGGTTGTCTACTACCTGAACTTTGCCCTCATACTCCTGCGCCAACCCTAAAGCTGTCTCACAGGAGCCGCTCAATCCGCTGGACATTGGGATATATACCAGTTCCTCGTACGTAATATTTTTTCCTTCATAATAGGTGATTTCATCAAACTGAACGGGCATTGGCACCACAAAAACACCCAGGTCTTTACCCTCTGTTTCAAAAATACCGTTGTTACTGTCTGTCACGATTGCGGTTTCCACAGCAATCCCCCTCCCTATTGCTTTTTTGCTGTTCATCTGTATCTCATTTAATAAGTGCGCTTCCGCTCATCTTCCGCCTTATGCGCAAGCCCCGGTTTCCGTTCCAGGGATTCCTCCCAGAGCCTGTCCGCAGCAGCTTTCCAGTTTTCAGCATAATCACAGGTCTTGGCGCAAAGATGCTCCACACTTTCCGGACTCATGGGGTCAGTAGAATGAGCGCCTGTTTTCTTTACCATTTCTTCAATGCACTTTGGATTTTCCAGCATAGGGCAGGGACGCAGCATGTTGTCATTAAACGGCATATTATCATGATAAGCCATAAAGATAGGACTCTTCAGCGCCTCCAGCAGCGTACATTCCCGGATATTCGCATTGGAATAGTGGATGAACACACAAGGATCCACATCTCCGTTTGCATTGATATGCAGGTACCGTTTCCCGCCGGCGATGCAACCGCCTACAAATTCCGCATCATTCTGGAAATCCATGGCGAACAGCGGACGGGTCATGCGAAGTTCCCGGATTCGATGATAGACATACTCCCTTTGCTCCGGATTTGGAAGCAGTTCAGGAGCGGCATCGTTGCCTACGGGCATATAGTGGAAATACCAGATAAAATAAGCGCCCATATCGATCAGGCTCTGATAGTATTCATCGGACGTAATCGACTTATAATTGGCACTGGTATAGCAGGAGGAAATGCCGTACAACAGTTTCCTCTCATGAAGCAGTTCCATCGCATGGGTAGCCTTGCCAAAGACGCCACTGCCCCGCCGGCCATCAGTTGCCGCCTCGTTGCCCTCCAGAGAGATCGCCGGCACAAAGTTTTTTACCCGCAGCATTTCATCAGCAAATTTCTCATCGATCAGCGTGCCATTGGTAAAGGACAGGAACACACAATCATTATGCTTTTCGCAGAGTTTAATCAAATCCGCCTTGCGCACCAACGGCTCACCGCCGGTGTAAATATACATGTAGATACCCAGCTCTTTCCCCTGCTGAATAATATTGTCAATCTCATCGAAGGTTAGATTCAGCTTGTTTCCATATTCCGCCGCCCAGCAACCGGTACAGTGCAGATTACAGGCCGAAGTCGGATCCAGGAGGATCGCCCATGGAATGTTGCAATGATGTTTTTTTCGGTTTTCTTCCTGGATGGGCCAGCCAACCAGGTTTGCATTGATAAAGAAATTGACTGCAACGGCAGACAGTACCTCATGATCTACATCCCGGATCATGTGCCGGATATAATGGTAATAAGGATCCTCCGGGTTTTCGATGGCATGACGGATTGCCTTGCGCTGGGAAGGGAACTCACCTTTGCAGAATTTATCCGCCCAATCCATCAGAATCCGCATGTTCTTTTCGGGCTCCTTGTAAAGGTATTTCATGGCCTGCTCGATTCCAAATTTCTTCAGTGTTGCGCTTGCGTTCATATGTATTCATTCTCCTTCTCTTAGTATGATGGCCGCTGTGAATGAGGATTTCACACGCCTGTACACTGCCAGGAAATCCTTACCTTTCGGTCTGCCTGTATTATACGGCTCCCCTAAAAAAGCTTCTATGGGCAAAAAAAGCGGTTTCCCCTAAAATAGGAGAAACCGACGAAATTCATCAAATTTTGCGCAAAATCCAATTTTTGTCCTAAAATGCCGTTATAGAACCAGGCTGCTCAGCAAACATACTACGAAAGAAATCGCTACGGGAACGGTTACTGTATCATCTCCGTGCTTCGATATCAATTCTACAACCGTTCCTGTCAGCGCCGCAGGAAATGCAATTCCCAGACAAATCGGCAGGGGTAAGGAGCTTTCTAACACCAGGGAAAGGGTTCCCACAGAAAAAGCGGTAAAGAACATGGCACAGCTGCCCTCCCATGTCTTCTTTCCATCGACCAAACGGCCTTACACAATATGGCAGCCAAAACGGATTCCAATGATGGCGGCAGCTGCGTCACCCGCACCCCACATCCATATAGCGGCAACTGCAGCGTATCGCTCTCCTAAAAGCCCCAGGTAAAGGCCATTACGGCGGCAATCATAGTGAATAACAGAACAAGGCTTTTTTTAACCTCACCTTTTTCCTTCTGCACAAACAGTCCGTCATACCAGGAATACTTTTCACACCGGCAGAGGATTGGATAAACCAGGGCCGCAAACAGCAGCGCTGTCAGAGAAGCGATATACCAACAGTCTGTTGTCAGCATCATCTCAATCAAAGAGGTAAACGCAACTAAATGCAGCAGTTTTCGGAAAATATAAGAAGGAATCTTTGCAAACCTCCACATAAGCAGCAAAATCACTGCTCCAATCCCAATGTATTCACAGAACCGACCTTGCTGGAAAAAGAAGGACACAGTACGAGCAACATCGGAACCATCACGGTCGCAGCAGACAATCCGGCAAGCCCTGTTCCGATTCCTGCGCCAGCGGCTGCTAATATACACCAGAAATATTCCATAAACACTCCTCCTCGGCTCCATTTTTTCTAAAATCGTAATTCCTTATTTTTCTTCCTCTGTTTCCGTCTCGGTCATATATTTCCAGACTTCCCGAAATATCTGATAAATGCTGTCAACATTTTCATCCACGTCCGCTTTCATTTGACCCCATATGAACTTCAAGAAAAGTCCTAAGAACGCATAGCAATAAAACTCTGCTATCCGTCGTACTTTTTCTTCGGTCAGATTCGGAATGGCTGCCGCACGCTTTGTAACCCCTTCGTAAAACCATGTTTCTACTGAGTTAAAAACATAATTTTCCACCCGTTCCCGGGAAATCGAACTAGAAATATGCTGCACCCGCTCCGGTTCCTTTTGAATTTTATGTAAAAGGATTTTGAGTTGTCCATCCCAATTTTCTATATGCTTTGTTTCCTGAAAATACTTATTTTTCTGTTCATCCATCCATTCATCCAATAGGTCATAAATATCCTGAAAATGATAATAGAACGTATTGGAACTGATTTCGCATCTGGCAACAAGGGCAGATACCGTAATTTTCTCGAATGGCATCTCCATTAGCATCTCATCAAATGTCTGCAAAATTGCCTTATGTGTGTAATTCGCCATAATCCATTTTCTCCTTATACTTTTCCTGATTGTATCACGCGCTTTACATCTTCAAACAGACGAAGCAACGCATCTATATTTTTACAGGTCGCATCAAAATAGTAGTATACAAATTTTCCTTCCTTGCGGCTTTTCACAACTCCAGCATCCTTCAAAATCTGCATATGGTGGGAAACTGCTGATCGTGTGAGGCTAGTCTTATCTGCAAGATCTGCAACCCGAATTCCTTCCCTGCTTTCCATAACCATCAACATCAAAAGTTCTTGCCGGACCTCGTCGCCAAAAGCAGTCAATATTTTCTGGCAAGTATTAAACTCTTGTTCCAATTTCCTAGCGTTTTCCATGTTTACAATCCCCCTTCCATCCAACAACATGTTTAAGTATTTAATCCTATTATATTCAATTTTTTGAAAAAACACAAGAAATTCATTTCCATCCTGTGTAGTTGAATTTATATCACGAAAACCATATTACCATTTTCTCTCTAAAATCGGCTTTTATATTAAGAGAGCTTCTTCAGAGCAAGATTCGCCTGCGTAACTCAAAACCCATTTCATGGCTTTTGGTTCTGCACCCACACGGACGGCAGCAACGAAAGCGGCAACATTCATGTACATATCGTGATCAACAGCGTGAGAAAATATGATGTGGAGCACCAGGACTTTATGGAGCGCTCCTGCGATTCCCGTGCCGGTTACAAGCACCATCTTACCAACGATTACCTGAATTATCTGAAGCAGGAAGTGATGGATCTCTGCCATCGGGAGCAGCTTCATCAAGTAGACCTGTTCACTCCTGCAGAAAAGAGAATCACTGACCGGGAATATCAGGCAAGACGCAGGGGGCAGAAAAAGATGGAGGAACGAAACCGAAAGATGGCATCGGAGGGCATTACTCCCCGAAAAACAACTTTCGAGACGCAGAAAGATTTTCTCCGCAGCGCCATCGACGAAGCGGCGGTAGTCTGCGCTTCTTTGGAGGAATTTCAAAACTTCTTGTGGGAAAAGTATCAGATTTCCTTCAAAATCAGCCGTGGCCGTTTCAGCTATTAGCATCCGGAACGAAACAAGGCGATTACCGGAAGGAGCCTGGGAACCCGTTATGAGAAAGCGCATCTGCTGTCCGTATTGGAGAAAAATGCAAAATCCCTTGAGGACGCTTCTGCCAGACTGCCGGCCTTCCTGTTCATCAAATCCGACCTCCGTCTTGTCACGGATCTGCAGAGCTGTGTCAAAGCACAGCAGAGTGCGGCGTATGCCAGGAAGGTAAAGCTGTCCAATTTACAGCAGATGGCCAAAACCATCGCTTACATCCAAGAGTATGGGTATCAGAGCGAGGAGGATTTAGCGGACGCTTTCCAAAAGGCACAAGCCCAGGCTTCCCAAATGCGAAAAGCACTCCGAAAGACAGAGCAGGACTTGAAAAGCGTCAATGCACAAATCCATTACACCGGACAGTACCTTGCTAATAAATCTGTATACAAACAATATCTCGGCTCTAAGAATAAAAAGAAGTTCCGTCAGGAACACCAGTCTGAAATCACGCTCTATGAGACGGCCCGGAAAGTGCTGAAGGAACACGCAAACGGCGGAAAGCTGCCTTCCATGAAAGCGCTAAAAGCGGAAAAAGAAGATCTTCTGGCACAGAAGGACAGTCAGTACGAAGCCTACCAGAAACTCCGCAGCCATGAAAAAGAGCTAAAGACCGTGCGGGCAAATGTGACTGTTATTCTGGGGAAAGACCTTTCCCGGCAGGCAGAACAGGATAGAGAAAATACTCGCTCAAAATGAGACGATTTTTCTGCATTATTATTTTAAGTGTGCATATACTTGAAATAGAGCTAAATTGCGGGATTGACTTTTTGCGTCAGTTTTGCTATATTTAGTTCAGTGATCGTTCTGTGGAAACTTGCGAAGCCCACAGGCGGGGGAGAGCTTTCGAGTCTCTCCCTCTTTTATATTACAGGAGATAATATATGGCTGCTTCCAAAGAATTTTTGACTTTTTCACAACAGATCAAACATCTGAAATTTGATAAACAACTTGATATTGCAAACGAAAAATCCGCAGAAGAACTTCTGCAGCGAATCGGATATTTTTCTTTAATAGACGGTTATAAGGAATTATTCAGAATTCCGTTTACCAAAAAATATAAACCTGGAACTGCTTTTGATGAGATTGTTGCACTCTATCAGTTTGATTCCGAGTTAAGAGAGCTGTTTTTAAAATATCTGCTCCAGATAGAGCGCCATATCGGAAATCTGATTGCTTACTATTTTGTAGAGCTTCACGGAACTTCCCAGGCAGAATATATGAATCCTGCTAATTACAATCATATATCACGAAACAAAAGAACCATATCGGGACTTATGCGTAAGCTATACGGCGCAGTGACCACCACGGACTATGCCTATGTAAATTATTACAGGCTTCAATATGGCAACGTTCCTCTCTGGATTGCAGTCAGCATCTTATCTTTTGGAAGCCTTTCCAAAATGTATAATGTATTGACACAATCCCTGCGTTCCAAGATATGCAAGCATTTTCCGATGGTAAACCAAAAACAGCTTGAACGGTTTTTATCCGTCTTAACCAAATACCGGAATGTATGCGCTCATAGCGACCGATTATTTACTTACCGAACCGTAGACCAGATATTAGACACTCCGCTTCATGCAAAGCTGAACATCCCCCGTCAGGGCAATCAATACATTTATGGAAAACAAGATTTGTTCGCCGTTGTGATTGCGTTCCGTTACCTCCTGCCTAATGAGGATTTCCTGGCTTTTAAGAAAAAACTAACCTTTGAAATTACCAATGTAAGCAAAAAGCTAGTACATATTACAGAAGCTGAACTCTTAGCGCATATGGGATTTCCCAAAAATTGGAAGGCAATTACCCGCTATCATCTGACATCATAGAAAAAGAGGAAGATGCCGCCGCAATAAGGCCAACATCTTCCTCTCATTTTATTTCCTTCTCCGCTCCAAATCTTCCTCTGCCGCCATCTGCGGCGCTGCTCTCCCGGTTTTTTCCGCAATCTCCGCTTGCTTGAGATGAAGCCGATCCAGGACAGAGATACGCTTACCAATCTTCCGTGGTTTTGGCGGCAGGTTATTCATCCGTCCGTCGATCATATTGTAGTTTTGTTCTTCTGTTATCTCGGCGCTCCTAAGATATTCCCCGTTTTCATATGCCTTTTGCCAATTCTCAAGCGGCGGCTTTTCTTTCCGCTCCGGGGGCAAAGTATTTCCCGGCGGACTTAGATACGCTTTGATCTGCGCCTTTACCGTCTCATCAAAACCGTGAAAGACATCATCCACTATCAGCTTTCCCTGTTCGTCCAGAACCACATTGGCGGCTTCCGCCCCGTAAACCGTATGCTCCATGAGGAAAAATTCCCGCCCGTCGATGCGGATGCTGTCATAGGCCAGCCAGCTCCCTTCTTTCCCCTCGATGTGGAAATCCGTGGTGTCAAAGGAAATGAGCGCACTGGATGAGCCTGTGCGGATAAATCCAGCAATTACAACAAACCCGTCCTTTTCCACATAGTAGGACGTTACCTCTCCCTGATGGTTTAAAACCAGGACATCGCTGACGCTGATGGAATGGCCACCAAAGGTGCGGGGCGGATGCTCGTCAAAGCGTTTCCGGATGCTTGCCGGCGTGTCACTTTCCCCCATCTGCCCGATGTATTTCTGTTCGTAGTTCTCACACCGCACCTGGATGTTCTGTTTCTGCAGCGTCTCATAGGGGCGGAAGCGGATCAGCCGGTTTTCCGGAAGGTCTTTTAACTGGTAAAGGGCGAACTGATGAAGGGCCGGCTTCATAATGCCATTTCCCCTTTCTTGCGGCTGCCTGATTGTTCCATATCCTTCTGCTCCGCTTTATCCTTCTCTTTTTGCTTTTCTCTCCACTGCGACAGGGCTTGTATAACAGACTGCTTTGTGCCCTCGCCTTTCTCTGCGGTTTTCTCCGCCTCCTTTGCCTGTTCCTGCCGCTGGGATAAGATATGCTCCAGGTCGGCAACGGCTTTCTGCACCAGGGGACTTTCTTTATAATGGGGAACCAGGTCAATCAAATCTTTGGAAACCACGCCTGCCCTCATCAGTTCATACTCCCCGTCATAATCGCTGCCGTCCTCCAGGCAAAAGCCAATGCCTTTAATGCCGCTTCTTCGGTCGGCAGGGATGGCGTCATAGAGCTTGACCGCTTCCTCCAAGGTCAGATTATCGTGGTATTCCCCAAGCACCGGGAACTCCATACATTCTGCAACGTAAAAGGAAATCGTCGGCTCTTTGGCCGGCTCCTGTAGCGCTTTCCTCATATCTTCCAACAGCTCTGCCGCATCTTTTGCAATCGGCTCATCCGCCTCATGCTCGCCTATGACCGTTTCCAAGTATTTCAGGAATGGTTCTGCGTCCTTTCTCTCCAATGCGAAGTCTATCACCTCAAATATCTGGTAAATCTCTGGCGCATCCTCTGTAACCGGTTCCCCATTCCAATCTTTCAGCATATCACTTCCCGGCTCATGTTCCGTGTAGTATCGGAAGATTTTTTGGATTAAATCTATTTTCACTTTTTCATCCAGATTCCCATAGTACGCAAACATCGCCTTTTGTCTTTCCAAGACCGCTTCTGCCCGTTCCACTGTTTCCAGAAACTTCTCACATTCGATAACCTTGCCGTCCGAGCGTCCAAAACCGCCGCCCTCCAGAATGTCCTCTACCGCTTCTCCAAAGGATAATTCCTGGTTCTCCAGTATCCCGCCGTCAACCGCATGGAACTCCATACTATAAAAGGTATAATCATATCCCTCCCCTGTGGTCTGCACAAAGAGATAGGCTTTTCCTCCGGCCAGCTCATACGCAGCCTCCGTGTCACGGCTGTTCAGATAGTCCTCTGCTTCTTTCACGGCGGCTTCTGTCTCCGGCTTCATCCATTTCCCCGACAAAGAAGCCTGCCCGATGTCCTCTATCGTATCTATCCCGTTCTCGCAGCGAAGCAGCGTCATTCTGGACGGTTCCGCTTCATTACTTTCCATGCCGATCTGCTTTGGCAGATGGTTCGGCAGGCTATGATAGGCATCCAAGGCGTCCTCCAGGCGTTCAAAATACTGATATTCCCTCTCTGCCTGGATTCCATAAGCGTCATTGACCACATAAAATTGTTTGAGAAAGGGCATCGGACTTTCTTCCTGCAGATACTCCTGGATAGCTTCAAGAGCGCCCTCATCAAACCCGTGTTCCAGATCTTCCGCCACCAGTTTTCCCTTTTCATTGACGATAATGCCGGCCACCGTATTTCCGTAGGTATCATGCTCCATCCGGAAAAAGGGCGCTCCCATGATCTCACGGGTTTCCGCCGTGTGCCAGGTTCCGAAATGCCCTTCCACAAAAAGTCCACTGGTATCTTTGTCAACCTGTGCCGTCTCCTTTTCCGCTTCTTTCTCCCTTGAGCCGATTTCTTCCCTTGCAAGGCGGATAAATCCCTCCAGGACAGCGAGATGGCTGGAAACAACGTAATCCCCATTGTGGTCAACCCCACGGCTGACATTTTCCGGGATGGCAAAGCTGCCGGCCCACTCTTTCGTATCCCTGGAGAAGCGCCCGTCATTTTCCAGATGCTGCACCGTGCAGGCAAGGACGTAGGACACACGCTCCGGGCCATAGGTATCCACCACGCCCACGGCGGCGTCTGATTTCAGATGATACCCGTCAAAGTTATCGCTGACCGCTTCCTCAATGGCACGTCTGCAATCCAGGTTCAGCTTCCTGGAATCCAGATAGGCGTCCACGTTTCCATGCTCCATCGCATACGTCAGGCTGGACAGGTAAAGGGGCGGATAGTTCCGGGCCGTTTCCCCTTTCTCCAGGTAAGCCTGCCTCTGCCGGGTAAAATCCGGCAGTTCCTGATAGCCGAAGCTGTCCACATAGTGTGCGGTCAGCCCGCCATCCTTCTTTATAATTACCACATCGCTGACCGACAGGGAATGGCCTGTGTAATCCTGGGGATGCTCCATGTTGAATTTCTGGTACAGGCTCTCCAGGCTTTCCCCTTCTTCCAAAACATCCCCGTACACAAACCGGTAGTCCGCCCCATCCACGGTCAGGCCACGCTCCTGCAGGTAAATCATCCCCATGAACCGGTACGCCTGCCCGTTTCCCTCATCCGCAAGCTGATAAATCCCGTATCTGTCCTCCCGGCTTTCAAAAAGGGCCGTTTCGCTCTGGCGCTGCGCTTCCCTCTGGATTTCCCTCATCCGCTCTACCATCTGGTCGATCAATTCCCCGGCGGTTCTGCGTATGGTATCCATGGATGCACGAAGCTCCCGCATTTCCATATCGCTGCTCCACCCGGCGATATAAGGGAAGGAATAATCCGAGGTATCCAGGCCGAAATACTGGCAGACCACATAGGCCGTACTCTCCGCTTCCACTTCCTTTGTCATCTGGCTTTTCTTCTCCCCTAGCTCCTCCATCACGTCACGGCCATGGAGCTTTGCGTGAGCCGTCTCATGGATGCCGGTTTTCATGGTCTGCCTTTCGCTCATCCCCTCCTGGATGACAATCTCTTTATCAGCGCTGCTGTAATATCCCTTTGCGCCGCTTTCAATATTGTCAAACCGTATAGGCACCGGGGAAACCTCCCGGACGGCCTGCAGAAACGTGTCATAGTTTTCCACGCTTCCCATAAGCTCCGGCGTCTCAATCTCCGGGAGCGGTTCCCCATACGTCTGTGACACATCAAACACCGTCATGACACGGAAACGGGGGATGGTGTACACCACTTCCTCTGTTTCCGGTGTCCCATCCGATTTTAAGACTGGCTCCTGGGTTTCCGGGTCGATCTTCTCCACTTCTTCCCTCTCCCGGATCGGGGCAGGCGCAATAATCCGGATGCCTTTCTCGCCCCGCTTTACCTGCCGTTTAAATTTCTTCTGCCATGCCTGGTAGCCGGCCACAAGGGTTGCGTCCGGTTTCTGCATGTGGATCAGCATGGTGTTATTAAAACTGTAATTATGGAATTTTGACATGGTATTGAGATATTCCATATACATCTCTGATGTAAAGATTTCTTTCACGCCCTGCTCCAGGCGCTGCGTAATCTCCTGCATCCGCTCATTTCTGTTTTCTGCCATATATGCGATTTTCCTCCATCAAGCCATCCCGCCAGTTTCCCGGCGGGATGGGACTTCTTTTATATGAATTGCTCCTGTCTGTGCTTTGGCTGCCCCTGTTCCCCCTGGGCCGCTGACAGCCGCTCTTTCGCTTCTTTGAGTTTCCCAAGGACAGAGGGCTTTCGTGGGCTGTCCGCAACAATGGGTTCCTCCGCCCCCTCATCCACATCCAGTGCTTCTGATGGACCTTTCTCATCCATATTCAATAAAGCGTTCAGCTCCGCCAGCCGCTCCGATTTTTCTGCCAGTTCCTGCTCCTTCGGGAACGGTTTTGCTACTTCCTCTTTTGCCGTGGCTAATTGCTGCTGTAAGGTATCCAGCTTGTTCTGTGTTTCCGCCACTTTCTTTTCGATGCCGTACAGGGCGTTGCTGATACGCTGCAGGTTGCCAAGGGCGTCCTTGCCCACTTCCACCTTGTAGCTGCACTGGCCTTTGATGGTTAGGATGTACTTCTGGTTGAAGCTGTCAAATTCTGAAAACAGATGGAAGCCGTAAATCTCCCCCACCCGCCCGGAAGTGCGGACAGCCTTTAACCCGGCGCAGGCGGCGATCAGGGCGGTTCCTGCTTCTTTCCGGTCGGTATAGATCTTTCCGCCGATGTCCATGGAAAACTCGTCCTTCGCTTTCTCCAAAAATGGATGAACCGCTTCCTTATCTGCTTTCAGTCCTTCCAGGCGCTCCTTTGCCGCCGTGATCTGCATCGGGTAATCCTTTGCGATATTCGCTTCCAGCCGGTACTTCTGGCTGGTGTGGTTGGCTTTCATCAGTTTCAGCTTGCTGACCTGTATATCCAGATCCATCTTTTCTTTGATGTAGGGATTGCCCGTGGCCAACGCCTTGATCTCCGCATAGGAGAGCGCCGCATCATCCACGTCCTCGCAGGCACGGACGGGGGATTTACTGGTCATAATCTGGCTGATGAATTTCTGTTTATTCTCCAATCGGAAGGCCCCGCTTCGGCGGGGCCGTTTCCATCCTCAAATAAAAGAAAAAGATAAGCAAGAGTATGAAATTATTTATCCAAACAATCACAAGTCTTAATCATTTTATATTTACTGTTCAAAGCTGTTTTTTATTGAAAAGCCGAATAGCAATCAGCAATCCGAAAATGGATAAACTGACGGAAATGAAAGCTGGTATTACAAATTCTGCCGGAATAACTTCGCCGGAAATTAAATCCACATTTTTTGATGTTAAAATAAACGGATTGAATTTAGCAATCGGTTCAATCATTCCTATCAAAGATATAAGGGCAACAATGCCGCCTGTAAAGAGTATGCTTGTAAAAGTCTGCTTGAATATCACGCACCCAATCATCAGAATACTCAAATATAAAAAACCAACTATCCAAAGCGAAACTGCAGCTAAAGCAACATTTGAAAGACTGCTATCATTCCATAAAAGGGCTGTATAGCCGTATGTCGCAGCATATCCAATCCAATAACTGATTGTCATAAGTGCAGCGGCTGCCGTATATTTTGCAAGAATAACAGCTTTACGCGATAATCCTTTTGTGACCATTAAAACTAAGGTTCCTTTGGAATATTCATTTGACAGACAGCTTCCAAACAAAATGATAAATGCGCTGAACCCAACGCCGGAAATGTTCTTGTAAAATTGTTTCCATGCGTCCAAAGCGACTGGTTCAGAAGTCATTTCCATATCTGCGGCTAAAGCCGATAAAATTTCCGGTGTGAATTTTGCAAGAAACGCACTCATAATACCGAAAATCAAAAAGAGTGCGAACAGGATGAGAAAACGATAGTTTTTCATATTTTCCGTAAATTCTTTTTTGGCAAAAGCAATATATCCACTCATTTCACTACCTCCAAAAACAGACTTTCAAGGGACGGCTCCATAAGTTCTATCCTTATGGGGCAAATCCCTGTTTCCGCAAGTACACGAAACAAGGATTTTTGCACACTTACCATATCGCGGCTATGTAAAATAAGTTCCCTGTTATTTTCTTCGGAATGGAGTAACAATGGCTCTATGGATTTTTGTTTCTTGAAAAGACGCAAATCTTTATCGGCTGAAAATTCCAAAAGCAAGCTGTCATGTCCATGCAAAGCCTTAATTTCTGCGAGTGTTCCAATGACAGCGATTTTTCCCTCGTTCAAAAAAGCGGCGTGATCGCAAATACGCTCTACATCAGAAAGAATGTGTGTGGAAAATAACACCGTTGTCGTACCTCTGATTTTATAGAGAATATCCAAAATTTCTTTTCTGCCTACGGGGTCAAGCGCACTTGTTGGTTCATCACAAATCAGCAATTTGGGCTGTGTGAGCAATGCCTGCGCAATTCCCAATCGTTGCTTCATACCGCGAGAAAACCCGCCGATTTGCTTTGTTACATTATTTAGGCCGACAAGGGAGAGAAGTTCTTCACTTCTTTTTGATATTTCGGCTTTTGATATACCAATGACTTCTCCGCATAGCTTTAGATACTGTATCGGCGTCATATAGTTATAAAATTCCGGGACGTCCGGCAAATATCCGATATATTGATTTGTTCTTGTCTGTCCAAAGCAGACAGACTCATTGCAAACATGGATTTCTCCGTTGTCGGGCTGTAATAGTCCCAATACCATTTTCATGGTCGTTGTTTTACCAGCTCCGTTTTTCCCTATGAAGCCAAAGACACTTCCCTCTGGTACAGACAGATTAAGATTGTCAATGATTTTCTGCTTTCCGAAACTTTTTGATAAGTTTTGGATTGTGAGGACGTTCATTCGCTCTCCCCCTTTCCAAAAACAAAATAAATAATCGGTCCAAAGAGTAAAAAGATTACAACAATCACAAGCCACATAACTCTATTTCCAAAGCGATAGTGTGGATGTTGCAGAATGTGTCTTACCGCCGCCACTGCAAGAGCAATGTCTGCCAACAAAACAGGAATCAGCAAGGGCAGAATTTCAAATAGAATGTTCAATGTTTTTCCTCCTTAATTTTATCGTTTTAATAATATTATCATAATGATAATATAAAGTCAATAGAAACCGTCCCGTTAATTTGGGACGGTCGTTTTATTTGTCTGTATTTTCTGCCGGAGATACAATTACACCTATAGTCCGTAACTTACGTTCTGAGTTAGGTTCATTGTTTTTTACTGTATTGATTATTTTAGAAATTCTTGTCACAAGAGATGTCAACTCATCATCCGAGAGATATAGCGGGGAGAGAGAAAATCCTGTCATATCTTTTTTGATATTTATATTGGGGGATTGACAATACTCTTGAAACTGCTTTGCAAATCCAAAGATATACTGCATGAAATACTGCATATAAAGTTCGCCGGAATTTTCTTCAACCATCGTTTCCATATTGCTGTTAATGTCGTATGCGAGTGCGTAGGTTTTTTCTACTGTACCGCGTACCTGTGTTTCTTCTACCACTTGTAAAATGCCATCGCTCAACATTTTCCTGATATGCCGGTATAGGGTAGCTTGAGGAATATCGTTATAAGTATCGGCTAAATGTTTCGCTGTTGCTTTCCCTTTTGAATATATTTCAAGCAGCAATTTGCATTTCACCGGATTTGTAATGCAATCCATAAGTTTATCTGTCATCTTTCGCCCTCCCGCTTCGATATATGAAAATATTATCATTTTGATAGTAAAAAGTCAATCGACACTTTGAGCATACTGCAATTAAATATTCTCTAAATTTTTTAGTTGAACAGTTGTTAGAAATTCAAAATAGCGAAACTACTGATTTATAAAATAAAGGCAGAAAATACCCTATCTGCCTTTATTTTAGTTATACCCTCACACATTAACTTAAGAACTAAATTCAAACTTAATTATTACTATTTTCTTTACGATACTCCGCTGGCGCAATCTTTAGAACATCACGAAACGGTGTGGCAAATTTGCTCTGATTTTCATATCCAACTTGATTCGCGATTTCAGCTATGGTTGCCTGTGTCTGCCTCAATAAGATTGCAGCTTATCTAATGCGGTATTCTTTCATATAAGTTCCGATAGGCTGTCCATAGCATGAGCATGGGCTGCTGAACGACGGCTTTTTTTCTTTTGCCGTCGTCCGGCAGATAAAACGATTTTTAAGAGCGCCTCCAAAGCCACTCTATATCAGGAAACGCCAAATGAGCCAGGAATCCAATAAGAAAAATGACTGCTACCGCAAGAAGAATATAACCAACGATTCGTGCCCCCTTTTTCAATGACGCTTTTCCATTCTCAATATCCAGATAGATAGACGCAACTCTTTCATCTGTCATATTTTTTTCACGCACATCCTGAACGTCAATGTCTTTTACCAATTCATCCAAGGTCAAATTGAAATAGTCACTTAGCAAAACCAGCCGTTGAAAATCAGGGTATGATTGGCCTGCCTCCCATTTGGAAATGGTTTGCCTCGAAACCTGAAGCTCCATACCCAATTCTTCCTGAGATAATCCTTTCCTTTTTCTGAGTGATAAGAGTTTTTCATTAAACTTCATTCGATATAGTCCTCCTTATGTTTTATGAATGGAGTATAGAATTTCGCAAGGCTAATAACAAGCAAGTTGAGTTGGAAATTTGTCCACAGGCATTAACATAAGGTTTTATTTTATCTTTTGTGAGGTATGTAAACATCATTTTTCAAGAATGTAAACACTTCTTTCTTTTCTGCAAGCCCGTTTTGACGCTTATCGGACAGAATTTTCCGTCCACTCTACTTTAGCAGGGAATCTTAATTGTGACTTTTGCGCCGCCCGTTTCTGTCGAATTGTTCAAAATCAGTTGCCCGCCATGATTTTGGGCGATAGAATTTGCCGCATATAGGCCAATTCCAAAGTGGGTCTTAGAAGTCCTGCTGCTATCATCCATATAAAACTGTTCTGTACCATGTTTTAATGCATCTGGTGAGAAACCACTTCCCGTATCTATTACTGTAAATAGCAGAAAATTATTTTCTTCGGTAACAGATAGCAAAACTTTTCCTCCTGTTGGAGTACGCTCCACAGCGTTGGATAAGACATTAACAATCGCTCTGATAAGAAGATCGTAATCCGCTGTGATTTCATGGATAGTATAATGGCACTCACACGCTGCCGTCAGATTATGAACCGTACACAATCCTTTTAACTGTTGCTTTATTTCATGGACAAGAACGTCACATTCGATTTTTTGAGGACGGAAGTGATACCCCTGCCACGATTTTGTGACTTCAATCAATGTATGCACATAATTCTGCATTTGCAAGGAGCTGCTTTCAATGTATCCGGTATATTTCCTTTGTTCCTCTGAAAGTTCAGATTCAAGAAGAAGTTCCGCATTTCCGCGCACAAGAGTGAGGGGGGTTTTTAAATCATGTGCTAACGCGGATATTTGACGGTTTTTTTTCTGCTCTGTTTTCCACTGGCTCTCAAGAGCATCTTTTACTGCGACGCGCATTTGATCCAACGAACGAAGTATTACATCCACTTCTTTAATACCGCTCGTTGAAATCTCAAAATCTAATTCCTGTCGTTCAACCTTGTTGGCAATAAAAATCAGTGTAGATAACTTTCTGTTCATCACTTTGCCGAAACGAATGGCGACGATTGCAATTATCAAAAATGTTCCGAGAATTGCAGATACAAAAATAAGTATTTCAGGCGGAACAAGAAGTTTTTGCAAAAAGGAAGACTTGTATTGGGGAGAAAGGGTATATCGCAAAACACAATATTCTGTTTCTCTCGGTATAACAGTATAATTATATTTTACGCCCACTGTGCTGCCTTTCTGTACTGCGTCCCATGCTTCTTGTGCGGATGTTCCTGTTAAGTTACCACTTTTCCAATTCCCATCCAGATCAAAAACTGCGTAATGACATAACTCCGGGATAATATCTTCTGTAACCTGTTCTGCTTGTTGAATCTTACTGAACGCGCTTTCTGCCTGTTCTTGTGCATAGTTTGCCGGATATACAATGCTGTCATTCATCAAGGCATTGAACAGAACCAATAAACCAATCGCCAAAAAAAGGACGAGGGCAAAGATATAGACAAAATATTTGAGATAAAATAAGCTCAAAGAAATCTGAGATTTTCGTTTTATTTTTCCCATTTATATCCAACCCCCCATATTGTTTTTATCGGCGCATAGTCAAATGCCTGCAATTTATTGCGGATGTTTTTTATGTGAGTTATAATCGTATTTTCGTTACTTTCACTATCAAAGCCAAAAACATTTTCAAGAATTTGCTCTTTTGAAAATACCTGTCCTGGATTCCTGGCCAAAAACTCACAAATCTCATATTCACCTTTTGTTAAAGGGACAACCACATTTTCAACCAAAAACTGCTTTGCAGAAATATTAAAACAGGCACGTTCAAACGAGATACGGACAGAATGTTCTCTTTTTTCCCTGCGTAAATGAGCTGAAACCCTTGCCCTCAATTCCATAACTCCAAAAGGCTTGCAAATATAATCATCTGCACCGAGAGCCAAACCGTTTACTAAGCTATCTTCTTCTGATTTTGCAGTCAAAAAAACAATCGGGCAGTCTACTTGACCTCTTAATTTTTGACAAAGAGAAAACCCGTCTATTTCCGGCATCATCACGTCCAGCAAAATTAAATCAAAAGAATTGATTTTCGTGTAGTCAACCTTTTGGGGGGCGGCAATACACGTTACATGATGTCCGTCTTTCATTAAAATGCTTTGTATCATATCCAGGATTCCAGGTTCATCATCCACCGCTAAAATGTATGCCATATCGTTCACCTCCCTGTTATGGATTATAATGATTTGTCAATATAAAGTAAACCTTAGTCCGCCGTTCTGGTGCCTTCCCAGCGATAAGCCCAGCATAAATAAGTGAGCGTTCCGGCTGCAACTACAAAGATACCTATACAGGCAACTTGTTTCAACTCCGCACAAGCCAGACTTTCGCCGTTATAAGCAGCTAAAAATGTAGACACTGTTCTGGCAGGCCACGCGAGAGGAATATATTTCCAAATACTATCACCCAAACCAGTCAGAAAAAGTGCGGACAATACGCTTTCTACAATTCCCAGTCCGATAGACACACCCTTATTCCACCGAAAGGATAAATACAAGTGCAGAAGATATAGTGGTACGCTGCTGCAAAGCAACACCAGCGCGGCAAGCAGATAGAACACGTTCCCGACAACTTTTCCATGTAGTCCAAGTAGAAATATAGCGCCAAAGATCACAGAGGCCAGGAAAAGCGCCCCAGCGCAAAATATCAGAAGCAACAAGAGTTTAGATAAAAACGGAATCACTTTTTTGGATGTCATAAGCATCATTTGAAAGCAACCCGCAGATTGTTCCTGTTCTGATATAATCGCGCAGAATACACCAATTAGAAATGGCAATGCCATCCCAATAACCTGATAGTAAATATCCACTTTCACATAATCATCCCAAGGTGCGTAAGAATAGTATGCACTGAAAATAAGCGCAGCCACAATAGGAATGAAAAGATGGGCAGCTCGTATTGAACTATGCTTTGTTTTTAAAAAATCTGATTCATAATAACGAAAAAGCACGATTTTACTTCACCTCCATTTTTTTAAACCATAGATTTAAAATGACCACGCATACAATAAACCAGACCAGGGACAGAATAGCGCCAGGTAAAATAACACCTGTATTCCACAATTCACTTTCAGCGGGGATTGGCAAGCCATTGGGTAGCAGGCCCAAAGTGGGACACATTAAACGTACTGGAATGGAGGACGGACAAAGCCACCAAGAGCTTTTGTCTGCCACGGTCACCACACCGCCAATCGAAATCACCATACAGAGAAAAATATCGACAAACATACCAAATTTTGCACTTAAAAACAGATATACCGGAATTTCCCATAAGTAAGAAATCGTTAATAGAATGGTAGCTACTGCTGCACCCTCAATGGGGATGGTTGTACCAAAAATAGTTCCGCCGATAGTTGCTCCGAGAAAAACGATCACATTAGCAGCTAAAAGTCCTAACGCAAGATATATCATTTTACCAATCATCAGTTTTTGCCCTGATACGGGCAGACTTTTCAAATTGTAATAATGGTTCTTTCTGTCTTTGGCTATACTCAAATAACACATCACAGCTAATGTTCCAGGCAGCAAAGTAGCATACCACCAGTTCCACGCCCCAGCCGGAAAAGCATTTTCCAATCCACCAGTCAATGCCAGCACTAACAGAAGTGTTATCATCGGCGCGATTACAGGGAGATATTTGGTAAAGGTGTGTTTGAATTTTAGATGTTCCGCTTTTATAATACCGCTCATTTTACTCACCGGCCTTTCTCTCATGTTTGATAACTTGCATAAAGAGTTGTTCCAAATCCTCTCCATCACGAAGCTGCCCCTCATAACCCAGGATACCATTTGCGATAATACCAATATAGTCAGCAGTCTGCTGGACTTCGGAAAGGATATGGCTGGACAGGATTACCGTAATTCCCTTTTTGGGGAATGAGCGAATCAGTTCCCTTAATTCTTCGATACCTACGGGGTCAAGACCGTTTGTTGGTTCGTCCAGGATTAACAATTTGGGATGGTTCAACAACGCATTTGCAATTCCAAGACGCTGTTTCATTCCAAGGGAAAATTGACCGGCTCGTTTTTTGCCAGTGTTAGTAAGCTGAACAATTTGCAAAACTTCCTCAATCCGTGTATCAGGCAGCCCCAATAAGGTAGTACGCACTTTCAAATTTTCTTTTGCTGTCAGATTTTCATAGAGTGGCGGCATTTCAATAAGTGCTCCAATATGTTTTAATCCCTCTCTGTTCCATGCCTTTCCGTTAAATGTAATTGTTCCAGATGTCGGCCTCATAATGCCAGTAAGCATTTTTAAGGTAGTAGATTTTCCCGCACCATTCGGTCCAAGCAATCCATATACGGAATCCCTCGGAATATTTAGGGAAACCTCATTTACCGCCAACTGTTTTTTGAATGATTTGCAGAGATTAGTTGTTTTCAAAATATAATCCATGTTGTTTGGCTCCTTTCTGCTATTTACAAAAAACATCGTAGGATAAACTTCCAAAGATTTGATGAAGATTTGAAAACTAAACGCGGAAAAACGGAAATTGGCATAGCCGGATGCAGGTGTAGTGTCAGGTTATTATGGCTGTATGGGGCGATGGGCTGTAATAGTTGATAAGCCAAAATATGATTAGTCCCATACGCCCAGGAAAGCGAATAATTTCAACTTTTTCTATATCGATTTTTCACTCCATCCAGTCAATGTTATTTTTCATTCACTTTTCAGCTATATCACCTGCTTTCTTAGTTTCCCTTCTTTCATCTCCAGAATCTCATCCGCCTCCCCTGCAAGCTGCTTACTGTGTGTCACTACGATCACGCATTTCCCCAGTTCGTGGGCGGTCCGCTTCAGCAGTTCGATAATCTCCGCCGCAGTCTCTTCATCCAGATTTCCCGTGGGTTCATCCGCCAACAGCACCCTCGCCTCACTTGCCAGGGCACGGGCGATCGCCACCCTCTGCTGCTGGCCGCCGGAGAGTTTCAGCACATTTCGCTTCCAGTCCTCTTTTGGAATACTGACTTCACGGAGCAGTCTCCCCGCGTTCTTCCTGCCGCCCAGCTTTACATTCTCCTCGGTAGTCAGATAGTCGATCAGATTGTAGTTTTGAAATACCAGAGAGATATTGTGCCTGCGGTGGTAGTTCAACCCTTTTTTACGGATGTCTTCTCCATGATAAAGGATCTGTCCGGACACGGGGCCGTCCAGCCCCGCGAGAAGCGACAGGAACGTAGTCTTCCCGGAGCCGCTGGCACCAACCACCGTATAGAACGTCCCTTCTTCAAAAGAGGCCGACACATTTTTCAGGACAAGTTTCTCCCGTTTTGACGAATAAGAATACATGAGATTCCTTGCTTCTAAGATCATTCTTCCTTCCTCCTAACTCATTTCACTTAAAATGTCTTTCGGTTTTCTGCGGAAAATCAGGATACTGGAGGCGCAGGTGGAAACGACGATCAGCCCTGTCACCGCAGCCCCGTCTGTAAGCAGCATCTCCGGGGTAATCTTGGTTTCCACATCTGTCACAGTCAGTTCCGGCGCCTGGTAATCCGTGGCAACCTTTCCGGCGTCCATCTCCTCCTGTACCCCGGCCTGCTGTTCCTGCTGACCGGTCAGGTAATGTGCCGCTGCGTCTGACACCGCGGGGGCGATGAGAAACGACAAAACAATGGCAAGGCCCCCGATCAGAACCGTTTCCGTTAAAATCTGCAGGAGGATCTGCCCCTTTGCGATGCCGATGGACATCAGGATTCCGATCTCATTGGTCCGGTTCCTGATCCAGAAAATAAAGATCAGAAACAGGATCGCAAATCCGGCTCCCGCCACAACCGCCAGAAGGGTATTGCTGATTTTCTCCAGATCGTTAAAATTGGACGCCATGGTATCCAGATTGCCATTGTTATCTATGAGGTCATACCATTCCCACTCCATGTCCGTTTTCCGAATGGCGTCTTTCACCGTCTCATAATCATCCACATCTGCCACTTTGAAATAGGCCTTTTCATACAGCGGATCATCCTGCTCCGCCTTTGCAGGGAAATCCAGGTCCGTAAAGATCACATTCTCCCAGCGGAACGTGTCCCCGGACATATAGGGCTGCATGGGCTCCTGCACCTGACAGATCCCTACGATCTCTGCTTCCTGTACAGGCTCTTCTTCCTTAAGAGGGTGAAACCTCATACGGTCTCCCACTTTCAGTCCGTTTTTCTCCGCCAGGTCCTCTGAGATGACACACACATTGGCATCCCCTTTTGTGGTCATCCGCCCCTCTTTGATGGTAACATTTCCGCTTAAGACATTGGCATCCAGCGCCATATCCCGGTTTCCGATGAGGGTGACACCCCGAAAGTCATTGGTCTGGTCGGTGTCCGCGTCCTCAATTCGTTCAAAGTCCGCCGGTTTTACGGCAGTAGGGACTGTGGTGATATTATAGTCGGCAATCCCTTTTGTCTCTGCGATCTTTTCAATATCCTCTGTCTTTAATGACTCAAAGGAATTGTCCGTGTAGACACTCCAGTTTTCCGAGCCATTGACCGTGATCTTCTCCTGATGGACGCCCCCGTAGCTTCCCTGGCCGTCCTCGTACAGCTCTGAGATCTTTTCGCTGGCTTCCTC